>VRZD01000005.1 GCA_016743235.1 Pantanalinema sp. GBBB05 | reverse complement strand
AACGCTATGGTTTGGGACTAAACTAACAGAAACTATTCCCAAGCCGCATTCTGTCGTTGAGTTTCCTTTGAGTGCAATCATGCTCAAAGCGGGACACAGCATGGGCTGTAAATTCCCGGACAAGTCTAATATCTTCTGCACCTTGGCATACTCTCTAGCCGTTTGTCTCTCTACCCGCCAGGGTCGCCAACTCTTGCTCCAAGCGCCCTAACGTTCACCCGCCAGCTTTGCCTGACCTCTAATGCAATCGCTCCCGTAACTGTTGGATACCCTTAAGAATCGCGGTACGATGGTGGGCTAGCTTCATCCAGCGGGGTAAGCGAACAGCAATCCCATGATGATTACCTTTACTGCCCTGGCGTTCCCGAATCATGGCACTAACATACGTTTCCAGAAAGTCCAGATGGGCTGCGTTATAGACCCATAAGACTTGTCCACAGCAGGGGACTTGTAACCACAGGGGCAGTCCGAATAGCGGGTCGATCGCACCACCCGATTGGCGATATGCTGTCCACCAGGTTCCTTTCCACCACGGCATCGGTTGTTGTCGTTTAGCGGCTCGGGAGGCTGTCCGGGTATAGCTACAGTGAGGGCAGGCAATGCGCCAAGTCAGCCGTTCATCCAGACAACGAGAGAGCACGGGATGCTGACAACGGGGGCACAGCACCCAGATGGTTGACTCAAACTCAGATAGACAAGTCGTGTAGTCTCTAAATCGGAATCCCATACAGCTCCAAACCAGTTCTCCTCAGACAACGATTAACAACGAAGGTGGTTGGACCTAGTCTATAACCTCACAGAACAAGGATGTTCATGTCAGGTGCAAGAGTTCATTCAACTGACTTGCAGGGCGAGCCAAGAGAGCGGTGAGGATGTTCTGGTAGAGTGTAAATAACCGATCGACCATTTCTGTGGTCAACAGTTGGGTGCTGTAATTCACAATCACTCCGATCGAGGTCGATACTTCAACATAAATTTCGAGTGGGATATCATTAGTAAATAACTCGGATGTCATGTCATGTAACTGCTGCTGTTTGGTCTGCACCTCAACCACTTCCCAACCAGGTGTTTGGGCTATGTTTTGAGTCGATGATGTAATGGTAATGCTTGCCATCAGCTTGTAGGGGCATAAATCTTGGGTGTGCTGAATCACCTGATCTAAAGGGACATCCTTATGGTCAATTGCCTCCTGGATGTCGCCCTGTAAGCGTTGGATCAATGTAGTTGCGGTCTGTTCGGGTAGTAAGTGCGATCGCAAAATCACATCATTAATGAAACAGCCCAGCATATGTTCTGTGCCAGGGATTGTCCGATTACCGACTGTGGTGACAATCCAGATGTCTTGCTGTCCACTCCATGCTGCCAGCGCCAGTTTGAGGGCAGCTAGTAAAACTGCAAAACTGGTGACTCCTAATGTCCGACTCAAGAACTCGACCCGACTGGCAAGGTTGTCTGATAGTTGGGTGAAATAATGGGCAGCTTGCTGACTAGACACAGGTTGAGCCAGAAAGGAGGTGGCGGATTGTTGGGATTCACTGGTGAGCTTGTGTTGCCAATAGTGAAGTTGCTGGGCGATCGTTGCGGCGTCATATTCCTGCTGCTGCCACATCGCAAAGTCTGCGTATTGCAGAGCTACCTCGGGGAGGGGAGAAGGTTGCTCTTGAGAAAAGGCTTGGATGAGAGTATCTAACTCCTGTAATAACAGACCAAATGACCAACCATCAGTGATGAGGTGATGCATGGTAATCAATAACCAATATTCTTGAGACGAGAGTTGCCACAATGCTGGGCGTAGCAATGGAGCCGTGGTCAGATCAAAGGGGCGTTGGGCGAGTGCGATCGCCTGGTTAAAGGCGATGGATTCACGTTCTGCCAGGGGGTAGGATTGCAGATCGGCATAAATCAGGGGCAGGTGCAACGTTGGTAAAACAAATTGCATTGGTTGCCCATCGACTAGCTTGAAGACGGTACGCAAAATTTCGTGACGACGTACTAACTCATTCCAGCTTTGTTCCATGACTGTTGGAGTTAGCGATCGCGTAATCCGCACCACGATCGAGCTATTCAGTGTTGTTCCTGTTTGACTCGCTTCATGGATCCGCCAAATGTATTGCTGCGAAAACGAGAGAGGAATTGGTGTCGCTGGTGTTCTAGCCATACGCCGCAAAGACGAGTGAATGACCGTTTTCTCAATGGCGAATGACGCTTGCAGAAGCTGTTGGTCGATTCGAGTTGCTAAACCAGCTACTGTGGGTAATTGAAACAGATCCACGATCGAGAGTGTGACTGGAAACACGGCAAGCAACCGGGCTAATAACTTGGTTGCGAGTAAGGAATGCCCGCCTAACTCAAAGAAATCATCTTCTATCCCTACGGACTCCAGATTTAAAACCTCAGCAAACGTTTGGGCAACCTCTGCTTCTGTAGGCGTTCTGGGTGCAATGAAAGGGGCTGTAACCTCCGATCGGGTTAACTCTGGAGCCGGTAATCGCTGGCGATCGACCTTACCATTAGCATTAAGTGGCAGGGCTGGCAGGATGACAAATGCCGTTGGCAGCATATATTTTGGTAGTCGCGGTTCGAGGAACTGCCGCAGTTGTGGTTGAGTCAGTTTGTCGCCGGGAGTAGGCACAACATAGGCAATCAGGCGCTGATCGCCAGTCACCTCTTCGTGAGCGATCACCACACATTCCTGTATAGCAAGATGTTGAGCTAGCAGTGCCTCAATTTCGCCCAATTCAATCCGAAAGCCACGGATTTTCACCTGATCATCGATCCGTCCCAGAAATTCCAGGCTACCATCGGCTCGATAGCGCCCGCGATCGCCGGTTTTATAGAGTCGTGCTCCGGTTTGGGGATGAAACGGATTGGGAATAAATGTCATTGCTGTGAGGTCGGGGCGGTTCAGGTATCCTCGGGCAACCCCAGCACCACCAATATAGAGTTCGCCTGGAATGCCAATCGGCACAGGTTGTAAATTGGCATCCAGCACATAAATACTGGCATTTTGAATGGGTTTACCAATGGGAACGAATTGTTCAGTCCATACCGTGGGTGGCAGTTGCGATAAATCCATCGTAGTTGTGACGATCGTTGCTTCAGTCGGACCATAACTATTCACCAAGCGCACAGAGGCATCTACCCGTTGTTGCCAGAGGAGTAAGCGATCGAACAAAGCCTTTTCACCACCCAGAATCACTAACCGCACAGAATTGGGTAACTCTAAATTCTGGGTTACCATTTCAGTTACGAGTTGATGCCAAAAGGCGGTTGGTAAATCTAGAACTGTTAGTTGCCAGTCAGCACACGCTTGTAAAAACATTGCCATTGAACTGAGCATTGGATCAGTTCGCAATACCAGCGTTGCCCCTTGTGCTAAACAGGGAAAGATTTCTTCCGCTGCGGCATCAAAACTAATTGAGGCAAATTGTAAAACTCGATCGCTAACACACACACCGTATTCAGCCAGAGCCGCTTCAGTCAAGTTGACGAGCGACTGGTGTTCGATCATTACCCCCTTCGGTTTGCCAGTGGAACCAGAGGTATAAATAATGTATGCCAGGTGATGGGGATGAACTGGAGATGCAACGGACTCAGACCGTTCCAGGGCAATCTGTGACCAATCGGTATCAAGACAAACCGTTGGGGTAGTCAGTTCAGGTAGTTGAGCCGCAAGGGATTGCTGAGTTAACAGGACAGACACCTGAGCATCGGTCAGAATTAACTCCAGACGCTGGGTGGGATAGCTCGGATCAAGAGGGACATATGCCCCGCCCGCTTTCAGAATGCCCAATAGTCCAATGATCATGGCAATGGAGCGATCGACACAGAGACCCACTAACGACTCTGGCTGAACGCCAATTCTCTGGAGGTAGTGAGCTAATTGATTGGCACAGCGATCGAGTTCTTGATAGGTAATTTGCTGATCTCCCTGCACCACAGCAATCGCGGCGGGTGTTTTCTGAACTTGTGCCTCAAATAGGTGATGAATACAGCTTGGGGCGGAGTCATGGGTCGTAATTTGCTGCCAGCTGGATAACTGAAGTTGTTCTGCTGGCGTTAAAAGCGCTAGTTCAGCCAGACGTTGATCAGGATGAGCGACGATGCTAGTTAATAAAGTCTGGAAATGTCCGATCAACCGCTCGATCGTCGATTGATCAAATAAATCAGTATTGTATTCCAGCTTGCCAATTAAGCCGTGATTTGACTCAACCAGATGAAAGGTGAGATCAAATTGAGCGGTGTAATTGTCAATCCGTTCGTGCTCTACCTGTAATCCTGGTAGTTCAATATTTTGTACTGAAAAGGCATTTTGCAGCACCAGCATGACCTGGAATAGCGGCGCGTAAGTTAAATTCCGAGCGACCTGTAACTCATCTACTAATTTTTCAAACGGTAGCGTTTGATGGGCTAAGGCTTCCAGAACTGTAGTGCGTACCTGTTGTAGTAGAGTTTGAAAACTAGGATTGCCTGATAAGTGAGTGCGCAATACCAACGTATTAATAAAACATCCAATTAATGGTTCAATTTCAGGTTGCTGTCGATTCGCGATCGGTGTACCGACTAAAATATCGTCCTGATTGGTATATCGGAAGAGTAACGTTTGTAAGGCGGCTAGCAGTGTCATAAATAATGTCGCTTCGGCTTGTTGCGACAATGCCTTGAGTGACTCAGTCAGCGGTTTGGGTAGCAGAAAGGAGAGGGTTTTTCCCGTAAACGACTGCATCGCCGGACGAGGGTGATCGCTGGGGAGACGTAATAAATCCGGTGACTGGTTCAATTTTTGCTGCCAATACGCCAGATCCGTTGCCAGCAGATCACCTTGTAACGTTTGCCGCTGCCACACCGTAAAATCAGCGTATTGAATAGGTAATGGAGCTAAAGGCAACGGTTGACCCGCTGCAAATGCGGCATACAACGCACTTAGTTCTCGGAAAAAAATTCCGATCGACCAGGCATCGCCAGCGCTGTGATGCAGAACCAAGAGCAGGGTATGTTCAGTGGCATGCAGTTTTAGTAGGGTGAGCCGCAATAATTTATCCGTTTCTAAGTTGAAGGGCTGACACGCCTGTTCTGTTGCCAATTGCTGAACCTCAGCCGCCTGTTGAGCTTTGGTTAGCGTTTGTAGATCGACGATCGCGAGTTGCCAGTCGTCGATCGCATTAATCACTTGTGTCAGTTCACCCGCGACAACATGCAAGGTGGTACGCAGAACTTCATGGCGTTGCAGAATTGCTTTCAAACTTTGTTCTAAAGCACTCACCTGCAGAGCACCTGAAATTTGCAATGAAATTGTAATATTGTTAGAAACAGCACTGTTACGACCCAACTGATCTTGAAACCACATCCGCTGTTGCGCAAATGAGACTGGTAGATGAGTGGATGTAGCTGGACGTTTTGGAATGACCCAGGTATGGGATACTGGCGATGCCTTTTGGGTAACTCGCTGTTGCAATAAGGCTTGTTGCTCCGGGGTCAGAGCGGCAATTCGTTCAGATAGGTTGTGCATTGCTAAATTTCAGAAATCAAGAACAGGAAGCTTGTAAAGATCGAGTTTGATGGGAATCGCGATTCATGTCTTTCAGCAAATTTAAACTTGCCATCACATCATCGAATTCAATCCCAAAGTCAATCAAAGCGGCAATTTCATTCACTCCAGCTTGTTGAAAATAGCTGATCAGTGTTTGGCAATGATCGGGAGTGCCCATCAGTACTTTGCCATTGAAGTAAGTCTCAAAACTGAACTCTAATAAATCATCCAGGTCTTGAGGTGTGAGCGTATGAGGATCGATCGAAAATCGTAGATCCCCTGCTGATTTGACGACTAAATCAAAATGAGTTTTCAGATAATTTTTGAAGGGTGATTTGACCTGGGCTTTCACAACCTGGATATCACTGCCCAGGAAGGTATGAATCATCAATGCCACCTGACCGCTTTGGGGATCATGACCATGCTGTGCCCGCGATCGACGATATAAGGTGATTTTTCGAAAAATCTCATCCACACTTTGATACAGCGGTGACGTCAGGATATGTGCGCCAATTCTGCCTGCTTCCACAAAGGTATCGTCTGAGAGAGCGGTAATCCAAATGGGGAGGCGGGTTTGCAAGGGTCTCGGAAACGTCCGAATCTGGGCTAATTTGCCATTTCCTCCCGTCAGCTCGATCGCCTCACCCTGCCAGAGTCGCTGCACCACTTGGATATCGCGCCACATAATATCTTTTTTGTTGGCGTAATTTTCGGGATACAGAACAAAGTCATGAGGATGCCAGCCTGGAGCAAACGAAAGACTGACCCGACCTTGCGATAGGTTATCCACCATTGCCCATTCTTCAGCCACTCGCAATGGATGTTGTAGAGGCATCACCACACTGCCAGAACGGATTTGGATATGCTCCGTGAGCATCGCGATCGCGGCTCCAGCCACAGCAGGATTGGGATAAAGTCCGCCAAAAGCGTCAAAATGTCGTTCAGGAATCCAAACTCCGGCAAACCCGTGACGATCGGCAAACTTAGCCCCTTCGATTAATAGGCGGTACTTGTTGTGATCAGTTGTAGAACCATCACCAGAAAAATAGAATAGACTGAATTTCATTCAGTGAGTCTCCGATTGCTGATTGTGGAAAAATGGGGAGATAATGGCAAAACGAGATGTAGAACGCGGTCTTCAATTTTGAGCTAATTGGGCTTGCACTGCCTCTGGAGACAACTGTTCAATCTCTGCGAGAATTCTCGCGAGTTCATCGATATCATCTAGTTGGGAAAGTTGCTTGGCAATTACTTGGGCTAAACCTGCCACTGTAGGAGCTTCAGACAGCAACACCCGGAGTGATAGCTCAACTGGATATAGTTCTCGTAATCGCGATATGATCCGCACCGCTAGCAACGAGTGTCCTCCTAGTTCAAAGAAGTTGTCATGGACACCTATAGCGGCAATCCCCAGTTGTTCTTGCCAGAGCGCCGCTATTCGTTGCTCAATCTCATTGCTAGGCGCGATATAGGTTGTGGATTGGAGCGATCGCGAATGTTCCGTTGAACTGGATGGTAGGGATGGTGAATTGATTGAGTTTTGCTCTACTGCGACGGTCGTTCGTTGCTGGGCTTGCTGCAGCACACCTTGCCAATCTCTGGTGGAAACAACAACTTGATTGCATCCACTATGCAAAATTCGGTGCAGTGCTTCTACGCCTTCCTGAGGTGAAATGCCAGTTTTGAGGCTCTCTAACCGCTCCTGTCGTAAGCGATCGGGTAATTGAGTCAGATCTGCACCCATGCCAATCTCTTGCCAGATATCCCAGTTGATGGCAATCGTCCGGTAATGTTGTTGAGCCATTTGCGAGCCAGCCAATGCATCAAGAAAATTATTGGCGGCACAGTAGTCTACCTGCCCCATACCACCCAAAATCGCGCTATGAGAGGAGAATAGTACCAGAAAATCCAGCGGGAGATTCTGACAAACGTGATGCAGAACCAGCGTACCCTGGACTTTAGCTGCCATAACAGCTTCTACCATTGCAGGTGTTTTAAGCTGAATAATCCCATTTCCTGGTACACCAGCCGTATGAAAGATGCCATGAAGTTGCCCAAAGCTTTGCTGAGTTTGCTCGATCGCCGTTTGCATTTGTTGCTGATCTGCCACATCAGCCTTCAGAATTAATACCTCTGAACCGAGTGCTTCTAACCCTTGAATTGTTTGCAGCTTTACTGTGGTGGCATCTGACTCTGGATGAGTGGCTAACCATGCTTCCCACTCACTTCGAGGTGGCAACGCTGAACGGCTCACTAGAACAAGTTTGGCTTGTACTGTGTTTGCCAAATACTCAGCAATGGTGAGTCCAATTCCTCCTAAACCACCCGTAATCAAATATACGCCCTGCGATCGTAAGGGATCGGGCTGATGTACTGCTTCCAGACGCATGGGTTCATAAATCGGCAACCAACGATAACGACCTCGATAGGCAATCACTGGATCAGAGGGTTGAGTAGACTGGATTAGCATTTCGTGAATAAGTTGCTCAACCAGTGTCTCATTAGTAGATAGCTCTGTGTCAGGAATAACGACATCAATTAAACTGCAAGAGAGCGTTGCATATTCCTGAGGAATAACTTTGCAAGCTCCTAAGACTGTGGCTTTTTCGGGGCAAATTTCTTCACCAGTAATCTCTTGGCTGTGGCTAGAAATCACATTGATATGAAGCGGATGAGCAAGCGACTGTTGCCCTAGTGCTTGCGCTAAGTAGAGCAAACTGTAAAAACCAAGGGCTTGAGTAGTAGTGAAGGTAAGATCCTGATCGACTGTCCATAAGTGAGCCAGAATTGGAGTTGGCTCAGAGGCAAGGATGGCTTGAATCAGAGCATCATAATGGGAGCGATCACTAGGATTAATTGTGTAACCATCTGGGTGGGATTGACTAAATTCCTCCCCCGCTTGAACCTGAATCGCCCGATCTCCCTGGTGCTGAAGCCGTTGGATCAGAGCCGTAGCCAACCCACTCCGATCGACAAAAACGACCCAACAACGGGTGGAATCACTGACCGCGATCGGCGGTAAAGCAGATCGTTTCCAGGAGGGACTATAGAACCAATCAGCAATATCCGGACGTTTAGAGAGTGTAGTAGTGGTGATTGGGGAGGACTGAGGCGGATCAATCCAATAACGCTGACGTTCAAATGGATAAGTCGGCAATGGCACCCGGTGGCGGGATTGATGGGTATAGAAGTTCGCCCAGTGAATGGGAACGCCACTTAACCACAGCCGTCCCAGAGTGTGTAGTAAGGATTGCCCATCCTCCACTGCTTCTTGGTGGTGTGACAACGAGGTGAGGATAACGCGATCGCTGGCTTGGTGTTTGGCTAGCGTTGCCA
Source organism: Pantanalinema sp. GBBB05 (assembly GCA_016743235.1). Lineage (GTDB taxonomy): Bacteria > Cyanobacteriota > Cyanobacteriia > Leptolyngbyales > Leptolyngbyaceae > Pantanalinema. The sequence goes on along the minus strand of VRZD01000005.1, from coordinate 230,755 downwards.
GAGTCCGCCCTGGTCCCACTTCTAGGAAGATCGCGTCTGCTTGCAACAACAATTCAGCGATGCCTGGAGCAAACTGGACTGTCTGACGTAAATGCTGTGCCCAATAATGTGGATCAGTGGCTTCCTCGATCGTTAACCATTTGCCTGTGAGATTAGAAATGATCGGGATTTGGGGTGGATGTAGCCGAATATCGTGTAAGTATTGAACCAATGGTTCGATGACGGCTGCCATCATGGGGGAATGAAACGCATGGGAGGTGTGTAATCGCCGACAATCAATCCCCTGGGCTGTTAACTGATCTTCCAGTTGCGCGATCGCGGCTGTTGCCCCAGAAATAACACAGAGGTTAGGGCTGTTGTTAGCCGCCAGGGAAAGACTGTCAGATAAAAATGGCTGCACAGCATCAGCCGATAAATGGACCGCGAGCATGGCTCCAGGTGGCTGTTGCTGCATCAATTGGGCACGTACAGTCACTAAGCTTAAGGCATCCTCAAGGGTAAAGACACCTGCCAGACAAGCAGCGACATATTCACCAATGCTGTGCCCAATCAACGATCGCGGTTGTACTCCCCAGGCCATCCAGAGTTTTGCTAGGGCGTATTCGACGACAAACAATGCTGGTTGAGCGATCGCTGTCTGGGTTAGTGGCTGGCTATCATCAGCACGATCGGGATATAGTACGGCGCGTAAATCTAAATTGTGTTTAGTTTGTAGTAGCGCAAAGCAGCGATCGCACTCGGCTCGAAAAGTTGGTTCGTGCTCATACAGTTGCCGTGCCATATTGACCGCTTGGGAACCCTGACCCGGAAACATGAAAATCACTGGTGGATCAATGCTGTGAGGGTGTGCTGTGTCCACAGGAAGCGACTGAGCGCCTGCTAAGCGTTGCACGGCATCGTCCAATGTTTGGGCAACCACAATCCGGCGATAGGGCAATTCCCATCGTCCGACTTGAAGCGTGTAGGCAACATCAGCGAGATCCAGTTCAGGGGATTGCTGCAGGCGATCGTGGAGATTAACCGTTGCTTGCGCCAACGCGGTTGGGGTTTTTGCCGATAGTGTCAGCAACTGATAGGGGCGTTGTTGGGGGGGGATGGTATCCTCTGCAACGCCCACTGGAGCTTCTTCCAGCACAAGATGAACGTTAGTGCCGCCAAAGCCAAAGGAACTGACTCCTGCTCGTCGGGGCATGCCCTGCGTGTGCCAATCCCTCAGTTGAGCATTGACATAAAACGGACTATTGGCAAAATCGATTTGGGTGTTAGGCGTCTCAAAGTTAATGCTGGGAGGGATTTGGCGATAGTAAAGTGCCAGTACCGTTTTAATTAAGCCTGTAATTCCCGCCGCTGCATCTAAATGCCCCACATTGGTTTTGACCGAGCCGATCGCACAAAAGCCAGTTCGATCCGTTGCCATCCGAAAGGCTTGGGTCATGGCAGCAACTTCGATCGGATCACCCAAAGCGGTGCCAGTGCCGTGAGTTTCCAGGTAAGTAATCGTTTCCGGTTCAACGTCTGCCATCAGATGAGCTGCTCGAATAACTTTGGCTTGTCCCTCCTGGCTGGGGGCTGTATAGCTGACCTTCATGGCGCCATCGTTATTGATTGCAGACCCTTTAATCACAGCATAAATGTGGTCACGATCGGCGATCGCATCCTCCAAGCGCTTGAGTACTACTACGCCAATGCCGTTACCCCCTACAGTGCCATTCGCGTTGGCATCAAATGCCCGACAATGTCCGTCTGGAGAAACAATCTCGTCTGGCGATAACGTGTGTCCATCTTGTGGGACTTTGACAGCAACACCTGCTGCTAATGCCAGATCGCATTCTCCACTCAGCAAACTCTGGCAAGCTAGATGCACAGCGACTAAGGAACTGGAGCAAGCTGTGCCCACGCTCACACTCGGTCCTGTGAGGTTTAATTTATAGGAAACTCGGGTTGGTAGATAATCTTTATCGACTCCAACTACGGTCGGGAGGAAGCCCCGTGATTCGATCAAACCAGGGTTGGGGCTGAGGTTATACAGTAAGTAAGTCCCCATCCCGACTCCTGCAAACACCCCGATCGGACGGTCTGGTGTTTCTGAACTGTATCCAGCCGTTTCTAGCGCTTCCCAAGCACATTCTAAAAACAACCGATGTTGGGGATCTAAAGCGGCTGCCTCGCCTGGATTGAAGCCGAAGAACGCGGCATCAAATTGATCGACATTCTGCAATACTGCGCCTGCTCTGACGATCGGCTGGGAGCGGTGGCAATCCTTGGCATCCTCCTCGGCAACCGACTGTTGGGCTGCAAAGGGTGTAACTAACTCTACGCCTGTTTTGAGATTGTGCCAAAAATCATCAATACTTGCTCCACCTGGAAATCGTCCTGCTAAACCAACGATCGCAATTTCCAAACCCGTTTGATTTGTACTCACGTTATGTTCATTCCTTACTAAGCCAGTCTTGATTTCTCGAAGCGTTGTTTGAGCCGATGTTTGCCCTGACTCAATTTCTGGGTAGTCTCAATTAGTTGTGGCTCTGAATCGTGGCTCTGTGCCACTTGAGTCAACTGTTGGGCTAACGTTCTGACCGTTGGATACCGAAATAAATCAACTAGGGCAATCGATCGCATTTCCTCGGGCAATATGGCGCCTAACTGGCGGTAGACGAGTGTCATCAACAACGAGTTTGCCCCTAACTCAAAGAAGTTATCAGTCACGCTGACGGTTGCCATGCCTAACACCTCTTGAAATACTGTTGCGATCGTTTGCTCGATCTCAGTTTGAGGGGCTGTATGGACCACTGGGCGGGTTTGCAACTGGATATCCTCTGTAGGAAGTGCCTGTCGATCGACTTTGCCGTTAGCTGATAGTGGTAATGCTTCCAGAAACAGAAACCGCTCTGGTACCATGTAGGCTGGCAGTTTACGGCTGAGGAATTGACTGAGTTCTGCCACTGTTGGCAAGGTTGCGGCTTGTGGTACGACATAAGCGATGAGTTGGGCATGCTGATGGACTCCAATCACCTTAATCACCACCGCTTTCACCATTGGATGCTGCACTAACGTGGCTTCAATTTCTCCTGCTTCAATGCGATGACCCCGCAACTTAATTTGGAAATCAACTCGCCCTAAAAACTCAATCATGCCATTGGGCAAATAGCGCCCGCGATCGCCCGTTCGGTAAAGCCGTTCCCCTGTGTCAGGATGGATAATAAAGCTGGCATTCGTTTTTTCAGGATCTTGCCAGTACCCCTGAGCTAACTGCACACCAGCACAGTACATTTGACCGGGAACCCAAACTGGACAGTCTGCCAAGGCATGATTCAAAATGAAATATTTGGCATTTGCCATCGGCTGACCGTAGGGAATACTTTTCCAGCTCGGATCAACGTCACTGACCTCATAGCCAATATTCCAAATTGTCGTTTCCGTCGGTCCCCCAATGCTGAGTAATTGAATCTTGGGGACTAAGGCTCGCAGGCGATCGGGGAGAGACACGGGTAACCAATCGCCACCCAAAATTGCCAAGCGCAAACTGGAAAATGCCGCTTCTGAGCGATCATGTAGACGATCTGCTAGCACGGTATTGATCCACATTTCCATCATCGCTGGCACTGAGTTCCAGATCGTGACCTGGTGTTGCTGGATCAGTTTCGTCCAATGTTGTGGATTTTTGACTAAACAGGCATCCGGTATGACGATCGCGCCTCCGGCACTGAGTAACCCAAACATGTCATAAACTGACAAATCATGATTTAAGGCGGTCAAGGCTAAAGCGCGATCGTGGGAACTCACTTGGAAGCGTTGATTCGTGTAAATCACCACATTGGCAACATTGCGGTGAGTAATCATCACACCTTTGGGTAATCCGGTGGAACCAGATGTATAGATGACATACGCTAGATCGTCTGGAGTTTGCACTGACTCCAGTAGGGTTTGAGGCTCAGTCGCAAAATCTGAACCGTCTACACACAATCGCGGTATATGCTCTAGCCATGGCAACGTTTGATCCAGCCAGGATTGAGTGAGAACGAGCTGAACTTCACTCTGGTTCAGTAAATACTGGAACCGTTCTGGCGGTAGATCCGGCGCGATTGGCACATAGGCCGCACCGGCGATCAGAATTCCCAGCCCGGCAACAACCTGTTCCCAGCCCTTGTCCATGACTACAGCAACTAGATGATTCGGCGTTATCCCTAACCGGCGCAGGCGATGCCCCACCTGACACGCTCGATCGCATACTGTTTGATACGTCAGGGTTTGTTGTGACGTGATGATGGCTGGGTGGTTGGGACATTGTTGAACCTGTGCTAAAAATAATTCGTGTAACAACGTGTCTGGGATGGGAGCATCAGTGGCATTGACCACCTGACGTTGAGCGAGCTGAGCAGGTGGTAATCGTGCAGGGTTGTGTTCTACCCAACTAGCATCCGAGGTGGCAAGTTGGCTCAGCAATCGGCAATAGCTATCAAACATATCGGCAACTAAACCTTCTGGGAACAGGTCTTCAACCACATCCCAATTGAAGGTTAATGTGTCTTTCTCTTCCCAAACTTGGATATCCATCCAGGCTTGAGAAGCTTGGCTAATACCGTAAACGAGTTCGCCAAAATGACTAAACGTTAAAGTTTCCTGCCCAATTCCAGCAAAGCCTAAAGTACTGGTGAAAATCACGGGCATGGCATTGGGAACATTTCCTTGGCGTCGAGTTAACTCGCGGGTGACTCGCACCCCACTGAAGTAACGGTGTTCCAGATCTTGCCAGAGTTGCTGCTGAATGCGTAATGCCCGATCGCGGAACGGTTCATACGGGGAGTTGTCTACGGCTAACAAGGTGACAGAGGTAAAGTCACCCAAAATCTGATTCACCTGGGGATGCATCGGTAAGCGATTAAACAGCGCCAGATTCAATGTGAACTGGGGATTCTGGCTCCACAGGGTAATCACTTCGGCAAAAGCTGCGAGTAATAGCCCGGATGGAGTTAGCCCAGCATTCGTTGCTTTTTGCTTCAGTGCTTGCCAAACATCAGGTGCCATCCGTCCGTCATAGCGACGACATTGGTGATGTTGTAGTTGTTGGGGATTTTGGGCTAAGGGGAGATCTGGAGCAGGGGGTAGGCTGTCAATTCGGTTGAGCCAGTACTCCTGCGATCGCTGATAAAGCTGAGTCTGAGGGAGAGATTGCTCTGCCAGGACATAATCCCGAAAAGAGAGTTCTAACGGTGGTAAATCGCGATCGGGATGTTGATACAGTTGAAACCACTCTTCAAACAAGCGGAACAAACTCCAGGCATCAAATACCAGCAGATCGTAACTGATATGCAAACGAACCCGATCTCCAGCTAACTGCGTGGCGCGGAATTCAAACAAGGGATAGCGATCGGCAGGTAAAACCTGATGGGACATTTCCTGCCGGATTTCTGCTAGTTGGGAGTCCACTGTTGCGGGGGAAACCTCCCGCAAATCTACCACCTTGATTTGGTAAGGTGGCACGTCTGACAAAATTTGTTGCCGTCCATCGGGTAACACAACGGCCCGGAGCATGTCATGGCGAGCAATCAATTGTTGCAGAGTAGAGTTTAGTCGCTCCAGATCTAAGTGTTTCCCTTCAATTTCGTAATAACCATGATTAGAAACATGACCCAGTTCCAAGATGCCACTACGCCCAATCCAAAAAGCATGCTGCATATCAGTCAGCGGAAATGGCTCAAATCGGGACTCTAGATCGGGAACAATTATGGGTAAATCAGTGACTAAATTGCTAACACGGTGTTGTCGTAACAGGGTCAAAATCTCAGTCTTTTGTTGTCTCAGTAGGTCTCGTAGTTCAGGTGTTAAAGCTCCTTTAGGAGCATCAACCTGGAGAGAGTCATCCTCTAGGGCTAATTTAATTCCCTGTTGGGCAAGTGAAATTAGGAGTGAGTGTAAGTCCATATACAAACTCAATACGATGGCTTGATGGGCTCAATGTCATTGTTCGGATTGATGGTGAAATTAGATCACTGAAGTTACAGCTCCGCTTTTGGGATATGCTTTCGAGTCTTTCGAGCTTCTCTGACAGGTAAATTAGTCGCTACAATGCTTGAGTCTATGACCTAGTGCGATCGCTAATTTATAAACTGAAGATCTCTCGTTCTACCGAATGGCTGGAATTTAAGACGATCGCATTTGTCTCAACTAATTCTGAGATCATCAGTTGTTGAAGTAAAAAATTAATTAGATCTGCGATCGTCTGCTCACCAAAAAATGCCTCCATTGGTACTGGTATCTGCAACTCTGTTTCGAGCCGATGACGCAGAACGATTGCCATTAAAGAATCCAATACTGTGGTTAATAGGGATTGGCTGTTAAGTTGAGCTGGCTCAAGTTGCCGTGCCTGTGCCAACCATTCCAGCAAAGCAGCTTCCAGAATAGAGTGGCGATCGCGGGGAAGAGCTGCCAGCAATTGCGATCGTAGATCTGTTAGTCCTACCTCTTCTTTTTCGAGTTCATTCAGGCTAGAGATCGGGGCTGCTCTAGATAATTCCCTAGGCTGTGGCGATCGCTGGCATGATTGGGTAGGAGATGTTCCCAAAGCCACCTTTCCCCACCGCATCACTGTTGCGGCTGCGGTTGCGGCTGCACCATTAGTGTATACCAGCACCAGATCATGGGCTTGCAGTTGTCCTGTTGTGGCGGCATGATGCAGATTTGCCATGGGAAATACTGGACCAATGTTGGCATATACCGGGTAGAGATTCATGATTCGTGCCGGATCAATTCCTAACGCCTTGGCACAGACGCTGGCATACCAGGCGGTCGGAGTATTGATGGCAAAGCAGGCAATTTGATCGAGGCTAACCCCTGCCGCTTGCACAGCTGCCTGACAGCATTGGCGAACAGTATCTACTGCTGTCTCAGCTAACCGACTTGCTTGATCACCAGTGCGAGTTTGGATCCGAGGTGCACCCGACTGATCAATCACCAGCTCATGGACATAAGCACCACAAGTAGCGGTAGTTGGCATGATATGTGTACTGAGAATGCCCCGATCGGCAGGAACATGACTAACGATCCAGGCTCCTGCCCCATCGCCTAAGGACCACGACAGGGTATCAGCCTCATTGACAGCTCGAGAACCAACGTGTGAAACAACAATTAAAACGGTGCGATAAGTTCCGTGTTGCACGAATGCTTGGGCTGTTTGTAAAGCGACCAATGCACTGCTACAAGTAGATTCCAAACTCCAAGCGGGGCAAGATAAGCCCAATGCCCGAGCAAAGTCAGCGGCTGAACCAGGACCCACGGCATCGGGAAATAGAGAGGTCACGATCGCCAGATCAATCTGATCCGGTGACAGCTCTGCTGCCTGGAGAGCTTCCTGAGCTGCTTGGCACTCCAGCATTAGCGATGACTCATGAGGGAGCAGCACCCGACGTTCCACACTCCCGCGAAATGGGTCGGCGAGGTATGGGGTAACTTCCTGTAACCAGAGATCAATGCCAGCTTGTTCAAATCTGGTCTGTGCAGGTTGAACTGTTAGCGATTGATGTTGTCGGGCTTGTCGTTGTTCACTGGCAACAAACAAGTCGGGAAATTGGTCTAACCAATACTGATTTGGTCGGATAGTACTGGGAAAACTGACTGCCAGTGAGCGAATACCAACTGACTGTGTGAGCATGGCAGATAGGTTAAAACTTAAATTCTTCTTGAGTGGGCACTCTAGTAGTACCGATTGCACTCTTGCATAATATTCTCAAGAAGCTGACTGTTCAACACTACCACAGACGTTTTGGCATACACAAGTCAAAATCATAGAAATTTTGTGAGAAATCATCACCAACTCAGAGTAAATTAGTGCAAATGGCTTGCAATAATCCAGCAATGATTGAACTAGCGCTGTAGATGACAGTGTGAGTGCAATGGCAATGTCATAGAGCAATCATGGCAGCTCAGTTTGATGGTTGACCAATATTGTTCTGACAAGAGTAATGTTGTGTTGATCTCCTGTTCTATCTTCATCATTCTCTAAAATTTACTGTGCGAACTTTCACAATTCTCTGGAGTGGTCAGATGGCATCTGCTATTGGTACCACAATGACTCAATTTGCACTGACCATCTGGATTTGGCAATTGACCCAGGAGACGACTGCGATCGCCCTCCTAAGTTTCTTTTTTCAGTTACCACAGATTTTAATTGGTATCTTTTCTGGATTAGTGATCGATCGCTGCAATCGCAAATTCTTAATGATTTTTAGTGATGCCAGTGTAGCGCTCTGTACGATAGCGATCGGTGGGCTTTACTTCACCGCCCATCTACAGCTCTGGCATCTCTATGGATTAGCTATTGCCTATGGTTGTTTTGGGCATATTCAAGGACTGGCGTATATTGCCTCGATTCCTTTAATGGTGTCAAAGCAGCAGTATACCCGCGTGAGTAGTATGCGTGCTGTAGTGGACTACAGTTCCGCGATTCTTGCTCCTGCTTTAGTGGGTAGCCTTTACCCCACGATCGGATTAATGGGGATTCTGTTGATTGATCTAATAACGTTTGCGATCGGTATGACCAGCGTATTACTAGTCAAAATTCCCCAACCCGATCATGCGGAAGCAGAACAAATCAATGGCAAGTCAATTTGGCAGCAACTATTCTGGGGGCTAAATTACATCTTAGCCAGACCTAGTCTGCTGGCAATGACGCTAATTTTTTGCTTATTTCTGTTTACTCACCAACTGAGTGAAACCTTATCCCAACCGCTCATTCTTGCCCGCACTGATGGGAACGCTCAAGTGCTCAGCACTGTTGTGATTGCAGCAGGGGTAGGCGGTGTAGTTGGTGCTACCAGTTTAAGTATTTTGGGTGGTTTCCATCGGCGTATGAATGGCATGTTATTGGGATTTATTGGTGCAGGTATGGGTGATCTCTTATTAGGATTAGGTCGCATTCCTTGGATTTGGATGGGAGCGCAGTTTTTCTCGGCATTCCATATTCCCCTGGCATTTAGTTCCAGCTATGCCATCTGGTATGCCAAGGTTCCGGTAGCAGTTCAAGGACGAGTGTTAGCGACAGCCCATACGCTGGGTTTAATTGTGGGAGCTATGGCGAGCTTGCTGGCTGGACCATTAGTCGATCGCGTTTTTGCACCGATGATGAATTCGGGTGGATGGTTCTCTTCACTCTGGGCACCTTGGCTGGGGACGGATATGGGGGCTGGCATTGCTGTACTAGTAATCCTGGCTGCCATGAGTATGATTCTGATTGGGGTAGGGGGATATATGATCCCTGTACTGCGTCAGGCTGAAGATTTACTACCGGATCACGATCGCGAATAATCTAATGGGCTGAACAGTTCAAAGTCCCCTAGATCAGTGGTTTAGGGGACTACTAGGGGCGACTGGATTCAAGACAAGATGCAAACTAGAAATATGCTGTAGAAATAACTATCATTTCTACAGCATATCAGGCAATTAAGGACTGATATTCACGACTACATCTCTCAGAATTACGGCTTTAACACTAAATTTGTCAACATTGTATTCATTTTGTTTACAGACTCCAGATACTCGTTTTCTGGTACGGATTCCGCTACAATTCCAGCTCCGGCATTGAAATGGATAGCATCACCATATTGATAGACAGAACGAATCGCGATCGCAAAATCGGCAATTCCCTGGTGATTAATCCAGCCGATGCCCCCGGCATAGATACCTCTGGGCGTAGCTTCTAAGCGATCGATCCAGGCTAATGCTTGCTGTTTGTCAATTCCAGATACTGTAATCCCAGGTAGTAAAACTTTCAGGGCATCCCAGAGGGTTTTTCCAGCTTGTAACTCTCCACCGACCCGCGATGACAAGTGCTGTACGCATCGGTAGGGTTTCACCTGCATAAAATCAAACACGCGAACGGTGTCAGGTACACAAAATGAAGACATCTCTGCTTGAGCGAGCCAAATCGAGAGGGCATGTTCTTTCACCTCTTTCGCATCCGTAAACAACTCATGATGCCATTGTTGGTCTTGCTCAGGGTTATCTGAGCGTGGACGAGTTCCAGCGAGAGGATTAGTAATCACACCGCGATCGGCATCTACAGTCATTAAAATTTCGGGACTAAACCCAACCGCAGATAAATCATCCAACTGAAAACAATACGATCGTACGGCTGGATTACTACTCGCTCCTAAACAGTAGGTTCCTAGCACATCCATTTCACCTTGCAGGGTGACGGAACGAGATAGGATTGCTTTATGTAAATGTCCCGCTTGAATTGCCTGAATCAGTTGACTGACTTGAGTTTGATAGTTGTCACGATCACTAAAATCTACGACTGGTGGGGTAGCGGTATAGGCGCGGCAGGGGCGTTCTATCGATAGGGCTTCCAGAATTTTGGGTAGTGACTTCACACTTCTAATCCGCATTCCTTTCGCTGTGATATGTAGCTCAGTTTCGGGGATAAACAGATGTAGGAGGGGGTGTGGCATCGCTTTAGTATAGGGATAGTAAAAGCGAGCCAGATCAAAGCTGACGTAACCGTAGGCAGTCCAGTCTTCAATCGGGAGCGATCCTAAGGCGGACTCCACCTGTTGCAGTGGATCTGCGATCGGGTAAGTCTGACTTTCCCCCAGACAATTAACCTGTATGGCTTCTGTACTCACCGTAATGCGACCTAGAGCATTGCCAGCAATCCGGGTCTCCTGCTCACCGTGATACAGGATGTAGCTCGAAAACAATCCCATCTCTAGCAAATTCTGTAAAACGGACTGCGGGTCTTTCTGAACTGGAACGAATAACTCGTGATAAACGATCGGGGCAGTAGCAATTGGATACATTGGAAATACCTGCGTAAAGAAACTCAAATTTCAACACTGGCGGGATCACGATCCCGTTGGTGCAGTAATGCTTGACGATGAATTTTGCCCGTCGAGGTACGTGGTAGGGCGGGAAGAAAATGAATGCGACTTGGTGCTTTAAAGTGCGGTAACTGTAACTTTGCGAGTTGACGAATTTGTTGCTCTAAATCTGTAGAGGGCACAAATTCTAGTTTAAGGCTGATATAAGCCACTATTTGTGTCAGGGTTTCCCCACTGTCCGTGCTTGGAAGAACTGCTACATCAAGAATGCTTTCATGTTGCAGCAAAACATCCTCTACTTCAAATGGAGACACCCACATCCCATTTACCTTAAAGCAGTCGTCATTGCGTCCCATGAACCAAAAATAGCCATCCGGATCTTTGACATACTTGTCTCCAGTCCGCATTGCTGTGCCACACAACGCTTGACGGGTGGCTGACAACCGGTTCCAGTACCCTAGCATCAAACTTTCCCCTCGCACTTCTAGCACACCTATTTCACCGGGCGGAACGGGGTTTCCCTCAGCATCGAGTACCGCAACGTCATACCCAGGAACGGGACGACCAGAACTGCCTGGGCAACATTCTCCTGGACGATTTGATAGAAAAATGTGCAGTAATTCAGTTGTGCCAATACCCTCACAAATTTCGATGCCATATTGTTGTTGCCACTTCTGCCAAATTGTTTTCGGCAGTTGTTCGGCAGCGGATACACATAACCGCAAAGTAGTAGGATTGAGTGGGGCAATCTCCTGTACCGAGAGCATGCCAGCATAGATTCCTGGAATGCCAAAGAAGACTGTAGGTTGATAGGTTTGTATATCCGCAATGATGTCAAATACATTGGCGGCATCAGAGAGAACAGCAGCAGCACCTACTGCCATGGGAAAATACAACGTGTTGCCTAACCCGTAGGCAAAAGGCATTTTAGCTACAGAATAAAGGATGTCATCCGCCTGTAAGTTGAGCACGGCTTTCCCATACTGTTCTGCACAGACCACCATACTTTGATGCAGGTGAATTGCTCCTTTCGGTCGTCCGGTACTGCCAGAGGTATATAGCCAAAAAGCTGGTTCTTCTGGATGCGTTTCTGCCCAAGCCACTCGCTCCTGCTGTTGGGCTAACAATGGGATTAGGGGTTGTTCCCCGTCGATTAAAAGAGTTTCCTGGAGAAACGGGGATTGGATGGGCGACAAGGTCTCTAGCCATGCCTGAGTCGTCACCAAAACTTTAGCGCGACAGTCTTGCAAAATATACTGAATATCTTCCAGAGAGCAAGTTGTATTAATCGGAACGGGTATATTGCCTGACCAGATCGCTCCCCAGAAAGTAAAGACAAACTCGGGGGTATCGGGTAACAGAATCGCCAGACGATTTTCTCGCTCTAATCCCAACTCAGCGAGTAGGTGAGCCGTGCGCTTGACCCAACTAGAGACTTGCGTGTAGGTATAGGACTGATCTCGATAATAGTAGGCAATGCGATCGCCCCGTTGCGGTGCCAGGTTCCTTTCGAGAAAATAAGCTGCCACGTTAAAGTGATCTGGCAACTGTGCAGAAATACTGTCCATGCTAATTTCCTTTGGCAATCTCTAAATTCCCTTCAACAGCCGGAGGATTGAGTGGATAGAGCTACTTCTACCCGTTGACAAATCTCGGCTAATGACATGTCATTACGAGTGCCCAAGGGCATGTCGATGTCTAGCCTCCGTTTTAGTTCCAGAGCCAGCTTGACAGTTTCCACAGAATCCAAACCTAAATGTCCATGCAGTAAGGTGTCTTCCTGGAGGGCTGTGGCTGGAATCCCTAAATCAATCAGAATCGCTGTCAGCGTCTCCATCGTGGTTAAACGATTCACTTCATTTCCTCCCATCTAGTCACTTAGGCAAATCTTCAGCACCAAAACTCATCACTCTATGGACGGCAGCATGGCCGATCGCGGGTGCTTCTATAGCGCGATCGACGGCAACTGTCCCAGGTCTAGCAGCATGGCGATCGCGTTGCTAACCTCAATCGCTCTATTTATTGAGAATAATTTCTGATAATCTACAAAGAGCTTATGACATTAACTTCAATTTTGGCAAGCGAGCCAGCGATAAATTTCGGCTATGACAGCGCTGTTTCTGCATCAGATGAATGAATTATTTACGCCCAGTACTTCTGTAGGCTTGCCGCTATTCCACGCCGATCTTAGCGATCGAATTTGGCAGATTCCAGTGGCTATGGGGCAGGGGTTTGTACGAGAAATTGAATTAAGCCGTGGCTTATCACTGGTGATTGTCGATTGTGAACTGACCCAAGCAATCGAGCAAAACGTGGCTTTATTTCGTCCTTCTCTGGAGTTTGAATTTTGCTTGGTTGGAAATAATTCTGGCAGCAATTTAACTATGCTGCATTTGGGCGATCGCAAACGGCTCCAGTTGCCGTCTGGACAGCGCCACCTGTGGGTCGAAGTGTTTGTGACGACTCCCCGGCTAGAATCTTACTTCTCTGGATTATTGGAACAGCTTTCCCCCAACCTGCGGCAACTGGCAAAACGTTATTTTGAGCCGCTTGAGTGCAGTGGTTTGGACAATTCTCTGCTGCATCGACAAGGAGCGACTCTGCCAATGCTACATGATTCAGAGCTGTCTAGGTTATCTAGCTCGGAGCCAATGCCTGAAGCAGATGGCGAGGCTGAACTTTGGCTGGAATTTGAGCCAGTTCTCAGCGGCAGAAGTACTGTTGCCATGCAGAACATTCTCAATCAACTGCTCGATTGTCCTTATCAAGGTATATCTCGGCAACTGTATCTAGAAAGCAAGGCTTTAGAGCTAATTACTCTTCGATTGGAGCAAATTGCCGCTCAGAACCAGCCACTAGCTTCAGCCAAAATATTATCAGCAGAGGATACTAAAAAAATCTATCAAGCCCGAGAAATCCTGCGTCAGCAACTAAAGCAGCCGCCCTCACTCATAGCTTTAGCCCGCCAGGTTGGACTCAATGATTGCACCTTGAAGCGTGGTTTTCGGCAGGTATTTGGTATGACAGCATTTGAATGCCTGTATCACGATCGCATGCAACAGGCGCAGCAACTCTTAGAAACGAGTGATATGGCAATTAAGCAGGTGGCAGCCGCTGTGGGCTATACCAGCCGTAGCTCGTTCTATACCGCATTTCGCAAACAATTCGGGGTGGGACCGCATGAGTACCTGATGCAACGGCGGAAAAATTCCGTTTGAACAACCAAAGATTCCGTTTCAAGAACATGCTTGTCGTGCAGGTACGTCAGCATCACGCTAATCTAATTAAGAATTATTCGCAGCTATTGGGCGACAAGAAGACAGAATTGGGTTCCAGTTGCCTGTAAGGGTCAATATTCATTTAGGTTAGCGTTGTGATTCAGGCTCGGCGTTTCAACAAGTTGGGATTACTCGGCAGTTTGTACCTCTCACAATCTATGCCGTTTCTATTTTTGTATCAGGCTTTGCCGGTGGTCTTACGTCAAGAAGGCTTGTCATTGACGGCGATTGGGCTATTGCCGCTGGTTGTTCTGCCAATCACGCTCAAGTTTCTCTGGTCACCTCTGATCGATCGCTATAGCTTCACCGTTCTGGGACACTATCGGTTTTGGATTATTTTGCTGCAATCCGTAGTCGCGATGGTCACTGCCCTGTGTAGTCTGCTGAGTGTCAGCACCCAGTTGCCGATCGTGCTGATGGGCATGCTGATAATCGCGATCGGCTGTGCCAGTCAGGATATTGCTACAGATGCCTTAGCTTTAGGATTACTGGAACCTCAGGAACGGGGCTTGGGTAACGCTGTGCAAAGCGTCGGTGGTTCATTAGGGAGTATGATCGGCGGCGGTGGCATGCTGATATTGCTGAGTCGTTGGGGTTGGAGAGGGAGTTTACTCACCTTAGCTGGATTAATGCTGGTAGCACTCATACCGGTGCTATTGCATCAAGAAAAACCCAAAGTTGTCGTTAACCACTCCTACGATCGTTCTGCCAACATCCGCGATCGTCTCCGTAACTATTTCACAATTTTCCTGCACTTCTGCCAACGCCCTGGCATGAAGGTTTGGCTATGTATTCTGCTGCTATATAACTTTGGTTATAGTCTCTCTATCACCATGTTTCGACCATTACTGATTGATTTGGGACTGTCCTTAGCAGAGGTGGGTTGGTTGCTGGGCATTGTGGGAACCTGTTCGACTATTTTTGGTTCGCTCGCGGCTGGCTTGCTCATTCCACCTTTAGGTCGGCAACGAACGCTGCTGATTGCCAGTAGTCTTTCCGCGATCGGCATGTTGACTTACGCCGTACCGACCTTGGGATTGACCCAATTATCTGTGTTGTACAGCATTGTGGGAGTCACATCGTGTTCATTGGGGATGGTGGTGACTACAGCATTTACCATCATGATGGATAAGAGTTATCCAGAGACTGCGGCTACTGACTATGCCATTCAAGCTTCCTTAAACACGATGGGAAGTTTACCTGCTGCTGCCATCAGTGGAGTTTTGGCAAGTGGTCTAGGGTATCGAGGTGTTTTTGTGCTCAGTGCCATGATTATGAGCATTTGTGTTGTGTTAATTGCCCGCTATTTAGGCAGTTCCTATCTGTCTAATTCTTCGACTGTGAATCTGCTTTAGGATGACGAGTGATGCTTACGATCCATGAGGAAACCTATCCGATCGTCTCAATTCAATTTGACCAGGTGGCAACTTTAGCGGATACCAAAACCTATTTAGCTCGGTTCGCTCATTGGCTGGCTCAAAAGCATCAGTTTGGAGTGATTGTGCATCAATCTTATGCCCCCGAGTCTAGTCAACCCGATCCTGATCAGATTGCTGCGGTCCATCGATTGACGATGCAGTGGGCAAAACAGCACAAAGCTGCAATTAGCCAATTCTGTGTTGGTTTAGCCTTAGTGATTGATCTACCGGAAATTCCACCAGACCGCCAGAGAAGTAGTGCTAAAACAATCACGGCAATTTTTGGTTGTCCCGGTCAGGCGTTTATAACTTGCGCAGCAGCTCGGCAGTGGATTCAACAACAACTGTAAAACTGATCAATATTTGAGTTGTCGAAAGCAATTAGATATAACAGCTTTGCCAAGTTCAGTTGGTATTGCTGAAATAACACGTCTGTAGATTGCGACTGAACTGAAGTGCTTGTTGCATTACTGATAGAAGCTTTTCCAAATTCGACTAAATTTTGTGTGAGGAATGGGATGAAACGTTATCAACTCGCTACTGCTGTAGGATTAGCAGGAACGATCGCTTTATGTGCCAGTGGTATCAGTGATGCCCAGGAGGAACGACTCTCGAACCAGCCTGCTCAAGGTATTCAGTTGACCGAGCGGGAGCAACCTCGGACTCAAGCTGCCGATCTCTTGGCACAGACTGAGCCAGCCGCGATCGTTCAGGTAACAGGTGTCCGTGTGAATTCCACGGAGGGCGGGATTCAAATCATTCTGGAAACTGACCAGGATATCATCTTGCAACCCGAAGCGACCCGCCGTGAAGCCAAGACATTCATTGCTGAAATTGCTAATGCGGTCTTAGCCTTGCCCGATCGTCAGGAATTTCAGCTAACTGCTCCTGCTCCAGGGATTCAATCCGTTACTGTCACGCAGAGTGGTAACAACCGTTTAGAAATTCGTGTGACTGGCGAAACAGAGTTTCCAACGGTGGTAGTGCAATCTCAACTTAGCCCGACGGCTACGCTGCCAGAAGATGCAGAAGCAGCGGAAGAGGAAGTGATTGTCACGGGCGATCGTCCCAGTCAATACCGTGTTCCCAATGCTTCAACGGCAACTGGAACCGACACCCCCATTCTCGAAACTCCCTTTTCCGTGCAAGTTGTCCCCCAGGAAGTTCTGCGAGATCAGCAGGCAATTCGGCTGGAAGATGCCCTGACCAATATTAGTGGTGTGTCTTCGACAGGAACGAATGGAGGACGTGAAGCTGCCTTTAGTATCCGAGGGTTTGGCAACCAAGTGAGTAGTGGTGCACCCGTGCTAAGAGATGGCTATCGGCTCTATGGCAACTTTCAGGGGATCCCCGAACTTGCTAATCTGCAACAGATTGAGGTGTTGAAGGGACCCGCTTCAATTTTGTATGGGCAAATTGAGCCAGGGGGTGTGATTAATCTAGTCTCTAAGCAACCATTGGCTGAACCGTTTCGGGAAGCAGAATTCCAGCTTGGTAATCGGGAGTTGCTCCGACCTCGGTTGGATGTGACCGGTCCTTTAACGGACAATGGCGATCTACTCTATCGCTTAAACTTACTATTCCAGCATGAAAAACCCTTTCGGGATTTTGATTCTGACACAAATCGCCTCTTACTGGCTCCAGCGCTAACTTGGAAAATCGGCGATCGCACCGATATTACCTTCAATCTAGAATATATTCGCCAGCAAAGTGCTGCGGATTTTGGGCTGACTCGCTATGGAGATGGTGTAGCGCCTGTGTCACGAGAGTTTGTTGCCAATCATCCTGATGACTCAGTGACAACGAACTATTTGAGTACAGGCTATAACTTTGAACATCGATTTAGTGATGACTGGAAAATTCGTAACAGCTTCCGTTATATCAGCTATGACTACAATTACAACGTTATCGCTCTGCCATTTCGCGTTATTGGTGATAACATTATTCGCTTTTATGCGGATCAGGATGGAACCGATCGTTCTTATTCACTCTTTACGAATGTTGTTGGCAAATTCTCTACTGGATCAGTCAGACATACCCTCACAGCCGGGATTGATCTGAACCATAGTGACTCCAGGATTACAACTTTCTTTGGCAATCCGACTCCGCTGAATATCTTTAATCCAAATTACGATCTGATTCCCAAACCCGATCGGGCGGATTTACCCCCCTTCGGTGACAACCGCACTACAGCGAATCGTCTTGGCATCTACCTCCAAGATCAGATTTACCTCCTCGATAATTTGATTCTGGTTGCCGGATTGCGCTACGACACAGTGACACAAAAAGTGACGAATATTGCAACGGCGTTCACGGATGAAAGTGAATCTGAACAAACCAATGATGCTCTAACTCCACGTGTTGGCTTGCTGTATCGTCCGATCCCCGAGTTAACTTTGTTTGCCAACTACTCCCAATCCTTTAAGCCCAGTACGGCTCTCACTGCCAGTGGTTCTGTGCTTGAACCAGAAGAGGGCGAAGGATTTGAGGTGGGAGTTAAAACCGAACTATTTGACCAACGACTGTTGGCAACCTTGACGTACTTTAACATTACTAAGAAAAATGTTGGGGCGACTGATCCAGATAATCCGCTTTTTTCGATCGCGGTGGGCGAGCAAAAGAGTCAGGGCATTGAACTAGATATTGCTGGGGAAATATTACCCGGTTGGAAAATCATTACCTCGTATGCTTACATTGATGCCAACGTTACAGAGGATACAGATGAAACTGTCATTGATAATGAGTTTTTCGGGATTCCAAAACATAAAGCCAGTTTGTGGACAACCTATGAAATTCAGCAGGGTAGCTTAAAGGGGTTAGGGTTTGGAGCTGGATTTGAGTATGTGAGCAATCGCTATGGGGATTTGGCAAATAGCTTTCAGGTCGGTGATTATTTGATTGGTAATGCCGCGATCTTTTATCGCCGCGATAACTACCGCTTTGCAGTCAACATCCGTAATATTGGCAACACGAATTACATCCGATCGGTGACTGGGAGTGATAGTGGCATCCAACCAGGAGAACCACTGACTGTAATTGGTTCATTCTCATTACAGTTTTAGCAAAGCTGACTTGTAGCTTGTAGAAAGTACCCGAACAACTATAGTTTGTCAGTCGCAATGTTAGGGTAATAAATCCATCAGGATTGCTACAGGTGACCTGGTACGTTGATTGGGCAAACTGACGACGATAGTCTCTAGCCGGATGCCTGATCGTGCTGGGAGGCAGATGGCTGGTTATGCTGACCACTGATTTGCTCACAGCGGTAGCGTCATCAGTCACTTCTCTCTCTAGCGACCCGATATTTACTTGGTTCTGGCTAAGAAAACACCAAGTTGTACACCAATCATGCCAATCACCGCACTACCGAGCCAGTAAATTAAAAATGTTGTGATATCTCCTTGATCTGAGAACTCTTTGGATTCTAGACCATAGGTAGAAAAGGTTGTATATGCGCCACAAAAGCCCGTTGTGGTCATGAGCCGAAGTTCGGGCGAGATATGGCGAATATTTTCGATCGCTAGAGTTAAGATATACGCAATGAGAAAACAACCCGATATATTAATGAAAAATGTGCCGTAATACCCAAAATTCTCACCAACGATTAATTTAGCAAATTCAGTGATATAAAAGCGACTAAGCGCCCCAAAAGTGGCTCCGATCGCGATAGCTAAAACCGGACGACCTACCAAGAACTGCATTGCTTTCACCTCATAGTTGATTCGATTAAGTTGGGTTTGTCAAACTCTCAACCTGGTGCACTGACCAATAGCTTTGCGATCGCGACTCCCAAAAACACAGCACCTAATCCCAAAATTGCACTGCCTGCCCAGTAAAAGACGGTCGCTGGCTGTTGGTTGCTGCGCCAGAGCGTCAACGTATCGAAGCCGTAAGTAGAAAATGTGGTGTAGGAGCCTAAAAACCCAGTTCTAATCAGTAAATCCAGTTCCTTGGGGTAGCCTGTAATCTCTGTTGAGAGGGTGAAAAAGAACCCCATTGCCAAACATCCGGTCACATTAATCCAGAATGTGCCATGGGGAAAATTCGCGCCAAGTTTGGCTTTGGTCCATTCTGTGATCTTATAGCGCGAGATGGCGCCAGGAACGGCTCCGGCGGCGATCGCCAAAATGATCGTTGTATCTGACATAAATTAGATTTTCTCCTGGGTTTAAGTGCAGTGAATCGCAATTTGATCAATGGCTGGAGTGCCGCTTCAGATGAAACTTACTGGGTTGCAGAGTTTAACGCTGCTACCTCACGTAACCAGCCTGATGTGGGTCCAATTCCTTCGGATCTTCTGTTTACTATTCAGTGAATTGAGTTGAATTTGGATCATCCGGTGCGATAGCTAGCTCAGTTTTAATTCTATGTAAGTCTACAGCCAGGAAATAATTAGTATCCTGTGATTACTTTAAGGCGAGTCAATTAATTGCCCGTTGGCAACAACTCATCTGTATAGATTACTTTCTAGAAATTAAGCATTTAATGAGCATAAATACTTTGTTGATCAACATATTCCTATAAACAAATAAAATTAGAATGAATTGCGCTGGCTAGTCTTTGTAATTGCACACAATAAAATTTAAAACTTAGCAACGGTTTAACTAATTGTATTGATATAGCGATGCTTGTTTAGAGGCTGCCTGAAAAATTCATGGTCAGTTTGATATGGCAGTTCTAGATCCCTAGCCAACCTGGAGGGTTGCCAGCTAGTTTGACTCAAGACAGTGACGTCAATAGAAATAAATTGTGCTTAGAACAAAAATCTCCTCCTTCAGGTAGATGACAGTGCAAATTGAATTCTCCTGAGAAGAGATTTATAATGTTTTCTAGTGGCTGAGCTGCTTCTCTAACCTGCGGGCTATTTATTGCTCATGATTTGATGAAAGAACAAGTAACAGACCGAATCGCCAAGAAGGTTCTAAAACATCTCTTTGCCAATGGCGGGGAAATGGGCGATCGCATCCAATCGTTTGACTGGTCCAGTACCGCGATTGGGGCTATTGACACCTGGTCGTGCAGTCTTCAGCTGATCCTGCAAATTTTGCTGTCCTCTAAGTTCCCGATGCAGATTTTGTGGGGCAAGGAGTATATCCAGTTTTATAACGATGCTTACATTCCGATCGCGGGTGACAAACATCCTACGGCTTTGGGACAGCGGGGAGAGGATTGTTGGCGAGAAGTGTGGGATTTTGCTGGTCCTCTGCTCAATCAGGTGATGACCACTGGAATTGCCTCCTGGTCGGAAGATCAGCTTTTGGTTTTAGAGCGTAATGGTTATCCGGAGGAATGCTATTTCACTTTCTCCTACACACCCGTTTGGGAAGAGTCAGGCACGATTGGTGGTATCTTTATTGCCATTCACGAAACAACGGAAAAAATTCTCAGTACGCGGCGGGAACGGGAACTGAGAATTGAAACTCAAGCGGCTAGGGAAGCCGCAGAAAGAGCCAACCAACTGAAGGATCAATTTCTAGCCGTGCTTTCCCATGAACTGCGATCGCCATTAAATCCAATTTTAGGCTGGGCAAAGTTGATGCTCTCGCGTGAGCTTGATGCTACCACCACACGGCAGGCTTTAGAAGCGATCGAGCGCAATGCCAAGTTGCAGACTCGAATGATTGATGATTTGCTGGATGTTTCTCGGATTCTCAGAAATAAACTAGTTCTCACTCCAGCACCAGTTCACCTGATTCCCATTATTGAAGAAGCCCTAGAAACCGTTGAAGCTTCAGCCAAACTGAAAGCCCTACACATTAAAACGCGGTTAGATAACACACCCCGACAAATTTTAGGAGATGCTAATCGCCTTCAACAAGTCATTTGGAATTTGCTCTCAAATGCCATAAAATTCACCCCTCACGCTGGTCAAATTACCATTCAACTGGATTATGTGGATGGCTTGGCTCAACTTCAGGTGATGGATACTGGTAAGGGAATCGCGGCTGATTTCCTGCCTCATCTCTTTGATCACTTCCGCCAAGCAGATCGCACGACAACTAGAATCTTTGGTGGATTAGGCTTAGGGCTAGCGATCGCCAAACAAATTGTGGATTTGCATGGTGGTAGCATTCAGGCAGATAGTCTGGGTGAAGGACATGGAGCTACTTTTACTGTTAGGTTGCCACTGACCGACAGTGCTCTCAAGCTGGCTCAGCCGGATCCGGCTTTAACTATCCATACCAGGCTACAAAATATCCATGCCCTAGTCGTAGAAGATGATGCGGATAATCGTGAGTTGATTGCTTTTACGTTAGAAATGTATGGTGCTACAGTGACTACAGTTCCATCAGCTGCTGCCGCGATCGATGCTCTGTCACGGTCTACACCGGATGTTTTGATTAGTGATATTGGGATGTCTGAAATGGATGGCTATCTGCTGATGCAGAAAATTCGGCAAGTGACCCAAACCAGCCAAATTCCCGCGATCGCGTTAACCGCCTATGCAAGTGCGGCTGATCAGCAACAAGCCTTTGCCGCTGGGTTTCAAGAGCATCTGCCAAAACCAATGGAACCAACGAAGTTAATCGAGACAATTTTAATGGTGGTGGCAGGCAACCAGGCAACTTAGGGTCTATTGGTTGCTATGCTGCCACGCCGCTATCGGAATCGGGCACTGTGGCTTGCTGCCGCAGCGGAGATGCCTGAGTTCCTACCTAAGTCGAGCTGATGTGGTTTGCTCGCTATTCCGCTCGTGTGTAGAAAAGTTTGTAAAACCGTTGTTTATCGTCTCAATAGGCTACTAATTGAGGTGTCCTCTAGTTTTTGTCTCAGTTGACAAAAATAGCCATGAGTAAACAACCGGGAGAAAATACTTACCTGCAACAAGTCCTACAAGAAAAGGCGGAAGTCGATCGTAAACTCAGTAACCGGGCTCGCAGTGCCCCCGCTGCCCAAGCACCTGCGGGAGCCGTATCGCCGCCGGCAAGTCGAGCGATCGATTATCGCATCACAGGATTCTGGATCTGGAAAAGTGTGATTGTGCCACCCAATGTCTACACGGTGCATACCCGTCGCGGCCATCGTAACCCGTTACACATGGGGAAAGGCATTTCCTTTCGCTTCAATCCGCTGACTGACGCATTTCTGGTGATTCCGGCGGCTGTACAAACGATTTTGATCAATGCGAACTGCATTTGTATTGAACGGCAGGGATTAGTTGTGCAAGCGTATGTGCAGTGGATTATTGATGATATCGAAACAGCGTACTGGAAACTCGACTTTTCTGATTTGGAAGACCCGATGGGGATTGTCAACTTGCAATTGCGGGAGCAGGCGGAAGCCGCCATTAAAGACAAAGTGGCCACTCTCAGCATTGATGAAGTGTTAAGTGACAAACAGCCGATTATTGAGGAACTAACCCATCGGCTGCAAACTGTAGCGGAGGGTAGTAGGGGAGAGGAGGGGAGCCAGACCCAGTCGGAGGGGTTGGGGCTGAAAATCGTTACTGTTCAGATTAAGGAAGCGATCGTCAGTTCCACTCAGTTATGGCACAACTTACAGGCTCCGTTTCGGGCAGAACGGGAAAAACTGGCGCGGCTGGCTCAATTGGAAAGTGATCAGGAGATTAATGCTCGCGAGCTAGAGAATCGCTTCAGTCGGGAGCGGGGTGAACTGAATGTGGCGAGTGAAATTAGCCAACTTCAAGCAGAGCAAACCCGCATTGCCTACGATCGCGAACAGTCCGAAAAATTACGTCGCAATCAGGTGGAACAGGAAGCGGAGCGTCAGATCTTGGCAGAACAGAACCGCACGGCTCAGGCACGGAACCAGGCGCGATTAGAGTTGGTGCTGCAAGAGTTGGAGTTGGAAAAACAACGTATCACTGCCGAAATGGAGCAGGTACAGCAACAAATTCAATTAGATGCTATTCAGGCTGAGAAAACGCGGGCTGAAGTGTCTGCCAGACTGGAAGTGACTGAATTGCAGCATCAGGCAGAGATAGTACAGCGCGATCGCCAACTTGATCTCGATCGCAAGCAACGTCAGATTGAGAATGAGCTGTCCGATCGACATATCCAGGCACAGTTGATCGCCCAATTACCTCAGATTGCTCAACATCTACCCGCCCCCCAAGAACAGCGCACCACGATTATTACCTCTGATGCTCAAGAGGGGCTATTTAATCCGCTCTTGGGCTTTCTGGCTGGACTATCGAACTTAACGCAGGAAGCATTTGCTCGTCCCAAGGCTGACCAGGAAACAGAATAAATCGTCTGATGTTTAAGCCATGAGCAACGCTCCAAAGCAGGGTTAGCTGGATATTACCGCTGAGTGTGCTCATTCATGCGCGCTTATGCTCTTGAATGACTAAACTTCTATAAAAATATGTTCTCTGTGTCCTCGCTTCTCTAGTACAGAATTCAGGATACTCATACCATCTCCATCAACCAGTAAACCGGCTGAATGACCACCTGGAACTACATCTATGCTTCTGCCATAGAACTCAACCTGCTTCAAGGTCAACTTAATCCTTGCAACAACACCCAAATCAGTAGATATTAGCTGAGGAATCTGACTATCAACTTGAGTTTTCGTGATCTTTGTAAATGTAGAACCGACAGGAATGTTCTCGCTGCCGTTTCTTCCCACTATTCTTGCAGATCCATCAACAGCATCAACTAAGAATTTCATTGCTCAGGACATAGTAAAAAGCATCTCAGTCAATTTGGTGTACGCGGTTGTTAGCTGGGAATATATGGTTTTCCTCACAATCTTATCCGGCAGATTACCTCGTGCGTAAGCTGATAACGCAGGTATCGAGCAGATAGCGCATCAAAATAGCTCCGGCTCACGGGGCGGTAGAAGTTCATCCCGATAGGACTCAAATGCCGGAAAGTCAGGACTTCCTTCATAGGACAGAATCACCTCCGACCACTGGCAAGAAGAACCAGATTTTGATTGGATTAACTGGCGTAGGGCTTGCAAAATTAAGGTTTGAAGTGGAAGGTTAGACTGAGCTGCTTGACGGATCAAGTCTTGCTCAAGGTCGGGCGGTAAGTCGATCGTGATTTGCATAAAGTTTCCCAAAATCTGATCTGACAGATAAACCTTGTGGGGATTTAGGACGGTATATCGCTCTTTTATCCTGTTTGAGTCCTACAAATCATCTTTATTTTGCGAGTTCTAGTTCAACAATTTGGTAGAACTCTTGCACCTGTTGTGGCGATCGAAGATGATACACTCGCTTGTTTGCCTGCGCTTGATGCACATACTCTCGATATTTTGGTGTGAGCTTTTGATGGCACAACCAAACCGTGTAATAACTGAGCAGCGTACTCTTCAAGAGTGGGCTATTTTCGGGCCAATTGTCTGGGGGCACTAGGAAGCCTCTAAAGAAGCGCTTCGTTACCCACCAATAGTGTTGGAGCACTGGCATATCTAAATAAATTAAAGTGTCTGCCATCTCCAGTCGTTCCCATACCGTATCTAATGAACCATAGCCATCGATGATCCATTGCTCTTGCTGGAGGAGTTGATCATGCAGCGCTTTATATTCTGCGTAGGGCACTTCTGCCCCGCCCGGTTGATACTTCACCAGGTCTAAAGCCACGATCGGCAACCCAGTTATTTTGGCTAAACGGTTGCTGAGTGTAGACTTCCCGCCGCCAGCATTACCAAATACTGCAACTCTATTCACAGGCATCTCCTTGAGACCAGTTGCCTTAAACTACGCTGCCGTCATCAGCTTTTACGGTCGAACTGACAGTACAGTGGTACTTGCATTGTTGCCTAACCAATCCCATGCAGCGGACAGCCATAATAACCGCAATGCATCGAACTTTGAATATGATGGTCTAATCAGAGGTGTCTGAGTTCGGTGAGTGCGATCGTTAGACTACTACTTGTAGGTGGGTAAGGAATTATATGAGTGCAATGCGTGTTCGGAAGCGTTTTGCTTTATTTACTTTCCTAGTGATTCTGTGCTACGGGGTTAGTATAACCTTTGCAAGTGGAGCATTGAATAGTCACTGTGACTACAAGTTATCATCGGGTACTCACCTACGAGTAGTACGAAGTGGACCTTACCAAGCAGGATGGATAGACTACCATTGGGCGTGTGATTTACGCCTTGTAAGGATGAGTTTTGCGGGAGGATTGCCTGTAACTCTTGCTGAAAGTAAAGGAAACGGAGGTGGAGAGTGCGAAGGAAGATGTAAAGAACTACAGCAAATGGGTCAACAGGTCTTAATCGGAAATGAGTTTTACAGTTCTGACGGAGGTAAAGTTTTTGTAGATCCTATTCAACTCTCTAAAAAACTACCTGAACCAAAAAATTACATGGACCAACGTTTTTCTCTTTCAGGGGATAGTCTAGTACTTCACGCTTGGGAGAGCTATGCGTATATTCACACCGAACCGCCGGACTTATTTACTAGTTCTGACGGTGGTAAGAGTTGGAAACGTACGCCGTAATTTACAAATCATTAAATAGATTTCGAGCTTGGTCTAATATACGCCTTTTAATCGAGCCTATTCTTGGCGGGGAAGCGCGAGTTGTACGTGGCATCTTCTTCGACAAGACAGCGGCAGCAAATTGGAAAGTAGCATGGCATCAGGATCTAACTATCGCTGTTCGTGAGCGGATTGAGGTGGAGGGTTATCATCCCTGGTCGGTGAAAGCAGGTATCGTCCATGTGCAGCCACCGATCGCCATCTTGGAGAACATGCTGACCATCAGAATCCATTTGGATGATACAGGTGAGTTAAATGGCGCCTTGCAAGTCATTCCTGGCTCACACAAGGCAGGGCGTTTGTTGGCTGAAGAGATGCAAGCTTGGAAAGCAAAGAGAAATAGCGTAACATGCAGAATAGAGAGGGGTGGAGCGATGATCATGCGTCCATTATTACTGCATTCATCTTCAGCCGCTATAGATCCAGGGCATCGGCGGGTGCTGCATCTTGAGTATTGTTCAGCAAAGTTGCCGGATGGGCTGAGATGGTATGAGTCTTAATTCGCTAGCCGTCTGACAACTGGGTTGGAGCAGCTTGACTCAAACTCTTAGTGCATGACGATGGTTTTGGTGACTGCTGACTGCGATCGATATACCGCAAATTCTTGGTAGGAGATAGCAGTTCTAAAATTCCCTGTTAAAGAATATTGGGGGCAGTTCATATCGCTAGTTAAGCGTTATTGCTAGGGTGGAGGTGGGGCAGTTGTGTTTAAGCTCGTACTAGTAGTTTGACTAGGGCAGTAGGAGTCGTGTGAATGCAGCTATTGAAGTTTTTCAAACTGGGAAGAAAACGCAGAAAGCGATTTTTCCAGATTATATTGGTTGTTTTTTTGGCTCTTAATGCTTTGTCCTACGCTGGTGCTTATGCCCTAACACACTTTAGTGCCCCTGGTCATATAGGGCTAGGGCTTCCTAGACCTACCAATTCCAGGCGTCCCAGTGATGTTGGGCTTGAATATGTCACCCAACGGATCTCCATTAATCAAAACGAATGGCTAGAGACCTGGTTCATTCCTGCTCAGCGTTCCGTATCTAGTGGTACTGTCTTGCTATTTCCTGGTAATGGAGGTAGTAAAGCTAAACAGCTTCTAGCCCCAACCGCAGTGTTTCATCGTTTGGGCTACGACGCCTTGCTGATTGATTTCCGAGGTGTAGGAGGCTCCAGCGGTAATACGACAACTCTAGGTGTACGGGAAGCTAAAGACGTTGCTCTGACAATGAACTATGCTCAACGTTCGAGTTTTCAGCGTCCATTGATTCTCTATGGTGTGTCAATGGGAAGTGCAGCGATTCTCAAAGCAGTAGCCCATGAAAAAGTTAACCCCGATGCCGTGATTCTTGAACTTCCCTTTGCAAGACTTTTAGATGCCGTTAGAAGTCGATTAAGGGCAATTAGGCTGCCAACGTTTCCGATCGCTGAAATGCTTGTCTTTTGGGGAGGTATTCAGCATAGATTCAATGGATTTATGCATAATCCAGTCACCTATGCTAAGCAAGTTCAATGTCCTGCTTTGTTATTGCATGGCAAACGTGACCAGTGGACTACTGTAGCGGAGATCAACCAAATCTTTCAAAATTTACCAGGTTCTAAAGAACTAGCCATTTTCCCTAACACGGGTCATAGTTTGCTCGTTACGGTTGATCAAGAACACTGGCAGCAACGCGTTGATCAATTTTTACAGGGGGTTTAGATGAATCATGACAGCGTGGGGCAGGGAAAATAAAATCAGGCGTATCAGGTTTCATCGCGATGGTTTGGAACAAAGCGCGGGTGATTCAGAAAATATATTGGTCAGTTGATCACTATGGACGGTTCAACTTACAACAGTACAGTCAAGTTGAGTCAGTACTGCAAAAGCTAGACAGTGCAGAAGTTTTCGAGATTCTCTATACCATTTTGACTAATGCAGATCGACCGGCAACCAGGTTTGCCGACCAAGAATTTGCTGGAAGATTGCTCCTTGCACTTCAGCCAACTTGCCCCCTTAAACCAACTCAGGCAATTCGAAATTTATTGAAGTGTTATAACCTGAGCATTGAGGAGGTTCCTTGCTACTTTGCTCGGCAGTACGGCAAGCCAGTCGTTCTGGAAATCCTTGAAAAGCTGAAAACAGAAGTGGCTTGTGAGCAACAGCAGCAGAGTATTGAAACTTGGAAATGGTGGTTGCAGGGGTGGAAAGACTAAGGGTTTAATCAGACATAGCCTAACAAGCCCGTTGCGTACCGTCCGAATTAGGGCGATCGGTAAATCTGAAAGGATGTCTACGGTGGATGAACGGGGGGTAGCCCACCTTTTTCAAAGGAACTCTCATACTGGTATGCCGATTAAAATCCCCATGCGCTTTGAAACGGAGCCATTACTTTGGTCGGTGGACAACGTTTACACAGAGGTAGAGTGCCGCGACTTTATCGATTTGATTGAGCAGTCATCCCCGACCCTCGCCACAAATAATCCACTTTACCGAGATCAAGATCGCGTGATCAAGGACGATCCAGTTATTGCCGCAGAATTATTCTGTCGTCTGCGTCCTCATCTGCCAGAGCAGATTGACAGGCTGAGGTTAGTCGGTCTCAACGATCGCCTCAGATTGTATCGCTATCGTTTTGGTCAGCGGTTTGCGCCACATATGGATCATTGGTATCGTCCGAGTGAAAACCGAGTTACTTTATACACCGTCCTTGTTTACTTCAACGACGACTTTGACGGTGGAGAGACCCGATTCCAGGAGCAGATTGAGCAGACTATCATCCCAAAGTGTGGAGCCGCCGTGATCTTTCAGCACAAAATCCGTCATGAGGGCTGTCTCGTCCGGCGGGGGGTAAAATATGCGATGCGATCGGATGTCATTTACGAGGCTTCTGAACCCATCAGCACACTGGGCTAACCGGCATCAAGTT
This sequence comes from Pantanalinema sp. GBBB05, assembly GCA_016743235.1. GTDB lineage: Bacteria > Cyanobacteriota > Cyanobacteriia > Leptolyngbyales > Leptolyngbyaceae > Pantanalinema. The sequence continues at coordinate 201,893 of VRZD01000005.1, read as the reverse complement.
TATCTGTGAGTAAGGGACAAAACTTATCTATGTCCGGTGAGTAGAACCGTTAGAGTAATAAGTAGTCGGGAATAGACAGTTGATGACATTTTAGTTTAGGAGAACCTGAGCTGAATTTATGAGTTGGTTTACTGTTGAAGAACTGCGAGCAATATTTGGTTTGGATAGACCTCGCTATTTGGATATCAACTTAGCCGAGGAAGAAATTCCAGGATTTTGGGACGATGAGAGCAATGATGATGAGAGCGATCAAGATAGCCAATACATGAGTGCCTTATTAAATGGCAATACGGGTTGTCTATTCTATCTACGCTATAACGGTGATGTTGGGTTTTCCAGTCGCAATCCAGCATATAGCGGGTCTGAAGATACCGTGCAAGAGTATTACCTTTGCAATGGACAGAGAGATGAATTTCCTATGGCTTGGGCTATCTCTGTCTCAGAAATTTTGGCGGTTCTAGAGTATTTTGTCGTTCATCATCAGCCTGCCCCTTGGATTCATTGGCACAATGATTCTGGAGATGGAGAATGTATTGGTGCGAGTTCTAGCAACTGTGGTACAACGGATTGAAGGCAAACGCTGATGCTAAGTTGGAGGCTATTTGCGATCGCTAACCGCAACCGTTATACTGCACCAGTAATTTGGGCAACGTACAGCGAATTATAGTAGTAAGGTCAGGAGGCAATATCTGGAAAAGTGCCTGCGGCAGATAAACAGGGACGATAGATGGCAGTAACTTAATCCTATTGATCTGAAATAGTTGAGCTATGGAAGTATCTTCTATCAGTCACAAACGCGGCTTTGAGCTTGATTATCATCCCGCTTCTTGTGCTTTTATATTAGTAAAAGCTGAGATCACTAATGTTCGTAATACCTTGTCAACATTGCTACAGAAGCCGCTAACAGAAGACATATATAGAAATTATGAAAATATTAATAGTAACCAGATTCTGCTTTGGCAATATGTAAATCATTCATGGACACTTTTTGAGTACGAGGTTTGCAAGCAGGAAATGCCCCAAGCTATTTCCACAAGCTTAAATACAAATTGCATATACTTTGAATATGAAAAGGTGTCTGCGTGGCAAGTTTATAGACTTTTTATAAATGGCGAAGTGGTTGAGACATACTCTTTTGGAATTGACTATCGACCAGACTGGATCGAATTTCATTATGGAGCAGCAGAGAGCCTCCCAGAGGAAACTGATTATGGCATACCTTGGGATATCAATACAACTGATGATAAAGGCTATCAATTCCTATTTCGTAGCACCCTTCAATCCGTATCAGAGGATGCCATTAAGAATCCAAAGGTATTTCTAAATAGCTTGTTTATCAGTCAAGATGCATGGTTGCCAAGCTCAGCATACAGCCTTTTTCGATCTAATCAGGTACAGTAACAGCAATGCGTGAACCAACCTTGCAGATCATTAGGTGAGACTTGAGCAAACGCTTGCTCAATCGCTTTGACTAACTCTGGATAAGTTCTCGCACTCAAAGAACGCAACAAATTTTTGATTTTTGACCAACAGTTTTCAATGGGGGAGAATTCCGGGGAATAAGGCGGTAGGAAAATGACCGTTGCGCCTGCTTTTTGAATTAATTCAATCACGGTGTCTCCCTTGTGAATTGAGCAGTTATCCAGAATGACACAAGCGCCCTTCCACAACTTCGGCACCAGCTTTTGGGCGATGAAGGCTTCAAACAGTAGCCCATCGATTGCACCAAGCAGAGGCAATTGAGCAATCACCCCTTCAAGTCCGATTGCCCCAATCATGGAGACGTTTTTACCCCGTTTGTGCGGACGTTTCCCGTGTGCCCGTTGTCCTTTGGGGGATCGTGCCATCAAGCGCACCATTGCCAAATTTACCCCTGCCTCGTCGATGAAGATTAAGTCCTTGGCTAAAATCCCCTGCACCAATTGCCAAAACTCGACCCGCTGCTGTTGCACTCGTTCAGTGTCCTTTTCGCTGGCGTGAAACGTTTTTTTTGACGCTCATGTTCAACTTGACGAGCATCCGATGGATCGTCGTGCAACTGACGCTCACCCCCGTCTTTTCCTCTAGGCGGTCCCGCAGTTCCTTGAGGGTGGCATCGTTTTGGACCTCGACTAATTGTTCGAGGACGCTCAACTGCTCGGCATTCAGCTTCGTGGGCGTTTGTTGGGTACGAACTTTTGCCCCAACCTTTCCAGTCTCTCGATACCGTTTGAGCAGCGTTTGGACAAAACTGGCTGCGACTCGAAACTGGCGGGCGAGTTCGCGTTGGGAGATGTTGCCCTCCCCATAGCGGTCTACAATTTTCTGACGCAGGTCGGGCGAGTAAGCCTTCATGATAGGCAATTTGTTAATGACATTTTCACTACTCTACCTCGCACCTCACTTGCCTGAAAAAGGCTGTATATGCCGTCAAATATAGAAAGTGAGTCCGAGAGTTGTCTGCGGCAGTTGATGGTATTGTGATAGCTTTAACCTACGTGTGAGTACGGTTGAGGTGGGTTGATGTAATGTCATTGGATGAAGTTGTAGGTGGAAGTCTGACGCAGGAAGAGCTTAAATGTCATCGTTTATTGGTCATACTTTGGCAGGGTTGACAACCTATGCCGCAACTCAGCCGTTCCAATCTGAGCATTCCCAGCAGAGTCACCCGCTTGATTGGAAATGGCTCCTTTGGCTGCTAGTGATTGCCTCCATCCCGGATATTGATTACCTCATTCCCGGATTGAGACTGCAACCCGCTAATCAAATCCTGAGAATCACACATTCCTTGCTAGGGGTACTCTTACTCCCTGGTTGCACGATGCTAGGGCTGTGGTTACTGGGTAAACGTGGAAGCAGCTATAAACTACAAAGCTTGCAGGTCGTTTTGGTCGGTCTGTCCCATCTGCTGCTCGATCTGCTGACCGGCGTGTTTCCCCTGCCATTGCTCTATCCATTTAGCCTTCAGGTGTTTAAGCTACCGTTTGGATTGCTACCGAGTGCCGGACGCATCCAGTTGAGTAATTACTTTCTCTACCGAAACCTCCTAATTGAGCTTGGTGTGTTGATGCCCTTATCGATCAGCCTGGTATTGAGTGTGCGGAACTCAGCCCGATCGCCCAAAGGTCGATTGCTGGTTGTAGCAGGATTAGTAGTTTCTGTTTGTTTTATGGTATGGGCATTTTCTCTCGATCGGTAAGAATAGCAATGGTGCAGTAGTGATGTTCTATAAAAGCTGGCATTTATCGATCTAACAAGCACGTTGCAACAGAATGAGTAAAGTTCTTGGTGCTACGTTTATACTGCTTGCATCTGCCGAACGCGATAGTTGGCTGCTTAATCTTCCGGTAGTGATAGTACATTTTGTATGTGGAATAAGCGGTTAGTTTGGATGTGGTTTGTTCCATCTGTTGTCTTTATCAGTCTCATCGCCTTGTGGAATCTGCCTCCTGAAGAAGCTGATTTTCAGGGTTTGGAGAAGGTTCTTAAAGCTAAAGATTGGAAAAGTGCTGATGAGAAAACACGAGCAATAGTTATTGTGTTAGCGACAAAGAAGAACTTTTTTCAGCGAACTATTGGGCGAATTGTGCCAGAATCAAAACTCTATAACTTAGATGACTTAGCAAGGATTGACTGCAAAGATATAAAACTGATCGACAACCTTTGGGGTGAGTATAGTCAAGGTAAGTTTGGATGGGGCATTCAGCAGAAAATTTGGCAATCTTTACCTAAACCAAAGACTCCCTATGAAGTTGATGCTTTGATCGAACAGTACAGAGAGTTTACTCAGCAGGTAGGTTGGCGAGACCGACGGGATTATCTTATCCCACCAGCAAAGATGATTTTTGACATAACAGCCCCAATAGGGCATTTTCCATCTTGGGAATGGACTGCTGAGGAGCAAAACTGGAAACCACTCCGTTATGACCACTTCAAGATGAGAACAATGTTTAGCCGCATAAATTAGTGTGACAACTAACTTTGTATAATCAACCGTTCGGGTGGCTACCAGATTAGAGAGGCTAAGATCAATCTAGGTAAGAGTTATATGTGACAAGCAATGGGAGAGATGAATCGAGGCGAAGAGTATATAGCAAATGCGATCCGGACATGGGTTTGGTCTGGATTCTATTCCCTCTCAGACATCTATTCGATGATGGAGGACATGATAGAACCGGACACTGATAAACAGAGACTTGCTGAGTTTGCTAAGTCTGAACTGCAAGCGAAACTGAAAGAGTAGTCATCTTGGACATAGAGCAAGCCCTTTATCATCCACCGTCGTAGTGGAAAGGAGGCAATGCATGATTGGAATCGTTTCTTTCGTCACATTCCCCGCAATCTAAACAACAGCGTTTACCACATCTTTGAACCTGAATGGAAGCCTAAAATTCTGGAATGGTTTGCTTCTAAAGATGTCAGTCCTACTCAGAAAGAAGCGCTGCTCTATGCCTTGACGCATTTTGAAGATGCCTGTGGTGATTTCTTTCGATACCGTGCTTACTTTCTAGCCGCCGCTGCCATTACTCACTTTAAAGAGTCCGTTCAAGCAGACGCGATCGTCCGTCAACTGTTGCTCTGGAGTTATGCCTATTTTCGGCAAGACAAGCGGGATTGGAAAATGTATCCAACCGCATTAAGCAAAGCCGCCAGAAAAGCCTTGGAATACACCGATCGTAATCGAGTCATTGCTCAGTTCGAGCGGTTACTGCGCACTACTGATAGTCGCCTGATCCTGCGAGTTGCAGCGGAACAATTGTGCCAGCTTGATCCGGGAAACCATTGCGCGATCGCGGCGCTCGAATGCCTGATCCAGAGGGTTCAATCCCCCCGGCAATTACTAGATGTCACAGAATGCCTGAGCCGAGTTGCACCTGGTCACCCAGCGATTGTTCCAGCCTTGCTAAAGGTGATTCAAACTCCCGTTGATTGCCGGAAATATGACCAGCAAAGAACACTCAGCTCAGCATTCTTGTACTTGAGAACGGTAGCTGTTGGCAATCCACTGGCGATCGCTATCCTTCTCCAGCAATTAAGCGAGCAGCGAACGCAAAATGTATTGATGTTTGAAATCATTCAAACCCTGGAGGTCATTGCAAAAGGCAACCTGGACGTGATCGAAGCTTTGCAGCAACTCATTCCATCGATAGACGAAGAATGGTTAATCCACCGTTGCCTGGGAGTGCTGGGAAGCGTGGCAAGTGGTCATCCAGAAGTTGTTCCGTTTCTAACTCAACTGCTGCACGAGCAGCAAGAGCCTGAAACCCAAAGCTTTGTAGCCATGAATATCATCTGGCTAGACCCAGCGCATGAGCAGGCGATCGCTATCTTAACAAGCCTGCTTGAGACCTACTTTCCCGAAGTCTCAAGATCCAATGGCAGGATCAATGGAATAGTGGAACGAGCCGCTGTAGGCTTGCTGCGAACTGATATAACTCACACAATGGCGATCGCGGCTCTGTTTCAGTTGGGACGGATCCTGCTAACGGCATATCAACCTCGACCGTCACGCGAACTCATGCAGCTGAGGGCAATTGATCCAAATTATCAGGTTGAACGGGAGATTCTTGTCCGCTTGATTGAAACGGCTGAGCCAGAAAGCGATGTCGCAGCAGCGATCGCCCGTTTAACTCACCTGGATGCCAGAGATGATCGAACAATCGCAGCCATGATGCATCTGGTTCGCTCAACCCAACAGGTTTACAACTTGGAAGCGATAATTGACTACTTCCAGCCAGTGAGTTTTCACCAGTCATGCATCATTACAACACTGACTCCAAAGCTGATGCAAATTATCCAAACTAGTGAAAATGAATATGAGCGACAAACGGCGGCGGCTGGTCTGGTGAAACTGATACCCGAACATCCGTTAGCGATCGAAACCCTGATTCAAGTGTGGGAGAAAACCGATTCCGACTCAGCTTTCCTGAGGGTGCTGCGATCGGGTAGTGTTAATGAGACTGTACTCAACGCTTTGGTTACGCTTCTTCAAACAAAGCCAATTAGTTTGTCGTTGTCTAAGGAGTTGGCAGAATGCTACCAAACTGCTCTTGTTGAACTCGCAATGCCAATTGTTTATCATCTCAAACATCTCCTAGTGTTCCGACCAAAGAGGTCAACCGGAGATGCTCAATGTAGTCAGGAACCTCTACAAAATTCCCATAGTCTGGAATGTGAAACCGATTGGACACCGTCCGATCGCGCCGATCTCTGTCATCAGTTGATTTGGAATTGTGCTCAAACTATGACCTACCCAGACTTTTGGAGAGCTTGGTCTGCGTTTAATCCCACCAACCCAGGCTAGTTATTGCTGGCTCAAGACATGGTGACTGAGGCATCAGCCATCGATCGCCAGCTTGAGACTTCGGGAGAATTACTTTCTCGGAGTCTCAAGCTACAATGGCAAGATAAATAATGTTTTGGAGCGAGCAGCGATAGGCTTGCTGCAAACCGATTTAACTAATGCAATGGTGCTCGCAGCTCTGTTTCAGTTAACCCTGTAGCGCTTGTGTTCTTGGCTGATTTTCCACTCCCAAGGAGTCATCATGCGTATCGATCGCACCCAGTATTCCAGAGTTGTTGTTCTCACAGGCGCAGGAATATCCGTGGCGTCTGGTTTGAGACCCTACCGTGGACCCAACGGTGTGTGGGAAGAGCACGACGTTGAGCAACTTGGGCACGTACGTACCCTACAGGAGCGTCCAGCCGACACCTGGCGGCTATTTGGTGCGATGCGCGAGCCTATCCTTGCAGCTCAACCCAATGCTGCTCACCGGGCGTTAGTTGAGTGGGAAGCAAGTATCTCTCCAAGCCAGGAGTTTCTGCTTGTCACTCAGAACATCGATGGCTTGCACCAAATGGCCGGCAGCCGCAATGTCTGCGAGATCCACGGCAACATTATGTTCACCAAGTGCAGCAACCTTTCCTGCACACTCACCCCATTCCGCGACGAGGAATTGCACCAAGACGTTGTTCCAACTTGCCCTGTTTGCGGTAGCGCACTTCGCCCCGATATTGTCCTCTTCGGCGAAGAGTTGCCCGCACTCCCAAGCTGGACTGTCAAACGTGCGCTGCGCGACTGCGATCTTTTTCTTGCTGTCGGAACTTCGGGTATGGTAGCTCCGGCGTCAAACTATGTGCGAAGTGCGGAGTATGCTGGAGCAAGGACCGTCTACGTGAACCTAGAACCGATGCAACAGCCTAACCCCGCGTTTCAGGAGCAGTATTTTGGGCGCGCCGAAGAACTGTTGCCTCAAATGCTCGGCATTGGGATTTAAGCCTTCGCTAGAGCGGATCGTTACCGGAAAGGCGTTGAGGCTTAGGCTGCACCTCTTGACCCAAGCACCTTTTCGGCGTTGGTCGCTCAGCATCACGATCGTTAGAGCGATCGCCATTTATTACTTTGGGAGCTCCATTTGTTACTTCGGGAGCTCCGTTTGTTACTTTGGGAGCTCCATTTGTTACTTCGGGAGCTCCGTTTGTTACTTCGGGAGCTCCGTTTGTTACTTTGGGAGCTCCGTTTGTTACTTTGGGAGCTCCATTTGTTATTTCGAGAGCTCCATTTGTTATTTCGGGAGCTCCATTTGTTATTTCGGGAGCTCCGTTTGCTGATTTAGGAGCAGCGATCGCAGTCAAACCCAGATGATTTAGGAACAACTTCCTCTGCATTACATCTCCAATTCGGGTAGTTATTCAGATTCCTATCTGGATAAGAGCCAATTCTGGACAGTTATGCAAATAAACTTCAGCCTATCTCCCCCAAACAGGGTGTTATTTTAGATTCAAATCTGCCTAATCGCCCAAAATAGGGTAGTTATCCAAATTAGAGAGGTTAGGATCAGTCTAAATAAGAGTTAGACCGCGTGAGTGATAAGAGAATGGATGCTGACTTGGCAAAAGTGGTACGGGCTAGTGCTTATCTTATAGCTAGCTCTGTGATTCTTACTGGAGGAATGCTTTTCGCAGCGATTTCTTCGACTATTCCAGGCGGAATGCCAGGAGTAATTGGATCACTTGTAGGTATGGTTCCAATAGGTCTTTACTGGTTCAGTCGCGGGATTCGCAATATGGCATTTCTTCATTAGAATGATGATGGTAGCGATCGCCTTCATGCGCCAAGCCAGCATCTCCAATCTTTTCACTCAATCTCAGAAAAGGAGATTCTCAAATGCCATTGGCTGAACTCATGTCACAAATCCAGGGGCTTCCAAAAATTGACAAGCTTCGGCTGATGCAGTTTCTTGCGACAGAACTGGTCAAAGAAGAAGATGCAAACTTCTTTGTTGCAAACCAAGAGTATCCGGTCTGGTCGCCATACAACTGTTCTGAGGCTGCTAATGTCCTGATGAATCTTCTGGCGACAAAGCAGCAAGAAAAGAATGGTTGACACTCAAAGATTTCCCTACAAAATCATTGACAGCAGCCTTGGCATGGTTGATCGAATGCCATACCTGCCTTTGACGCTCAGCCTTGATGGTCAATCCCTGAGCACTGAAGGCTTACTGGATACAGGCGCAAGCGTTAATGTTTTGCCATACGAGTTGGGGACACAACTGGGTTTGATCTGGGAAAATGAGACACTCTCGGTTGTGTTGGCAGGAAACTTGGCTCGATTTGAAGCTCGCGCAGTCGTTGTTGATGCTCAAGTCAGTTCATTCTCAAGGGTGGATTTAGCATTTGCCTGGACACGAGCAACCGATGTGCCTTTGATTTTAGGACAGGCTAATTTCTTTTTCGAGTTTGAGGTCTGTTTCTTCCGTGCTCGTTCTGAATTTGAAATCTGCCCCAAGCAAGGTGGATAGTAATCAAGATGAACCCCAGTTGAAGCGACCAGTGAGGCACGGTCTAACAACCCCCTTGCAGCGGACGGAATGAGGATCTGGGTGGTGCTGCAAAAGTTACTAGCCGCCGCTGATTGGGAACGTTATCTAGACTACTCTCCGTGATGCTGTCGTGGAGGCGATCGCATGAAGAAAGTTCGAGAAGAGAGGCGATCTCAATGTTGTGTGTAGCGATGGTGAACCTTGACCTCCACACGACAAAGAGGCTCCAATAACCATCACAGAACTCCAGATCTCAGTTTTTGAAGTTGTTCCTTGGCCTGCTGTTGAAGTCCTTGATTGGTTGTGTATCTTGGAAAATCCGGTTCTTGGGTGAGTTGAATGACTTTCTCAAAATCCTGAATGGCTTTTTGCTGATCGCCTTTTGCTACGTAGGCTAGCCCTCGTTGATAGTAGGTACGAGGGTAATATTCTGCATTTTTGCTCTCTTGAGTGTAGTCCGCGATCGCCGCAAAGGAGATCGAGTGATGGCTCAATAAATATACGGTGATTTTCTGTTAGGCAAGAAATAAGGATGACAAGATCCATAGAATCACGAATTTCTGTATCAGTCAGGTTTTACTATGCTGAGGGAAATTCGCATTAGGAAGGCATTTACTATGGTTCTCCAAACTCGTGGTTCTAGCGCTCTCAGCAAAGCTCAACGTCGGTTAGCTCTGCTCAAGTCGCTTGATATCAATCTAGATTTAGGGTCAGGCTTGACAGTTGCTGCGTATACTAACTTGATTGAAGAGAACCGCGCCACTTTAGAGGCTTATAACACTCTGCTATCCAACGCTGAAGAATATCGTCAACGCCTCAATCAAATGGATGCCGCTCTATCAGCGATGTCAGAACGGATGTTAACGGGTGTAGCCGCTAAATATGGCAGAACTAGTGTGGAATACACCAAGGCAGGCGGGTCAGCCCGAAAACGAAAGCGGTCAACAGGGTCAACTGTTCCAGCTGCCGAACCGCCGCAACGCACTTCAACTAATGGGTTTTATACAGAGGCAAAGCAGCCTGTCACTACCAACTAATCCCCTAACTATACTTAGCTGATCATGCTTGCCCTGACAGAGTGCATATCGATACTACTTCTGAAAGGGCAACATTCTGAGCAGAAGCCAAGTGTAGACTGACAGATCGTAGTAGTCGAAATTATGCAGCTTCATCAGATGTTTGGTGAATTGGAATTTGAATTAAGAACTCCGTTCCTTCACCCAGATTGGAAGCACAGGTTAGTGTACCGCTATGTTTTTCTGTGATGATTTGATGGCTAATTGACATCCCAATTCCAGTGCCCTTACCGACTGGCTTTGTGGTGAAAAAGAGATTGAAAATACTGGAGCAGAGATCTTCAGGAATCCCCGCCCCATTATCCGCGATCGCAATTTGGACACGATCTGCATCAATGACTGAAGTAGTGATGTGAATCTGGGCGGGTTGCGCTTGCAAGGTTTCATAGGAGTGATTCAGACTCAGTTCTTCCAGCGCATCGATCGCATTAGCCAAGATATTCATGAACACCTGATTCAGTTGCCCTGGATAACATTCCACTAAAGGCAAGTTCCCGTAGTTTTTCACTACTTGAATTGCCGGGCGTTTAGGTTGAGCTTTTAATCGATGTTGCAAAATCAATAAGGTACTCTCAATGCCAGCATGAATGTCCACACTTTTGAATTCGGCTTCATCCAGGCGCGAGAAGTTGCGTAGCGACAGGATAATTTCGCGAATGCGATCGACACCGATTTTCATAGAACCCAAGATTTTAGGTAGATCTTCCTGGACAAACGCTAAATCGAGTTGCTCTGAGGCGGTGACAAGATCAGGGGTGGGCTGGGGATACGCGTGTTGATAAAGCTGAATCAGATGCATGAGGCTTTGAGTATACTCCTGCACATGACTCAGATTGCCGTAAATAAAGTTGACGGGATTGTTAATCTCATGAGCAACCCCTGCCACTAATTGCCCCAAACTCGACATCTTTTCAGTTTGGATCAGTTGAGTTTGGGTGGACTTCAGATTACTGAGGGCTTGCTCTAGCTCACGACTCTGCTGTTCTAGATTGGTTTGGGAGGTTTTCAGCTCATGGATCACTTGTCGCAGCAGGGATTCTTTTTTTCGCGTAGTCTCTTCCAGTTGCAGGCAGTTTGCCTCCGATCTCGCCAGCTTTTTGTGCAGAATCCGATTTTCCTTCTCTAACTGCTGCACTCGCTGTTGTAGCTCAGTTTCAACAGACAGCCGCTCCCCTGGCTCGGTGACGCTCTCAGCCGCATCCGATACCATGTCCGCTTTATTCAACACCATCTATGCTGCTCCTAGAAGTAAGGTAATAAAAGTTTCATTATGGAAATGAGTCAACCCATGTTGTTGTAAGGGGGCAATTTCGCCATAAGTATAAAATCCACAACTGGGTAGAGTCTGAGTCAGATATTTTTGGGCGAGCTCATATTCCTCGCGGGTGCGATGTCCTAGGAGTTGCCGTCTGCCTGCACAGGAGAAAAACAGCGCGGCGGCAGGAGCATGACCTGGATAGCTCTCGGCAGCTTGCTGAATCGACGTTTGCGAGGCGGCGAGAATGTCTTCATGGGTAGTCGCAGTAATTTGCACCACAGACTGCACTGCAACATCTCCAAAAAAATTAATACTACCGACAATCGGATCGTAGATGCCTGAGGGAGCCCGCATATAATAGCGATCGCTATCCCCATCAAACACAGCCAGTGGATATTCAAAGGAGGGGGGTAACGCTCCCAAATACCGATGGTAAAAGGCGAGGGCAGGCTGACCATCAATTTCGTAAACAATATGGTTCTCGGCTTTAGTCACGCGTCCAGCATTGCCGATCGGTTCCCAGCCATTGGCAATCCCGTGGGAGAACAGTACAGGTCCAGAAAATAAAAGAATTGGCACAGCATCGCTACAGACTTCCGTGTGAAAAAACTGATAAGTTTGCTGCGACCTCGATTGATCGGCAGTCAGACCACCAAAGATGGGCACTTGTACCCCTAAAGTCTGCTGCAAGCTTTCCAAAATCATCACACCGCTAGTTGTCAAACTTTCGGGTAGGGTAATGCAGAATTGAATGGCTGTTGGGTGGGCAGCCCTCGCCTGTTGTACGGCTGTTTGGGCTGCTGCCAGGGTATCTTTAGACGCTCCTCGTCCCATCCCAGCACTAATCGTGATGGTATCAGAGCAAAATACCATCAGGGTGAGGGAATCCTGTTCAAATCCTAAGACTGAAGACATTTCACCATCGGTAGTGCCGCCGATTAACTGAAGCTCTGGAAAGGCGGCAATGATGTGATGCAGAATCAATGGATGATCAAAATCGATCGCAGCGAACAAAATCCCGGCATTGGGAGAGACACCGTTTAACGTCGTGCTAATCTGCTCTAAAACCTCAGCGATCGCAGTGTGAGAATCAGGATCGTTACTGTGACCAACGGCACACTTCAACATAGATTGTTTTCCTAGAAATCCGAGGCTCGAATGACAGCCGTCTAATCATTGGATTACCATTGTCCTAGCTCATTACTTGCCAGTCGCCGATTCCATTGCTAGCTATAAGCCGCATTACGGAACGTGATGCCGACGCAGGTACCTACTCAACGTTCACTGATCGGTTCGCCAAGGGTAGCCTTAACCCGAGAGAGACAAGCATGAACACCCTTGGCGCTATCAATAGGAAAAGCACACTTTTATGCGTCAAAATTATCTGATTTAGCTGGAATTTGGCAACCGTAACTCAGTATAAACACGTTAACGGTAGCCAGTATGAGAGCCAACTGGGAGTTAATTATTACTCTGAACGTTGGAAAGCTAACTTTTGTTAAATTTTACTTGACTGAAGCAAATTTATTGCTGGCTGAATTGGTGACTGTGATCAGGCAAAACTCGATCGCAGCTATGATACTGACTTGGTAGCCAAACGTGCCAGCAATGGTGCCGTGCTGACTCTCGCCTGCGGTTACTTTCGGCAATAAGACACGATCGCCAACAACTCGCTTCAATCGAAAAATATTAAAAGTAGCCGTAACGCATCACATCCTTTGACAGCATGGGTTACGCTATTGCTAATCCATCCTACGAAAAGCCATGTTTATTGATAACCATGTACTTAGCTTCAACCGAAAAACATTAAAAGTGGGGCGGATAACTCACCCCACTTTGACAAACTCAGCTCACAAACAATGAAGCTGGCAACATTATGCGTAACTGTTAGGATTGAACATTTTTTACAGGATCAGCAATGTAACGGAAATTTGGTTCCGAGTTCCAAGGACCCCGTTCATCCGTAGCACCATCAGACGATAGGTTATAGTACAGATCAACCGTTTCATCGGGTTGAATATTGCCGAAGAACGGATCATCTAACTTACCTAGAGAGTTCAGTGCTTCCATAAACATCTTGGTGTGAGAAATTTCTCGCGTCAGCAGATGCACTAACGTTTTTTTGCTGCCTTCATCAGGAACCAACTTAATTAATGCTTCATAAGTTTGGCGCGCTCCAGCTTCAGCCGCAATATTCGCCCTTAAATCCCGAACAACATCGCCACCTTCATTCAAGTAATTTGCTGTCCAAGCGCTGCCTTGACTATCGAGAAAATGGGGACCCATACCCCGCACAGCAAACAAGCTACTTTTGAAGGCGTCTGTTTGATCCACATTCTTGGTATGGGCTTCAATCATTTTGCCTACCATTTCCAAATGACCAAACTCTTCAATGGCAATATCCTGAAGCATATCCCGAATGCCTGCATCTTCAACGTGGAAAGACTGTACCCAATATTGCAAAGCGGCTGATAGCTCTCCAGTTGCACCACCAAATTGCTCTAACAAAAGTTGAGCAAAACGTGGGTTTGCTTCATCGACGTTAACAACGTGAATGGCTTCTTTTTTGTGAAAAAACATGCAGAATTCCGTATTCCTTGCTTACAATTTGATCTAGCTAAAAACTCTTGTTCGTAACTTTTTCTCGGTTTTTCTCAGCTGAGAAGTTAAACCGATTACCGAATCTTTGATCCGATGTTTACGATCGTAGATCTCTGAAGCAGGCTCTACCTATCCCTAAGGAAAGAGGTCTTAAATGAGTTCTAATAAAAAATGGTTGAGCTATTTAGTCAAACTGAGGCAATTCTGTTTAAGTCCCCATTTAGCCGCCATGGTCTATCTAGCTGGATCAGGCAAGGTTAAAAATCGGACTCCAGACAACTGGCTCAATCTAGTCACCATTGTTAGAGCCAGTTAGGCGTCTATTACCTCGATGACTGAACAGATGACAGTGACTCAATTTTTCTTTAGTGTAGAATGAGCCGGTTGACTGGATTTTTTATCATTTTTATGAGGTTAAGGCTCTCTCAATCCGCCGATCGGGAATTAACCACAGAACAGCAACGGCAACATAAAGTAGGGAAGCTAACCACGGAACTGCAAAAGCTAGCAGCATGGCTAGAGCATAAATGACGACAGAGACTTTGCCTTTGAAGTCTGACCCTAATGCCACCGCTAACGTGGAATCTTGACCGTGGTGAGAGATTAACACCCGAGTCAGAATGAAGTACGCGATCGCGGCACAGAACAACACAACACCGTAACAAGCAACGGGCACGGTGGCAAAGTTATTTTCTCCGGCCCACCCCGTTACAAAGGGCAAGAGTGACAACCAAAACAGCAGATGCAGATTCGCCCACAAGACCTTACCATTCACCTGCTGCACCGCTTGAAATAAGTGATGATGATTATTCCAGTAGATTCCAATATAAACAAAACTGAGGACATAGCTGAGAAACACTGGAATTAACGGTTGCAGTGCTGCGAAAGTCGTATCATGAGGCACTTTTAATTCCAACACCATAATCGTGATGATAATCGCCATCACACCATCACTGAAAGCTTCTAATCTGCCTTTATTCATCGTTATATTGCTCCCTTGCCACTGACTATAGCCTAAGTTTCGCTGTTGGCGGCAGCAACCTGCAAGGTCGATCATTGCCAGGGTTATCGCTTCAAGGTCTGGGAGGGCAGTTCGCCAAACATCTGTTTATAATCACGGGCGAAGTAGCTCAAGTGATAAAAGCCGAATTGAGAGGCAATTTCTGTAACAGTTGTGTTGCTGGAGTCAGCTGTTTTCAATGCCCGATAAACACTTTGCAACCGTAGGGTTTTTAAGTATGACATGGGACTCATACCAAAAATTTCCTGAAATCCGTAGCAGAGCGCCCGGTTACTGGTACCCAAAGCTTGGCATAAATCTGTGAGCGTCAGCGGTTGGTCAAGATGCGCTTGCATATAATCATTGGCTTGTTTGACCAGGCGCGATCGTCGAAAAGCCTTAACAGAGACCTTTAATGGTTCTCGCTGCACCGGTAACGCGGTAATCAGTAAAGGCAGAAAATCCCGCAAGATCAGTTGCTGAAAGTCTGGGTTGTCAAGTAATGGCGACTGTTGCTGCAACAGTTCATACAGTTGATGCAGGTAGCCGCGTAAAGACGGTAGTGTTTCGGGAATATAGACATGGTTTGGTGCAAGAAACTTCACGTTTAGATCGAGACGATCCATCGCTTGAGCACACGCGACAAAGACATCTTCGCGGATATGAACGGCACAATGCGTCGAGTGCCCTGGAAACACCATATCTGCACCCCGATTAGGATCGAATCCCCACAGATAATCTTCCGTAATGCACAGGTGATTAGAAACCACAGGCTCTCCCTGCCCATGCATCAGACAGGTAAATGTTAAAAACCCTGGACATTTATCTCCCACGGCATACAATCGGCAATTGACATGATTGAAGTTGAACCGAATGATGGCAAAATTCAGCGCCATTGACGTGCAAGCAAATGGCTGACAGACCAATTGAGTCAGCCTAACATCCTCAGGGATAAATGCTGCCAACTCATCAATGTCACTAAAGCGGCGGTACATCACGCTACCTTGGGGGCGGTTATTCAGAGGATGTGAACTCAAATCGTTGGCAGAATCCACAGGCATCACCTGATGAAGTTAATTCTTGTATATAGGATATTAGCAATCTTTAACTATTTGCTGAATTTTTGTAAGCAACCCTTGATCACTCACTTTTGTAAACTTGCGATTTTAGGATATTCACTTTTTCAATTTGCCTCTATTCTTTCTCCGAGGGGAATTCTCTGAATTGAGTGAACTCAGCTAGAGCCCCATGTCTGAATTGAGGAGTGGCAAGACGTGTGGATGCGAAACTGGAACTTACTATGCATTAGCTTAATGGTGTTGGGTGGTAGCACGATCGCGGTATCCCCAGCCTTAGCCTCCGAGTTAAGTGCGGAGACCAAAACGTTCACCTCGTCTGATCCCCTAGCTCAATCGGTTGATCTAGAGGAGCCTCTGACCGATTTCCAGACCTTAAATGCAGATGCTAATGGCATGGAGCAAGTCACATCTGTGTCTCAGCTCACGGATGTTAAACCGACTGATTGGGCATTTCAAGCCTTACAGTCATTAGTTGAACGGTATGGTTGCATTGTTGGTTATCCCGATCGCACCTATCGCGGTAATCGATCGTTGACTCGGTATGAGTTCGCGGCTGGTCTGAATGCCTGTTTGGACAAAGTGCAGGAACTGATTACGGCAGCAACGGCTGACTTGGTCAGAAAAGAAGATTTGGTAGTCGTTCAACGGTTGCAAGAAGAGTTTGCTGTAGAACTGGCAACTCTGCAGGGGCGCGTCGATACGCTGGAAGTCCGCACCGCTACGTTGGAAAAGCAGCAGTTCTCCACTACCACCAAGTTAGCTGGCAATGCCATTTTCTCAGTTGCCGACATCTTTGGTGCGGATGGGGGTAGCAAAAATCAGGCCGTGTTCCAAGCCCGAGCGAATCTCAATTTCAATACCAGTTTTAATGGGTACGACCTACTATTTGTCTCGCTTTATGCTGGGAACGTGCCGCTATTTCCGATCGGGGGCTTCCGGTTGCCGAGTACCACTGCCGGAGGGTTGCCTGTCAATTCAGCGGAAGGGGCACTGGATGTGGCTTTTGGTGGGAACACCGACAATCGCCTGCAAATGTTAGGGACGGGATATGTCTTTCCGATCAGCCCCACTGCCCAAGTGTTTGTCGTCGGTGGCAATACTGCCTTGTTTGCCTTAGTTCCTACCGTCAATCCGCTCCTGGATGATAAGGGAATGGGAACAGGAGCCATTTCGTTATTCGGACAACGGAATGCCATTTATGCATTAGGCGCAGCGGGAGCGGGAGCCGGGATCAATTGGCAGTTCGGTAAGCAATTCATTTTCTCAGGCGCTTATATCGCTGATGGCTTTGGCGCTAATAATCCGGATGCTGGCAGTGGCTTATTCAATGGTGGGTACACAGCCTTTGGGCAAATCACCTGGAATCCCAGTGCGCGGTTCAGTCTGGCGGCCACCTATACAAATACCTACTTTGCACCGGGGCGATTTGGGTTTAACTACAATGGGCTGCCGTTGGAGGGCACAGCCGTTGCCAATACCTTAGCCGGACAAACTCGACTGGCTCCTGGTCCCTTGTTTAATCCCAGTCCGGTGATTACCAATTCTTACGGGGTGCAGGCTTCCTATCAATTTAGTCCCGCGTTTGTCGTCAGTGGTTGGTTTGGGGCGACCTATGCCCGCTTAATTGGCGATGGCGATGGCACGATCCTCAACTATGCCCTGACCTTGGCGTTTCCTGATTTAGGGAAGCGCGGTAACTTACTCGGGTTTGTCATTGGTGCTGAACCCTACCTGACGGACTTTGATGGTGGTAACCCGAAGTCGTTTAAGACGGATATTCCGTTCCACCTGGAAGGGTTCTATCGCTACCAGATTAACGATCGCATTTCTCTGACTCCGGGTGTGATCGTGCTGACCGCTCCCAACCAGGATGCCAGCAACGGGGTCGATGTGATTGCGAATCTGCGGATGACCGTGATGTTTTAGTTGTTTGTTCGAGACGATCGAGAGTACACATGAAATTCTTCCTGACTGCAATGCCTGGAAAACGCTGGATGATCAGAGGCTTGGGGCTGTTCATTGCCCTGATTTTGGTGCTGGTGCTTGGTAGCCGGAGCTGGATGCCATTCGCGGTTGCTCAGTCGAAGCCAGTGCGTCCCCATATCCTCTACATCATGTCAGACGATCAGGGCTGGAAAGATGTGGGCTTCCACGGTTCCGATATTAAAACCCCCAACCTCGATCGCCTAGCGCAAACCGGAGCACGGCTGGAACAGTATTACGCCCATCCCATGTGTACCCCGTCAAGGGCGGCGTTGCTGACGGGACGATATCCTCATCGGTATGGTTTGCAAACGGCTGTGATTCCCTCGGCGGGGACTTATGGTTTAGCCACCGATGAGTGGTTGTTGCCCCAGGCTTTAAAAGAAGTGGGCTATAAGACGGCGATCGTCGGTAAATGGCATCTGGGTCATGCCGATCGTAAATACTGGCCGCGGCAACGGGGATTTGATTATCAATACGGACCGATTCTGGGCGAGATCGACTACTTCACGCACTCGGCACATGGAACAGTGGATTGGTATCGCAACAATCAGATCGTTAAGGAAGAGGGCTATGCTACCTCTTTATTGGGTCAAGATGCCGCTCAACTGATTCAGTCGCATGATCCCAACACGCCGCTGTTTCTGTACCTGGCGTTTACCGCACCTCATGCCCCCTATCAAGCGCCCCCGGAGTATCTCGATCGCTACAAGTCCATCTCTGATCCCAACCGTCGGGCTTACGCAGCGATGATTACGGCAATGGATGACCAGATCGGACAGGTATTAGCCGCTCTAGACAAACGGGGGATGCGGGACAATACCCTAATTGTGTTTCAGAGTGACAATGGTGGTCCGCGATCGGCGAAGGTAACTGGAGAAGTCGATACTTCTGGCGGCACAATTCCCGCTGATAACGGACCTTACCGCGACGGGAAAGCCTCCCTCTTTGAGGGGGGTACTCGGGTGGTAGCCCTGGCCAACTGGTCAAAGTACATCAAACCTGGCTCTGTAGTGAACCAACCGATGCACATTGTCGATTGGTATCCGACCCTGACCAGTCTGGCTGGTGCCAAATCTAATCCTAATAAACCTGTGGATGGATTAAACGTCTGGCCCGCGCTGATCGGCGGGAAGATTGCCATTCGCAATGAAATTGTCTATGGGATCGAGCCGTTTCGGGCGGCACTGCGGCAAGGCGATTGGAAACTGGTATGGCGAACGATTCTACCGTCTCAGGTGCAACTCTTTAACCTGGCAAAAGACCCTTCCGAGCAGACCAACCTGGCCGATCAGCAACCGGAGCGGGTAGCAAAGCTGAAACAGCAAATCGAGGAAATGTCTCGTGATGCCGTTCCTCCGCTATTTATTAAAGAAGCAGCAGGTGCCGCCAAGAGCATCATTTTTTCATCGGTTGCCACACCCGCTGAGGCAGAGGAGGTTAAAAATCAACCCTGAGCTGACACATGTGACAACCCGTCTTCATTCTTGCTTGAGATGAGTAGCCAGCTCTGATGGTGCCTGCACAGACCAGTTAAGGATTACTGTTCGGGCTGAAAGGTATAACAACATACTCATCATTGGGTGATGCGATCGCATTATTGTAAGTGGCGATGAAAAAAGGTGGTGACTCGACGCATATAAGCTTGGGGATTAATCGCATAACTGCCAGCATGAGTTGGCGCTGTAGTCTGCCAATATTCGGCTGAAGGGGCGGCATGGGTTAATTGCTGGGCTTGTTCTACAGGAGTAAACGGATCTGCCACACTATGAATAATCAGGATCGATCGGGGAAAAATCCGTTTCACTTCATTCACTGGCTTGGACGAAGTCAGATCGTACCCGGTATACCAGCTGCCAAACATCATAGTGGTGGGGAGAAAGATATCGGGTAAGCCTGATGTTTTAGCCCAGTTCCGTTGCATCACGGGATAAACTTCCGCATAGCCGCTATCCGCTACGACAGCACCAATATCCGCATCATCGGCTGTCGCTCCGATCGCGGTTGCCGCTCCCATGGATACTCCTAAAACGCCGATTTTTCCAGCTTGAAATCCCTGGTGCTTTAACCAATTGACGGCTGCAATGACATCCTGACGTTCAGCCAAACCAAATGTAAACCGAGCATCCCCACTTTGTCCGTGCCCCCGGAGGTCAATCATCAACACTGCCAGCTTTTGCTGCTGCAATGCTGCCCCTAACTCAGCAAAATGTCCATCTAGTTCGGCGGTGCGACTGGAATGCATCCCATGTACCAGAATCACCGCTTGAGCACTCCCTTTAACGGGCAGAAACCATGCCGCGATCGGGATGCCATCTGCACTGGAGAAGCGAACATCCTGAGGAGATTGAGAGAAGATCGCTTTCTGATTGCGATCAAAGATTTTCTGCGGAGTTGAGAGTACATGAGCGGCAAAGGCAGAAATTCCCAAATACCCTGTCCCTAGAAATAGTGAAATACCAACGGTAATCTTGATCAGCCGTTTAGAGGGTTTAGGCATTAGGCCTCCAATATCCTATTTCCTGCTTTGCATCGCTATTCAGCTAACTTTTTTCTGCACCAGTTGAGCTAAGGTAGTTCCCGTAATGGCTCCATATAAGGACAGAGCCACCCCTCCCGCCACCCATAACCCGTTGGATGAGGACGACTGGGCAATCGCTACCGCACCTCCTATCACTCCCACTGCCCATCCCAAAGTACTAATCAGAATCCATAGACGGGCTTGGCTACGAGTGGCTTGGGGTCTGTGTCTTAAGGCGAAATACCATTGAGCTAGCCCGATCGTAAATCCTATACTTAGGAAGGCGGTTAACTGAACAATCACCCGATAGAATACGGCATCAAAAATTGAGGGAAAAATTATTCCCAGATAGAACAACAAGAGACCGAATGGGATGGCAAGAAACGTGCTAACTATCCACTCTAAAACTCTAGAAATCTTACCGCTCAAATATGCTCCCTGACAGACACTAATGACCAAGCTAAAGATCAGGATAGCTAAGAATCGCTCCTTGTCAGAGCCAGGAATTTTCAGCCATGCATCGCTCAGGGGAACTACACCGATCGCCCCAGCAATTCCATTCAACAACACCCAAGCCAACCATGACATCAATGAATTGATCGAAGTAGATTGATTTGCCATAGTATCTTCGTGATAGTGTTCATATTCATCACATCCGAAATTGTTTGACTCGATCGTTGTTTGCTGATGTTGTCATGACGTTATGGTTTATGGGCGTTTGACTAAAGCATCACCAGATTGCGGATCAAACCAGTGAATTGCATTACTCGGTAAAGTCAGAGATAACTCAGAACTGGATGGGCTATGGGGAGGGAGCAGCGATCGCAGAATCACAGGTTCCCCGTTGGCATTTGGGACTTTCACACTGATGAGATGATTCATACCCAGATTTTCGACCAGAAAAACTTCACCTCGAATTAGATTCGGATCATTGGCGGTCGCTAACTGCACATGCTCTGGACGAATGCCCATCACCACTTGAGCTGGGAGGGTCGGTAAATCCGGTAGGGTAAGTTTGAAGTTACCCAGCAGGGCTTGATTGCCTTGGCAGGGCAAAGTCAACAAGTTCATTTGCGGACTGCCGACAAATCCGGCGACAAACTGGTTGGCTGGTTGATTGTAAATCCGCTCTGGAGTATCCAATTGTTGCACGTAACCATTGTTCAGAACGGCTACCTGCGTCGAGAGCGTCATTGCTTCAGTTTGATCATGCGTAACATACACCACTGGAGTATTTTGCGCCGCGAAAATCTGCTTTAGGTCTGCCCGAACTCGTTCCCGCAACAAAGCATCTAGATTACTGAGCGGCTCATCTAACAGAAAGACATCCGATCGTCGGACTAAGGCTCGTCCCACCGCCACCCGTTGCCGTTGTCCTCCCGATAATTGTCCCGGTTTACGGGTCATTAATCCCTGATCGAGTCCCAGGATACGCGATACCTCTGCTACCCGTTGCTCAATTTCTGATTGAGGGACTTTTTTTAATCGCAGTCCAGCACAGAGATTTTCGTAGACCGTCAGGTGCGGATACAATGCGTAACTTTGAAATACCATTGCTACATTGCGATCGCCAGGACGGGTAAAGGTGACATCGCGATCGCCAATCAGAATTTGTCCTCTCGTCGGAGTTTCTAATCCCGCAATCATCCGCAAGACGGTGGATTTGCCACAGCCTGAAGGTCCTAATAAGGTCAGGACTTCACCATCTTCTACGGTTAAACTGACATCTTTGACCGGAACAACTTTAGGGGTAAAAGTTTTATTCAGATGGCGCAATTGCAACGTTGACATAGTTGATTATCCTTTGACAGCTCCAGCCGTTAATCCTTGAATGATTTGACGTTGAAAGATTAACACCAATAGGATTAATGGAATTGTGCCAACTACTGTAGCGGCTGCAATGGGTCCATAGGGTGCTTCATAGGTAGAACTACCACTAATCTGGGCGGCTGCTACAGGAATTGTTTTCATTGTGTCTTCAGTAATGAACGTCAGGGCAAAGATATATTCATTCCACGACGCAATAAAGGTGAGAATTCCGGTTGTCACTAAGGCAGGTAACGTTAGTGGCAGGACAATTCGAATTAACATTTGTACTGTAGTATAGCCATCGACTCTAGCGGCATCTTCTAAATCCTTGGGTAATTGGGCAAAGAAGCTCCGCATCACCAGAATGGTTAGGGGTAGGTTGATCGCTGTGTACGTAATAATTAGGGCTAAATAATTGTTAGCTAGATGCAGAACCTGAACAATTTGCAATAGCCCCTGAATCAACAGAATGTAGGGAAAGAGCGTGACTAGCAAAATACCGGCTAGAATCCAATGGCTCCCTCGAGGATGAAGTCGTGCGAGAGCATAGGCAGCAGGGGCACCGATCGCCAAACAGGTAATTGTTGAAGTGACAGCAACGAAGGTGCTATTTAATACATAACGCCAAAAGGGTTGGCGTTGAAATAGTTGAATGTAGTGATCAAACGTAAATCGAGTTGGGAAATAAATATTCGGAATGGCAATGATATCTTCAGTCAGTTTGAATGAGGTCAAAACTTGCCATAATACGGGAGCTAAACAGAAGATGACGATCGCTACTACTGCTAGCCCAAACAGGATATTCGTGAGTGTGAGCGATCGAGTTGGAGCGGGATGGGGAGAACGAGGCTGACGAGCATTCGATCCAAGACTCATAATTAACTGGCTCCAGAGGCTTTTGAGCGCGATCGATTAATCCAGGCATTGCACAACACAACAGCCAGAATCAATAGAACAAACGTGACCACAATTAACGCCGCCGCATACCCAAAGTCTAAATACCGCATAGCGTTAGCATAGATATAGAGTGAGACCACGGCTGTCGCTCCCCCGGGTCCTCCGCCCGTCATTACCTGAATCAGGTCATACACTCCGAAGGCTTGGGCAAATCGGAATAGGGTAGCAATGAGAATTTGGGGCAGCAGCAATGGGACGGTAATTCGCCAAAATCCTTGCCAGGGTGTGCCACCATCTAAGGCATGAGCTTCATACAAGTCGGCAGGAATGGATTGCAGTCCAGCCAATAGCAAAATACTAATGAATGGGGTCGTTTTCCAAACATCTGCGACGATAATTGCCAGATTCGCTGTCCAGGGTTGCCCTAGCCAATTAATGAGAGTTTCTCGCGAGACTAAACCCAGTCGTAAGAGAATGTCATTCGCAATGCCAAACTGGTCGTTAAAGATCCATGCCCATACCATCGCAATCAAGGCTGTTGGCAATGCCCAGGGCAGAATCGCGATCGTTCGAACCGCTCCTCGTCCTTGAAAAGCGCGATTGAGCACCAGCGCAATGCCCATACCGATCACCAATTCCAGCAGCACCGAAATGATTGTGAAGCGGAAGGTGGTAACAAACGTTTGCCAGAAAAATCCATCACCAAGAATGCGGAGGTAATTGCCTAGCCCAATAAAGACGGGTTGCAATCCTGTCCCTAAATTATTGGCAAATAGTCCTAACCAAAAGGCTTGGGCGATTGGATAGGCAAAGACCAACAGTAAGACGATAACCGCAGGTAACACTAAATATAAACCTGTCCGGCGATCGCGGGCTTGAATGGGGTCGATCAGGGGTGAAGGTCGCGTCATCTTATGTGGCATCCTGAACGCGACGGCTACTGGCTAGCAAGCGACGAGTTTCGGCCGCCGCCGCCTGCATCGCCTCTTCCGGCGACTTTTGATTCGTGAGTGCCATGCTTAAATACCGTTGCAAAATATCAGAAACCTGGGCATATTGAGCAACTGGCGGACGTAACACTGCATTATCGACTAATGTTGCCAGTTGGGGATAGTAAGGATAACGAGTGACGACATCGCGATCGGTAAATAAACTCCGGACTCCCGGCACAAACCCCGCATCCAGCACAAAAGATTTTTGCACCTGAGGTTGGCTAAAAAAGCGAATAGCTTTGAGGGCGGCAGCTTTGTGACGCGTATTTTTGACAATTCCCAGACCCCAACCGCCCAGACACGAGCCACTATCCTTGCCTGTTGCCCCCAACATCGGCATGATCCCAACTTTGCCTTTGACCTTGGAGGTATCACTGTTTAATAGTGGCCAGGCATACGGCCAATTCCGCATAAACATCGCGTCCCCTGCCTGGAATAAGCGGCGTGTATCTTCCTCAACATATGTTGTCACTCCCGGTGGGGAAATGCCATCCCGGATGGTGTTGAGCAGAAACTTCACGGCTTGAATCGCTTCTGGTCGATCGAGTCCCACTTCTAAGGTGTTTGGATCAACCCAAAAGCCGCCGAACCCATGAATGACCTCCACAAACATGGCAGCTTCCCCTTCGTACTGCCGTCCCTGCCAGACATAGCCCCAGCGCACAAGTTTTTGGGCTTGCACCGTTTTAGCGATGCGATCGAGGTCTTCCAGGGTTTTGGGTAACGGTAGCCCAACTTGCTGGAGCAGATCGCGGCGGTAATAAATCATGCCAGTATCCGATCGAATCGGCAGGCGATATAAGCGTCCCTGAAACCGCCCCCCATTTACCGCCACCGGCGAGAATGCGGCTAATTCAGCGGCAGGAAATTCATCGGTTAAATCCATCAGCCACCCAGCGGAAGCAAACTTGGGTGTCCAGACAATATCCATGTTGATCAGGTCGTAAGGCGACGCTCCCAAAATAAACGAGGTGGTATACATGTTTTCCACCATGTCTACCGAGTTTGGTCCTTCGATAATTTGGAGTTTGATCTTAGGATTTGCCTGCTCAAATTCTGCCACCATCGTCTTGTTCCAGATGGGTACATCGGGAGCAGGCATCAGCATTTTGAGGGTGACGGGTTGCTGCGACCAAACGGGCACGATCGTCATCAGGGCTGCAATAACGGCGATCGTCACTAAACTGAGACTCCGTAGCAGCTGCAACCGTTGCCAACGGCTGATCAGAAATCGCCAACTGGCGGAAATTAGCGGCATGACACCATCTCACACCGACAAGTGTGAGTTGACGGAATTGAATAGCTTCAGAATACTCGTTGTCGATTAGGGGAAAGGTCGTTTGCAGAATTATTTTAGGTTAAAGATACAAATTGAATAATTCCGCTCTTTCTATATAAATAGTTATTGCCCTGAGACTTAACTCTGTAAAAAGTTTTTCATGGGATGATAAAGCAATTTTTGGGTGAATCGGACTTTCAGCTTGGTCTGCGATCGTCTACCAATAACCTCTAAGCAGCAATTTTTCATGCCTTTCCAGTAAAGTGATGTCAGTTGCACTCATTGATCTGTTTGTTAATTCATGCATAGACTTTCACGTCATCGTCTCTGTCAAACTGTGATTCGTTTGATCCTGCTGAGTGTGTTCACCTGCACGTTGAGTGTGAGTTGGGTTCCCTTGGCTCAAAGCCAATTACCAGCTTTATCAACAATTGGCTCTGATAGCTCTATGTGGCCACCTGAAAATGTGACTCGGAATGGGGAACTGGAAACGGCTGCTGTCCGATCTCCGTTGGATGATCAGAAATTGTTTGATGTGACGTCCCCTACTATCTGGAATCGGGACAAAATTCCAGATGGCAAGATCCCGATCGAACTTCGGGTCCGCGAAATCAATGATCGGCTATGGCGCGTTCTGTATCGCATTCTGGAGGCACAAAAGATTCCCACCGTTTCGATCGCCACTTTAAATAATCGACCCATTATCCAAATCAGTGAGGATCAATTCTCTCGTCCAATTAGAATGGTTACTGTCACTGATGAAGACGCAGACTATAACGGTAAAAATCTGACAGAGTTAACGAAGGAATGGCAAGAAATCCTGCAAACTGAGATGAATCGGATGAAGCAGTTTTCTTCGCCGGAATTAATCCGCAGTCGGCTAATGCAAGCAGGACATATCTTACTAGGGCTAATGACGGCTAGCGGAGTCATCTGGGTGCTGCGACGTCTGTTGACCCGGCGGCAACAAATTCTAGAAGCCCGTGATCAACAACAATTAGCGGCAGTTGCTGAAGCTGAAATGCTGCGAAAGCCAGAGGATGAAATCACTTTATCTGATCTAGCTGAAGGGGAAGCAACGGAAGCAAAGCAGATTAATGCTCTGCGATCGCAGTTGTTAGTGACGCTGCAACACCAATTTAGTGTTAAGCGGCAACTGGATATTAACAAATTCTTGAAGTGGGGCTTGTTTTGGATTTTCATCTTGATCTGGTACGTCGGCACCTACCAAATTATGTCCAGAATTCCCATCTTAATGCGATGGAGTTTACATGTCTTGGCAACGCCATTGATGCTGATCTTGATTTGGTTTGCCATTAGTTTTAGCATTCGTATCAGCAAAAGTTTAATTGACCGCTTTGTTCATTCCTGGAAAGGATGGGCATATCTTTCTTTAGCAGAAGCCCAGCGAATTGCCTTAAGAAGTAGAACGATTTCGACAGCCTTAAATGGATTAGTTACCTTTGTCTTAGTGATTGTTGGAATTATTTGGACACTGAGTTTATTTGATATTCCTACCAGCTCGATTCTAGCTGGTGGTGCTGTGATTGGTTTGGCAATTTCCTTTGGTTCTCAAAGTTTGATTAAGGATTTGGTGAACGGCTGTCTGATTTTGATGGAGGATCAGTTTGCGGTAGGAGATGTGATTCAGGTTGGAGATAAGAGCGGTTTAGTTGAAAATCTTAATTTGCGAGTCACCCAACTCCGCAATAGTAAGGGGGAACTGATTACAATTCCGAATAGCAACATTACTAATGTCAGCAATTTAACCCGCCTCTGGTCCCGCATAGACCTAGCTATTGTGGTGGCTTACGAAAATGACCCAATCCAGGTGCTCGATGTTTTGCGGCAAGTATCCAAGCAACTGTATAGTGAATCGGAATGGCGCGATCGCTTGACAGAACCGCCTGAGATCTTAGGCATTGATGATCTATCTCACACAGGCATGTTAGTTCGCGTCTGGATTAAGACTGCACCCATGGAACAGTGGAGTGTGGGACGAGAATTTCGGTTGCGGGTACGGCAAGCCCTGGCAGCTCATAACATTCAACTTGGTAAACTCTAACCGAATGGCACTGCATCACATCCCGCTGACTCGGGTTTAATGTTAGCTTAAGCCCGGAAAAATGCGACTCAGTAGGGAGAGCAAGAACGTATTCATTGCACTAAGAACAATTGCCCCTAATAAAGCGCTAATGAACCCCCACCGTAAGCGAAATCCATGCACTAACCAGGCAGCTAAACCAAAAATGATCGCATTCACAATCGCCAGAAAAGCCCCCAAGGTGACAATGGTAAATGGTAGAGTTAGCCACACTAAAATTGGTTTGATTAAGGCATTGAGAATACCGAAAACAATGCCCGAAATGAGTGCTTTTTCCCAATTATCAACTTCAATCCCCAAGGGTAATTGAGCAATAATGGCTAAACTAACTGCCGTGACGATCGCGACTACGAAAAATGTCACCATAGACGTTGACTCCCGAATTAGGAACTGTTAGCTCAATTCAGTCAGGTATCACCCTGTGGAAATTGCGCGTTGAAATTTCTCTACTCAATCTTAAAAAGTGTACAGTGATTGCCTTGAAAAGGCGACAGCTAATTGCTTTAAGGACTTGGGTGTCAAGTAGATGATCAATCGAACTCCTACGGTAACTTTTCTTCAGGGTTACTCTGCTCAGGGAGAGACAGCTCACCTTTCGGTTCATTGCGATCGTGAGCGTGATCAGGCTCAAGCTCTTGCTCAGGTTGAGTGACAGTTTTTTCAGGCTCAGCCTCATCGGTGGCTGTCTCGTGGCTTTTGAGCTTCTTCGTAATACAATTTGCTAACTCCAGCCTGGCATTTTTCCTAGTGGTATTATTAGGATAAATGCTAGAGTCTTCCAGGACTTCATTCAGTAATTTTTGGGCTTCAGCTTCTGTCACATGCTGCCGTTTGCGGAGGCTACTAACGGTCTCGCAAATGCCTAAATTGGCTCCTCCCCAAGTTCCAGCCAGACTACCTCCCGTTGCCCCGACTAGAAACCCTACAAATCCGCTGATGCCCAGAGCTAACAGCGCACCGATCACCAGCAGAAATGCTCTCATACCTTTAATCTCCTCAACTTATATCCCACAAAGTGCTTCTACTGATCTCCTGCTCTCAAGCATAAGCGAAGGGCGTAGAAACTCTGGTTTGTCTAGCAAGATAGTGCGGCTGAATCCCGATAGGATGGCTATAGCCTATCCAAAGACCAGATTCAATTATGCTGCCAGCCATACAAGCCGAGCAACAGATCCTAGATTTGATTCACCCCCTTGATGCTCACCTCGATCGCGAGACGGTGGCGTTAGGGCATGCCTTAGGACGAATTTTAGCCACCACGATTACCAGCAAACTGGACTTTCCCCATTGGGATAACTCGGCGATGGATGGTTATGCCGTGCGGTATGAAGATGTCCAGCACTGTAGCCGCGATCGTCCAGTTGCGCTAACTATCATGGAAGAAATTCCGGCGGGTACACAACCCCACCACCTGATTCAACCTGGGCAGGCAGCCCGCATCCTGACTGGCTCCGTCATGCCAGCGGGGGCTGACACTGTTGTCATGCAAGAAGACACCCAACGGGATGGCGATCGAGTGACTATTTTTACGGCTCCCAAACCGCAAGCCTTTGTCCGCCATCAAGGCGCGTTTTATCAGGCTGGTGCGCCCTTGTTGGGAGGGGGGATTCGCATCCAGGCAACTGAAATGGCGATCCTGGCGGCGGCTCAATGTGCTGAAGTGGCTGTCTACCGCAAACCGCGCGTGGCAATTTTGTCCACTGGGAGTGAGCTAGTTGATCTGGAGCAACCGTTACAACCGGGGCAAATTGTTGATTCCAATCGCTATGCCTTAATGGTGTTAGTGGCGCAAGCAGGAGCGGAACCGATCGAGATCGGTAGCATTCCCGATGATCCAGCTGCCCTGAAGTCTGCGATCGCCCATGCCATTGCCACGGCGGATCTGGTGATTTCTTCCGGTGGCGTTTCTGTGGGTGACTACGACTATATAGACGAGATTCTGGCAGATCTGGGAGCCACGATCCATATCCGCTCTGTGGCGGTTCGTCCTGGTAAACCCTTAACCGTTGCCACTTTTTCTGCATCTCCCTCATCTCCTCACCGTCCCACCCTCTACTTCGGGCTTCCCGGCAATCCCGTCTCTGCCTTAGTCACCTTTTGGCGGTTTGTCCAGCCAGCAATACGGAAACTGGCGGGCAGGCTGTCTCCCTGGGCACCGATCGTCGTCAATGCCAGAACTCAGCAGGAATTGCGATCGGACGGTAAACGGGAAACCTATGTGTGGGGACAGGTGCAAGTCACGAACGGTGGGTATGAATTTCACGTGGCTGGAGGCAGCCAGAGTTCGGGTAATTTAATTAATTTGGCTGGGACGAATGCCCTAGCCGTGATTGCGATCGGGCAAACCCAGATTCCGGCGGGAGCAACAGTGTCAGTTTTGTTAGTAAATGGTGATTGACTGTCATTCCTGCCTTTGCGATTTCTTAGAATGAATTCACTTGTTGTTTCTTCGCAGGTATTGAGCCAGGGTGGCTGCTGCCCTGAAGTAGATGGCTGTCTAGCCGTTGATGAGTGTGCGAACTAAGCCTAACGGCAGCAGAATTAATTGCGCTTTTACCAGCAAAGGGCATTAACCTAGATGAGTTGCTTTGAGCTAAGACTGCTGGAGGGCTGACCCCATGATTCGCTCCTTTTCAGTAATTGTGCCCGTTCTCAATAAAGAGAAGGAAATTATTCGATCGCTGGAAAGTGTGGAAGCCAGCATCCAATTGTTTCAGCAACAGTATGACGATGCTGACTCTATTACTCCAGAAGTGTTGGTGATTAATGAAGGCTCAACCGATCGCACTGTAGAACGGGTGACCGAGTTTATTCAGGATAAACCCCATTACAAACTGATTCATCACTTCAAAAGCTTAGGGATTGGTCCTGCCCGGAATACCGGCGCTAAGATGTCTCATGGCGATATTTTGTTCTTCTGCGATGGGGATGATCTCTATTATCCAGAACATATTTATTTGTGCTTTAGAATTCTGAATCACGATCCCTATCACGCTACCAGTAGCACCCCAACCTCTTTCCAGCTTGAGACTAAAACAGGGGCATTTACGATCGAATTGCCACCTCAACCAGTCGGTATTGTTCGCACAGGAGTTTCGATTGCCGATCCACTACATCCCTTTTGGAAAGGGGCGATCGAGAATACGATTGCGCAAAATCTTTGTATCCGGCGAGACTGCCATGAGTTTCTGGAAGGGTTTCCCGAAGCGCCAGTTTATAAACAAATTGGCTGTGAAGATGTGTCCTATGATCTGTGGATTGCCAAGTTCTTTAAGGTGTTTAAAGTTCCGATTGAAACCGTAGAGTATATTCGCTATCCCGGCAATAATCTCGATCGGCAATTAAAGAAATTCCAGACACCACCGCAACAGTATCAGGATGACACACCACCTGAGCAACGCGAACTCCATACGATTCGTCATCGCTTGGAACAAGATAAATTAGGGTATTTACTAGATAAGTTCAAACGGATTGAGAAATCTCCTGAATTTTTCTCAGCACTGAATTGGCAACAACTAGCCGCAGACTACTTAACGCAACAGCAATATGCCGAAGTGATCTACCTATGTGAACAGGGAATTGCCTTAGAACCGCAGACTAAAGATACGGTTAAAAACCTGTTAGCGGCTGCCTA
This sequence comes from Pantanalinema sp. GBBB05, assembly GCA_016743235.1. Taxonomy (GTDB): domain Bacteria; phylum Cyanobacteriota; class Cyanobacteriia; order Leptolyngbyales; family Leptolyngbyaceae; genus Pantanalinema. The sequence continues at coordinate 170,859 of VRZD01000005.1, read as the reverse complement.
TAACAATCTCGGTTCAGCGCTCAAAACTCAAAATAATTTAGAGCAGGCGATTAATTACTTTAAACAGGCACTAGCCATTAATTCAACCTTTTCTAATAAGGATCTGGCTAAAGTTCACTATAATCTTGCTACAACTCTAAAAGATCAGCAAGACCCGCAGCAGGCGTTGCTTTCTTTAGAAAAAGCTTTAGAGCTAGATCCCAGTATTGCTGAAGAAATTGCTGATTTTGCTAAAACTAAATACCAAATTCAAGTCCTAGCCAAAGGCTATCAATTTACTCAAGATTGGTTCAGTATTAACCTACCAGTTTGGGAGAAATATCTGACTCCCTTAGCAAATATGCCAGAACTTCGGGTCTTAGAAATTGGTAGTTGGGAAGGTCGCTCTACCTGTTGGTTAATTGACCATATTCTGACTCATCCTACAGCTCGACTGACTTGTATTGATACCTTTGAGGGCGGGGTAGAAAATAAAGCTGCCTACGATGATCAGTTTTTAAAGACGATCGAACAACGATTTGACTTTAATATTGCCCAAACAGGGGCACCGGAAAAAGTGCGTAAAGCGGTGGGACAATCGCAATTAGTCTTGCGATCGCTAATTCCTGACTTTTACCACCTGGTTTATGTTGATGGTTCTCATATTGCCAGTGATGTTTTGGAAGATACCCTATTAGCCTGGGGACTTGTAAAAGTGGGTGGCATGATTGTCTTCGATGACTATGGCTTTAGTTTTCCGTCAGGAATTGGCGAAAATCCTCCCAGGGTGGCGATCGATGCCTTTATGCAAGTCTTCAGCCGCAAGATTAAGCTAATTCATCAAGGCTATCAAGTGATTTTGGAAAAAACGAGTGCTTGAAGTTGTTTGCCGATTTATCCTATTGGTTGCCAGATGCAGTAGAGCTTGGCTGATTTGAAGAGTTGCGTCGGCTAAGCAAGCGCCGATTCACCTATTTGTGCTAATCTTCAGATACTCAAGTTGGTTCTGGTGGGGAACAGCCATCAGACGCAAGGGGGAAAGAGCAGTGTTAGTCTGCCGCTGTCCCGCAACTGTGATGAAAGCCTGATCGCTTTCTTAGCCAGGATGCCCACCAACTGAATTCTGTCTCTAAGCGAGATTAATCAATCTGTTGTTTCTCATCTGCGAGGTACGGATGATCGTTCATTTATCTGCTTTACAACCGAACTGCGATCGCGATCTGTTGCTCTACTTCCGACGATCGCGGTTTGCCCTAAACGAACCAACGCTATAGATGCTCAAGGCTGGCATAGCGATCACGATCGCTAGGAAAAGCACCGCTTTGTCTATCAATTGAGCAGTCAAATTACATGATTTGCACCGGACGGCTTGAGCTATGAAGTGGTAGCTGTACGGGTGTGCGATCGTCAGACTAAATTGGAACCAAGGAAATTTATGACATCCGATACACTATTTGTCTGTGTGCTCTGCCAGGCATCCCCAAGTGAACTAGAGCCAGAGGGTTTGAGTGCTGGGCAGTCTCTGTTTAATCATTTGCAAGAAAAGTTGGAAAGTGGGGAGGGGGACAAGCGTATCCATCTCCAGCCGGTTCGGTGTATGGGAGCATGCGCTAACTCCTGTGTAGCAGCATTTACTGCTCCCCATAAGCTCACATTTATTCTAAGCCAGCTCTCTCCAACTCATTCCGTTCCGGAACTCTTGCAATTTAGTCAGCAGTACGCAGCTTGCCCGGATGGCAAAGTTCCCTATAAGGAACGCCCAGAGGCGGTAAAACGGGGAATTTATGCGGTGTTGCCACCTTTACCAATGTCGGAATCTAGCCAATAGCTCCAGACCAGTCTGGTGTGTTCAGATTGAGCTACGGCAAGAGTTGTTCAGTCAGTTACTCGCCCGATCGGCTACGTATCTACTCAATCTATTTCTACGGTTGCTCATACTCATTTAGTGTGAGTAATATGGCAATTTGGCAAAAATGTTGGCGATACAAACGGGAATGACACATGAGTGGTTAGAGCAATAGAGAATTACTATCAATTCGGGCTCTTTAGAAGATTCAAGAATATGCTTAAGGGCGTGTCTTCATGAACTGTTTGTTGCAGAGCCGCATGGCAGATGGAGTGGGAGAGAAGAGTTAAATGCTCTTTTCAACCCGATGAGACTTGACTCAACCCTAGATGAGCAATCATCGCGGTATTGTTAGTTTGTTAACTGTAAGCCTTTGCTAGACAAACCCTGTTCTATCTGTTGCATATCCTGTAAGCTTTTTCCGGTTACAATGCCGTAGATTTCGGTGTAGATTTTGCCATACTTCACTTTCTCTAGCGCTGACAGGATGAGAAAATCCTTACGTTCTAGCTCTGACTTCAGTGTGATCAAAATTGAATCAAGCGTTCCTTCCATACGATAATCGCTCGAATATTTTGCGATCGCCTTATCGTGCTTGAGTAATACATGACGCTGTAGACAAAGTGGTGTAGAACCATTAATGCGAAAATTAGCGTCGATCGCGTAAAGGTTTCCATCTCTATCTTCTAGAACATCAAAACCGATAACACCAAAATACCCGTGTTGATGGGCATACTGTCCCACAGCCAAAATCATTTGAGAGAATTTACTCAAATCATTGGTGTAGTCAATTAATCCACCTAAATAATTTCCTTCAGGACTGACTAGCTGCTGCGTCACACCAATTAGAGTGATTTCTCCAGCTTTATTAATATAGAATTGCACACAATAGTTATGAACTTCATATTTAACGAATTCTGAAACAATAATAGTTTCCAATAAATGGATTCTCAGATACTTCTTAAGTTCCTCCAAGCAGTAGTTAAGATCACTACTGCTGCGGATAATATAAGTTCCTTCACCCGAAAGACCGTGTGATGTTTTAATGAGGTAGGGGTAGTTTGATGGCAGCTGAATTTGCTCTAAATCAATCTGATTTAACTCATAGGTTTGATAAATTGGGCAAGGCACTCCTAATTGAGCAAGGGTGGCTTTGCTTAACAACCGATAGTGCGTATCGGGATGGACAGCATGTTTTTCGGGCAGTAATTGATCAAACGGAAAAAGCGTAATCGCGTGGCTGAGGTGGTTGCTCTGATTGAAATCATCTAAATAGGTTGAACAATCCATCATCTCTAGCTTTCGATCGCGAAAGCCGAAATGCTCCTGCCAATATTTTATGAGTAGGTGCTGCGGTGGGCTGATGACTACGCCAGGAAGCATATCTCCCAGTACAGCTAGATTCTTCCAGGGTTCTTTCTGGCAAATCTTGTCAAATGATGTTTTAGTGGCTTCACTACTGCCATCTTGCAGAAAATACTTCTGGACATTAGGATAAGCCGCCCATGTTGCAGTTGCGGGATAATTTAAAATTAAGGCATATGATTCATTTTCTATATCCTGAGCAAATAGATCAGACAAAGAATTGCCTTGAAAGAATTGCAAGTGAGTTTGAGAAGACATAGCAGTTTCAGCGATCGCTAACGATTATTCCTTGTGGGTGAAAACGGCTGGCTGCTGTAACGCTTCAGTCATGTAGGCAACCGCCATATTTTCTGAGTTGTACGCCCAACCGATACGCCCTTGACGATCAAGCAAAATACAGCCTGCCTCACCCTTTACGCGCGCTTTGAGGGTACTGATCGCGTGTTGGGCTGCTTGGTCTGGATGGGTTTCTCCAGCTAAGGCATCGATGGCGGTCTTCGCCAGTACGATCGGAATGATTGATTCGCCATCACCAGTGGTTGAGCAAGCTCCCAGTTGATTATCTGCATATAAACCAGCGCCAACCACGGCAGAATCACCCACCCGTCCTTGAGGTTGCCCAGTTAAACCACCTGTCGAAGTACCAGCAACGAGATTGCCGTTGATGTCTAGTGCTACACAGCCCACAGTATTTGGACGATCTAAAACGTTGGCTTCTTCTTGCCATTCCTGATACTGTTCTTCGCTGACCAGCTCATCTTTAGCACACATCTCTAGCCCCTGTTCGAGGGCAAATTGTTCACCACTTTTAGCCACTAGCAATCGAGGCTGGTCTTCCATCAGCTTACGGGCAACAGAGATGGGATGGCGGACTCCCTGCACGGCAGCAACAGCTCCCCAAGCTAACGTTGCTCCATCCATGATGGCGGCATCGACTTCGACCTCCCCTTCACTGTTCATCGTTGAACCGAAGCCGGCATTGAATGTCTGGTCAGACTCTAATACCTGAATAGCCGCTTCAACTGCGGCGGCTGCACTACCGCCACTGCAAAGTATCTTCCACCCCGCCTCTGCGGCTGCTTGACATCCAGCATGATTTGCTGCCAGCTTGTCTTCTGAAATAGTTTTAGCGCCACCATGAACAATGATGACCGGCTTAACCTGATTCATTTTTCCTACTTAATCATTAAAGGAGAGAATGACTACGATCGCAGTGATAAAGCAGTAACAACACGATCGATTTCAATCTGCAATCTAGCAGAGTCGATCGCTCAAACCATTCATTTCACAGTGTAACGGTTGCTTCTTCTAGAAGTCTCTATCTTAGGATTAATGGTAGCAGCCAGAAAAATGAAAGTTGATTAAGCGGATTTTTTCTCCAGTTTATTTTCTGTCTTGTCAGTTAGTTGATGGTAGCTTCAATAAAAGCGATTATTCGAAGTCTTCAATGCTGATAGATAGAAATAGCCAGAAACAATTAAACCTTCTAGCAGCTATATTGTGCATGGTTTCGTCGGTAATCGCTCACCAGACTATTTATGGCTGTCCGCTACAGTTGATTTTGTGAATGTCCATCACTTCACTCATGAAATAATTTGATCCAGCGATGACATTGCCGCTCCCATGTCCAGTTTTGGATCAATTCCACCGCCGATCGCGCCCGATTCAGTGCCTCTTGGCGATCACGATAAATGCGTTCCAGTGTTTCCACTACTTCCTCGACATCAGATTCTCCCCAACCTTCTGTACCTATGCCTGAGGCTGGAGGTTGAACAGTTCCTTGCGATCGCAGAGGATAACCCAGGTTGTGCCGAATTAAATCTAAATGCCCCGTATTCGCAGACAGAATGGTGGGAATGCCACAGGCTAACGCGGCGATCGCTAAAGGATTGCTGGTTGCCTGACATCGATTCGGGAAGATGGCGACATCAGCCGCCCGGATCACCTGTCCCAATAAAGCATAGGACACAGCCCCTAGATTGACCCCGGCATCTGCCATTACCCCGTTGTGGACTAACCAATCTGACATAGCCAACTGTCCATCAGCCCCAACTTGGGGCAAGCTAACTACATGTCCCGATTGATTGAATCCAGTCATTGCCGTTGCATTATAACCGTCCCAACTGGTGAGAAGTAACGCTTCAGGATGCCGGGTCTGAAATACTTTAAACGCTGCGATCGTAATATCCTGACCATTGGCATAACTGAGATCACCACCAGAAAAGATGACAAAGCGATCGCCAAACAAATCTGACTTAGGAGCCGGATGCAACAAACTCGGATCAATGCCCCAACACAGTGTTTCGACTTGTGATAATCCCCGTTGCTTCAAGATATCCGCATTCCAGGTTGAGTAGGTAATTAGGTGATCAAAGTGTTGAGCGATCGCGATCGCATCACTACTCCAATCAGTATCGGTAAACATGACAATGCCAATCCGCTGAGTAGCCTGGCTATTTGCAGAACTAGATGATCTGAGTATGCCCGTATGATCTAAGCGTTGGACTAACCAGCTGTGAGCATCCAGAGTAGCAGGGGTGAGCGATCGTAATTTGGCTTGGTAGAGTGGTGGTAATGACTCCAGATCAGATGACACTAGAGGTATTGGTGTAACTTGCTGCTCCTGTAATAGTTGCAGCATCAGATTAACCCCCAGGATGCCCCACTCTGTACTGCCATTCAGTTGCCAATCAAGCCCGACTAACGGAGATGGAGTAGCGAATAGGGATGGGGGGGGAGTGAGGGGCAGTAGGGGAGGTGGGGAAGATGGGAGAGGTGAGGAAGATAAGGGAGATAGGGAGGGCGAGAGGGTAAAGTGATTAGTCTGGGCAATTAAAGCAGGTTTGAGGCGATCGAAGACTCCTGCCCAATCCCCCGGAGCAGTTTGACGAAACAGGCGCATGGTGGGATACCAGGGACTATCCTCGCGATCGATCATCCAACGCCAGTCAGGAGCAAAGGACAGAAGTAGCCACACGGGTTTTCCTAAAGCCCCAGCTAGGTGAGCGACAGAAGTATCGATCGTGATGATTAAATCTAATTGAGCGATCGCGGCGGCGGTATCCGCAAAGTCTTGTAAATGCGGACTTAAATCCTGTACTGGCAATTCTGGACGATTGCGTAATTCCGCTTCTGCTTCACCTTTTTGCAGACTGTAGAACTGAATATCTGGTAGATCAAATAGGGATTGAAAATCCATTAAGCTACAGGAACGATAGCGGTTGTTTTTGTGGTGAGGATTGCCCATCCAGGTAATACCAACCTTGAGGGAGGAGGAAGATGAGGAGATGGGGAGATGAGGCAGTGAGTCCGGGGCTTGAAAGTAGGGAATGTGAGCGGGAACGGTATCGAGAGTCGTGCCGAGAATCCGGGGCAGGCTGAGTAGCGGGGCGTGAACATCGAAGGCTGGTAATGGGGTGTCTTGCGCCACCAGTTGCTCGATGCCAGGTGCTGTTTGCAAGAGGCGAAGTAAGGCTGACTGAGCTTCAACAATCACTCGTCCACCTCGATCGCGGACTAACGTGGCATAACGGACAAATTGCATCGTATCGCCAAAGCCTTGTTCGGCATGGAGCAAAATTGTTTTGCCATTCAGTGGCGATCCATCCCATTCCGGTTGGGTAAATGGACGCCGTGACCAATGTTTCTGTTGCCAACGCCATTCATATTCCACAAACCCCTCTGGAAACTTGCCTTGCAGTAACAGGGCATGACCGAGGTTTTTATGGGCTTCCACAAAGTCTGGTCGCCGTTGAATCGCCTGCCGATATTGAACGATCGCCTCCTCTAACCGATTCAACCGCCGCAACATAAATCCCAGGTTGTAGTAAAGATCTGCTATCTGCGGCTTTAACGCGATCGCCTGCTGACAGTGAACAATCGCCTCCTCCAAGCGCTCTTGTTCCTGAAGAGCTACGGCGAGATTTTGATGGGCATCGGCATACAGCGGATCAAGGGCGATCGCTTGTTGGTAATACCCGATCGCTTCCTCCACTCGCCCTCGTTGCTGAACGACTCCACCTAAATTGCCCCAAGCTTGAGCAAACTGCGGTGATAGTGTAACAACTCGGCGGAGATAGTTTTCTGCGGTTTCTAATTGTCCCGACTGACAAACAATCACTCCGATCGCATGGAGTGCCTCCACCTGATCCGGATCTTGCTGCAATACCTGACGGTATAATCGCTCGGCTTCTACCAAATTGCCCTGTTGGTAGTGTTGGAGGGCAGGTTGCAACAGAGTGGCGATCGGAGAAGATGAGGAAGCTTGGGGAGATGGGGAAGCAGTTTTAGGGTGATGCTGATGGGATTTCTGCCGTTTTTGGTGCTTTTTGCCTTTCTGCTTGCCTAAACCTTCTACCAATCTATCTTTTCCTTCCCTTTCTCTCTCACCTTCCTTATCTCCCTTACCTTCTCCATCTCCCACCTGCATCTCTTGCAACAATGCTGTCTTCACCTGATCGATCGCACTCTCCCAGTCGCTATAGGTCGGTTGTCGGAATAACCGCATTGTGGGATACCAGGGGCTATCGGTGCGATCGAGCATCCAGCGCCAATCAGGAGCAAAGGGTAACAAGAGCCAGACAGGTCTACCTAATCCACCTGTGAGATGGGTAACTGCTGTATCCACACTAATCACCAAATCTAATTGATGAATCAGTGTTGCCGTATTGACAAAATCCTTTAAACCGTGACGCAAATCAATTATTTCAGAATGAGTTTGCAATAACTCCAAATCTGCTGCTGTGGGATCTTTTTGCAAACTATAAAGCTGGATGCCCGGTAACTCTGCTAATGTCAACAACAGTGACAACGGCACTGCCCGACTTCGGTTATATGGATTCTCTGGATTCCCCGACCACACAAGCCCTACCTTCAACCGAGCATCGGCAGAGACAGGCAGTAGTGGAGTTAGCGATCGTTCTCCCTCCTCTTCCCTACTATCCCTATCTCCAATCAACAGATACGGCACATCTGCTGGTACTGTTTCCAAGGTTGTGCCTAAAATATGCGGCAAGCTTAATAGTGGAGCTTGAACATCATAGGCGGGTGGTGGACTACCGTAGGGAATCACTTGCTGCACATGTGGTAGCTGCTTAATCAAATTAATCAATGGTTGATGGCATTCCAGAATAATTCGTCCACCCAGGTTTGCCACGATCGCCACATAGCGCACAAACTGAAGCAGATCTCCCATCCCCTGTTCAGCATGAAGAAAGATTGTCTTACCATGCAACGGTGAGCCATCCCACAGTTCACCCGGAAACGGACGTAGGGATTGGAAGGTAGGCAGTTTCACATGCCAACGCCATTCGTATTCCGCAAAGCCTCGCTGCAGATCGCCACCGAGTAGAAAGGTCAACGCTTTATTCCAATGACCCTCCGGGAACTGCGGATCGATCGCTGTCGCCCGTTCGTAATACTGAATGGCGGTCTGTAAATCACCTTGATCCCGAAACACATTACCCCAGTTGTTATACGCCTTAGCATTATTGGGATTCAGTGCGATCGCTTGTTGATAATGCTGAATCGCGCCCTCAAAGTCACCTAATTCTTTAAGAGCATTGCCCAAATGGTTGTGCGCTGCCGAAAACTCCGGTCGCAGTTCTACGGCTTTCTGGTAACACTCAGTGGCTTCCGGATATTTTTCCTGCGAGAACAGAAGTAATCCTAGATTATTGTAGGCATCGGCGTAGTTGGGTCGGAGGGCGATCGCCTGCTGATAATGGTGTAGCGCTTCTGTTTCGCGCTTTTTCTCTCGTAAGGCATTGGCATAGTTATTGTGGGCATCGGCATAATCTGGTTTCAGTGCCAAGCCCTTTTCGTAGTACGGAATCGCTTCATCTAACCGTCCTTGCTCATGAAAAGCAACCGCTAGATTGTTATACGTATCGTGATGATTCGGATTCAGCATCAACACGCGGCGATAGTGGGCGATCGCTTCCTCTAACCGGCGATCCTGGTGGGCAATTAATCCCAGTAAATGCCAACCTTCTGCCTGATCGGGTTGCTCTTCTACTAATTGCCGACATAATGCCTCTGCTTCCCGCACTCGTCCAACTTGATGCTGACGGATCGCAGTTTTGAGAATGGCGGGGAGAGGTGGGGGAGATGAGGAGGGTGGAGAGGTGGGGGAAGATGAGGGTGGGGGAGATGAGGGAGAGCGGAAGCCTTTGTTGGTTTCAATCGGTGGTTGTGGGCGAGTATGTTGCTGTTTTTGTAGTGCTTTGCCTTGAGGACTCACCGGAACGAATAGGTTGCTCCTGACTAGTTCCCTATCTCCCTCATCTCCCCTATCTTCCTGACCTTTCTTACCTTCCTCATCTCCCCTATCTTCCTGCCCTGCCTTATCTCCCAGCCCTAACTTCTGCAACAAAGCACTCTGTACCTGGGCGATCGCGCTATCCCAATCGCCGTAGGTTGGTTGCCGGAACAGTCGCATTGTGGGATACCAGGGGCTGTCCTCGCGATCGAGTAGCCAGCGCCAGTCGGGGGCAAATGGTAACAGTAGCCAAACAGGTTTGCCTAAAGCTCCGGCTAAGTGCGTCACGGCTGTATCAACACTAATGATTAAATCCAATTGCTGAATCCAAGCAGCAGTATCGACAAAATCCCGCAATTGTTCACGTAAATCTTGAATTTCTGGATGAGCTTGCAGCAACTCCAAATCAGTGGGTTGAATCTCTTTCTGCAAACTATACAATTGCACTTGTGGTAGCTCAGCCAATGGCAACAGGTTTGCCAACGGTACTGCCCGACTCCGGTTATAAGGGTTCTGCGGATTCCCATTCCACACTAACCCAATCTTCAACCCTGACTTCACCAGTTCCTTATCGTCCCCATCCCCCTGATCTTCCTGATTTTCCCTATCCGCCTGCGCTCCTTTACCTCCCAAATACGGCACATCTGCCGGAATCGTTGCCATTGTTGTGCCCAAAATAAACGGCAGGCTCATCAACGGAGCATGCACATCAAAAGCAGGCAGGGGCTTGCCATAGGGAATAACTTCGGTAATCCCAGGAAGGCGTTGAAATAAGTTAACGAGGGGCGGATGGCATTCGACAATTACTCGTCCCCCCAATTCCACTACGATCGGCACATAGCGAATAAACTGAATCGCATCACCCATGCCCTGTTCCGTATGCAGAAAAATGGTTTTACCTGCCAGAGGCGAACCATCCCACCGATCGCCAGGAAAGGGTCGAGGTGGATTTTGTTCCTGAAATTTGCTCCACTGGAACCGCCATTCATAGTCCGCAAACCCTTGCTCCAAGTCACCCGCTAACAAGTAGGTTAGGGCTTTGTTCCAGTGAGCTTCGACAAATTCAGGTTTCAGTTCGATCGCCCGATCATAAGCCTCGAAAGCTTCCTCAATCCGATTGCAGTTCCGTAGAGCAATGCCCAAATTATTGTAGGCTCCGGCAAAGTCGGGTTGAATCCGCAGCGCTTGCTGGAAGTGATCGAATGCCGCCTCAAATTCGCCCTGCTGTTGCAGCATATTGCCCAGGTTGCTATGGGTTTCTGCCAGCTCGGGATTAATTTCCAACGCGCGACGATAACAGGCGATCGCGTCATCAGTTTTATTTTGCTCCTGGTAAGCATTGCCTAAGTTATTGTGAACTTCGGCATAATCGGGGCGCAGTTCGATCGCCGTTTGGAAATGCGCGATCGCCTCATCTAATTTGCGTTGATCTTTTAATAACGCTCCTAAATTACTGTAAGCCTCGGCAAAATTAGGACGAAATTCTAAGGCTTTTTGATATTGGACGATCGCCTGCTCAGGCTGACCAAACTCTTGATAGGCATTGCCCAAATTATTCAACGCCTCTGGATAATTCGGGCGAATCGCTAACGCTTGTTGATAGGCGGCGATCGCCGCCTCTAAGTTTTTTTGCAGTTGTAGCGCATTCGCTAAACTATGATGGGCTTCGGCAAAATCCGGTTTCAGGTCGATTGCCCGTTGATGCTGCGCCACGGCCTCATCATACTTTCCTTGTTGCTGTAATGCATGCCCCCAACTGTTATAGACCTCAGGAAAATTGGGCTTGAGGGCGATCGCCTGCCGATAATACTCGATCGCCTCCTCTAAATGGTCCTGCCGTTGCAACGCTACCCCTAAATTGTGATGGGCTTCCGGGTAGTTCGGCTTCAACAACATGGCTTCCCGATAATGGGGGATGGCTTCCTCCAATCTGCCCAGATCCTTTAAAGCAGCTCCCAGATTATTGTGCGCTTCGGGATAATTGGGTTTTAGCACGAGCGATCGTTCGTAGGCAGCGATCGCGTCTTCTAATTGCCCCGACTCTCGTAGGGCATTCGCCAAATTATTCAATACCTCAGGATGATTGGGTGACAGCTCAAGAGCTTGCTGATAGTACGCGATCGCCTCGGCTAACCGACCCTGACCCCGCAAAGCGATCGCCACACTGTTATGAGCATCAGGAATATTCGGTTGCTGCACTAGTACTCGCTCGAAGCAACTCAATGCTTCCTCAAACCGCCCCTGCTGATGCAGGAGTGCCCCTAAAAAGTTCAAGGCATCCACAGCATCCGGTTGTTGTCCCAGAATTTGACGGTATAGTTGTTCCGCCTCAGTCACCTGCCCTGCCTGATGGTGTTGCAGAGCACGGTTTAATGTATCTGAGGTACTGGGCATCGACGGACTCCCCTTGCCATAGGTCATTGGGACACTATTCTAGCGAGGGTAGAAGCATTGGGAACAAGGAAAATCCTAGCTATCCTGCGGGAGAATTCGTCCGATCGTCCGATTCTCAGCCGTGAACGCTGCTTGGGCAACTCGTTGAATGTCAGCCGCCGTAATTGCTTCAATATTCTGAATTTCTGTAAACAGATTCCGCCAGTTCCCAGTTTTTACTTCATATTCCAGTAACAATTGCGCCATGCCACTGTTGGAGGACAACGATCGCAGTAATCCCGCCTTGGCTTGTGTTTTGACGCGATCGAGTTCTGCAGCTGATACAGGTTCTGTTTTCAAGCGATCGATTTCTGTTCGCAGAGATTTCGCGACTTCCTCTACTGTATGCCCGGGGGCGGTTAGGGCATAAAACAGCATTAAGCTATCAAACTTATCTCCGGGGAAGCCCGTGAATCCCTGCGCCGCTAAGGCTACTTGTTGCTGTTCGACCAGTGACTTATACAGCCGAGATGTGCGCCCATCGCTGAGAATATTACCCATCATGTCATAAATGATGTGATCGGGATGCTTGAAGGCTGGTGCGTGATAGCCCTCCAAATACCAGGGTTGTGATTTCAAGCGCAAGCTGACTTCTCGCGTTTCCGTTTGTCGAGGTTCCACTGCGATCACTTCGGGTGGGGCGGGTTTAGCTGGGAAGCGACCAAAGTAGGTATTGGCTAAGCGTTTAACTTCTGCCGGATTCACATCGCCCACGATCGCGATCGTCAGATTATTTGGGACATAGTGAGTGTCATAAAACTGTTGCACATCTTGCCGCGTCAGATTCCGAATATCCTGGTCATAGCCGATCACCGGACGATGATAGGGATGCACCTTAAACGCTGTGCCCACAAAGGCTTCGATCATCTGCCCGATCGGCGAGTTATCTGTCCGCAACCGTCGCTCTTCCAGAATCACTTCTTTTTCCTTATAAAACTCCCGAAACACGGGATCCAGGAAGCGCTCCGACTCCAGCGACATCCACAGTTCTAATTTATTCGAGGGAAAACTATAAAAATAACGGGTAGCATCCGTCGAGGTATTGGCATTCAAGCCGACTCCCCCTTCCTGCTCCACAATCCGCCCCAATTCATTCTGCTTCACCAGCTGGGCTGCCGCCGCTTCCACTTTACCAAACTCTGCTTGAAGTTGCTGCGCATCTGCTGTCTGACCTTTCTGTGTCGCTATTTGAATTTGCGACGCTAGCTGATCCAGTCGATCGAGCAACGGTTTTTCGGTCTGATAATCAGTCGTGCCAATCCGACTGGTGCCCTTAAAAGCCAAATGTTCGAGAAAGTGAGCCACTCCCGTTTTGCCATCTGGTTCATCGGCTCCCCCGACATCGGCATAGGTCAGAAACGATACCGTCGGGGCTTTATGCCGCTCCAGGACAATGAACTTCATGCCATTGTCAAGTTTGAACTCCGTCACCTGATCGATCACCCGATCGAGATAAGGCTGAATCGATTGCGTTGTGGGTGGAGTGGCAGGTTGCGCCCACACGATGCTAACCAGCGTGACCCAACTGAACATCGTCAGCAGCAGGGATAGCGCGATCGCCCTCCCCCAGGATTGCAATACCGATAGAACATTTCTGGAGCAAAAGCAGGACATAAGCTGACCCGTAAACCGAATAACAGGAAAAAATGCACTCTATCCAGGATACTTGCTCTAATTCCGAGTTGCTGGTGAAACGGTAGCTAGTTGTGACAAAATCTTCGACTTCAGCCTGTGGACTCGATCGCCACTTCAACGGCTCCATCGCGGTGATGTATTCACAATTGACTGAAATCAGTCAGCTAATGACCTGTTTGTTTGCGGAAAACACTGAAATAAGCAAGCAAACTCCAGTTTGAGAAAGCATATTGCCAGTTTGCTTGCGGAAAACACTGAAATGAGTAAGCCGATCGCCTGTTGACTGACTCAAAACCTGGAAATGAGTTAGCAAATAGGCAAAATGAGTTAGCCAAATGCCTATTTGTTTATAGAAAATATAAAAACAGAAAGCAAACAGGCATTTTCTGAATTGCAATCGTTGCAAGCTGGACGCGATCGCACCACACAACACCGCGATCGACAGAAAACACAGACTGCTAAATCCATTGGCGATCGACATTAGGATACTTATGCTCTAACGTCAAGAGAAAATATAGCAGTATTGCTACACGTTCGGACAATCAAGCTTCTGGGAGCACTGCTATCGCTAGTTTCCATCCTCAGCACTCAGTACTCAGTCCTCAGCGATTTAGCTATACAGATAAGCTTCAGCCTATCTCCCCTATGCAGAGGGTATTATCTGGCTTCAAAGCCGCCTAACCACCCAAATTTAGGTGGTTAGGCTGATTAGAGAGGCTAAGATCAGTCTAAATAAGAGTTATTTTGTTCAACTTTGTAGAGGAACTGCCTGAGTAAATACTTGATGTCTGAAGACTTAAGAAACCAAGAATTAATCAACCATATTCGTCGTCGTCCAGCCATGTACTTTGGCAGTGTAGGAGTGCTAGGTGTAGAGCAACTTGCCTATGAGCTTGTATCCAACGTCTTGGATCTTTACCTGACAAATCAAGCAACTTTTGTGGATGTTGAATTGAACGGAGTAGCTTTTACAGTTGCAGACGATGGTCCGGGGCTACCCTTTGATCAACCGAGCGATCGCGAGGGGATGAGTCTTGCAACTAAATTCTTAACGTATGTTCATACAACACGGTCTCAAGATGAACATGTGCCTCACGTCCATATGAACCAATTAGGGATTGGGCTTGCTCCTTTGAATGCCGCCAGTACCCAGCTAACCGTACAAAGTTGGCGTTCTGGAAACCTCTGGCAACAATATTTTGTCCAAGGAGTTGCACAAGATCCTGCGATTGTTGTAGAGCAAGGTAATGGTCGGGGAACCAGAATTCATGTGGTTCCAAATGCTGAAATCTTTGGACAAGCAGAACCGAGGGCAGGTGTTATTCGTAGCGCTTTGTTTGAGGCAGCCCATCTATTTAGCGGGCTTAGAATCAATTTTCATGGAGAAAGATTTCAAGTCACTAACGGTCTTCAGACGCTTGGATTTATGCTCCTGAGTCCATTGTCCCTATCAGTTGGGTCAAAGCCGCTACCATTTCATGTCACCTTACGGACTGAGAACACCTTGATTGAAGTCGCCGTTTTTGGAGAGCGGCGATCGCACCCACAGATATTCTCATGGGTAAATGGATCCAGAACGCCTGAACATGGCAGTCACGTTGAAGGTTTATTAGAGGTACTGAAAGAAGTCGGTTGGAAACCAGCACTGAGCTTGATCCATGTAGTGATGTTTGATCCAGCATTTGCCGGACCTGCGAAAACGAAATTGGATGCCCCTCATATTCGGGAAGCTATTCCAAACATCCTCCGTGAACCGTTAATACGGTACCGGAACCCTTAACGCTATGAGCAACCGTGTTGTCAGCACAATACAAGCTAACAAGCGTGGTGCAACGGATTGCTACTATTTACTTGTAGAGCTGAAAAGATCTTACAACCGCTGATCACAAGCGTTAGCTGTCACACCATCCTCAGCCTTGAATATGGACAGTCCATCGCCACTTCAACAGATCCCCACTAAACGTGAGGCAAGATGGCAATTGCTCCAGGAGCTGATTGCCGATTGGTATCCGCCTCTGTCTGATGAGGATGGGTTTGATCATGCAACGATCGCCCAGGCAGAACAAGCATTAGGCTTTAGTCTGCCTCTGGCTCTTAAGGAGTGGTACGGCTTGGCTGGTCGGCGAGCAGATATTTGGTCGAGACAAGATGAGTTCATTGTTCCCAGTGAACTGGCTTCCTATCGGAACTCCTTATCAGAGTCTCATCTCCTCAACACTCAAGAGCAGCAAAGTTGCCAAGAGGCTCTCGTTTTCTATGTTGAAAATCAAGCGTGTCAATTATGGGCAATCAAACTTGACATGATCACAATGGATGATCCCCCTGTCGTGATCACTCCGGGAGACTGGAGTATTAACAGCCAGACAGTATCCGAATGTGCGCTTCAGCGGTTTACCAGTGAGATTAAGTGGAGTGATCCAGTACGGTGGATACATGGCATCGCAGAACCCGCCTTACTGACTCGTATTCAGGACAATGTGCCAAAGCTAGGACTTGCCGAATGGTGGTATTGGGGAAAGGCATCCTTCTATGGGTTTCGGGATCTTGTGATTGAGGTGGTAGAAGAGTCAGCTAGCGATGTGCGGATCTTTGTTTCTGCCCGAACACCGACAGCCTTTGACAGGTTTAAGCAGTTCATTTCCACTGATAACTTCTACTGCGAGGCAAGCTGGGAGGATTGCCTGTAACCGCAAACCCTTCATTGCTTAATCCCCAACCGCCAATATTCTACCTTAATGCAAGCATCCATCACCATCGTTAAGCCAGCCGCTTGCGCCAGTTGTGCTGCTACCTGATCAGCGATCCCCAATTGTGCCCATACTGTTTTCGCGCGAATCCCGATCGCTTCCTCCACCACCCCGACTAAAAACTGCGATCGGCGAAACACATTCACAATATCAACGGCTTCCGGCACTTCGTGGAGTGATGGATAACAGGGCTGACCCTCAATTTCGCGCACAGCCGGATTGACTGGGTAAACCGTATATCCCACCTGCCGTAAAAACTGGGCAATTTGGTAACTGACGCGATCGGACCTGTCCGAATGTCCCACCACTGCAATCACTCTGGTAGCCGTCAAAATCTGCCGCAACACCTGATCATTTGGGTTCAGAGTTGACATTCATTGATCCCCCGTAGGCTAACGACACGATCGCCCCAACACCAGCATCCCATTTGATAGCGGATAAATGCCATCGGCTTCAACCAGCACCTGCTTCCTTCCGATCGCCTCATCTCCCCTACTTCCCTCATCTGCCCGATTTCCCCGACCTGCCTCATCCCCTTCCTGGACCTGCGGCAAAATCTCATAGGTCGGAAATGGCGCGATCGCCAAATCATCTGGGCGTATGGGTAATCCTCCAGCTCCAGTAATAATGAAACTTCCCTGGCGTGGGCTGCGAGCCAGACAACTGGTGGCTAACAGGGCATTGGTATCAATAATGCTACTCGGCAACCCTACGAGACTATTTTGTAAAAGAGTGACATCAGGGAGGGTAATCACCCCAGAACTGATCCGACCACTGGCATTCACATCGACGCGATCGTTGCCATCCAGCGTTGCCGGATCCGTGCCAGGAGCGGCTGGTCGATAGCGAAATGCCAAGAAGACTGGTGTATTAAAAGTAATATTGCCGCCCCGACCATCGCGGGAGAACGCCAAAATATCGCTATCATCCAACGCCACGATCGCCCGTGCCCCTAAGGTAATGTTGCCGCCCCCACCAGCGCCACTAAAGACACTTGTGGTGATATCACTATCTCCCTGTAATCGGATTGTGTGAGCCAGGATGGCAATATTACCCCCACTCGACTGGGTGGAAGATGTGGAAATGCTGCCATTTCTAGCCGTAAGACTGTCACGAACATTGAGTTCAATACTGCCCGATCGTCCACTCCCCTGGCTCTGGGTCGAGATGAAGCCACCCGCTTGCAGCGCCAAATGTTCCGTATCGACACGAATATCCCCACCATTACCAGCAGAATTAGTTTCTGTCGAGCTAAAAATTCCACTCGCTAGTTCAGTCGTCGGATCAACTCCCGTAATCCGTACGGTATCTGCCACCTGCACATGAATATTGCCCGCATTTCCCTGCCCCCGTGTACTGGCTTGTAGTTGTCCTCCGTTGGTCAATGAGAGCGTTCCCGCCTGGAGATCAATATTGCCGCTATTGCCAACGGCTCTAGCTCCTACCCGGCTATAGATCCCACTGGGGAAGCCATCACGACCGACGCCATCAAACACCGCCTTGTCACTAACATCAATAGAGATGTTGGCAGCATTTCCCCGTCCTAAAGTACTCGCCGCGATCGCGGCTCCATTTAACACGGATAACGATTGTGCGGTCACATTAACCGCTCCACCATTGCCTCTCGCGATCGGACTCACACTGCTAAAGATGCCACTGGAGAAGATTGGACTTTGCCCATCTAAACTCACCTCTCTCGAGGCATCGATCACCACATTGCCTGCATCCCCTTGTCCAAAGGTGGTAGCGACCAGGGCTGCCCCATTCACAGTTAATAGTGAACCCACTGATAGAGAGATGCCCCCGCTATTGCCTATCCCATCTTCGCCAACAAAACTATAGATCCCCCCTGGATCAATGACTCCCTCTGGTAACTCACCGCCCAACTTCACCGCTCCCGACGTTTGGATTGTAATTCTGCCGGAGTTTCCATTGCCATAAGTACTAGCATCTAGTTGAGCACTGTCCTCGACAGCTAACGATGCAGCTGTGATATTAATCCCACTGCTACTCCCGATCGCCCCAGCCTCTACACTGCTATACACCCCACTAGGGAAGCGAGTTAGCGCCCCTACGCCAGCAAATCGGACTCCATCTTCAGCCACGATCGTGATGCTACCCGAATTGCCTTGTCCCAACGTATTCGTACTGAGTAATGCCCCATTCGTGACGGATACCGACTGCGCCCGAATCTGAATTCCCCCACTATTCCCGATCGCACTTCGATTCACGCGGCTATAGGTTCCGCTTGGTTCTCCCTGGCTGTCTTCGCCATCAAAGCTAACGCTCCCTGTGGCTTGAATATTGACTGTCCCGCCATTCCCCTGTCCAAATGTACTGGCATTGACCTGTGCCCCATCCTGAAGCAACACCGAAGCGGCAGTAATGGTGACATCACCGCTATCCCCTTGACCTAGTGTGGAATTGGCAATAAAACTCCCTTCCGTCAGTTGTACGCTGCCACTGGCTATGATGTTGACATCTCCGGCCTGACTCCCCACTGCGCCGTGATTCATCTCAATTCCAGCTCGTAGAATACTGGTGTCTGCCAAGGTGACATTTTGCCCTGCGATCGTAATACTGCCACCCCCACCCGCCCGAACATTTATTTCACTCCCATTGTTCAATGACACATCGCTGAGGGGCACTCTAAGAGGCAAGTTCATCTGAAACTGAGTGTCATTCACCGTCAGTGCAATGCTGCCTGTACCAGTGACCCCAGCTAACTCAACTTGTCCACCCGGAGCTAGAAGAGTACTACCGTCCAGGTTAACGGGGCTACCAACCAACACCAAACTCCGACCGGGGGCAACCTCTAACGAGGCTTGGCTTTGGATCGCCTGACCGGTGATTTGGTTCAATAGCAATGCTGATGGATTAACCGTCAATAACGATGGAGCGGAAGGAGCGATCGCACTAAAATTCCCTTGACTGCCAAACTGAATTGCTGTAGCTGTACTGGCGAGAAATGACCCACCAATTTGCAGCTGGGCATTCCGACCAAACAGAATGCCGTTGGGATTAATCAGAAACACATTAGCATTGCCATTTGCTCGGAGCACCCCATCAATTGTGGAGATGGAATTACCGGTGACACGACTGATGATGTTGGTAATGGTTGCAGCGTTATTGAAAAAGGCTTCACCGCCTATGGGAATCGAAAATTCGCGGAAACTGTGGAATAAGTTATTCCCCCGCACTGCGCCTCCATCAATTTGGGCGTTTAGTCCTGGGGATACTTGAGAACGTTCTGCCAAGGGTAACGTGTCATCCGCCACCACTTGGGTCCATCCTGGCTGCCCCGTATGACTCAATAGCCCCAAGCTGATGATCGTTCCAACCAACCAACGCCCTTGCATAACTTTGCACCCTATTCTTGCCTCCGTACATGACACTTTACCAACACGATCGTCCGAAAACTACAACAATTCAAAACACGGGATGGATCATCGTATTGCCCCCTGACGTGCCTACCTCTGGAGTTCCCTATGCCCCATCAATTTCAGCGATTTCGTCTATCCCGTTGGCTCAAATTTGCTGTTCTCAGCTGTCTGATTTTTGGCTGGTTGATTAGTTTTCATGGGTTAGGCATACCGTCTGGGCAGGCGATCGCGACGGGATTTCCTCCCAACCTGCTAATTGCAGATACGAGCAATAGTCATCCTGACGTCAAAGTCCAGCAGGGATTAAAGCTGTTTCAGGCAGGGAATGCCCTTGGCGCCATTGCCCTATGGCAACAGGTACTCCAACAGACGCCGCCTAACTCTGAGGCTTGGGTGAAGCTCTTGCAGTATTTGGTTCGAGCTCAAGTTCAGGTAGGTCAAGTCGATACGGCGATCGCCAACCTCGATCAATTGATCGGCTATTACCGTCAAACTCACGATCTGCAACAGTTAGGCAGAATGTTAACGGAGCAAGCCCAACTGTATAGCAGTCTAGGGCAACAACGACGGGCAATCTCCTTGCTATGTAATGAATTTGGTGCTCAGGAGTGTCGAGCAGATAGTGCTCTTGCGATCGCTCGACAACAGGCAGACTCGCTGGGGGCGGCGGCAGCCCTCGGTAGTTTGGGGAATACCTATCGGCTACGAGGCAGCTATACCACGGGGATTGGCTATCTCAGTGAGAGCTTGAAGCTGGCTCAACAACTACATCTATCAACGTATGAAATAGCAGCATGGCATGGCTTAGGCAATCTTTATACCAGTTTGGTTAAACAGTATCAGCGCCAACTCCGCGCTGCTCAAGCAACAGGGGATACTTTGGCACTGCAAACCATCCAGCAATCCCTCACCCAATCCTTAGATCAGGCGATCGCTCATTTAGAGCAGAGTCTGACCTTGGCTCGTCAACAGCAGGATAGTTGGCATGAGTTGCGGGCACTGCTAAATTTAGCGGCATTATCTCCCTATCAGCCAGCGGGAAATCGAACCGCTGCCGACCAGCTGCAACAAGCTAAAAGATTACTCGATCGCCTGCCCGATTCGCGGGAAAAAGCCTATGCAGCGATTCATCTTGCCACCCTATGGCAATTGGCTAGCCCATCATCGCAGTTGACTGAAAGTGATCTCCTGACTCGGTGCATCCAGGGACAACGCTATCCAGTCGCCGTTGAGCAATTACTACAACAAGCGATCGCAATTGCTCAACGCATTCGGGATCCTCAGTCCACTGCCTTTGCCTTAGGGCGTTTGGGGCATTTAGCGGAGTGTCAACAGCAATATGATCAAGCATTGAGCTTGACTCAACAGGCACAAATCACTGCGGCGACTGCAGAACACCGTTATCTCTGGGAGTGGCAAGCGGGACGAATTTTGCAAGCAACTGATCAAACCCAGGCCGCGATCGTCGCCTACGAAACGGCAGTCCACACGTTAGGTAGTCTCCGAGCTGATATTGCGATCGCCAGCCGGGACTTGCAGTTTGACTTTCGTGATACCGTAGAGCCGATTTATCGGCAACTGACAGCGTTATATCTCTCCCAGGGATCACAGCAACCTGCTAGCCAAAATCAGCAAGAAAAATCTCAGACTGATTCCCTGACGGCGGCTTTGCTTGTTTCCCCGGATGTTTCCATCCCTGCGTCTGAGATCGACGCTGCCCTCAAAACGATCGATCGTTTGCGTCTGGCAGAATTGCAAAACTATTTAGGTGATGAATGTTCATTCACAGTCTTTCCCAAGCCGATTACCTTGATTGATGCTAAGACGGCTGTTCTCAGTTCAGTGATCCTGGGTGATCGGGTCGCGGTGATTTTATCTCTCCCTCAGGTGCAGAACGCTCGCACCCAAGGCTTACAGTCTCAGGTGTATTGGCTCCCAGCCACTTCTATAGAGGTGCTGACTACGCTGAATCAGTTACGGCTGCAACTGGAAAAACGCTCCGATCTGGCAGATACCTATCTCACCTACTCTCAGCAAGTTTATGATTGGCTGATTCGACCGTTTCAGCGATCGCTGAAAACAGCTGGGATCGAAACGTTAGTGTTTATTCACGATGGGCTATTTCGGAGTATTCCGATGGCAGCCTTGCATGATGGTAAGCAGTTTCTAGTCGAACAGTATGCGATCGCTAGTACCCTGAGTCTAACGCTGGTGGATCCCACCAAACTGGATCATGCCGCCTTACGGGTATTGGGGTTTGGGTTAACTGAGCCTGCAATCGTCAACGATACGACGGTGTTTGAAGCGCTAACTTACGTCAAATCAGAAATTGACAGCATTCAAACCATTTTTCCAGGTAGTCGGGGATTTGTGGATGCAGCGTTTACAACGCAGCGCTTGCAGCAAGAATTGGCTCAAGGTCATTACCCGATCGTGCATCTAGCCACTCATGGCAAGTTTGGCATCGATGCCCGAGAAACCTATTTAGTCACAGGTGGTACCCAAACTGGTCGCCAGCCTCAGGAGCCGCTACCCCAGTCAGCCTCACCCCAAAAATATAATGAGAAACTGACGATCAATCAGTTGTATCAAATCATGCGCAACGTGCCCCTAGCTAGCCGAGTAGATTTATTAGTGTTGACGGCATGTGAAACAGCCATCGGTAGCGATCGAGAGGCGTTGGGAATTGCCGGGCTAGCCTTACAGGCAGGGGTGCAGAGTGCAATTGCTTCTTTGTGGCAAGTAGACGATCGCTCCACCGCCGCCCTAATCACCCAGTTCTACCAGGAACTACAGCGAGACAATAGCCGCGCCCACGCTTTACAAGCGGCTCAGAAAGCCTGGTTGAGCCAATATCCAGATAGTCACCCAGGCTATTGGGCCGCATTCATTCTGGTTGGCAATTGGTTGTAATCACGGTTTTCCAAATTTGGAAAGTAACTTGCAGCACAGGTGCAAGCTTTGGCTGAGCAATTGATCTACTCTGTTCTTAGCATCAAGCTAAAGCATCTTTCTTCCCCCTGGCTTCTACCCTCCAAGAATTTTAAGTTTACGAACGATCGTTGCCCCCGGTTGTTTCTCGGATGCATCTACTAGGCTGCTCAGATTCCCCTCAGGCAGCTTGCTCAATTTCAAGACTCGTCTCCAAGTCTTGCCCCCGCAGTCTATCTGTAAGCGAACTCAATGGTTGGGATGTGAGAGCAGCTAGTTAGCCTGCCTCATGTCCCAATCACCGTTTTCAGCCACGACTAAAAGCCAGCACCCCATGACGATCTGGCGACTATTGATGCAAGCGATGAATGATGCTGGTGCTGCGAACGACGATTGCAATCATGCCTGTGACTCAGCTCTCCTATTTTTGAATTGGGTGAATTGTGCTGTTCTGTAACAGTTGTTGTTCGACAGTATTTGTAGACACCTGCCTGAGCAAGGATAGCCGCAAGTGTTGTAATTGAGTTTGGTGGCTCATAGGACCCAGCGTTGTCTCTAGGGCGTCATACCACAGATCCGCCTGAGCAAATAGGTTGGCTTGGGCTAAAGGATCTTGAGCATGATCGAGTTGGGTCTTCAAAGCGGGTTGCAGGGAGACTACTTCAAATTCAGACTCAGCAAACAGGTTGCCGGAAGGTCTTCCAGGGTTACATACCAATTCGACTTGCCAGCGATACCGTTTGCCAACGGTTAACTCTGTGGCAATGTCGCCGAGGGACAGCACCATAATGCCAGGAGAACTCTTGAAGCGATCGCCCTTGATCTCGGTAACTAATTTGAAGCGATTGTTCTGCTGACGCTCGTATAAGCGAAATTCTAGCGGGACAGCCGCTGCATCGCGCACAAACCAGGCAAACGATGGTCGGGTAGATGCCGTTTGTCCAGGCTGTTGATTAGGAGTGAGTAAAATCAACGCAGGGACTTCTGTTGGCAAGGGTTGACTAGCTGTACTACAGCCGCGACCTCCTGCTGATCTGCCACTAGGAGTTGCTTTATCATCATCGGCTCGGGCGACTCCGGCTAAAAGCGAGCCACCGCATACCAGCCCGGCTATGAGCGTAATTAGAACTTGTTGACCAAAAGTTTTGAACGGAGAGTCATTCATAGTAACGAATTAAAGGGTGGTAGATGAAAGTAATTTCGAGCTAAATGCAATGTATCCTAATGTTTTAAAAAAGGTTAAAAGAGAGCGAACTAAACTGCCGAGCCAATCACGAGTATAATACTTTTGTGAATGGAAAATGGTTTTTGCCCTACTTCTTGTTTAGATCATAGAGCCAAAACTTATGTAGACAGACGTTTGTGCAGAAGCCTGACGTAGGCGGGATAATTTTGTCTAAAAAATGATACAGGTTGTTTCTGCCATAATCCAGATTAGAACTCCGATGGATGTTCCCATTCCGAGGCAGTCCTGCCTAGTTGAGCTACTCTTTTAGCTGGCGTAAGTTTCAACCCAGATATTAAGTTTTGCAACCACGGAGATCTGACTTCCCAGGTTAATTGACAGACGATTCCTTGAGGAGTGTGTGGCGCCCGGCAGAATTTGCCTCGTAGTGAGCGTGCCAGTTCTTTAGCCTGATCAGTTCCACGACCTCGCCGAGGTGGCTGTAGGTCGGATGTCAATTCCATCCCATTATCAATGATTTGTAAGCTGTACTGGTACTGATCTTGCTTACAGGCTACATCTAGATAGGTCGCCTCGATCGCGTGATTTCCTACATTACACAGCGCCTCTTGCAAAAACAAACATAACCCCTGTTTTTGGTCAGCTGTCAGTGGGCAATCTTTCAACGGGGTGAAATCCGGGGGAATGAAGGTTTTAATCGAAGCAAAGCCGGGGAGATCCCGTTGCAAGGTGTTTTCATAAACCTGATACAGTAATTCCTGAATCGGCGTTTGTGAGTAAGGATGCTCACCCGTAATCAAGGCTTGATTCATTGACTCATATACCGATCGCAGTTCTTGGTTTAAGGCTTGCAATTGTGAGCGTAAACGAGCATTAGCTGGCTCATCATCTAAACTCCGTAAAATGGCTGCCAGAGTTTGCAAAGGTCCGTTATGCACGGCATCATAGGTTTGTTTGAGCGTGACACTACGCTGTTCCAGCAAACTGCGGAAGTCGCGATCGAAAAAGGAGGTCGTTAATCCTGCTGCACACAGTGCAAGTAATGTGGGTACGACGGGGATCCACCAACTGCTGACCAACAGCGCATAGGAAAGGCACACTAGCCCCGCACTGCTCAGTGCTAAACTGAGCAACGTTTTCCAGGGAGATTGCAACACCAATCCTAAAGTAATTCCAGTTAATCCCCATAACCAGATCCAGAGATATTCCAGTTCATCGATCCAGGTATGCAGCAATGGTCTACCGTTGAGAGCGGCATTAATTAACTGGCTAGTGGCATGGGCTTGATACTCGACCCCATAAATCACTTGATACTGGGCTAAGTCGCCGAGGGTCTCTGTCAGGAGGGTACTTTTAGTCGCTGAAGTCATGAAGGTGTCATTGACGCTGGCTGCCGTCATGCCAATTAAGACTACGCGATCGTGAAGCAAGAAAGGATCGACCTCGCCATTAATCACCTCCATCATCGAGACCATATGAAATGGTTTCGCATGGCTATGAAAGTTGAGTAGAACCTGATTACCGCCTGCCTGGGCGCCTACATAGCTGCCTGTTGTCGGTCGGAACCTAGGGATAGCTACTTGACCCAGGCGAATCGGATCACTCGCTCGCTCACCATGTTGGAATGGAATCCCTTCTGAACCCAAATATAATGCGGCTAGGCGTAGGGGCAAGGCATACTTGGTATCACCCGAATCGACTTTACTCGCCAGGAGGCTACGCCGCAGCTTCCCATCAGGATCGATGATGACATCAACCATGCCGATGCGCTCAGGTGGCAATTCGGGTGGTGGCTTGACTGTGAGGTTAGATTGGTTGCCCAACGCCGTCTCAATGCCAATCAAATTCCGACTAGTTCGGAAAACCTCTGCTAGTTCCGCGCGATGTGGGTCAGCGGTCAAGTCTCGAAACACATCTAACCCGATTGCCCGAGGTTGATACTGTTGTAAAGTTCTCAGTAACGTTGCTAACTCCCGATCGGGAATTGGATATTTGCCGACTGCTTTAATATCTGTTTCATTAATGCCGACAATCACCACTTTGGGGTCTGCGGGTTCGATCGGGCGCGAGCGCAGAAAGTAGTCAAACGCCATCCACTCCAACACTTGTAGCGATCCAGTTAACCGGGCGATCGTAATGCAGCTAATCACTACTACACCGGGCAACACCCCTGTACGCCAGACACGCGTCTGTTGCCGGAACCGAGTCCAGAGCCGATGATTAAGCTTAATGGTCACTAACTTAATAACCCCAGTTTGCGGGCAGCAATCTCAATTTGAATCCGCAGATCTTTGTCGGGTTCATCATAAACCCCTAAGGCATCTTGTAGCCTGATCCAGTAGTTCCGCACCGTCCGATCGCTGACTAGCATCCGTTCGGCGATCGCCTTATCAGTTAGACCTTCTTGAAACTTGAGAGTGAGAACTTCCAACCAACGGCGATCAAATTCAGGGCGTGCCCGCAGCTCTGGTGGTAAGTAGATTGACCCTCGTAATGCAAAATCAACCAACCGCAGCATTTCGCGAATCGGCAACGATTTATCCATTGCCGCAAATCCGCCTTCATAGGCATTGATCATGGGCTTTAACTGCACCAACGGTTTAATGTTGGTACTCAACACCACAATGTTTGGCGCCAGCCGACTCTCAATCAGCGCCTTCAGGAACCGCATTCCAATTTCTGGACTAGCTGAGGTATGCGGCTTCTCCGGCAAACTCAGGTCCAACACAATCAGCATGGGATGGTAATACTTGAGCTGCGTCTGAGCCGTCTGTAGATCCTGGGCAGTCAACACTTCTGCGGTAGGATAGGTCCGCTTTAACGCAGGTACCGTGCCTTCCAAAATCGCTTCATGATCGTCAACGACTAGAAATGTTTGTTTAGTTGTTGACTCTATAATGCCTCGGCTCATTGCAGCTAACCCTCAAGCATGATGCACCCTTTACTATTCAGCAATTTCCACAGCAAACCGTATCTTTTTCGGTCTGATTAGATATGGTCATTGACTTAGTTGTCTATGACTGGGCTGTGAAATAGCTTACCAGTTGCAGCCTGATGTAGGGGGTAGGTGGAGCATCCCTGATTGAATAGCGATACCGTATAGCAGTTCCCTGGGGATTCAGAATAGAATCTTAACTGCTCACAACTCCTGATGATAAGGGTCCGGTGAATGCTTGAGGTTAGCGTCCGGCGATCTCGATGGTAAAGATGTCACCCTGGTAGGCAACCTCCCCTCCAGCTACGGAAAGGTAACTTGCAAAACTTGGAAACAACTGTGCTGTTAGTGATGGGGGCAGAATGGACGGATGGCTAATTACTGCTAGCTAAAGGTAGCAGAAGCTAGCGATCGTCCTGTGCTATAGCTTAAACGATTTATCACAGGGACACAGGTACATTACCTGAAATAGACTTTCCAAATTTGGAAAGTCCATGGTTCTAAAGCTCAGATCATTTTTACGGTTGCGATTGAGCGAACCTCATGCCCCACGAAGTGTATTTAAGCTGTCTTGAGCGATCGGGCAATTAGGATCAAAGGATAAAGCGAGTTCAAAGGCAGCGATCGCCGCGGGTATTTGTTCTAGTTGCAGATAGGCTCGCCCTAAACTACAGGCTGGCTCCGTGGTCATTAACGGACGGGGGCAAGGATCTTGCCGATAGTAATTGCCGGTTTGTGCCAGTTGCAAGCAGGTATTGAAATAAGCAGTGGCGCCCAAGGGAAAGCCCAACAGTAACAACATTTCCCCAGCAACATAGTTTAACGGTGGATAGTTAGGACACCATTCCAGTCCTCGTTGCACGAGTAGGCGAGCGGTTTCTAGATCTTCCTGCTCTAGGGCTTGTTCTGCCAAGGTATACAGTAAGGTGGGTACCCAAAAGAATTCTGTGGGCGGTTCACCGCTGAGGAGGTGGGGAAATAGCCGATCGCCCGCTTCGTGATAACAGTCCTGAGATTTTTCCAACTCGCCAACTCGGACGTAATTACGAGCTAGACAGTCGAGCAACCACAGACTTAAGCCATCCTCCTGCCGCATCCTTTCTAGTAAGGGAATATCACGTGCGATCGTTTTGAGTAAAACAGCTTGTTCATCACTGTTACCGTAATGTTGGATCTTCAGGGCTGGTAGCTCTGCCACGGTTAACGGTTTGCCATCCTGATGCCGCAGTTGTTCATGGTATCGCCCCTGGTAACGCAGCTGGCGATCGTTGCGAAACAAGCGGACATGGACTCCTCCAGCTAAATCCCCTTCCAATAGGGTGACTTCGGTACGGCTGAGCGCAAAGCCTAGTAGTTCTGGTGGTGCTGTTGCCAAGGATTGGCGGAACTGGCGATCGTCCACCACCAATTCTTCATCCGCATCCAGAATTAATATCCAATTGCCCGTTACCTGGGCTAAAGAAAAATTCCGAGCGGCGGCAAAATCATCACACCAGTCGAAGTGTTTAACGATCGCCCCAAACTGTTGAGCGATCGCGACCGTATCATCCTGCGACCCCGTATCCACCACCACAATTTCATCTACATATGCCTGGGCACTCGCCAAACACCGGGTCAGATGTTGGCTTTCATTTTTGACAATCATGCAGAGGGAAAGGAACGGGGGATAGAGACGTTCCGGAGTCTGACTCATACAGCATTAACCATCATGATGCGTTCTGTGTTCATGATGGCAGCAGAAATTAGAAATGGGTGATTCTAGGCAAAATGCAGCGATGCTTAGCGTTAGATCAGCACAGATAACTCATTCACCAGTTGAACTTGTCCTCGACTCGCCGATCGCAGCAAGCGATTGAGAGCAAATCGTTCTTCATCACTCAGAGTGTCATCAAACACGGCTGCCATTAATCCATAACGATCAGCTAGGGTGAGAACACCAGAACAACTTACTTGGGCAAAGAGTTCAGCGAGGGCACCAGGAAGCAGTTGGATAGGGGCAGACATGAACAAAATAAGTCGGAACTCGATGATCCTAATATCGGTGGTTTTTCCTTTGTGCCAAGTGATTGAGAACGTAAAAGCCTGTGATCATGCTTTGCCTGTCTGGTGATATCGCTCATCTCAAACTGTGATTTAGGTTGGCTTAAGCCATGATCTAGATCACAGATAAGCGGATGGATACAGAGAAAGGAGACCTGACTGTGATCACAGTAAGATCTCCTCGATCCTGATGTAGGTGTTGTGGGCTGAACAATGTTCGTTCAACCGGATGATGCCAAGTTGCCTAAGAGATTAGGCGGCTAAATGAGATTGCACGGTTGCTACTAGGGTTTCTGTCCAGTAAGTCACTAGTTCAGCCGTTGCTGCTTCCACCATGACGCGGATGACAGGTTCCGTCCCTGACGCTCGGACTAACACCCGACCCCGATCGCCCATTTCAGTTTCCGCCTGGGCAATCGCTCGTTGCAGTGCCTCACATTCTTGCCAGCGCAACCGCCGCGTCCGATCTTCTACCCGTACATTGCGTAACAGTTGCGGATAGGTTTGGAAACTTTGATTCATGAGTTCGGCTAACGACACACCAGATTGCTGCACGATCGCCGCCACATGTAATGCTGTCATCAACCCATCGCCTGTAACTCCATAATGGCGACAAAGAATGTGACCCGATTGCTCACCCCCTAGCATGGCTCCCGAGCGCAGCATTTCGGCGTGAACATACTGGTCGCCGACAGAAGCCCGGATGAACCGACCCCCCTGTTGCTCCCAAGCCCGTTCAAAACCCAGGTTCGACATAACAGTAGCCACGATCGTATCGCCAGGTAATTTGCCCGCCTGCCGCAACGTCTGTCCCCACAAGTAAAGGATGTAATCACCATCCACTGGACGACCCTGGGCATCTACAGCTAGCACACGATCGGCATCGCCATCAAAAGCAAACCCTAAATCAGCCTGATGCTCCTTAACAGCACGAGCAAGAGTTCCCAAGTGGGTCGAGCCACAGTTGACATTGATGCGATCGCCATCCGGACGATCGTGTAAACAAATCACTTCTGCTCCCAAGGCTCGGAAGGCTGGTGGGGCTAATTCTACGGCAGCACCCCAGGCCAGATCTAAAACAACCCGCATTCCCTGAAGGGGGAGATCGGTTTGATGTTCAGCTTTGAGTGAATCTTGAACGAGCTGCTGATAGTGAGCAATCAGTTCAGGGCGATAACAGTGTGCCCCCCACTGAGTACTCATACCTAATTCAAACTGGTTAGCATTACCGCGCAATGCCGCTTCAATATCATCTTGCAAGTCCAGCGACAACTTGCTGCCATTGGAGCCAAAAAACTTGATGCCGTTGTCCTCCGGAGGATTATGGCTGGCGGAAATCATCACGCCACCGATCGCCGCCGTAGCACTAGTCAGGTGGGCTACCCCTGGAGTGGGGCACAAGCCAATATTCCACACTTCTATGCCTGCTGCCGTTAGTCCAGCGGACAGTGCCATTGCTAGCATACTACTAGAGTTGCGCGAATCTTGTCCGATCACCACGGGACCGAGGTCGGCGGCATTAGCTCGTAAAACATGTCCAGCCCAGTAGCCGACTTGTAACGCTAGAGGCGCATTGAGCAGATCTCCTGCTCTTCCTCGAATTCCATCGGTGCCAAATAACCGACTCTCAGGTAGGGAAACGGCTCCCCAAGCCGACCCTGTATAGGTCGGAGCTGCTGAAGCAATACCGGAAATACCAGTTCCCGGAATTCGGGCAGGAGAAACAACCATATGTTCAAACCCCACACAACACACACAGTGGAGAATAGCATTTCTTTAGTAAATCGACATAATTTCTGTAGATTATGCCGACGAGGATACTAAATGTGCATCAGAGAACCGCTTCTCTGACCCAGCTCAACCTAAATTTCTGTAAATTATGCCTGTTGATACACACATCCTGCATCTTCATCAGGATGGAAACGCTATCCCAGCGGTCTGAAGTCGGGGTTGCATAGTCTCCCAAGTGAGTCCTTGCTGAATGTAGTGAGGTTGGGCTGGATCATAGGGACCGACTAGCACGTCAATATTCAAAATTTCGGCTTGAGCTGGTAATACAGGAACGTCTGGATCAAAGGCAGTCGATCGCACAAGGGAACTGGAGAATCCTTTAAAGATGAGGATCTGATCCAGTTCTCCATCTACCGAGGCTTCAATCAACACCACTTCCTGAGGACGTTTCAGCGTATATTGCTCTAACTGTGCCAGCGGAGTCACCATAGTCATGCCGTCAATTGCTGTGAAGCAAAGCCCAATGCAGTTATTGTCCGGTTGCCGATCTACCTTGTTTACCCCAACGAGCAAACACAAAATAACCTAAATACAACACGTAGATTGCCAGCCCAACCAGTGCCAGGAAGCCTAGGAAATAGGGGCGGGTATTGGGATGAAACAATTCGCGAAATAGCCAAGTAGGTTCTAGCCAAACTCGGCAGAATGGATTTTTGACTATTACATCCGACGGTATTAGGGCACAGCGTAGTGCAGGGATTTGCGCGATCGCCCCAATTAAACTATAGAGACTAATTGCCCAGCGCCAAGAGGTGAACGATAGTTTCAAGCGGCTGGTTGGGAGTTCCGAAATTTCTTCGTTTAAATCGACCCAAAACCAGAGCGCAACCGGGATCAAGATGCGTGCCAACCACCCGGTGATAAATCCTGCTGGAATTACGGCAATCATTAAGTACACCGTAATGGCTAGTAAGCTTGCCACTCGCCAGTAGATCACGAGCAAATGCTGGATAGTTTCCGATTTTTGTGCCACAGCCCAGATCAACAGAACTAAGGGGGCAATTACCGTAACCAATACAGCTAGACGATAATCTGTCCAGATGAGTGAAGGTAGCCAGGATGGGCTTTGCATAGCATCTACCAGAAAAAACGGATGTTAACTCGAAAAAGCAAGCAGCCTCCACACTAAACCGTGCTTCAGCTACTTGCTAGCTTAATATGTCGAGGAGATCAACAGAACCAGGCAGAGTCAACCAGAATTATGGTTAAACATTACCTCGCAACGTTGCGCTACCCAGATTGACACTTAGTTATCGTAAACTCGGCATTCCAGCGCGTCTGGATTAGCGTCGCAATACTGTTCTAAAGAATTCTTGGGCTTGTGTTGACGCTGGTGAGATGCTTCTGCTTGCAGTTCTTCAACGGCATCCCAAGCAGCAGCGCACTCAGGGGAGCCGCCACCCTTGACATCGCAGACTGCACGAGCTTGCTCAAGCTCTTCTTCAATTTTTTGTTGAATATCACTCATGGATGGTTATCTCAGTCGCTTTGATAGTTTAAGGGACATTGGGCGTACCCCTGCTTGACCCACAGGTGCTTCTGCTACCAGGTGACGAACGAGGTCAATGCCGAGCAGGTATCATTTAGTGATAACAGGCGGCGATCGTCCGACGGTAGGATCAAGCCAGATCTTTTAACGATCGGAACCCGTCCTAACAGGACACCCTGGTGGCTAACCAGCCCATGTAACATATTTTAACGGAACTTGTGCCATCCGACCAGACAGACAGGTGTTCTAGATCGATCCTCGATGCGGTTTGAGGAATACACGATGCACGATTACTCTATTAAGTAGGCACTTCAAGAACCGGGAGACAATGCGATGACGGAGCCAACAACTAGTGCGTTTAAGTGGGTGACTGCTTTATCCACTCGCCCCTCGTTGGAGGCTGCCGTTAATGAAGTGGTCAGTCAAGCCCAGACCGACTTGGCGGCGACTGCCAATCTGGCGATCGTGTTTATTTCCTCGGCTTTTGCGAGTGAATACTCACGCCTGATGCCTTTGCTAAAAGAAAAATTACAGTCACCTGATCTACCCCTGATTGGCTGTGCTGGGGGTGGGGTAATTGGCATGAAAAGCCCGGAAGTGGCTCAAGAGGTGGAAGGAGAACCGGCACTGGCGCTGACGCTAGCCTACTTACCCGACATTGAAATCCATACCTTCCATGTCTCTACGGATGAGTTGCCTGACCTGGATAGCCCACCTACCGCTTGGGTTGAACTAACGGGGGCTTCCCCCAGCCATCAGCCCCACTTCATTTTGTTAGCGGATCCGTTTTCCTCCAAAGTGAATGATTTATTGCAGGGGTTAGATTTTGCCTATCCCAGTTCTACTAAGGTGGGGGGGTTAGCAGGAGCGGGAGCCGGAAATGGACCGAGTGGACTCTTTTGTGACTATGAGTTATATCGAGACGGGGTTGTTGGGGTAGCACTGAGTGGCAATATTGTGCTGGAGGCGATCGTCGCGCAGGGCTGTAGACCGATCGGGCAACCGTATCTAGTCACCGAAGGCGAACGCAATATTCTATTGGGATTAGAAGAACATCCCAGTACCAGTGGTGTTACCTATAGTGGTAGTTCCCGGGTATCCCAGAAACGCACCCCCCTGGAACTTTTGCAGGACTTGATCCAAAGTTTGGATGAAGATGATCGGGCCTTAGCCCAACATTCACTATTTGTGGGTGTGGCGCAAAGCGAATTTAAGCAAACGCTGGAACCAGGTGATTTTTTGATCCGCACCTTGTTAGGCGTGGATCCACGTGTCGGCGCGATCGCGATCGGCGATCGGATTCGGGTGGGGCAACGGATCCAATTTCATTTGCGCGACGGGGATGCCTCTGCCGATGACCTGGAAACCTTACTGGAACGCTATTGCCACCAACATGAGGAGGATCGCTCTCCGGTTGTGGGCGCTTTAATGTTTGCCTGCTTAGGACGAGGTGAGGGCCTGTATGGCGAACCTAATTTTGACTCAGAACTCTTCCACCATTACCTACCCAAAATTCCCTTAAGCGGCTTTTTCTGCAACGGCGAAATTGGTCCGGTTGGTGGCAGTACCTTTCTACATGGGTTTACCTCAGTCTTTGGCATTGTTCGGCAGGTCAAGTAGCGCTGTGGATTGCGCTGAAAGCCCCTGAGAAGACTTACCCAAAAGTGACTTCAATGCTGTAAATTAGCCACCTGCTAAGGGGAGTCGGGAGGTATTGCCAACCCACTACAGGTAGTAGCCGCAAAGGTTGGGAGAATGCCCCTGTCAGGTTCGGCAATCAATTCTACTGTCCCGTCAGGCTGATAACGCCAGGTACTTGCCTGAATTAACACCGGGGAGGACGCGGTTGCCTGAGCAACGGGATTACCGGATTGGCGATAGGCAGACAGGTCGCGAATATCATTCCAGGTGCGATCGGTCGTCACTTGATGAGTTGGATCTTGCGGTATCCCTCCCCGTCCAGTCGCCACAAAGCTGCTCTCCTGGTCACCCGCGCACCCGGTGGTCATTTGCTGAGAGGAGTCCGTGACATCTGCTGGTAATTCCACTAAATCCACATGAGGATCACTCCCGATTGTATCGACTTGCACAGTACCGACCACACCAAACTGAGAACTCGCTGTAATGTCATTCTCGAGCGTCAACTGAGGACGGAATTGTAATCCAAATAAGGCTTGTGCTGTGATTTGGATATTGCCACCCCGACCTTGCACAGCATTGGCAGCAATATCGCTATTCGCCACCCCGGCAATCACCGGAATTTTCATTGTGATGTTACCACCATTGCCATTTCCTCCCGCATTTGTGGTGATGAGACTGCCATGCCGCATAATCAGGGAATTGCCACGCAGGAAAATATTCCCGCCTTCACCAGATTTAGTTGAGGCAGTTAGAGTGCCCCCCCGATCGAGCAATATGTCACCCGCATTTACCTGTAATGTGCCACCGTTCGCAGGACCAATATTTTCTACCGTGACCTTAGCTTGATTTTGAATCACCAGCCGATCGGTATTGAGAGTAATACCGCCAGCTTTGCCAGTCAAGGAGGTCGCAACTCCTAGCAGTTGTTCGATAAAGGTTGTGGCATTGACCGATGATTCGATCGCACTGCCATTACTCACTTCTACCCGTTGCCTGGCATTGATCGTCAGACTACCTGCATTGCCGCTGCCTAGCGTAGACGCTCTTACCTTGGCTCCATCGCGCACTAGCAACCGCTGTGTTTGAATCGTCATGTTACCGGCATTCCCAGCCTGAAAGGTCGCCACGTTCAAATCACTGGGCGACTGTAACACCGGATCGCTACCCGCTACTTCTACTAGATCGGAGGCAAACAGCGTCAAATTGCCCCCCGAACCTAACCCAAAGGATGACGTTGTGATAATGCCACCCTGTAAAATTCGTAATCGCCCTGTGGCAATGTCGATATCCCCGGCTTGACCTAACCCACCCCCCGGAGTTAGCGCAAAGATACTGCTGAAAAAGAACGGATTGAGGCGGGCAGAGCCAATCACATCGATCGACTTGGAGGCATCAATGGTAATGTCACCCCCGTTCCCTGTGCCAAACCCTCGGGTGATGATCTGTCCTCCATCTTGCAAGGTTAGTCGTTGTGTTGAAACTTGAATCGCCCCTCCTGCACCTGCACCGATCGCTTCATTCGTTAAGCTGCTCCGCACTGAGCCATTGGCTGTAGTCCCTGAAATTTCCAACGCCTCTACAGCCTTCACGGTGATCGAGCTAGCTGAGGTTGCCCCGCCATTTTGCATTAAGACCGTTGAACCATCGGTGAGCGCAACGTTTCGCCCAGTGAGGTGAATGCCGCCGCCGGTTCCACTGGCATCCAGCAAAGCCGCTTGCGCCAAGCGAATATCCCGATAATTAGAGGCTCTCGGATAACTGAGCGCAAATCCAGCGTCAGTAGCAGACAAATTCACTTGCCCAGACTCTACACTGCCTAGTTCAATCCTGCCTTGTTCGGCTAGCAGTTGCCCTCCTGCCAGTGAGATGTCACCGCCAACGAGAGCGAGAGTTTTACCAGGTTGCACCCTGAGCGCTTTAGCATCCGATTCGCGGGTGAAGGGTGGAAACAGCTGTGTGGGTGTAGGGTTAAAGGTGAGATTATGCCCAAAACCTTGGACTGTAATGGCACCTGGGTTACGACCCATTTGCAAGCCGATCGGTACACTAATGGTAAGCAAAGGAGCCGTTTGGGGAGGAGTAGCGCTGAACTGGACACCATCCGCAAAGAGAATGCTACTCGCCGTAGTGCCAATGAAAGAACCCCCAAGATTCAACTGAGCATTGGCACCAAACAGAATCCCCGCTGGATTAAGCAAAAACAGATTGGCATTGCCATTTGCCCGAATTAAACCATCAATATTAGAAGCTTTGCCTCCCGTAACTCGACTGAAAATATTTTGCACATCGGGGGCATTGTTGAACCAGGCTGATCCTCCAGTTGGTATAGAGAACTGGCTGAAACTATGGAACAGGTTATTGCCCACGCGATCGCCATTTGTAATCGTAAAATTATTTCCAGTTGACGACACGGTGCTAGAGAGGGTGCCATCGGGAATGACCTGAGCTAGGGCAGACATACCGCTAGCAAGATACATACCTATAGACGCCAGCAAACCCACGATCGCTCTGTCAACCATCCAACCTGAGTGACTCGTCCTTCCTGGCATGGGGCAATTTTAAGTAAGACAACTTCAGGACAGAATTCCCTCTTTCTGCCAAAAAAGCTCATTAATCTACCAGGAAACCATAACCAAACAATAATTCCAATCAACTAGGTGCTCACTGCAAATTCTTGCCTCTGTCAGGAGTTAGTCACAAACTGTGGAGCTTTACCCTGATCAGTCGGTCGATGGGCAACTGGTTCTCAGCCAACTAGCATCATCCACTGTCAAGAAGTTTTCTCACCTGTATGGCTCAGTATCCAGATCGCACCGCTTATGTGAGTAGCAGTGATACATAATTGTCGATAAAGCTGAGATGACCATCGGCATCGATCGCGCCAAAGCTCTCAAAGTAGCGACGGGCAGGGGGAGGAAAGTGGGCAAAGTCAAAAATGGCATCCCCATCGGCAATGTCTGCCCAGAAATAGCGGAGGTGGGGTGCCCAGACTTCCGCTTCGGGTTTCGGGAAGCAGAGGGGTGGTTGGGTCAGTAGTTGCAACATGAACGGTAACGAGCGATCGCCAATCAAATCCCGTGAGGTTTGTTGGAGGGTATCCCATTCCGGTAAACGTTCGACGCGATCGGATTCGATTTGCAGCCAGTGTTGACCGCGATCGTCGGTCCGGAATTGCAGAATGCGGTAGGGGTGGGGATAGGTGACGAGAGAACCCGTCGTGATGTCGTAAATGCCCTGTTGGTAGGCAATATCCTGCACATGCAAATGTCCGGTGAAGATGAGTTGAACACCAGCCTGCCGTAAGAGTTGGAGTAACTCCGGGGCATTGTCCAGCATGTAGCGTCGTCCCATTGGGCTGCTGGCTTGACCAGGTAGATGTTCTAAGACATTGTGATGAATCATCACTAACAACAATTCATCCCGAAACTCCGTTAACACCTGTTCTAACCAGCCCAATTGAGCTGGATCCATCCGGCCTATCTGCTTACCTTGAGCATCGAACTGATTGGAATTGAGGGCAATTAATCGGACTCCGGGCAGTAACGGACAGGTGTAATACAATCGCATCGGATCCGCATAGCCAAATTTTTGATAGTAATGGGGAAAGTCCGCCAGCCCGATCGCGGTACTCATGGCTTCCAAGTGCGGCACATCATGATTACCGGGGATCACGTAAGCTGGATAAGGCAGTTTTGCCAAGCGATCGGCTAACCAGGCATGGTTTTCTGGCTCTCCGTGTTGAGTTAAATCACCGGGTAGCAGCAGAAAATCCAGATCTAGATGGCTCAATCGTTCCAGAATGCATTCCAATGCCGGAATGCTGACCTCCACTAGATGTAAACGGCTGGGATGATGCCAAATCGTGTGAGGCAGGGCGATGTGCAAATCGCTAATGACCGCAAACCGAAAATTCAAGTTCATATCACCAATCTATAGCATGTCGATCGTCCGAGTCCGCGAACACGTTAATCCCCTGAGCCAGAAGTACCAGACGGCAATTCAGCCGCCTAGCTGGAGAGAAATTTATGCCCACCTCGATCGCCCCTTGCATCTCGACATTGGCGCAGGTAAAGGGCGATTTTTGCTGGACATGGCGACTCACTATCCGGACTGGAACTTTTTAGGATTAGAGATTCGGGAACCTTTGGTCGATCAAGCAAACGAATGGCGATCGGACGCCGGACTAACGAACCTGCATTATTTATTCTGTAATGCGAATAATTCCCTCCGTCCGATCTTGAGTTCTTTACCCGCAGGTATCTTGCAGCGGGTGACAATCCAATTCCCTGATCCCTGGTTCAAACGTCGTCACCAAAAACGCCGCGTTGTGACTCCCGATCTGGTGAAGGTGTTAGCCGAGTTTCTCAGTCCAGCCGGGACTCTATTCATCCAATCCGATATTCAGGAAGTGGCAGTGGAAATGCGCGATCGCTTCCAAGCCCACCCTGCCTTTGCGCTACAGCAGGCTGACTGGCTACCCGAGAATCCCTTACCGATTCCTACTGAACGGGAAGTTTCCGTTTTAGAACGAGAACTCCCGGTCTATCGAGCTTTATTTGTTAAACCCAAGTGCGAAACCACAGGCGATAGTTAAATTCTGTCGGCGACAGGGGCAAGCCCAAATAGAGCGGCAGCCAGAAGATAAAGCCAGCCAAAATAATCAAAATGGTAGCAATGCCAATCACCCGTGACTGAGAATCAGCGCTACGTAACCAGCGATCGACAAACCAGGCGATCGCCATCGTCGAGAACACCGACGCGCCCATGTAGTGATACAGAAATGTACAGCGCGTGACGGGCATCCAGGGCACCAGATTAGCGGCATAATTGACCACCAAGAATAATCCCAGCCACATCTCGCTAGAACTTAACTGTGTCCAGCGATCGCCAAAGGCTAATTCCGCTGGGGGCGAATGCCGGGTGGCTAACCAGCGATCGAGGGATTGCGCCAATGCCCACAGCAGCAGCACGATCGCGGCGGAGGCTAACCACCACAAAATCGGATTCCCGATCGCATGAACATCATAAATTACCTTGTCTGGGCTGGTCGTTGGTGGAGTTTTCCCCGTGGGTAATGGATCATGCCGACCAGTAATCTGATAAAAGTAAGCCACCGGACGCAACATCATGATCCAGGTAAACCAACGAGAACAGTAAGGATGAATTTTGGGACCGTCCCCGACTCGTTCGTGATAGGTCAAAATCTGCGATTGCAATTCCCAAAAATCCTGCCATAATCCGGCTTTGGCATTCAGTTGCAGGTGCGGAATCCATTCCAGGAAGTAGAACACCACTGGAACAATACCCAAATACAGCCCGAACTGCCACCAACTCAGACGGGTTAAGCGTTCCAGGAGGTTAGGGGATTCTGGCTCGGCTGGTAATCCCTCATCTTCATCCAGGTCTGAAGTCGGCGGTTGCCACGATCGCAGCCAACGAATATTCCAGGCGATCGCCCACATGCCATACGCCCCCAGCAGGAACCACAAACCGTTCCATTTCACTGAAGCCGATGCCCCAAACCAGATGCCAGAGAGCAATAACCAGAGGGTACGGGATTGCGATCGAGGGGCAGCGAGCGATCGTAACAGTGACCACCAGCCCAACAACCCGAAGATCACCAGATAGACATTGTTCAGAGCATAACGAGATTCCACCAAAAACAAACCATCGAGCGCCATGAACCATCCGGCAACTAAGGCATAACTGCGCCGTTGACTAATTTCATAGGCAATCCCAGCGACGACTAATGGAATCAGTGAGCCAGTCAGAGCATTCAGCCAGCGATAACTCCAGGTGGTATAAAGCGCTCCTACTGCTGTATTAGCGGTATCATGCCCGATCGGTAATTGGTTGCCAAGCCAAATCCCGATCGCAATCAGATATTTACTCAGCGGCGGATGCCCATCAAAGAATGGCGTTTGGGACAGGTAATTATGGGCAAATTTGACGTAGTAAATTTCGTCAAAGACCAGGCTATTAAATCGTCCCAAGCCCCAAAATCGGAGTCCCAAGGCAAATAACCACAGTCCTAGCAATCCCAGGCTAAACCAGGGCGTCGATCGGGAAGCAAAGGGTTTGAACCAGCGCATAGGCAATCAGCGATCGCAACGTCAATCACAATCCGGCAGGTTGATTCTAAACCAGCGATCGGGGTTTTGCCCCGTCGAGCCAGCAGTTAGCTTGATCAGGCTAATTAGGGCGTGACAATTCTATAGGGTAGGGAATCTTTACCATAGAAGGACTTGAGCCTACGAGCAAAAGCACAACTCGTTGGCAAACTGCGCAATCTCATCTGCCAGGCACAGGGGATTAATATGGCGTTAAGGGAACAATCCCGGACTTCTCAGCGAAAGGTCACACTAGATTATTTGTTCACTCTCTTTCATTTAGCCAAACCGAAAGCATCAGATTTGCTACTGAAAACGCTGATCATTGCGGTCATTTATGCGATCACCGCCAAGTTCAGCCTGGAGTTTGCGATGTTACCCGGTAAAATTACAGCCGTTTGGCTCCCTTCTGGTTTAACCTTCGCGTTTGTCACTTGGTTTGGTCGGCGGGCATTACCCGGAATTGCCCTGGGCTCGATCGCGTTCATGCTGTGGAACCAGCTCACAATGTCATTATCCTGGCCCATTTCCAGCGACATCGTGGCGATCGTGGCGTGTGCTGTAGCGAACAGCCTGCAACCTGTGATTGGTGTGGGTATGATCCAGCGGCTCACCCATAGACCACCGTCCTTAGACCGAATGCAAACCGTCATCAGTTTTGTGGTGGCAGCGACGATCGCGCCAATGCTGCCTGCATTTATCGGGATTACCACCTCGGCGTTGGTGGGCATTGTGCCTTGGTCAAACTACGGGATTTCCTGGTTTACATGGTGGTCAGCCGGAGTAGTGGCAATCTTGGTGTTTACGCCAACCCTACTATTCTGGTCGCAAGCCGCCGAATCAGTGCATCCCCGACTTCGCCAGGAAGTGCTGGGAATTTTGGGGACAACCCTGGGTCTTTGCTGGTTAATTTTTGGGCAAGGCTACCCAGTGGAGTATGTGTTGCTGCTGGTGCTGATTTGGTCTGGGCTACGGTTGGGTAATTTCGCGACGAGTGCGTTGGTCAGTCTGATTGCCATGATTGCGATCGTCAGTACAGCGCATAGCCTGGGTGTTTTTGCTGGGAATTCCCCCACCTATTCCTTGGTGATCCTGCAATCGTTTATTGCGGTTTGCTCCGTTTCCAGTTTGGTCTTACGGGGTGCTTTAAATGCCCAAAAAGCCGTGGAATTGAGTT
Source organism: Pantanalinema sp. GBBB05 (assembly GCA_016743235.1). Classification (GTDB taxonomy): domain Bacteria; phylum Cyanobacteriota; class Cyanobacteriia; order Leptolyngbyales; family Leptolyngbyaceae; genus Pantanalinema. The sequence continues at coordinate 129,912 of VRZD01000005.1, read as the reverse complement.
TGGAAAAGACCTTATTAAGCCTGGAGCAGCAAGTCAGCGATCGTACCGCTCAACTGCGGGAAAGTCAGGCAATTTTGGATGGGTTCTTTTCCGTGGCTCCGGTGGGGCTGGGCATTGTCGATCGGGAGTTGCGCTATGTTCGGGTCAACACCTTGATGGCAGCGATGCACAATCTACCGGCTGAATCTCACATTGGTCGATCGATCCGGGAGATTCAACCTGATTTAGCTTCTGAGATCGAACCCGTCTATCACCAAGTTCTCAGCACGGGGCAACCTGTTTTGAATCGCGAGGAGAACAACCAACTCCCACATCAAGACAACCCCATACAAACTTGGTTAGCAACTTATTTTCCAATTTTGAATTTAGCCCAAACGCCAACTCAGGTGGGGATTGTGTTGATGGAAATTAGTGAAATTAAGCAACTGGAGCAGCAACTTCGCCAGCAAGCGTATATGGATGGTTTAACTCAGATTGCCAATCGTCTCTATTTCAATGAAGTGTTTGAATTGGAGTGGCGACGGTGTGGGCGATCGCAACAGCCATTGTCAATCATCTTATGTGATTTGGACGAGTTTAAAGCCTACAACGATACTTACGGACACCCGATGGGCGATCAATGTCTCAAGCAGTTTGCTAACGTTTTAACCCAGGCGATTAACCGACCTGGCGATTTAGTGGCTCGCTATGGGGGAGAAGAATTTGTGGTAATTTTGCCAGACACTAATGCAGATGGTGCTTTACGAGTCGCTGAACGGATTCGTCAATGCCTGCATCAACGGCAAATTCCCCATTGCCGATCGTCGGTTGCACCTTATGTCACCGTAAGTCTGGGCATTGCTACGTGTATTCCCGCATTGCCACAGCAACCGAATGATCTGTTGCAAGCCGCTGATACAGCGTTGTATGAATCGAAACGGCAAGGTCGCGATCGGATTACACAGATTGACCTTGAGCCAATTGCCGAGTGAATACTTTTCTGTTTCCTTACAGGAATAAAATCCCAATATGAGATCGGCTTCAGGCTACTGTCTCGATTAAGCGCTCAGCGGCACAACATGTATGACCATGTTATACCCCCTTTTTACATTGGTTTCAACGAAGCCAAAGCGGGTATAAAATGGGCGCAAATCAGCAGGTGCATTCAGGTATACAGGAAGGGCGTTTCTGCTGAGAAGATGCTGAACCAATTGGCTGCCTATGCCTCTACGACGATGTCTAGGAGCAACGTATAGTCCGAGTAAAACCGAGTAATTTCCTCGAACAGCCATCAGCGCAGAACCGACTACTTGCCCTCGATCTAATGCAATCATCAGGCTTCGCCCATTCTCTATAAAAAGATCACGGAAGAGAAGCAGCAAAAGGGCACCAACTAACCCAAGAAAGATTAATCCAAACATAAAAATTACATAAAACCAATTATTGATTGGGACTACGAAGCCCAGGAATAAAATAGTAAAAAATAATAGTAAAACCAGCGGAAGAATGTAGGAATATTGTCCTTCTGGGGTTGAATTAAGACGATCAGGCTCGCGCGCGCGTTCCAAAATTAGCAACCTGAAAACTGCCCATCTATCTGTTAGGTTTCTAACTGGACGAATTGTGTAGTTGGGTGGAAGTGTTCGGCCTTGACTCATAACAATGCCAGTAGCGCCATCATTGAGTATTGATGCTTGATAATCTGTCGTTACATCCCTAACAAGGTAATTACTGATATGCCTAACTGTATATTCAACGTCAAAATGTATGTACACACAATCGCGTCCAGCTTGCAACGATTTCAATTCAGAAAATGCCTGTTTGCTTTCTGTTTTTATGTTTTCTATAAGCAAATAGGCATTTGGCTAACTCATTTTGCCTATTTGTTAACTCGTTTCCAGGTTTTGAGTAAGTCAACAGGCGATCAGCTTTCTCATTTCAGTGTTTTCCGCAAGTAAACTGGCAACTTGCTTTCTCAAACTGGAGTTTGCTTACTCATTTCAGTATTTTCCGCAAACAAACAGGTCATTGGCTAACTAATTTCAGTCAATTGTTGAGACATCGCCGCGATCGCTCAAAGAACTGTGCGTCACAACCTTCAAATCTCCCGAAAAGAAGATAACGGCTCAAATCAGCGGCAGTAGATATCCTCGAACTCAGCACCAGCAAATCTTAACCATCCGGTGCATTTGAATTACTAGCCTGTGGTTTTGGGATCAGGGCTTGGTGATTATGCATGCCTCTAATCAAAAACCTTAAAGCCTCATTGACTGCATCAGCGTCAGGCAACATCGCTGCAACATCAGGGTCTAAACGGACTGTTGTTTCACCAAAACTTCTTCGTCCAGATCCCAATCTTCTGACTCGCAGGCTCTTTAAGTCATACTCTGCCCGTAAATCATCTTCCATTGCTGACCTATCCCTCTTCATAGGTTTCTCGCGCGGTTCCGATCGAATTGAAGTCTGAACCAGGCTGCATAAATCCTAAACTGCACCCGCACGAATCTTTAGGAGCACAAATACCTGCTCACATCCAATCCCAATCTCAAGGATTTTCACGATGAAATCATTACTTTTAGCCCCCAAGTTCAATCAGGTGTTAACTGTCAGCCTACTCGGTCTCACCCTATTGGCTCAGCCAGTTAAGACGTTCGCCCAAGATGCAGTCAGCGACACAGATTCTGGCGAAACGGTACATTCATCCTCCCGCCAAGTGTATGCCGGAAGCTTTTGGCATAGCACCGGGCAGTTCAGCGCCAGAAATAGGATTTCCTGGCGTGAATCTGGCGATGCTTTCAGTGTGACTAGCATGACTGCTCACCGGGGCGAATTGTATGTCACCTCTAACAATAGACTGTGGAAGCGCGGCAATCTCGGTCCGGGTACTGGCAATGATTGGAGTAACTCTGGTGATGCTTTTAGTGTTACGGCAATGGCTTCTCACCGGGGCGAATTGTACGTCACCTCTAACAATAGACTGTGGAAGCGCGGCAATCTCGGTCCGGGCACTGGCAATGATTGGAGTAACTTCGGTGATGCTTTTAGTGTCACGGCAATGGCTTCTCACCGGGGCGAATTGTATGTCGTTTCCAACAATAAACTGTGGAAGCGTGGCAATCTGGGTCCGGGCACTGGCAATGATTGGAGTGAAGCTGGTGATGCTTTTGGTGTCACGGCAATGGTTTCTCACCGGGGCGAATTGTATGTCGTTTCCAACAATAAACTGTGGAAGCGCGGCAATCTCGGTCCGGGTACTGGCAATGATTGGAGTGAAGCTGGTGATGCTTCTGGTGTCACGGCAATGGCTTCTTACCGGGGAGCGCTATACCTTGTCCGTGACAACAAACTGTGGAAGTTCAGCAACCTGGGTTTTAGTACCAGAAATAATGCAACGATCGCGGAATTTTGAAGATTGCAGAAGTGTAGGGTGGGCATTGCCCACTCATAAATCATCAGCTTACTGACAAAACTGGGTGATTGGATACTTTCAAAGATAAGAACTTTTTCGCCAACTGCGATCGCTTTCCTTTATGTCTGAATATCGTCGTTGTAAGATGTAGGCTAACCGTTTCAATCACCCGCTGCAAACCAATCAGGGTGTATTGAAATGGTTAGACAGCGATGCTAAATCTCTTCTAAAAAGTTCCCAGTAGTGGTAGTACTTTTTTCTTCAACAGTTGGACTAAAGCTGGCTCCATGTACTCGTATTCATCAGGAATATCTAGACAGATCACTCGTTTATGTTTAAGCCAGGGCTGAAAATTGCTTGAGAGTTTGCTTCGAGCCAAAAGTTTCTGCCCAACTTTGAATACCAGCAGGTAAACTTTCGGCTACGTCCTAACCAATAACTGAGCGGCATAATGTTCCGGTTGAGCAGCTGCTAGAAACCTTTCGATCCCCCCAAGATCTTTCGTTAGTCCGCTCTAACTGGATTGTTAGACCGCGACTATTCCACGCTTCTGTTCTCAATATCTTAAAATTGTAGAATAAATGATTCCAAGCATAGTTCTTATGACTGTCTTGATCCCTGATGACATCCTCCGCGCAACAAGAATGACAGAGAATGAATTAAAAGTAGAGATTGCTATTATGCTCTACCAGCAAGAAAAAATCAGTGGGGGCAAAGCTCGTGCTTGGACTGGACTGACGGTAATTGAGTTTCAGCATGAACTTGCTAAGCGAGGGCTTTGTATTAACTATGATGTAGACGATTTTCAAGCAGATGTTAAAACTTTGCAATCTATGGGACTGTTGTGATTGTCGTTAGTGATACATCACCGATTACGAATCTGGCGGCGATTGGACAGTTAGATTTACTACAAAGACTATATACACGCATCATTATCCCAGTAGCTGTCTACGACGAGATGGTCAATGTCGGTAAACCTGTTCCTGGGGCTACAGAGGTACGAACCTTATCCTGGATTCAAACTCAGGCAGTTGTGGATCGACAACGAGTAAACACAATTCGGGAAAGTGAAGAAAACATTGACTTAGGTGAAGCTGAAGCAATCATCCTAGCACTAGAAATCAAAACTGATTTACTTTTAATGGATGAACGTCGAGGGCGACTTGTGGCGACAAGCTATGGTTTGCAGGTCACTGGATTATTAGGTGTTCTTGTGCAAGCTAAACGAAACAGTTTAATTCAATCTGTTAAACCGCTGCTAGATCAATTGATTGACCAAGCTGATTTTCGTGTTAGTGATCAGTTGTATACGACTATTCTGCAAATTGCAAACGAGTGATTGCTAATGAAAATGTCAGCTTATTGTAGTCTTTCCACACAAGACTCATCCATTCAACAAGTTTTGCGTTATCTAAATGGCGGGCGGTATTTTGCTGTTTCCCAAATAACCTGTGTTAGCTCAGAATCATCAAGTTCCCAAACATCTGACTGAACCAAGCGGATCAACACTGCCCCTGCTCTTTCCCAAGCCCAGCACTTTGAATCTACTATGTTACTGCAGCTTTCATCAATCTCAAGGATGCCTGCGTCGTATTGACCCAGCAATTTAACGCCCTGAAGAATCCAACTTGCCTCATCCTCCAGAATTCCATATTCTCTTGGAGAGTAATTTTCTCTAAAAGCTACTCGGCAGGAAAAGCCCTTTTCTGCTGGTCGAAAGCAGCCACCACAGATCGTAACGAAGTCTCTCCCTGTTTGGCGGATAAGTCTTACAAAGGCGCGGCATATGCGCGAGCGATCGCTACGATAAGCAGTCTGAGAAGTAAAAGAAACGTAATTATCTGGATTAAAGAGTAGTGTCGTCGTGACATCACCATCGTCAACCCAGGCTGTTCCCCATAGAATTTTAACTTCTCTTCTTGCCATACCCTACTCTTCATAAGAAGCCTAACGTCTAAGCTAACCGGACAAGAAAGACGTTACAACCCTAAAGAATAATAAGCGGTTCCGGTTCAGCGTTGTGTTATGTGGTGACTGCTAATCCTATTCATTTTTAACGTTCTCCTGCTTCGATCATTGAATTGGCAATTTTCACTAAAATTGGTTGCTTCCCGGATCTGGCTTTCACAGAGTAAACAACACCTCGGTACTTCCAGCGAACGGAGGAAGTGCAATACGCTCCACATCCCTCATAGAAAAACCCCGGTATGTCTCTTGCCAGCTCAATTTCTCGAAATGTATCTCTAAGACCTATACGGGAAGGACGTTTAAGTTCTCCATCTCGCATTGCCGAAATAGAGTTAAAGGGGTGAAATGTTTGTGTATCACATCCCCTTCTGGGAACACCAATACAAACTAGGTAACCGTTAGCGTCAGCATAAGCTCGTACCTCGAATGTGTTCTGAAAGAGCCTTGCACGAGACATCCAGGGCAACTCACTAGGAAGTAAGATGGGAACTTCTGTTTTCCAGTAAAGTTTCGAGAGGACTTGCTCAACGGGGAAGGGAATAGATTGCTTTTTGTTTTCAGCTTTGTGATAGTAATTTGAAAAATATGGTTGGAATTTTTGAACAAAGTTCATCCACTTTTGAACTTTTGTCCCTGTCAAGTTGAGTCTTGGAATCACATACTTTTCTGTACCAAATTCATCAGAAATCCAGTTCTGATTAGTATCTCTAATATGGGTTAGTTCAGCTTTCTTCAAACCATAGGCGGAAGCAACAGTTTGAGCCAAGTCACAGCTAATAGTAAATCCACCCATAAGGGTATTACCATTTGCCGCCTCATAGCTCCAGACAAATCCTTCATCTGTACGCTTACCCTTGAGCAATGCCTCTAGACGCTTAAGTTTTGTAATAGCTGAAACATATTTTTCATTCAACCAATTAAACAGATTAGGTTTGTGTTTGTTTTGGCAAAGATAGTGCGTCACTTCAAACATCTTGGCAACATGAACATCGTACTGACGCAACTCACCACCGTCAGCAGAAATCGTTGTATCTTTGTCGGGCACTGTAAAGCGCACCGGTTGCCAAGGTTGATCAGCTTTCCAGTTTGTCCAATACAATTCAGTGATTGGAAAACTAGATTCAGCACCTACACTTGGCTCTGCTACCAGAGAATCCCTGCCTCTGTTGATATAGTGACCACTAAGGCTGCCAAAACTACTGACCTTTTGGACATTTCTAGCTTCCCTTGAAAGTGCCGTACTTGTGAACAAGCATACGATGATTTGATTTCAGTCCCTAGAAGCAACTTAAAAGCCAACCTTTTAACGAAAAGCCGAGCTACATAACTATTAGTAAGCTGAAAATTTCCGTATAAGATCCCATTTGGGGTAGATAAGCAGAAGAAATCTGCACAAGTAGCAAATCTGGGATCTTAGATAGATTATTTCCGCATAATAATATGCCGCCCAAGCTAAATAGCCAGAATCTTTCCGCATATTTTCAGGCTCATTACGTAGGTAATCATATGTGCTATCTAATACCCAATAGGCATGCTGATCTCTATGCAGTTGCTAAGACTGAGAAACGTTAAACGTAGGTCTTTTTTCTGGGGGTAATTTCAGTTCGTTTTTCAGGGAATTACCTTGTTCAAAGTCGGTTAAACTTTCGATCGTCGTGCGAGAAATATCATCCATTGCATCGGCGGTAAAGAAGGCTTGGTGAGCCGTAACCATCACATTTGGAAAGGTTAATAACCGTTGAAACACATCATCCTGAATAATTTCTTCAGATAAATCCTCAAAAAATAGATCGGCTTCTTGTTCATACACATCAATTCCGAGATAGCCAATCTTTTTCGATTTCAATCCAGTAATCACGGCTTCCGTATCAATTAATGCGCCTCGACTGGGATTAATTACCATTACTCCTGGTTTCATTTGGGCGATCGCAGCATCATTAATTATATGGTGAGTTTCTGGGGTCAGGGGGCAATGGAGCGAAATGATATCTGACTGTGACCATAGTTCTGGTAAATCGACATACCGACCCCCGATCGCTTCAAACTTCTGAGTTGGATACAGATCATAGCCTAATAATTTGCAGCCAAATCCCGCCATAATTTGACCTAAAATTAAGCCAATTTTTCCCGTACCAACTAAGCCGATCGTGCGTCCATGTAAATCAAATCCTAAGAGTCCATTTAGGGAAAAGTCACCTTCCCGGACTCGGTTATAGGCTTTATGAAACTTGCGATTCAGGGTGAGGATTAATCCCACCGCATGTTCTGCCACCGAATAGGGAGAATAGTTGACCACCCGCACGACCGTAATCCCCAATTGAGCCGCTGTTTTGACATCGACATTATTAAAGCCCGTACAGCGCAACGCAATTAAGCGAGTTCCTTGTGCGGCCAGCATGTTTAATGCTTCAGTCGTCACTTCATCATTCACAAATACGCAAACTGCCGGATAGCCTGCCGCTAACGTTGCCGTATCTTGAGTTAACCGAGCTTCAAAATAGGTAAACTCATGCTGGTGACCCGCGATCGCATTGGCTGCCTCTAAAAACTCGCGATCGTAGGGCTTGGTACTAAATACAGCAACTCGCATCACAACCTCACTAATGAAACATTCACAATTATCTACTATTCATTTGCAATAAAAATGGGAGACAGTCAGACTATCCCCCATGCTGCGGAACTGATTAGTAATCAGCCATTAATAGGGCCACTTCCAATTGACGATATCGGGTTTGTCTACCCCATACTCATAGGCATAGTGCCGACATTCAATCTGCATATTCTTGAACCGTTCTTTGGCGTGCGCGCCTGCTACTTTCAGTTTGGGCACTCGATCGATGACATCGATCGCCACACTAAAGCGGTCAATCTGGTTATTGATCGCCAACTCTAATGGCGTGTTGATGTTGCCCTTTTCCTTGTAGCCGCGCACATGCATGTTGTTGTGATTATGCCGCCGATAGGCAAGGCGGTGAATTAACCAGGGATAACCGTGGAAGTTAAAGATCACGGGTTTATCCAGGGTGAACAGGCTATCAAAGTCGCGATCGCTTAAACCGTGGGGATGTTCCGTATCCGGTTGCAGGCGGAACAAATCGACGACATTGACAAAGCGAATCTTCAAATCCGGGAATTCTTCGCGCAACATCACTGTAGCCGCCAAGGCTTCCAGGGTCGGGATATCGCCTGCCGCTGCCATAACAATATCGGGTTCTTCACCGCGATCGTTACTTGCCCACTCCCAGATGCCAATCCCTTTGGTGCAGTGTTTAATCGCGGCATCCATATCCATGTACTGCAAGTGCAGTTGTTTATCCGAGACGATCACATTGACGTAGTTCTTACTCCGTAGACAGTGATCTGCCACGGATAACAGCGAGTTGACATCCGGAGGTAGATAAATCCGGGTAACCTCTGGACTCTTATTCACCACCACATCCAGAAAACCGGGATCTTGGTGGGTAAAGCCATTGTGATCCTGCCGCCACACGGTCGAGGTAATCAGCAAGTTCAGCGATGAAATATCCGCCCGCCAGGGAATATGCTGACAAATTTCTAGCCATTTGCAATGCTGATTCACCATCGAATCAATCACATGCACAAAGGCTTCGTAAGTGGAGAAGAAGCCATGTCGCCCAGTCAGCAAATAGCCTTCTAGCCAGCCTTCCAGCGTATGCTCGCTCAGCATCTCCATCACCCGACCATCGGTTGCCAACTCACCCCCATCACTGTCTTCCGGGAAGTATTCGGCAATCCAGAATTTCTTGCTGGCAGCATAAATGTCCATCAGCTTATTCGAGGTGTTTTCATCGGGTCCAAACACCCGGAAGCAGTCCATATTCTGCTGCATCACATCTCGCAGAAACACTCCTAGCGATCGAGTGTTTTCAGCTTCAATATGTCCCGGCTGCACCACTTCGATCGCGTAGTTGCGGAAGTCGGGCAGCTTTAACTCCCGGCGTACCAGACCGCCATTGGCATGAGGATTGGCACTCATGCGGTGGTTCCCAGTAGGAGCCAAGGCTTTCAATTCAGGAATCAACTGACCATTGCGATCGAATAATTCCTCAGGCTTATAGCTCCGCATCCATTCTTCCAGCATTCTCAAATGCTCTGAGTTGGTATGCATGGATGCCATTGGCACCTGATGCGCCCGCCAAAAGCCTTCGACCTTATGCCCATCGACTTCCTTCGGTCCCGTCCAGCCTTTGGGAGTCCGCAACACAATCATCGGCCAACGCGGACGTTTAGCCACCCCCGAAGAACGGGCTTCCGCTTGAGCGGCTTTAATCTCTTCGACACACCGATCCAAGGTAGCAGCCATTGCCTGGTGCATCGATTCGCGATCGTCCCCTTCGACAAAATAGGGGGTGTAGCCATAGCCCTTAAACAGGTCTTCGAGTTCCTCATGGCTGACCCGCGCCAGAATCGTTGGGTTATTAATCTTGTAACCGTTCAGGTGCAGGATGGGCAGCACTGCTCCATCCCGAATCGGGTTAATAAACTTATTCGAGTGCCATGCCGTTGCCAGTGCTCCCGTTTCCGATTCGCCGTCACCCACCATGACCACACTGATTAAGTCGGGATTGTCGAAGACTGTGCCGTAAGCATGGGACAGGCTATAACCCAGTTCACCGCCCTCATGGATGGAACCCGGGGTTTCGGGTGTACAGTGGCTCCCGACTCCGCCCGGAAATGAGAATTGCTTGAAGAATTGCTTCATGCCTGCCTCGGTTTCACTACAGTTTGGGTAGATTTCCGAGTAAGTGCCTTCTAAATACACGGGACCTAATACTCCCGGTGCGCCATGACCAGGACCTGCCAGATAAATCATGTCCTGGTCATATTTTTTGATTACCCGATTCAAATGGGTATAAACAAAAGACAACCCTGGACTCGATCCCCAATGTCCTAATAAGCGAGTTTTAACATCCTCTGGCTTCAACGGTTCTCGCAACAAGGGATTGTTCTTCAGATAAATCATCCCGACTGCCAAATAATTACAGGCAGACCAGTAGGCATCCATCCGTTGCAATTCTTCCGAAGAGAGCGGAGTTCCAGCGATCGTCGATCGGGCTTGACCGAAAGCACTGATTGATGCGGTATCAATGGTTGGTTTTGCAGGAGTTGCTACCATAAATTCACCATTTTGCTTTCAAGGTTGACCGTAAGCTCAATGTAGCGAGTCAGATTTCAGAGTGATCGTAAACTTGTGCTTCTAAGCTGAACTGTTGCCAACGATTCAATTGTGCTTACCTTAAGGGAATTCTCGTTATTTAGAAAAAACCATCAGGGTTTCTTAATAGAAAAGGTGATTTTCCCACGCAATACAATCCCCTATAGATAGAAGTCAACTTGGCTGGTTTAGGGCAGCGATCGTGTTAGTTCTATGGTAGGTTCGCTGTCATCCTCTATCAGGATAACTACTCGAAAGCCTTGTCTAGAAAAAGCCATAACGCTTTATCTAGATTAAAAATTAAGCATTACCTTAAACTCACTAATCGCCTGAAAAGCTAGACCGAAAATTTAGCTATTCTTAATTTTCAGACCATTTATAGCTAATCAACACCAATAAAAAAGTATCTGCAAATCAGAACAATGCAGATACTTTGTGATTTAAAAAACATTCATTCATTCAATGCATCTCTAATCTCAAACTAGAGAGAGTAGACTTTAGCTCTCCGGAGAAAAACTCTTTAATGTACCGAGGTGATAGGAAATGAAATTGTGACTGTTTGCAGCCCATCAGGTCTGGGTTGGCAAGCAATCTTGCCCCGTTGTACTTCAATCCGGCGACAGCATAAGGCAATTTCAGTCGCAAACTCGCGATTTCCGGGAGGAGCAAATCGTTGTGCCGTCACCTTGAGATGAACCCATTCACCATCAGCGTCTGCCCCTAAAATCACTGAACTCTGAGGATCAGAGTATCGTAAGCCTCTTGCCAATAGATCCAGTAGCACCGCTTCCGTTAACTCTTGATCTGCTAATGCTAACGGTAAGTGGGAACTGACCTCACAGAGTAGCCGCACCTGGCTCCCGTCTCTAGGTTCAAGTAAATGGCGACTTACACAGGCTAACAGTGGTTGTAGATTCAATGCTTCTAGAGTGATCTCGACCTTACCTGCCTCTAGTTTTTGTAGCAACATGGTGTCTGCCAACAGATCACAGAGAGAGTCCACTTCGCTCTGTACAGAACTGAGATGCTGCTGCCAGGTCGAGGTCGCGAGCGTGGGTTCAGTCAAATGCTCCACATGAACTCCCAGGCTATCGAGCGATCGCCCCACCCGCCGCTCTAAGGAAGCAATCACCTTCTTCTGGGCGGCTAAATATTTTTGTAACTCGGCATTTTCCGCCATGAGTTGCTGGAGGGTAACATCAGCCTGGTGAAGGAGGCAGGGTTGAGACATAACACCCAGAGGCTCCGCTTAAAACTACTTAAATCTAAGATAATCTACTTGTTAAGGGATGTAACAAGTTTCTAGGTTTTTCTTCATAAATTCATTTTTTCTTAAGAATTCTGCTGAGATTGTGCAGATAAATTTGCCTGAGCATTTCGCCGCCACATCCAGGCTTTGATTCGTCGCAGGGCTGAAGCCGGAAACCGTTGCTCATAGTCAGCTTCCGAGAGTTGACTCAGTGCAGCCAAGGTGGGGGCAATATTGCCAGAATACGGCTGGAACTCAAGGATATCAGTTGGTTGAGCAAATCGCTGATTCCAGGGGCAGACATCTTGACAAATATCACACCCTGCTACCCAACCCTGTAAATCTAACGTTGCTGGTAAAGTGTCTGCCCGATTCTCGATCGTGTGATAAGCAATACAGCGATTGGCATCTACTACTGTAGGAGAGGGGATAGCTCCAGTTGGGCAGGCTTCCATACAGCGAGTACAGGTGCCGCAGTGGGCAGTATGAGGACGATCGGGAATTAACTCTAAATTTGTTAACACTTCTCCCAGAAATACCCAGGAGCCATAGTCTCGGGTAATCAAATTCCCGTTTTTGGCGATCCAGCCGATGCCTGCCCGTTCTGCCCAAACTTTATCGGGTACAGGTCCAGTGTCGGCATAGTAACGAGCCTGAATGTTCTCTTCCTGATCCTGGAGCCAGAGTGTTAACGCTTTGAGTTTCTTATGGAGAACTTTGTGATAATCGCGTCCCCAGCCATAACGTGCAATCTTGGCATACTCCGCCCCTGCCGGACGTTGCTCTGGACTGTAATAATTCAACGCTACGCAGATCACCGATCGCACCCCTGGCATCACTTGCCGGATGTCTTGCCGCTTGGGATTGGTCATCCAGGTCATATCGGCATGGTAGCCCTGAGCCAACCAACGTTGTAACGCGTCTACGGTGGGCAGATTGCGATCGTCTACGGCAGCAATCCCAACTTTATGAAATCCTAGCTCTAGAGTTTTTTGCCGAATCGCTAGGGTCATTGCTGACGGATCAAACTCACGCTCAGAAGAGAATTCATCCATAGAGAAAAATTAGTCGAGGTACTTGTAAAGTTTTATTGCCAATTTGTAAATAAATGTTGCATACTGGCTGATGTGGAGCGTTAACCCCTCCGGCGTTCAATCAATAGGCAAGCCGCAATGCTCAAGTCCAACGGATGGCAAGCATTACCGCCACTTCTGCCGATTTTGACACCATCTAGTGAACGAGTTGAGTCACGTATCTAGTTTTAAGGAGAGCTTATGACCTTCACAACTGATCGGTTTACCAATCCTTATTTGACGGCAACCGCCGCAGCGAATCCGGTCTTCACTGTCACCGATCGTATCAAGCGCCTCAATACTGATGAGCAATTAGCGTTGCTTTGGTATATCTACACTGAATTAGGCAAGGCAATTACCGCAGCAGCTCCAGGGGCAGCGCGGCTTCAGTTAGCTGAGGGCTTACTGAACCAAGTGCAGCAGATGTCCTACACCGAGCAGCTTCAATTCATGCGGGATCTGGTGAATCGGGTTAGCAATGCCGCTACCCGCGCCTATGGTGTTTTGAGTGCTAACACCAAGCTGGCATTTTGGTATCAGTTGGCTGAGTGGATGACTCAAGGAACCGTCATTCCGATGCCTTCAGACTATCGCCTCTCTACGGAGGCAGATAAAGCGCTGGTTGACTTAAAACTGCTCGATCGTGGTCAACAGATCACAATCCTCCGGAATGTAGTCGTCGGCATGGGAGTTGACCCGTTAGCCTGCTAACGAAGGGATCAGGAATCTCCTGATCCATCTCCCATTCACTCTAGTTCCATGAACTATGCGGAATCCATTAGGGAAGTGGGTGATGGCTTACTTCCCTTTTTTATTGGTTCATCTCCAGAGGAGTTATGCAGCATCCTAGCCCACAGTCATCTACGATCGCGTCTGCAACCGGTGTCAACCCAGTGATTGAAGGGATTAACGAACCTGTAATCCAGCGCTATTTTGAATTACTGAATGGCGGAGAATTCCAGGCTGCTAGCGAATTGTTTGCTGAGGATGGCGCCTTACAGCCCCCGTTTGAAGGGCAAATTGTCGGACGAGACGCGATCGCAAACTATTTAGTTAAAGAAGCTCAGGGTTTAATTCTGCGACCTCAGTGGGGTAAGCAGCAAGCCTTAGACAACGGTTGCACGGAATTTGAAATTGCTGGAAACGTACAAACCGCTTTATTTACGGTCAATGTTTCCTGGACGATGATTTTAAGCCCCTGGCAAGAACTCTTTTTAGTGCGTGTGAAGCTACTGGCTTCTCTCCAAGAACTAGTGAAATTTCGCCGCTAAATCCAGACCGCTTAGGCGGCAGCAACCTGTTGCCAGGAACGCATTAGCATCCGGCGACCGAGATCAATATCCTGAGGCGAGCATTGCCAGTCAGGATGGCTGGTCATTAACAAACTTTCTAAGGTCTCTTGATCAAACAAGTGCCAAACTGGGGCGTGATTAATTTCAGTGGCGATCGCAAAGCAGTTCTGACTAATGCAGTGGATCGTACAGTGTGCTGCCGGGCGCGTAATCGTCATTTGATCTCCCGGTTGCATCGCGCGGAAGTTCAGAATTGTTGCCCGAAACTGGGTGAATGAAGCGGTAGCTAGACCGGGAATAGCCACAATTTGGGCACGATCGCTATTGACCGCGATCCAATAATGGCGGCTAGGATCAATGCCTTCTAGCCACGGTAGTTCGTCGTCTAAACGATAACGGGTTACTAAGGACAGGGAAAACGACTGGTTCATGCTAGTGTCTCAAATGCTTTCGACGGCAATATTGGGCAGGTGGATGGACAATGACACTACTGCTGCGTCTAAATTGGATATAAGTATTCGATATTGGAAACTTAAGTTCAACTAAAGTTAGTAAAACTTCGTATTTCCGGAGTCAATACTCAACAATGTGTTACGGTTCTTATGAAACTCACGACTCGGGGTCATTACAGCGTTAAAGCGCTACTCGATCTCAGCCTGCAAGCCAACTATGGTCCTGCCTCTGTTAAGGCGATCGCTCAGCGGCAAGACCTGCCTGCCCCCTATCTGGAAAAACTATTAATGGACATGCGGCGGGCTGGACTGGTGCGATCGTTGCGCGGGGTGCAAGGGGGGTATCAGCTTGCCCGATCGCCTGCCCAAATATCGCTGGGGCAAATTTTAGAAGCAGTGGGGGAAGAGGTGGAGCCTTTGCCCCACCATACTCCTGACATGCAACAATCCGAAGATTGGGTCACATTTATGCTGTGGAATCGGTTGCACCAGAAGCTGAGAGAAGCACTCTACAGCATTTCTCTAGAAGACCTCTATTACGATGCTCGCAGTTGGCAAGCGGCGCAGGGGCAAGAGTCTAGTTTTGTGGTGTGAGGAGAATGGGGATGGGGAGGTCAGGAAGATCAGGGAATTATTGGGCGATCGGCAGTTGTCCGTTAGCAGTTTGCCCATTCGTGGCTGACTCGCTTGCCTCCGGTTTGGGATAGGAACACTTGACGGTAATCTTTAAGTTACTTTGGGCTTTGCCACTGGCAATATAGGGAATCCCGGCGTCAGCACTGATATTCACCCCAAACTCTAAAGTGACTTCATCCACATTCACCGTGGAAACATTTTTGAAGGCATTCAGGCAATAGTGAGTGTAGGTTCGGATGGTGTTCTGTACCATTTCCATCGATTGGGCAGGCGTCGCTTTGATTGAATTTGTCAGATCACCGAGCCCTTTGCGGGTGCGCCCCTGTTCTTCTTCCCCCCCTGGAACTGGAGTAGTCCGTAACGATTCCGTTTCGGTGTCCTCTTGCCCTTCAATATAGAGAATCATGCCATTGTCGAGTTGGACAGGAACCAGCTTTGCCACAGTAATTTCCTCTCGCGATAAAGTAGATGCGTTTTCAGTGTTCCCCGGAATTAGCAGGGAGAATCAGGGGTGTGACCCCTCAAAAGGGTTTAGAGGCGATGAGGAAGATAGGGAGGATCAGGGAGGTTAAGTATGGTGGGGCGTGAGGCGATCGTGCTAGGACTGGCAGCCGGGTTAGATTACCTCATTGGTGATCCGTGGGATTGGTGGCATCCGGTGCAAGGTATGGGTTGGACGATCGCAAATTATACGCACCTGAGCTTAAAAAGCTGGAAACAACCTTGGGCGTTACGGTTAGCTGGGGTTGGATTAGGGCTAGGGTTAATTATTGGCAGTGGCGTACTGGGTTGGGCGATCGTGACCCTGGCAACCTGGATTTATCCCTGGTTTGGCATCCTGATGGAAGTGATTTTGCTGGCAAGCTGTTTTGCGGCTCGGAGTTTACGGGATGCGGCGATAGATGTCTTACAGCCGTTGCAGACAGGCGATCTCATCGCGGCACGATCGCGGCTGAGTCGCTATGTCGGTCGGGATACGGAGCAATTGTCGGAAGCCGAAATTTTGCGGGCAGTCCTGGAAACAGTCACCGAAAACGCCACTGATGGGGTGATGGCTCCCTTGTTCTATGCCCTATTGGGAGCGATACTACCAGGAGTTGGAAGTGTACCACTGGCGTTAGCTTACAAAGCGGCGAGTACGCTCGATTCAATGGTTGGCTATCGCGCCGAGCCTTATACTCACTTAGGCTGGTTCAGTGCCAAAACCGATGATCTATTAACCTGGATACCCTGCCGCTTAACCGTCTTCACCTTAGCGTTGTTGTCTGGCAAGCCACTTCAGGTTTGGCGGATTTGTCGGCGCGATGCCCCTCAAGATCCCAGTCCTAATTCTGGCTGGAGTGAGTGTGCCTATGCGGCAATTTTGGGAGTTCAGGTGGGCGGCATGAACTGGTATAAAGGGGTCGCCAAGCCAAAACCCTTATTGGGAGATGCGATCGCACCGATTACTGCCAAGCAAATCTATCAAGCGCTCCAATTAACTCGCTGGAATTTTTTATTGTGGTTAGGGATAGCTGGTAGTAGTTGGGCGATCGTCACCCTACTCCAACGCGGCTTCTAACTGATGTTGTTGCCACAACTCTTGATATAGACCGGGTTGAGTAACCAAAACCTCATGGTTACCGGACTGGACAATCCTGCCGTGCTCCATGACGAAGATCCGGTCTGCCATTGCCGCCGCTGACATTTGGTGGGAGATGAAAATTACCGTTTTGCGATCGGTACCTGCTGACAAATTCTTTAGAATCTCGGTCGCCGTCTGATTATCTACACTCGATAACGCATCGTCTAGCACCAAAATTGGGGCATCGACCAGTAATGCTCTGGCTAAAGCCGTTCGTTGCCGCTGACCACCGGATAGCGTAATGCCCCGTTCTCCCACGATCGTTTGGTATTGCTGCGGAAAATTGAGGATTTCACTGTGAATTTGGGCTTGCTTGGCGGCATGAATCACCGCTGTTTCATCGGCTTGGGGACTGCCATAGCGAATGTTATTGGCGATCGTGGTGCTGAACAAAAAGCTTTCCTGGGGCACATAGGCGATCGCTGATCGTAGATCATGCAACCGTAACTGAGTAATATCGTGACCATCGAGCCAAAGTTGACCGGGAGCAATATCAAGTAAGCGCAGCAAGGCATTAGCCAGGGTGGATTTACCCGAACCGATCGGTCCAACAATCGCCACAGTTTCCTGGGGCAAAATCACGAAGTTGAGGTCGTCCAGAGCAGGCGGCGGAAAAGTCATGCCCGGAGCCGGATAGGTGAAATGTAGTCGCCGAGCGACCAGTTCGCCTTGCACTTCTCTAGGTAACAAGCCGATCGCGTCTGGTTGATCCTGGATTTTCGGTTCCACCGTCAGGATGGTTTCAATACGATCGATACTGACTTCACCCCGTTGATACGCCGTAATCGTAAAGCCGAGTAACGCGGTCGGAAATGCCATCCGTTCAACATAAAGCAGGAGGGCGATAAAGTCACCAATACTAATTTCACCCCGACTGATGGAGCCGGACCCCAGCCAGAGCACCACGAGCAAGCTGACGCTAGATAAGCCGCGTAGGATTGGAAATAAGACATTTCGGGTCAGTGCCAGATCCAAATTGGCATCAAGCAATTGCTGATTTAATTGGCGGAAGGCATGACGCTCATTTTCTTCCTGGGCATAGATTTTTACCAGGGCAATGCCACTCATGTCCTCTTGGATCAGTTCACTCACATTCGAGAGTTCTTCCTGAACAGCCAGTTGTTGTTCCCGTAAGCGCTCGCTGAACAACTGCACTAGGACTAGCATGACTGGATAGACCGACAGTGAAAGCAAACTTAGCTTCCAGTCGATCAGCAACATCACAGGCAGGGTTAGCCCATAGGTGAAAATCGCGTTGGCTAGACTGAGAACTGCAAACCCTAACAAGCGCCGGATATTATCCACATCGCTAGTAGCACGGTTAATTAAGTCACCGACGGTGTTTGCTGCAAAATAAGGTGGTTCTAGAGTCAGCAGATGAGCAAAAATCTTTTGCTTCAGGTCAAACTCCACCTGTCGCCCGACCCCGAATAGCCAAATGCGCGATGCCATGCGGGTGACCCACATCAAGGTTGCCAGCGCCCCCACTAGCACCACGTAATAAATAATCTGACTGTAGCTAAAGGTAATTTGCAGCTTGTCGATCGCATCTCGGATCAGCAAGGGAATATAAATTCCTACCGCGTTGACAATAAAGAGTGCCAGTACACCTAAAGCAGCTTGTCGCCAATGAGGACGGAGATATTGCCCCAGTTTTTGCAGGCGGGATTGAGCCATCGTCTAAAACCAATACCGATCGTCGGATGAAGTCAGTGCCAAAGCTCTATCATGCTAAACGAATTAGCGTGACGATCGCAGCCGCAGTTTCTACCAGTACCGGTCAGACACGGAAGGTCGGGGTGAAGGGGGGTAAGGATATAAATTAGTGGATGTTGGGTTCGGCGATGGGGTTGGGGGAATCGTGGGTTCGGGTGGTTCAGGACTCTGGGTGGACACAGGCACCGTGGATTCGATCGTTGGCGGAGCTTGGAACATGCCAATCCAGCCACGTAGGAAATAGTAGAGGGCCGTTAGATACTCTTCGATCGCTCGTGAGGAAATACAAAACGCTTCAGCATTAGGGACAAAATCCGACACCAGCAGACGATTTTCCACTAAGTCAGCCCCTTGGACTACCTTACCTAAACGGTTGGCTGGCGGCAGACTATAGAAATCTGTGGGGCGGGCAATAATCAGCGTGTCTTCAAATAGCCGTTGAAACGTCAGATAACTGCGATGCATGTTAATGCCAGAGGTGACCAGCATTAATTGATTACCATAGTTAATCCGTTGGCTATTCAAGATCTGTTGAACTTGCTCAGCACTCCGGCGCACACTGCCATCATCATGATTCAGAATCATGTCTCGTTCTGGCACACCCATCGTTTGCGTGAGAAAAATCTGAATATCGCGGGCTTCCGACACATCCTCCTTCTTTTCGCCTTCCTTCCAGGCGCGGTTATTCCGAGTGCCAGCGCTAACCAGAATGACGGGACTTGTGCCCCGATTTCCCTCTTCTTGATACAGTTTGGCGGCATAAATTAAGCGATCGCCCTGTTCAGTCAATTGAATCGGCAGATTACTTAAGACCTGGTACTGTTCCTCTAAAACGGGTCGCTCAATTCTGGGAGGTGGTGCGGCTGGAGTACACTCGGGCGGGCAAGTAACCGCAACTGGCTCAGAGGGTACTTCTCCCCGACGAGGACGGAGTTGGGTGCGAGTAGTACCCTGCCCCAACAGCACAATTACCCGCTGAGCGCCACTTTCTAAGGGGGGCGTTGCCCGAATCAGCTCAACCGCTTCCATTTCCAATTCCTGAGCCAGGAAATAGGCAACTGCTGGAAAACTCCCTAATGCCAGTAACACTAGGGCAACTAACATAATGTTTCTGGCGACTTTCGTCAGTTTCGTGCCAGAAAGCAGCACCCAAATCAGCACAATCCCCAAGCCCAACGGCGTCAGCGGAAACGAAATAATCTTCCACAGGGTTTCCAGAATGCCGCCATCTGCCGGAGCACCACCGACAAACGAAATCACAAGTACTGCCAAAATCAGCAGCAGCACCAACATGCTAAGAAATGCTCTGGGCAGCGCTTTTAGCAGTACGAACCAGGTAACCAGACCTACCACAATCCACAGGAGCACCTGGGTCAGTAGCAGAAAGACATCGGCGAGTAGTAAAACCATGCGGCGATCCTCTGCAACAACTGGCAGATTCTGACAGCAAACAATCAGGGCAATTCTATATCAGGCATTCCAGCCTGAATCAGCGATCTTCAAGCTAGTGCGATCGCCGGTTAGTCGCGTAGGATGTAACGAAACCGATACAGTTAACAAGACGATACAGTTAACAAGAGATTGCAGAACTGAGGGAGACCTTCATGAATTGGGTAGTACTTCCTGCCTTATCGAATATCCAGGCGATGACTAGCCCCTTGCTGGCAACGGTGGCGGCCGAAAATGAACCTTATGTGCTGGCAGGGGTTCTCTTAAGCTTTATGGTGATTTATCTGGCAAGTAAGTTGGGTGGCGAAATTTGTGCCCGCTTAGATCTGCCGCCAGTGCTAGGAGAGTTAGTCGGTGGGGTGCTGGTGGGAGTCTCTGCCCTCCATTTGTTGGTGTTTCCTGAAGGGGGAGTTGATGGCACCAACTCTTTGCTGATGCATGTCCTGCAAATGACTGCCGGGTTCGACGTTACTGCCATTCCCTCGATCTTTGAGGCTCAAAGTGAAGTGATTTCCGTTCTGGCAGAACTGGGAGTTGTGATTCTCCTATTCGAGATTGGACTGGAATCGGATATTAAGGAACTGTTACGGGTGGGACCCCAAGCCACGATCGTGGCTGTCGTGGGAGTAGTCACCCCCTTTGCCTTAGGAACGGCTGGGCTGATGTTGGTGTTTGGTGTGCCAACGGTACCAGCCGTCTTTGCCGGGGCGGCGCTCACGGCTACCAGTATTGGCATTACCGCGAAAGTGTTAGCCGAAATCGATCGCTTGACTTCGCGAGAAGGGCAGATCATTATTGGGGCCGCCGTGATGGATGATGTGCTGGGCATCATTGTGCTGGCTGTCGTCGCGAGTCTTGCCCGCAATGGCAGTGTGCAAGTTAGTAATGTTGTCTTTTTGATTATTAGTGCCGCCGCCTTTTTAATTGGCTCCATCTGGCTGGGACGCTTGTTGATGCCTTTTTTTGTCTCTCTAGTAGACAATCTGAAAACCCGAGGTCAGTTGTTAGTGATGGGGCTGATCTTTGGCTATGGGCTATCTTATATTGCGGCAGTGATTCACCTGGAAGCCATTCTGGGAGCCTTTGCGGCAGGTTTAATCTTGGCAGAAACCAACAAACGCAAGGAATTAGAGGAATTGGTGATTCCGATCGCGGATATGTTGGTGCCGATTTTCTTTGTCTCGGTGGGGGCAAGAACTGATGTCAGTGTGCTGAATCCCTTTGTGCCCGAAAACCGCGAAGGGTTGATCATGGCATCCTTCCTGATTTTGATTGCGATTGTCGGTAAGGTGGTTACGGGTGCTACCGTATTTGGCATGCCCGGAATTAACCGCTTAGCGATCGGAGTTGGCATGGTTCCCCGAGGTGAAGTTGGCTTAGTATTCGCGGCGGTTGGTTCGGCGAGTGGGGCTTTATCGAAGTCGCTAGAAGCTGCCATTATCGTGATGGTGATCTTAACCACCTTCCTAGCGCCCCCGTTATTGCGAGTTGTATTTACTCGGGGCGATGATGGGCTAGACCCAGAACCTACCCCTGCCTTAGCCAATGCTGCATCGGCTGAAGCGGTGGTGCTGTCATCCACCTCCATGGATTCGCCTCCAGCGGAACTAGAGCGAGTTGAGTCTGATCACCAATCCCACGATTAAACAGTAAAACTTCACCAGAATTAGACGATCGCTCTGAGGGTGGATCGGCTATAGTCTTACGCAGTTTTTTTGTTGCGTCTTTTGGCTCGCTGGGAATTTCTCATGCAAAACGGTGTCGCACTACCGGAAACTAAATGGCTGAATTTGCGTCAGACGCGAGTAAATTACAGAATGTTGCAGTTCAGTCCCAGATTTTTGTTTGATTTACAGGTTGACCCGATCGCCATCTTAGGAGATTCGTTATATTGGCAACCTCAAGGTCACTCCTGACCTCACAATCAATCAGCTCTCTGAATCACTGCGATGTAGTGCTGCCTGTTTAGCTCCTCCAGAATTCCACAAGTACCGTGAACAAACTTCCCTGCTCCTTACTATTAGCGACTTCTCTGTTCCTGATGGGATCACCGGCGTTTGCTGGTGGACTAGAGAATTGGCAATTTGATGCCAGGCAAAACCGTCTGGAATTTACAACCGAGGATGGAGTTCAGCCGAAAGCCCAACTAGTGGCTAATCCCACCCGCTTGGTCATTGATTTGCCTGGGATTACCTGGGGTCGCCCCAAACTGAATCAAGCCGCCGGAGGTGCCTTTCGCTCGGTGCGCATTGCTCAGTTTGATCCCTACACCACTCGGATTGTGGTCGAACTCGCTCCGGGCTACACCCTCGACCCCCAACAAGTCAAGTTTCGGGGAATTACGGCTCGGCAATGGATGGTACAGCTACCTAATCCGCAAGCGATCGCCACCAGCCCCAGTCCTGTCCCTTCAGGGAACAACACCTCTACCCCTTCGGTCGCGATTGTATCGACTCCACCCTCCGTTAACTCTAGTAATTCGGATAGTCAGGCGCCTTCAGTTAATCGCCGCCCCTGGCAAGCTCCAGCGTCACGTCCTGACCCCGGGTCTGCGGCTGTAGCTACCGGTTTGACCACGATCGAAACTGTAGAGTTAGCGAGTAATGGCAGCCAACTTGTCATTCGGGGCAATCAATCCCTCGACTACAATGCCAACTGGGATCGGGCGTCGGCAGCTTATCGAATCACGCTGAATTCTGCCCAACTGTCCCCCAATATTCGGCGACCCCAGTTGCGTCCTGGTAGCCCCATCCTCAATCTCCAAATTCGGCAGGAGAATCCCCGGACTGTTTCGCTACTGGTACAACCCGCTTCAGGGGTGCAAATCAATGGCATCAGCCAACTCACTCAACAGTCTGTCGCACTACAACTGCAACGGAATCGCCAACCGGTTTTGACCCCTCCCGGTAATGTTGGGTCAATTCCTGTCCCCCTGCCTCCCCGGACCACGACGCCTCCTGTTAGCAATCCTTTACCCTCCCAGTTACCCCGCGTTCCCTCGGGTCGCTTGGTGGTTGTGGTTGATCCAGGGCATGGTGGTCCCGATCCGGGGGCGGTAGGAATTGGCGGACTGCAAGAAAAAGAGATTGTGCTGGATATTGGCATTAAAGTTGCCAATCTGCTGCAACAGCAGGGGATTCAGGCCGTGCTGACTCGTCAGGACGATCGCGATTTAGATCTAGAACCACGGGTTCAAATGGCAGAACAAGTCAATGCCACTGCATTTGTCAGTATTCATGCCAACTCGATCAGTCTTAGCCGACCCGATATTAGTGGGCTAGAAACCTATTACTACCAAAGTGGGGCAGAGTTAGCCCAAGCCATTCATCAAAACGTTTTGGCAGCAACCGGTATCCCCGATCGCCGCGTCCGAACGGCTCGCTTCTATGTGTTGCGACGCACTTCAATGCCGTCGGTGCTGGTCGAAGTTGGCTTTGTAACGGGGCGGGATGATGCCTTGCGGTTATCCGATCCGGCATACCGGAGTCAGATGGCAGAAGCGATTGTTCGTGGTATTCTACAGTACCTTCAACGGTCTGCCCGTTCCTAAGCGACAAGTGTTGATCAGAAACAAGAGGTGTGTGGAGTGTCAGAAAATCAGTTCACGATCAGTCATCTGCCCACTAGCAGATCTCAAAATACAGCTCCAATCGGCGTGTTTGATAGTGGTGTAGGTGGGCTAACGGTTTTGCGCGAGCTGTACCGTCAACTACCCCAGGAATCTGCACTTTACTTTGGTGACACTGCTCGGTTGCCCTATGGCACTCGATCGCAGACCCAGATCCTTCAGTTCGTGCGCGAAATTCTGACCTGGATGGTTGAGCAAAACGCCAAGATGGTGATCATGGCGTGCAACACGAGTTCAGCCTTAGCGCTAGAAGCGGTGCGATCGGAGTTTAACATTCCGATTCTGGGTCTGATCTTGCCGGGAGCCAGAGCTGCCGTACAACAGGGACGACGGATTGGTGTCATCGCTACTCCTGCTACTGCTGCCAGCAATGCCTATCGTCAAGCAATTCAGGAGATCGATGGCGGCGTCCAGGTTTGGCAGGTGGGGTGTCCAGAGTTTGTGCCATTGATCGAGCAAAATCGGATCCACGAGCCTTATACCCAGACCGTTGCCAATCACTATCTGGAACCCCTGCTAAAACAGCAAATTGACACCCTAATTTACGGCTGCACTCACTATCCTTATCTGGCTCCAGTGCTCCAACGAATTTTGCCGCCCCAAGTTAAGCTGATTAACCCGGCTGTGCATGTGGTCGCTGCTGTTGCCCAGGAATTAGATTTGTTGGGATTACGGAATCTCCGCACACCAGCACCGACCCGCTTTTGTGTCAGCGGCGCTCCAGATAACTTTACTGACCTAGCGAGTCAGTGGCTGGGGTTTACACCAGTAGTAGAGCAAATCCAGCTCCCAGAACTGTGTTATCAACCAGCCACCCTAGAAGCGGTTGAGTAATGGATCTCCAAAGGGGCGTTTGGTCAAACGCCCTGAAAGATTGCCTGAGTAACCATGTCCGAGTATCCGTCCCAATTCCGACCCGAAGAGTTACAACAATGGCAAGAATCTGTAGCTGAAGCCGATCGCTACAATATTCTGTGTCACTGTCGGGACTGCGATCGCGAGTGGGTCGCTTCCACCCGTGAAGTCTGTCAATGCGGCAGTACTAAGGTTGAACACATTGCCTGCTGGCAGTTTCCAGATGATTGATTTAACGGAACTACATGGATTCAGATTGCCAGACCATATGTTTGGTGATTCTGGTATAAGTGTTGAGCCTTGAATTTGCTGCCACCGATCACCTCGTTTCCTAACGGCAACCTAATTAACATGACCTTCACCGTAGTATCGTCACCGACAACCTGGCTGGATCCCTTAACCGATGGCAAAAGTCGAATTGAACTGATTGCCTCAATGGGCAGCGATCTCGATATTGTCAATGATGCTCGCGCCAGCTTTGAGAAAAGTTCCCCCGAACTGAGCGACAAAGATATCAAGCTGATCCACTACTTGATCAAACATCAACATACCAGTCCATTTCGTGGCGTGGTATTTAAGTTTAAAGTCAAAGCCCCGCTCTACGTATGTCGGCAGTGGTGGAAGCATGTGATTGCCAGTAACCACAATGACGAGCAGTTGGGCTGGAACGAAAAAAGTTTTCGCTATGTGGCGATCGACGATAGCAACGAGTTCTACATTCCTCAAGTATTTCGCCAGCAGGCTAAAAGTAACAAGCAAGCCACCGAAGGTGCATTAGATGCAACTGCGAATCAACAAGCGATCGACCTCTACGCCGCTCAATGCCGCGCCAGTTACGAAGCGTATCAAGCTCTCCTAAATTTAGGCGTCGGTCGAGAACAGGCCAGAGGTGTGCTTGTTCCTTCCGTATATACTTCCTGGGTCTGGACAGTCTCTCTGCAAGCAGTCCTGCACTTTATTGGATTACGTCGAGGCGCAGGTGCCCAAAGTGAAATCGGCGCCTATGCCCAAGCGATTCAGGCTTTAATTAAACCAATCGTGCCCGTCGCGATCGAAGCCTGGGAATCCTGTCATGACGAATTCTAACGGCTTCTCCCTCCCTGCCCCAGCCCCCGACTACCCCATCTCTCCTATCTTCCCACCCGCTCCGAATTCCGTAATCGATCGCCGATTTCCGATCTTAAGGCGCAAAACGGTTATCCCAGAGTGGTAAGCTAACAAATGCACTCGAAAACTAGGACAACGTTTAGATGACCGGGTCAACCCAGGTTCCCTTTCTGCTTCGCGCTGCTCGTGGTGAAATCTTAGAGCGTCCCCCTGTCTGGATGATGCGGCAGGCCGGTCGCTACATGAAAGTCTATCGAGATTTGCGGGATCAGTACCCCTCGTTCCGCGATCGCTCGGAGAAGCCGGAACTGGCGATCGAAATTTCACTTCAACCCTTTCGCGCCTTTCAGCCGGATGGGGTGATTCTGTTTTCCGATATTTTGACTCCCCTTCCAGGGTTAGGCATTCCGTTTGATATCGTGGAAAGCCGAGGACCCATCATCGATCCACCGATTCGGAGCCTGGAACAAATTAATCAACTTCGTCCCCTAGAACCTGCAGAATCCCTGCCGTTTATTCGGGAGACACTGCAAGCGCTGCGGCAAGAAGTGGGGAATGCCGCCACTGTTCTAGGATTTGTTGGTGCACCCTGGACACTAGCCGCCTATGCGATCGAAGGCAAAAGCTCTAAGGATTACACCATTATTAAAAGCATGGCGTTTAATGAGCCAGCCATGTTACATCAGTTTTTAAGCAAGCTAGCAGACGCGATCGCGACCTACGCTTGCTACCAGATTGAGTCTGGGGCTCAAGTCGTGCAAATGTTTGATTCTTGGGCGGGTCAACTTAGCCCCCAAGACTATGCTGTTTTCGCCCTGCCTTACCAACAACAGGTCTACAAGAAAGTCAAAGCCGCTCACCCAGAGACGCCATTGATCCTTTACATCAACGGTAGTGCTGGTATTCTAGAGCAAATGGCAACATCGGGAGCTGATATTGTCAGCGTGGACTGGACTGTAGATATGGCACAAGCCCGTCAGCGTTTGGGTTCTGAGATGGGCGTTCAGGGCAATGTTGATCCTTGTGCTTTATTTGGCTCTAAGGACTTCATCCGCGATCGCATTTTAGATACCATCCGCAAAGCTGGCAAGTGGAAACATATTATGAATCTTGGTCACGGGATTTTGCCCAGCACCCCTGAAGAAAATGCTGCTTTCTTCTTTGAAACAGCAAAACAGGCACATGAGTTGCTAGCTGTTCATGCTTGATCTGGGTTTGACAGTTGGTTTTGTTGGTCAGGGGTGAATTCTTAGAGATAAAGTATGAAAGCTTGGGCAACAATCATTGTTGCTCGCCAAATGCTTAGCCTCTCAGATTTGGCTTAAAATCAACAATTCCACACTTCAAATCCTGCTATCCATCTAATCTCCTGATGACATCCAAACGGATTTTCGTGACTGGTGCGAGTGGCTGTGTTGGTCACTACCTGGTTGAAACTCTCATTCAAGAAACAAACCACGAGTTATTCCTGCTGGTCAGAGACCCGGACAAGCTCAAGCTTGATTACAACGCTCGTCCGGGCATTACGATTTTGCAGGGCAACATGCGGGAGATCGAGCAGTTTAGTGATCTGCTGAAAACGATGGATTGCGCAGTGCTAGCGGCAACTGCCTGGGGAGGACCTCAGGAAGTGTTTGACGTTAACGTCGTCAAGACCATTCGCTTGATGAATCTGCTTGACCCGGAACGGTGTCAGCAAGTCATTTACTTTTCGACTGCCAGCATCCTGAATCAAACCAACGAGTTGTTGAAGGAAGCGGGCGAAATTGGTACGGACTATGTGCGATCGAAATATGTCTGCTACCGCCAACTGGGTAAGCTGGCGATCACGCCCAAGATTACCACGGTGTTTCCCACGTTGCTATTAGGGGGAGACAAACAAAAGCCGCAGTCTCACATCTCCTCGGGTATTGCTCAGGTCACACGCTGGATCGGGTTAGCCCGCTTCTTTAGTGCCAATGGCAGCTTTCATTACATTCATGCTCAGGATGTTGCCCGGATTGTGCGGCATTTAATTGATCATCCACCCGAACCCGGAGAGTCACGCGATCTGGTGTTAGGGAATCCAGCCACCACGATCGACCAAGCCGTTGAAGAAACCTGTGCCTATCTCAATCAGCGGATTTACTTCCGCATTCCACTCAATCTGAAGCTAGCGAACTTTCTGATTACCCTGTTTCGGATTAAGGTCGGAGCCTGGGAGAAGTTCGCCATGCGGTATCGCCACTTCGTTTACCAAAATCCTGTCACTCCATCCACCTATGGGATACCGACCTACTGCGCCACGTTTACGGATGTCTTGAAACTCAGTGGGATTCGCCCTGGCAAACCCCATAAATGAGCTTGAGGATCGGGCTAGTATAGGCTAGATTTCCTTGCTCTCATCCCTGATAATGGCTGAGGACTGCAATTCTCAAGCATTATGTCTGATCCAATTACTCCCGAAATCAGCCAACGCATCTGCAACCACATGAATGATGATCATGCAGATGCCGTTTTGATGTACGCCAAGGTGTTTGGTAATGTCGCAACGGCAACCTCAGCCTCAATGGTGGCGATCGATCCGCAAGGAATGGATCTCATGACCCAAACCGATGGCACAGCTACTCCTGTCCGGATTACCTTCGATCATGAACTGCAAGATTCAGAGGATGCTCATCAGACCTTGATTGCTATGGTCAAACAAGCCCGAGTTCAGGGATAGTGAGCCTGCACCACTCAGCGTTAAGCCAATGGGGTTGGGAGTGAACCGCGAATCATGAGAAGGCTCAAGCGTTATGGCATTCTGGCATTAGTGCTGACGATCGCGATCTTACTGACAAATTGTGCTGTCGGTGAGCAGCCGCGATCGTCTCTCCCAACTCCCTCCTCTCCGACTGCATCCCCTAGTGTGTTAGTGTATGGCTCGAGTGGGCAGCCCGTTAACTTGGAACCGGGCAACATTACCGATGGTAACTCGGTGATCGCTCAGAACCAGATTTACAATCGTTTATTAGAATTTAAGCCGGGAACAACAGAACTTGCTCCCGCTTTGGCAACAGATTGGTCTGTCTCTTCAGATGGCAAAACCTGGACGTTTAAACTCCGTCAGGGCGTAAAGTTCCATGATGGGACGCCATTTGACGCGGAAGCCGTTAAGTTCAATATCGAGCGCTGGTGGGATGCCAACCATCCTCATGGCTACCGTAATGCCGGCAAAATTTACGAAATTTGGGAGCAACTGTTTGGTGGGTTTAAAGACAGCTCTATCTCCCTCCTGAAACAAGTCGTTGTGGTTGATCCGTACACGATTCAATTGGTTCTGAATCAGCCGTTCTCGGCATTTCCCCAGGCGATCGGCTCCAGTTTTTTTGGCATTGCTAGCCCTACGGCGATCAAGCAAGCAGGAGCCAATTATGGTAAACCTGGATCCGCCATTGCGGGCACCGGCGCCTTTATGTTCAAGGAATGGCGAACTGGCGATCGCATCGTCCTGGCAAAGAATCCAAATTATTGGCGATCGGGCTTTCCTAAAATTGACCAACTAGTTTTACGGTTTATCAGCGATCCGGCAGCTCGGTTAGCCCAACTCCGCGCTGGTCAATTAGATTTCACAGTAGAGCTGAGTCCCGACCAGAAACAGGAGGTTGAGAGTGATACCAATCTGACCGCTCTATCTCGCCCCTCTTTTAATGTGGGTTATCTCGCGCTCAATCCCAGTTATCAACCGTTATCGGATCAGCGGGTCCGACAGGCGATCGCCTATGCGATTAATCGTCCGGCGATCGTTCAGGCATTTTGGGGCAATGCTGGTATTCATGATGCGCACTTTACGCCGCCCACCTTGGCTTGGTCTCAGGATCAAACGCTGACTCCCTATCCCTATGATCCGCAACAAGCCAAGCAGTTACTGACAGCGGCTGGCTATCCGAATGGGTTTGCGCTGGAACTCTGGTATATGCCCGTGTCTCGTCCTTACTTTCCTAACCCCAAACCGATCGCTGAAGCCTTTGCGGCTGACTTAAATGCGATTGGTATTCGGGTGACGCTGAAAACAAAAGATTGGGCAGCTTATATTAGCGATCGCCGCAAGCCGCCTGGTTATCAGTCATTTATGTTGGGTTGGACGGCTGACTACGCGGATCCAGATAGTTTTTACTATGCTCACTTTGGTCCTGGGGCGACAGATGACATTGGTAACTGGCGTAACACTCGGGTTGTAGACCTCCTGAATCAGGCTCGGGCAACCATAGACCAGGTTAGTAGAGCCAAACTGTATAGTGAAGTCGATCGCAGGTTGCACCAAGAGGTCGTGCGCCTCCCGATCGTGCATTCCCAACCCTTAGTTGCCCAACGGAAAACTGTAGCCGGATGGATCCCCAGCCCGTTAGGAACGGAACCCTTTGAAGCGATTACTAAGCCGTAGCTGAGCCAAAAACGCTTAAATTCAATGATTGTGCCATTTCCTGCAGCAATGCCAATCCGACGACTGAGTTGCCAGCGTCATCTAGTTGGGGGCTATAACAGGCGATCGCTCCCTGCCGAGGAACAACGGCGAGCAGTGCTCCACCTACACCCGATTTTGTCGGTACTCCTATCCGCACCGCAAACCGACCCGAGGCTTCATATAGCCCACAGGTTAGCATCAGCGCATTGACTAAACGTTGGTGTTCCGGTGCGATCGATTTCTGCGGCTGAACCAACAACATTCCTAACTTGGCTAAATCCGCTACTGTGGTTGATAGACAACAAATTTGGTTATAGGTATCCAGAGTCAGGTCGATCAAGTTAAGGTAACCAGCTTGCGCTAAAGTATGGGCGATCGCGCGATTCGCTTCATTCTTGAGCGATCGTACCGATGCCAGCATGGCTTGATCCAAAATTAACTGGGCACCTGATTGCTGATTCAACCATTGCCGCAGGTGCTCGCAGCGTTGATCACTATCCTTGCCCGGTAAGTGAGCGGCTAACGCGATCGCGCCACTATTAATCATGGGATTCCGGGGAAACCCGCGATCGCTCGCTAATTGTATGAGTGAATGAAACGGTTGATCGGAGGGTTCCATCCCCACCCAAGAAAAAACGGTTTCCTGCCCCAGCTGTTCGAGTAAGAACAATAGCACAAAGGGTTTAATCACACTCATCAGCGGAAAAGAGCAATGCTGCTCTCCCGCTGCATAAGTTTGACCATTAAGACACTCAACTTGAACAGCAAACCAGTTTGGATCGACAGTTGCCAGTAATGGAATATAGTCTGGTAGTCGTCCGCTCTGGGGCTGGATGCTCACAGTTCTGACCCAAGCATCCAACTGTGCCTGAGTTAATGCGGTGAGTCCTGTCAAATTAAACCCTCGCTGTAGACCGCTATGCTGCCCAGTGTCGTGTAACGCTGACTCTAGGGTGATTAAGCTGGACCGATCGCCCGTTGTCCTTCCACAGATTGCCGGAAGCGTTCCACATCATCCCCGTAGCTAATCGGCAATACGGCTTCCACGTTTTCATGCGGATTGGGAATAATCACCCAGGTTTCTACCGTACCGCCATAGACGGCTTCGGCTGCTTCTACCCCTGCTTCTACGGCGCGCTTAACTTCGGATACATCGCCACGAATATTGACGGTAAAGCGGGCGCTACCAGCCCGGATGTAACCGACTAAGGTAATCCGTCCAGCTTTAACCATGGCATCGGCTGCTGCCAACACTGCCGGAAATCCCTTTGTTTCAATTGACCCAACCGCCTTTGGCATGATTGATTGCTCTCCTAAACAGATGTGACTGACGTAAAACCCAACTTGATCCGCAGTAGCTTGCCGCTCTCCTAAACTCGAAACCGCTCTACTTGGGAGGTAAATTCGATCGGCAGGACTGACTCTACATTCTCTGGCGGATTCGGCACGATGTAGTGGGATACCAGCTTGCCACCAGGAGGGGTAACATTTGCCGCTTCTACTCCCGCCTCTACGGCGGTTTTCACCTCTGCCGTGGGACCCCGAACTGCCACCAGAAACTCTGCCCGCTCCGCTAACCCAAAATACACCAGCGTTACGCGCCCTGCCTTCACCATCGCGTCGGCTGCGGCTAGAACGGGAGGAAACCCGTCTGTTTGAATGACTCCTACCGCTAGCGGCATGACAATCTCCTGAAATCGATGGAAAGCACAGAATTCATTCTATGCATCTTCCATGTCATTTGTGGCACTCGAAGTGGTTTTCGTCACCAGTTTTTGCTTATGTAGACAATTACTAAAACTTCTCTAACGTTGGTGGGGTTCGTTAGGTAACAGAGAAACATGGGCAGAAACAATCTTCCACCCCTCTGGAAAGCGATACCAGGTTTGGCTTTGTCTGCCCGATCGCTCCACACCTTGAATCCACCGCCGAAATTCTAAGGTCACAGTGGCCGTATCGTTACCAAAGGTGACAACGTGCAAGTGTGAAATCTCGCGTTGCAGATCTTGCGTTGATCGCTGCTGGCGAAACCTCCGAATCGCCTCAATCCCATAAAGATTTTCCGTAGCTCCGAATCGTACAACCTCTGGATCTGCCCAAAAGAGTTGATCCAGGGTCTGAATATCATTCTCACAGAGGGCTTGTTCGTACTGGAGGTAAAGAGCAGTTAATTCTGCGACCAACGTTGGATCGTTAATAGGAGACATGATCACACTACCTGAGCACAGACCTGCAAAATCTGTTCAGCAACAAACTGTGGCTTTTCCAAATGGGGCACATGTCCACAGTTGGGCACCCAAACTAGGTGGCTATGAGCAATGGCAGCCTGAAACTTGTCAGCATCGGCAGTGCCTAGGATCCGATCGTGATCGCCCCATAAAACCAAGGTTGGATGAGAGATCCGAGCAATTTTGTCAGCTAAAAAGTTATAGCCCCCACTTTTAGTAAAAGCAATAATCGCTTGATGCCAATAGGCTGATTCCAAATGCAACGCTGCACAGAGCAACGCATCAGCCGTCACAAAACTAGAATCGACATACGCTTTGAGGCTAACTTGACGCCGAACTCCAGGACGACGCAAAAATTCTGCTGCCAAATAGCCTAATGGTGGAATCAGAAACTTCCCGATCGCCGGCGCTGCCGCGAATCCAGCACTGTCAATTAACACCAATTGCTGAACGGCATCAGGGTAGGTCAAAGCGAAATCAATTGCCGCAGCTCCTCCCATTGATGCCCCTACCAGAATCATCGGCTGACCAATCAGGCTCTTCCAGGTGTAGTAGAGGTGCGTCTTAATAGCAACTGGATCAAACGGGAGCTGCGGCGATCGCTCTGTCAAGCCAAATCCTAATAGATCAACTGCCCAGGTTTGATGCTGCTTAGCTAGCAAAGGCAGCAAGCGACGAAACTCAAAAATGGAGCTATCAAACCCATGGAGTAACACGATCGGTGGATTTCCCGTTCCCTGTTGCACAAAGGCAGTTGCGATCGGTGTGGAACTAAGCGGCGTGAGTACGGCGTGTTGGTGAATTTGCTGAGCCAGCGCGATCGAGGTGGCTTCAGTTAATTGCTGAGCAGTAGGTGGAAGAAAGCTAGGAAACATACGCCCTAGTTTATCTTGATTCGGGAATCGCGACAGGATGGGGTGATGCGTCACTGGTCTGAAATCACGCATCACCCATATGCTGGTCTGTAACCGTTAGAGCAAACGAGGTAACAGAAAACCCAGGACGATTGCGCCTAAGCCTAAAACGACTGTCCAGAAGCGGTGATAGCTATGTACTGTCCACTTGCGATCGCACTCCATGACTGTGAAGTCGATCCAAGGCATGATCCCCCGACGGAACCAACCTGTGACCCGGACTTGTTGATTGACAAAGCCATCTGCCTGGGTCATGCCAAACAGGAAGTTACCCAAGGGACCCCAACGAGACGAATAATGTAGGTAAATCATCCCTGTTGGATCTTGCAGCTTCAAGTCAGAACTGAACTTATAACCAGAGTCGCCCCGCCCAATGACTTCACCTGCCAGTTTTACCGCCCGTCCTCGTAATGGACTGGCATAGGGATCAGACATTAGTGTAAGGATATCGGTCTCCGGTGCCCGACTGAAATCGGGATACATAAACACCATTTTCAGCAGAGTGCCAAAACCGAAGCAAATCAACGGCAGGGAAACCAGCGGTCGCCAGTTTTGAGTGGAAGAAAAAATCGCGATACTGATGGCAAGACCCAGCACTAATCCAATCACGTCTGCCCACAGGATCACTACATCCATCGCGAAATTGCCATACAGCTTTTGCTTGTTTAGCGATCGACCTTCGCGGATGACCCGTCCCATATCAAATTCCGTATCTAGCCCGAGCTGTTCGGCATAGGTGCTGAGGGCACGCACACGCTTCCCAGTCAGAGGATGGGTAGAATTTAGCTCCATCCACCATGCCCAAGGGTTAAACATATCCCACAGAAACACTCTGCCCATTTTCTGGGGTTCAGCTGCCACTCGATAGGCAGTTCCCGTTAAGGTGGCAGATTTAGGATCGGCAATCCCTAAAGCGCGAGTGCCCTGAAGCACTTTGCTAGGTTCGTTACTCCGCTTACCTTCCTCCAAAATGCCGTAGGCGATTTTCACCAGCGATCGGGATAATCCATTTGGATTCCCGGTTACTTCTGCCGCAAAGTGATCGGCATAATACTCGCGAGTCCGTGACAGATACAGCAGCAGGTATTCGCCCACAATGTAGAACACATAGGCCATCAACGATGCCATTTGGGCACCATTTTTGACCTTATTTGCCATCTCACTATCCCCTAGATGATTGGCCATTTCGCGGGCATAGACATAGAGCAGATAGGTGATTTGCACTAACGTTGCTGCCAGCGTCATGACAGCGAAATCCCAATGGACAATATGCCCTAATTCATGGGCATAGACCGTCGCAATCTCATCGTCATCTAAGTAGGTGAAGATCCCTTTACTCACCACTAACCGCGCACTATTCGGCAAGGAACCATAGGTAAAAGCAGTGGGATTTTGGTCTTCAATAATGCCCAGACGGGGTTCCTGAAGCTTTTTCTGCTGACACACCTCACGGATGACCTTGGCGGCCTCGGGACTATAGCGCTGAATTTCGGAGAGGGTGGTCCAGCGGGTCCCATACAGCCAGCCCTGCACCAGATCCATAATCAGGGGTGATAAGAAGAAGACTAAGAGGTTGAAGACGATCGTGATCGCAACACCAATGACCAAGCCTTCAGTGGGATTTTCTTTCCCGACGATGAGCAACAGCGAAATAGCGAGCACCAGAATCATGCCACCTAAGAGGGACAGGGTCAGCCCGGATGCGAGGGCTAAACTGGCTGCTACTCCCCGCATAGTGAGTTTGACCCCACGGCGATTTGATCGTCCAGCTTTTGGTACCGATCGGGGTTGTGCTGATTGATCGGTTATGGAACCATTAGCAGCAAGGGCTTCACTGGACTCTGCTGTATCCTCAGTTGTGGTTTGGAATACGGCTTCGGGCGCCAAAGTTTGCAGATATTGTTTTGCCCATGTCTGCACATATTCTTTCTCGTGGCTAAGTAATTGCTGGCAGAGGTTGATCGCTGCCTGCGTTTGCTCATTGCCCTTATAAGCTTTGACCAACCACATCTGCGCCTGAGCATAGTCCGAATCACCTGGAGCGGTGCCGTGACAATAAGCTTCCAGGGCAGCTACTGCCTCAGCAAAGCGCTGTGCCTTTAAGGCTTTATTGCCTTGCTGGAAAAATTCACGACTAGCTCCGGCGCTGAGCGGCTCGTAACTAGGGCGATCGGTCGTCGCTGCGGGTGGTGCTTCTGGAGGAGGGGTTGTCAACCGAGGCAGAATCCGCTCTGCCCACTCTCGCACTTGGGGAATTGAACTGGTCGCCATCTGCTGGCAGAGGGCGATCGCCTGTGCTGCCTGTCCATGCTCTTGGTAAGCCCGTACCAGCCACATTTGCGCCTGGAAGTAGTCTTTAGAGTTTGGGTTGGTTTGACGGCAAAATGCTTCTAGCCTCTGAATTGCGTCAGAGAAATGTTTTTGCTGAATTGCCTCAATACCAGCTTGTAGCAGATCCGTATGAGGAGGCATTACTAAGGTTCTCCGGAGTAATGAATGAAGCCGAGGACATATCTAATCTCAGGATGCCCTCAAGATTAGTTTCATCCATCAATTTCATTCCTAAAGAGCTTGACTCCGGAGAACCACAATGCTTTGTCATGAATGGTCAGGCTTGTGGGTACTTAGAGCTAACGCTTAAGTAATTCCTAAGGGGGGCATCTGAATTCTGTTCTGTGCCTCCCGCCGAATGGTTCCAGCTTTGAGTGCTTCATAAAGTTGTTGTAATGCTTCCATGTCAGTAGATTTGTAGCCCCTGATGGTGAGAACCTGACGAATTAATCCTTCAGATTCCACACTGAGATATCCCGTTTGGAGGGCTGACTGTACAAGGGTGCGGATCATCATGGCACCTGTGTCCCTATTGTGACGGTTGCTTCTACTATCAGCCATTTGGCGGAGTAACCTACTGACGGGGATCAAGGCTAAGTGTGATCCTGACCCTGGTTGCTAGTGATGTGAATCACATCACTGCCCCTGAATCGTCAGCAATCGTGATTCTTCATACTTCACCTTGGCAGATTTGTCGGTCATTCTAAAAATTCTGAGGTATTAATAGTCTGTGATTGCCGCCCGATCGCTGTGAAGGGTGACAAATTTCCGTCAAACAGCGGCTTGGCAGCAGTGGAGCGTGAGGTGAGGATATGGTTCAGTCGGGCAGTCGTGTGAGGCATCCATCAGTTGTTGAATTAGCGCGAAGAGGTGACCAGCGAGCGATCGCCGCCTGGCTGAATCGCCTGCTATTACCCTATGGGATGCGAGCGTATATCCGGTTACCCCGACCGGGCTATCTCAAAATTTTGGTGGAATTTCAATGGGATGGAGAACCAGGCGATTTATCGGAACAGTGGCGTGATCATCTGATCCGATTTGTTTGCCACCATATTTGTCGCCTCAATTCCAGTTTGATCGAAGGTGTGCGGATTGCCGGACGGTTTGTCGGGGACTCCGACATGATTTGGGATCGATCGATTCGCATCGTTACCCCTGCCAATCGTGCTCGTCGGCAACATCAACACCTGCGATCGCGAATTCGGAATGCCTCCAAACGGAAGACCCGGTTACGCATGGTGCGATCGTTTGTCACCAGTGGTCCAGCGATCGCCGCTCTGATTATTGGGGGAATTTTGGGCTATGCCAAAGCGCCGATTCACCAAACTGGAGCTTCTGCGTCCCTCCAGCCCAAGCCGAACCAGAATCAGAACTTAATTCCGCCTCGCCCGGACACGGTTCGGGCCGCGTTAGAAACTATTCCTGTGATTAAACATAATCAGGTGGTTGATCCGGGTGATCCGTCCGTCAGCTTGTTATTTAGTGGGGATGTCACCCTAGCCGATCATTTTGAAGAAGTGATTGGCAAAGATTACGACAAGGTGTTCGCCAAGATGGACGAATATCGCAAAGTGGATCTAGCCATGGTGAATTTAGAAAACCCCTTGACGCGATCGACCCTGTCGATGCCTAATAAGCAATTCAATTTCAAAGCTGATCCAGAAGCAGTCAAAGTTTTGACTTCAGGTGGAGTAGACATCGTGACGATCGCCAACAACCACAGTATGGATTATCAAGCAGAGGGTTTGAAAGAAACGATGGAGGTTTTAGACAAAGCTGGCATCCAGCATATTGGTGCGGGTAGTCAACTGACCGAGGCTCGCCGTCCCGATATCTTTGATGTGAAAGGGCAGCGGATTGCTTATTTGGCGTACTACGGTGAAGAATACGGGGCGGAAGAGAACAAGGCAGGCATTAGTTCCATTAAAGAAGAACGGATTGCCGAGGACATTAAATCAATCCGAGATCAAGTCGATTGGATCGTAGTCAACTTCCACTGGGGGCAAGAACTGGCAACCCATCCGGCGGATTGGCAAACTGAACTAGGACGCTTCACGATCGACCAGGGGGCAGATCTCGTTGTGGGTCATCATCCCCATGTGCTCCAGGGGGCAGAAGTTTACCGAGGTCGCCCGATCATCTACTCACTGGGTAACTTCATTTTTGGTGGTAACTCTCGCACCGACTACGATACTGCCGTTTTAAAAGTCGCTCTAAAAGACAAAAAAATGAAGGTGGAGTTTTTGCCTGTAGAGGTCAAAGGCTATCAACCTCAAGTGGTAAGTGGCGATCGGGGGAATCAAATTCTTCAGCAAATTGAGCAGTTATCTGCCAGCTTTAAGCAACCGATGCAGACTGCCATGGTGCTGGATGCCCGCACCTTGCCTCCGGCTCCGGGTCAATCTCCTCCTACGGCAACCTCAACTCCACTTGACTCTACCCTGACCAACCCCACCCCAACAGGCTCGACTGAAGTCACGATTCCCACAGACCCGACTCAGTCTACGGGGTTCTCAGCACCCTCGGAATCTCCGAGCTTACTGGAGCCGTCACCGACTTTGATGCCAGGGACAAATCCGATGGAGCAATCAACGCCCGTGATGCCGACGGGTAGCCCACCAGAAGCGATCGTGCCCTCCGAGCAGTCTCCTAATCCTGGTAACTTGCCGTTGCCTCCAGCGCCACCCGCTCCAAATTCTGGAGTAACCCCTGATCAAGGGACGCTCTCTCCGGCGACGGATCCAACGGATGCTAGTCATTCCCCTAGTTCTACCTCCCCATCGCCTGATCCGGCGACGGCGCCTGTTCCTGCCCCCGAGCCGCAGTTGCCTGCCTTCTCGCAACCTGCTGACAGTAATTCTTTTACCAACTCGCCTAACCGAACCCCAATCACTACTCCATCTATTGCTCCCAGCTCCAGTACATCTGAGTCAGGGCTATCCGCCCCGGCTGCTCCAACGGCTCCTGATAGTCAGTCGGATCTGGGTGAACCACAAGCCTCTGCCGGACCCCAGTTGCCACCCCGATCGATGTTGCAACCCCGTTTAGTCGCTGCTCACCCCGCTCCACCTACCGCTGAATTGCCGGTTCAACCCGTCTCGTTAGAGGCGGCTGTGCAGATAGGAGTTTCCACTTTCTATCCGGTTCGTCCTTATCAAGCTGATGTAGCCTCTAGTGTGGCTACATCGCCCATACCCCAACCACCCATAACAGCATCTCAGAGCCAGGGTGAGCGACCCGCTAAAGTGCGATCGCAACCGAAACTGCGTCAAGCGGCAACCGAGAGTAATAGGGAAAGGGTATTCCCCAATGTGGCAATGCAAGGTAATCCTTGGTGGTGAGGTCGCTTTATGGCAATCACAGTTGAACAGCGTCAGTATCTTACCTATATTCTTGAGGATGAAGCGGTCAACGCTCTCTTGGAGGTTGTCCCAGAACGGGGTGGCATAATTACTCGGTGGCAGGTGCAGGGGCAGGAATTGCTTTACCTGGATGCCGAACGGTTTGCTAACCCTGAGTTAACGGTTCGGGGTGGTATCCCCATTCTGTTTCCGATTTGTGGCAACCTACCCGATCACACCTATAGTTACCAGGGTCAAACTTACACCCTGAAGCAACATGGTTTTGCCCGTGATTTACCCTGGGAGGTGCTGGAGCAAACAGCGACCGATCGCCTCAGTTTGACGTTAGGACTCAGTAGCAATCTCCAAACTTGGGCGGTTTACCCATTCGACTTTCACCTGGCATTTACGTATGTCCTTCAGGCAAATACACTAACTCTCCACCAGCGCTACACAAACCAATCGGCTGAAGCGATGCCATTTGCGATCGGCTTTCATCCCTATTTCGGGGTCGAGGATAAGTCAGCCTTACAGTTTCAGATCCCAGCTACCGAATGGCTCGATCAACGGACGAAAGCCACTCAGCCGTATTCCGGCGCGTTTGATTGGTCAGCCGATGAGATTGATGTGGCATTTACAGAGTTGTCGAGCCAGGTTGCTACCGTAACGGATACCCAGCGATCGCGGCGATTAACCCTGCATTCCAGTCCGGCTTTTTCCACGTTGGTTTTCTGGACAGTCAAAGGCAAAGATTTCTACTGCTTGGAACCCTGGACCGCTCCCCGCAATGCTCTTAATACAGGTGAGCGCCTGCTATATCTAGCTCCAGGAGCCAGTTTAGAAACCAGTGTAACTTGCACAATTGAGTTGATCTAAGGTGCGGAGGCGGTTATGGGCAAGTTCTACATGCTATTAGGTGGGGTTGCTTTAGCGATCGCTTGGCTAGGAAATCTTGCCTTTACTCCGCCAGGAAAAGGCTCGTTGGGGTTTTGTAACCGCAGTAATCGAGGTGCGGTTCATATTACCCTTGCCTATCCAGGTGAGCAAAATCGCTGGCAGACCCAAGGGTGGCTCACCCTAGAGGATGGGCAGTGCGGCACCGTACTAGAAGGTGATTTAGCTAACCGCTATTACTACTATTACGCTGAAACGAATGGGAAGTATGCCTGGAAAGGGATTCATAAATTTTGCATTTCTAGCGAGAAGTTTACCTTTACCAATGCTGACAAACAGTGTGAAGGCGCAAATTCCCGCTGGGAAGGTTTTTTTGAGTTAGATACAGGCAAAAATGCCGAAAACTTTCTCCTGAATCTGGAGTAGGTTGTCCTGAACCCGATCGTGGTATTATTCGCGATCGCAGTTACCGAGTTACCTTCCGGCGCCTCCGTAAGCCTAACCCCAATAACCCGAGGGAAGCAATACTACCCGCGAGGTCAGAAGGTTCAGGAACTGCCGCACAAGAGCCATCATCACAAGGGTTTGGCGTGGGAGTCGGACCGGGCGATGGATCAGGTGGCTTCAGCCAATAGGTGACTGAACCAAATTCATTCCCCTCGTAGACATTACGTGAATCCAGGCGATGACCGAGGGAAAAAATCTCCCCATTAAAGAAAAAGCCTGGATTAGACTTGGGGGGCACAACTAAATAGCTTAACCCCAGCAATTGACCGTTGCGGAAGTAAGCCCCCGGATAGGCGGGAAATTCGAGTTCATCCTGAAGTGTGTAGGTTTGATTCAGGAAAGTGAATAGAAGCGATAGATTACCGTTAGCTTGAGTGATAGTCTCATCGCCACGGTTAGTTAAAACAGAGTTATCAAAGCTGAAATTCCCATTGTACTTACCTAAATAGTTTCCCTCAGTAACAGTCACTTCAAAGTTGTAGGTGATTGTCGCAGCTTGAACAGGGGCAATATCCATCACTGGACTCAGAGTAACTGCTCCTGCTACGACTCCAATTAGGGTGGTTAGTGTAGCGTTAGCCATGACCTCCTCGTTGGTCGATGCTGAATGAACTGAAATAAATAAGCTGGGGCAAGCTGTAAATCTTCGAGGCGGCAGAAAACCCTTTCATTTACAACACAGATATCCTGAGCAATTCAGGAAGAAGACCAGAGCGTTACCAACGATAATCCGCAATACAGCGCTTGATGAAGCTGACTAAGGTAGAACTTTTATTTACATTTTAGTGATTATAGAAAAGTTGCTATTGGCTTGAGTCACGACTGCAATCGGCCCCAAAGGGGAATCACCGGTTCTGAAGGGGAATTTTCCCTATGTGAAAGCTATCGAATTTTTAGCTGGATGCCTAGACTTGTTAAAGCGTCTTTACTAAGACTGTACAAAACTGAGCTGAAATACCCGGTACTGATTAAGCCGATCGACGTAGGGCAGCATAGGAAGTTCCCTCATCCAGTCAGTTTACGGTCTATGCCACAAGGGAGTGCATACTCCTGGACCTTGTCTTGAGCGTACGGTAGGTCAACAGACCTTCTCTACGAAATTTGCCGTAGGAATTTGTATTTGTAATACAATACTACTTCTGTAGCACAAAAGATAGCTCATGACCTGTCATCACCATTATTTCAGGGAGGAATCATGGCGAAATTTCAGGATATTGTCCGTTATTACCGTAACTACTGGCTGATTTCGGTGTTCAGTGTTGCCATGATGAGCCTGTTTGAGATTATCGATCTATTTAATCCCTATGCGATCGGGCAAATTCTCAACCTCTTATCTCAACAACCCCTTGATGCTCCAGTCCAAGCGGTAATTACTAGTCTGGCTCACGCGCTCGGGCAACCCCCTAGCAACTCGCTTGCTCTGATCATCTTGCTGGGTTTTATCGGTCTCGCCTCTGTGGGTCGCGCCCCTTTACAACCCTGGTTAGGTCCCTGGTTTAACTGGGATACGGCGTTCCGTGCCCGCCGAGATTATGCCAGAAAGGCGTTAGAGAAAGTGTTGACCTTACCGTTAGAATTCTACGACGAAAATAATCCTGGACGAATTGCGGCTCGCGTTGCCAAGGGCTTATCAAACCATACCTGGACCTATCCTGAAGTAACCGGTCAACTGATTCCCAAACTCTTTCGAGTGATTGGCATTTTTGTGGTGATCTGGTTGATTGAATGGCGGATTGCCCTACTGTTTTGTGTCTCGTTCATCCTAATTTTGGGCTACAGCCTGTTGGGATTAAAGCAACTGGCTACTCAAGAAGAACGATTAGATAAGTATATGGAGGACACCGAAAGCCGCACTTCCGAAATCATTACCAACATCAAAACGGTGAAAGCTTTTGCAACGGAAGCCCAGGAATTAGTTCGCCATCAACAACGGCTCGATCGCGAGTTCAAGGTGTTGGACTACCGTATTCACTTGGGCTACGTCAAGTTAGGTATGTGGGAACGGACGATCGTCCAGAGCTGTGTATTTATCGTCCTGGCATGGACGTTATGGGAAACGACTCGGGGCAATATTTCTCTGGGGCACTTTATTACGACCCTGACGGTTTCCAGCATGGCTTATGCCGAAGTCGATCCGATTTGTCAACTCGCAGAAGTGTTTGCCCGTCGCTATGCTGCCATGATGCGCTTTCATGAGTTTATGCAACTACCAGCTGGGCAAGATGCAGGTAACCTGGTCGTTGATCCGGCTAGTGCGCCGATCTATCAGTTCACAGGCAAGGTGGAATTTTCCCATGTAACCTTCGGCTACCAGGTCGATCGTCCAGTTTTGCAAGATATCAATCTATTGATTGAACCCTACCAAACCGTGGCACTCGTAGGACGATCGGGATCAGGAAAATCCACCTTGGTAAAACTACTGTTCCGTTACTTTGAACCTCATCAAGGTAGTATCCTCATGGATGGGCAGGACATTCGACGCTTGGATATCACGGCTTACCGTAAACGGCTGGCGATCGTGCACCAGGAAGTGGATATTTTCAATGGCACTCTGCTATCAAACCTGACCTACGGCAATCCCCAGGCGACCGTAGAACAAGTGCGGGCAGCTTGTCGAGTTGCTCAGGCTGATGAGTTCATTCAGCAGATGCCTCAGGGGTACACCACGATCGTTGGGGAGCGAGGAGTACGGCTTTCCGGTGGACAACGGCAGCGCATCGGGATTGCCCGAGCTTTAATCACCGAACCGGATGTCCTGGTATTTGATGAAGCCACTTCTAGCCTGGATTATGAATCGGAGCGGGCAATTCAACTAGCCATGCGATCGATTCTAGGGACTCGCACGTTAATCATCATTGCTCACCGCTTAAGTACAGTCCGAGAGGCCGACAAAATTGTCGTGCTAGAAAATGGTCGGATTGTGGAAGTCGGCAACCATGAAGCACTCCTCGAGCATGGCGGCATCTACCATCGCTTACATTCACTTCAGGAAACTGGAGAGTTGTTAGTCTAGTCCTAATTTTGCCCATGAAAAAAGCGTCCTCCTAGGAGGACGCTTTTTGTCTACAAGGTTAAGAGATTAACCGTTAATAGCGGGAGCAGTCAGTGCAACAGGAGTTGCTTCGCCAGCCGCCAAGTCGAGCGGGAAGTTGTGAGCGTTACGCTCGTGCATCACTTCCATCCCCAGGTTAGAGCGGTTCAGCACATCTGCCCAGGTATTGACAACCCGACCTTGAGAATCCAACACAGACTGGTTGAAGTTAAACCCGTTCAGGTTGAACGCCATGGTGCTGATGCCCAGCGCGGTGAACCAGATGCCCACTACCGGCCATGCACCCAAGAAGAAGTGCAGTGCACGCGAGTTGTTAAAGCTGGCATATTGGAAGATCAACCGACCAAAGTAACCGTGAGCGGCAACGATGTTGTAGGTTTCTTCTTCTTGACCGAACTTGTAACCGTAGTTCTGAGATTCGGTTTCGGTGGTTTCCCGCACCAAGGAGGAGGTCACCAACGAACCGTGCATGGCGGAGAACAAGCTACCACCGAACACGCCAGCCACACCCAGCATGTGGAAGGGGTGCATCAGAATGTTGTGCTCGGCTTGGAACACGAACATGAAGTTGAAGGTACCGGAGATCCCCAGAGGCATTCCGTCAGAGAAGGAACCTTGACCGATCGGGTAGATCAGGAACACAGCGGTTGCAGCAGACACAGGAGCGCTATAAGCAACGCAGATCCAAGGACGCATACCGAGGCGGTAGGAGAGTTCCCACTGACGACCCATGTAAGCGAAGACGCCAATCAGGAAGTGCAGGACGATCAACTGGTAAGGACCGCCATTGTACAGCCACTCATCCAGAGAAGCCGCTTCCCAGATGGGGTAGAAGTGCAGACCGATTGCGTTGCTGGAAGGAACAACCGCACCAGAGATGATGTTGTTGCCATAGATCAATGAACCAGCAACAGGCTCACGGATACCATCGATGTCCACGGGGGGAGCAGCGATGAAGGCGATGATGAAGCAGATGGTAGCGGTAAGCAAGCAAGGAATCATCAGAACGCCAAACCAACCGACATAAATCCGGTTGTTGGTGCTAGTGATCCACTCGCAAAACCGATCCCATGCATTGCCGCTTTCGCGTCTTTGAATGGTTGTGGTCATGGTTGTGATAATTGCTGAATAACTACAAAGTGACTCAAAAATGAGTCGGTATGAATGGTTAGGCAAGTTTTATCTTTACCTGACCCCAGAATATCGAAATCTATTTTCATTTTTCTAGGAAGTTGTGTTAATTTTTGTCAATCAAATTGATACTTTTATTTACATATTCATGCGTCTTTAGTGGTGGAAACCCCTGCTATTATTCCAATTCGAGCAAATAGTATCTATATCTGTTCTGATTACAAAACAATACTTTTATTTGTATTTCTTCTTAAAATACTTGCAATAGATTTTTTTAAGATCTGAAAGCTAAACCTGAGATCCTTGCTAATATTGGCATTGAGCTATTTAGCACCGAATCTTCAGCTCATTAGCAAAAACAAATTTTTGTATATAAACAGCATGAATTTGAAATATTTCTTTACTATCCTCACCCATTGAGCGCATTACTCTAAAAACCTATGTAATTACCCTGAAGATTTTTGATCTAAACGTATTAAATGCTTCTTG
Organism: Pantanalinema sp. GBBB05; assembly: GCA_016743235.1. Classification (GTDB taxonomy): domain Bacteria; phylum Cyanobacteriota; class Cyanobacteriia; order Leptolyngbyales; family Leptolyngbyaceae; genus Pantanalinema. The sequence continues at coordinate 84,986 of VRZD01000005.1, read as the reverse complement.
CCATAGCTACAGAGCAGTGATCAAATCTCTTACCTCTCCATGCCGAGTAAATAGATGATTCTGAGCTGATAGCCATTAAGCAAACTTGCTTTACCGAAAATTAACTGGTAGTTCTGTTTACAATCGTATTGAGGGAATCACCCGCATTATCCTACCTACACCCACTGTGAATAAAGGCATTTTTGCCAACTCCCAAGCCAGGATAGAACAGCATTATCATCAAACCCAACAACAATTACTGTGGGGAATTATTGCTCTGGCTGGTGTGTTTTTTACTGGCACCAGTTGGTATCACTTGGTGGAAGGTTGGCGTTGGTTGGACGCGGCTTACATGACGGTGATCACTCTAGCGACTGTTGGGTTTATGGAGATCCATCCCCTCGGCGATCGCGGACGCTTGTTCACAATTTTTCTGATTCTGCTAGGGGTTGTTTGCATTGGCTATATCGTGAATCGATTTACTGATGCATTGATTCAGGGGTACTTTCAGGAAGGCTTACGGTTACAACAACAGCGACGACTCATGGATGCTCTGTCGAAACATTACATTCTGTGTGGCTTTGGTCGCATGGGGCAGCAAATTGCGGCTGAATTTCGTTTAGAAGGTGTTTCCTTTGTTGTTGCGGATGCGAGTCCTGAGCCCGTTCAGATTGCCGAACAACTGGGTTATCTCGCTATTCAAGCTGATGCCACATTAGATGAAACCCTATTAAAGCTAGGGATTGAACGCGCCGAGTGTTTGATTGCGGCTTTGCCTTCAGATGCCGAAAATCTCTATACCGTCATTTCCGCTAAAGCCCTCAATGCTAATGTGCGGGCGATCGCTCGTGCTAGTACTGAAGAAGCGTTGAAAAAGCTAGATCGGGCTGGAGCCGATGCTGTAATTTCTCCTTATATTACAGGGGGCAAACGGATGGCAGCCGCCGCGCTTAGACCGCAAGTCATGGATTTTGTTGATGGGATTTTAGCGGGTGGCGATCGGACTTTCTATATGGAGGAGTTTCAGTTAGTCGCCTCCACTTCAAATTATGTTGGACAGACATTAAGAGACGCGAAGTTACGATCGCAGTCTGGGGCTTTGGTGCTGGCTATTCGTCGAGTAGATGGGGCTTTAATCGTTGGACCTACGGCTGACACCTTGTTACAACCGGATGATCACTTAATTTGCCTTGGTACAGATGACCAACTGCGGCGATTAAACCAAATTCTTTACCCTGTTCATCGGCGTTCTCCCCGTCCTCCTAGGCACGTATAACCTTGAGCCTAGTTCTGCGCCTTCAGGACAGTCTCTGACTGGCTGACATACTGAGTGATGGCGATCACCAATTTAGTGCGATCACGGTTCCAAGGTGAATCCCGAAAATCCAGTATAAGTTGAGTGGGAGTTCCGATCTCACTGGTGGAATATGGCACATAAAGGACAGCTGCCTCGACCGGAAATTAAACAGATGGTAGAAAAAATTACCAGCTCTGGCAGAATTAGTCGGGCAGATCAGCAACAATTTATGTCAGTCCTGTTGTCCCAAACCATGATTGGTTCAGCCGAACAGGAACTGATCAACCGTGTATTTGATTTATTACGAGCAGGACGGTTACGGGTTGTAGATTAAGCCCTATAAGCCTAAATCCACGGCAACTCGATGGGCACAGGCAAAGCCAGAAAATGCTACGGCATTTAGCCCTTGCCCTGGAAATGTACTATCTCCAACACAATATAAGCCCGGAATCGCTGTTCTGTTAAACGGCATTCCTAACAATCCAGCCAGTTTGCGTTGAGGGATGGGACCATAAGTGCCATCCTCCCGTCCCAAGAATCGCCGATGGGTACGGGGAGTTCCTACCTCTTGATAGTCCAAATGTTGGCTTAAGTTGGGCAAGATTTTTTCTAAGCGATCGATAAGTCGTTCTGCTGCCATTTCTTTACGCTGTTGATACTCAGTCGCTGAGAGATCTTGCCAGTTAGCAATCCAACTGGGGGTAAAGGTGTGGATGATGTGATGATCCGGTGGTGCTAGCGTTGGGTCAAGCAGAGTCGGGATGGAAACAAAAATTGTGCCCTGCTCTGCTTCCATCTGGTTCCAGTCTTCTAGCAGAATGTGATGGCATTCGGTTCCTGGTGGTAACGCGGCGGCTTGAACCCCTAAATGCAAACTGAGAAAACTGGGCGATTTTTGATATCGTTGTTGCCACCGTTGCTCCGATCGGGGCTTTTGCTCAGTGGGCAGCATTTTCTCAAATGTGTCCCACCGAGTGGCATTAGAAACAATCCGTTTGGCGTAGTAGGTGTCGCCCGATGCCAGTTTTACTCCGATCGCCCGTCCCTGCTCTTGGAGAATTTCAGTCACTCTAGCTTTGTAGCGAATCTGCCCCCCCTGTGCTTCTAAACCGGCTACTAATTTTTGAGCAATTTGTCCGACACCACCCTTGGGATAGTTGATACCACCATAGTGACGATCGCTGAACACCATCCCCGCATTAATCATCGGGGTGCGATCGGCAGGAACAACTGACCAGCAATAACACTCCATATCAATAAACTGAAGGAGGGCTGGATCGCTAATATAACGGCGGGCAATATCACCAGCATTTTGCGGCAGGTATTTAACCAGTCCCAAGCAGGCAAAGGGATGTTGGAAAAACACGCGCATTAAATAGCGAGGTTCTTCTAACGACAGCAGTTCCATGGCATTCAAGCAGTTAAACACCTGCCAGCACTCATCATAGAACTGTCGAATCCCATTCCGTTCATGCGGGAAGTAGGCAATAAGTTCTTGCAAAAACTTCTCATAATCCCGGTGGACTTTGAGCTCTAATCCATTGGGGAGATGATAGTGAATTTGGACTGGATCGGGAATGGTGTCTAATGCCATGCCAACGGCATCGAGGGCGCGGGTCAGGAGATTAGTTGTGCCGCGATCGCCGAAGCCAAAGATCATCGATGCACCAACATCAAATCGATAGCCTTGCCGCTCAAAATATCCTGCACTACCACCGGGAATCAGGTAGCGTTCCAATACCAAAACCTTGGCGCCTTTAGCCGCTAGTTGCGTGGCGGTGACTAAGCCACCAATTCCAGACCCGATGACAATGACATCAAACCCGGAGTCCTGAGGTAATTCTGTTGCTGAGGACGAAATAGATTGATTGACTGGATGGGAAGGTTGAGAAGAAATCGCCATGAATGCTACCGCAGGACAAATACGCCACTGTTTTAGTGTATCGGGAAGTGGACCTTGCTAAGGCATGGGTAGATAGGGAAAAGGGGATTAGCCTGCGCTTGCTGACCAATCCCACCTGCCGATTCCTTCAGAGAGGAGAACACTGAAAATCACTATAGGCTTATTGCGAAGTAGTGTCAAGTCTATTGAGAATAAATATCAATAGATAGAGCTAGCTGGCGGCTTGTAGGGTAGGAACTTGTTCTAGAGAGTTAGCATTCTACCGCTGTGGTCAGCATCGGTCAGTTCCCTGGCTTGCCCAAGTGTGGGCGCTAGTTTCTTTAGGAAGACAGAAGAGGGGTATGATGGGTCAAGCTTAGTCCTGTAGAGCATTTCATTGATCGAGTTATGGCAGCTCAATTGCGTGTTTACGTTCCACCTCATCCGTTAATCCAGCATTGGTTAGGGGTTGCCCGGGATGCCTCAACCCCCTCAATTTTGTTTCGCAGTGCGATGACCGAATTGGGACGGTGGTTGACCTATGAAGCCATTCGCGATTGGTTGCCATTGCAAAACACTACGATCGACACGCCGTTAGCATCCTGTCCTGCCACATTTATTGATCCGCAAGTGCCAGTTGCAATCGTGCCAATTTTACGGGCTGGCTTGGCATTGCTGGAGGGTGCCCATGCGTTACTTCCCTTAGCATCGATTTATCATGTTGGGTTTGTGCGGGATGAAGAGACCCTGACAGCCAGTTGTTACTTAAACAAGCTGCCAGAACAATTTGCTCCGCAAACCCGCATTCTGATTAGTGAGCCGATGCTAGCAACGGGAGGAACGATCGTTGCCATGATGGAAGAGTTAACCCAGCGAGGAGCTGATCCCGCTTTAATCCGGATTATTTCTGTGGTGACCTCACCCCCTGCCTTGCAAAAGCTGAGTGCGCTCTATCCCACGCTGAACATATATGCTGCCGCGATCGATGAAGTCGTTAACCCACAAGGCTTTATTGTTCCAGGACTGGGTGATGCGGGCGATCGTACTTTTGGCACATAGTCCGTAGCTGGTATTTCTACATCCGGTATGGTCAGGCTGATCTCTAGCAGTTAAGCTGAAGAAAGGTTAGCATCAGACCCTAATTCAATTGATGTTTTCCGGTAGGCTTTTAACAGAACGGCGAACAGTCCATGTTCATCACGTCCCTATGGTGTTAGATAGGCATGAGTCAGCAAGATAATTTTGCAGGTGGATTCTTCTTAGGTGCGATTATTGGTGGTGCCATTGGCGGTGTGTTGGGGGCTGTTTTGGCTACCCGGCAACTGGCTGACACCGAGATTGAGGACGAAAATGGGACTTCCTCTGCTCTAGAAGGCAAACCTAATCGCAAGAAGCGTTTACCTCGCTCGACCAATGGGCAAATGGACAATATTGAAGTGGCGCGACGCAGTTTAGAAGATAAGATTGCGCAGTTAAATGATGCGATCGATGATGTGCGGCAACAGCTGGGCGGAGTCCATAGTACTCATCCGGGGGAAATGGGGCAAGCTTCGATAGCCAAGGAACGGCAAGAGCCACGCTAACGATTTAGCGACAAAATGTTACGTGGGTAAATAAATTCAGGCTGCCCTAAGCTTCCCAGTATCCGCTAGACTAAATCCAAGGAATTTTTACTTCTGCCTTTTAGCAAGCCGACCTATGGAACTTACTAGTCTTGTTCTGCAAACCATTAGCACATTCATCGGTTTTTACATTGTTTTGCTAATTATTCGGATTCTGCTGAGCTGGTTTCCTAATATCAATTGGTACGATGCCCCTTTTTCCATCTTGAGTCAGTTAACCGATCCCTATTTGAACATCTTCCGGAGCTTTATTCCTCCGCTGGGCGGGATTGATTTCTCTGCGATTCTGGCAATCCTGCTACTACAGGTAATTCAAGCCACGGTTCTGCCAAGTGTGGCTCGCTTAGTCGTTGGGCTTCAGGCAGGCTTCTGGGCTTAGACAGCCTTGGCTTGCGTATTGAGCAGGTAGCAAGATAGTAAACCTCACGGTCTAAGACAAAGCCGTGAGGTTTCTTATTGGAAACTATGCCTTGATGGATATAGAACAATCCCTCAGTGCAATTGTCTTAGCCGGTGGTCAGAGTACCCGGATGGGACACGATAAGGCACTGATTGTGGTGAATGGAATTCCACTGTTAAAACGGGTCTGTCAGGTCGCACTACAGTGCACACCTGAAGTCTTTGTGGTCACTCGATCGGTTGACCGCTATCAAGCCATAGTGCCACCTGCCTGCCATCTGATCCACGAATCTCAATTACCTGGCGAAACTACCCCGCAAGGACCCTTAGTTGGTTTTGCTCAAGGATTAGCTCAAATCCGTACGGATTGGGTCTTGTTGTTGGCCTGTGACTTACCTAACTTAAATGCTCAGACGTTACGAGATTGGGCAACGTTATGCGATCGGGCTCAGGAGGCAATGGCCTTGCTGCCCCGCCAGAATTTGTTAGCTGGCTGGGAACCTCTTTGTGGCTTTTATCGCACAAATTGTTTCCCGGCGCTACAGGGCGCGATCGCTCAAGGTGAACGCTCGTTTCAGCGCTGGCTGCGATCGCTAACTATCCAAGAACTTGCGGTTCCTAATCCTGGCATGCTGTTGAACTGTAATACTCCAGCCGATTTATGGCGGGTAAAGTCAGTAGATGGGAGTTAGAGCGATGGCGAGGATAAAGAGTCTGGAGCTAGAATGAGCGTCTAGAAATTAGCTGGAAGCACTGGTATAAAACCGGAGGGCAAAGCGCCAAAATCCAGCTGAGACTAACAGGAGGGCGATCGCTAATAGTCCGGCTCCGGCCACCCACAGCAGTTCGCCGCGTCCTAAGAGGACCTCGGTTGGTACCGTAGTGAGAAAAGCAACTGGCACGACAAAGGTAAAAAATACTCGATAACCCGTCGGATATGCCGCCATCGGATATCGTCCTGCTTCTAGGAATCCCCGCAATACTTCCGTCACATTGTAGATTTTGACAAACCAGATGCTCATTGCTCCTAGGATGAACCAGAGGCTATAGAGAATCAGAAATCCAAAGCCGATCGGAACCAAGCTGAATAAATAATCCTGTAGTTGCAACCCTAACTGCCTGCCAGCGTAGCCAATCAAGACCATCCCAAATATGAGGTCAGGTAAACCCCAAGGAGATAGGGTGTGGGCAGATAGCCAGAATTGGGAACTGACGGGTTTGAGCAAGACAAAGTCCAGAGTGCCTTGCTGAATATGTCGCACAATGCGATTAAGGTTGGGAGCTAAGAATGTGGCTGAAAAGCCCTGGAGTAAGGTGAATACGCCAACAACAACGAGGGCTTGCTGCCAACTCCAACCTCGAAAGGTGTAGCCTGTGCGATAGAACAAAAACAGCCCAAATAAGCTGCCAGCTAATCCTCCCAGGCTACTGAGTGCTGCCAGCAGAAAGTTAATTCGATATTCCAATTCAGCCGCGATCGCGGTTGACCAAAACAATCGCAGGATATGTAAGTATCGCCCCATTGGATGATTTTGTGACTGTGATTAGCTGAACAAGCTATGGGCTAAAACAGGGACGGAATACGACTTTACACGATCGCTTTGTGCTTGTGGTCTTACCTCAGGAAGATCACAACTTCTGTCTGTTGGTTGATTCCGTTCATAATCGCTTCAGAGTAAAAAGTATCTTGGGTAGCTTAATCAGGAAACGCACCTTGTACCCCAAGGTCTTACATAAGAACTCCTGAACTCCATATAACAACTGATAACACTTTTGGGTTATCTAACTGCTGTTACTTTGATTGCTTAACTATACCCGGTCAAGCTGAGAGTGAACCAAAACAATCATATTGAGCTTGGTTTAGATGGCAGGTAGTTACGTGGTTTACAGGTAAGCTAACGCTCCTATCAATTTCGATTTTCTTGTAATTCTGACATTTTGGAGGTCAATTATTATGTCTCGTGTATTTCGATTTTTAGCCGCTACCGTTCTATGTGCTGTGATGTTTTTTGCGAATGTCGTTCCAGCATTCGCTTTACCTGCTAATACAGCATCTAAGAGTGCTCCTGATAAAGGTGAAGCTCAATTAGAACAGATTTTGGATGATTCTGAAAATGCTTTACAGAATGGTGTTCCTGGGTTAAAAGCAACTCAAGGTAAGGCTCAAGAAGGGATCAATGAAGTGCAGGGTGCTGCCGATCGAGACAAGATGAAGCGTCCAGAAAATGCCGAAGCTACTTCTGTGATTGATCGGGTAGAAAATGCCCTGGAGAAAGTTGTCGATCGCTAATTTAGTCTAAGACATCAATCCCCTAACTAGGATCGTAAAGAGGCATTTAATTAAATGCCTCTTTTTTGTCAATTAACAGGCAAGGATATAACATTCAATTGTCAATATTAATCCGAGTCCTACCTAAGGATAGGCAGAAATATGAGTGCCTCTCCGTCTGATGATTGATGTTTATACTTGATAAGTTTGTTGTACTAGTAGATGACGTTGAGAAGTAAGCATTGAGAAATGGATAAGATTAATATTGGATTAACAGATCAGCAGCGTCAGGGTGTCATCGAACTCCTCAATCGGGATGTTGCCGACGCCTATTTATTGTTAGTAAAAACTAAGAAATTTCATTGGGATGTGATTGGTCCTCAATTTAGAACACTGCATCAATTGTGGGAAGAACACTACGAGGCCTTAACACAAAATATTGATGCTTGTGCTGAACGGGTACGTATGTTAGGTGGCTATCCAATTGGCACGTTAGCAGGTTTCCTGGAACTCACTTCATTGAAAGAAACCCCCGATACTATTCCTAGTGCAACCGAGATGGTGGCTCAATTGGTGAATGACCATGAGCAAATTATTCGCAATCTGCGAGAACAGATCGATCGCTGTAGCGAAGAATTTCATGATGAAGGTACAGCTGACTTCCTCACCGGCTTAATGGAGGAACACGAGGAGATGGCTTGGATGCTGCGCTCCTTTATCGAAGGTCAGCCGGTAGAGCCGAATGGTGTGAAGCCTACCGCTAAGACTGCCGTTGGAGTATAGAGCTTGCAGGTGCTCTGATACCGCATAAAGTTTGGTCAACTATCAAGTGGATGACTTGATACCTGGAGGGACAATGTAAAGGGACGTTCTCAGCAACGTCCCTTTTTTCTATCCGTTTTATGGGAGCGATCGCGTTACTTTAAGGATTGCAGGCTGTTTAACCGACATTCATGACGCTGACTGAAATCATTCTGTCTCAACTCCCCGAAAATCCCCTCGCTGGACTGCGACGGACTGATGAATTATGGCGGAGTTTACGAGAAGGCACACTCCCTGTGCCAACTGTAGTTCAGGAAAGTCCTGAGCGATTAGGCGCCGTTGCATGGGATGTGGTGATCTGCGGTGGCACGTTGGGAATTTTGATCGGAGCTGCCTTAGTGCAACAAGGCTGGCGAGTTGCGCTGCTAGAACGAGGGATGTTGCGGGGACGACAGCAGGAATGGAATATTTCTCGCCATGAGTTACAAGCATTCGTGGAATTAGGTTTGCTAACGACCCAAGAGCTAGACCAGGCGATCGCCACGGAATATAATCCAGCTCGCATTAGCTTCCTGGGTGGTGCTGATCTTTGGGTGCAAGATGTTCTGAATATTGGCGTTGATCCGCTCTACCTACTAGAAACCTTAAAGCAACGATTTTTATCCGGTGGTGGGCAGCTATTTGAGCAGATTGCCTTTACCGGGGCGATCGTTCATCCGGATGGTGTGGTGATTCAGACGGAGCAGGAATCTTTCACGGCTCGCTTACTGTTGGATGCCATGGGACATTTTTCGCCGATCGTCCGGCAATCTCGCCAGGGCAAGCGACCTGAGGCTGTCTGTTTAGTCGTAGGCACTTGTGCCACTGGATTTCCTCCGAACGACACTGGGGATTTGATTGTGTCGTTCACTCCGGTTCAAGACCAATGCCAATACTTTTGGGAAGCCTTCCCCGCTAGAGATGGTCGAACTACCTATTTGTTTACCTATTTGGATGCGGATCCCGATCGCTTCAGTTTAGAGACTTTATTTGAAGAATATTTCCGGCTACTGCCAGAGTATCAGCAGGTGACCTTAGAGCAACTGCAATTCCAGCGGGCGCTATTTGGCTGTTTTCCCTGCTACCGGCAAAGCCCTTTGAAACCGCAGTGGCATCGCATCTTACCGATCGGGGATAGCAGTGGTAGCCAATCCCCGCTCAGTTTTGGTGGCTTTGGTGCAATGGTACGCCATCTCAACCGTCTGACGTATGGCATTCATGACGCTTTGCAGACGGATACCTTGGAGCGATCGGCATTGGCACTGTTACAACCCTATCAGCCCAATTTAGCAGTGACTTGGTTATTTCAACGAGCAATGAGTGTTGGGATCAACCAAAAAATTCCCCCTAATCAAATTAACCAGTTATTATCTAGCGTATTTGCTCAAATGGCAGCATTGGGGGAACCCGTATTAAAACCCTTCCTGCAAGATGTAGTGCAATTTCCGGCGCTATTTCAAACCTTGATCCGCACCTCGATCGCCCATCCCAAATTAGTCTTACAAATTCTGCCCCACGTTGGTCTGGTGACTATCTTAGATTGGCTAGTTCATTATATGAATCTTGCTAGCTATACCGCATTGTTTTCGATCACTAATGCGTTAGAACCGGCATCGAAAACTTTGCCCCCTGTACCACAGTATTACTACCGTCGCTGGCTTCAGGCATTCAAGTATGGGGCTGGAAAAGATTATTCCAATTAATATGATTGACCTATGGACTTCCCTCTTGGACGGCAGTTTTTCTATCAAGAAGTTCATCAACCAGATGAGCAAATTTGTCTAGAAAAAGCAGCATTCTACCTGGCTTTAGAAGAGTATCCAGCGCTGGATGTGGACGAATATTTAACCGCGATCGATACAATGGCAATGGAGGTTTTAGAGCGGTTACCTGCCGAACCCTATCCGCTTAAAACGATTCAAACGATTAACCACTATTTGTATGATGATCTAGGCTATCGGGGTAATACGGATGACTATTATGACCCACGCAATAGCTTTTTAAATGATGTCATTGATCGACGCACTGGAATTCCAATCACCTTATCACTGCTCTACCTTGCGATCGCTCGGCGGATAGATTTTCCGATGGTCGGGATTGGGATGCCTGGACATTTTTTAATTCGTCCTACAGTACAAGAAATGGAAGTATTTGTTGATCCATTTAATCAAGGTGAAGTTCTATTTCTGGAGGATTGCCAGGAGCGATTAAACCAAGTATTTCGTCAAACTGTAGAACTGCGACCAGCGTTTTTTCAGCCTGTTGGTTCCCGCCAATTCCTAGTTCGCATGTTAACCAATCTCAAAATGATTTATGTGAATCAGGGGAATTTATCAAAAGCATTAGCGGCGATCGAACGAATTTTGTTGTTGATGCCTCAAGCGCCAATTGAGCTACGTGATCGTGGAATTCTTTACTATCGGCTCAATCGCCTCACTGAAGCCCGTCAAGACCTAGAAGACTACTTGGCACTGATGCCTACCGCTGACGATGCCGCTGTAATTCGCGAACTCCTAGACGCGATCGAAGATTAACCATGATCACTGCTGGCTAAAATAGATGCTTTCAGCTACCTGTTTTAAGCGGCGTAGTTGCGCTTGCATATCCTTCTGTGTCCAGGTCGCTGCAAACGTATCAAAGCCAAACTGAACCAACGGATTCGGGATATTAAATTCAAAGCGGTTCACCAAACGAGTTTTTTCTAGCTCTGGATTACATTCCCAGCGATCGCGCCCGTGAAAAAAACCATCGAATCCCCAAACAATTAAGCCTGGCTCCCGCTCAACAACTACACTTTTCAAGGTTGGCTGGAGAAGCGGCATTTGGATGACAAACCGACTTTGGCTACCCAAGTCTGTAGACCAGACACCTCCCACTGGTTCACATCGCAGTGCCGGATTGAGCCAACGATGCATTAAGGTGAGATCAGTCAAGCAACGTTCCACCGCGATCGCACTGGCTTGGATTTGAATTGATTGTTCAAATACCCGATAAGATGACATGCAATATTTATCCCGCTTTATCTCTATTGCTTACTCTAGCGATGAATAGGTGGTTAATTATATTCTGTTGCTAGGTAGCACAGTTTATGAGGAACTGTGGGTGATTCAATTGTGCTAGAAGGAGTCCCGATGGAATGGCATGCTACAGATGCCCAAAGTTTGGCAATAATCGATCGCGAAATTGGCGAGCATGCCTTTTCTCCAGCTGAGTATGAAATTGTTCGGCGGGTGATTTACGCTACGGCTGATTTTGAATACAAATCCCTGATTCGGTTTTCGGAACTTGCTCTCCAGTCTGGAGCCGCTGCCCTCGCCGCTCGTACCACCGTAGTTGTAGATGTGCCAATGGTTCAGGTCGGGATTGCGCCGAATATCCAAAATACGTTTGCGAATCCGGTCTATTGCAGCATGGAAGCCATTACCCGACCCCAAAAGGAGAAAAGTCGGGCAGCTTGGGGCATTGAAACCCTGGCGCGGCGTTATCCAGAAGGCATCTTTGTTGTGGGTCAAGCCCAAACGGCACTCACGGCACTCGTTGAACTCATTGAAGCCGAGGAAATCCGTCCTGCCCTGGTCATCGGGACTCCATCGGGCTTTGTTGGGATGGATGTGGCAAAAGAACGGCTAGCAGACTCACTGATTCCCCATATCCGGGTCGAAGGTCGGAAAGGGAGTGCAGTTGTGGCTGCGGCGATCGTCAATGGACTGGTTGACCTAGCCTGGCAGGCATACGGACGCGATCAGAGTGGCATCGCTTAAGCTTATAACCGGATGGACGCGATGTAGCTTACCAGTCGATTGTCGGTTTACGACGAGATGTAGAGCGGCGACGAGAGCGGCTAGAGCTGGGAGTCGATCGCCGAGAATAGCCAGTATCACGCTCGGCTCGACGATGATCACGCTCCCACTCATCTTGTTCATAATCGCGGCGGTCTACAGGCTCGTAATCTCCGTTACGTTGACCCGTTCGGCGGCGACTCGACGATCGCCGTTCTGAGGGATAGGAGTCCAGCTCATCTTGATCGGAGTAGGCGTAATCGTCGGCGTAGGTTTGGGGTTGAGGCGAGCGGCGGGAAGGAGAGCGATCGTTATACCCAGTGCGGGGCGTTCGCTTGGAGGTACGGCGCGGTTCTTCCCTAGCCTCTGGTTCTGTCTGAATTCGTGCCCGTAACCGGCGGCTCACCTCAATAAAGGCATCTCGTTGCAAATAAGGATAGTCACTGACCCAAATATTGTTGTTGGGGATATAGATGTCTGAGGTGCGCATAATCCGGCTGAGATCGCTCCGACTAGATAAGACGAGCATTTCTGCTGGATCACCCACGTCGATCGCTTCGTAATTGCGCTTCAGGGGGACGCGTAAACGCGTCGCGAATCCTGTATCATCACCAACTTCCAGGTTAATACAGCGTTCGCGATTTTCGACAATGACTAGATCGCCCCGTGGGTTAACGGTTTCTTCCTGCCCAATCAGTTCCTCGGTGATAAAAACATCCAGCACCTCCCCCCGCCAAAAGCCTGTGTAGTTGTATTTGCGATACTCTAAGTTCCGCAAACTTGCCCATAGAATGGGTGCCCATAGCCAATAAAGCCCTACTGAAAGCCCTGAAACTAGTAGTAGGAACTCAAACCCTTCGCCCAGAAATAGCACCCGGACGAGTAAGACTCCAAACATACCAACGACGGAAATCAGCAATCGCCGTAGAAAATCTGGCAATTTTCCCCAGAAATACATGTACTGAGCACCCGTTGCCACAGGTGGAATCAACGTTTCAAAGGTCTTGCGGGTCAGCGGAATTAGCATAAGCAAACAGACTCACATCGGCAAGGCGCAGAATAGTAGCCCCAACTGTTACGAGCCTAGCATCTGTTCCACACAATCCGTCTCCCAGATCGCGGAAATCCAAGTCAGGTATAGGAAGTTAACTCATTAGCTAGCGGCGATACCAACAACTCCCACGATCGTCTTCATACCATTGCCTCATCAGGACGGAGCTGAATTTCTCTGCTTAACGCAATCTTTACAAGGTAGCTGCCAGTAATAGCAGCGATTTCTGACCAACTAAATCTCAAGATGATAATGAGAGTGACTAGTCTCAGTTGGGCTGGCAGCAGTAAAAACCAGGATTTTCCAGCGATTGAGCAACTTGAATGGAGCTGTCGATCGTGAAATTGCGCCCATACCCGTTGATCCACGGATGAATGCCCATTTAGCTTTAGATAAAGCAAATATAAAATTGAGTAGAATACTGATGGTTTTTAGGCTAAAGATCTAGCATTATAAAAATACATCTGAGGAACGCACTCGGAAGAGCTAAACAACTAGGGGGCAACTACGTTCGTTTAGTTTTTTCGGCTAGGAAAGCGTCCTTACAGGTAGACTGCCTGATCCTGGGGGCTTATAAGGGTCAGGCGATTTTCTTTTTAAAGCAATTTCGTCATCGCCAGGTAGAGACCGCCAAAAAATTACCCCCTGCCGTCTCTTCGCTTCAGGAGACTTGACAGGGGGCGTGATGGTTAAGAGGTCAGGCTCAAGGGTAAGACAGCTCATAGGCTCTGCTCGACCCTTGAAGTGCCACGTTATTTGGTGGCGGGCTTGAGTGCCAGCACTACCTCCAACTCACCGGTGGTTTTATCAGGTTGGCTGGAGGTCATGCCTACCCCTCGAATCGAGTTTAGTACTGCCATAGTTTCGGGCGGAATGGCATTAGATTGGCTAGCCAGAACCGTGCCCTTCATCAAGTTCATGGTTTTATCCATATCCAGATAGAAGTACCCCAGATTTTGTTTGGGCAGAGAACCCGTTACAGTTTTGAAGCTGTCGCTGCCATCAAGAGCTTGGCTGGGTTTGTTCGCGACCATATCTACCAGTGAGCCACCGAGCGCCACAAATACGGTGTCATTGTCCAGCCAGCCATGTCCGACCAACGAGCCTGCTCCGGGGGCAGCCCATTCGGTCACCTGCTTGCCCTGAACATCCCGTTGTCCTACGGATACCCCCTGAGCTTTCACAAGCTCATCGAGTTTCTTGAAGGTGTTTTCCGCTGTCTTACGATCGCTCGTGTCAAACACCATCACTCCGCCAAACCCAACCTGTGCCAGTAGCCCCTGGTTAGAGGGAATCATCCCAATGCCAAACTCACCATCCATCCAGCCAAACACATCCTTATCCAAATCCAGATTAACCATGCCAGCCCCCATTCGCATCTGTTCCAGGGCTTGCTTGCCTTCTGGCGTAGCATTAATTTGTTCGGTCGCCTGTGACCAGACTTGACTGATTCCTGCCCCGCTGACTAAAGCAAAGGTCTCAGCTGGAAATAGCGATACGACTGTGCCTGGAGCCGGCTTGTAGGTAATGGTTTTCGCATTGGGATTAAGGTTGGCTAGGGCTTTCATCCGAATGCCATTATCATCAATTCCTACTCCAGCCACGACAGACTTCACTTGCTTAATCTGCTCTAGGGTGGCAGGAGGCAGCTGCCCCGATTCAGGATTGTTTGCCATCAATTCCTGAATGGCATTGCCATAGTCCAGCAAGTACACAGTGGCAACTGGATTTTGAACACCAATCTGCTTGGTTAATACAGCTTGGGCATCAGGCTTTGATGCCAGGGACGGTTCACCTTTAGAGGTATCGATCGCGCGTTCAATAATCCGTTTTTCGCCTGCCAGTACCAGAAAATCTTTTAACACAGCAGAATAGGTAGGTTCTGCTTTTTCTGCACTAGTAAATTGAGTAATTTCGACCCCTTTATAATCACTCTTACTGCTTTTCACTCCTGCCTGACTTTCCATTTTCTTGGCAAAGTTTAAGGCAGCAACCTTATCTTTAATCCCAACCACAATCAAAGCGTCAGGTTCATCATTCTTGGTCTTGGCATCTTCTGGCAGCACCGCAACCATAATGTTACCAATCCAAGGTTTCAGATCTTTCTCGTAGTCCAGTTTGGACTCTTTCATCATTTCTTTTTGCAGATCTTGTAGCCCTTGATTGACTAACTTTTGGGCTTCAGGAGTGCCAAACTGTCTAATTTTTGCCCAAGAGTTTTCATTGGTTGAAATGAACGCTGCCATGTACGCTTCATCCGGCACCACTTCGGCGCTGGCTAAGGGATTGCCAATATCTTTCGAAGGACCTTTGAAGTGTAAGTAAGCTGCCGCACCACCAGCCACTACTACAGCGGCACCAATAATCGGAAGTAGAAATTTCTTTCCAGCCATTTTTATTTTTCCTTGGAGAGCAAATTAAGAGTTCTATGGGGTCAACAATCTGGCATTAAGCAAGGGAATTTAACAGAGTCTCACGTCCAGCATTCCCCATCCTCTTGACGATGAAACACTTGTTATTCATCATTAATCTGGAGATGGTGCCGATTTAAAATATGCATTTGCCAGTTGTTCTAGCGACTTTGAGCAAGTTAGGGTAAGCTAGCGTTCTCCTGCTGGCTGTACCTATGTCATAGAAACAGGATCATCCGCATCCTTTCCGGAGAAAGGACAAACAGGACGACCGACGATCGCCAGAGATTTTAGGCGATCGTCGGATAGGAGTTGAATTTACTTACAGAAGTTAACCGAAAGTTGAGCCGTTCCAGCCCCACATTGCCCCTTTTGCGTCAGCAAACTCAATGTAAATTCGATTGGTTGGGACCGCGATCGTGGTGTGAATTTGCTGACAGAAGTCCTGGCTCATGGCTTTCGTTTGGGTCGGACTCATACTCCCTACGCTTTTCACCTCGACATAGCAAACGGGATCAAATGTTCCTGCAAAAGTCATGCTAATGCCCGGCTCAAAGGCAGTCATCACATAAGACTCTGGTTTGCCTGTATGTTTTGCCAGACTGGCAGATAAATTTTTGAGTAGGGTTTCTACTTGAGTCGGTTCTGGTTGTGCGATCGATGTTTGCACCTTAATCAACGGCATGGTCGCTTAGCCTCCGTAGTTCCAACCCGTGCTTTCCAGCAAGAGTGGATTACCTTCCCGATGCACTCCCGCCGCAATGACTTCCCCTACAAAAACGGTGTGATCGCCGTTAGGAACTGAGCCAACTACCCGACATTCGACATAACCCAAGGTATCCGAAATAATTGGGCAGCCCGTTTCACCCAAATAAAACTCGACCTCTTCAAACTTATTGCCGACTCGGCGTTGGGGCTTGAAGAACGTTTGGGCTAGGTCTTTTTGTCCATCCTCTAAAAAGCTGAGCGCGAAGACCCCACTCGCTTCAATCATCGCATGGGATTTAGAATCTTGCTTCACGCAGTTCACAACCAAGGGAGGGCTAAACGACGCTTGCATTACCCAACTTGCGGTAAAGCCATTCACCTCTTCCCCGTCTTTCACTCCACAAATATAGAGCCCGTGAGGAATTTTGCGCAGTATGGTTTTTTTCGCTTGTTCGTCCAGCAAGGGTTTCACCGCCTGATACTCACTACAGTGTTCAGTGTATAGCAATCCAATTGGGATTGAGAGCATCGATTGGGTGAGCCTGCGATCGGGCGTGGGAGATATGCTTGCCTGAGAAAGCCAGTAGAATTAATTTAAAATTGCACTATTGCGAGCAGCAGGAGACGTATTCATGCAACCGATGCGCCAAGGTGATGTGATTCTGCTACCAGTGACCCATTTGGAGATGGCAACCGGGAGTACTCCGCTTCCGCATTTGACCCTGGCTGAAGGAGAAGTGACCGGGCATAAGCATCAGATTAGTCAAGGGACAGCCGAACTGTATGAGCGAGATGGCACTCTCTACTTAAAAATATTGTCCGAAACGGCGACCTTAACCCACGAAGAACACCAGCCGATCGTCATTCCGCATGGAGACTGGACAGTGCGGATTCAGCGAGAATATGAACCAGAAGGCTGGCGCTCTGTGATTGATTAATGCTCCTACGTTAATTTCACTAGTGCAGATACATGATTACTGATGCTGATGGCAGCCCGCTACCATCAGCAGCACTTGTTTATAGAAATAGATGCAAGTGATCGGGTTGTCCGGTCGGTGTAGTTAAGAAGTTGAAGTTTGTGATAGTGAGATTCAACTCTTCTTACCTATGACTTGAATAATTTGCCAACTGACCAGATCAAACTGCCTGCCATAAAACCTGATAGCCCCTGCAAAATTACGGGCATTCTAGACTGAGATTCGACTCTCACAAGAATGTTTTGAAAATTTTGCTGCTTTTAGGAAAGTGTGAGTCTCCCCTAATCCTTCTTTTTGAACAAGATCAGGGTATTTCAACAGTTTTAAGACTGACTAGTCTAACTTTTAGAAGTACTTAAAAGCTACTAATTTTTATAGAGTTTATGCGCAAGTTTACCCAGTTGTTTAAACCAGCAATGTATCTGATGAATCAACTGAAGTACCCGCAGAAGTTTGCCCTCATCAGTTGTATTTTTATCATTCCTTTAAGCCTGGTCATGTATTTGCTGCTTTCGGAAGTACAGGACCGAGTCAATTTTGCGCATAAGGAGATGTTAGGTAATTCCTATCTCCGACCGTTGCACCAATTAAGTCAGCATTTACCTGAATATGAGTTGCTGAGTGATCGTACTCATAATTCAATGAAACGATCGCAGGAACTTATCCAGCTACAAACTCAAATTGATCAAGATTTTGTATCTGTCCAAAACGTTGATCGGGAATTGGGAAATCTCCTCTTATCAACTGAGCGCTTTCAAGTATTAGCCGATAGCTGGAAGACTCTTCGTACTCAAGCTAAGCAGTGGACAACTGACAATAAATCAGCTGATTATAAGCAAGTATTTCGTCAACTTGAAAGTTTAAGGTTACAGGTTGGTGATCAATCTAATTTAATTCTTGATCCAGATCTGGATACCTACTATCTGATGGATGCTACATTACTCAGATTGCCTGATATGCAGCAGACCATATCAGATATCCGATTAATTAGTCAACGCATTAATGTTGACCAAAAAATAACTTCGATCGAACGATCGCAACTCATTGTTTTAGCTGAAACTCTAAAACAGCAGAGTAGTGAACTTGCCCAAAAAATGGAAGTGGGATTTACTCATAATCGTGCAGGTAACCTACGACCAGAACTAACAGTTCCTCTGCAACAACTCACTCAAAATACAAATGATCTGGCAAGTCTGATTAATCAGTTAGTTAATAATAATAAGCAACCTGATACTCAAGCATATTTCCAACGAGCGAATCAAAGCTTGCAACAAGCTTTTGATCTATGGGAGCAGACGATCAACCAACTTGATATTCTGTTACAGCGCCGAATTGATGGGTTTGTCCAGAAACAGCTCGGATTAACTATCTTTGTATTAGTAATCTTGGCAATTGTAATGTATCTTTTCATCGGCTTTTATCAAGGCGTGATGGATACAGTATCTAGTTTGGGCGCTGCCTCGCAACGGATGGTGGCAGGTACAATGACCGATAGTGTAACCCTTCAGAGTCGGGATGAACTCGCTGAAGTTGTGACATCGTTTAATCATGTCGCTGCCGCTTTAGTGCAGGCAAACCAGGAAGTTTCTCAGTTGAATCAACGCTTAAAAAATGAAAACTTCCGGATGAGTGCTGAATTGGATGTCACTCGGCGGCTACAACAAATGTTATTGCCAACAGAGTCAGAATTAAAAGCAGTTGCCGGATTAGATATTGCTGGATTTATGGAACCTGCAACTGAAATTGGTGGTGACTATTATGATGTAATGCAGCAGGATGGCAAGGTCAAAATTAGCATTGGTGATGTCACGGGGCACGGGTTAGAAAGTGGAGTCGTCATGATTATGGCTCAGACGGCTGTGCGGACTTTATTAGCGAATGGAGAAACAGATCCAGCGAAATTTTTAAATGCTGTAAACCGGATTATTTATGATAATACTCGCCGTATGCGATCGCGCAAAAATATGACTCTTGCTGTACTGGAATACGAGGCTGGTGTCTTACGCTTAACTGGGCAACATGAAGAACTAATTATTGTGCGACAAGATGGCAACCTAGAGCAAATTGATACGTTGGATCTAGGGTTTCCATTGGGTCTGGAACAGGATATTACCCAATTTGTCGCTGAAGCAAAAGTAGAGTTGCAACCAGGGGATATTGCTGTGCTTTACACAGATGGCATTACGGAGGCAATGAACACACAGAAGTCTCAGTATGGTTTAGAGCGGATGTATGAAGTATTGCAGCAAAATCGGCATCGTTCTGCTAGTGAAATTCGTCAGGTTTTGATTGCTGATTTGATGCAGTATATTGGTGATCAAAAAGTGTTTGATGATATTACATTACTTGTGCTAAAGCAGCAGTGAACTAGCAGGACTTGCTAACAGCCTAAAAACTTGAATGACATTACATCTAGAGTACAGAAGTGAAAGGAAAAAAAAGTTACGATCTAAATAGTTGCCCACTTCATCCCTAGAAGGATCATGCTCAGTAGATAAGATGCGCCCCTTGATTGAGAGAGTTGCCCCTGTAATCTCTTTGCTCCTCTTATCGACCTCACGTACTTACTTGATGGCATGACAACGCATCCTCTGACTGAGAGCCAAACAATGCAATTACTGTCAGAAGTTCAACACCTGCGGCAACAAGTTGAACAACTGTCTCGTTTGAATCAGGATTTGCAAATTGCCTTATCCACAACGGCGGAACATGGCGATTTGATCGAGGCTGAGCTTCAGCTGGCCAATCAAAAGTTGAAACTAGAAGTAGCTGAACGGATTCGTGCAGAGGCTAATTTGAAACTGCTTCTAGAGGCTGTATCTAAACGCAGCGACGATCTAGAAATCATCATCCAGACGATTATGGAGCATGGTGATGTCATGGATGCTCAGTGGGATCAGAAATGGCGGGAAGAACGCCATCTTGCCAATATCGATGGGCTGACTCAGATTGCTAATCGGCGGCGGCTGGATGAGTATCTGACGCAACAATGGAAGCAAATGCTGCGCGATCGTCAACCTATTGCGATCATTCTGTGCGATATTGATCACTTCAAGCAATATAACGATACCTATGGGCATTTAGCGGGTGATGATTGTTTGAAGTTAGTGGCTCAGGTGATTGCTCGTAGCCTCAAACGCCCTAGTGATCTGGCTGCCCGCTACGGCGGAGAAGAATTTGTGGCGGTTTTGCCCCAAACGGATCTAGCTGGGGCGATCGTCGTTGCCCAACAAATTCAAACCGCTATTCAACAACTTCAGATCCCCCAAACTCAAAGTTCTACCAACCGCCATATCACCTTAAGTATGGGTGTGAGTAGCCTTCTGCCTGCCCATGACCTGCCTGCAAAAACCTTACTTGATATGGCAGATCACCTGCTTTATATGGCTAAGCAACAGGGGAGAGATCGCATTGTCTCAGGCTAATTAACTGCATAGCGATCGTGGATATTTCTACATTTGCTATTTTTTACGGATTAGCTTGGGAATATTAGAAATTAGAAACATACAGGGAATTGAATCGCGATTGAAGTCGCTTCATGCTGGCGCTTGCTGTTCTTTACTTCTAATCTCCTAGCTTTGTCAAGGTGTTTATGAATCCAACCAGTACCATTCAGACCTTTGGAGAATTCACAGATGATATTCCTGCCAGCGACGAATATTTAACGCTGCATTTTTCTCCTAGTTCTGCCCCTCGCCGCCGCCGTTGGGGTAACTATGGACTATCAGCTGACTTCTTGGGGGATTACTTTGCTGCCTTTTTTCCTGGTGATGAAGTTCCTGATAGTAAAATTAATCGACAGGATACAGTTAAGGCTGCTGTTAGCTACATTGCTAACGAATTGCTGGAAAATGCAGTGAAATATAACCAGGATATAGAGAATCTGCCCATCAGTATTTCTTTATATCTATATGAACGTCAGATTATTTTCCATGCAATTAACTACGCAGAGTACCTACGAGTAGAGCAATATCGACAGTTTATTACCCAACTGTTAAGCTCCGACCTCGATGAGTTCTATATGCAGCAGTTAGAAAAAACGGCGGCTGGCAGCGGTGGCTCTAGCATGGGAGTTTTGACCATGATGAATGATTATTCGGCTAGATTTGGCTGGAAGTTTGAGGCGTTGGAATCTGCTCCAGCGATCTTTCGGGTTAATGTCTTAGCGTATTTAGATGTATGAGCGATCGTGAGTTAGCAAATCATAATTGTTTCATTCGGATAGGAATAGAGTAGGTGAGTTGGGAGCTGTTAGTTTTGGAAATTAAAACCGACGATTATTGCATTCACCACGATCCGGCATCTGCCACAGTTTTCTTGCAGGGTTTTCTCCGCTTAGATGGCATGGAAGAATATCAGCCGGTGATGGATATTTTGCTCCAGGCTGTTGACGAAACCCCCGAATTCACGATCAATCTTCGAGAGTTAGAGTTTCTTAACAGTTCGGGAATTAGTATGCTATCAATGTTTGTTGTCAAAGTGCGGGAAAAGGGCAATGTAAAACTGACTTTTCAAGGCTCTGACAAGATTCTTTGGCAGACTAAGTCTCTAAAAAACCTACAGCGTTTGATGCCCAGCTTAACCCTAGAATTTGTGTAGATACACTCATGGCAGAGGCACAGTCGCTCCACCGTGACCCAGACTCCCTGCTGGCAGAAATTAACCGGCTACATCAGGAGGTGGATTGGTTGTGGCAGCGCAATCGCGATCTGGAAATTTCTTTGCAAACTACTGCCGAACATGGCGATATGGTCGAAGCAGAATTGCATCGAGCTAATCAGCAACTACAAACTGAAATTGCTGAACGTAAACTAGCTCAGGCAACCTTGCAAGAAATTTTGGAAACGGTTTCTCGAGATAAAGCTGATCTCGAAATCATGTTACAGGCGACTACTGAGCATGGCGACATGATGGAATATCAGCTTTACACCCAAGCGGTTGAAACCATGCGCCAGAGCGAAGAACTATTTCGGGCGCTATCAGAATCAACTCCCATTTTAATGATCTTGACCCAACGATCGGATGGGGCAATTACCTATGCCAATACGTTTTCAGGTCAACAGTTGGGTGTAGAGATTCCGCAACTGAAAAACCGCAAATTATCAGAATTTTTTGTCCATCCTACCGATGCTGAGCGTCTGCAAGGCCTGTTAGCAGCTGAGGGAGTTGTGCGGAATTATGAACTCCAGGCAAAACGGGCAAATGGCTCAGCATTTTGGGTGTGTGCCTCTGTCCAACCCTTGGTATTAGGAGGGGAGCATACCTTACTGACTACGTTATATGACATTAGCGATCGCAAACAAGCGGAAGAAGCTTTACGAGAATCCCAGCGACAACTTAAGGAGCAGGCTGACGAATTAGAGCGCCGAGTTGCCCAACGTACCGCAGAATTGCAAGAGGCGGAAGCCAAATATCGCAGTATCTTTGAGAATGCAGCTGAGGGCATTTTCCAAAGTACACCGGAGGGTCATTATCTCAATGTTAATCCGACTCTGGCGGAACTCTATGGGTATGAGTCGCCCGAGGATCTGATTGCAAAAGTCACTGATATTGGTGAACAACTTTATGTGCAGCCGCGCCGCCGTGATGAGTTAGTGGCTTACTTAAGGCGGTTTGAATCGGTAGCTGGCTTTGAGTCCGAAGTCTATCGTCAAGATGGCAGTACGATCTGGATCTCAGAAAATGTGCGTACCATTAAAGCGCCTGATGGCAGAGTGGTTTACTACGAAGGCAGTGTGCGCGATATTAGCGATCGTAAGTCTACCGAAGCCGAACTCCGCCAACAACGACAGGTGGCTGAACGCTTACTACTGAATATTTTGCCGCAACCGATTGCCGAACGGTTAAAACGCCGACCGACGACGATCGCCGATAGCTTTGCGGAAGCGACGGTGCTCTTTGCGGATATTGCCAACTTCACGGGTTTGTCATCCCACATCTCCCCGGTGGAATTAGTTGAATTGTTGAACCAAATTTTCTCGGCTTTTGATACCCTGGCCGATCACCACAGGTTAGAGAAAATCAAAACGATTGGGGATGCTTATATGGTCGTCGGCGGATTGCCTAAACCTCGTCCTGATCATGTTTGGGCGATCGCAGATATGGCACTGGATATGCAACAAGCCATTGCTCAATTTAAAACTCCAGATCAGCAACCCATCAGTCTCCGAATTGGGATCCATACTGGTCCGGTTGTCGCTGGAATTATTGGAACTCGTAAATTTATTTATGATCTGTGGGGCGATACGGTTAACATTGCCAGTCGGATGGAATCCCAAGGAGAGCCAGGGCGAATTCAGGTGACAGCGACGGTTCAGGAGCGGTTGAAAAAACGCTATGACCTGGATGAGCGGGGCGTGATTGATGTTAAGGGGAAGGGGGAAATGCTGACCTATTGGCTGATGGCACGGAAAGGCTGGCAGGAGTGAGCCCTGCTCAGGTAGATGAATCGATTAATCAGGGATAGGGGAGAATAGGCAGAGTTCTGTAATCTTCTGGTGAACCATGTCTGAATTGCGATCGAGTCAGATGCCCCGGTTTACAACCTTTACCGACTGGTGCCGCCATTTCGACCAACTTTCATTAGCTGAACAGAATACGGTGAAGGCCTTACTGAAGCGGGCAGGTAAAACGGATTGCCATGAAGCAGAACGTCAACTGGCAGGTCATACCAATGTGAGCCTGACTGACCTTCAAGTCGTCGATTTAAGTCCGCTAAGAACTCTGCCAAGCTTGACTCATCTAATGATTCGGTGTGACCAGATCGAGCATCTGGAGGAGTTAGCTGCTTGCGCTAATCTGAATTCGTTAAAGCTGGAATGTAGCCACCTGACGGACATTACTCCCCTAGCTGCGATGACTCAGCTCACCCATCTGACGCTAAGTTACACTCAGGTACGGGATTTAAGACCATTGCGATCGCTGGCAAATCTAACCTACCTCAACCTGTATTGCACCCCCGTAACTGATATCAGTCCCCTGCAATCTTTAACCCATCTCAACCGTCTCGACTTGGGTAAAAATCAGATTACAGATTTCAGACCGTTGCACACTCTGACCAATCTGACTTGGTTATCTATGCCGGAGAGTCATTTAGCAGATTTGACTCCGCTGCAATCCCTCACCAAGCTAGTGCGTTTGGATCTTAGTAATAATGCAATTACTGATCTCAGTCCCTTAGAACCGCTGAACCAGCTTACAGTCTTGAACTTGGGTTACAACCAGATTAGTGACTTAAGTCCGCTTGCATCCCTACACAAACTCGCTAATCTCAACTGTTATTACAATCAAATCCACGATCTTAGTCCTCTCCGATCCCTAGCGAATTTGACGATCCTCAGTTGTCCCAATAACCCATTGCCAGAGTTAAGTGTGTCAGCCAAGCTGATCGAGCGTTGGCAAGCTTTGGCGACCCAGCCTATTCAACCCGATGTCGCGATCGCAGCAGCAAAAGCGCTATATCAGTTGTGCGATCGTTCAGAACCAACTGTCCTCGTATGCAGTAGCCCTTGGGCTGGTATCAATGAGTTATTTGCTCGATCTCATTTATCACCTCAGGTCAAGCTCGAATTAGACCAGCAGATTCAACCAGCTGCACTCAGCCCAGCGCTTTGGAATTATGTATTAGGACAAATGCAGTTTGCACCTGACGATGAGATCAAATTTGCGCAACGGCGACAGATTCATCAGTCCTATACTCATCAAGATCCAAAAGCCTGGTTAAAGTTCGTAGCCTATTGTGCTGATATAGCCATTACCTCTGCTTCGCTAATGCGACTAATTAGCAGCCTGGAGTATATCAACACGCAATTGGGTAGTCATCTATCACCTGACTCAACCCAAGCATTAGACTGTCTTCACCAGTTATTTGAAACCTGTGGTTGGATTATTCCGTTTGAGGATGTCTGTGTGGTCTGCGATCGCCCCAATCAGTTGTTCCTGGATCAAGAACAACGCTTACATGGGGAAGGAGAAGCGGCGATCGCCTACCGAGATGGCTTCAAAGTCTATGCTCATCATGGCACTACACTTCCAGCCAAATATGGCAGTGTTCATCTGAATCAATGGCAAGCCCCCTGGCTACTGGAAGAAACGAATGCCGAACTACGCCGGATCTTGATTCAAGGGATCGGCTACGGGCGAATTTGCCAGGAACTGCAAGCGATCGCACTGGATTCCTGGCGGGAATACACACTACTCAAAATTGATGCCAATGCCGATATTGAACCCATTCATTTACTAAAAATGGTCTGTCCCAGTACTAGCGCCATTCATGTACTCCGGGTTCCACCCCATTTAACGACTGCCAGAGCTGCCATTCGGTGGGCAAACTGGGAGATTGATCCGGAATCTTTTAGCATCGAAACTTGAGTCATCAGCGCCAACTATTCCAGATCTAGAAATTGCCAGATTGGGTAACGTTTAGCCTACTGCACTGGTTTTGGATGTTGGGCAGACACCTGAGCCAGTTTTTGAGAAATCTCTGGGTTATACAACCGGAGATAGTTCCAGTAGTTCTCAAATACTGACTTTACATAGCCCTTAGTCTCGCTGTAAGGAATTGCTTCCACAAATTCATCGGCATCAGCGATCCCTTTCTTCGTGACCCAACCAGCGACTGCACCAGGACCAGCATTGTAACTGGCGACCGCTAGCATCGAGTTATCGGCATATTCCCCATGGGTGTAATCCAGATACCAAGTCCCTAGCTTAATGTTGTCATCTGGATCATTCAGTTGATATTGTTTCAACTTGATCTTCTCTGCCACCCACATCGCGGTATCTGGCATCACCTGCATCAAGCCAGTCGCTCCGACGGACGATCGAATGCCGGGCATAAATCGCGACTCTTGCCGAATTAACGCTGTCACCAGTAATGGATTCAACTGCCGTTCCTGCGACCAATTTTCGATCGATTCCAGATACGGGAACGGATAAAGCGCTTGCCAATAGCTGACTTGTTGCTTTAACTCCTGATATTGAGTTTTCTCTTCTGGCTTTTCCCGTTCACTTAAGTACGACACCATGAAAATGCCATCAAGGTAGTCACCGACTCCCAACCGGATGACGCCATCCGTGAACTGCTGAGCCACAGTAGGTTCCATCGGCTCTTGAAACTCGGTTTGCCATAAAGTCCAGGCATCGCGGTCTTGACCGAGTTGATACAGTTCCCGCAAGGTTTCTGAACCACTGGGCAATTCAGGACGAGTGGCTGGACGGATTACCTCTGGTTGCAGTTGCCGCACACTGGTGAAGTCGCCCACTTCCCAACCCAACATCGAGGCCGATCGCCAAGCATAATACGATGATGGGTAACGAGTCAGGACATATTCAAAGGCTTGCTTCGCATCTTCTGCTTTACCTAGCTCATTTGCCCACTTGCCCACCCAGAAGCCAGCTTCTGGAGCATATTCACTGTTGGGATTGTTGGTCAGAATCGGCGCTGCCCATTTCCAGGCAGTTTGGATATCTTTAGCCGTTGCTTGTTGCTGTGCCAATGACCAACGCAGTTCAGCGGCAGCATCAGAAGTGCCATAGCGGGATAACAGCGTTTGTCGAACTTGGGCAGCAGATTCTCGACTGTTGGATTGATCCAAGAGTTTAGATTTTTCTAGTAAGGCTTCCCCTGCTCGATCGGGAAAACGACTGATGATCTGATCTAAATAGCCGATCGCTTCAGGGGCACTAGTCAACCGAGATAACCTGAGTAGCCCTAGCGAGGTTTCGCTGGCATCTGGAAAGGCATTGACCAGGCGCTGATAAGCCTCTAAGGCTCCGGCTTTTTCTCCAAGCTGTAGCCCCCGTCCAATTCGGTAGGCATTACGCGGGGTAAACGGTGCCCGCGCATAAGCCATCCCAGCTTTGCCATAGACCTGCTTTTCCCAGTAGCCAAAGGCGATCGCTTCCCAGTCTGCTGGCGTCAGTTGGCTGGCATAATTTTCAGATAACCGATCCAAGATGCTGACATAGTTCTCTACATACAGCCCATGTTTCGCTAATAGCAAGAGCAGTTGGGGCTGCTTAGGATTTTGCTTCAGCCGCTGTTGGACAATGTCGATCGTGCGAGGATGTGCCGGAAATTGAGCGATCGCCTGATCCCAATATTTGGGTTCGTTGCGTCCCAATGCATACAGGGCTTCGGCAGCCACAGGCGCTTGAGGATGCTGTTTCAACAAGGTTTGCCAGGTTTCACGCGCTTGGGTTTGTTCTCCTTTCTGGGTATACGCCTGTGCCCGCTGCCGCAATACATAAGGAGCCAAGGTGGGATAATCGGTTTCTAGGTTGTTTAATTGCTCTAGAGCCTTTTGAGGCTGCTGTTGCTGAAGCAAATCGCTAGCTAACAGATAGCGAGCCCGGTTCTGTTCTACAGAGGCTTTTGGTTTCTTTTGGGCGATCGCTTGCAATTGCTCTGTCCGTTTCGTTGGTGGCAAGGATTGCAGCGCATTAATTTGCCGAATCTGCACATTATCCGGTTGAGGTAACTCGAACGTTGGCTGAGTTGGATCTTCGGAGCGAGGCCAATGATTCAATGCCCCCGCCGATACGCCACCAATTAGCACAGTCACGAATCCAATTTTGATGAAGCGATGAATTTGTTTCTTGTGTTGTTGCTGCATCGACCTATACCCAGGGGAGGAACCTCAGAAACCGTTTTAACACTTTTTTGCTGTTCTAGAGAGGGAAGCAGAATACAGTTTTTGGGACTTTAGACCGGCTTAATTTTTCTCAACAGGAAAAATTGCCAGATTAGAGTTAACTCGCTCAGTATTTATTCGCTATTGAAAAACTAATATCTGGAAGGAATGTCCCAGTGTGAAAGGTCCCATTGGTAGTGTTAGACGTGAACAAATTGATTCTTCTACTTTTGCTCCACACGCCATCTATCGTTTTGATCAATACTGGAAGTCAGGAACATCACAGGAATTTTGAGGACAGCCTGAATGGATTTGCGAGTAACAGATACCGCCTACTTGGACTGGTCTGGAGATGCGTTAGCGATCGGGTTCTTTGAGGAGCAGGTTGAGCTGACTGGGGATTTGGCGGCGTTAGATGAAAAGCTGTTCGGCACCCTGAAGGAATTGATTGCCGAAGTAGAATTTAAAGGTAAAGAGGGCAGTAGTGCGGCAACCCGAGTGGGCAGGGGCAGTGCCATTCGTAAGGTCATTATTATCGGATTAGGGAAACCAGACGGCTTCAAACTCGATAGTTTACGACGAGCAGGAGCGGCTAGTGCCCGACTCGCTAAGAAAGAAAAATGTAAAACGTTGGGCATTAGTTTACCTACCTGGAATGGTAATTCAGCGCTGAGTGCTCAAGCGATCGCGGAAGGTGTAGAACTCGCTCTGTATCAGGATAACCGCTTCAAATCCGATGCTGAGGATAAAGTCAGTAAGGTAGAACAGGTGCAACTCCTGGGCTTGGGTGGGCAGGAAGCTGCGATCGTCCGGGCACAACACATCTGCTCAGGCGTGATTCTAGCTCGGGAACTGGTGGCAGCTCCTGCCAACATCGTCACCCCGATTACCCTGGCACAAACCGCAGAAACGATCGCTCAAGACTATGGCTTAGACTTAGAAATTTTGGAGCGAGAAGAGTGTGAGCGGCTCGGCATGGGAGCGTTTTTAGGCGTAGCCCAAGCCTCCGATCTACCTCCCAAGTTTATTCATCTCACCTACAAACCAGCAGGCACTCCCCGCCGTAAGTTAGCCATTATTGGCAAAGGACTTACCTTTGACTCGGGCGGCTTGAACATTAAGGGAGCAGGCAGTGGGATCGAAATGATGAAAACCGACATGGGCGGAGCCGGTGCCACGCTAGGAGCCGCAAAAGCGATCGCGCAACTTAAACCCGATGTTGAAGTGCATTTCATCTCGGCGGCTACCGAAAATATGATTAGTGGTCATGCTATGCATCCGGGTGACATTTTGACCGCTTCCAACGGCAAAACGATTGAGATCAACAATACCGATGCTGAGGGGCGGCTGACGCTAGCCGATGCCCTGGTGTTTGCCGACAAATTGGGAGTCGATGCGATCGTTGATTTAGCGACTTTGACGGGCGCCTGCGTGATTGCTTTGGGTGACGACATTGCGGGTTTGTGGAGTCCTGATGATGCGATTGCCCAACAACTGAATCAAGCGGGGGATTTGGCAGGGGAAAAACTCTGGCGAATGCCAATGGAAGAGAAGTACTTTGAGGGGATGAAGTCTGTCGTTGCGGATATGAAAAACACCGGACCTCGACCTGGAGGCGCAATCACGGCAGCATTATTTTTGAAGCAATTTGTCAAAGACACCCCTTGGGCACATTTAGATATTGCCGGACCCGTTTGGGCAGATAAGGAGAATGGCTACAACAGCGCTGGAGCGACCGGCTTTGCTGTGCGGACGCTAGTCAATTGGGTGACTGGGTAGTTAAGCTGCGCGGAGAGCTGAGGAAGATGGGCAGGTAATCAACTGAACTAGGGTTGTCAGCACCATCTTCTTCTAGCGGTTGCTTTAAACTTTACGTCCTAGAATGACGACATCACACATGCCGATTTCAGCAAACTCAGCGACCTGTGGGAGATAACCCCATTGGGTAAATCCAAATTGCTCGAATAGCTGTAGGCTCGGGTGGTTGTGGGCAAAGATCACCCCGATCAGAGTCTTAAGCTCTAAGCTAGGGCTGCGATCGATCGCGTGTTCTAAGAGTTGCCGTCCTACACCTTGACGCCGGTAATTTGCCGCAATATAAATACTCAGTTCCGCCGTTGTATGGTAAGCCGCACGACTGGAATAAAACGACTGAAACCCTAACCAACCAGCAATTTCCTGGTCAATTTCCAGTACCCATAATGGACGGCAATCCGGTGTATGGGCGTGAAACCAGGACAGCCGACTTTCGACTGCAACTGGCTCTACATCGGCAGTGACCATACGACTGGCGATCGTGGAATTGTAAATACTCACGATCGTGGGTAAATCTGCCACTACTGCATCCCGAATATTCATACCCGTTGATTCAGACCTCGATACTGGCTGGAACTTATCATAAAGTGAGCCTTCTAGCCGTGGCTTACGCATCGGTTTGTCCCAGTGCAACCTGGAGGAGGGAGCCAACGATTTTGGAAAAAATCCCAATTATGTTTGACAAATTCGCAAATGCTTGCAAGAATAGAATTCGTGTCAAAAACAAAACGACACGAACCAAAATCATCAAATACCTGGGACAGTAGTTCAATTGGTTAGAGCACCGCCCTGTCACGGCGGAAGTTGCGGGTTCGAGCCCCGTCTGTCCCGTTCGGTCTATTCAATACTTTTGAAATTAATAGCTAGAGCTAATCTAGTTTAGCCTTGGCTGGATAGCTGGCTACTGGCGCTGCTCTCTAAGAGCGATCGGATTTCCTTACGAATTTCAGCTCAGATTGGGCAAGATAGGGAAGTAATGGGATGTTGCTTTTACCTTAGCCAGTCACCCTATGGATGTTCAATCATTTATTGCCCAACTGCCAACCCTTTACCGGAATTGGGGGACAGCCCAGGCTGATCCAATTTCGTCGCAGTTCCAGGATATCCTGGCACAAACAGGTGGTAGCACGACGACTGGTGTGATGCAGCTATTGCACACCGCGATCGATTATCTAGAGACCGGCGAACTTTACTGTGAGGTCGGTTGCTGGACTGGGGCAAATTTGGTTGCCGCGTTGGTGCATCATCCGCATTGTATGGCGTATGCGATCACAACCCCAGTTGAACCAGAAGTGCAGGCAGCCATTCAGGGGCAATTAGCGGATAACCTCGCTAAATTTGGGCTGCAAGACCAGGTTTTAGTTTGTGCTCAGAGCTTAGAAGTATTCTTTAATCATTTGCAAGAAAGTGGTTTAGAAGACAGGATTGGTGTCTATTGCTATCACGGGCAAGCTGATTATCGATCGCAATTGCTCGGTCTGTTGCGGGTGCAGCCTTTTCTTGCCGATCGCGCCCTCATGATTCTGGGCAATGCTGATTCCAGTCTGGTACGGCAGGCAACGTGGGATTTTCTGGCTATGTATCCTCAAGCTGTTCTGGAGCTAGATCTGCTGCCAGGCACAGATCATGGCTTCTGGCAAGGACTAATGGTCGTGGGTTGGGATGCGCAACGAACTGAGCGGACTCCTGCGCAACAGCCAGAAGCGCGGGAGATCACCACGATCGCAGCAATCCACCGATTAGCTCAGGAATATCAGCACACCCATTTAGAGGCAATCCGTCAACAAGCGGTGAAATGGCATGTCAATGGGCAGTATGCCGATGCCGAGCGACTATACCGGGATTATCTTCTGCATTATCCCAACCATGCTGAAACCTGGTTGAATTTGGGAATGTTGCTTGATTTGATGCAGCACGATCAAGCAGCGATCGTGGCACTAGAGCGATCGCTGGCACTCAATCCAACCCACCCTACGGCGCACCATATGCGCGGCTTAGTCTTGCAACGGGTAGGGCAGATTCCGGCTGCCATTGCTGCCTTCCAACAGGCGATTACATTTGATGCTAGTCAGGTTGATGCCTACGCTCGGTTGGGAGAACTACTGTTTAATCAGGGAAATCTTTCCCAGGCGGAGCATTACTATCGGCAAGCGATCGCTGTTAATCCTAATCACACGGCGAGCTATCTCAATTTAGGGGATCTGTTGATGACCCAACAGCATTATCCCGAAGCGATCGCGGCTTATCGGCAGGCGTTGAATTTGGATCCCAAAGGCTTTATCGCTTTAGAGAAATTACATCAGGCGTATGACGCGACGGGAGAAACGGCTAAGGCGCATTATTGTGCGGGGTATGCTCTGTATCGCCGAGGCAACCACGAATTGGCACTCGCCCAGTTCCTGGCTTTTCTAGAACACAAGCCTTTAAGCAGTGTAGAAGAATATTTAACTGTTTATGATTGCTTCCATAACTGTGGACAAACTGAAGCAGGATTACCGTATCTTCAGCAAGCGGCAGCTCTGAATCCAGCGGATCAATTTTTACAAGTTTTGCCCGATCTTGCCCTGCCATTTCTATATCGATTGCCGGAAGAAATTACTGTCTATCGGCAACGATATATTCAGGCTTATCACCGATTAATGCAAACCGTTGAAACAGCTGATCGCCAAAATCAAGCAATTAATATTAGCTCGATTAAAGACCACAATAACTTTTATCTCTGTTATCAGGGGATGAACGATCGGGAGCTGCAAGCTCAGTACGGTCAACTCTTATATCGGGTCGTGGCGGATCTCTATCCCCAGTGGATTAACCCTCTGCCGATGCTCCCTGTGAGCCAAACGGGAAAAATTCGGATTGGCTACATTGCTGATGCATTGGGTAGTAATAGCATGACTCGTTGGGTCGCAGGTTGGTTAAAAAACCACGATCGTCAGCAGTTTGATCTCTATTGCTATAGCCTGAGTACTTCCGTGGATTTACAAGCTGCTCGCTTCCAGGCAATGAGCGATCAGTTTCAAGTGTTCTCCGGGGAAATTAATAGTATATGCCAGAAAATTATTGATGACCAATTGCATATTCTGGTCTTTTTAGCGATCGGGACTTCTCACCAAATTGCCCAAATCGCCTCGCTTCGATTAGCTCCGATTCAATGTAGTGCGTGGGGTCACCCAGTCACCTCAGGTTTAGTCAATATTGATTATTTTCTATCAGGCGATTTGATGGAATCGGCAACGGCAGAGGCTCACTATACTGAGCAGCTAATTCGGCTCCCAAATCTGGGCATTAGTTATCCAAAACCGACTATTCCGGCAGCCACCAAAACACGAGCTGACTTTGATATTCCCAAGGACGCCGTTGTTTATCTGTCCTGCCAATTGATGTTTAAATATTTGCCACAACACGATGCGCTCTTTCCCGCGATCGCTCGTCAGGTTCCCCAGGCAAAATTTGTTTTTGTCCTGCGATCAACTCTGGCAAACACCGCTAACCCAGGTTTAGAAGCGATATTCCGGCAACGCTTAGACCAAGCCTTTACGGCAGCTGGCTTAAGTAGTGAGGAGTATTGTTTGTTTCTACCTGGACAAAGCTGGGAGGGTTATACTAGCCTGCTCCAGTGCAGCGATGTGTTTCTGGATACCCTGCTTTTTTCAGCCGGTCATACGGCATTTGACGCGATCGCCGCTAGCCTCCCGATTGTGACCCATGCGGGTGAGTTGATGCGGGGGCGGCAAACCTACGGGATGTTAACCCGGCTGGGTGTGACTGAAACGATTGCCCAGACTGAAGCCGAGTATATTGAGATTGCGGCGCGCTTGGGGCAGGAGCCTGCTTGGAGGCAAGCGATCGTTCAACAAATGCAGCAAGGACAGGCTCAGTTGTTTGATGATCCAGTCTGTGTGGTTGGGCTAGAGCAGTTTTACTGCCAAGTGGTGCAGGAAAAACTCAGCCAACAATCGCGCTCAGGTCAGTTTATCTTACTGGAGAGCCAGCAGAAACAACGCTTATTGCATGTAGGCTGTGGTCCCTATCATCCTTTAGCATTACCCCCATTACTGCGAACCGGGGAGTGGCAAGAAGTAAGGTTAGATATTGATTCAGATGTCGAGCCGGATATCGTCAGTTCTATCACCCATATGCCAATGGTGGCAGATGGTACGTTTGATGCGGTTTACTCGTCCCATAATCTGGAACACCTATACGCTCATGAAGTGCCATTAGCCTTAGCAGAGTTCTATCGAGTTTTGAAGCCAGGTGGATTTGCGTTGATCACGCTCCCCGATATCCAGAAAGTCGCTGAGTTGGTGATTGAGGGGAATTTGGAGGACACGCTATATGTCACCTATGCCGGTCCCCTAGCACCTGTAGATATCCTTTATGGGCAGAGAAGCGCGATCGCGGCGGGTCGAATTTATATGGCACATAAAACCGGATTTACAGCCACTACCCTCCGTCAAAAGCTAGAACAGGCTGGCTTCCAACGCATTGAAACTTCTACAGAAGAGTTCAATCTTTGGGCAATGGGCTACAAATAAATTGATCAGGTTGATTCTCGATTCCGGGAGAACTTTTGCCGCAGGCGATCGACAAACAATGTCACTTCTGGCAGCTTCAGTTGAGCTGCAATTACTGCAAATGCTCCTAAGCCGACTACACTGGCAATTCCAAGCTGAGCTAATTGGACTAACAGACCTTCTGTTCCCCAGAGGTGTTGCATTCCCCACAAGGCTCCCCAGCAGGCAGCTCCAGCGATCGCACTACCAAGAACTAGCCCGAAAACAGGCATTGACCACTCTCGTAATGGTAATCCATGCAAACGGTGGTTCAAGATCCAGAGCATCGCGATCATCGATACTAAATTCACCGTTACGGTTGCCAATACCAATCCAGGTGCACCAAATGGCTTCACCAAGAAAAAGTCGAGTAAGGCATTCAGGAAAATATTCACGATACTGATCCGGAACGGCGTGTCCCCATCGCCCAGCGCATAGAAAACTCGGACTAACACATCCCGTCCCAGATAAACAAACATTCCAACCGCATAGGCTACCAGCACCGAAGCTGTGAGATAAGAGTCTTCTACCTTAAAGGCATACCGCTCATACACCACCCGTGACAGCGGCACCGCCAGGACAATCATCAGGGCGCTCAATGGCAACATCGTCACTGCCGTCATCAATAGACCCTGACGAATTCGTTGTTTCAATTCTGACCAATTTTCTGGGTCGGCAAGCCGCGAAAAAATCGGCATTAGGGGAACCAGAATCATGTTGGACAAAATCCCTAGCGGGGTTTGAATCAAGAGTCCGGCATAGCCCATTGCCGATACCGCTGCTGCCGCATTCGGGATGAAGGAGGCAAAAAACAAATCCGTCCACACATTAATTTGCAGCATGCCGGAGGAAAACGTAGCAGGTCCCATGATTTTGAGCACTTCCTGCACTTCGGGTCTACCAAAGTCGAACCGTAGTCGCAATTTGCCTAAGCCCGATCGCCACTGTACGGGGACTTGCACTAACCATTGCAACAACGCACCTGCTAGAGTTGTCCAAGCTAAAACCGCACCGCCTAATGCTGCATATTCAGGCAGAATCATGCGATCGCCTAGATAGAACGCTAGCCCACCTAACCCCAGCAACACAGTAACGCTGGAAAACAAGGGACTAATCGATGGTAACCAGTATTGATCGGCAGCATTTAAACTGCCAAAGCCAATCCCGATTAACCCAGCTAGCACAGCCATGGGTGCCATGATTTTGAACTGCTGAATGGCGATATCCTTTGTTTGCTGCATGGTTTGCCAGGTTTCAGCAGACACTCCCGTAGCCGCAGCTTGCTCAGGACTAATAAACAACCCCGGCGCCACCAGATGCATCAGGGGTTCGGCAAATAGGATTAGCCCAATCATCACCAGCAACAGAATCCCCACAACCAAGGTCGTAATCGTTTCGACGATCGCTGCTACTTCCTTACGGTCTCGCTTCGCTAACACACTAACGATCGCGCTATGAAACGGGCCGTTAATGCCACCGAGCAGAATCAGTAAAAATCCTGGAATGACGTAGGCAAAGTTATACGCTCCAAAGGCAGGACCCACTCCGAACGCTGCTGCGATCGCTTGCTGCCGGACTAAGCCAAACAGTTTGCTAATCAATGTCGCGATCGCCACAATCCCAGCGATCCCCGCTAAAGAGCGGGCTGTTTTGTTTGAATCAGCCACCTAACCACTCCATGACAACGAAGCTTCACCTAGTTTACGCATGAATTGGGGAAGATCCCGCCATTACTCACGGGCTTTTCCCCTACTAACCGGGGTTGTACTGAGGAATCATAGAAGTGTAAGTATTTGCCGAATTGGGCGGGCCGTTATGGATTATCTCTACTACATCGCCAATACCAGTCTGACCCTGAGAGTGATCGAGTTTTTGCTAGATAGCAAACTTCCGGTTCGCTTCATTACCGTGATCCATCAAATTGACGGTTGGATTGTTAAAGTAAAAATGAACCAATACCTCGATCCCTACGATCATGGTAATTTCCGCGCCTTCATGAATGAGTTAGGGATTCCCTACGAACCGGGCATTCGGGTGCAAATGGCGCTTTGGAGTCTGGAAACCGGACAATCGCCGGTAGATGTAATGCAGCGTTATCAGGTGGCTGTAGTGTCTCACGGTAAACCCGATCGGATTGAGGTCGAAGAATTCCGCAACCAGTTTGTGCAAGGATTAGGCTATTGCCCCGAAACTCTGGCTTGAGGAACACTTACTCGCCCTCTGGACGCGCTGACCTTGACCGATCGGGAGGTTGCACTTCAATCTCGATCGCGTCTACTAATTCTCGGGGCGGCTCAGATGCCAAAGATTGCAACGTCGCAGAGAGTTCAACTCGCTCAGGCTCGGCTTCAGGAATGGCTAAGGGTTGTCGTTCTTGTTTGAGTTCTGGTAAAGCAATCAGTTCTTTTTCAGTCTCCTTGACTGCAATGGGTAGGCGTAATGGTTGCAGCTCTTCAATCCAGCAACTTGCCAACGGTAGAGTTTGGTCCAGATCTTCTAGGGGACGTGGCACTAACATCACTGCGTGCAGCTCCCCAATCCGTTCAGCTTCCACCATGCCGACATCCAATGCCATTGCGACATTGGCTACGCTACCCCGGACGATCGCTGTACAGAGTCCCGCTCCGATCGTTTCATAGGCCGCCAGAACCACATCTGCGGCTTTGAGCATGGCATCTGCCGCTCCGACCATCGCTGGAAAGCCGCGAGTTTCTAGCAACCCCACGGCTTGATTACTTAATTTGCTATGTCCCCGACCGGACGCTAGCTGGGCTAACCGATTCCCGATCGGTAACACAACTTCCAAATTCGGCATAGGACGCGGTAACACCAGCGTCGATAACTCTTGACCAAACTGCTGGGCTCGCTCTGCCCCTTCCTGCACGGCTAGTCGGACATCCGCTACAGAACCCCGGACAATCGCTGTGCAATGCCCACTGCCAATTTTCTCATAGCCTACCAGAGTCACTCCGGATGACTTCAGCATGTGGTCGGCAATGCCGACGATCGCCGGAAAGCTCTGAGCAGAAACTAAACCCAGGGCAGTATCTGTAAAGTCTTCTCGTCGGCTCATTCAAATTAATTAAAAACGCTGGCTTCGGTCGGTACTCCTATCCTAATCGCTATTCGTAGTTCGCTGTTAGCCCTAAGGAAGATTCCCCCATCGTGTGGCTAAATGAGAACTGACTTAATCTGCCCAGGGATCATCGGTAGCCGGACGATCGCTGGATGGCTCCGCTGTGCTCGGTGGCTGACGATGCGGAAACAGTTTTACCAGCATTTTGTTGACATAGACTTGACCGTAAACATTAATCCCAGAGTTTTGCGCGGCTTGTGAGTCGTCTGAGAGTGGTTCAAGCGCTCCAGGTGGTTCCGGCGGGGCAGGTGTTGTTCCAGATATTGCTGGTGTTGGATAGATGACCGTATCCGTGACCTGCAACGCTTCCGCCTCTAATTCTGGGTTTGGACTTCGACTGGTATCACCAATCAACGATCCAGGAGGAATAATCTGCCCCCACGCGACAACACTATTCAAGACCGTGGTTGCCGTACCGATGCAAGCATTGGCTCCGATCGTAACGTGCCCAATCAGTAATACTTCGGCGCCAATATTGGCACCTTCACCTACTTCTACTACCCCATTTTGGGCATGAAGAATCGCACCAAGACCAATACAAGCTCCAGTTTTGACAATGATGCGACTATTGGCATCGGCTTGCAGCAAAACGCCGGGAGCGATCGCAACGCCTGCCTGGATCGTCACATCTCCGTTGACATAGTAGTGAGAAGTGCTGATCGGTTGCAGTTGCAGTGTTGGCAAGGACATGGATAACCCCCTTGGACGAAACGGGCGCGAATCAATTCGCGCCCTACTGTCCGAACAATTAGCGACCAACCGCTTGTTTCTTCGGCTGCTGAATCACAAGTTCAGCCACCCGACGCTTTGCTTTCGGGTCAATGCCAATCAGCCGCACATACTCACCAGAGTGCTCACTGATGAAGGCTTCC
This sequence comes from Pantanalinema sp. GBBB05, assembly GCA_016743235.1. Taxonomy (GTDB): domain Bacteria; phylum Cyanobacteriota; class Cyanobacteriia; order Leptolyngbyales; family Leptolyngbyaceae; genus Pantanalinema. The sequence goes on along the minus strand of VRZD01000005.1, from coordinate 46,801 downwards.
AATGCTCTAAGCACATCAGCCTCGCGATTGGATTGAATGGAAGCACCACTTTGCCAAGAACTCGTCTTATAACGCCGTTCATCTGCATACTCTGTGCCAATCCGATGACCTTGAGCCAGCAGTTGCCGGACTTGCTCAACGACGGCTTGAGCTAAACGACCCGAGCCACTAGCAGCACCATTGGTGGTCGCATTGGAGTAGCTAGGTGCAGATTGGCTAGCCGTTGTAGCCGGAGCCTTAGCAGCACTAGCACCATTCTTGCTACCCGGACGTTGGATTACCGTTTCAGCCACGCGCCGTTTAGCTTTGGTGTCAATTCCCACTACCCGGACGTAATCATTCGGGTGTTCGCTGAGGAAAGCTTCTAAGGCGGCGATCGCATCGGCTTCCCGCCGAGCTTGCAGAGCTGGAGCACTGGTCCAGGAACTGGTCCGGAAACGGCGTTCATCTGCGAACTCAACTCCAAGTTGGCAACCTTGAGCCATCAGTTGACCCACTTGTTGCACCACATCCTGGCTCAAACGGCTACTGGCAACAGACCCGCTACTGGCTGGAGCAGATGAAGTGAACGATCGGCTACCGCCACCTTGCACGACTTGCTTACCCTTGGGGCGTTGGATAATCATTTCTGACAACCGCCGCTTGGCTTTGGTATCAATCCCAATCAGCCGCACATATTCACCGGCATGGTTGGCCATACAGTCTTCTAAAGCCGAGATTACCTCTGCTTCACGGGTGGCTTGAATTGGCGCACAGCTACTCCAAGAACTAGTTTGGAAGTGGCGCTCATCAGCATGTTCAGTGCCAATGCGAGCCCCTTGAGCCAGCAAGTTCCGAATCTGGGCAACCACATCACCACTGAGATGACCCGACTGCACCTGTCCATTCGAACGATGGGCAGCTGGAGCGCTATAGGACGCTGATGGAGTAGCGGCAGTATGGGAAAATTGTCCAGGCTTTTGACCAGGACGTTGAATAATCCGTTCTAAAACCCGTTTTTTTGCTTTTGGGTCAATCCCAATTAAGCGCACATAGTTGCCGGAATGCTCACGCAGGCAGGCATCAAGTTCTGCCATGATCTCCGACTCACGACTAGCCTGAATGGGCGCACAACTCTTCCAGGAACTCGTCTGGAAGCGGCGCTCATCTGCATGTTCTGTTCCGATCCGATAACCCTGGGCCAGCAATTGCCGCACCTGGCTGACTAAATCTGCATCCATACTCCCTCCCTGTTCGGCATGACTGTGAGAACTGCCATTCCCATTCGTGTCTGCCGGTGTTGACTGATCAAGCTCATTCCGAATTGGGGCAATACAGGCAACATTATCTGCACAGCGATAGCCCGATCGCAGTGCTTCATTCACTTGCACAACGTGACTGGTAAACTTCACGTCGGCTTCTTGTGCCGCCGGTAAGCGATCCGCCTGTTGCTGAGTCGTAATGATCGAGCCAGACGGTATGTATCTTCCAGGCGGTATTTCCACGTTTTCGATCAGACAATGCATCATCACGATGCAGCCATTTCCCACCCTGGCATTAAAGACAGTGGAACGAAATCCAATAAAGCAGTTGTCACCCACATAGGCTGGACCATGAATCAATGCCATGTGAGCGATCGAACTGTTGCTCCCAATCCAAACCGAATAGGCTTCCCCATCGTTACCGGCTACCCGACCCTTTTCCAAGCCGTGAATCACCACGCCATCCTGCACATTGGTACTTTCACCAATATAAAAAGGATGACCTTCATCGGCCCGAATGGAAGTACCCGGAGCAATCAGCACATTTGCACCGATCCGGACATCACCAATCAGGTTAGAGAAGGAGTGAACATACGCTGTTTCGTGGATCTGGGGTTCAGCCAGGGTGTTTGACCAGGGGGTAGGGGGAGCCGCATAACTACGGACTGCCATAGATCAATTCTCCAAACTGAAAACGCATTGCAGCACTTTGCCGCAGATAGACACAGGAAATGAATTGTACGCTCGTGGAGCTAATTGACTCGCTTCAGTACTGATCTCGCTTGCTATAAAGCAAGCGATTTTCAATCCCAACCGTGTCAATAATGGCAATCACTGCGGCATCAACCGGGCGTTGTTCACTTCCCGGGACTTGACGAGCAGCACTGCCACAACTTACCAGAACCCACTCTCCAATTCCTGCACCCACGCTATCGGCAGCTACCTCATACCCTGGTAATGGTTGCCCATCCTCATCGATTAGTTGCAAGACCAAAAACTTGGTACCTCGGAGGCTAGGCTCTTTTTGAGTACTGGTAACCGTGCCACGGACTCTGGCAATTTGCATCAGGGATTACGAGCGGTTAAGAGGACGAATACCGCTGACGCTTTCCCGGAATGGCTCTACTGCCTCGGTGTAGCGAATGGGCAGAACATACTCCAGGTTTTCGTGAGGACGCGCGATGATGTGGGTCGATAGCACTTGACCACCATTTACCCGCTTGACGCTTTCAATCCCAGCCGCAACAGATGCTTGGACTTCTGACACATCACCCCGCACGATCACCGTCACGCGACCGCTACCAATCTTTTCATAGCCAACCAGGGTGACGCGAGCCGCTTTCACCATTGCATCTGCTGCTTCCACCACAGCGGGGAAACCCAGAGTTTCAACCATTCCAACTGCAATTGCCATGTCTAAATACTCCCTTCCAAAATCAAACGTTGAGTCAACTTGTCAAACTTGAAATAACCGTGCAAAAACTTCTGTCTAAAAGCGTGACTTAACTATTGTGAAGCAACAGATGAGCCCGCTAAGACCGGAATTGTTCGACTGCCTCGGTGTAGCGAATTGGCAGGACGTACTCCAGGTTTTCGTGAGGACGAGCAATGATATGGGTTGAAAGGACTTCACCACCATTGACTCGCTTGGCAGATTCTACTCCTGCCGCCACCGACGCCTGAACTTCTGATACATCTCCCCGCACAATTACGGTGACACGACCACTGCCAATCTTCTCGTAACCTACGAGCGTGACACGGGCCGCCTTCACCATGGCGTCGGCACATTCCACCACCGCAGGGAAACCTCTCGTCTCGATCATCCCGACTGCAATTGGCATTGACTAATCTCCTACATAAGTGAAACTAATGACAAAGACAAGGAATGAAAATTTAGACGGAGATGCCGAGTTTTCAAGCCTTATCAAGGTTTCTGCTGTACTGTCCTAAGAATACGATCGCCGTCAGCACCAACGCAATATAAAGACCAATGATAGTTACAAATTTCAGGTATTAAAGAACCTTATTGAAAAGCTACTATCGTTCCTCTGTGGTGAAATCACTGGCTTAGCAAGATTGTTAACGATGAAGTTGATCGAGAAAATATCTTGCCAAAGAAATGTTTGGTGCCTGAACAGTTGACGGATCAAGCGTTTCAGGCTATCTCAAGCATGACTAACGAGTGATCGTCGTCCTGAATTCTCACCTCGTTCATCATAAACCTTTTTGGTAACCAACTTAATCAGATTCTGACTTAAATATAAATCACACTTATATATAAAAGTTTGTGTTTCTCCATGATTGTTTTTCTGGCTGAAACGTTTTATGGTTGAGGCATTGAGGGACTAATCTGAAATTGGCATTAAAGTTTGTTAAATAATTTTTAAGTGAAAGCAATTCTCACTTTTCGTCCCTTAGCTAGATGGCTTTGGAGGCGGTTTCATTGATATTCAGGATTCATTTCTGTTTGAGCGTTAACAATTAGTTTCAATGCAACAGTTTTTTCTGCAAACCAGTTGGTGGATTCCTTGTTATGGCTTGCTTGGTGCTGTCATAACCTTACCGTGGGCGATCGGTCTGGTCCGGCGAACTGGGTCCCGTCCCGCCGCTTACCTCAACATATTGATGACAGTCTTGGCGCTGGTTCATGGGGCGATCGCGTTCCAAAGCAGCCTAGGTCAAGAAGCTCAGGTGGTCGTTAGCCATTGGTTACAAGCTGCCGATCTAGACATTACCTTCACTCTGGACTACTCCTCCATTAGCCTAGGAGCCGCAGAGTTAGTCACAGGTCTAAGTCTGTTAGCCCAATTCTTTGCTCTGGGATATATGGAGAAAGATTGGGCATTAGCTCGGTTCTTTGGCTTAATGGGCTTTTTCGAAGGGGCAATGACGGGTCTCGCCTTAAGCGACTCGCTCTTTTTCACCTATGCGCTTCTGGAAATCTTGACGCTGTCCACCTATCTCTTAGTGGGATTTTGGTATGCCCAACCTCTAGTGGTTACCGCTGCCCGCGATGCCTTTCTAACCAAGCGCGTGGGCGATGTTTTGCTGTTAATGGGCGTAGTGGCACTAGCGACCTTTTCCGGCACATTTAGCTTTGCAGAGTTAGCCGATTGGGTAGAAACGGCGGATCTTCCTCCAACCACAGCCACGCTATTAGGGCTGGCTCTAATTGCTGGTCCCGTTGGGAAATGTGCTCAGTTTCCCCTCCATGCATGGCTAGATGAAGCGATGGAAGGTCCTAATCCTGCTTCAATTTTGCGGAACTCAGTTGTGGTTGGCTGTGGGGCATATGTCCTGATTAAACTTCAGCCAGTTCTGATTCTGTCTCCTGTTGCTTCCATGACTCTGGTGGCTTTAGGAACCCTGACTGCGATCGGTGGTTCACTGGTGGCGATCGCCCAAATTGACATCAAGCGATCGTTGTCGTATTCAACCAGTGTTTATCTAGGCTTAGTGTTTATCGCGATCGGAATGCAATGGACTGGCTTTGCCCTATTGCTACTCCTGACTCACGGGATTGCCAAAGCGCTCTTGTTTATGAGTACAGGCTCGATCATTCTCACAACTAGCAGCCAGGATATCACCGAAATGGGTGGGTTGTGGTCTCGGATGCCAGCGACAACGACCGCCTTTATTGTGGGTGCAGCTGGCTTGATTGGACTATTCCCGCTCGGTGGCTTCTGGGCGATGCGGCAAGGCATCAATGCCTTCTGGTATGGCGACCCCTGGCTAGTTGGGGTATTGCTCGTAGTTAATGCTCTAACGGCCCATAATTTAGTGCGGATCTTCCGGTTAGTGTTTTTAGGTGAGCCGAAGCCCAAAACCCGGCGGGCACCAGAAGTTCCCTGGACAATGGCAGTGCCGATGGTGACGCTAACGGTCTTCACGCTGCTAGTCCCAGTGATTCTGCAACGTCTATCGCTGCTGCCAGACTGGATGTATATGAACTGGGAAGGGTCAGGTCTGTTAGTTCTATCTGGGTTAATCGGGTGTGTTTCTGGGGCAGTCATTCACTTAAACCGTGCTTGGAGCCGTCCGGTGCAAACGCCATTACGGTTCCTTCAAGACTTGCTAGCCTACGACTTTTACATTGATCAACTCTATCGGGTCACCGTTGTCTGGGCGGTTAATAGTATCTCGCGGCTGAGCTACTGGTTCGATCGCTATGTGGTTGATGGCGCCGTAAATTTTGTTGGGTTAGCCTCCATCTTTAGTGGAGAAAGCTTGAAATACAGTATTTCTGGGCAATCGCAGTTTTACTTGCTGACGATTCTACTCGGCATCAGTGTTTTAGGTATCCTCCTGACCTACTCTCTGTGGTAGTCAAGCATCTACCCCCAGGGTAATCATCCTGACTTCAAATCAATCAAATTTAGTCAACTCCCTTTTCTTATCCCCTCACCCTATGCTTAGTGCCCTAATTTGGTTACCAGTTGTTGGAGCCATTTTGATTGGCTTACTGCCCCAAACGCTCTCAACCAAGTATGTCCGTTTCCTTGCCTTAGGGGTAACGGGGGTTACTTTTGGCTTATCGGTATTGCTACTGACTCAGTTTGATAGTAGTAGTATCGGTTTGCAGTTTCAGGAACTAATCCCCTGGATCGAACCATTAGGATTGAGCTATCAGCTAGGGGTAGATGGATTATCGTTACCGCTCCTTGTTTTAAATGGCTTACTGACCTGTATCGCTATATATAGTAGCGATAGCTCAACTCAACGCCCCAAACTCTATTACATTCTGCTATTGCTGCTGAATGCCGGAGTTGCTGGAGCATTTCTTGCCCAAAACTTGTTATTGTTTTTCCTGTTCTACGAAGTGGAACTGATTCCCCTATACTTCCTGATTGCGATTTGGGGAGGTGCACGTCGGGGGTATGCGGCAACCAAGTTTCTGATCTATACAGCGCTCTCTGGCATTTTGATTTTGGCAGCCTTTTTAGGGGCAACTTGGCTCAGCCATGCTCCTAGCTTTGAGTATGCGGCGATTCATACCCAGATTTTGCCAATCAAGACCCAGATCATTTTGCTCGGCGTATTGCTGGTTGGTTTTGGGATAAAAATTCCTCTAGTTCCCTTTCATACCTGGCTACCCGATGCTCACGTTGAAGCATCTACGCCTATTTCGGTGCTGCTGGCAGGTGTGTTACTGAAGCTGGGCACTTATGGCTTACTGCGGTTTGGTTTAGGTCTATTTCCAGATGCTTGGGCAGTTCTAGCGCCAGGGTTAGCCATTTGGGCAGTAGTCAGCGTCTTGTATGGGGCGTTTACCGCGATCGCTCAAACCGATATGAAAAAAATGGTGGCGTATAGCTCGATCGGTCACATGGGCTATATTCTCCTGGCAGCAGCAGCAGCAACTCCCCTCAGCATTCTTGGGACAATCTTTCAAATGATTAGTCATGGGCTGATTTCTGGGCTGCTGTTCCTGCTGGTTGGTGTGGTGTATCAGAAAACTGGCACTCGTGATATCAATATTTTGCGTGGGCTACTGGCTCCTGAACGTGGTATGCCCATGATTGGTAGCTTGATGGTGGTGGGAGTGATGGCAAGTGCTGGGATTCCTGGCATGATGGGGTTCGTCTCGGAATTTATGATCTTTCGAGCCAGTTTCCCGGTGTTTCCCGTCCAAACTCTCCTATCCATGGTCGGAACGGGGTTAACGGCTGTTTACTTTTTGCTTTTGGTTAACCGAACCTTTTTTGGTCGCTTACCAGAACAATTTGCAAATCTGCCTCAAGTCTATTGGTCAGAACGGATTCCGGCTGCCATTCTTGCCGTTCTAATTGTGGTGTTAGGGTTACAACCTAATTGGTTGGTGCGGTGGACAGAAACTACAACTACAGCGTTACTGACTCCACCTGCGGTCTTTGCCACGACCACTCCACCCGTGGCGATCGCTAACCCACCCTTACCTAGGATTAACCCTTAGAACCCTGGAAGCAGCATTACTCTATCCCCATCTCTTTTCCGATATTTTTTAGTCTCATCCCTACTCCCGCATCCCCCTTAGCATTATGGTCAGTACCCACGATCGTCCGGCATCCACTCATCCTCTGGCTGACATTATTTACCGGCTGGAAACTGGCGGTGCCTTATTACCAGAATCTCCTGATAATGTGCTGGAAGTGGTTGGTATTCTCAAGAGTTATGGAGAAGTCCTGGATGCTTACTGGCAGAATCTGACTTATATTTCGGAGGATCAATTCCTGGTACTCTTTCCGTTCTTTAAGTACTTCAATGGTGAGGTATCGTTTAGCAAGCTCATGCGGCATTGGTGGCACGATCGCATTAACTATGAATTTTCGGAATATTGCATGAAAGCCATGTTGTGGCATGGAGGGGGCAAACTTGACGAATATCTGGATACCCCTGAATTTAGCCAACGAGCCCAAGCTGCCATTCAAGCCAAACTGAGCGGTAATTTCTTGATGCAAGGGGTCAGTACTGTTTTTCCAGACTTTCTGCCTGAGCAGGTGCGGCAACTGTCTTATTACAGTGCTTTAGGGCAATTCTGGAATGTAATGAGTGCCATGTTCCTGAAGTTGTCCGATCGCTACGACCGCGGCGAAATTAAAACGATTCAGGATGTGGTTAACCATGTGTTGAATGGTCTAGTCGAAGCAGCCAGTAAGCCCATTACCTACACCGTAGAAATTAAGGGAAAAACTTATGAAATCATTCCCAAGTCAGCTGGCTTAACATTTTTGATGGATACAGCCGTGCCCTATGTCGAAGCGGTCTTTTTCCGGTCATTTCCGTTTATGGGTACGGTGTCTTATAACGCCCAAGCCTATCAAATTCCGCCCGACCAGGCTCGCTTTACCTATGGTGCCCTCTATGCCGATCCCTTGCCGATCGGGGGAGCAGGTATTCCTCCCACTTTGTTAATGCAGGACATGCGCCATTTCTTGCCAGCCTATTTACGGGAGTTCTATCAACAGCATTCGATTCGGGGAGAAACTGACCTCCGGGTCCGAATTTGTGTCAGTTTCCAGAAGTCAATGTTTTGTGTAACAACAGCCGCTATTTTGGGATTGTTACCGCATCCGTTAGATACATCTGAACCTAAAGAACAACAGGCAAACCGTAAATATTTAGAAGGCTGGATGACGCGACTGCTCAATTCTCGCCTACCCAATGTGCAGGTATGTGAAGTTTAACCTCCTGTAAAGTTTCTCGTTCATGGTGTAGCTTCCAGGCCGCCAACTGGTCATTTTGAGGTAAGACAAGAGCAAGGCAAGATTAAGCTCTTGCCAGGGGATACCCTGTGTTGAAAACCGACTAGCCTGGTACTATTGCGTTTAAACTATTTGGGATCTGAACTCATGGTTTGATGTGGTTCGCCACTCCTCAGCCTTAGATCGCCATAATATTGGTTTAGGGGTATCAACCATATCGCGTTTTCCACGTGCCATTAGTGATACTTTCAGGGACTCATCGTCTGGAGCTATGGACCCGATTCACCATTCCAGTCCCCCAGAGGAACATCTCAAGTCTGCATCGAGCCGTCATCAACCTGCTGCTAAATCTAAAAAACGCCACAAACCTGAACCTCAGCAATTTGACGCTCCTCAGGATGAGGAAATGCAGCAGTTGAAGGCAGACCTGGCGATCGCGCAAATTGCGCTCAAAGTCCACCAAGTCCTGCCACTTAAACAACTTCTTAATGTAACGGTAACGGAGGTTCATCAATGGCTTCAGGTTGATCGTGTCTTTATTTTGCGCTTCAGACAAAAGTGGCGAGGTTCTGTGATGGTTGAGTCACTGAGTCCTGGCTGGAAGTCAGTGTTAAGTAAATCGGTATCTGATGCCTGTTTCATCAAGTTCCAGGCAGAAAAAACTGCTCAGGCAGCAATGACTGCGATCGCAGATATTCAGGCGGCGAACTTATCGCCTCATCAACTCCGGTTATTAACTACCCTGCAGGCTCAGGCGGTATTAACTGTGCCGATTCCCCGGTGTGCAGTGGCATCAACCGTGGAAGCAGAGGCAAACCCTCTACCCCTCTGGGGGGTGTTAGTCGCTCACCATTGCCAAGGGTCGCGTTCCTGGCAGACCTGGGAAACTAGGGGGCTCCAGCAGTTGGCAGAGCAGGTGGGTACAGCGATCGCCCATGCGGAATTATTCCAGCAACAGCAACGCTTAAATGCCAATCTTGAACGCCAAGTGCAAAAACGGAGTGGACAACTGCAACTAGCATCGGAGTTTGAAGCAACCTTAAAACGAATTACCGATCGAGTGCGCGATAGCTTGAACGAAGACCAAATTCTGCAAACGGCTGTACAGGAAGTGGGTATCACCACTGGCGCGATCGGCTGTAATGCCTCTTTATATGACCTGGAACATCGCACATCCACGATTCGCTATGAATACACTAACGATCTAGCCCCGTTTCAGGGACGGATCGTTAAGATGAGCAATTATCCGGAAGGGTATGACCAATTGCTGCGAGGTCAATATTTCCAGTTTTGTTCTCTGTTGCATAATCCAGTCCGAGGTCAAGTGGCTATGCTTGCCTGTCCCATCCTGGATGATCAGGGGGTTTTAGGGGATTTATGGTTGATTAGCCAAAGCTATCATGCCTTTAATGACCAGGACATCCGCTTGGTTCAGCAGGTGGCGAATCAATGCGCGATCGCCATTCGGCAAGCCCGGTTGTATCAAAAAGCTCAGGCGCAGGTAGAGGAACTAGAGAAACTGCATCGACTGAAGGATGACTTTCTCAGCACGGTATCCCATGAACTGCGTACGCCCATGTCTAACATCAAACTTGCCACTCAGATGTTAGAAATTCATCTCCAACGGATGGATTTGTTTGATAGTGCTCATCCGTTGACCAAATACTTCCGGATTTTAAATGCCGAATGCCAACGAGAGATTAATTTGATCAATGATTTACTGGATCTGTCACGGTTAGAAGGGAAGCACGAGCCGTTGAATCTCATGCCTGTTGCCCTCCAAACTTGGCTGCCGTTCCATGTGCAACCCTTTATTGAACGTGCCCATAGCCAAAGCCAGGAGTTACACGTGCAAGTTGCCAATACGCTCCCCCCCCTGGTTACGGATCCCCATTGTCTAGAGCGGATTTTAAGCGAATTGCTCAATAACGCCTGTAAATATACACCGGCGCACGAACAGATTACTGTCTCCGCTGTGGCTCACCCCGATCGCATTCAACTCCAGGTCAGTAATTCAGGGGTAGAAATTTCTGAGAGCGAACTCGATCGGGTATTTGATAAGTTCTATCGGATTCCCAATAATGATCCTTGGCGACATGGAGGCACCGGATTAGGGCTAGCACTCGTCAAAAAGCTGGTTGAAACCTTAAAGGGGCGGATTGAAGCAACCAGTCACAATCGACTCACCAGCTTTTTGGTGGAACTGCCGACAGACCATAGTTTGGCATTGACGGAAACCACCCTACGGTAGTTTGCCAGCAATTAGTGCGGTATCCACCCATATTTGGGTAAATTGATCAAGGGGCATGATTATAAAATTGCCTGCCGAACCAGATCACGAAATCTCGATAGGATGGCTATAAGAGAATCTGGAATTCTTTAACTAGGCTGATCCATCCTGGAGAAACTAAGTGTAGGGTGTAAGGATTATTATCAGGAACCTCTGATGAATTTTTGTCGTGATGTGATGTAGAACCGAGAAATCGTACACTATAAGGTTGCAAGTTCTACATTACGCTAAGTATGCCTGAACTGCCCACACCTGGTTGCTGAGTCTGATTCCTTGACAACTCAGTCATACTCTGTCCTTTCGTGAATGTCATGCAATTGAACAGTCTTCCTGCCCAGCCAAGCATCCCGTTTATTTTGGAGAGTCTGCCGAATCCACCCTTGGCAGAGGAGTCTTGCCCAAGGCGAGCACGTACCCATATTGATCTCATGCTGTTGGCGATCGAAGCCTTAGAGCTTGGTAGCTCCGAAGCCATTCTGATGATGGCACACGAACTGGAACTTCAAGAGATTATTAAGAACCGGGTCACGTTGTGGCGATTACGCAATACCAACCCGTTGCGACGGTTTAACCAGCGACGGGGGCTGTCCTTGGTCGAAGGCAAGGCTCTGGTTGTGGTCGGATGTCATTTAGCCAAGCGGTTGACGGTATTGATTCGTCAGTTATTAATGGCACATCAACAACTGACTGAGAAGAACTTATCCGTAGAGCACCACTTCCGGTTGAATGATTATTTAGAGCGGTTTCGGGCACACTTTCGATCGCGGATGAACCCCCGTCGAGCTGCCGTAGCGGCGTATGAATCGGATGAGAAACTGAATCAGTTAGCGATGGATTTACTCGCTCAATTGTTATTTTGTACAGGGACCTATGGGATGCAGCGCTTTTGGGTCAGTTTGTTTGATGGGGAAGTAGCATGACAATTCAGCGTCAATACAGCTTACCGAACTGCACCCTAATTTTAGAGGGATTAGGGGATGGTACCGTCGCGATCGCCCCGACTGACCCGCGCCCATTAATGTCGATTTTGATTAATGCGGAGTGCTATCTTTCTGGTCAGGAAAAGCCGTTAAGTGGTGGGCGGGAATTTTTTGAAGCGTTAGTTAAAACCGTTAACCACTATGCCCAAGAATTATTGAGTGGGTTACATAGTGCCCATTTTGCGAAGGATGAGACTGCACTGGTGCAATTGCAGCACCTGAGTCACCAAACCCATCGTTTAAGTGTGCGATCGCCTGTTGCCACTCCTAGCTCGGGGGGAACAGTCCAAGCGATGCAACAGATTCACTTAAGTACTGTCCAACTGTTTGATCTGGTTGAAGCGATCGATCAGTTTTTGGCAGATACTCGCACCTTACCGGATCTAGCCTTTAATCTCAAACCACTCTCGAAGCATGCTGTCGCTCGTTCTGTAACCGCCTCTAAACAAGTGGTGCCAGCTGCGATCGGGTTATCTAGCTTAGCTGCCGCCGCGGTCGCTCTGTCATTCTTAGGGGTGCCTAAAGTGAAAGAGCCGACTTGTCTACGCCCAGATGATCCAGGTTGTGCAGCATTTAAAGCCGCTAATACGAAGCCAGGAGCATCTCCGTCACCGGATGGCTCACCAAAACCAACATCGACTCAAGCCCCAACGGCAGCTAGTCCTAGCCCCGCAGCTAGCTCTGATCCGCAACTGGCAGCCTTGGCAGCTCCGTTAACAGCTGCTCCCGAAATTAGCGATCCAGCGCAGGTAGACTCGTTACGCCAACAACTTTATGACAAGATTGATCAGGCGTGGCAATCGCGATCAATTCCTCAAGACCTGGTGTATCGCTTAGGAGTTCGTGAGAACGGTGAGATTGTGGGGTATAAGCCAGTGAATCCCGCCGCGGCTAGCTATGCGAAACAAACGCCATTGTTGGATTTATTAACTATCCCAGCTCCAGAAGCGGCTCCTGCAACCGAACCGATCGCCCAATATAAGGTGCTATTTACGGCTAGCGGTGGGCTAGAAGTGGCTCCTTGGAAAGAGGTGATGACTGAGCCAGTAGCAGGGACAGGGACAGAGATTACTGAAGCTGCCCAACTGGAAGAGATCCTACCGAAGCTGAAGGAGCAGATTAACCAAAACTGGCAAGGCACTCCTACCTTTAGCGAGGACTTGGTGTATCGAGTGCGGGTGAAGCCGGACGGCACGATCATCAGCTACCAGCCAGAAAATCAGGTGGCAACGGATCAAGTGCAGGAGACGCCGTTTGCCAAACTGGGTAAACCAGAGGCCGATGGCAACACGGGTGCCGCACAAGAGCCGTTTGCTCTGTTTAAGGTGGTGTTTGTGGCTCCGGATGGTCGGGCTGAAATTAGTCCCTGGCGGGGTTGGCAGTAGGTTAAACCGCATCAGGAGTCGGATGCCCTGACGTTCCTGGCTCCTGAGCGACAAAATGCAGTGGAACTGTCTACTCGTTACTGATAAAGTGATCGGTTTCTCCAGGCTCGGCAGCTTCTAAGGCTGCCTTTAACGTATGCCAGGTCAGCGTCGCACACTTAATTCGGACTGGAAACTGCGACACGCCTTGCATTACATTCAGTTTACGGAATTCCTGGGGAAATTCTTCCTGTCCTTGCATCATGTTCTGAAATCGCTGCACCATTTCTAGCGCTTCAGCGATCGGGCGACCCGTTAACGCTTCTGCCATCAGATCGGCGGAAGCCATTGCGATCGCGCAGCCTTCCCCTTCAAACTTCACTGCATCAATCGTATCCCCGGCAGCATTCAGTTTCAGCGTTAACTCGATCGTGTCGCCGCAGGAAGGATTATGCCCCTTTTGATAGCGATCGACAGGATCTGTTTTGCCTCGATGGCGCGGTTTTTTGTAGCGTTCGAGAATGACTTGCTGGTAAAGATCGCGGAGATTCCCTAAAGAAGACGACATGAGTCAGCCAGGTTAAAGATTGTTCATATTCTTCATCCTAGCAAGAATAGCGGCTTGCCGTGGGTCGGAAACCAAGAATCATCAGCATATTGACAGTAAACGATGCAGGTTAAAGCAAATTCTCTATCCTGCATCGTTGGTTGTTACAAAGGAGATGATCTGCCTAACTAAATGGCTAAATCGGTGATTGTTCAGAGCGATCGATTAATTTGAATAGGGTCAAACCTGCTGTTAGTTTGATCAGTTCTAACACCCAATAACTCACATGGAGTTGATTCATACCTGTAGGAATTTCGGCAGCCGCCGCAAACAAATTCAATTGGGCACCGAGGGCACTCATGTGAGGTGTCAACCAATAGGTATCCACACTAACAATTCCTAATAGCAAAATGGCAAGGAAGCTAATGGTTTGGTGAAATCGTTCACCGATCGGATGAGTGTAATGCAACACAAAAGCGGCGGTTAACACGATCGCGGCACATAATAATTCCAACCGATTGAATACCCAGAATAGCGAGTAACCAGCTGAAGCAAATCCGGGTTCTACCATCATGCCAGACAGATATAGAGAGGGCATAATCACGCCATCTAAAATCACAGTGCCACTCAACCAAAACAATAATGTGAGTGAAAGAATTCTTTGCCATCCAAAGCGAATAGAATTCTCTTGTGGAACAGTAATCATACGTTATGACCTCATTCAATCCCTGTATTTAGCTTATCGAAGCTATTTTCGAGTGGGTCAAATGGCACAGAAATATTTACTTAAATGGATAGATGATGGGTGGTAAAAATACTTTTCAAACCAACATAGTTGGGCGGTTTAAAGCTAATGAGTCTGACAGACGGCTGCCAGACTCATGCTTGAAATGTAATGATTGAAGATAAGAACTAACTAATGGTGTACTCAACAACAAATGCTGTAACCAACCAGAACAAACAACGTCCTTCCTTTTCCTCCTCCTTAGCACGAATGTACAAAGTCAATAGGTCTTAGTGGAAGTAATCAGTTGTGGAAATGTTCAGTGAAATCAGCCAGTAAACGCTGGCTCAAGATGCGTTACGTTAATTAACGCAGTAGGGTGATATGACGAAGTTTAGTGAACAACTGGTCTACCACAAACCTGGAGGTTACAGTGACTTTGGGAGGGGAGACACAATCCCGAAAGCCCTACCGTTTAAGAGATTCTGCTTCTCTCTGTGTCCTACTTATTAGATTAGCACCAACTATTTAGAAGAACAGTGCCTTTAGTAGAAGTTTATTTGTGCTTAAAAAAGTACATATTTGCATAAATCTAGTAATACAAGGTTGGCTGAAGGGGTGAGTCAGAAACAAGAACTGAAGGGGCGATCGCGGTGGTAGTTAGTGCAACTTGCCTCTGAGCAGGCACACTGATCGGTGTTCAGCCCAATGCCTCAACTGGATTCGCCTTGTAAGTAGCCAGCGGCAACGCATTCCTCAACCATCTGTTCGACAAACTCCCACAGTGTGGGTGCCCCGGTTTGCAGCGGTGACATGCGATGCAGGACTAAATCGCGGGTAATGCCATGTTTACGCCAGCTATGACCCTGCGTTTGCCAATTATTGAGTAAGGGTTGCAGCCGATCGAGGCAAGCGGCGAACTGAGCATCAGGCGTAATCTGCGCTTCAAATTCATCCCATAGCGATCGGATTTCCTGCGCTTGATCAGGAGGTAACAAGCCAAACACTCGATCGGCGGCTTGCAACTCGCGCTCTCGCTTGCTCTGATTGCCCTGAACGTCGTAGCAAAAGGTATCACCTGCGTCGATTTCTACTAGATCATGGACGAGCAGGAGTTTAATCACATGCAGCAAATCAACGGGCACAGGCGCGTATTCTGCCAGGACGATCGCCATCATGGCAATGTGCCAGGAGTGTTCCGCCGTATTCTCCTGGCGGGAGGCATCGGTAAGTAGCGTTTGACGCAGGACGGTTTTCAGTTGATCAATTTCGATCACAAACTGAATTTGTTGCGTCAGCCGATCGAGGTTAGGCATCCCCAGGATAGGGTGTGAGGATCTCATAGCCATCTTCGGTGACGGCGATCGTATGTTCAAACTGCGCGGAGAGCTTGCGATCCTTCGTCACAGCAGTCCAGTCGTCGTCTAAAACTTCGACTTCCCAAGTCCCTTCGTTGATCATGGGTTCGATCGTGAACACCATCCCCGGACGTAAGCGGCGACCCGTTCCGGCTTTACCGTAATGAGGGACTTGGGGGGCGGTGTGGAAGATATTACTAATGCCGTGACCAACAAAATCTTGTACCACCGAAAACCCTTGCGATTCAGCGTATTCCTGAATGGCGGCGCCAATATCGCCAATCTTGGCACCTGGCTTCACGGCTTGAATCCCCAAATACCGACATTTATCGGTGACTTCGACTAAGCGACGGGCGACGGGTGATGGTTCACCGACGAAATACATTTTCGAGGTATCGCCATGATAGCCATCGACAATCAGGGTGACGTCGATGTTGATGATGTCGCCATCTTGCAGGATGTGTTTTGCATTAGGAATACCGTGACACACCACTTCGTTGACGCTGGTACAAATTGATTTAGGGAAGCCTTTGTAGCCTAATGGCGCACTTTTGGCTCCATGGGCTTGGGTCCAACGTTCGGCTTCATCGTTCAATTCCAGGGTGCTGACCCCTGGCTTGACCAGCGGCTCTAGATGATGTAAAAGTTGCCCGGCTAGATGACCGGCGCGGCGCATTTTTTCGATTTCGCGCTGAGAGAGGAGCGTAATGACTTCAGTTTCCATAGGTTTCTATTCTACTGTGTGTGGGAGTGACAGGTTGTAGCCGTAAGCAGTTTATCCAGTGGCTAATCTCAGCCGAATCAGCAAGTCATTTAAGGCGGGTTTCGCTGTGGGTGCTTCGGGTAAATGACTATTGTGGCTCGCCACTTCGAGGGCTTGAATTAACCGATCGCGTTCCTGCCGATAAAATTCCAGGTCTGCCTGGGGCAATACGGATTTTTCTGCTCCGGCTAACTTTTGAGCAATTAAATCAGGAATGTAGGGCAATTGAAAGACTTGATTGAGTTCTAGCAGATTCGCTTCCACTCTGCCCGTTTGCATCAAATAAATGCCAGTCAGTAATACTCGATAAACATATAGTAATGGCTTCACACGCGGGGGGTGTTCGCGCTCAAACAAGCGCCATTGGGTTTGGACAAAGCCGAGATAGTGGTGGCTATGGTAGCGAGTGATGCAGCCTTTGGCGATGTCCATTAATTCCATATGTTCGAGCGTTGTATGCACTACCAACGGAGAATAAAGTTGCTCCAGGACATACCCATTTTTCTTGAGTAGCAAGCCAAAAAACTTTTTTAGGTCATGGGTGACTAAATCGAGATCCAAGCCATCTTGCAGAGTTGAGACTTCGATCGTTTCGCGTCCGGTGTCTAAACCAACAACTTCGGTCATAGGTAGGATATGCACACCCCGCAAATCGTAGTCGGAATCTGGTGAAGGGAAGCCATATAAATGGGCTCCGCTAATGGTGGCAAATAACAGCGGATAGGGTTGGTTAGCCGCGATCGTAAATAAGCGGGGGTCAACGGTCATCGATTTCCCTATCGTAAACAAGTGAGTAAATTGGACATGACGGATTGAGTTGATGAAATAAACTAATATTTTGGCAGTTGGGGAATTATGGATCTGGATTAGCTGCGATCGATTTGGACTTGACTGCCGAGCAACTATTTAGTTGGTTAAAAATGGTTAGTTAAGCGTAGGAATAGAATCATTTGAACTGAGTGGTATGGTGAGTGCACTTAAATGCTTAAAAAGGTATGCCACAACAATTGGTTGTTAGCAGCGAATTATCAATCGTGGTTAGTAAAATTACGGAATGTAGCGGCTCACAATTTAATTGTGAGAGTCAACTATTGAATTGTGACTGCTAACATTACGGAGTGCAATCTGCGGCAATCGAATTGTGGCGGCTGACCATTGAAATGGGAGTGGTGACATGACAGAGTGCAGCTGCTTGTATCAAATGCGATCGCTAACTATTTAACAGAGATTGTGTGCAATCAAACGCTGATGGGATGCGATCGCGGTTACGACCAATCCCAGCCGCGTTTAACCAATCAACCATAGACTAAGCTGACTTTCCATGGAGCATCGCTAGCAACTGAGCCACATTTTCAGCTTGAGTTTTTGCCATTTCAGCTTGTACTTTGGCTGTTTCTGCCTGCATTTCAGCCGCAACTACCACTCGGTCTAAGCGAATATCCAGCATTCGGCCCTGCTCAGTCAACCGACCAATCTGATCCGTCAAGATCTCTAGTTTTTCTGACAGCCGATCGAGTTTTTGATCCTGTTGGCTTGCAGAACGACTTACCTGTTCAGCAAAAATCTCTAGTTTCTCTGACAAGCGATCGAGTTTTTGATCTTGCTGGCTCGCTGACTGCGCTAACTGCGAGGTCGCTTGTAATAGGGCAGCCAGCAATTCTTGCGGATTAGGTTCACCTGATGCAGGACGCATACCCATGAAATGTAACGGTTGAACGTGATTCTATCACTGCTCCACCCTATGATGACGGGCACGAATTAAGAACAGATTGGCTTGCTCATAATCTGGGCGATCGGGCAGTTGAGTATCAGCAAACGCGCGATCGAAGTCTTGATGTAACTGCAATCGCCAAGCGTTTACTTCTTCCCAGGTCAGGTGTTCATACTTAATCGCTAATAGACGATCGCGGTAATCATCGACTCGAACTGGGACAAACCCTGCTCGCAATACCGTAATGCCAGATAACAATAACCGGATCAGATGCATCGCATGTTTCCAGCGAATTTCACCTTTCATTCGTAAATCTTGCTCCAGCTTTTTGAACTGCGAAATTACATAGCTGTTGTAGGTTTGATAAACCAATTTCGACAGAAAGATGTGACGAATTGAGAGTAATTCAGTGGCGATCGGGGATGCCGTTTCAATCAGTGGCGTATAGAGACACTCCAACACATTCGGATTGGCTTTTAATGCCAAAATCAGGAATTTTTGCAGTTCCCAATAACATTCCTGAGCGGATTTATTCTCTAACTGTTCCGGCACCCCGTACAGTGACCAATGCAATTCCGCTGGAGGCAGATAAATTCCGCGCCGATCGGTATCAGAATTCTCGTCATCCAACCCATAAGCCCGGGAACCAACCACACAGCGATAGATCACCGAATCATATAGATTAAAGTCGGCTAACCAATCCTCGGTCGGCTCTAACCCTTCCCGTTGAAAATGCTTGCGAATGGTGAATTCGTGGCGCCGTAAAGTGATCTCCTGCCCATTCGGTAAGCGCACCCGATAGGCATGGGAGTTGTCGTCCGGCGATCTCACGATCGCGCCGACCGCCCCTTGGGGACAAATCAATTCTGCTGTGTTGCTGAGGATCTCAATGCGGCTCACCACCTGTGTTCCTACGGGCAACACCAAATTAGGATTGACAGTAGTAGTTTTTGGCATCATTCGTTCCCCTCCCAGCCATGCATTAGACGAACAGCTACAGCGGATGGTTCAACGATTTCGGAGTGAGCCATTAATTGAACCGGGCTGGTGACAATTGACTGAGTAAGTCATCCTCCTTGCCAATCACCTGAGCGGCAAAGCGGTGGGCAAGCGGTGGCACGATCGCCAACGGATTACTAAAACCAGAAAAGAGTTGCAAGCCGTGAATTCCAGGAATCTCACCAATCAGGGGTAAGTGATCGTGACTGAACGCCACCAAACAATGATGCCAAGTGCCCGGCAAATCTTTTAAGGCTGGCAGAATTGCCCCAACTTGCGTCCGAATTGCCTGTTCACTTGTAACCGGATCAATGTGGGTATGCAGATCTGTTAACGTGCGGCTGACCTGTCCGACTCGCAAGCTGCCATCCTGAAATTGCACCGCTCCCGCATCCAAAATGGCAGGGGCAGGTTCATGACCGGGCTGATCCCATAAGTGATCTAACTCAGCCGTACTGGCAGACGCTTCCAGTTGAAACCGTTGGGTGACGGCTGGCATCACGAACGATCGCAACGGCACGTCCGCCGCGTCCATTTCAATCAGTTCGGCATGGGTAAAATAAATCCGCACTGGAATTCCTGCGGCTGCTAACAGCGATCGGGTCAATCCGCCGGTACAAATCGCCACATGACCACTGGAATAAGCATCCTGACCACAGATTACTCCCGTTACCTGATCCACCGTGGGACGTTGCAGAGCCGTAACTGGCGCGATCATCACCTCCCCACCCAACCGTTGGAATGCTTGAGTATAGGCGGCGGTCAGCGCCCCTAAGTTGACATGACCATGTTTAACGGTGAGGGCTGCCGCGATCGCGGCGGGGTTGAGCAACGGTTCTAGCTCACCAGCCGTCGCGCCTGAGATCAATTGTGGGGGGATCGCAAACTGTTGATAAGACTGTGCCACGGGGTCTGGGTCAGTTGCTGGGGCGATCGTCAGAATCAAATCCAATTCGCGAAACTCGGTTGCGGCTTGTAATTCCTCAGACAGCGATCGATGCCGCTGAATGCCCTCGGCGCAAAGTTGGCGGGTTAACTCCGTTGTGCCTGCCCAGTAAGCAATGCCACCGTAGCCATAACGAGTCGATCCTTGAAGGACGGCATGTTGTTCGAGCAGCAACACAGTGAAGCCTTGCTGGGCTAATTCATAAGCCAATGCCACTCCAGTAATTCCGGCGCCCACCACGATCCAGTCATAAGTCTTCATGATTAAATTGCTGCATTCCTTTTATAGTGATGAGCCGAAATACCTCAACTAACGCTTTCTTACTGTATCCTGAGTCGATTTGTCAGAGGAGTTGACGATGAACCGTAGTCATTTCCCCCGTCTGCGCCGCCGCCAAGTCATTCGGAGTTTGCTAGCCACCACGGCCCTCGGTGTCTCATCGCGCCTGTGGACAGGCTGTGCCTCTACCCCCACCTTAAGTAGTGATGCTGCCCAGAGTCAGACCGATCCCAATGCTCAAGATATTACGCTGGGATTTATTTATGCAGGCGCGATCGATGACTCGGGCTGGAACCAAGCGCATCACGAAGGTAAGGAAGGGGTAGCGAAGTTAGCCAAGGTGAAAACCGTGGAGCAAGCGAGTGTGCCGGAAAGCAATGCAGTTCAAGCGGTGATGCAGAAAATGATTACTGAAGATCGGGCTAATGCCTTGTTTCTCACAGCTTTTGGTTATTTTGACCCCCATTTACTTGAGATCGCCGCTCAACACCCGACCGTGCAGTTTTTCCATGCGGGGGCACTCTACGATAGTGGCAAACATCCTCGCAACGTCGGCAGTTACTTTGCCTATACCGATGAAGTCCTTTACCTGACTGGTATGGTTGCGGCTCAAACCTCTCGTACGGGCAAGCTAGGCTTCATTGCGGCAAAACCTTTAGCGTCAGTGCTGCGCAACATCAATAGTTATACCCTGGGAGCCAGAAGTGTGCGATCGAATATTACGACGCAAGTGTTATTCACGGGAGATTGGTCGCTACCCACTCAAGAAGCAACTGCCGCGAATCAATTAGTCGATCAAGGCATTGATGTATTAGCCTGCCACGTTGATAGTCCCCGAATCATTATGCAAACGGCAGAACAACGGGGAGTGTTTTGTACGGGCTATCACACGAATCAAGCTCAGTTAGCCCCCAAGGGTTACCTAACGGGTGCTGAGTGGAACTGGACTAAGCTATATAGCGATTACGCCCGGTTATTGCAGCAAGGCAAAAGTCTGATGGATGGCAGTATCTCCCATTTAGTCCGGGGCGGCTTTAAAAATGAGTACGTTAAACTGTCGGATTATGGGTCAGCGGTGAGTGATGCCACCCGCCAAACAGTAGAAGCGGCAAAAGGCAAGCTGCTTAGCGGTGATTTAATGATTTATCGCGGTGAAATTCGCGATAACACCGGGAGAGTAGTCATCCCAGCCGGACAAGAATATCGCCCGAAATCCAGTGAACTGGAAGCGATCAATTGGTTAGTTGATGGTGCGATCGGGAACGTGAATGCGACAGTTCGCTAATTGCCGCCGCTGGCTACGACGACTACAGCGCTGGGCAGGCTATCTTGGTTTAGCTTGCCTGGGGTTAATTTTGGTGCTAACCATTGCGGCGATTACCCCCCGCCAGTGGCACATTCCTCCTAGTGCAGACTGCCGTTTTACCATCTATGTTTCGAGCGACGGGATGCATACGAATTTTTTCGTGCCCGTACGGACTGCGATCTATGACTGGAACCAACAGCTTGACCTGGAAGCGATCGGGAGTGATCCGGCTGCCGATTATCGCTATCTGCAATTCGGTTGGGGCGATCGCATCTTCTACATGGGCACCCCATCCTGGCAAGAAGTGCAACTCACGAATGCCCTCCGCGCCCTGTTCTACTGGCGTAACACCTCAGCGATCTTTGTCAAAGGTCACGCAGCGCCTCCCCAACCCGGCAATGAGACGGTAACCTGCCTCCATCTCAGCCAAACCGATTACCTGGCGTTAATGCACTTCCTGCAAGCGACCTTTCAAACCGATGCTCAGGGACGATTCGAGCGGTTGGGGAGTGGGCAAGATGGGCAAAGCAGTTTTTATGCGGCAACTGGCTTTTATTCCATCTTTAATACCTGCAATTCCTGGACGGCGGACGGGTTACGAGCCGCTAACGTCAACACTCCGCTATGGGGAGGATTAGCCGCACCGATCATGTGGCAGTTACGCAATGGGTGTAAGTGTAACGATCGTCAAGTGCCCTGAATTACCGTCTACACAGTCGATTTAACAGAAATACTAACAACTGTTACAGATCTCTACAAACTCGCTAAACGGTGCCGTCGTCAGTGATACGATGCCCTAAAACATCGAGAGAGAAACCCAAATGGCAGAAACTCTTTCTGGACAAGCTCCTTTTTTCCCTGGTAGCACGGGCGGCCTTCTCACGAAAGCCCTGGTAGAAGAAAAATATGCGATCACCTGGACTAGCCCTAAAGAGCAAGTATTTGAAATGCCAACTGGCGGCGCAGCCGTGATGCGGCAGGGTGAAAACCTGTTGTATCTGGCTCGCAAAGAGCAATGCATTGCTTTAGGTGGGCAACAATTACGGGCGAAGTTCAAAATCAACGATTACAAAATCTACCGGGTTTATCCCAACGGGGAAATCGAGTACTTACATCCTAAGGATGGAGTCTTCCCTGAAAAGGTGAATGCTGGTCGTGCTTCAGTGAACAAAGTCGATCGCAACATTGGTAGCAACCCTGAGCCTGCAAAACTCAAGTTCAGCGGTACCACTACCTATAACGCTTAATTTCTTGCTCTATTAAGCACAACACCTGCAAATCCCTCCGAAACCAATCGTTTCTGGGGGATTTTTTCGCTCAAACCTCCTTTCGGTCTTAGCGAATTTTTGGGCAGATGGGAGCGCTCAGGAAACCCTGAGAAGGACTAAGGGGAATGAAAGTGCGGATACAGCATGGCTTGAATCGGCTGTCCTCCCAGCAAATGCCGTTGAATAACAGCCGGCACTTCCGTGGCATTCACTCGCCAGTACCAAATATCCTCTGGCAGAATCCGCACCATGGGTCCGTTGCCACATTGCCCCAAACAAGGACTTTTAACGACCACGATCGCTGGACTAGCCGCTGCCTGAAACGCCGCCAGTACCGAAGCTGCCCCAAGTTTCAAACAGGCGCGATTTTGACAGACTAAAACAATGTGAGTCACGACTACCGAATCACTTGTCCCATATAATTACCCCACAACTGCGCTGCCTGGGCACTACTTCCCCCAGTAGGAATCACTTGGTCATTGCCTAACCAGATGCCTGTGACTAACTCTTGCTCAGGCACATAGCCAATGAACCACAGGTCAGCGTTATCATTCGTCGTGCCGGTTTTTCCAGCTTCCCCTAACCCGATCGCCGCTCCACGCCCCGTTCCACCACGAACCACACCTTGTAATAGCGTGGTCATCGTATCGGCAACTTCAGCACTTAAGACCGATCGATTCATTTCCGGATCTTGATCGGCTGAATAAATCACCCGACAAGTCCGAATATCTTGCTTATCCTTGCAATCACTACTATCCAGAATGCGCCGAATAGTTCGGGGCGGATTGAATACCCCATGATTGGCTAACGCTCCAAACGCGCCCGTCATTTCTAGCGGGGTCACACTACTTTGACCCAGCACTAGCCCAGGTACCGTCTCTAGTTTGGACTTTACCCCTAGCCGATGAGCCATATTTGCGACTTGATTTAAGCCCACCTGCTGCGCCACCCGTAGAGCAACCACATTTTCCGACAGCGCTACACCTGTGTACATATCCACGCTGCCTGCTCCCGCTCGACAGCCCTCGAAATATTGCCCTTCCCAGGTCAACCCACTACAGGAAAAGCCAGTGCTAGGAGAAATGCCTTGCTCTAGAGCGGCAATGTAGGCAAACACCTTAAACGTCGAACCGGGTTGTCGTTCTGCCTGAGTGGCGCGATTAAATTGACTTGTTTTGTAATCAGTCCCACCTACGAGCGCCCGCACTTCCCCCGTTTTGGCATCTAACGTCACGATCGCGCCTTGGGAATACCCTAGATTTGCCCCACTACTAGCAATCTCGTTGCGGAGGGCTGCTTCGGCTTGTGCTTGCATCTTCAGATCCAAGCCTGTTTCCACAATAAAATTGCCTTCCGCGGCTAGATCCTCCCCCAACAGGGCTTGCAGGTCAGCAAAAACCTGATCGTAGTAATAAGGAGCTAACGTCCCTTGCAGTTCTTCCCTAGCTTTGGGGTTAATCTCAATCCGCGATCGACGAGCCTGTTGTTCTTCCTCCGCCGAAATCATCCCCAGACTTAACATCCGGCTCAGCACACCATCCCGCTGCTGAACTGCTTTCTCATAATTACGCACCGGATTGTAGAGGTTAGGAGCAGGCAGCATCCCGACTAACGTTGCTGCTTCTGACAGGGTCAAATCCTTAGCTGATTTGCCTAAGTAGAACTGGGCAGCATCCTCAAAGCCATAGGCTCCGTTTCCCATAAACACCCGGTTTAAATAGGTCAGCAGCAGGAAATCCTTGTTGTGGAAAGTTTCCAGCTTCATGGCGGCTACCATTTCCCGTAGCTTGCGGGCAGCCGTATCCTCTGTCCCTACATAGTCCCGCAGAATGCTCCGAGCCAATTGTTGGGTTAGGGTACTGGCGCCTTCCCGAATTTCGCCCCCTCGCACATTGGCAACCAACGCCCGCATCACGCCGATCGGATCCACGCCAAAATGCCAGTAAAAGCGGGAATCTTCTGAGGCAATCACGGCATTCGGTAAATAGCGAGAATACTCCGACAACTGCTTCATTTCGCCGTGTGTCCGAGTCGTCATTGCTGTGAGCGGAGTTTCACCATCACGGGCATACACCATGACCGGTCCTTGCACCGATAGCGGCAGAGGAGTCACTGAAAACTTTTGCCATTCCACCAAGGTGGCGATCGTGGCGATCGCGGCTAGCCCACTAAACCCATAGATGCCATAGCGGTAGATTTTGACGTACCAGGGGGGCGGATCATAAAACTTAATCCGGACGGCATCGGCTAATTCTGAGGGACCTAATGTATAGACATCATTGTGGCGCAGCACCATCGAGCGAATCCGCCGCTTGCCCCGAAAAATACCATTGGTCGAATTCTCGTCCCGCAGCACAAAGGGCGATCGCAAAAAGTAAGCCAAGATCCCCGGTGGCTGTTTCTTCCGGTTCAGAGACAGATGCCGCTGACTGACCACCGGATTGCGAATTACAATATCGCAGTCCTTAGAACTCCGTCCTAACACATAGCGATCGCCCAGCAACGGATATTTCTCCTCATCGGCGCCAGCTTGCTGTACTCCGAGTTCAGGGACTTTTGCTTGAGGATTCAGCTTGAGTTTAGAAAAGTAAACCCGAGTTTGATTCTGAACCGTTTGAACCGTCTGAGTGACTTTTCCTAAAAAGGTTTGGGGTGGCTGAGTCGGTGGAGTCATGGGATATCGACCAACAGGGCGTACAGAAGGCAGAATCAGTCTTAAGCTTGAATGTTCCGGTCTGCTTCTGACCTATTCTAGACAACCCGCACCAAGTCAGCAGTAATTCAGTGGTCACTTCATCATTCCATCTCCCTCATCTTCCTATCCTTCCGTCGGTGACTTTGCCTGATCTAAATCTGTCAAGCTGACCCGTTGTGCCGGATTAATAAACTCGTTCAAGCCTTCGCCTAATAGAGATAAGCCAACTACCATCACAGTCATGGCTAGACCGGGAAATAGCGTCGTCCACCAAATTCCTCCTGTGGACAGCCCATTCAGAGCTTGCTGTAAATCATGACCCCATTCCGGAGTTTCTTCGGGTAAGCCTAAGCCTAAGAAGCCTAATCCGCCCAGGGTGAGCACCGCATCAGCTGCATTTAAGGTCAGGAGGACTGGTACACTTTGCACCACATTCAGAAATAGATATCGCGTCATCACCCGCCAGGTGGACGCCCCTAACGCCTGTGCTGCTTCGATAAACATCTCCGTCTTGACGCTGACCGTATGGTTTCTGACCACGCGGTAATACTGAGGGATATAGGCGATACTGAGCGCGATCGCGGCATTCAGCACTCCCCGTCCCACGACAAACGCTAGCGTGACCGACAACAACAGTCCTGGGAGCGTATACACGGCATCCATCAGAAATAGCAACAGGCGATCGAGCCTGCCACCTAAATAACCGCTCACCATCCCCAGGGGCACTCCGATGATCAGACTCAGTAAGGTAGCTAGAATCACCACCTGCCAAGCGGCTTGACTACCGAAGACCGTGCGCGAAAACACATCGTAACCCAGGCTGGTGGTACCAAACCAATGCTGGAGCGATGGGGGCTGACTGGGCGGATTATCCAGAAACTCGATCGGGTTTTGGATTAAGCCGATCGTTTGTAACATCGGTGCTGTGATGGCGATCAGCAAAAAGCAGAGGGTGATCACCAACCCGATCCGAGTCATTTGCAGCGACAAGCTAGGACGGGCAGACAACAGACGACGGGGTAGGGACAAGCGTAGCGTCATAGAGCGATCGCAAAATTCATCTCCTCACCCTATCACCTAACCTTCCTTCAGCTAAAATCAGTCGGTTAAAAATCTACGCCGCGTTTCAGATCGACTCCTTTCTCAGCATAGTGTTTGTGACAGATCATTTCCGAATGGGTACTCGCCAGATCAAAGTAGGCAGGCGGATTCTTACAACGTCCCGTAATAATGATTTCGGTATCACGGGGTTTCCGCAGCAAGGCATGGACGATCGGTTCTTCCGGTAATAGCTCTAGATCCACCGTGGGATTAAGTTCATCCAAAATAATCGTTTTATACAGACCAGACGCGATCGCCGCTCTGGCAATCTCCCATCCCCGTTCCGCCTCAACATAATCAAGTTCCTGTTGTTGACCGCGCCAGACGATCGCATCGCGCCCACAGCGTTGGTGATCAACTAAATTCGGATAAATTTGGCGCAGAGCAGCGATCGCGGCATCCTCGGTATAGCCACTACCACCTTTGAGCCATTGCATGATTAATACTCGGTGCGATAAGTCCTGGCTAATCCCCCGCCCGATCGCTTGTAAGGCTTTGCCTAAAGCACTGGTCGATTTACCTTTTCCGGCTCCCGTGTAAATCTCAATCCCTGACATGCCATAGGCTTGGGCTGTGGGATGATACTGGGGTCGCATCTCAGAATGAAGATCGGCAATATCCAACAATCCCTGAGGAGCCGCCCGTCCAGTGGCGATGATCTCCATGTGATCTGGCTTGCGCTTTAGGGCACTGACGACATCTTCCACTGCTAGTAAGCCCAGATCCAACACGGGGTTTAGTTCATCCAGTACCACGACCGAATAGAGTCCCGAGGCGATCGCGCCTTTTGCCACATCCCAACCCCGTTGAGCTTCCAGGCGATCGAAGCGCGTAATTTCTTCAGGACCAAAGAATTCAGCTCTGCCAGTCCGAACTTGATCAATTAAGTGGGGAAAGCCGCGTTGCAGCGCTTCGATCGCGCCATCTTCGTCATAGGTACGTCCGGGACCCTTGAGAAACCGCAACAATAACACGCGAGTTTGCCAATCAGTATGGATGCCCAAGCCAATCGATCGCAGCACCACCCCTAGAGCCGCTTGAGATTTCCCTTTGCCAGCTCCGTCATACACATGGATCTGACCTACCAATCGGTCAGAGCGAGATTGAGCTGTGCGAATCCCGACTCCAGAACGTACCATTGATCTGACTGTTCCCATGCTGCTCCAATCTTAACGGAATTTTCCGTCTTCACCACTTACCTTTACTGGCTGACGCTATATATAGCGCATTTATGCCACAAAGTGACGCAAGTTAAGCTAGATGTAGAAGCGACGCCTACGGTTAAAGATTTATTGGCACTGAATTGATCACTACTTTTGGGCAGATCCCTCAACAAACTGTTAAAGTTCAGGGGCATTTTTGCTGAGTTGTTTAGAAATCTTTGAATCTGTTCAAAATCTATCGCACCTACAATCTACCCTGAAGCCGTCGCATTTCCTCTTGAACTTCTACCGCTACCAAGAGTGCCTGACTTAAGACTTGCCCCCATTCACTTCCTTGGTCGTTTACTTGTAGGGCTTGAATTGCCGTTAAATTACTTTGGAAAGCGACTGGATGTTGGGCAATCAGGTCTTGATTTTCTCGCAAAATCCTTTCTGTTTTTAATGCTCGAGTAAAGTCTGATTTTGCTAATTGTAATGCTTGAACAACTTTATCTCGATCGTTGAAGCTATTAATACTATGTCCTACGGCTTCCAATTGATCTTTGACATCAATCATTCGTACGACATCGTTATACTTATAAATTTCTAACAACAGTTTTCTTAAAGTCTCTAGCTCTCTACGTTGTTTTCGGTCACTCCGCCGCTGGTAATTCAGAATCAGAGTGATACCGATAAACACAGTTATTCCACTCATTAAACCAACTAGGAAGCTTGATCCTGCCGTAATTGATCGTAGATCAGCTTCATTTGTCATAGACATTCTGATCCAGATGGCTAAATAAGCGCTAATTACACTTGAAGTAATTAACAATAATCGTTCTGTTATTGATGCTGTCGGCACTTTAGCTACAACTAAACTGCTATCAATTCCAGAAATTGCTTTAAAGTCATCTTCGCTAATGACTAGGTCTTGAAGATCGGGACGCATTGGCTACTTTGAGAGGTAAATTTGCCAGCTATCTCTGCACAAATTATATCTATCTACTCTCTACCTTCCTCAAAAATTAAAGATCTTAATAATCATTTTTTCAAGTTCTGTTGCAATCGATATACTGGTATAAATTTAAGATTTTGCTACTCAGGCGGATATCGTAAAAATAAGTAATTTCTTTGTTTTAAGGTCTAACTTAAGCTCGAGAGACTCAGGAAAATCTGTACGATTTGCTACAGCAAATAGGACTTTTAAAGCATCCTATTACAGACAAAACCTATTTTCTCAAATTTTAACTAAGGATCGTGGATTAAATAAATCCGCAAACTGTACGGGCGGGTTTAGCAGACCAGGCTGCACTCTACAATGGACTTGACGGCAAAACCCGCCCCTACCAAACATCGAACTTATTTAATTCCCATTCCTAAGCATTCAATACTAAACATCAGATACTAACGGCTGAACGTTCGACCTTAACACGTTAATGTTTGACCTTAGTGGCTGAATGTCTGACTTTAGTGGCTGAACCTCAGACATTAACGGTTGAATGTTTGACATTAACGGCTGAACCTTAAACATTCAGCGCTGAACCTTAGACATTAACGGCTGAATGTTTGACTTTAACGACTGAACCTTAAACATTCAGCGCTGAACCTTAGACATTAACGGCTGAATGTTTGACTTTAACGGCTGAACCTCAAAGTCTTAAAAGGAAATGACCGATCGCGCTCCATACAAGCTCGATCGCAGCATCAACGGCATCACCCATTAATGAAAGAGCCAGCAGGTAAAGGCATACTTCTTGCCCTTAGTCACAGGTAACGATTGGTGCGGATGGGTATAGTAGGCCGGAAACACGATCGCGCTGCCTGCCTGGGGCTTAACTTTGATATTTTGGCGATCGAATAGGGTTTCACCCCCCTCAAAGTTATCGTTCAAATACCCGACAATACTAATGTCTCGCGTCGGAATGTTGTTGGCTAGTTCTACAAAGCGGCTCGCCAAGAGCAGGTTATCGACATGACGTTTATAGGCGTCCCCCGGTCCATAGCGCAACACCGAACACATTTCGGCGTGGGGAAACGGCACCCCATAGTGGCGGAACAGCAGCTCCTGAATAATCTTAATTTTGCTCAACAGGAGTTGATTCGTTGATTCCAGCAGGGAATTCTCGCTATTGCCCAGCGCCAGAATGCCCCCCTTCCGCACCTCGGTATCCACCACATTAATTAAGATGCTGGATGGTTTAAACTGACAGCACTCTGCTACTTGCAGAATATGGTCACAGAGGGATGGTTCCAAGAGGTTTTCGACTAACAGGATTTCGGAACCCAGATCCTTAAAATGAAGTTTTGTTGGTGCCACAGTCATCACCATCCCCGATCGATACACATTACCTAGAATGCCCAGTTTATCTCGTTCCAATTCTGCTGTGCCGCGATCGAAGTTTCCCCAAGCCCTCGATCGGACGGCTATTGCCCTAATGCTCCTGCTCGGCGTTTTAATTGGCGTGTTGTTGTGGGGGGGCGATCGTACCTCGGCCCAAGTCCGCCAGTTTAGCTGGCAAGACAAACAGGTTGGGGCAGATGATACGGCCTTCATCCTCAGCTTCAATCGCCCGATGGATCATGACTCTGTCCAGAAGAACCTCAAGGTACAGCCCGATCTGCCTGGCAAAATTAGTTGGGCAGGTCGCCGCATGGCATATACCTTAACCGTGCCTGCCCCCTATGGTGCCCAGTTTCAAGTCAAACTGGAGAATGCCAAAGATCGATTTGCGGGTGGAGCTAGCCGCACGGTGATCAAGCCGTTCTCTGCCAAATTCCAGACCCGCGATCGTGCCTTTACCTATATTGGCACTCAGGGGGATGAGGAAGGACGGTTAGTGCTGTATAACCTGACGACCGACCAAAAGCTGATCCTGAGTCCTAGCGAGCTAGTGGTGATGGACTACAAGTTCTATCCCTTGGGCGATCGGATTTTGTTTGCTGCTGCCCCCCGGAGCAATCAGCCGCAGGGATTGCTGGAACAACAGCTTTATACTGTAACCACTGGCATTCATGTCACTCCACCGCAACCGTTAGATGGAGAGCAATCTGCGGTAACAGCCCAGCCAGCCCAACCACCCGGTCAAGTGGAGCGGATTCTAGATAACACGACCTACCAAAACCTCAAGTTTGATTTATCGGCTGATGGCAAGATTATCGTGGTGCAGCGGGTGAATCGCCAAGATCCAGGTGATTTTGGACCTTGGATTGTCCGCGAGGGAGAAGATCCCCAACCGTTGAAGGGACAACCGGGTGGGGACTTTCTGTTGACTCCTGATAGTGATGCATTGGCGATCGCTCAAGGACAAGGATTAGCCTTGCTGCCCCTATATCCCGATGCCAAACCGCTCGACTTTCTGCCCAAGTTTGGCATGGTGTTGAGTTTTTCTAGAGATGGCTCTCAGGCGGCAATGGTGAAGTTTAATCCCGATCGCACCCGATCGCTGTTCTTAGTCAGCAATCAGGGGATCCAGAAAGAACTGTTGAAAACTACTGGATCCATTCTCAGTGCCCAGTTTGATCCCACTCGGCAAACCTTATACTGTGTGCTAACCGACCTGATCATGGGAGAAACTTACCAGGAAACCCCGTTTCTGGGAGCGATCGATCTAAAAACCAGCAAACTCACCCGCCTGCTCTCGCTCCCTGGAGAACGCGATGTGCAAGTTAGTTTATCGCCGGATGGGTTAGCGATCCTGTTCGATCAAGCGGCAACGGTTGCCCCAGGCATGCAAGTGGCAGGAACTCACCTGCGCACAGCAGAAGGCAAGACGATCGCTGATAGCCGATTATGGTTTCTCCCGGTGCCGACCAGTGCTGAACCGGATGTCAAGCCCCAGGCGGAATCTCTCCCCCTGGCAGGGCTACGTCCCCGTTGGTTGCCGTAATCTCTTGTTTCCTCATTCACCTGTCTCAAAGACCCCTCATGGAAGTTCGGGATCTGATCGAGCGATACCAAAATGGCGAACGGGATTTTTCCTACGTTGATCTGAGTGGGGCAAATCTCAGTGGCGTCAACCTGCGGGATACGGATCTCACAGGGGCTAATTTGACCGAAGCCAACTTAAGCTGGGCATTCTTAAACCGGGCGAATCTGACTAGTGTTTGTCTGCGGCGAGCTGACTTGCACAGTGCGTCTTTCAGTGGCACCAACTTGCAGCAAGCGACTTTGAGTGGGGCGAATCTAGCCAAAATTGATTTGCGCTTAGCTCGGCTCCGCGGAGCGGATTTGAACTGGGCAGTTTTATCGGAAGCTGATTTATCGGGGGCAGACTTGCAATCTGCCAAGCTCGATCGCGTGAATTTGGAACGAGCTAAGTTAAATAGTGCTTGCTTAGTCGGCACCGAGTTAATGGAAGTGAATCTCCGCCGCGCGAACCTTGCCAGTGCCAAACTTGACCAAGCTAACTTACGAGAAGCCCATTTAGAGGAAGCCAATCTGCGAGAAGCCACCTTGATTGGGGCAAATTTAACCGAAGCTAACCTCAGTGGTGCTTATTTGCGCCAAGCCAATTTAACGGAAGCAGATTTGCATCGGGTTGTTCTCACAGGGGCAGATTTGAGTGAGGCAATTATCAGTAATGCTGATTTGAGCCGAGCTAATTTAGCCGGTGCTTATTTACTCAAAACTAGTTTCCGCAAAGCTCACCTATTACGCACCAATCTCCAGGATGTCTATCTATTGCGGGCAGACTTAAGTGAAGCCAACCTGCGGGGGGCAGACTTGCGCCGGGCAGACTTGAGTGGCGCGTACCTCTGTGATGCCACGTTGAGTGATGCGGATTTGAGTGATGCCTATTTACTCGAAACTCATCTGATCCGCACGAACTTGGATGGGGCGGAGATGACGGGTTGCTGTATTTATAACTGGCATACGGAAGACCTGGATCTAACTAAAGTCAAATGCCAATACATCTATACCCACTTCAACCACAGCGCTAAACAACCCACTGATCGCTATCCGATCGATCGTGATCTAGAACCCGGAGAATTGGGGCGTCGTAGTGACCACGACAGCGCGATCGTTGAGGTGTACTTTACTGAATCACCGAATTGGGAAACGTTAGTGTTTACCCTGGTGCAAATTGAACTTGAAAGTGAAGACCTGAGCTTGAGTGTGCGATCGTATGAGTTGGTTGAAGATAATTACCTGCTGAAACTGGCAGCCAATCGTTTAGTTAACTCTAAAGCGCTGTCGCGCCGGATCTTCCAGCTTTATCCCGAGATTCAGCAACGCCTCCTGGATCGCCGCCCTGACATTTTGAACTCGCTGGGAATTGCTCGCCGCACCGAGCATCCCGACCCAACCCTAGAGCCGCCGCCCAAGGCGAACTTACCTGATCCCCAATCTCCTGCCCTAGCCGATCGCCAATCTCGCTTGTATCGAGAAGTGGTGCGGCAAATTCAACATATTCTCAATTCCCAGGTGCCCGAGCAATTTGTCGAAAGTGTACAACGATTACTTGACTTCCTTAAAGGTCAGGGCATTTCGACGCGAGAAATTCAAAAACGGCTGATTGGTCAAGCCATCCTGCAACGAGCTAAGGTCGATGAAGGCTTCCGTGAACAATTAATTCGTTGGGAGAAAACCGCTTCGGAAGCAGAGCGTTTATCGACCGTGGGGCATGCGGTGCGGATGGCGATCGCCATGCTCTGGAATCAATTTCTGTAAGCAACTCATGCCCTCCTCTTGAGGCGACAGTGTACACACAACTGAGGTTTAGCGCTGGGTACAAAGTAGTCTGGAGGAGAAGGGTGAGAGATGTGTGGGGACTTGTCGATTAACGCATCCAGTCTTTTAACAGGGCTTGTCGCCGGGGATGCCGTAGCTTGCGCATAGCCTTGGCTTGGATCTGGCGTACCCGTTCTCTCGACAAATGATACAGTTCCCCAATTTCCGAGAGGGTATAGTGTTGCCCATCCGTTAACCCGAACCGGAGCTTGATGATCTCCCGTTCGCGATCGCTTAAATGATCCAGGACTGAATTCAAGCGATCGCACAACAGCTTGTGATCCAGGGAGTCATTAGGAGCAACATTGTCAGCATCCTCGATCAGCTGCATCAGTTCCGTATCCTCTTCCCGCCCGACCCAGGCATGAAGCGATAACGTACCCTGGCTGACATCGAGGACTTGATCGAGTTTATCCTCATCAATCTCCAGGGCGGCGGCAATTTCTTGCTTGGTTGGCTTGCGCCCTAATTGCTGCGACAAGGTTTGCCGAGCTTTCCGGACTTGATTCAGTTTCTCAACCATGTGAACAGGGAGCCGCACCGTCCGGGATTGGGATGCGATCGCCCGGGTAATTCCCTGACGAATCCACCAGTAAGCATAGGTCGAGAATTTATAACCCCGTTCGTAGTCGAACTTTTCGGCAGCCCGCATCAATCCCATTGCCCCTTCTTGGATCAGATCCAGAAAAGGAACGCCACGATTGAGATATTTCTTGGCGATCGACACGACTAAGCGCAGATTGGAGCGGACTAACTTGCGTTTTGCTTGCTCACCTCTGACCCCACCTTTAACGATTTCCCGCGCTAGTTCAATTTCTTGAGCCTGGGTTAACAGTGGATACCGTGCCATCTCCCGGAGAAATAAGCCCACCGAATCATCCGACAGCCCTAACCGTTCTGCTTTGGTGATCTTGATCGGAGCCCGCTTCGGAATTTCACCAATGGCAGCTAAGTCTTCTTCTAGTTCAGCTAGATCTAAGTCGAAATCATGATCGATCGCATCCGACTCGATCAGATCATTTTCAATTGAGTTAGAAGGCAATTCGGCACTCATACACACTCACATAGGGATAGGCAAAAAGTTGCGTAAAATTGCCTCCAACTTTAGCAAACTTCTTTCCAAATGCTCGGGTTTCTAGAAAAAAAATCCTTAATTTTTATGTCTTTCCACAGGCTTATGCTAGTTTTCCACAGGAAATATGAAGTTTTGTTTACAATTGTGCAAGACCCTGAGAAACAAGGCATTATGGGAGGTTTTTTGGCAGTGATTAAACGTTAAATCGGCATGGGTTTATCAATAACGATCCAGCGATCGACAAGCTTCTAAACTGACAACGATGCCTTGCCATAAACCATCACTTTGCGATTAGTTTGAAAAAATAGTTGTTGCAATCATTTGCGATTGAGGTATGATGATTGGCGTTTTGCCAAAATTTTGCTGCCTATGAAAAAGGAGCCTGATGCTGTTCAGACTCCTGCAATAACGTTGTTTAAATGTTGCGCATTATTGCTGCACCAGTTCCATCAAGACCCGTTGCGAATTTTGTTCGGGGGTATCTGCAACCGGACGACGTTGGATATACCGACCATCCGGCTGTAAGTCCCAGGACTGGCGATTATCTGACAACATAATTGCCAAAATTTCTTGCAGATCTTTGGCAAGAGCGGGATCTTCGATCGGCACAACCGCTTCTACCCGCCGATTCAGGTTACGCGGCATCCAATCGGCACTGCCAATAAAAATCTCTTCCTGACCCTGGTTATAAAAATAGAAAATGCGGGAGTGTTCCAGAAATCGCCCGACAATACTGATCACCCGAATATTGTCGCTAATCCCGGGTACACCCGGACGCAGGCAACACATGCCGCGAACAATCAAATCAACTTGAACTCCTACCTGCGAGGCCTCATACAATGCCACAATAATCTGCTGATCGACCAGAGCGTTCATCTTGGCAACAATCCGTCCCGATCCCCCAGCTTTGGCATTGTCCGTTTCCCGATGAATCAGCGCTAACATACGATCGCGCAAGCTCACCGGAGCCACAAGCAGTTTGCGGTACGATCGCTGCCGGGAATACCCGGTAAGATGATTAAACAAATCCGTTAGATCAGCTCCTAAATCTTCCCGACAACTGAGTAAGCCCAGATCGGTATAGAGCCGAGCCGTTTTGGGATTGTAGTTCCCAGTGCCAATGTGAACATAGCGGCGAATTCGACCTTCGTCCTGCCGGACTACGAGCACGACTTTGGTATGAGTCTTTAAGCCAACTAAGCCATAAACCACATGGACTCCCGATCGCTCTAGCTTCCGCGCCCAGTTGATGTTGTTGGCTTCATCAAATCGAGCTTTTAGCTCAACCAGGGCTGCTACCTGCTTGCCGTTTTCTGCTGCCATAATTAAGGCATTCAAAATCGGCGAATCCCCCGATGTGCGATAGAGCGTCATCTTGATTGCCAACACATTCGGATCTTGCGCCGCCTCGGTAATAAACCGTTGCACGGTCCGAGAAAACGAATGGTAGGGATGATGGACTAACACATCGTGTTTGCGAATCAGGGAGAACATATCTTCTTCCCCGTCTGCAGCTCCCCCGTCTTCAGTGGGTTCTCCTAACCGGCGTAAGCGGGCGGGCACAGAAGAACTCCAGGGGGGATCTTTCAAGTCGGGTAAGGGCAACCCCAGAAACGACATGAGATCCCGTAAACACATCAACCCTTCAATTTCATAAATATCGGATTCACAGAGATCCATATCTTTATTCTCTGGATCGCGAACCGAGCAGGGAATTTTCAGCAGCCACTCCCGTACACTGGCTGGCATAGAAGCCTGTACTTCTAAGCGCACCACTGAGCCACCAAACCGCCGTTTGCGCAGTTCTTGCTCGATCGCCAGCAATAGATCATCGGCTTCGTCTTCTTCTAACTCTAAATCCCCATCTCGCGTTACCCGAAACAGGTAATATTCCTGCACATTCATGCCTGGAAATAGGGCATCTAGATTATGAGCAATAACCTGTTCTAAGGGTACTCCTGTCCAAGCTGCCACCGTACCATGTTCATGGACTTTTAAGTGGTCAGGTAAGGCAAGGAATCGAGGCAAAATATTGGGGACTTTAACCCTGGCAAATAACTCGTCTTCTGTCACTGGATCTTTGATCACTACAGCCAGATTTAAACTGAGTGTAGAAATGTGAGGAAAGGGGTGACTGGGATCGATCGCTAAGGGGGTTAATACCGGAAAAATTTGCTCCTGAAAATAGTTCTGTAAATACGATCGTTGTTCTTGGTTCAAATCAATATAGTCCAGCAAATAAATGCCATGCGCCGCCATTTGAGGACGGATTGCTTGCTCAAAATGTTGGTGTTGCTGCACTACCATGGGTCGCAGACGTTGGCTGATTAAATCCAGCTGTTCTTGCGGAGTGCGACCATCGGGGGTTAATTGAGATACACCGGCCTCAACTTGTTGCTTCAAAGCCGCGACCCGCACCATAAAGAATTCATCCAAATTCGAGCTAAAGATCGCTAGAAATTTGAGCCGTTCTAATAAGGGAGTGCGCGGATCAAAGGCTTCATGTAAGACGCGATTATTAAACTCTAACCAGCTCAGTTCCCGATTAAAGTAATATTGTGAATCGGTCAAATTAATTTCAGTTGGGGCTGTTTTCCGTCTAGCCATAATTATTCGAATACCTCATCTTCAATACCAACCCACCACTCACCTAAATTCATCAATTCCTGATGCAAACTTTCTACTTCTTGCAGATATTCTTCTGGGGGGATTGTATGCCGCCGCTCCTCAAGCTTTTTCAACCGTAATTGGACTAGTAACCAGGGTTTAGAAATACCATTGGTCGCTTCGATATATCGAGCCAGACTATTACTATCCATGACTTTTTAATGATTGAGCCAAATGTTCAGGTTTCTTTCATCCTATAGCGTTCCTTTTGGGATTGTGGCAATTGGTCTCCTCATCTGAGGCTGTACTACTCTCTGATCTGCAAGTGGCTCTAGCTAGTTTCGTGGCAAAAGGTTAACAGGACTTAAAGTCAGGTACGCATGAAACCATCAAAATGATTAGGGTATAATCGCTTATAGGTGTCACAGCGAGTTCCAGGACATGGATGAAGTTGCCGTTGAACCCGCGATCGTGTCTTTTACGTCGCAACTCTTGCAGGCAGATCACGAAATGGATGCAATCGACCGGACGCTTGCATTAATCAAACGTTTGCTCTGGGATATTCAGTTGCAAGACGAACAGCTTCAGCAGGATTCGCTCGTTGACCCAGAAAACTGTATCAATTTACAGCTCTTAAGCCGCCGCCCCGAAATTTTGGTGATGCTCACATTCGTCATTGCCATGGTGATTTGGGATACTTATTGCGAAGCTCTAGCCAACGCCGCGATCGACCAGCCGTTATAAGGCGACCCAGTGAGTAGTGGAAGTGTTTTCTGTCTAACCGTTAGGATAATAGGACAGACGTCTTTCCATTACTGAGTCCGATCGCATGACTGCACCTTCGTCCGTAGAATTTCTTGATGCTTTTGATGTGGTGGTGGTGGGTGCCGGACACTCCGGTTGTGAAGCCGCCTTAGCCGCAGCACGGCTCGGTTGTCGGACGCTATTGCTCACCCTGAATCTCGATAAGATTGCGTGGCAACCCTGTAATCCAGCAGTTGGGGGACCCGCAAAATCACAATTGGTGCATGAAGTCGATGCCTTGGGCGGCGAGATTGGCAAGATGGCCGATCGCACCTATCTACAAAAGCGGATTCTTAATTCCTCAAGAGGTCCGGCGGTGTGGGCACTGCGGGCACAGACGGATAAGCGGGAATATGCGGCGGTAATGAAGCGGATTGTCGAAAGTCAGGACAATCTGACGGTGCGGGAAGGCATGGTGACAGATTTAATTCTAAATAGCCACGATCAGGTAATTGGGGTCGAAACCTACTTTGGCGTCGCCTTTCAGTGTAAGGCAGTGATTTTGACGACTGGAACCTTTCTCGGTGGGCGGATCTGGGTCGGCAACAAATCAATGGAAGCGGGTCGAGCCGGGGAATTTGCGGCAGTTGGTTTGACCGAGACCTTGAATCGGTTGGGATTTGAAACGGGGAGATTGAAAACAGGAACGCCAGCGCGGGTCGATCGCCGATCGATTAATTTTGAGGTACTGGAACCGCAGCCGAGTGATCCGGAGGTGCGGTGGTTCAGTTTCGATCCAGAAGTTTGGGTGGAACGGGAATCGATGAACTGCTACCTCACCCGCACTACAGCAGCGACCCATCAAATTATTCGGGACAATTTGCATCTATCTCCAGTGTATGGCGGTTGGGTGGATGCTAAAGGACCACGCTACTGCCCCAGTATTGAAGACAAGATCGTCCGGTTTGTCGATAAGGACAGCCATCAGATTTTTCTGGAACCCGAAGGTCGGGATATTCCCGAGATTTATGTACAAGGGTTTTCTACCGGGCTACCAGAAGCGATTCAGTTACAAATGCTGCGATCGCTCCCCGGTCTAGAACACTGCACGATGCTACGACCTGCCTATGCGGTGGAATACGACTATCTCCCGGCAACCCAATGCTATCCAACACTAATGACCAAAAAAATTAGTGGCTTATTCTGTGCTGGGCAAATCAACGGCACAACCGGATACGAAGAAGCGGCAGCGCAAGGATTTGTGGCGGGGATTAATGCAGCTCGGTTGGTGCGGCAACAGGAGATGATCGTATTCCCGCGTGAACAGAGTTACATTGGCACACTGATTGATGATCTCTGTACAAAGGATTTGCGAGAGCCGTACCGAATGCTGACCTCGCGATCGGAATATCGGCTACTCCTCCGGTCGGACAATGCTGATCAACGGCTGACTCCCCTAGGGCGAGAAATTGGACTGATTGACGATCGGCGTTGGCAACTATTTCAACGCAAACAAGCGAATATTGCGGCTGAAAAAGAACGGCTGCACGAAACCCGTGTGAAGGAACTTGATCCGATTGGTCAGGCGATTGCAGCGCATACGCAGCAAGCCATTAAAGGCTCGATTACGCTGGCGGAACTATTAAGAAAGCCAGGATTTCATTATGTCGATTTAGAGCAATTCGGCTTAGGTAATTCCGAACTTGATCAAACTGAAAAAGCTGGGGTAGAAATCGATATTAAATACTCCGGTTATATCCAACGGCAACAAAATCAAATTGAGCAGGTTGCCCGGCAGGAACATCGCAAACTTCCGGCTGATTTGGACTATCACGCGATCGCCACGCTCTCGAAAGAAGCCCGCGAAAAACTGACCAAAGTCCGCCCGTTAACGATTGGGCAGGCAACTCGCATTGGTGGCGTCAATCCAGCCGATATTAATGCCTTATTAGTGTATTTAGAAATTCAATCTCGGCTGCAATCTGAAGTGAGGGTGTCATGACGGCTTACACGATCGACTTCAGTGCGATCGCGCAAATTACCGATGAACGATTTGCTCAACTATGTCAGACCAATCCTGATATGCAATTTGAGCGTAACGCGAAGGGAGATTTGATTATTGTGGCACCAACCGGAGGTGAAACAGGAATTTATAATGCCAAGCTCACCACTCGGTTTGTAGTCTGGAATGAACAAACCCAACTTGGTGAAGGATTTGATTCTTCTACTTGTTTCAAACTCCCGAATGGGGCATTACGATCGCCGGATGTCGCCTAGGTACAACGCAACCGTTGGGCAGCCCTCACTTCAGAGCAACGA
The DNA here is from genome assembly GCA_016743235.1 of Pantanalinema sp. GBBB05. Taxonomy (GTDB): domain Bacteria; phylum Cyanobacteriota; class Cyanobacteriia; order Leptolyngbyales; family Leptolyngbyaceae; genus Pantanalinema. Next base: position 6,430 of record VRZD01000005.1, on the reverse strand, counting down.
GTAAAATTCCCTCCCATTGCTCCTGATTTTGTGTTAGAACTCCTTGCTCCTAGTGACAATTTGGAGGATATTCAAGCCAAGATGCAAGAGTATCGAAATCAGGGAGTTCAGTTAGGCTGGTTACTCGATCGTAAAACTAGCAGAGCCGAAATTTATCGCTCGGAACAACCTGTAGAAATATTGATTTCACCGGAAATCCTAACAGGTGAAACTGTTCTTCCAGGGTTTAACTTAACGCTACAAAGTATCTGGTCAAGTTACTAATTCAGGGTGAATTGGAGACTCAGGTTTTGATTTTTGATTCAGTCGATCGAGTAACTCCAAGAACTCTCGTTCAAACACAACTTGAGCGCGATTGGTTTGTCCACCGATGTAGAGTTTGCCATCTTTTTGCAGTGCCCAAATTTGCGAGTGGGAGACATAACTCATCAGTACGCCTGCCATTAATAACGCAAAGCCAGCATAGACGATCGGCACTCCGGGATCGGCTTTAATTTGTAAACCAGTGCTGCCAATTAAATCAATAATTTTCAGCGTCACCCCATTGACCTCCGTAGACATGCCCGATCGCACGGTGGCAGTGAGCTTACCCTCCATGTCATACACCAACAACATGCCTTGCAGATCCTTGGCAACCAGCGATACTCCCGCACTTAAATCGGGCTTAGTGGGAATCCAGGTGCCCCAAATCCGGCCTTTCCCTTCAGTTTCTAATGGTGCCATCGGCAGTTGAAATACCGGACTGTTGTTAATCTTGACTTGCACCGCCGCGATCGACCAATCCGCTTGATACAGCGTCACGCCTTTGTAGCGCAGCGGTTCATTCACATGGATGGTCTTCCGCTTCACTTCCTGACCAGCCTGATCCAGCACCGACATATCCGAATAAAACTGATCGATCGCGCCCTCAGGCGTGTAATCAATCCAAAACCGATGCACTTTCACCGACCAATCTTTCGGCACTTGGCGAGCTGCCCATACGCCAGCATCTGTAATGTTTTGGATCTGAAAGGTTTTGCCATTGGGAACTAATTCCTGCGCCACAAATCCGGTTAGCGCCCCCCAGATGCCCCCCACTAGAATCACCAGAATGCCCACATGCACCACGATCGGTCCGACGCGACCGACTAAACCTTTACGGGCATACAGAGCCTGATCTTGCTGGAATAAGCGATAACGTTGCTGAGTCAGTAAGGGCAGAACCTCATCCAACTTGGTCTGGGCAAACTCGGCACTCAGGGCAAACTTCTGAAACTGGCGCGGTTGATTGTAAAACTTCCAGGTGCGAGAGAACCAGCGTAATGCTGGAATTTGGCGTTTGAAGGTACAGGCGGTCAGACTGGAACCAAACAGAATCAATAACGCTAAAAACCACCAGGTGCGATAAACATGATCCAACCCTACGGCTAGAACGACTTGCCACGACAGGAAGCCGAATAGAGCGGGATGTTCGGGATAGTTGGCTTGGTAGAACGCGACTGATTGCCCCTGTTCAATCAACGTTCCAGAGATGCTGACTAGGGCGATCGTTAACAGGAGGACGATCGCCAGTCGCAGATCGGCTAATAAAGGGACTAATTCTCGTTTAAAGAAGGTCATTGATACTGTTCGCCATTCCTCATCGTTGCAAACGTCCAGCTTAAACGCCTACCAGGCGCGACAGCAGTGAAAACACACCAAACCCAATTAACAATGCTCCACTAGTGGGCGTAATCCAGCCTGACCAGCGCCGCAGTTCCAACAATTTCTTGATCGAAGCTGTAAAAGTCCCTGCCAGAATTAATGGTGCGACGTAGCCTGCTGTATAAGCCAGCAGCAAAGCGCTGCCCAGGAGCGGATCATGGGTTGTCGATACCCAGGCTAACAATGAGGCTAAGACCGGAGTGCTACAGGGAGAAGCCACCAAGCCAAAGGTCAGTCCCATGAGATAGGATTTAATCCCAGGGGGGATATCATTCGAGAGCCAATCCATGCCGTTGTAGGACGGTAACTGTAGCGGCAGAATTTCTAACAAGTTCAGTCCCATCAGGATCGCCAGGATGCTAACGACGATCGGCAAACCAAAACCAATCTGTCCATAGATCTGCCCTAATCCTGCGGCTAAGATGCCTAATCCTGCCAAAGTGGTTGCCAAACCAAGCGCAAACCAGGTGGACTGAGTTGCCGCTTGCCAGCGATTCTCGGCTTCATACCCGCCGATATAGCCGATCGTAATCGGCAACATGGATAACATACAGGGCGTCAGGCTGGTCAGTAATCCAGCTAGAAAAATTACTCCGATACTGACGGGTGTGAGATGCGCGAGCTGACTGCTGACTAAGCCATCAGCATACTGAGCCAATAGATAAAGTTGGGTTTGAACTGTCTCAAACATTCCGCAGGAAGCGACCACCGCGCAGTAACACCTTATCTATCTTAGGATCCTGTCTTCCTAGAATGCGAAAAATCTGGCAGTAAGTCGTTTGTAGTACAAACAAAAGGCGATCGACGCGATCGCCCCTACTGCAAAAACTGAATTAGAGTTTCGCCTGTTATGTTGCTCGTTGGGAGGGTTGCGGGCGGCGGCGATCGCGTTGTAAGCGGCGATCACTTAAAGAAACGACCGTCGCTTCGCTGCTTTCCCGGGCGATCCGAATCAATAATCCGGCAGCAAGTAAGCTAGAAATCATGGAGCTACCTCCATAACTCAGTAATGGGAAAGGTAAGCCAGTCGTGGGTAAGGCTCCCGAAGCCACGCCAATGTTGAGCAATGACTGACCGACCATTAACACCATGATCCCGATCGCAATCAACCGATGGACTTCAGTTTTGGCTTTTAAAGCCACTCGTAACGCTAATGTGCCGTAGACGACTAGCATTAGCATCAATAAGGAACAGCCAACAAAGCCAAATTCCTCTGCAAAGACGGCAAAAATAAAATCTGTATATTGAATAGGCAAGTAGAACAGTTTTTGTTGGGATAACCCAAAGCCACTGCCCCAGAACCCACCGGACCCGATCGCTAGTAGACTTTGCGATAACTGATATCCATCTCCAGTCGAATCTGACCAGGGATTAAGAAATGACAAAATCCGCCGCCGTTGATAGGACCGCAGGCTGACACTCAAAGTTGCCACCATTAAGCCAGCACAGGCGGTGCCACCCAGTTGGATATAGGGCAATCCAGCCGCTAAGGCAATCAGCCATAGCATCATGCCACAAAGGGAGGCTGTGCTTAAGTTGGGCTGGAGCAAAATTCCCGCTACTACCACCATAAAGATGCCCAACCAGGTTAGGCGGGTTGACCATTTCAGCCGCTCCCATTTGGAGAAAATCCGGGCACTTTGGATGACCAAAAAGGGTTTCATCAATTCGGAAGGCTGAAGTGGAATGGGTCCGATAAACAACCAGCGAGTGGCGCCGTTGACGGTTGTCCCGATTCCAGGCAGAAGCGTGACCAAGATTAATCCTAGAATCACGAGCAGACACCAGTCTGCAATGCCGATAATGTATCGCAGGGGAAAATGCACAATCAGGTTAAACCCAATTAACCCCAGTAGTACCCAAAAAATTTGCAGCTTGAAATAGTGCAATCCATTGGAAATTTCGGCATCAGCGACCGCATAGGAAGCAGAAAACACCGCGACTAAGCCGACTAACAACCAAACAAAGGTCAGCCAGCGTAACAATCGGGCTTCAATTGCCCAATCTTGGGCGGTCGTGTCAAAAAAGGGAATCAGCCAGCGTAGATTCACAATGCCACCGGAAAGCTGGAACAGATCAACAGTGGGTTTCCCACACTAAGGCGATTAGTCTACGCTACCTTTCTTCAACTGACAAGCTCTCTGGAAAAGATGTAAAGAGATTTTCAGAAAGTTTTTCTGCAGCCGCCTGCCATCCTATGGGCCTACGAGGATGCTCTGGCGGCGCCAGCAGCTAATGCCAGCTCTAGCTTCGATACAGGTCATGGTCTTGTTGGGATAGGCGTTTTACTTCACCCGAGGAGACCGCTTGTTGCAGCTGCATGAGGGCTTCAATGTCATTCAAATCGCAATGTTTTTGAAATAGCCGTTGTAATTGGGCTTCGGTCGCTGCCGTGAGATAGCCAGAGTTCAGCGCTTTTTGCACAACGTTATGGATCAAAGACATAGACACCCGGAGAAAACGTCACAAGACTCTATGAACTAGTGTGAATCTGCTACGGTTTTGCCTCTGTGATGCCAACGTCTGCCGTCTTGTGATAGTCCTAGAATAACGACGTGACTAGATTACTGGCAGTAAGGTGATGGAGTGATGCAAATAGCGTGATCCCCATCACAGGCTGTCACCGGAAATCGCTCGATCGCGCTTGAAGTACTGTCCATGGAAATCTCTGACGCCTTGTTCAGACCCGATGATGCTAGAAACCATCCTGATCTTTATTGTTGGTTTAATTCCTGCTTTCGTCTCTTTGATCATGATGCGGAAGGCAGAAGCCCAAGCCCGGGAACAGTTGCAATCAGCGATCGCGGCTTCCGCTAATCATCGGTTTCAGTCTTCTTTCACCCCAATCATGCCCCAAGAGTATCAATATGTCGAAGGGATTGGCTATTTTCTGGGTGATAATACTTGTCGCTTTAATGCGCGGTCAGCCTATTTACGGTGTGCTGTCAATCCTTCTGGTCCTTGCCAAGAGTGTCCCTACTACGAGTCGAAAGAGTTATGATTTTCCCCGACTTTTCCCAGTTTGCTGCCCTTGCCAGCCAGGGTAACTTTGTTCCCGTCTGTCAGGAATGGGTTGCCGATCTGGACACTCCGGTTTCTGCCTGGTATCGCGTTTGTGCCGGACAACCCTATAGCTTCTTGCTGGAATCGGTAGAAGGTGGTGAACGCATTGGTCGTTATAGCTTACTGGGTTGTGATCCGCTTTGGGTCCTGGAGGCGAGAGGTCGCACTACGACTCAGACGTATCGGGATGGTTCGACTCAAGTATTTGATGGTGATCCCTTTGCTGCCTTAGCTCAATGTTTGGCACCCTACCAGCCAGTCAAATTGGCGCAACTACCACCAGGGATTGGGGGGCTATTTGGGTTTTGGGGCTATGAATTGATTAACTGGATTGAGCCGCGAGTGCCAATCTATCCGGCGACTGAAGGTGACTTGCCAGATGGCTTATGGATGCAGGTTGATAATTTGTTGATTTTTGATCAGGTGAAACGGAAGATTTGGGCGATCGCCTATGCCGATTTGCGAGATCCGAATACGGATTTAGCGGTTGCCTATCAGCAAGCCTGCGATCGGGTCGCCCAGTTAGTGCATAAGTTGCAATCTCCCTTGTCGGAGCAGGCTGCACTGCTAGCTTGGACAGCTCCCGTAGCCCAGCATCAAGCGGCGACTCCCCCACCCTTGGCTTACACCAGCAACACTACAAAGGAACAGTTCTGTGCCCATGTGGAAACGGCAAAAGACCACATTCGGGCTGGTGATATTTTCCAAGTGGTGATTTCGCAACGGTTGTCAGCTGAATATAGCGGTGATCCGTTTGCGCTCTATCGATCGCTACGTTTAATTAATCCCTCACCGTACATGGCGTATTTCCATTTTGGTGATTGGCAGATCATTGGTTCCAGTCCGGAGGTGATGGTGAAAGCAGATCGAGCTGCTGATCCCAATGCGCCGATGATTGCGACGGTACGACCGATCGCGGGGACGCGTAAACGGGGCAAAACGGCACTGGAAGATAACGCTCTGGCAGAGGACTTATTGCAAGACCCGAAAGAGGTGGCGGAACATGTGATGTTAGTGGATTTGGGGCGGAATGATCTGGGGCGGGTATGTTTGAATGGCACGGTCAGTGTGGATGAGCTGATGGTGATCGAGCGCTATTCCCATGTCATGCATATTGTTAGCAATGTGGTGGGGCAGTTATCTCCTAGTAAAACCGCTTGGGATCTACTGAAGGCTTGCTTTCCGGCAGGAACGGTCAGTGGTGCGCCGAAGATCCGCGCGATGGAGATTATTCATGACCTGGAACCCTGTCGGCGGGGGGTCTATTCTGGCGCTTATGGCTATTACGACTTTGAGGGTCAGTTAAATACTGCGATCGCGATTCGGACGATGGTGGTACGGCATCAGGGGAATGGCAAGCATCGGGTAGATGTGCAGGCAGGAGCGGGTTTGGTGGCAGATTCTGTGCCAGAGAAGGAATATGAGGAGACGTTAAATAAAGCGAGAGGGATGCTAGAGGCCATTCGGTGTTTGAGCTAATGATAGGTGCTGGTAGTCTTGCCGCATATCCGAATCAGGGGCTTCGTTGATAAACCTGGCTCGGGGGTCTTTCCCCCGAACCCCCGCGATGTGGGGTCCTAACTCCCTGTTACACGACGTGAAGTTAAGCCTCTAAAGGGACACAAACATAGCCCCGTCTCCAGCTAAGTGGGAGGATCAAAGCAGAGTATAGAGCGTGGGAGGT
>VRZD01000070.1 GCA_016743235.1 Pantanalinema sp. GBBB05 | reverse complement strand
TATTTCAATTGGATCTGGCAACATAGCCGCTTTAAAACCACTGCTGCTCAACGTGCAGGATTGACAACGCGATCCTGGAATTGGCACGACATTGCTACCTATCCCACATTAATCTGACGCACTACCCGATGCGTGATGATAGACTCTAATGTAAACCAGGAGAAGACTCCAGCCCCAAAAAACAGTGTACCAACATCATGATATCCCAGGTAGCTAGCGACAAATCCACTCACAAAGCTGCCTGCAACGGTGGGCAAATACAGTACAGGAGTGGTCGTAACCGGGTCACGATCGCCCATCCACAAGTGCCCTGTGCGATATACGCCGAAACCAACTGTGGCAAGTGCACCTATCACAAATAGCAGGACTGCCAGCACATGGGAATAAGGCGCGATCGCTACGGCAACCAGCGACGTTGCAACTCCCACTAAGCCAATAAAGCAGCATTGAACTGGATGCCGCAGTTCAGCCAGTGCTTCATCCCTGAACCAGACCCATTTGGCGAGATAAAACGCCAGCAATACCGCCCAAACGATCGCAGCACTGACCATGATCACTTCACCAATCCAATGGGGCAACTGCCAAACGCTGGCTGCTACGCGCCAGCAGTCGCCCAGTCCCACAAGCCCTAGAACAATACCAAAAAACGATGCCGGAAGCGGATGAGAATTAATTCTCATCCTGACTTTCTTTGCTGAAATGGTTGAATTCATGGCTTAAGGTTAGGTAGTGTGAACGTCAGGGTTTCGCTGGTGATAACTTTATGGGTGGGATCAGCGAGTTCGATTAACACCTTGTGCGGACCTGGCTCTAAAACCAACCAGGATGATCGTTTCACCACTGGCATCCACAAAGTGCCACGGTGTGTCGTCAACGGTGATGTGGACATGACCAATGCGCGGTGATACATTAAGGGTCCCTTTGCCGAACACGGGTAGCACCCGTAGGTTTTCAGTCCGATACTGAATGAGGACGCGCCCCTGAGCCAGGAGTTCAGGAAGTGGTGGATCGACAATTAGCTGCATCTGCAAATGTCGATGTTCCCGTGTCCCCGCGTTCCCATGACATTACTTGGCGTTACACCATTGCAACGACAACATCATCTGTGGACAGAACCGCATTGGCGATATAACCAAAGTTGATCAGCGCTGCCTTGTAACCATCTCCCAGTTCTGGATGGTGGGGAGCAGCTGTTGCATCCTTGACGACGAGAACTTCAAAGCCCTGTTCAATCAGGTCGCGTAGGTGAGCTTCGACACAGAGGTTTGCCAACATTCCAAGCAGAATAACGTTGCTCAGGTTACGCTTACGCAGTTGCAGAACGAGATCGTTGCTTTGTGGTCCATAGACCTTATGGGGACTAACCACGATCGTTTTGCCATCTTCAATAAAGGGCTTGTAGCGATCGAGCCAATCGGCACCTGATCCTAGAAAACCATCGAGGGTTAAGGACCCGCTGCGAGTAAACTCCTTGACCCCCAGCATCATCTGCTCCAGCGTTCCAGCGAATTTCCAGTTGTAATCAGTGGGATAGTAATAGTGGGGAGAAATGAAGACCTCAAAGTCCCCCTGCTTTGCCGCTTTGAAGATTCGCTCAATGTTCTCGATAGTTCTATTGTCCTTGACACTTTCACCCACCAAGTCCCAGGAAACTCCTTTCTCGCTTAAAACATCATTTTGTGGATCAATCACTACGATCGCGGTGTCATTTTTGTTGATATTCATGTTTATTCTCACTCCCAGGCTTGTGATATGAAAATCTTTTATTTAAGGCTTACGCAAGCCTCGGAGGTTTACTAGAAATGATATGGAATCCGTTTCACGGAGAAGCACGATTTTTGTGTACGGGCATAGCATTCGGCAGAAAAATTGAAACTAAGTTTCAGAGCTTATGACCGAATGCCCCACCCCTAACGATACCGCTGCTCTACAGCCAGATTTGTACGAGACATAGCACCTCGTTTAAGGGCTTAAACCTCCGAAGTTTGGCAGACGCGGAACGATCGCAAACTATTGCAGGCGTTTCTTCAATTCAGCCGCAGCTTGCACGAACAGAGACCGGACTTCTGGCAGTTCGGCCAAACCATTGAGCAAGCCAAAGTCATGAATCATGCCGTTGTATTGCACCGTTGTTACCTCTACCCCGGCTGCATCGAGCTTGCGTCCATAGGCTGTGCCTTCGTCGTGCAAAATATCACTCTCTGCAACCACAACTAACGCTGGAGGTAAGCCTTGCAGTTGCTCAACCGTCGCCCGTAGGGGAGAGGCATAAATATCTTTGCGCTTTTCTGGGTCAGGGATGTACATGTCATACATCCATTTCATCGTGGGCACGGTGAGGAACCGTTTGTCGCCAAATTGGTGATACGAATTCGTTTCAAAATCCGCATCGACGATCGGCCACATCATGATTTGTAGTTTGATGTGCGGACCTCCATTCTCTTTCGCCTTTAACGTGGTGACAGCCGTCATGTTGCCACCAACACTATTTCCAACAACGGCAAGATTTTTGCCATCCACTTCAATCTCTTCACCATGTTCAGCAACCCATTTGGTCGCGGCGTAGATCTCATTAATTGCCTGTGGATACTGAGCATCCGGTGTGCGGGTGTAGTTGACAAAGACCCCGGAAAACCCTGAAAGCACGACCAGATCACGCACCATGCGTTTGTGAGTGGGATAATCGCCCAGCACCCAACCACCACCATGAATAAAGATGAAAACGGGCAAGATACCTTTGACCCCTTCAGGACGCACGATATTGAGCGTAATCGGATAACCGTCAGCGATAATCGTCTTCTCAGACTCTTCGATGCCTGAAAGATCGACTGGAACGGAGGCTTGTGCATCTACAAGAACTTGACGTGCTTCGAGTGGAGTGAGTTTCTCCAGCGCCACACCTCCCGAATTCAGCAGTTTCAGGAATTCCTTCGTTCCTTTGGAAAGACGTGGATCATCTGCGACTTCCAAAAATTTTGCTGTTGGCGAGTTTGCTTGAGTAAGCATGACATTCTCCTCTGATTAAGTGATGAACAATCTTTTGAAATGACACTGTTAAATAAATTGGTTTACAGTGGTGCTTGATCAGCAGTGATTGTGGATGGCAATCACTTTCTACCGATATCGTTTCCCAGCCGAAACTATTCGTGTGTGGTGGCTAGCATGGTGATTTTCACAAGGTGAGTGGGCAGAAAGGGGCAATACGACCTGCAATCGCTGGTTAAATTTGAGGAACAGCAATCATTAAGCAAATCCACCTCCAATAGGCAGCATTGCCCCCGTAATCCAGGCTGAATTGGAAGATGCTAGAAACATAACCGCAGGGGCAATGTCTTGGGATTGTCCGATCCGACCCAGTGGAATTTGCCCTTCAATTCTTGGCTGTTTGCATCTAAATCGCTGGGGCTAACTGCGTACCAAGGGAGTATCTACCAGATGCTCCGCCAGAAACCAAACTTGTGTCTCATATTCCACTAAATTGCCATTTCCCAACTCTTGTTGATGAATAAACAGCATTTCATGCATCTGCCAAACCTGTCCTTGGGCGGCTGCTGCCTCCGCTGCTTCCGCCGCTCGTTGAGCATGTGGGTGAATTTGCACTTGCGGAAAATGGCGGCAGATAAACTTACAACCATTTTCTTCAAATGAAGCGCTCAATTGCTGTTGGGTGACTTTGATCAATCGATAGGTATATGCACTCTGAAAACATTCATTATCTCCATACATAACGAGCATTACAGAAACATTCAATCTACCTTGAATATGATCCTGCGTTGAAGGTGGACTGAATAACGAACTATGATTGCAATCGTAAGCCATTTTTCGGTTGGTAAAACAAACTTAAGCTCTACAACCTAACTGCGCCAACGTTTACAGAATTAATATTAGGTAATTGTGTCCTGATTGTCGCCCACTCAGGGTTGACACTTTTATATGATCGAATGGTGGGTGGAGTTATCCATTATGCAGTGGCAAGTTTTCTCCAACTTTAGTTGGAATTTAGATTCTAACTAAAGTAGAGCTTATAAATCGGCAGCTAACCATTTCAACACATTAGGCGCTGTAAAGAAACAAGTTAGTTTCGCTGGCTGAGCGGAGTCGAAGTTAGCTTGAGCAGTATCTCCCTGTGAAAACCTGTTCCCTTCGACTCCGCTCAGGGAACTGCCTCCTTTAGACCCATGAATTTATTTACAGACCCTTATTAGTCAATATGGGGTTGAGCCGAGATATGGGCAAAAAAGTGCAAGATGAGCTGAAAAGCCTTATCCAGATTGAGTTTTAGAAAATATATCGAAGTGAGGCTTAGGATGAGGACTTCTGCCATTCCTCGGCAATAGATCCAGGATCTCCAACCCCTGCTTAGATGAGGTTTTGCTTCCTCACTCAAGTAAGTGGACTGATTTTGGACTGCAACACTAAAATTGACATGAAAAACCCTGATTAACCCAATCTTAATCTCTTGGCAGTTATCGACTTAACTCTTGAAAAAATCAGTCATTAATTAAGGCTCCTTTCTCAAATTAAGTTGACAATACTGGCTCAATTACATGGGTAATGATTAAGTAGATAGCTTCGCTTGAAAGTAGTGGCGGTACAATCCACAACTCACGATAACCTCACTTCCTGAATAAGTGATTAATCCCATACTATTCAATGGATAAGCAAGGTTCGGTTCTAAATCTACTGATCCACTAGCATTGAGAATCTGATGAAATGCCTGTAGTAGAGCAGGGTGTTGTTGGAGAGTTGCCCAGTGACGCTGTAAGTGATGGTGATAAATTCCTGTAGGTGTTGAAGCTGATGCCAGTAATTGGCTTAGGGTTTGATCGTTATGGCTAAGATGATAGAGGGCTGTGTGAATCAGGGCAGGATGTCCACCAACGATCGCCATCAGTTGTTTGGTTAATTCTTCACTATCACAGTTGAGATTGTAGCGCTGAGCGAGTTGTTGTACCTGAGTTGCGGTAAATCCCATCAACTGAGTGGCTAACCCCACATTGAAAGGAGACTGATTCAGTTTCAGGGGGACATACACTTCTGTAGAGTGAGCGATAATCAGCCGTAGATTGCGCCAAATCGGAACTCGTTTTGACTCTTCATACCAGGAGCGTAGTAAGGGCAAAACATCTTTGGCAACGTGAGGATACTCAAAAATCTGATTGAGTTCATCGAGGACTAGAACTAGTGGTGTCTTTAGTTGCTCTAATAAATGCTGCCTGAAATATAGAGTGCAACTGACTTTGCTACCAATCTCTTCATCCCAGTAATCATCAAGGTTTGGTTCAAGTTGTAGTTGATGGGTGATGCTAATACACAGGCTCCGGAGTAATCGGTTCAGGTCAGCACAAATGGCTTGATCCAGTTGTTCTAGATTTAGATAAACAGTCAGATAGCCCTGTTGTTGGGCATGATCTAATACACGCAGGAGCAGTGATGTTTTGCCCATTTCTCTGGGTGCTTTGATACGTACTAGTGCACCTGGTTGGCAAATCTCGTCACAGACTTGGGTTTCAATCGGCGGACGTGGGATATAAAAAGGTGAGTCAATCTCAAGTGGACCACTGGGAAAGGCTGGCTTTGGATTGGTAGCCACCGATGTAACGAATGGTTGGGCTTGTGGTTTGGTCCGAGGTTGGGACGTAGTATACTCCTCCAGCAGAATGCGACAATTTTTCTTGGTCAAACGCTGTCCAATTAGGTTCGAGAGGCGATGTAGCAGTTCTGGGGCAACAACATTGGTCAAATAGCCCGGACTATAGCCAACCTCATCTGCAATTTGGCTGTAGGTTTGATACTGCCAGATTCCACGCAACAACAGTGTTTCTGCTGAGTTGAGCGGGCGAATCTGCTTAGCAGTTAACTCATGGTTGAGACGCTGAAATAAGGTGTCAACATTCATGGTAAGTAATAAGCAGGAATGGGAGATTTAAAGGATTCTAGGGGGCAGAATGCCAGTTTTTATGAGCTATCTTATGAGATTTAAGGGTTGTCTGGGATAGAAATTGGGATAGGAATATATTGCTATGCAATTTAAAGAGTGGGATTGCATCTATTTTAAAACTATTTTCTTGTCAGAAATTATTCAAAGTTAGCACATTTGCATCATTAAGGTTTAGGGCGTAAACCCAAGTCATGTCTATTAGCAAGTAACTTCTGCTACCTATTCTTCTCTGCACCCAGGCGTTTCACTCTCCCTGTATGAATCAATACCAAGTTGGAGGCAGTTTAAGCCAAAACCATCCTTACTATGTGAGGCGACAGGCGGATACTGACCTTTATCAAGCATTAAGGAGCGGTCAGTTCTGTTATGTCTTTAATGCCCGCCAGATGGGTAAATCTAGCTTGATGGTGCAGGTGTTGCATCAATTGCAGCAAGAGGGCGTGTGTTGTGGAGCAATCGATCTATCCCGCATTGGCAGCGAGACCTTGACCTTGGAGCAGTGGTATAAAGGCTTTGCTGTAGAGTTGTGGCAGGCATTTGATCTATTCCATACAGTGAATCTGAAACAGTGGTGGGATGAGCAGTCTAATCTATCACCAGTGCAACGGTTAGGGCAGTTGATTGACACAGTGCTACTGGTAGAAATAAACACCAACTTGGTGCTTTTTCTAGATGAGGTGGATAGCGTCCGTGGATTAAATTTCTCGCTCAATGACTTTTTTGGATTAATTCGGGCTTGCTATAACCGTCGCAGTGTGAAGCCAGAGTATCAACGGCTGACCTTTGCGCTGCTGGGGGTCGCCACACCCTCTGATCTCATGACCGATCATCAGAGAACACCATTCAATATCGGTCACGCGATCGATCTGTGTGAGTTACATGCAGCCGATGCCCAACCGTTAGCCCAGGGATTAGTCGGCTGTGTTCATGATCCATCCTCTGCTCTACAAGTAATCCTGGAATGGACAGGTGGGCAGCCCTTCCTGATGCAAAAGGTCTGTCAATTGCTGGTGGAGCATCCGATTTCAACCCAATCCACCGAGGATCGCGATCATATTAATCAATTGATTGAGAAATGTGTGATTCAAACCTGGGAGTTCCAGGACGAGCCAGAACATTTGCGCACGATCCGCGATCGCCTCCTAAACAATCCCCAATTCATCGGTAGACTGTTAGGCATTTATCAGCAAATTCTTCAGAATGGGACAGTAGAGTTTGATGGTAGCCGTGAACAAATCGCACTCTTGCTGTCTGGTTTAGTGAGCAAGCAGCAAGGGGATCTGGTAGTCAGGAATCCCATTTATCAAGCTATATTTAACCTTGATTGGGTGCGTTACCAGCTAGCGCAGCTTCGTCCCTACGCTATTTCTCTTGATGCCTGGATCACGGCTGGTAAAAGCGATGAATCCTATTTGCTGCGGGGGCAGACGTTACAGGATGCCTTGACCTGGGCATTGGGAAAGAGCTTAAGCAATGAGGATTATCAATTTTTAGGGGCGAGTCAGGACTTGGCGAAACGAGAAGCACAAACCGCTCTGGAAGTCGTGGAGCAGGCAAGCCAGATGTTAGCCACTGCCCGAAAACGTGCCAGTCAGGATGTGAAAAAACGCCGCATTAGTTGGCGTTGGTTACCTGGTATGACATTGAGTATTGCAGTTCCGCTTTTCCTGCTGCGCGGCTTAGGACTACTGCAAGGACTAGAATTGAATCTGTTTGATCAGTTTGTGTGCTGGCGATCGCTAGAAGCAACAGATCAACGAATTGTCATTGTCACGATCGATGAACAAGATATTACTCAAGTCGGACACCCAATGCCAGATCGGGTGTTGGCGCAGGTAATTAAGACCATTCAGGCGCAGAAACCCCGAGTGATTGGGCTGGATATCTATCGCGATTTACCTGTTCAGCCGGGATATATAGATTTAGCAAAGGTGTTTGAAGTCACACCAAACTTATTTGGGATTGAGAAAGTGGTGGGTAGCCGGGTAGCACCCCCTCCGATTTTGCATCAGAAACAACAGGTTGGATTTGCCGATCAGATTGAAGATGCTGATGGTAAGGTACGGCGGGCATTGTTGTCTGTTGGCAACGAAGCTACGTCCAACTATAGTTTGGCTGTCAAGCTAGCACTGCCTTATCTAGAGGCTGAGGGATTCAGCTTGAAGCAATTAGATCCAGAGGGGCGACGATTTGAGTTAGGAAAAGCAATTTTCGAGAGATTTGAGTCGCAGGATGGTGGCTATATCAATGCTCAAGTGGGGCAGAGCTACCAGATTTTACTGAATTTTCGCGGAACTGAAGCAAACTTTCTCTCTGTTTCATTGCAGCAAGTTCTAAATCGCCAGATTCCGGCTGAATTATTCCGCGATCGCATTGTTCTAATTGGCTACACTGCTGAAAGCATCGACGATCGCTTTTGGACTCCCTACAACGGCGACTGGTTTAATTCAGGACAACTGATTAATGGGGTAACACTCCATGCCAATATTGTCAGTCAAATTATTAGTGCGGCACTGGATGGACGATCCCTAATTCGGGTTTGGTCTAATCCAATGGAATGGCTCTGGGTGATGCTGTGGTCTGGTATTGGTGCAATCATCGGCTGGGCATTGCGATCACCATTTCAGTTGAGCATCGGCATTTTATTCATTAGTGCTGGGCTGATCGGCAGCAGTTATTGGCTATTTTTAGCCGGGTGGTGGATTCCTGTAGTACCGACCTTGCTGGGGCTATGGTTCACTACAATCTCCATCATCATCGTTACCGACAAGCAACGGGATCGCCTGCGGTTTCAACGTACACTGGTATTACTGTTAGATGCCCAGCGAGACTATCCCACGACCGGGCGCATTGCGATCGAGTACTTAAAGCAATCAGAAACGAAAGAGCATCAAATAGAGATCGATCGACAATTAAGGTGAAAGGTTAGACAAGGCACACAACGGATGCCAAAACCTAACTGTTCGGTAAATTTGAGGTTGGTGGGCAACTAAGACAACCATGCCAGTACGATCAATGATCCAATCTTGTGCTTCCACGATCGAGGCTGTCACGAAATTGGATTGCTCCACCTGCCTATCGTCCCATCCCCCCACCTCTCTATCACCCCCCACTTGCCGATCGTCTTGCCAAATCACCTGACCCATTAGCGGCTGCCGCGGGTCTTCTGGTAACCCCCCACGCCCCGTAATCGCAAACGAACTTCCCTGGTCTGCTGGACAGGTAGAAGCAATCAGTTGGCTAGGATCAGTCAGATCAGTCGGTAATACAGTAAATCCCTGCGTGGGGTCAAGATCAGGTGTTTGGAGCCTGACAGCACCTGTGTCGATCGTTGGATTGGCTTGGGAAAAGGCGGTAATGTCATTCGTTGGTAACTGACGCGGATCGAGATCAACTGGATTGCTAGTGTTAAGTAAGCGTTGTAACTCCTGACGGCTACGGAGATTAAACCAGAAGAGACCCTGGACTGAAATCCTAATTTGTCCACCTGAACCTGCAAAGGCGTTGGCAATAATATCGTTATTCTCATTGGGAGCGGAGACAAGAAAGCCAGCATTAATGGTGATGTTGCCGCCAGTTCCATTTCCAGCCGCATTGGTTGTAATGCTGCTATTCCGTCGCATTAGCAATAGAGGTGTCGTCAGCGTAATATTCCCCTGTCCATCAATCGTGCTGGCGTTGATGCGACCGTTATCTGCCAGGCTAATTTGGGAATTTGCTTGAATGGTAATGTTCCCCGCACTGCCCGATTCTACACTGGCGGCTCGAACTGAACCTTGCTGAATGTATAAACGATCGGTGATCAAGGTAATATCACCTGCATTTCCGGTAGATCCTCGGAAGGCTTGAGCAACCAGGGTACTAGAAGGACCTCTTTGTTGATTCGAACCAATGATTTCGATCGATTTTGCCCGCACAGTTAAATTACCGCCATTGCCTGCGGCAAAAGTACCGACTGAGATAGATCCATCGTCTACCACACGCAAGCTCTCAGTTTCAAGGGTCAAGTTGCCTGCATTCCCCGTGGAACCTTGACCCGCTTGATTAACAATGGAACTAGGAAGGCGCTGTCGTTGAGCCAGATCAATGATATTAATGCCAATCACTTCGATCGATTTCGCCTGTACGGTCAGGTCGCCACCAGTCCCTGCACCAGAGGTACCCGATGAGATCACTGCACCATTCACCACCCGCAAGTTCTGCGTTGCAATCGTTAAGTTACCTGCATTCCCCGTGGAACCGGGAGCCGTCCCACTCACGATGCGGGTGGGTCTTCTAGTCGTTGGATCGAAGCCAATTACCTCCAATAACTCCGCCGCACGAATGGTCAAATTCTTTCCCGTTTGAGATCCCTGAGTGATGGTTGCAATTTGCGATCCATCTGTCAGCGTGATTCGTCGTCCTTGCACCTGGATGCTGCCGCCATTGGCTTCCACACGAGCCGCTTGATTCAGCCGAATATCCTGAAATCCCTGCACCCCTTGATAGCCCAGTTCCCATCCTGAATTGGTTTGTGCGGTTCCTGCGGAGTTGCGCCTTGCGCTAATCGTCACCACACTGCCTGCTGCCACACTGCCTAGCTCAATTCGCCCACCTGGTGCTGTGAAACCACCCCCCTCCAGCACACGTGGGGCACATGAAGGGTCAGGGCAGCGCAAGGGAGGTGAGCCTGCCAAACCGCCACCGTCCAGCAGAATGTCGCCACCCACCAATGCCAGGGTTTGTCCGCTACCAACCCGTAGATCCGTCTGCTTAACACCCTGTAAGCGAATACCACCTGTCAATGTGCCAAACTGCAAGCCGATCGGCACATTGACAGTAAGTAGAGGGGGAATCTGAGGATTGCTGGCACTGAACAGAAAGCCATTGTCAAACTGGAGACTATCGGCGGTGCTGGCTAGAAAGGAGCCACGAATATCCAGACGAGCATTTTGCCCAAACAGGATCCCATTCGGATTCAGCAAAATCAGGTTGGCATTCCCAGTGACTCCCACAGTACCCAGAAGCTTGGAGGGATTGTTTCCCGTGACACGAGACAAGATGTTCTGTACACCAGCGGGGTTGGCAAAATAGACACGCTGGAGATCGCCCACATTAAACTCACTGAAACTGTGAAACAGATTACTGCCGCGCCGCGCTCCTCCTTGAATCAGTTCAGCCAGTGACCCTTGAACCGGACTGTGAGTAACCTGCGATCGCTCAGTTCCCAGACTGTTATCGGGCACAACTTGAGCCAGGGCGAGCGCGGGTAAACTACTCCACGCAACCAGAACTCCAATCATGCCCAAGCAGCTAATTCCTGGCGATCGAGATGGGAACATCACGCATCCTACAGCGACTATTCAATCCGATCGTCTGGTCAAGTGGCGATCGTGATTGTCTTAAAAAATACATTATCAAAGAGATTTTTCAAAGCAATTGCACTGATGGCAGCGAAAAGCGCTGGATTTGGTAACAGGGGCGATCAAGAAAGACAATAATTTGCGAACCTCAATATGAGGTTTTATATGAGGCTCCTATGAGTTTTATAGGTTTTCAACTTCTGAATAACTCGTCAAACTTAAAAACAAATAAGACAAGAAGTTGCCCTCTCAATTTGCATACTCTCATACCATCGGTGGTAATGGAGTAACACCGTAGCAACCAAGGCAGAGAAATCAAAGTTATCGAAGCGCTAGATTGAACCATTGAATTTGTGGGAATGTTATGCAGAAGTAATCCGCATAGGTAACAGACTTGGAATCTTAGGCAGGTTACTTCAGTCTATTAATCGTTAGAGGTTCCGACTAGTTCGTTAAGGTTTCAGCTAGGGTTCGATTCTCAAGTTCTCAGTTGAGGTTAAGCTGTGACGAAAATTGATCGAACTATCTAGTCAATGTCGGAATAAAACATAGGATGATTTGACATCATGAAAACTTGGATCTGCATTCTCATAGTAGTCTTCAGCTTACTATTTTCAATGCCTCAAAAAGCAATGGCTGCTTCTTCCTGTGCGCCACTGAATATTCGACTTTCAACTTCTCAGGACTTTGAAATACCTATTAACAATGGAAAAGGTTGTGCTGAAGGATCTGTTTTTAATCCTACCTGGCTCTCAACTATTAAAGGTACAGGAAATGTTGTCAGCCCAGAAGCGGGAACATGGACAATTGAAGGCAAAGCTGGTGGTAAATCAATTTCTTTTAAATCTGCTTCAAACATTGCCATAAATGATGCCGTTGAATGGGAAGCTCAAGCTCAAAAATTTTGGAGAAACGCAATCAGATTTGATGTTTCGTGGAGCAAGAATGAGAATACAACCTTGAAAATTCATCTTAATGCCAATTTGTAAGTGAAGAACTATAGACTTAGGTCACCTCGAAAAATAGGGATACTTATTGAGAATAGCCCGGTATGTTGTGGTTGGTTTTCGCAATAAGGTAATTAATCGAGGTGTCCCGTCATAATTTATTGAATTAATCAAGTGAGGTTAAAATGGCTAAATCTCCATTGATCTTTCTCCCAGGAATCTTAGGTTCCAAAATTCAAGCCTATGATAAGTATTATGGCATTATTCCTATTCCTTTCTTTGATGGATGGTGGGATGCCTGGTCAGCAACTGCTGAAACGTGGATAGAAAGGATGGAATTTTCATCGTCTCTTACACCAAAGTACAAGTCTAGATGTCCTGGAATACTTGAACAGGCGTTTGTAGGCGAACCTCCATATCCTGTTAAAGATGTTTACATCTTGACTATTAATTGTCTGAAGTCACTTGGATATGAGAAAGATAAGGATCTGTTCTTATGTGCTTATGACTTTAGATATGGCTTGGACTTACTTGCAAACTCTAAAGAAGATATATCTGAGAGAAAATCCTTAAGTTCTTTTATTGAAGAAGTAAAACAAAAAACTTCATCCTCAAAAGTTAGTTTGATGTGCCATAGTATGGGAGGACTAGTTGCGCTGAATTATCTAGTCAGTGATCCCAATAGAATCAATAATATTGATCGTATAGTTTTATTAGGTACACCTGTTTTTGGTGCGGCGAAGGCGTTTGCAAGCTTGACTTGTGGTTTTCCTCCAGATCCCTTATATGATTACCTTGCTCAATATTGGGCACCAACACGCCTTAAGTGGAAACAAATTTCAAGATTCTTTAGTTCAACCTATCAATTGATTCCAAGTCGTCCGTTAGTCGAAGGAATAGGTAGCTTTGTATCTATATTCGATCAGAATCAAAGCTATGAGCAAGCACATGGAATTAATGCCGAAGATCAAATCAATAACGATCTACTCATTTCACAAGATTTATTAAGAGCATCATTTGAATGGAAAGAGAATTTTATTGGTTCACTTAAAAGTAATTGGAATGCTTTTAGTTCTTGTCTGTATTTTATTCAGGGTAATAATGTCGTTACTCCCGTCAAATACAGCATTATTTACCCAACTGAGTATATAAATCCTTTGTGGGCTATTTTTAAGCGTTCTAGCCGAATAGACTGGCGTTTAGCTATCGATAATCAAAGTACTTTAATTACCTCTAAAGAAGGTGATGGGACTGTACTTAACTATGGTTTACGAGAATTCTTGGGTGTTGATCCTCAAAGGATATACCAATTTGATAGAGTTGAGCATCTGGATTTAGCAACACATCCAGATGTTTTGCAATGTGCAGTCAAATTATTGTCATCTTAAGGAAATTAATGAGGAAAAATCTATGGCAGTAGGCACCATAAATGAAGACATGATTCTGAAGTCATTACCTAGTAACTCAACCTTTACTGTTGTTGAGTTCATACTAGAGAAGCGTGGCAAATGGTACTCATGGATTGATAGAGGCAAGAAACTTCCTTATAACGTCAGTGAGGGGGAACTGGTTGCGATAACAAATTTATCAACTACGAATGTTGTAGCTACTGGATCGGGTGCCTCAGCAGCACTTAAATTTAAGGTAAGCTGTTCTACTCTAGAAGGCTCCATTGAAAAGATGGGATATATAAAGGTTTCATCAACAGATTGGCCACTACTTGGAAGACCCGATTATTCTTTACTGATATTTGGCTTTGATGGAGATATTCCTACTGATATAAGAAAGAAAATTCCTTATCTTATGCGCCCTGATCCTTGGCACGTAGGAATTGGCATACAAGATCATAAAATTGCTTTAGTTGCCAGCGCAAATGCTTCACTTAGTACTACAGTTATTTCTAACATACTTGGTGGAATTGTAACAGCTCATACTGAAGCACTTAAATGGGTTGTCAAAGCTCTCTAAAGGAGGTTAACAGCATTTCGGTTCTCCTGTAATACGATCGCCGCTCTTATAGCACATTCCTGAAATACACTTCCAATCCTCCACCAATAAACTTCTGAGAAGCACCATGTTGAAGAGTTTTAAGCAGGCGATCGTGCTCTAACAAAATGCCCATTGATCGCTGAGCAGTTATCAGATGGAATGAATTTTTCTGTACTAGTTAAGAGAATTTGAAACCTTTTATTAGTGTTCGTTAGCTCTCTTCTATCACTCAAGTTTGACCTATTACAAACCACTCTTTGGATAGCATCATGACTTTATAACAACAAACAAGTCATTAGCTAGAAAGCATCTTTCAACTTGAAAAATCATCCAAATCTCCAAATGAGTCGCGTATTGGATTGCAAACTAACTAATATAGATTTAAAGACTAGCACTCTAGAAACTTTAATCCGCCGAAGTCATAACCTGCGCATTTTTGGTTGGCTCTATCACCCGTATCATCTTGCCAAGGACATTGGGACAATTGCGCTCCTGATATTTTCTGCATGGTGGGTTCGCGATCGATCGCAACTCAGCTTTTTTGCGTTTGTCGGTGCTTTCCTCAGTATGCAGGCGGTATACCTGATCGTCCGATTGCTGAAATATCAAATTTGGGGAATTGCAGAACGTTCATATGTCCAAGATTCGATTTTCATTTTGCTGCCCACTTATGCTTTAACCAGTGTGGCATTGGGAAATGCGATCGCGCTTGCAATGGATCTCGCAGCCCTTGATCTTGCACTGGGCGTTGCGTTTATCCGAGTCGGTTGCTTTTTGGGAGGTTGCTGCTACGGTCGCCCAGCGGTTTGGGGAGTCAAGTATCAGGAAGAGCAATTAGTACCAGTGCGAGGCTGTCGTACCTACACCCCCGGTCCATTGCCGTTGGAACCTGTTATTCCAATGCAACTGTTTGAATCAGTATTCAATCTTGTCTTATTCGTCGCCCTTCTGGTTTGGGGACTACTTGCTCCAGAACAGTCGGATGGCAAAGTTCTGCCCGTTTATTTCCTCGCTTATGGCTGCTGGCGCTTTATCTCCGACTTCTGGCGAGAGGCTTCAGCACGACCTCGCAGAGCGGGATTTTCTGAAGCCCAGTGGGTTAGCGCGATAGTTGTCATAGTATCTCTGTCAACATTGTTTTACCTGGGTAGGGGATAAAGATGCATGGCAAATCTATGGATGCTCTGGACATTCTTTATTATCGTCACCACCTTTCACCTATCCGAGTTTTTTTTAGTTTGGTGCTTCCATCGAGACAACCTTTCATGGGAGTCGATGTTGTTCTCCTGGCCCTATATCGCTATGCTACTACTCGCTATTGGTGAATACTGGGTTGAGAGTTACTATTTCCCTGCTTTAAAGCAACCATTGGTGAGTGCTTTAGGAATCGCATTGTGCGTATCTGGAGAAGTGATTCGGAAATCAGCGATGGTGACCGCTGGTAGCGGTTTCACCCATGAGATTGCTGAATATCACCATCCTGATCATGAGCTCAAAACCCAAGGTATATATAGCTTCTCGCGCCATCCCAGTTATTTTGGTTGGTTTTGGTGGGCGATCGGCGCACAACTCGTATTATCTAATCTCCTCAGTCCGATCGTTGCCGCGATCGCAGCCTGGCGCTTTTTCGCCGATCGCATTCCTTACGAAGAGGAGCGGTTACAGCAATTTTTTGGCGAAGCTTATGCAACCTACCGCCTGAACACGCCTACTCGCCTGCCCTTTATCCCCTAATCATCGAATCGAATTCTTTATGGATGCGACACCTTACCGTGTTGAGCTATTTGATACCCCGCCACCATCCCTACGCGATGCTCTCGCTAACTGGCAATCCCCGAATGGCTTTGAGAGTCTCATGATTCCCTGGTCTGAATTAGCCTGTGCTGTTAATCCTGGGAAAGTAGAGTTGCGTTGGCTAGTCGTCCAGCGAGAGTCTGTACTTTGTGCAGTTGGCGTTGTCTACATTGTCCGTGGTCTCGCCATTGGTGATTATGTCGGAGGTGCCCTGGAACGGTTGACTCAAGTGGGGAGACGCATTGGCTACGTGCCCTTGACGGTTGATGTTGCGTTCTTTGAGATCCCACTTGCTAACCGCGAAGGGATCTTCTTTTCTAAAGAGGTTGATATTGACGAGCAGGCAGCAATCCTGAAAACCGTTGTGGAAACCCTGAACCAGCAGCTACCCGTCGATGCTATTTGCGTTAAAGCGATCGCCAAGAGTCCCATCCTATCCTGCCTGAATTCAGATATGCTGGAACTTCCCTTCATTGAGCTGAACGTCCTGGAACTCCCCGGCAATCCGCTGTCATTTGAAACCTGGTTGGCAGAACGAAGCCATAAGCTCCGTAGCAATGTTCGTCGCAACCGACGTATTTTTGCCAAATCAGGTGCAGTGTTTGAAGCAGTAAATAACCCTGCCCCCTATGCTGAAAAGCTTGCTGAACTCACGGTTCGCACAGCCGCTCGTGGCAAAAGTCGAGGAGAGATTCCCATACCTATGAGTATTGGTGTTCCCTTTTTCGAGCACTTTTATACCCATCTAGAGGATCGTGGTTCGATCCATTTAGCACGAGTGGATGAGGCGATCGTCGGGTTTAGCGTGTTGCTTTTCGGTCATGACACGGTTTTCGGTCAATTCCTTGGTCTTGATTATGAAATTTCTCGCCAGAACATGACTTACTTTGAGATTTATTATGATACCATCGACAGCGCTGTGGAGCGTGGCTTGCGGTATGTCGATATGGGCAGCGGCACATCCCACGTAAAAATTCCCCTTGGGTGTCGCCAAATTCCCAAGGTTTACCATATTCAGTTTCGCCGCTTTCTGCGCCCGTTCAGCGGAATCATGTCTACCCTGCTTGGCTCTCGCTTTGGAAAGCTCTTTCACTAAACCACCGCGTTTTTTTGAGTTGTTACCGTAAGTTAGCTGAGGAGTAATCCTTAATCCTAAATAATGAACAGGAAAAGCGATCTCAGGATGTGCAAAGAATGGGTGAGCGCGAATCGCAGGGTGACGCTGTATAATTTTACGCAGCGTTCCAGGAAATGTAGGTCATGTGTCTTCGACCATTACTCGTGCTGATGTCTGCTTTCCTACTGTTCACCGAAACGATCGTAACACTGGCACAGACCTCTGCCGAAGGGACGGTTCCGATTCCAACACACGATTCTGCAAAAAACCGTAACCCAATTACTCAAGTGCTCTTTAAGCCGTCGGGTACCGGAAACCCACCACCGACGCGAGGAGCAGGATCGCGCAACGATCGCACCTGTTCCCAAGACAACATTCCTCAGCCGCTAGCATTGACGGCTCTAGTTCCCAGTAACCAATTTGGATTAACCTGGGCAGAACGTCCCACCCTGTGGGTATATTTGCCAAAAACATCCGCACGGCAGCTTGTTTTAAGTATTAGAGAGGCAGGCAATCGACCGCATTCGCAAAGCTTTCTACCCATTACTGGAGATGCCGGGGTAATCGGAATTCCGGTGGCGACGACCGCTTCTCCATTAGAAGTTGGCAAATCATATCAATGGGCAGTAGTGCTAGTATGCGGCGATCGTCCCAGCCCTAATGATCCATTTGTGACGGCATGGGTGCAGCGTGTTGTGCCCTCCAAACCATTCAGCAATCAGCCGTCAGCCTTGGATCGGGCAATTCAGTATGGTGCGCAAGGTGTTTGGTACGATGCCGTGACAACCTTAGCCACAATGCGACGATCGCAACCCAACGATCGAGCGCTAACAAAACTATGGACAGACTTTTTGACGCAACCGAGTGTAGGGTTAGGGACGATTGCCAACGAACCATTGCGGTAGAATGCTAACGCCAATTGCCAATTAACACAAACGGCGACCAGTAGTAGGGATGTTGATAGTTAGATGATCGCAGCAGGGAAAGTTGTGCCTGCCGTAGCGCTTCTGCCCGAGTGATACCGGGTTGTTTCAATGCGGTATAGAACTGAGTCATCAATTCTGCGGTTGAACTATCTTGCACCGACCATAGAGTCGCGATCGTACTGCGGGCACCGGAGCGCACCGCCACTCCAGCTAATCCCAGAGCCGCCCGTTTGTCTCCAGCGGCTGTTTGACAGGCACTCAAAATCAACAGTTCAATCGGTTGGTGCTGTTGTCGATCGCGCATTTCCAGCAATTGGTCGAGATCTTGTACTTTAATTTGTCCGTCCCAGGTGAGCAAAAAAGTCTTTTCTGCTTGTGAGGAAAACTGCCCATGTGTAGCAAGATGCACGATTGGAAAAGATACCGACTCCAGTTTGTTGATCAGTTGAGTGCGCGTAAAAGTCTGATCTAACAGAATGTTAGTTGGCACAAGCGTAGAAATTTGCTGGATTTCTTGAGCAACCCCTGGAAGGGCTGAGAATCCTTGTCGCGCTTCAGATAATCCTCCTGCCAACGTTCCTAATTGTTCTGGAGTCAGCGATCGCGGCGGTAAAAGTTGTAATCCCGGTGTGAGTGCAAGGCTGTACTTCTCAATCAAATATTGCTGACCGTCGTGCAATGTAGCCAACGGGATACCCTGAAGCACTCCATCCAGCACAAATACCAACGTTTTGACTTGACTCTGGGTTAAATCTGCTTCTAGAGGACGGATCAGCCAATCGTACAGTTGTTGATGGGGTCGTAATGCCTCCTGACTGGTAATGAATGGATTTAACGTGGCAAAGAGATCATCAAATACATGATCGACTTCACTGCTTTGACTGCCTTCGTCTGACTTGCCAGCAGCATTCGAGGCTAAAGGGGTAAAGTGATAGCGCAACGGCTGATTGGGCAGCGAGAGGATCACGGCAAGGCGATCGGGCAAAATAATGGAGTAAATGACTGCTGCATTTGGATCGACCTGATCAATTTGTTGCGGTTTCGCATCTAGACAGGCTTCTCGAAAGAAATTATTCAATTCGGCTAACTGAAGCGCTTCAATGACTGATCTTGCCCGTTTCAAATCAGTCTGTGTGGGATTGTTTTCTAATAGCAGTTGTACCAGTTGGCGATAAATTGGTTCGACTTGTTCTCGGAACGAAAACTGTACTTCCGGGTTAATCGCCACTAAATCGCCCCGCAGTACCGAGAGAATTCCGACTGCCTGATGATAAGCCGTAATTGCTTCTGAAGTTCGCCCCTGTTGCTTGAGTATTCGCCCCAATTGCCACTGCCAAGAAACCGCAATGTCATCTGCTTGAATCGATTGAGCTATCCGTAGCGCCTGCTTTGTTAAGCGCTCCGCCTCTGGCCACTGGCGTGATTTTTCATAGAGATGTCCTAACTGCCCCAACGCGTAAGCCTCTGCTCTTAAATCATTTAGATCCCTGGCATTTTGAACTGCGTTAGCAAGAAGTTGAGCGACAGAAAAGAGGATAGAGATTTTGAATTGAGATGTTATTTGTACTTCTTTCCCATTTTGGGTTGCGGTCTCCTCTAGCTTCATTAGGCTTTCTGCTAGATTGACTTGAGCATAGACTGTGGCTCGGCTAGGTGGTAGATCTGCTAATAAAAATTGAATTTCAGACAATAAGGAGTTTGCTTGAGGGATTTGATCAGTTTCAACAAAAAGGCTAAATAGATTTAACTGTGCTTGCAATTGAGTGATCTGATCCGATGTGGCTGCGATTGCCTGCCGATAGAACGCGATCGCTTCAACGTTAGCCATCTTCTCAGCTTTGGAATCATCCTTGTGTGTTCTTGCTACATTTCCCAAAACCAGCAGTGTACTGCCTGTATCAATATTTAAGCGTTGGGAAATTGCTAAACTAGACTGTAGAATTTGGCGACTCTCTTGCAAGTCACCCATGCGAAATAGAACAATTCCCAAACTTCGAAAACTGCTTGCCTTTAAAGAAGAATCGGGTAAGGTGCGTAATCGAGTATTGATTTGTTCTAAAAAAGTTCTAGCACGACGATATTGTCCCAGCGCTTGCAGGGCCTGCACCTGATTAAGTTGACTGCCTAGCATTCCTATTTCATCACCTGCTTTTGCATACGCTGCTTCCGCTCGTTTCCAGTTTTCTAGAGCTGCTTCAGCATTTCCCCTTGCCAATTGACGGGCTCCCTCATCATTTAGAGTTTGGGCTTGAGAGGTTGGCAGATCAGTAAGATGAACTGGTAACGCAATGACTGCTGCAGGAAATTGTAAGGCAATCACAACCCCCTCAACAGTTGCTAACCCTATTATTAGAAGACCAGACAAAACCTCTGAAAGAATTGTTGTCTTAGGCATTTTGATTGATCCTGCTACAAGAACTTTTAATACAATTAGTCTTCAACCAACTAAGGATTTGATATCCAATGAACTAGGACAGCAACAGAACTAACTATAGCGACCCCAAATAGGTTTTGAACAATGTTAGCTTGAGAAAGCTACCGAGAATCTCCCACGATCAGCACATGGAAACCCTAGAACAATTTATCCAAAGCAACCCAGTTCCCCAGGAACTCAAAC
>VRZD01000069.1 GCA_016743235.1 Pantanalinema sp. GBBB05 | reverse complement strand
CTCGGAGATGTGTATAAGAGGAAGGAGAGGTAGTTGCTAGGTAAATAGCTAACACTATCCCTAGAGGCATAACCATATTGTTGCTTTTAATTTATAGATAAATTTAACAGTAGAGCAATTACTAAACTGTTGGCATCATTGAAATCACGGCTTTTTCTTTGATTGTAGCAAGGGCAGCAATCTCACGATCAAAGAAGAAAAGTCCCTGCCTATCCGTTCCAATTAAATTAATCTTGTCAAGAATCCCCTTAAACAAGACCTCTTCTTGATGCTGCTCCGCCACATACCATTGCAAAAATTGTAGTGTGGAATAATCTGGCTCTGTATTAGCTAAATGTACTAGTTCATTGATTTTGCTGGTGATAAATTGTTCATGTGCATAGATCTTTTCAAACATCTCAGGTAACGAATTAAACATCGCTGGCGGCGCTGCCATCGTCCCCAAAATGACCAATGTTCCTGTTTCATGCAAATAGTTGAGCAACCGGCGCATGTGCAGCATTTCTTCATCTGCATGTTGGCTCAGAAACGTGGCACAACCATCAAAGGCTTCCAATTATGTTTATTTTAGGATGGTATTGATCCTACAATTGAAGCAAATTGACTTCTATGAGAAGCCGATTTTTCAGCCATTTCAGCAACCGCAATAACTGATTGCATTAGTACAGTATTGCCTGAAATCAGGTAGATTTAGGTTGCTTAGTCATCAACTAAAAGCTTGATGATATACCGCAATCCTAAAATGCCGAATGAAGCACCAATAATGCTGAATATGGGTAATTCTCGTGATTTCGCCGCGGCAAAATGGACTGATTTAGAGTTTGAACTAGCAATATACCCAGTAGTGCGTTTGGAGTTTTGCGAGAAGGCGATCGGCGAAGCAAGTTTGGTAGGACTAGCCAGCCAATCTGTGATCAAAGAAAATTTGCTAAAGAAGCTACCACTGGTCGGGTTAGAACCAGCAAATTGGCTAAAAATCAACGTATTAGCAAGTAACGCATAGGGTTCTACTGGATTAGACATGTGATCAAATAGCAGATTATCAGTGGTCGAAAGCGGCGGCTCTCGATCACAACTGGAACTAAGCTCAGCCTCTTGCTGTAACGTAGAATTTTCCCAACATAACCCTACTGAGTTAACCGATGGCTCTAAAGACTCGGATACAAGTTCCATCGCCGACGCTAGTTTTGGGCTAATACCCCCTAACGCCAGTCCAATCGCCAAAGTTACACTTGACACTAGTATCTTAATAGCAAATTGCATGTTCATCAGGTCGTCCTCGTGATAGATAGCACTGATGCCAGCTTTGTTTGTTGTCTCAACTTTCTAATTCAAATCCACCTATCTCAAGATAGAATTACTAAATTCAGTCCTTGTATCCCTGGATGCAGCGGTCGTCGAGAACCTGCGGCTAGAGCGATTCGTGACCTATTCTTCGGTTTACAAACTCTATAAATATTGTTGTCCGCTCAAGTGGTACTGCGACCCGAATAAGACTATCAGAGCGGTCAAACCGTTCAATGGGTTGTACTTGATGGTCAAAGTATGGGCATGATTATCCAGGTACAGACTTGTGCCAAATTCCATCATCGCCAGTTCCTATAGAGGTGAATTCATGAACAAAACCCATGCCTTCGCCATCCTGGCACCTGTTCCAGAGATGCATTTAGTTTCAGGGTTAGAAGCGATCGCCGCACAAATCGACTCTGATGAACTGTCACCCGGCCAATTGCCCAAAATTGCTTTAGGGAGTATGGCATTTGAATTATTTGGTGAGGCGGAACAGTTACGCGCTGGCAAAGCGATCGATGTATTTATTTATGCTTCTCACTCCCAAGCAGAACAACCATTGAATTCGGAAGTCACCTGGCAAGGGGTGTATATTGGCTACGTCGGCTCGCGGCGGGGTCGCTATCCCAGCAAATCAATCTATCGTCCGCGCTCAACGGCTAGTGATAGCCCCGTCTGGGCAGTCTTTTGGGAGTTGCAACAGTTAGAACCGCTTAAAACTCCGATTCCGATCGGAAATTTGCGGGGTAGAAACAAGAAGACCAACTATCCCTCCCGGTTTATTCCTGAAGGTCCTATGTTGATTGAACATCCTCTGGTCAAACGGGCTGGAACCTCACGCTAAACAGAACTAATAATGAAAATCGCGACGTATAATCTTCAAATTGGTGGCAAAGCTAAACAGTATGTTCACTGGTCACACCTATTTGAAGTGGTGAACCCAGATATTTTTTTAGTTCAAGAAACCTGTGCACCTGAGCAGTACATGACGGCTCAGTTTTGGCAAATGTATGACCATCAAGTGTACTGGAAGCCCATAGAGAGCCAAGCTTGGGGCAGTGCCATCTTTGTACGCTCGGGACAGATTACCCCGATCGACGTGACTGGCTTTGAAGGGTATGTTGTGGGAGTAGAAGTTGCAGGGTTTGAGTGGTCAGCCAATGCAGGTCGGAAGCTACAAATTTTTAGCATTCAGGCTCCTGCTCCCTACAAGCCATCTGTGAATCAGATTTTAGATCAGATTGCTCGCTTGTCCGACGGTAGTGATTTAATCATCGGGGGCGACTTCAACTTGACGATCGGAGTACGTCACCCTAGCGAAAAACATCAAGATCAGGACTTATGGTTGCTAGAGCGACTGCGGAAACAGTTCGGCTTAATCAGTAGTTGGCAGGCAGTTCACCCGAATCGCAACCTGCCGCAAACGTTACGTTGGCAACGAGACATCAGCATTCCCTATCACTGTGATGGGATCTTTGTGCCAGCCGCCTGGTATCGCTATTTAGATAAATGTGAAGTATTAGCATCCCCGGTTTGGGAAGAGCTAAGTGATCATAACCCCGTCATTGCTACCTTCGCGGCTGAACCAGCACCCGCCTTACCATCGGAAGCGTTGCCTATGACGAATGTCAAATTCCCGTTTACCCTACCGTCCTAAAAGAGGCTCAGAGCGGGGGCTGCGATCGAACCTATTGCAAACGAAAATTGACAATTCTAGGAGAATTGCCAGAGATTCTTTGCGTTTTTTATCGTCTTGGCATTAATTCCCTTTCATAGGGGAGCATAAAGATATACCAGCTCAGCCTTGAAATAGGTCTTCCCCTTCCCTCTGGTCACCGACCCAAGACTGTTACGACAATGGGAAAACTGTATGGTAAATGTGAATAAACTCAACCAAGATGACGGGATAGATCCGCGATCGGATAGACCACCGGAAGAAGTGTTAATGTCCGATTTGGTCGATAGCGATCGCATTGATCCCATGAGTGAAGCCTTATTGGAAGATCAGCCCGGTAGTGGGCAACATGTCTTCAAGCTACGGGTGCCCACTCACCTGGGCAGTGGGGTGACTGGCGGCGATCCAGATGATGACTGGTATCAGGCGGAAGTGGTCGGAGAAGAAGCGGTGGGCGGTGATAATCCTACACCCGACCAAAATGTGACGGAAGAGTTACAGCAATCGATGGGGATTACTGCCACGGAAGGTGAAGCTGTCCGTACGCATAATAAGCTGCAATGGCGGGATCACCAACGTTGGGAACTTAATCCAGAGTCAGCCGAAGACTATCAAGAGCGCGATTAAGCGGAGATGAGACAGTTTACCAGCGGGTGACGTTCATGGTGCTAACCGTTGAATCTCCCAGCCATCCTGTGAATCAAGAGTATAAAGAAAGCGATCGTGCAAGCGATCGGGGCGACCCTGCCAAAACTCAAAACTAGTTGGCTGTACTCGATAGCCTCCCCAAAAGGATGGTAAGGGAATTTCGTGATGAAGAAACTTTTGCTTCAGCTTTTCCATCTCCATTAATAAAACCTGACGAGACGAAATTACTGAGCTTTGCGTCGAACACCAAGCGCCTAACTGATTACCGCGCGGACGGGTAGTAAAGTAAGCCAGTGATTCTGCGGCTGAAATCTTACTAGCATGTCCAGTAATCTGCACTTGACGTTGCAATGGTAACCAGAGAAACAGCAGAGAAACAGCTGGATTTTCACTAATTTGGCGCGCTTTTCTACTCTCATAATTTGTGAAAAAGACTAAGCCACGGCGATCGAAATACTTTAGTAACACTGTCCGTACTAACGGTTGTCCCATTGGAGAAGCCGTTGCCAACACCATCGCGTTCGGTTCTAACACTTCAGCATTGCAAGCGTGTTGAAACCACAGTTCAAATTGCTGGAATGGGTCTGCCTGTAAATCTTCGCGATTCAGTTCTGCGGCTGTATAATTTTGGCGTAAATCGTAAATATCCATTTTTCTGTATCCAACTGAAACATCAGCAATCTTATTCAAATTACCGTATCAGCTTCAGCCCGATCGCAAAATTACCGAGAAATCTAGAAAATCAAGAGTAGAACGTTTAGCTCTCTAGGGTAGATTACAGGTCTTTAGCTTTAATCGGTAGGGTAATGATAAATTCGGTTCCCTGCTGCGGATCTGAGTTAACTTCGATCGTCCCAGCATGGTTTTCTACCACAATCTGGTGGGCGATCGCCAGCCCTAACCCAGTCCCTTTACCCACCGCTTTGGTCGTAAATAAATGATCGAAAATTCGGGATTTCACAGCTTCTGAAATTCCTACCCCATTGTCAGTGATATGAATCTGAATGGTACGACCCTCTATCACTATTGTCTCAATGCTAATCTGGTTAGGTTTAGCTTTAATGGCATCCAAGTCACGACTGAGATTAGCTTCTTCCAAGGCATCGATCGCGTTCGCTAAAATATTCATAAACACCTGGTTTAATTGACCAGGAAAGCACTCGATCGAGGGCAAATCACCATATTTTTTGACCACATCAATCTCTGGTCGATGATCATTGGCTTTCAAGCGATGTTTTAAAATCAGTAGAGTGCTATCCAGACCTTCATGAATATCAAACGGAACTTTATAATCTTTATCCGCTCGCGAAAAAGTACGCAAACTAATACTAATATTCCGGATGCGATCGATACCTAACTTCATAGAATTCAGTAATTTCGGTAGATCCTCACGGACATAGTCCAGATCGATCGCCTCAATTTGATCTTGAATTTCAGGCGTTGGGTTGGTATAGGTCTGCTGATACAAATCAACTAATTCAATTAGATCTCTAACATACTCTTCAGCGGGCTGTAAGTTACCGGATAAAAAACCTACTGGATTATTAATTTCATGGGCAACCCCAGCCACAAGATTACCAAGTGCCGACATTTTCTCGTTTTGAATCAGTTGTAATTGAGTGTTTTGTAATAAGTTTAATGAACGGGCTAATTCTGCCGTGCGTTCTTCTACCCGTTGTTCTAGCGTTTGAGTCAGATGGGTAATTTTCAAATGCAGTTTTAAGCGGGCTACCACTTCTTCCTGCTGAAACGGTTTAGTAATGTAATCTACTGCCCCAATATCAAACCCTTTAACTTTATCCTGAGTATCCGATAATGCCGTCATGAAAATGATCGGAATATTTTGAGTGATTGAGTTAGCCTTCAAGCGCCGACAGGTTTCAAATCCATCAAAGCCAGGCATCATCACATCTAACAAAATTAAATCAGGTGCCATATACTCTGCTTGTTCGATCGCAGATTCACCATCGGTTGCCATCAACGCTTTCCAACCATGTCCTTGAATCGCTTCTGACAAGACTTTCAGATTATTAGGATTGTCATCAACTAATAGAATATAAATAGGTTTTGAAACATCTGATGTCATTGCTGAGACTCCGGGGTGACAAATGCTTTAAGAAACTTACGAATTTTGCCAGTTTGAAATGTTTCAGTTAGCTTGCTTAACTCAGTGACAAAGGATAGCAGTTGCGGGCTTTGTTGCTGTAATTGAGCTAAAGTTTGTTCAATGGCAGGAATATCTCCCATCATTGCCAGATGATAAAGCTGTTGCAAGTCTGCAGGGGAGGGCAGAATCCATTCAGTCACTGGAGCAGGTTGGCTCGGCTGTGTGCTTGTAGAATGGCTAGAAGCTAGCGATGACGAACGGCGATATAACCAGTCCACTCCCAAAACAGATCGCAGGGTATTAAACAAATCATCAACTTGCAGAGGTTTGGGCAAGAAGGCTTTAGCACCTACTTGTAAACCACGCTCACGATCAGATTCAAACACGCTAGCACTAACCACAATAATGGGAATTGAACTCGTCAGGGGGTCTGCTTGCAACAAGCTAGTTAACTCAAACCCATCCATGTTGGGCATTGCTAAGTCCAACAGAATTGCATCCGGTTGGTGTACCGTGGCTAACTCTAATCCTTGGGTACCGTCGATCGCAGTTAACACTCGACAACCGATCCCTTGCAGAATAGTAGTTACGATCGATCGATGGTTTTCATCATCATCCACAATCAATAGCTGGGGAGCATCGCCACCCACTCCGATAATTTCCTCATTAATTAAAGAGTGCCCCGTTTCCTGCCAATCCTGCAAAACTGGAACGGTCAGATCAAACCAAAATAGACTACCTTCCCCAAAATGGCTCTGCACCTTAATTTGGCTATTCATGAGCGCCACAATTTTTTGGCTGATCGTCAACCCTAATCCCGTTCCTTCAGGGCGTTGCTTCGACTCACCGACTTGTTCAAACGGCAAAAAGATTTTTTCTAACTGATCGCCTGACATACCAATGCCGGTATCTTCAATCTGAAATCGCAGCGTAGCCGTTGCCGGTTGAGAGTCAGTAGTAATCGCTGTGTCCTCTAATACCTCAACTTTGAAGGTCACGCTACCTGTATCTGTGAATTTGATCGCATTGCCTAACAAGTTAATTAATACCTGTCGTAACCGTTTTTCGTCGATCTGAACTGAGGTAGGTAACTGATTGGCAAGGTGAGCATGAAAAGCAATCCCTTTTTGATCAGCACGAATACTACAGATCTCAATCACGCCATGGAGAAAATTAGCTAAATTAGCTGGATTTTCAAAAAGTTCCAGTTTTCGCGCTTCAATTTTAGACAGATCTAGAATGTCGTTAATTAACGTCAGTAAATGAGAACCACACTGATGGATCACACCAATGCCCTGCAACTCTTTAGGAGTTAATGTCAACGATCGCTGCAAAATTTGGGCATAGCCCAAAATCCCATTGAGAGGTGTGCGTAATTCATGGCTCATGTTTGCCAAAAATTCACTTTTTGCCTGGTTCGCGGCATCCGCTGCTTGCTTTGCCTCAACTAGTTCTCGCGTTCGTTCTTCAACTTTCACCTCCAAGGTCTTGGAATAATCCAGCAATTGGGCATTCGCCACTTCTAACTGTTGATTAGTGGTTTCTAGCTTTTGTTGTTTGCGGGAGTTCGTTGTGGCAATCACGCTAGCGATAAAAGCCGTGAGTGCTGGGCTAACGGGAACCAGCCATCCCACCAAAAACATCACATAGGTTCCTACAGATAATCCGCCGCTGATGCCGATCGTTGCCCACAGGATCTTACCTCCTGGCATCCGCCCTCGACTGGGAATCCCTGCTAACCACCAGCTACCAACTGATCCGAGCGTTGACCACAACAGAATCCAAACTGCAAAAGCCGTACCTGTAAACCCTCGTAACTGAGTCTGCCCCGTTTTAGCTCCTTGCACCAAATGGTGAGCAATATTTGCATGGATCACCACACCAGGAGTGGGCTTTTGAACCGCTAACAACGTGGAACTAAAGGGAGTGCCAAAGAAGTCATTAGTACTAGCCGCCGTTGACCCAATAAAGACCATACGATCGCGCATCAGGTTAGCAGGCAGTTTTCCAGCTAAGACATCACGCAGAGCCACGGTTTGAAAGGCTGTTTCTGGACCATGCCAATTCAGGAGAATTTGATATCCCTTGAGGTCAGCATCAGGATAGCCAGCTTCTTGATGGCTGAGGGGGAGATAAAATTGTTTACCCAGGCGAAATTTCAGCTGGGTCGGATCGACACTTTCGAGGGTAATCTGCTCCGCTTCCAAATACTGCAATGCCACGCGGGTAGCTAATCCAGCTTTGATGATTCCCTGTTGTTGAACATCAACGGCTGTTAACAACGCTCGCCTCAAATTCCGATCGCTATCCAGCACCAAATCGGCTAAACCAACTTGGTTCCGTCGTTGTAACTCCGGAGGTGGTTTAACCCGTTCTCCGGTGATTTTTTCCACTCCGATTAGGTTAGGTGTCGTGCGAAAAACCCGCATTAACTGGTCATGCCCCTGACCTTCAGGGAGATCTCGGTAGAGATCTAAGCCAATACTACGGGGATGCTGCGAACGAATTTTTTCTAGCAGTTTTGCTAACGCCCAGTCTGGAATTGGCCATTTGCCCACGGATTGAATATCCTGTTCGTCAATCGTGACAATCACAATATTTTGGGCAAGCTCTGGTTGTGTTCGCCAGCGAACCCATTCGTCACGAATTTTCCATTCAGGCAGATTAAAGAGTCCGAGCGATTGACCAGCGATAACGGCAATAGCCACACTGGGAGTAATGATTAAAAGGCTACGAGTACGTCGAACAAAAGCCTGAAATTGGCGCCACATAGTTGCGCGATCGAAAAATTAATTGGGGTCAGGGTTAGGATGAGTCAAAGCAAGTTGTGAGAGATATTTTGAGTTAATATCTCTCACAACAGCTACTCAATCCACATTAGATAGAGAAGATAACAATTAATTAGCCGTTGCCACGATCGGTACAGTACTAATTTCCTGTAATCCTACAGAGGACAAGAGTTCAGCCCACTGTTTGGTCAAAGCCTCATTCGTGGGCTGGTTGGCATAGACCTTCGCTAAGGTAGCTGCACAGTCATACCAAATGCCACTTTTACCCAATGCTTCTGCCCGCTTTAAAGCATCCTCTTGTTGCAGACTAGCGGTCAGTTCAGCACTCGGTTGCACCCGTTGAACCCAGCCATCAACATAGGGAGTACTGGGACTTAGTTGCCCATCCACTTTGATTGCCAGCAGCCATTGATAATTTTTGCCAACTGCTAAGGCAGGCGCCTCTGTAGGTAGGTTAATCGCCATTACCCCTACTTGCCCAGCCACCGGAATCGTCATCTGGTATTGCAGGTTACCTGCTTCATCCTTCAGACTAAAGACCGCTTCCGTAGCATTAGAGGCAGGCAGATAAGCCAAGAACGTGGGATGGTCAGACACTGTAGTCCCATAGAAGGTTTGCGGCAACAGGGCAATCAATGCCGCAGGACCCGCTGCACCCACCATGGATGGATTGATGTAATAAGTTCCCACCCGCGATGCCCCTCCAGAAGCCTGTTGAGGTGTGCCACTACCAGCCGCTGGGGTAAAGAGATTGCCTCGTGATGCCCCTCCTGTGGCTTGTTGAGGCGTACCATTACCAGCCGCTGGAGTAAAGAGATTGCCTCGTGATGCCCCACCTGTGGCTTGATTGGGTGTGCCACTACCGGCTGCTGGAGTAAAGAGATTACCTCTGGATGCCCCACCTGTAGCTTGGCTAGGCGCACTACCGCTAGGAGGTGTAAAGTAATTACCTCTGGATGCCCCACCTGTAGCTTGACTGGGCGCACCACCATTGGCAGGAGGTGTAAAGGTGACAGCATAGGCACTGGTACAAGCACCACCAGTTATGAGCACAAAACTACTCAATGCACTGGCTAAATATCGACGTTTCATAATGTTGCACCTGGTATGTACAAATGAGCGATACGGAATGGCATGATGCTAGCGTGATCACCTCTAAATTAAGATGCCCGTTATCCATCATCCAGCGACATGAGCTAACTACACCTTCTCACATCAATGAGATTAATTGAGCTCAAATGAGTTGTTTGCTCAGTCGCTTCAGAGAACACACTGATAACTTTAGAAAGGAACATGGATAGTGAGACGATCGCAGGGAACATAAATCCTCATCAAGTTTTTACAATTAGTTTTCAATAACTTAGCTCACAGCCAGTTACCCACCAGCACAAACGTAGACCAGAAAAAGGGATCATGAAAATCCGTGTGCTGAATCAGATGTAGTTGGGCTTGCCGTAGCGCTTCCGCCTTAGTGCTACCTGCTATCCGGAGTTGGGCATAAAAACGAGTCATTAAGAGAGCGGCTGCCTTATCTTTCACAGGCCACAATGCTGCGATCGTGGAACGAGCCCCCGACTTCACCGCTAATCCGGCTAATCCCAACACCGCACGCTCATCCCCCGTTGCGGTATCACAAGCACTCAGCACCAGTAGTTCAATCCCTTGCGACGCACTACCCCGGTTTTGTAAGAGTTCTGCCAGTTCTTTCACACTGACTTTGCCATCCCAAGTCAGGAGAAAAGTATCTTCCATCCGGGAGCTAAATTGTCCGTGGGTCGCTAAATGCACAACATTAGCGGAGTTATTTTTCACCCGATCTGCTAGGGCAGCACTGGTAAACTCCTGGTTCAGCAGCTTAGCCGCAGGAATTGTCTGTGCAATATCTTGCACTTCTGTTTCCACAGCTGGTAAAGCACTAAACCCTACATGAGGCTGACTAATGCCGCCAATGATTGCACTGATGCCAGTTTGTTGTAAAGGGCGAGCAGCCATTAGTTGTAAGCCAGGCGACAGGGCAACAGCATACTTTTCAATCAAATAGTGCTGACCGTCATACAAGGCAGCCATCGGAATATTGCGCAGACGACCATCCAATACAAACACTAGGGTTTTCGTGTTCTGCAACGCTTGATCGGCTTCGGCAGGACGAATCAACCAGTCATATACTTGTTGCGATAAGCGATCGCGCACTTTGGAGTCTGAGACTGGATTCAAGGCGACTAACAGATCACTCAAGGTTTGGTCAACTTCTGCGTGGGATTTAGGAGTGACATAGTAGCGTAATGGTTGTCCGGTTGTGGATAAGATCACAGCTAACCGATCGGGCAAAATGATGGGATAAACAATGGTTGCCGTTGGGTCAACCTGATCAATTTGCTGAGTTTTGTCTAAGCAGGCTTCTCGAAAGAAGTTGTCCAGTTCCGCTACTTGCAAGGATTCAATTAACTCACGGGCTTGAACTAGATTGGCTTGGCTGGGTTGATTATCTAGCAGCAGAGCCACCAATTCTCGGTATACCGGCTCTACACTTTCACGGAAGGAAAATTGCACATCCGTATTAATTGCTACTAGATCGGCTCGTAAGGATTTAAGAGCTTGAATCGCTTCTAGATAAGCGGCAATCGCCTCTGTATGGTTGCCAGTTTGCGCATGTATCTGTCCTAGTCGCCAAGCTGCTTGCGCCACAATATCTGCTGCCTGCCGTTGCCGAGCAATAGTCAGCGATCGCTGCATAAGTTGTTTGGCTTCTGCCCATTGTTGAGTCCGCTGGTAAAGTTGTCCCCATTGATACAAGGCATACGCTTCTGCTGGCGCATCCTGAATTCGCTGAGCAGATTGCACTGTGGTTGCCATCAGGGCTGACAAATCTTGCAGCGGTAAAACTTGCGCAGGATGGTTAAGACGATTAATAGCCGCTGTAAAGTTAACAGCCTGATAAAGAGTAGTATGGCTAGGAGGCAGTTGCTGTAACTGTTGTAGCAATTGTGGAGCTAAAGATACAACATGTTCAGGTTTGTT
The DNA here is from genome assembly GCA_016743235.1 of Pantanalinema sp. GBBB05. Lineage (GTDB taxonomy): Bacteria > Cyanobacteriota > Cyanobacteriia > Leptolyngbyales > Leptolyngbyaceae > Pantanalinema. The sequence continues at coordinate 10,073 of VRZD01000069.1, read as the reverse complement.
GTAATCCAGAAATAGGTTGAAGCGAGCCAGCCGAGCCTGGAGTTCTTCCCCTGGATTAGCTGCCACTTGTTCTGCCTGCTCAAAATAATTGAGGGCAGCATCCGGTTGGCGCAGATCAGCCGCTGTTTTCCCTAAACCAAGGAGGAGGGAACTGAATTGAGGTTTGGCATCAAGTTTTTGGGCGATCGCCAAGCCTTGGGTGAAGACTCGCTGACTTTTGCTAGCATCCCCAAAGGTTTGGAGGGCTAAACCGAGTGATCTGAAACCGCTGATTTTGACATCCGAGTCCGGGAGAGCAGTTAACGTTTGGGTTAAGCCCTCCAGAAGTTGTTTAGCCCGCCGATAGAAGCCCAAACTTTGTAACGCCTGAGCTTGATTGATTTGGCTGCCGACGCTCCCTAGTGTGTCACCCGCTTGTTGATAGTATTTCTGGGCTTGTTGCCAATTGTTAAGTGCCGCTTCTGCTTGCCCCAGATTCAGTTGCAAACTAGCTTGCGTATTCAGTGCCTGCGCCCACAGGATTGCATCAGCTGGGGGAGCGGCAGTTTTTAACAACGTGAGGCTTTGTTGGATCGCCTGTTGAGCTGTCTCCCACTGGTTCAGCTCTTGGTAGGTCAGAGAAAGATAACTTAAGCTGAGGGCTTGATTGAGACGATCGCCCTGTTGCTGATACTGTTGGGCAGTCTTTTGCCAGAGTTCGACAGCTTCCGTAAATCGTCCTGACCGATAAAGATCCCGACCTTGCTCAAAGGTGAACTTTTGGGGGGATGACTTTAAACCGGCGGGAATATTAGTTGGCACTTGTGACCAAGTAAGAGTAGGTAGAAGCCCACTGGTGCAGCAAAGACCAACAAGGCTGGCAAGGAGATGGCAGGAAAAGCGTCGGGTAAATGCGAGGACCATAACGAGCTAAAAAGAATGAGATAGTCAGCTCAATACATATCGTTGAGGGCAACAACGTTATTAGCCTGAACTAGCGAACCTGAATCTGAATCATCTGTGGACTAGCCTAAACTACCAAATGTGAAAATAGCGTGACATTGCAGAAAAATCGGACGGGTAAGCAATATTTTTTTACAAAAGCAAAACTGTATCGATCGTTAAACTGTTCATTAGCAAAGTGGCTCAGATTAGGGTTGAACTATAGCTGTAGTTTCGGATTGACCATTACACCGGATGAAGTGAGGCGCGCCAGCCGCAGCCGGTTGGGCAAGTAATTCGATCGTGCCATCGGCATAACGTTGCCAACCTGAAGCTTCAACAATCGTGGTGGGTGAAGTTGGAGTTACCGCTACCATATTATTCGCTTGGCGATAGGCAGATAAATCTCGCAGGTCATGCCAAGTGCGATCGTCTGTTACCTGTTGCGTCGGATTCTGGGGTACGCCGCCCCGTCCTGTAGCAACAAACCGGCTACGTTGTGTCCCAGAACAACCCGCCACAATTTTCTGGGCAGGGTCAGCCAGCTTTTCAGGCAATTCTACCAAACCGGAGTTTGGATCAATATCGATCGTATGGACTTGCACTGTACCGCTGACCCCAAATTGGGAGCTGGCAGTGATATCATTTTCTGAAGTCAGTTGAGGGCGAAACTTGAGTCCCAATAACAACTCAGTTGTGATCTGAATATTTCCACCCCGCCCTTGAAACGCATTCGCAATAATGTCACTGTTCTCAACCCCGACAATGATTGGGGCATTAATGGTGATATTTCCCCCATTCCCGATCGCTCCCGATGTGGCACTAATCAGACTATTGTGACGAAGTAACGCCAGCTCATCCACTTGTAGCGTAATATTACCACCCTCACCCGATGCCGTCTGCGCTTGAATACTGCCTTGACGCTCTAGGAAAATTCTATTGGCAGCAATCTGAATATTGCCTCCATTCCCTGCCCCTTGATTGATCACACTCACCGCTCCCCCCTTGGTGAGGGTAAGGTTAGGGGTAGTGACATTCACAGTGCCTGCATTGGCCGTCAGGATATTGGGCAAACCAAAGGCCTGCTGGAGCAGTCGATCGGGGCGCAGAACAGCTGAGTTGATGCTACTATTGTTTGCCTGACTGCGCCCACTGATAAGAATTGATTCTGTGGCATTGACGTTCACATTGCCAGCTGCACCAATTAACCAAGCTGTGGTAGCGATCGCGCCCCCATTGAGGATTTGCAAGCGGGCTGTATCCAGCGTCAACGTTTGGGCTTGACCTGTGCCATAGGTAATCGCACTAATATTGCTATAGAGTCCAGCAAAATTGTCTCCCGTTATCGTTGTATTGGCATTGCGAACGGTGACCTGCCCCGTGGAACCTGCTGCAAATGCTACTGAAGAGACAGCGGCTCCCCCAGAGACTAAGAGGCTATCACTAGTAATGGAAAGATTGCCTGCGGACCTAGCACTGCGGGAACTGGTTGTCAGAGATGTTACCCCCGTAGGTTTGATGGCAGAGGAACCCGATATCTCTACAGCCCCTGCCTCAATCCGAACATTGCCACTGGCAGCAAAGCTATAGGCAGTGGTGTTAATCCCGGCGCCTTGGGTAAGGGTTAAGCGGGGAGCAATCAAGTGAATCGCTGAGCCTGTGCCACTATTCAACGCTTCTGAGCGAATACCAGAGATGACTGACGCATCAGGTGCTGTACCGATCACATCGATCGCGTCTGAAGCCCGGAGGAGAATCTCACCTCCGGGCAGGCTACCAAGATTACTGGATAGCCCTAGTGAACCATCACTAAATTGAATGTGCCGTCCCTGCAACTGCATTGACCCAGCATTGAATGCACCCACACTCGGCAATGCCCCGATAGTCAGCAAGGATTTCTGAGTCAGTTGAATGTCGCCAAACCGTTGCCCACGCTCGTACCCTAACTGATAGCCCTGGGGGATTGGGGTCAAACTAACCAGTCCAGGGGTGCTTAAACTACCCAATTCAATCCGCCCCTCGGGTGCGTTGAGAGTGGCTCCAGTGAGAGTTAAGTTGCCTCCAACCAGAGCCAGAGTCTTTCCAGGCTGTACTTTCAGTTCTGAAGCGCTGGGCTGCCGAAGGAAAGGGGCTGATATAGCGCCAGAGGTGACAGCATGACCTGTACCCTGCACCGCGATCGCAGCTGGATTGCTCCCCATTTGCAGACCCACGGGCACACTGATTGTCAACAGAGGGGTTGTGGTAGCAGCGGCACTGAACTCTATACCATCGGCAAATCGAATACTGGTTGCCGTTGTGCCAATGAAGGAGCCACCAATATTTAACTGAGCCTTAGGACCAAACAGAATACCGCTCGGGTTGAGCAAAAATAAATTGGCGCGACCATTGGCGCGAATTAACCCATCAATGTTAGAAATACTACCACCCGTGACTCGGCTAATAATATTCTGCACATCTACCGCATTGTTGAAGAAAGCTGAGCCACCGGTAGGGACTGAGAACTGGCTGAAACTATGAAAGAGATTATTACCAACGCGATCGCCATTAGTGATCGTAAAATTGTTTCCTGCTTGGGAAACCGTCGTGGACAGTGTCCTATCAGGAGCGATCTGGGCAATTCCCGGAGTCGATAGTCCAACCAATGCCATCAACACAGTGATCCAAATTTTCCCCATAGCAAGTGCTGGAGGCACTCGTTTCATCCTATTCACTACGGCTAAAGGCGCAAATTGATTCATATCAAGTTTCTGGCATTAAGGTGGGAGCAATACCTTGATTATTAGCTTGCCCAACAGATGGAACCAAATCAAAGATGAGCGCATTTATGGTTGCAAGGAAGCTGCCGTTTCAGATTCAGGTTCACCACTACAGTTAATAAAGTTAGGAACAACCGTAGGAGATGGCTGGGCAAGTAATTCGATCGTGCCATTGGCATGACGCTGCCAACCTGAAGCTTCAACAATCGTGGTGGGTGAAGTTGGAGTTGCCGCTACCGGATGATTCGCTTGGCGATAGGCAGATAAATCTCGCAGATCATTCCAGGTGCGATCGTCTGTTACCTGTTGCGTCGGATTCTGGGGTACGCCACCTCGCCCTGTAGCGACAAACCGACTACTCTGCCCACTCGAGCAACCGGTAGCAATTTGCTGAGACGGATCTGCCAAAGTATCAGACAGTTGGACTAAGCCCGAACTGGGGTCAACATCGATCGTATTAATTTGTACCGACCCATTGATACCAAATTGAGAACTCGCCGTAATATCACTGTTAGGAGTCAGTTGGGGTTGATACTTTAAACCGAAAATTCCCTGAGTCGTAATCTGGATATTGCCACCACTACCCAAGACAGCGTTTGCCACAATATCACTGTTTTCCTTCAAAACAGCGACGATGAATCCAGCTTGGATATTAATGTTACCCCCCGTAGAAGCCCCACGGGCATTAGTTGTGATCTTGCTCCCATGGCGCAGTAGCAACAAATCTTTAGCTTGCAACAGAATATTACCCTGACTACCACCATTCACTTCTGCTTGTAAACTGGCTTGGTTGTCGAGGAAAATATTGCGAGCTGAGATATTAAGATTGCCAGCATCACCGCTACCAGAGTTACTCACAGTTAGATCAGCTCCATTTCGGACTCGGACTGTATCGGCTGTGATGTTGACTGAACCGGCAGCAAAGCGGCTAGTAGAGGTAGCAGAGATACTACTGGGGAGTTGGTATCCACTTGGGAGCGGATGGCTACCCTCAACGTCAATTTGGTTGACCTGGATAGTGACATTACCTGCTGCTCCCTGTCCTAAATTGGATGAAGTAATTTGCCCGCCATTGAAGACGCGCAAGCGATCGCCGCGCAGTGTAATATTGCCACCTTGCCCGATCGCGCCTTCAGCAACTGAAACGGTGATGCCACTAACCGTATTACTAGCGATGTCGATTTGGGGGTCACTCACAGATGTTTCGGTGGCCCGAATGTCGATATTACCTGCTGCCCCATATCCAGACAGGGCACTAGAGACTGCCCCCCCATTAGAGATGGCAAGATTACCTGTATCGATCGTAATGTTGCCGCTCTGACCTTGAGTGCCTGGTTGGATAGAAGTAATCACAGCAGCCGTTAAACCAGACGGGATAACACCTTCAATCTCTAGGCGATCAGTTGCCCGGATCGCAATATCTCCGGCTTTACCCGTGGTAAAAATCACTCCAGGGTTAGAGGGTCCGAAGCTCCCGAGTAAATCAGTGCTAATTCGTCCACCTTGCAGTAACTTGACACGATCAGCATCGATCGTGATTTTGCCACTTTCGTTATTGTAACCTGACGTGACTAAGGTCGTAATAGCACTGGGGGATTGGGACCCTGTAAAGGAGTTAGGAAACGGACTGTAGCCAATTACCTCTACATCAGCGGCTCGCACAGCGATATTACCACTTTTAGAGTTATTAATTGGAATGAACTGAAAGGTTACAGGGTCAAACCCAAAACTAATAATTGACTGTAACCAGGCAGCATTGGTGATTCGTAGTCGCCCGGTTTCGATCGTAATATCGCCCGCTTTGGCATTACTACCGGTAACGCTGGTATAGATGCCAGGTGTTGGGTAATTTTGTGGATCAGATATACCTAATAGATCGACAAATTCGGTCGTTTTAACATTGATGCCCTTGCCTTGCCCAAAGGCACCTGTAGCCGAAGCAATGCTAGAACCCTCCTGAACAGTCAGTCCTCGCCCCCGAATATTAATTGCCCCGCCCGTTGCCCCACTCGTATCAAGATAGGCAGATTGGCGGAGTGTAATCGTGCCCCAGTCAGCCATTGCTGCCGGACTGGTTAACTGCCAACCGGTTTGAGGATCGAGCATCACTTCAGCATTGCGTACTGCCCATAAGTCCAACTGACCATTGGGCACAGATAGGCTAGTGCTATTAAAGTTAAGTTCGCTGCCAATCAACGCCACACTTTTAGCTAAAAACAACTGAGGTGGTCGAAAGAAAAAGTTTAAGGCAGGCGTACCTTGCGTTTGAATTGCCCCAGCGTTAGGTCCCAATTGCAATCCGATCGGAGCGCTGATGCTTAGGAGCGGTGTCGAGGTTGTATCTGTAGTATTAAATCGGGTGCCATCCGCAAAAATGACATTGTTAGCGGTGCTGGCAACAAAGGAACCACCCACAAAAACAGAAGCATTAGGACCAAAGATAATTCCGGCTGGATTAATTAAAAATAGATTAGCTTGCCCATTGGCTCGAATTAAGCCATCGATATTAGAAACACTGCCACCAGTCACTCGGCTGATAATGTTTTGCACGGTAGTAGCATTATTGAAGAATGCTGCCCCCCCGGTAGGCACAGAAAATTGGCGGAAACTATGGAATAAATTGTTACCAACTCGGCTGCCATTGGTGATACTAAAATTATTGCCAAACTGGGAGACTGTGGTTGACAGCGTCCCATCCGAGGTGATTTGGGCATGGGCAGGAACTTCTCCAGCCAGACTAGTCAGCAAGGTGATGATGAGACTACTAGCGATTTGCTGCCTAAATTGCCACCACCTAAAACTCGATCGCATTGACTGAACTCCATGATGCAAGTTGAAATGTCGCTCGGATTGCCTTCGCTAATCTGCTCAGCACCTTAAATTGAACCTTATTTCATATCGCTAACTTTGCCTTAATAGTTTGCCAGCATAGCGATGCAAGTAACGGTAAACCTTGCTGTCCGTTTGCTGGGTGTCGTTAAGCATATTTTTAGTGACTTAGAAGTATTTTAAAGATTAAATGTGAAAATCTTGTGAGCAGATAATATTTGAAGGTATGAGCCCGCGTGGTAAGCCCTGACAGGTATTTCGCCCCAAGGGGCAGGGTAGGAATCCAAGGAAGCTCAATTTTAACAGGCGATCGAGCAGTCTATAAAGCGTGAATTCACAGATACAAATAACTTCGTTAACTTTCTCCACCGATTCAGCCGCTATTGCTTCATCAACAAATCACGCCAGACTGCCCTCTCCACTCCTCAGCTCTAATATGCCTGGATTGATCTGTGCCCAAGCAAAGGCTTCTGCCATCAAAATTGGATCGCCAGAAGCCAGAAATTCTTGCATTTGAGCCCGACGTTTGGCTTGCGATCGCTGCTGCTTCAGCCGCTGCTGTTCCGCCATAGAATGCTGTGTTGTTTGACCCGCTGTTTGTCGCTGCTTGATTTCTTTTAGCACCTGGTGAACAAACTGAAGACCTTGAACTGTAGCTGAATCCCCATTAGCAGGATGACGATCGCAATCAAAATTACGGCCTGATAACTGAATCGGAGCCATTAAATCACTAGAAGCTTGACTAGAAGCCTGATTACCGCCATTACTAGGGAATAAGCTTGTAGGGTTCGTTCCAGTCAATGCGACTTCATCGCGATTGACTGGGCTATCCATTAATGAAGTTGGGGGGTCTGGGGGGATTTCCACAGACTGAGAGTCGGTGCAACCATCAATAACCTCTGCAGGCAGTAAAGATTCGGGGTGCCACAAATCCCGGTGACGGTAAAGCGTTCCGCCACCAATCCCATACGCTACTAGAATGCGAAATCTGGCTGTTGCACCATGCGGTAATTTGCCTTGTTCTAGTAAATCTACGATCGCACTTCGAATCCGATCTCTTGCACCTGTGGACTGTTCCTGATTCCAGGTAGGGGATTGTTGAACAGCTAACTCCAACTCGGAATCTTTAGTACTTGATTTAAACTTACCGCTAGGATCACCATAATGAAAGTAGTGGCTGTTTTCAATACAACGGACCCATTCAGTAATTCGATGTTTAATTTCATGCTGATGGCGACAATAATCACAATAGCCTGGCAATGATGTTGCTACTTCTAACACCACATCTACTAAAGCTGATCCTACTAATGGTTCACCACCAAACAGGATATGATGGAAGATATACTCTCGCATCACTATCCGTCCAAGTAGCCGATTCGTCTGTCCAAAGCCCGTCCAGCCCAACTCGATCTCGGCATTCAAATCATTGATAAATTTATCGGCTTTTCCAGAGATTCGATAGTATTTTCGCTTAGCCTGCTTAATGATCTGTTTAAGAATATCCGGATCTATACAATTACGTGATTGGGCAAATTGCCATCTCTGTAAGAAGTTAGTTGGTGTTGTCCAAACTGGCTGAAATCTCTCATCCAGTAAATACGATCCCATTTGTAGAGGGAGACGATGGGCATTAAACAAACTGAGAGTTCCATCCACTCGATAGGGTTTAGGGTTAGGGAAGATTTCCAGCTGCCCTGGTTGTAGATTAAATCCAGCATTCCCTAGCAAAGCAGCAACTGCCATTGCTAGTCTCCAGGAGCTCTGAGCTTGAGTAAAGGGAAAATACAGGTGTAAACCCCCGCTATGGCTAGAGGTACAAACAACATAGCTGACTAATCCCAATGGCTCTAAAGCTGCTGCCAAACGCGAGACTGCTAAGGAATCTTGCTGCGGGTGGTAACGGCTATCGGCATCAATATCAAGCAAACAATACGAGGTTTCTGCCCCAAACCGGACACCGTACAAGTAAGCTCCCTGATGTATTGCGCGATCGCTAAGCGGATGGCGACGTTCTGTTTGCCACTCAACTTTCTCGCCCACTAAAGGATGTATTGCCCAAATATAGTCAAACCGATGGGGAAAAAGTGCCAAGAAGGCATCGTCTTTCTCTTGAATATAGTGAAACTTACTAGCAGCCATAACAATGATGCAGGAGGATTGAACCATGCATATAAAAACACGCTGATCTTGCCAGATGTCTTAGGATTACTCTTGCTTAAGGATCAGTCTGATCAGACTGATTAGGTTGTCTCAAATCGCTAAAACCGTTATCCAGAAGCAAGTTTCGATCCAAGGAGTGACAACATACGGATGCGATCGTGAGACGATACGGAGATTCTGTGAAGCGATACGGAGAAAATTGTCTTACGCTGAAATAGTTAACTTATTGGGGCTTTCCAGACTAATTTGCTAAGAATTTAGGCTGAGACAAAAGTGCCTATTTAGGTTAAGACAAGCCACTAAGACCTAGAGCTTCGAGCAAGCAAAAGCTTTAAAGCCTGATGCTACAAGGATCTGAAGAGTATCCTAACTACGCTATTTGGAGCCATTTGCCTCAGATAAAAGTGATGGAATACGGAGATGCTTGTCTCATAGCTTAGTTAGAGAAAATCTCAACCATACAGTTAAACTAGCTCCTAGCCTGAGCTGCTAGTTTTCCCTAGCTACAGCTCATTACCTTAAACCAACAGCTTGTCTTTAGGTGATGCGATAGGGAGCAACTTGTCTCATCAACAGTCAATGATCTAAATCCTTACCAGAGCACTTACTAGTGGTAAGATACGGAGCACTTTGTCTCAATCAAAAATTTAATTAGATCATTGCTTCACTGCCATATTTCTAGAACAACATAGTGAGCAGATACGGATCAGCTTGTCTCACAGGTCAATCCCTTCAGAATAGGGGTTTTAGGCAATAGACAGCTAGGTATGAGACAAAGATCAACGATAACTCAGACTTTGAATGCGCCAGTAGGAACAAAACCAGGTAACCCTCTAACTGCTTGACTTCTCTAGCTTTAAGCGTTTTCCAAACTCTCTTTAGTTGATCGTCCTAACCAACCTTAAAAGTGACGAGATACGGAGATAGTTGTCTTAGATAAAACTAGACTTTGAGATCGATCGTCTGATTGAGCTAGCTCTCGGTAATTCTAGTGATGAGATACGGAGGCAATAGTCTTAAAATAGGCAATTTAAAGAATCAACATGGCATACCTGTGCCAAAACTGAGATCCTGCACTATACTGGCTGAGCCAATAATGTAGATAGCTTGAATGCGAGTGATGACATACGGATTTGCCTGTCTCGATCTTGATCTACCTCGTTCTCTATTCTTGGACAAATTATTTGGCTTAACTAGTAGGTGATGACATACGGATAGTTCTGTCTCATGTACTCAACCCAAGAAAGCCCATGAATAGCCACTTCACAAGTAACTGCGCCCCGGATGGAGACAAGGGAGGAGGAGTTAGGAGGATAAGAGGAGGAGTTTACGGAGTTTAGATTCGAGTTCTGGTGTGATGGCGCGGTCGCCGCGTTCTAGCTTGCCAATATAGTCAGCTGTAAG
>VRZD01000094.1 GCA_016743235.1 Pantanalinema sp. GBBB05 | reverse complement strand
CGTCGGCAGGCTCAGATGTGTTTAAGAGGCCCGCCTTATCCTGTGCATGAATGTCCTATCTATGAAGCCTTTCGAGATGGACGAATTCATCGGGCAAATACAGAGGTATTCTGGCGCAAGGATGGTTCTAACTTTCCAGTGGAATACATCAGTACCCCAATGCAGGATCAACAAGGGAATGTGATTGGCACGGTTGTCGCCTTTCAGGACATCACTCAACGCAAGTGGGCCGAAGCCTTGTTGCAACGCACTAATGAGGAGCTAGAGCTGAAAGTTCGCGATCGCACTGCCGAACTGCAACAAGCGAATGAACAACTGCAAGAACTGAGTGAACTCAAATCACGGTTCGTTTCTATGGTTTGTCATGAGTTCCGCAATCCCCTCAACAACATTTTACTCGCCGCATCGTCACTGGAGCGCTATGACGCCCAGTTCTCCCCGGATCAGCGACGAGAATACTTAAATGGCATCAAAACTGATGTAGAACGCATGACCCAGATGATTGATGACATTTTGGTGATTGGCAAAATTGAAGCCCATAAGCTGATGATTCAGCCCACCTCGATCGATCTGGTGCAATTCTGTCAGTCCTTAGTTACCGAAATGCAGTTAACCGCTGACTGGCAATCCTGTTTGATCATTAGTCGCCACCGACATCTGATCGCAGAATTGGACGAAAAGCTGCTGCGATCGATTCTGTCCAACCTTCTGGATAACGCGATCCGCTATTCCCGCGATCGAACGCCAATCAAACTCCAACTGCTGAAGCGTCAGGGACAAGCAATCTTGCGGGTCATCGATCAAGGAATTGGGATTCCGCAAGAGGATATGCCCTATTTATTTGAACCATTTCATCGGGGTAAAAACGTCAGCAATATTCCTGGTACAGGATTAGGGTTAAATATTGTCAAACGCTTCGTCGATTTGCATCATGGGCAGATTCACGTCGATAGTGCACTAAATGTTGGCACAACATTTACGATTACGTTGCCTCTGCACTACCCTACTCAATTAGGCTAAGCTAACAAAAATCTCAACTGGCTTATACTAATTAGTTCGCTGCGAACTCGCTCAGAGATCAGTTTCCTGGTCAGGCAAACAGAACTACTCTATCTCTGCGATCGCGTCTGCCCATTGCCATCGCCATGCGATCGCATTTCCGCTAATTTTTGTAGTGAGTCACCAATACTACGAACCTTGGGCACTTCCCGTTTCCCGGCGGGCCAGCCTTCGCGTTGGCGAGTGCGATCGCCATCAGTTTCCTCAGTTTGGTCATGGAAGAGAATTTGCTGAGTCGGGAAGGGTAGATCAATCCCATTTTCCATCAGCTTCTGCTTAATGGCGGTTAATACTCTGTCTTGCAAGTCCAACACTTCAGCCCGGCGGGGCGGTTTTACCCACCAGCGAGCGCGAATATTCACCGTGCTTTCTGCTAGACCGACCACGATCGCGTCGGGTGCAGGGGATTGTAGGACGCCATGGGTTTCGTTAATCGCCGCTAAAATCAATTGTTTTGCTTCGCTAATATCATCACCATAGCCAATGCCGATATCATATTCTAAGCGCCGATGTTCAAAGGCAGTATTCACTGTCACAGAGTTAGTAAATAGCTCTGAGTTGGGAATGACAATCCGGCGCCCATCATAGGTTCTAATGGTCGTAGCCCGAGTTTGGATGCTTTCAACAGTCCCTTCAAAATCCTTGAAAATAATTTGGTCATCGAGTTGAAAGGGTTCAGTGAGGAGGATGAGGATTCCGGCTAGAAAATTCTGCAAAATATCGCGGAAGGCAAACCCAATTGCTACTCCACTAATTCCCAGCAGCTGAACCAGATCACCCGCTCGCAGGGTAGGAATGACGATCGAGAGCGAGATAAACAGCCCAATCAGAATGGTTGACCATTGTGCTAATCGTCCTAGAATTAATCCTAAGTTGCGAGCATGACGACGTTTAAGAGTTAAACGCCTGACCAGATGCCGAATGGATCCTCCGATCGCAAAGAAGATGCCAAAGACAATTAACGCTAGCACTACATTGGGCAGTAGGGCAATGGCTCCATTGATCATGCCCTGTACCTTTTCCCAAGCAGCGGATATCTCAATGTTCATGAATCCACTCTGGTTATGCATCGCTGACGATAGTAGCCAAAAGTGCTGGGATTCACCTCTATCCAAGGTTTTATAGATCTACATTTTCAGAATTAAACTTTATCCTTTTGCAAACTCGGCTGGAAATAGGCGCGATCGTATCTGAGAAATCGCTGAATTGAGGTTGAGAATTTTATCAGGATAAATTCAGGGAATACCTGCTTGGGTTTCAGCCAGACTTCAGTACCACTTGAAATGCTTTAAACGTGGGTCAACACATCTCATTTAACCTGTCCCTACAAGCAATTGCAGATGCTGTGAAGCCCGTTGAAAGTGGTGTCCTATTCAACTAAAACTGAACAAATCATGAACTGGAAAATTTTGAGTTTAATCGCCGGACTAATGTTAACAGCCAGCCTAGCTGCATGCTCTGGTAATTCTACAGAAGCGAATCAGGCGGCTCCTAGTGCCTCACCTGCTGCTGACTCCATGAAGCAGGATGCCATGAAGCAGGATGAAATGAAAAATGACTCCATGAAGCAGGATGGAATGAAAAATGACACTATGAAACAGGACACAATGAGTAAGCCATAAATTAATCGCATTGAAATCATCTTTCATTCGTTCTCGATCCTCAATTCTGGAGTAAGCAAAATCTGCACAACATCCCAGAATTGAGGGATTGAACTAGTTAAACTGGACCTGCTGTTAAATCAGTGTCATTCAAATAGATGTGAATGGTAATGAATCCTTCGATGCCGATAAAACAGAACGCTAAGTTCCCCAAGCAGGCTGTTGCAGTCAAGATCTTCCACGGAGTTAACATCATTAGTCTGATTTTGATGATGAGCAGTGGCTTGCAAATTTACAATGCTAATCCGGTGTTTGGTGGGCGTGAGGGTTGGCATTTTCCTAAAGTTCTGTTGCTCGGAGGATGGCTAGCCGGTGGGCGAGACTGGCATTTTGCCATCATGTGGATTTATTCACTGAACTTGCTAGGATATGGTTTATTGATCTTTATTACCTCAGATCTTGCACCTCTCCCAATAAACCAAGCTGGGCAATGATTTGAGAACAATTTCAAACCCGTGTTGTGCGGCAACATCTTTGCTTATTCGGATCTGTTTGAGGAGTTGAAACCAGACA
>VRZD01000068.1 GCA_016743235.1 Pantanalinema sp. GBBB05 | reverse complement strand
CCTCCCTCGTGTGAGCTCTCGGCGCAAACCATTCGGGAACTTCGGGTGCTTTATCGCAAACCATCACGTCAACGGCGACCGGCATAACTTTTGGTCTTAAAAGGGCTTAACCTCATGTCGTGTAACACTCCCCCACACCCCCCGAAAGGGCTTGTCTGTAGAGAATCAATACAGAAGTGGGTGGCTTGGCTAGACCTGAGGCACACTAAGCTCCAGTGGGATGCTGCATCTACGTTGTGATTTGGTCTACCTCTATGCCTGATTATGCTGCGGCGACGAAAGCGATCGCGCTATCTGCTAAAACTCGGGAAGCCCAACTGCCGCTCTTGAGCGATCGCTGTGCCTCGCGGTTTTTCCTCCATCCCCAACCGACGGAACGGGTCTGTTTGTTTTTTCATGGGTTTACAGCGGGACCGCATCAGTTTGTGCCGATGGGCGAAATGTTTTATCGGGCAGGCTATAACGTGCTAATTCCCTTGCTACCGGGACATGGGGAAGCTGGAGCCTGGAGTAAAACCAATCCGCCACCGTTACCCACGGATCCAGTGGTGTATCAAAAGTTTGCCTTGGAGTGGTTGGAAAAGGCTCAATCCCTCGGCAAGCAGGTGACTGTGGGTGGGTTATCTGCCGGGGGTACGATGACCGCCTGGTTGGCGCTAGAACGACCCCAGGCAATCGATCGAGCATTGCTGTTTGCAGCCTACCTAAGCAGTAGCAGCAAAGTGGTGGATTTGATGGTGAAGTCAATGAATACCTATTTTGAATGGATTAGCACCGACTCACCGATCGCACCGGGTGGTTACAAAGGCTTTGCCTTACCAGCGCTCCGGGTATTTCTCAATATGGGCAGCGATATCTTGAAGCGGGCACCGAAACAAGCCACGCCGCCGATGTTTATTATTTCCAGCGAAAGCGATATTGCGGTGGGCAACTTTGACCACAAAGGCTTGTTTGAAACTCTGGTAAAACGGCAACCCATTACCTGGTATCACTGCTTCAACAAATATCTGGCGATTCCCCATACGATGATGACTAAGGTAGAGGGCAACAAATGGGAGGGTGTATTGAATACAATGGCCCGATCGTTTGTCGAAAGTCGTCTGTCTTGGGCGGAAGTGGAGGAGATTGGTTACCGCATGACTCAGGGGAAAACCTTTGATCAAGTCGTGGCAGAGTTGGGGATTGCGGCAAAAGCCTCGCGTGATATGCCGGCGATGATGACGATGGTGGATAAACGGGCGATCGTGGAGGCGCGTAATCCTCACCGGAGGAGAATTTAGCATCTGAGCGAACCATCGTCGATCGAGGATGAGACCAATCTGAGCTGGTTTAGGAAAATGCCAGAGCTGATGTGAAGTGATCTAGGCAGTAGGGGCATTATTTCCTAACACCTCGATCGTGCTCTTTGACCAACCATCCCGATTGTTATGAGTTCTAAAAAAGAAAAAGGTGGGTGTGGATGTGCGAATATTCCCATCTCATTCATCTTGATTTTGCTGGGTTTAAGCTATTGGGGCTTTACGAATTTAGGTAAACTCAATCTTGGCAAATTTCTGCCTGAACAAATTAGTCAGCTTTTACCCAATAGCCAACAGGCGGCTCCCGCGATCGAAGCACCTACACCGATCGCAACCTCACCATTGCCAAAGGCAACTTCAACCAGTACATCAACTCCTAAAGCACCAGCTTTAGCCTCTCCTAAACCAACGAATCAGCCACCAGTTTCAGCCTCCTCTAAACCAACGAATCAGCCACCAGTTACTACTAAACCAAAAACCACCTCATTGGCTCGAACGGCTTGGAAAAACAAGGAAATCCGGGGGATTTATTTGAGTCGCTATCAGGTGACGAATAACGCGGATGAACAAACCATTCGGCAACGAGTGCGGTACTATCGGCAGCAAGGCATGAATACGATTATTCATGGCGTGTGGGGCAATGGCTGCACGATGTATAACAGTCAGGTGATGCAGCAAGCATTTGGCTATGATAGCTGTCCAAATCAGTTTCAAGATCAATGGTTAAATTGGTTAATTGATGAGGCGCACAAACAGGGGATGCAGGTTCATGCTTATTTTGAGAAGGGGATTAAACTCGATCAAAATAGCCCAATTTTTGATTTAGCTGTGGCGAAAAAATGGATCGTCCCTGGAGTCGATAAAACCTATCCTGGCATCGATCATTATGTCCTAGATGTGGAGAATCCCGAAGTTGCCAGCTTCTTTAGAAAGATATCGGTCGAGTTTGTTCGCAAGTATCCTCAAATTGATGCCGTGCAGTGGGATGATTATCTGGGGTATTACGCGGGTTTACCGGGCAAAGTCGATCGCACCGCCGGGTTGACAAAATTTGTCCGGCAAATGCGCGATGACATCAGAAAAGCTAATTCTAAAGTCAGTTTTGATCTATGTCACCACAATCCCTATTGGGGTAAACGCTATTTCGCCGCCGATTGGGAAAATTGGCATGTCGATCGCGTATTCATTCAAACTTACAATGATGCTAACTTTTATCAGGAGTTAGCGTATGCCGAAAAATATGCGGGAGTAGCGATTACCGAAAAGCAGTTGTCTCGTTTAAAGGAGTTAATGAATAACTCCAAAATCAAGAGCGTTCTCCTCTTTCCCGCTTCGGGTAAACCGGAAGCTGCATCAGCTTTAGTGAAAAAATATATACCAATTCAGCCGTAAAGATTCCTACAGTGATCAGAAAAAACTGTCCTCACCAGTCATCTTGTTTGAGCATGGCTGATGGTTATCTACCTGAGTAGTGTTGTCAAAGCTTGATTGAAACCGATATCCTGGACAAGTAAAATAACCAACGTTATGTCGAGCGTTTAATCATGAAAAGTGGATGGATGGCAGCAGTGCTCCTGCTTGGTTTATCGGCTGCCCTAACTAGCTGTGGGTTTCCGGGAGCGAATGCAGAACGGGAGGAACAGTCGGAACAGCGAGAGGCAGATACTCGCCTGGGAGAGGAACGGCAAAATCAAGCCGAAGACGACGATGATAACGATGATGATCGGCAGGGCGGGCAAGCGCGGGAACAGCGCTCTGAACGGACGGAGCAAAGAAATACCGATAAAGATGATGACTAGGCATCCCTCGATCGCTCGCTAGACAGGATCTAGATGATTCATCGGGTGCCAATCCGGCTATTTGGAGCGACGGACGATCGCTTTCCGCAGTTCTTCAGCCCCCAATAGCAACACGGGACAGGCAATCAACACCAGCCATTGCCAGGTGGCTAACGGGGCTGTGGCAAACACGCGGCTCAAAGGCGGCAAGTGAATGAAGGCCAGTAGGGCAACACATTCCACGCCAATGCCAATCCACAGTAAACGATTCTGTCGCCAGGAAAGTCGGGTTATCGATACCCACTCCGATCGACAGGCAAATAAATTCCCAATTTGGCAGGCGACGATCGCGGCAAGGGTAACGGTAGTGGCTTGGCGATAAATCGCGGTGACTTCTGGGCTAGCGGTGTGCGCCAAAATCGCCGGGGTGATTGCTTGCAGGTCAGCGATCGAGTAACCATGACTCCACCAAACAATCAAGAAACCGAGCATGGATAATAGGGCTTCGATCACGCCCAAAAAGCCATAGGCTCGCAGTAACAACGGGGTATTCAGCAAAAACTCCTGCTTACTGCGAGGGGGTTGCTGCATGATGCCAGCTTCGGGGGGTTCGGCTCCTAACGCTAAAGCGGGCACCATATCCGTGCCTAAATCAACCGCGAGAATTTGCAGAATCGTTAAAGCAGGAGGAATCTTGAACGCCACCATTGCCAGGAACGGCACAATTTCCGGGACATTAGAAGCCAGAATATAGGTCATGAATTTACGAATGTTGCGGTAAATCGCTCGTCCCTGTTCTACCGCACTGACGATCGTGGCAAAGTTGTCATCGGTCAGGACAATATCTGCCGCTTCCCGTGCTACATCCGTGCCATTCATCCCCATCGCAATCCCAATGTTTGCCGCGCGTAAAGCAGGCGCATCATTCACGCCATCCCCCGTCACTGCGACCACATCCCCCATTGCTTTATACGCTTCCACCAATCGCAATTTATGTTCCGGTGACATGCGGGCAAACACTAACCCCGATCGATATTTGAGAATCTGCCGCAGTTGGGCATCCGATAAATGACCCATGCCTTCTCCGGTAACGACTCGGACTCGTTCCCCAATCAGCCCAATCTGCCGCGCGATCGCTTCAGCCGTTAACCCATAATCTCCAGTCACCATCGTCACTTTAATTCCGGCTTGATGGCATTGGGCGATCGCGTCGGGGACTTCGGGACGGGGCGGATCGAACATCGCGACTAAGCCAATCAAAACCAGATTTTGTTCTAACTCTTGAGCACGTAATTCTAATAGTTCATCGCCTCCCGGACGAGCAGCAATCCCTAATACCCGAAATCCCTGCCGTGCCAAATCATCATTCGCAGTGGCGACCTGTTGCCAATCGGATTGGTGCAGTTCCTCCGTTCTGCCGTTTCGCAGGATGAAATGACAGTGCCGCAACACTTCTAACGGTGCGCCTTTGGTTAAGGCTAAATGAGGGGAATTCGTTTCCCATAACGGGGCCGATCGCCAGTCCAGAATCACCGTCATCATGCGGCGACGGGAATCAAACGGGATTTCTCGCAACCGGGGAAACTGCTGTTGCAATTGTTCCAAATTTAATCCCGCTTTCGCGGCAACCACGAGTAAAGCGGCTTCCGTAGGATCGCCAATTTCCTGCCACCGACTGGGAGCCGTGAGATGAATTAACCGCGCATTGGAACAGAGAGCGGCTCCCGCTAACAGCAAATGGACTTTCCAGGTATCGCTAAAGTTGGGTGGCAGTTGAACCGTCCCGATCGTCGGGTCATATCCCGCTCCAGTTACAGCAATCTGGATGGCATCATTTGACTGAGATATTTCTGTAACCTCCTGACCTGGCAACCAGAGATACCGGACGGTCATTTCGTTTTTCGTCAGGGTTCCTGTTTTATCGGTACAAATCACGGTGGTAGCACTGAGGGTTTCTACTGCCGATAACCGTCGGACTAAAGCATTCCGTCGTGCCATCCGTTGCACCCCCAACGCCAAAGCTAAGGTCACGGTTGGCAACAATCCTTCCGGCACATTCGCCACAATAATACCAATCGCAAAGATGAAACTTTCGGTGACATCTATGCCAATCAGAAAGTAACTGAGGCAGAATACCGTTACTCCCATGCCGATCGCGATCGCCGTAATTAACCGGACAATTCGCGCCACTTGCACTTCCAGGGTACTGGGTTCCCGTTTGACGATCGTCGTCAGGTGAGCTACCTGCCCAAATTCGGTTTGCGCTCCAGTCGCGTAGACCACAGCTATCGCTCGTCCAGCCGCCACCGTAGAGCCAGCTAAGACTAAGTTGGCAATCTCCGCTGGATTAACGCGCTCCTGTAAGGGTTGTTCACCCGGATGGACTAACGTTTTCCCCCCCCGAACGGGCACGGCTTGCCGCAGCCGCACCGGGTAAGCACTCCGCGCCACAGGCAGCGATTCTCCCGTTAAGATCGACACATCTACATACAAACTTTCGGCAGCTACTAACCGGGCATCGGCAGAAATGCGATCGCCTTCCTCTAATTGCATGACATCGCCCCGGACTAATTCCCGCGCCGGAATTTGCTGCAATTCCCCTTGCCGGTAGACTTTTACCTGCATCGGTAACACATTCTTCAAGGCGGCTAAGGCACGTTCAGCTTGAAACTCCTGGGAGAAGCTAAAAATGGCATTAATCCAGATTACCGCCCAAATCGCCCAGCCTAGCTCCGGCGTCCGAGAGATAAACGCTAAAATTCCGGCAACCCACAGTAGTAACGCCATAAAGTGGGTGAGTTGATCGGTAAACCGCAACCATAGAGGACGATGGGCAGGTTCAGGTAGTTCATTTGCCCCAAATTGCTCCAGTCGTTGTGCCGCTTCTAACTCAGATAGACCACTAGCTGAGGTATGGAGAAACTCATAAACTGCGTCAACAGGCAATGTCCAGACAGGTTGATGAAACGCCACCATAATGTCTAGCTCCTCGGCTGAATGCCGCGATCGCACTCTTACCTAATGTTGTCGCATGTTTTAGGTCAGGGCTGACCTGAACTTAACGTTTCTTGCTGTACGGTTGCCCCACTGCCATTTATGAATGTATTTTCCGGGGGGGCTACAGATTTGGGCTTGGCTGTAACCGGGATAGTAATCACAAACTCCGCACCGTGACCTGGAGTTGAATTCACGTCCAGTGTTCCAGCATGTTTGTCAACGATGATCGAATGAGAAATGGCTAAGCCTAAACCTGTACCTTTACCCACCGCTTTTGTCGTGAACAGCTGATCAAAGATTTTCTGTTTGATTTCATCTGTCATTCCTACACCATTATCTTGAATAGAAATCAGAGCAGATTGAGCATCGTTGGAGAGTTGAGTCCGAATTGAAATGCAATTGGGATGAGCTTTGATTTCTTCAAAACTATGTCCTTGATTAGACTCCTCTAAAGCATCAATGGCATTAACCAGCAAGTTCATAAAGACTTGATTCAGTGGTCCGATATAGCATTCTACTAAAGGTAGATTGCCATACTCCTTAAAAATTGCAATAGCTGGGCGTATTTCATTAGCTTTGAGTCGATATTTGAGAATAAGTAAAGTGCTGTCAATGCCATCATGGATATTGTAAGGAACAGGAGAAGTACTATCGGAACGAGAGAAGATTCTTAGACTAGTGCTAATATCACGAATCCGAGATACTCCCTCTTGCATGGAGCCAATTAATTTGGGTAAGTCATCTCGAATATACTCCAAATCAATTGCATCGATTTCTGCTTGAATAGCTTGCCCAGGTTGAGGGAATGTCTCTTCATAGAGGCTAATTAAACCTAATAAATCACTGACATAATCTAAAGCAGGTTGGATATTACCGGATAGAAATCCCACTGGATTATTGATCTCATGGGCAACTCCTGCTACCAACTGCCCCAACATAGACATTTTTTCGCTTTGAATTAATTGGATTTGCGATTGTTGGAGATTAGACATCGCTTGTGAGAGGGCAATATTCGCTTGCTGAAGTTCCTGTGTACGTTCGAGGACCCTTGACTCTAGAAGCTGACGCTCTTGTTCCAAGATTTTCTGTTGGCTATGCAGATTTTCAACAACGATATTCTGTATCTGCTGATTAACTTGCAGATACCGTCGAACCATGATACCAAGTGCCGACACCAGAAATAAAACAATCAACACAGAGCCTAGATTTGCCCAGTAGGTTAGGCTGGCAGACGTTTTAGCTGCTCCGGTTGTGGCATGAATAATAGTCTCATACAACTTGGCATAACTTGGATCAACAATCGTTTCATCGACCTCTAATGCTTCATCAATCTGGTTCGACTCCAGCAGTGTCAAGAGTTGATTCACCGCTGTTGCATAGGTTTCGTAGCTTGACTCAACAGTTTGCATCTGCATAGATGAAGGGGCAGTTTTTGCTAATGCTGCCAAGCTGAGTTTTGCCTGCTCTCGTTGCTGTTCCAACTCTTCTTTTAACTCGGAATCAACGTTCTTCTTGGAAATTGCTCTCCACTCAAGCGCATCTAAACGGTTTGCCACGGCTTGCAAATGATTCAGTTCTCGCTCATACTGTGCCGCTCGATCGGATCGAGTATTTAACGTTGCAATTCCCCAAGCTGATAGAGCAACTGCCGCGATCGCAATTCCCAAAAATGACCAACTATAAGCTTGCTTTTGAGGAGACATAGGTTTTCAACGCACTACATTAAAATTTGGCGAACCACTGATCTCATATTTCCCGTTCATCGCAAAAAATATCAGAAAAGGACACTTTAAATTACTGATGTGAGTGCTTAAAAACGACGATCGCCTACCTGAATTGCATCACAGCCACTTCAGCTAAGTTCTACTCTAAATTTGCTCAAATTTTCTCCGAAAAAAGATTTATTGCTATTAATAATTCGGTGTTGAATGCTACCAAAATTCATTAGAATTGAGGGCTTCAAACCTCTACACAAATACAGGTAAAGAAAGCTAATTCTCTTCGTTCACCGGTATCTCCCAATGTATTCAGGATCGTTTCTTTATTTCAGTTGTCGCAAAACCGCTGAGCTAATTTGAACTAGCATTCAGCGATCGCATCACATTACCTGCTCAGTAGAGATTGAACTGATGTTGCAGAAGTGCCATTTATGAATTGAGTCAGCCTAGACTTGAGCTATCAGGTAAGACGATCGGCTTGCACCCTTTGACAGGAGGACTAACTCCGTGGCTTTTCCAGGTAATCGCTGGCAGCTTTGGCACACTTCGAACCCAAAAGCCCCTCCCCAGCTCTCCAACCAGTCTCGCTATCTCGCCTTCTCCATTGCCGTAATCTATGCGCTACTAGGTGTCTTGTGGATTACCTGGTCTGACTACCTACTCGCCAAATTATCTCCCTCCACAGACATTCTCATCCAGCTACAAACGGTGAAGGGATGGCTATTTATTGGTTGTACCAGTTTGCTGTTATATGGATTAATTCAACAAGGAGTGCAGCAGTTACGGCGCAGTCAACGCTTCCTATTAAGCATCATTAACTCTACCCATGATGCCATTTTGGTGAAGAATACACAGGGGCAATATTTGGTCGTCAATCAACCAGCCGCCCAAATGCTCGGCATTCATCCAACTGATCTGTTGGGCAAAGTTGCCGATCCAGTTTTAGCTTCCCCAGAGGCAGCACAACTCCGATCGCTGGAACAAAGCGTTTTATCCACCGGGCAAGCCGACGAAATTGAGCAATGTCTCACGATCGCAGGCAACCCTCATTGGTTTTCGATCACATCCAGTCTTTGCCGAGATGAGCAAGACAGACCACTGGGAATTATCAATGTTGCCAGGGATATTACTCGACGAAAGCAAGCCGAAGCCGAAGCACAGCAGCTAGAACGGCTACAACTGGAATTAAATCTTTTAGAAAATATTTTAGAAGTTGCCTTGGCGGGCTATTGGGATTGGCATATCCCGCGGCATCAAGAGTACCTCAGTCCTAACTTGAAACACATGTTTGGTTATGAAGATCATGAGTTGCCAAACAGACCAGAAACATGGCAGGAACTGATTTTGCCAGAAGATTTACCGGGAGTGCTAAAGTGCTTTGACCAGCATGTGCAGAGTCATGGGCAAATTCCTTACTACAACGAGGTTAGATATCGCCACAAAAACGGTTCGATCGTTTGGGTGATTTGCTCCGGTCGGGTAATTGCCTGGGATGCTAAGGGACAGCCCTTGCGGATGGTTGGTTGTCACATCGATATTACGGAACGGAAACAAGCTGAGGAAGCACTGAAACTCAGTGAGGCGCGATATCGCGCCATCATTGAAGATCAAACTGAATTAATTACTCGGCTGCTCCCCGATGGCACCATCCTATTTGTGAATGAGGCCTATTGCCGTTACTTTGGCTTGCAACAACAGGACATGATCGGTAAAAGCTATGAGCCTGTAGTATTTGAGGCTGATCGCGATCTGATTGCTCAACAGCTAAAAAACCTGACAGCCGACAACCCCATGGTGACGATCGAGAATCGCGTGGTAGTCAATGGTGAAATCCGGTGGACGCAATGGATTAATCGCCTGCTAGTGAATCAGCAGCAGCAGGTGGTCGAAGTTCAAGCGGTAGGTCGGGATATTACCCAACTGAAGCAAGTTGAAAGTATTTTGCAACGATATGAACGCATTATTGCCATCGCCAATGATGGAATTACGCTCCTCGATCGCCACTACCAGTATCAATTGGTCAATGCAGCTTATCTGAACTGGTGCAATCGTCAAGAGTCTGAGGTTTTAGGTCATACTGTTGCCGAGATTCTAGGCACAGAGTTATTTACGACCGTGATTCAACCCAAACTGGATCGCTGTTTCACAGGAGAAATTGTCCAGTACGAAGGCTGGTTTAATTTTCCTAATGTCGTGCCCCAATTCCTTAGTGTTAACTATGTTCCCTATTTAGACACTGATCAAACTATTTCCGGTGTGGTGGTCAGCATTCGCGATTTGTCTGCGCTCAAACTTGCTCAAGAAGCACTAGAAAAAAGTGAATACCGCTTTGCTACCTTAGCCGCTACTGCCCCTGTCGCCATCTTCCGCCTGGACGATCGGGGAAACTGTATTTATGTCAACGATCGCTGGAGTGAAATGACCGGCAGACCGATGGAAACCGCGATGGCAATGGGTTGGCTAGACAGTATTCATCCTGATGATCGCGATCGCACTTCTAGAGAATGGCTGCAATGGACACAATCTGTTCAGCCCGACCTTTACCGCAATGAAGCGAGGCTGCTGCGCCCAGATGGTAGCATCACCTGGTTCTACTGCCAGGTTCGACCCGAAACAGACTCCACTGGGATGCAAATTGGTTATGTCGGAATTTTGGCAGACATCAGCGATCGTAAACAAGCCGAGGAACAACTCCAGCAAATTAATCAGCAATTAGCCCATGCGAATGTCGAGCTAGCTCGGGCAACTCGCCTCAAAGATGAATTCTTGGCAAATATGAGCCACGAACTACGCACCCCCCTGAATGCCATTCTCGGTATGTCAGAGAGCCTACAGGATGAAATCTTAGGGGCAATGAATGAACGCCAACGGAAAGCGCTAGCCACGATCGAACGTAGCGGCAGGCATTTGCTAGACCTAATTAATGACATTCTTGATCTCTCCAAGATTGAAGCGGGCAAACTGGAACTCACCCTGAATCCGGTGTCGATCCGAAACCTCTGTCAAACTAGCCTGACTGTCGTTCAGCGAATGGCGTTGAAGAAACAAATTCAGATTCATCACACCATTCCTCCCAATCTGGGCACAATTCAGGTGGATGAGCGCCGCTTACATCAAGCCTTGCTGAACCTGCTGAGTAATGCAATTAAATTCACCCCAGAAGGTGGTACGGTGGCACTGGAAGTCAGGCGGCAATCCGTCCAACCCTCTGATCCGCCCTACAGTTCGCGGCATTGGATCAGCTTTTCCATCACTGACACAGGCATTGGGATTGCCCCAGGCGACCTCAACAAACTGTTTCAACCATTTGTGCAAATTGATAGTAGTCTTAGTCGTCATTACAGTGGCACTGGGCTAGGGCTATCGCTAGTGCGGCGGATTGCTGAACTCCATGGAGGAATGGTGACAGTTCAGAGTGAGTTAGGACAGGGAAGCTGTTTTACCCTACAGCTCCCCGAGCCACAAGCGTGGACTGTTACTACTCAGACCCCAATGCCATGCCAATCAACCGCTCCCCTAGCGCCAGCGCTAAACCCCACCTCTGGATCTAGTCACACGGCTACAGATGAATCACCCTTAATTCTGTTAGCCGAAGATAATCAAGCCAATGTAGAAACAATCTCCGGTTATTTGGAAAGTCGAGGTTATCGGTTAATTGTGGCAAGGAATGGTCAAGAGGCGATCGACTTAACTCAAACCCATCACCCAGACTTGATTTTGATGGATATTCAAATGCCGGGGATGAACGGGCTGGAAGCCATTCGGCAACTGCATCAACACCCCAAATTTGCGGATCTGCCCATCATTGCCTTGACAGCTTTAGCCATGTCTGGCGATCGCGAAACCTGTTTAGCGGCTGGTGCGGCAGCATATTTAGCAAAACCAGTCTCATTGAAGCATCTGACAATGGTAATTCAACAGCTTTTAGAACCACCCATGACTTAACATCAACTCAATTATTCTGATTGGAACCAAGCCCCGATTGCAACTAGACAAAATTTGTCTAGCGCATCTCCACCAGAGAGCTAGAACTATAATAGTGCCGACAAGATTGGTAACTTAAGACGAGATCGGCAGGCGAATGCGAAATTCAGTGCCTTGACCTAATTCAGATTGAACTTCTAAATTACCTGCATGGGTTTCAGTCACAATTTGGCGAGCGATCGCTAGCCCTAATCCTGTCCCTTTACCGACATCTTTTGTCGTAAATAAGTGATCAAAAATTCTGGTTTTTACGGCTTCTGTCATCCCCTGCCCATTATCGCGAATCCGAATTTCTACCGCATTTTGAGCTGTCAGTACGGTAGTTTGAACGGTGATGCATTGCGGCTGAGCTTCTAGTTGTTTGAAGGACAAGAGTTGAGCCGCTTCATCAAACACATCGATCGCGTTTGCCAGGATATTCATAAATACCTGGTTTAACTGTCCAGGGAAGCAGGCAATCAACGGTAACTCTCCATACTCCTTATTCACGGTAATTTCAGGGCGATGTTCATTAGCCTTGAGCCGATATTTCAAAATTAGCAGCGCACTATCAATCCCCTCATGCAAATTGGCATTCACTTTGTGTTCTGTATCAGCGCGGGAAAAAGTCCGGAGGCTCGTGCTAATCGACTTGATGCGATCGGTGGCTCCTTTCATGGAATGCAGCAGTTTTGGTAAATCCTCGCAGAGGAATTCTAGATCAATATCTGCCGCATGTTCTTCAACGGGTAGCGCCGTTTGGGGATGATGTTGCTGATAGAGTGCCAAATGGTTCAGTAGATCTTGCACATACTCTTTGGCATTATTGATACTGCCATTCAAAAAGCCGATCGGGTTGTTAATTTCGTGCGCCACCCCAGCCACTAAATTGCCTAACGATGCCATTTTTTCATTTTGCACCAGTTGCAGCTGGGTATCACGCAAATTCGCAAGCATCTGTTCTAGCTGCATTGCCTGCCGTCGGGTTTCTAGAAGCAATTCAGTTTGTTGCAAGGCAATCCCCAATTGGGCAGCCACTTGCTGGGCAAACTGAGTTTCCGTTGGTCGCCAATTTCGAGGTCGATTGCATTGGTGAATACAAAGCAGCCCCCAAAGTTCGTTATCCTTCATAATCGGCACCACGAGAGACGCTTTAATCTCAAATTGCATCAGAATGGCGCGATGACACTCTTTAACATCAGCCGCTTGCACATCACTAATCGTACAGATGCGACCCTGTTTATAAAGATCGGCATAGTTGTCGCCAAAGCAGTGGTCTTGCAATTTGATCGCTAAAGCAGAGGGGAACTCCGGTTGCACAGCTTCTGCAATAAACTCACCATATTCATGATTGTATCCAGCATCAAATTGATAAATGCCAACACGATCGACATTGAATATGGAGCGGACATTTTGAGTCACAGATTGAAAGATCATCTCCAAATCTAATGACTGCCGCATTTGGGTGACGACATCAAATAAAACCTTTTGTTGCTCCAGAGCGAGTTCTACCTGCTGAGTATGAGCTTGGGAGGCTTGATAGAGACGAGCGTTTTCTAGAGAAATTGCCGCTTGAGTGCAAAGAAAGTTGAGAATCAAGATGCGATCGTGGGTAAATACACCACTAGTCGATCGATTTTTCAGGTAAAGAATCCCAATCAACTGCCCCCGATGCAGAATGGGCAAACCGAGTAAGCTCTTAGGTTGGCGCTGGATGAGATAGTCGTCAATTACGGGGAGGTCAGTATTCAGATTGTCAACCACCACCACCTCTTGGGTGTTTTTGACGTATTGAATCAGCTTAGCAGGTAGGTTCAGATTGCCTTCCAAAGGTTCTGAACACAGTTCTGTTGCGGTAGGCGTGGCAATGGCTACTACCTGCCACTCGTTAGTATGATCCGGGAGAATCAACACGCAGCGCTCGCCACCTGAGTTTTGCAAAATAATTTGGGTGAGTTGATGGAGCAGTTCATCCAGTTGGATCGTGCTAGAAAGCGTTTGAGACGCTTTGAGGATCGTAGCAAAGTCTAAGGTGGCATTAATCCCTGTACTGGAACCCCCCGTTTGCTCACTGGAGTGATGCATTGATACATGCGGTGCCGTCACTGTCACCAATGTTTCGAGAATCTTCAGGGGTTGAGTCGCTGGCTGCAGAATCGGGCGGAGCAAGCGAGGGTAATGACGGACTAGAGCATCGATTTTGGCTTGGGCTCCCCACCGCGTGTAACCATAATAGGCAGCTTGCATGTACCCAGACGCCACCTTCTCTTTACCCCACGCCAGATAAAATTTTGCCGCCAGTTCATTTGCTAACGCTTCATCCTGGATAAAACCATGTTCATGAGCACCCGCGATCGCCCGATCGTAAAAATCAATCGCTTGCGCTTTGTCTCCTAACACGCGATAGCGTTCTGCGACGACCAACTCATATTTATGCTGAAAGTTCATCGGTGCAGATTGGGCTCGATCGTGGAGAACAAGCTGATTTTGCTCCACCTGCCAGAGCAGGGATGCCTGTTGAGGGTCTGAACTGGTGGGGTAGATCGCCAACCGAGCTAAAGCGTCGTAATAATTAAACATGGGCACAGACAACATACCTGCACCACCATTGAGATAGTTGCGACACAAATCGGCTTGAGCGATCGCCATTGGCAAATCCTCAAATAAATAACTGAGAATCAGCTGATTCAGATAAACGATATGTAAAGTCAACTGATCGTTTTCCTGAATCAACTCTGGCAGCAGAGTTACCTCATTACAAGCATTACCACGCAAACACGTTGGCACCTCAGTCGGAACCAGTAAGTTCTCGATCGCTTGCTCCAGCACACTAGACCACATTAAGAAATGCTGGATGGTCACAAAATCAGTCTGGTATACCTTAATTTCTGCGTACAGATCCGCTAAATTTTCTGTGCCGCTTAAAAAGCTATAAAGCAGTCGAAAAAAGGTTGAGGTAAAGACATGGACAAAGTCGCCTATTTCCAGCCCAATGTTATAGGCTTGTTTGAGCAACTCGATCGCGCTTTGAATCGGTTGCTGATTGTATTGATTAAATGCGGCTACTTTCATCGCGGTCATACTTTGCATCGATTTAGCCGCAAATTTCTCTACCACGCTTAACGCTAACTGTCCGAACTGATAGCCTGCTTCCAGGTTGTGCAACACCGTATTCACAACAATGCCGAAATCCGCATATCCGGGGGCAGAAAGGGGAGAGTTGCCATACTTCAGTGATAAATTGACCTCTTCACAGGCCAGGAGCGGAAAGAGATCGGGAGCTGCTTGATGCACCGAAGGCACAATGCTGATCATAATTTTCAATGCCACCTGGGCTTGGGAATCAGTCATTTCCAGTAAATCAACTAAGTCAGCAATTTGAGCCGTAGGCAAGCTAGCAAGCGTCTGTTCTACCGCTTGTTGGCTATCGGAGGGGGTCGCCGCTTTTGGCAGCGACACGCCCAGTTGTTGCAGAATTTCCCACCCTAGGGCGATCGCGTTCAGTGGCTGTCCCTGAACTTGATATGCCTGAAGCTTAACCTCATAAACCTTGACTCGATCCAAGAGTTGGCTGGCGTGTTGGATCACCAATGGAATTAGAGCATCCATCTGCTCAAAGTCATGGTTCAGAAACGCCGCTTCGGTGGCAGCATAATATAGGCTGTACAGAAGATTATTAGTACTTTCCGGAGTACTCGAGGTGAGTAACTGAATCCCGCAATTAAAATATCCCAGAGCCGCACTGTAGGCAGTAGCTTCTTTCGCTTTTTGTCCTGCTTGCCAATTGAGTTGGGCTAGCCGTTGCCGTTCGCTGGCTTCAGAGATTAGGGCAATCCCATAATTCAACTGATTGACGAGTTCAAACAACCGCTCTGATGGCTCAGCCTCTGACACATTTTGCCATAGTAATCGCCCAATCTGTAAATGAGTCATT
Source organism: Pantanalinema sp. GBBB05 (assembly GCA_016743235.1). Taxonomy (GTDB): domain Bacteria; phylum Cyanobacteriota; class Cyanobacteriia; order Leptolyngbyales; family Leptolyngbyaceae; genus Pantanalinema. The sequence continues at coordinate 6,404 of VRZD01000068.1, read as the reverse complement.
TGTTTTTGGGCGTCAGCAATCAGAGAGTAGGCCGCTTGCTGAACGCGATCGTGCAAAAATTTGTAAGACAAACATCGCTGATCAATAGAGAGATCGGAGGTTGTCCCCTGGAAGAATTTATAGGCATCGGTAATCGGTAGAATTAACCCTTCTTGCACAGCAGACCACAGAGCCGATGCCGTCTCCGCCTGGGATTGTTCCGACACGATCGCCAGCGTAGGCAAATCAAATTGATTGCCAATGCAGGCGGCTAATTTCAAGGCAGTTTGGGTCACTGCGGGCAATTTCTGCAATTGCACTGCCATGAATTCCACAATATCGTCGGTTAGAGCAAGCTGGCAAACTGATGCTAGATCACACTGCCAATAGCCCAACGTCTGATTTAGTTGAATCCAACCTTCTTCATGCAGGGCTTTAAGAAATTGAGTGATAAAAAAGGGATTTCCCTGAGTTTTTTGATAAACCAGTTGGGTGAGGGGTCGTGCCAAATTACCTGGACAATTCAACGTATCAGCCACAAGCTGATTCACTGTAACTTCCATCAAAGGCGACAAGGTAATCGTGTTGACGATAACCTTGTTAGCTTGCAGCTCATCCACAGTCAGCATTAATGGATGGACTGGTGAAACTTCGTTATCGCGATAGGCTCCTAAAATTAGTAGATGTCCGTTGTCTTGCATTAACAGTTGTAATAACTGAAGCGAGGCTAAATCTGCCCACTGCAAATCATCCAGAAAAATTACTAAAGGATGTTCTTTTTGCGTGAAAACTTGAATAAACTTTTGGAACAATAAGTTAAATCGTTTTTGGGCAGCACTACCAGAGAGTTCGGGAATGTCGGGCTGTTTGCCAATAATTAACTCTAGGTCGGGAATTACATCGATCACCACTTGACCATTTTCCCCTAGCGCTTCTAGAATTTTGGTTTTCCAAAGTCGCAGTTGAGCATCCGATTCTGTCAGTAACTGTCTGAGCAGATCACGCAACGCTTGCACCAGGGCAGAGAGCGGCAGATTGCGGTTAAACTGGTCAAACTTCCCCTTAATGAAGTAGCCACGTTGCCGAGTGATCGGCTTATGGACTTCATTCACGACGGCTGTTTTGCCAATTCCAGAAAAGCCAGCCACTAACATCAGTTCCGATTTGCCATCCGCGACCCGATCGAAGGCGTCTAGTAAGGTTTGAACTTCTGAGGCCCGACCATAGAGAGTTTCGGGAATCAAAAAGCGATCGCAGATATCATGGGTCGCGATCGTAAAGCGAGCAATCTGCCCGGTTTCTCGCCATTGGTGCAGACAAAGTTGCAAATCATACTGTAATCCTGAGGCGCTTTGATAGCGCTCTTCCGCGTTTTTTGCCATCAGCTTGCCGACAATCTCAGACAACACCACGGGAACTTCAGGGGCAAGCTCATGCACATTGGGAGGGGTTTTCGCCAGATGACAATGGACTAATTCCATGGGGTCAGAGGATGGAAAGGGTAATTGCCCCGTCAGTAATTCAAACAGCGTCACCCCAAGCGCATAAAAATCGGTACGGTAATCAATGCCCCGATTCATCCGTCCTGTTTGTTCAGGGGACAGATAGGCGAGGGTTCCTTCCAAGCCACTCGGATTCCTAATCTCTAACGTTTCTTTGGGCAACAGCGAAGCAATACTGAAGTCGATTAGTTTAACCTGTTGAGTCACCGGATGAATCAGAATGTTGGCAGGCTTAATATCTTTATGGATGACGCCCTGTTGGTGCAGATCATGCAGAATCGCTACTAACTGCTGGGCGATCGCCAAGACTGCTTCTAAAGTCAGGGGCTGCTCCTGCACATACTGCTGGAGGGAAATACCACCACAGTCTTCCATGACCAAGGCATAGCTGTTACCGCAGGATTCCAGCGTGTAGAGACGGACAATCCCTGGGATTTCTAGATTTTTCGCGATCGTATATTGATTGCGGAACTGTAGCAAATCATGAAAAGTTGGGTAGTCTTGATGCAGTAGCTTAATAATGACTGGACGCTGACTTGATTGCTCTATCGCTCGATAAACAACGGTTCGAGAACCTGTATACAGTGGCTCAACGATGGCATAGCCACTGATATGAGGCAAAAAAGGGTTGAGGTTCGCGCTGGCTGTTGATAGCATAGAGTCTAAATTGGGGTGTCAAGAACTCAAATTATTCTCTGAGTGTGCCCAAGCCATTCGTCAATCTCACTATGCTCTTGAGCTCTTGGTCAGCAGGCAGTCTGCACAGTTCTCTGGCTATTGAACGATCGCCCAGTCCATTCCTACTCCTTCCAATTCACCAGGAACTTGCGCCCTCAGCCACGGATCCCTAGCAACAGTGATCATCATTCTAGTCTAGCTAGGTTCGCCTCCCGCAGAACTTGGGAATCCCTAGATGCCCTCAGTGGCTGTCCGGCAATTGCTATAAATCTTAGGGCTGAGAAGGCAATAGTCAGGTTTCTCTCAAAGGCTAGATGCGATCGCATTAGCAGCATGAGACTGTTTGAGGGTACCTTTTGGCAACACCTGAGGCAGCATTTGTGGATATCAGCAGACGACGTTTATTCAGGGCGCTTTCGGCTTCCGGTTTAGTCGCGGCAGGCATGGCATCTGAGAGTTGGTGGCGACCGCTCCTCGCCCAAAAACCACCCGCTGCTTCCTCCCAGACACGTCAGGGTGACATGATTTATCGCACCTTAGGACGAACCGGCGAAAAAGTTTCAGTAGTCGGCTTAGGCGGACACCACATTGGCAGACCCCAGGATGAGCAAGAAGGGATTCGGCTAGTCCGAGCGGCGATCGATCGCGGCATCAACTTTATGGATAACTGCTGGGATTACCACAATGGCGGCAGTGAAATCCGTATGGGCAAAGCCCTCAAAGAGGGGTATCGCGACAAGGTGTTTCTGATGACCAAAATTGATGGTCGCACCAAAGCCGCTGCCGCTAAACAAATTGACGAATCTCTACAACGCTTGCAGACCGATCGCATTGATCTATTGCAACACCACGAAGTGATTCGCCTGGAAGATCCTGACCGCATCTTTGCTCCTGGTGGCGCGATGGAAGCGGTCGTGGCAGCGCAGAAAGCGGGCAAGATTCGCTATATCGGCTTTACGGGACACAAAGATCCGATCGTGCATCTCCGGATGTTGAAAATGGCAGCCGACAACAATTTCCGCTTTGATGCGGTTCAGATGCCGCTCAACGTCATGGATGCCCATTTCCGCAGCTTCGAAAGTGACGTATTGCCGATCTTAGTTCGGGAGAATATTGGTGTCTTAGGCATGAAATCGATGGGCGACCAAATTATTCTTAAAAGTAATGTCGTCAAGCCGATCGAATGCTTGCACTACGCCATGAATTTACCTACTTCTACAGTCATTACTGGGATTGAACGGATGGAGATTTTAGAGCAAGCCTTAGAAGCCGCGCGAACATTTCAACCCCTGACGCAGGCGCAAGTTCAAGCCTTGCTCGATCGCACGGCACCCGTAGCTGCTAAAGGGCAATACGAGCTATACAAAACCAGCCAACAATTTGATGGCACCGCCAAGAACCCAGAGTGGTTGGGTTAACTAGAAGACAACGGTCACTGCCCAGAAACACTGGCACTAAATAACAGAGATCGTCAAATCGTGCGATCGCGTTGAACTCCGCCCTAGCGGCTTTTGTCCACCCGCTGCTATGAAGGGTCAGGCGGCTGTAGCTACCTTGGAGCTTTACGCCAACCACTCGCGATCGCCTCTGACTCTGAACAGAACCACCGCTCTCCCTTCGCTGGATGAATGACAGTTGATTCATAATCCTCCATCCCCGGAAGATGATACAACTTATTCCCTTTTTCAACTGAAATATTGCCTTTGATCACGCATTTTGACTGGGTCAGGGATGTGATTAGCGAGAGAGAACGACTACGACTAAACGGCATTGTAAACAGAGCGATCGCCACTAGGATGACGAGACTAAGAACGGTTTCAAGCCATCTATCTTCTTTATTTTTTCTTTGAGTGGCTAAAGCTCGAGGCGCAACACCTTGGATAGAGGCTTTAGCAGCACGTATCTTGCCATCAGATTCAGCAACTTGCTCGTAGAGAATCGTGTCTCCCACCTTTGGGCGACGACCCGAGCCTTTCAGAGCGCTGATATGTAAGAAAACTGCTTTTCCACCATTATCTGGTTTGATGAAACCAAAGCCTCTATCATCTTTCCAAGTTGTTAGTTGCCCCTTGCGTAGCCCAGGTTTCATGCAATAGCCTCAAGGTGCTCCCCAGTTTGTAGTTTTCCCCAACGCGATCGCCTCACTAACACCCTCAAAGCGATGCCACACAAACACACCCAAAGTAGATTAGCCTTTGATACTTGCAGATCGTATTGCTGTGCCATCCAAATAGAGATATGAAGCAGCCCAACGATAAGCTTACTGATATAAATGATAACCTCTGCAACTCAACAAACCATGCCGTAGCATTCCGGTACAGCACCTCGCTACGCAGCATCGAACTTCAAGAACTATGGGTAGATTCGTGGATATTCCTCTGGATAGCGACCATAACTTGGAGCATTGCACTCCTGCTCTGATGAACAACACTTCTGAGAGCGATACTCAAGTAACTGAAAGCGATCTTTCTTTAATTGATAATGGGCAAATGAGCCACAGTCAGCCAGTCCTCTGCCCTTTCCAAAAATCGAGAGAATCCTTGTTTTAGCATTATAAAGCCGCCTGCCACCCACAAGATAGCTTGTGTAGCGAACAGGTTTACCTGACTCATTAAGTTGATATGCTTCAAACGTTAAAGGGACAACATCACCATCAGGAATGGTTAATTTCATTAGCTGATTTGCGTTATCTATTAGGGCAAAATACCCTTCTTTATCCCGACGATAGGCTTCGGATGGCTGATGGCTCATCTCAACTTTATCGATTAAGGCATGAGGACGGTAGAGGAAGTAACTATAAGCGATGTTATAAGTTCCTAATAAACAAATTTGTTCTACAAGGTATTCTTGCAAACTGAGTGTGTAAACTTTGGGAAAATAGCTCTTTACAAAAGGCTGATGAGTTTGTCCTTCGCACACTAGAGTTTTTTGATTCTGTTGAGCTAAATAATTGAGTAACTTGACACTGAGTAAAGGAACTTTGGAGGCATCTTGGGAAAAGTGATCTTGTTTTGCTTGTTGATATATCTGTTCCGAAATTCTTGGTACAGGTGCTTCATGGTCTAAGGTAGAATCCACAGATTGAGAAGGGCTATACTGAGTGCTTACTGGAGTAGAAGGGATTGAAATGCTTGGCTGAGAAGGGCTACAGCTTTGTGCAATAATTGTAATGCCTAACAGGAATAACAATGTGATTTTTGGCACGTGGATAGATATGGGAAACCAGAATTTGCAGTATATTAGTTACGTTCAGCGGATGCAGATAACATTGAACTAAGCACAAAGGGGAACATTCATTCCGTCGCAATGCACTTGTTAGACAGCGATAAGTTTACACCTTTTCAATCCTATTTCTCAGCCAAATTCCTAAGAACATTATCTAGTGCGTCTTGCACTTCTTCATCAACATAGGCAGATAGGCTTCTGCTTCTACCCAAAATTAAGCGTTGCGGCGTTGTTGTTTCTATACTGCTTTATGATGCAGTAGGAAGTTGTTCCTTAATCCTTTGGGTTTTACTGCGATCGCTAAAGACCGAGAAAGTGGCCAATGTGTAATGCGCTGATGTGAGCACTGCCTTCGTGAGTAAATCGATCATAAGCATGTACTACGATCGTTTTACCATTCTTCAGCCCGATCGCAATCCGACCCATTGGACCAAATTTTCCACCCCGTTGTTTCTGCACTATAACTTCTGCAATCTGGTCTAGCGGATACTCAACGGTGCGGATCAAGAGCAGATTCCGTCGTCGTATGGTTAATTTCTGAGTGTATCTGCTGATTTCCAGGGTGACGCGTTCCCCCAGGAAGGCAAACAGTCCGGCCAATGCAAGACAAAGCTTAATGCAAAAGCAAAGATAGGGTCGCTCATCTCTTTGTGCTTTCAAGCTTGATGGCTGAGACTGATCTAGAAACTGCTGAATCTCCGCTGCAATGTCCTGAGCAAAGTCAGGATAGGCACTATTGACGATCGGCAGTGTGACGATGCCCTCTGTTGTATTCAGGTCAACCCGATAACGTGGTGAACCATTTTTTTGGAACCCTTCAGGGACTAGATTCACACTTTTGATCTGCTCCAGTTGCCAACTATGTCGCTGTTGGCTAATCCAGTTGTAATGGGTTAACTCAGATCTTGCACCTCTCCCAATAAACCAAGCTGGGCAATGATTTGAGAACAATTTCAAACCCGTGTTGTGCGGCAACATCTTTGCTTATTCGGATCTGTTTGAGGAGTTGAAACCAGACAA
>VRZD01000067.1 GCA_016743235.1 Pantanalinema sp. GBBB05 | reverse complement strand
TCGAACCGAATTTCTGTATACTGGGCAATGCGAGAGGACTGATTGTAAGTCCTTCCGGCAGGGATTTTTAGGGACTGTTGAGCGAACCGTGGCAGCAGACAGATCATAGTTGTGCCAGTAGCATTATCCCTGCAACCGCCAATTGCAGTTAGTAGGACTGAATTTGTTGTGGCAGTTGCCGTTGAAACATTATTAACTCCAGACATCCTTCGACCCGCTCGTTATCTAGGGAATGAATTGAGGGCAGTTCATAAACCTTGGGAACTAGCTTCTGTGCGCTGGGCGTTGACTTATCCCGAGGTGTATGAAGTAGGGGCGTCGAATTTAGGACACTTCATTCTCTACAGCATCTTAAATGTGCAACCCCGGCAGTTATGCGATCGGGCTTATCTGCCTGCTCCTGACTTAGCCGCAAAATTGCGTACTACCCAAACTCCCTTATTTGCGGTGGAGTCCCGCCGCTTTCTAACGGACTTTGATATCTTGGGATTTAGCCTAAGTTATGAATTGGGGGCAACTAACATTCTGGAAATGTTAGCGTTAGCTGGCATACCATTGACTGCACGGGAACGGCTGGCAGCGGGGGTATGGAATGTTGCCCAAGGCAGTTATCCCTTAGTTTTTGCGGGTGGACAAACGGCGACATCGAACCCAGAGCCGTACGCCGACTTTTTTGACTTTATTGCTCTCGGCGATGGGGAAGAATTACTGCCAGAGATTGGGCTGATTGTAGAAGAAGGTAAGGCAGCAGGCTTGAGTCGCGAGGAACTGCTGTTGGATTTGGCACAAGTACCCGGGGTCTATGTGCCTTATTTTTATGACATGGCGTCGGATGGTTCAGTCCATCCCAATCGTCCGGATGTGCCAGAGCGGGTGTTGCGACGAGTGGCTACTCCCATGCCAGCGTACTCGATCGGTCCCGTCCCGTACATTGAAACGGTTCACGATCGTCTGACTGTCGAAATTCGGCGCGGCTGTACCCGTGGGTGTCGGTTTTGCCAGCCGGGGATGCTAACTCGTCCAGCTCGGGATGTTGAGCCTGAGGCAGTGATCGAAGCCATCACTGAGGGTATGCGAGCGACGGGGTATAACGAGTTTTCGTTGTTGTCTCTCAGCTGTTCCGATTACCTGGCGCTGCCAGCAGTCGGTATGGAGATTAAGAATCGGCTGAAGCATGAGAACGTCACCTTATCTTTGCCAAGTCAACGCGTTGATCGCTTTGATGAAAATATTGCCAATATCCTTGGGGGGAACCGACCAACCGGAATTACCTTTGCGCCAGAAGCTGGAACCCAACGCTTACGTGACATTATCAACAAAGGGCTGACGAATGAAGAACTGCTCCGAGGAGTGAAAACTGCCTATGAGCAGGGCTGGAGTAAGGTCAAACTCTATTTCATGATTGGCTTACCTGGCGAAACCGATGTTGACGTTGTGGGCATTGCCGAAACGGTGCGCTGGTTGCAGCGAGAGTGCTGGATTAAAGGTCGTAAGCCCCTATCCTTTAACCTGACGATTTCCAACTTTACGCCAAAGCCTCACACTCCATTTCAATGGCATTCGGTATCTACCGCTGAGTTAGAACGCAAACAAGCGTTATTAAAAGCAGAGTTTCGTCGCATTCGCGGCTTAAAAGCTAACTTCACTGATGTCCGCATCTCCGCAATGGAAGATTTTGTAGGGCGGGGCGATCGCCGCTTGGCTCCAGTCATTCGGCGGGCTTGGGAACTTGGAGCTGGGATGGACTCCTGGATGGAAAGCCTGGATCGGGCATTTGCAGCCTGGACTCAAGCGATCGCAGAAGCGGACCTCACTTGGAAATATCGCCAGGTCGAACAGGGAGAGTGGAATGTGTTTGCCCCTCGGGAAGTGGGTAACAATAGCCCGGAATCGGGTGGCGTCGATGCACATGATCCTCATGCTGGTCTGGATATGCCACTGCCCTGGGATCATCTAGATACGGGTATCGATAAACAGTGGTTACAGGATGATTTGCAACAAGCATTAGCCGCCGCTACTGTACCTGACTGCTCCTTTGATGGCTGTTCGCATTGTGGCGTGTGTGGGCTGGATTTTGGTCATAATGTTGTCGTTCCTCCTCAGTCCATTCCCAGTTTTGCCGGGCATTTTCAACCGAATCAGCAACGAGTGCAACGGATTCGAGTGCGGTTAGGTAAACAAGGAGATATGGCGCTAGTGAGCCATTTGGATCTGATGCGCCTATTTGATCGTGCCGTTCGTCGTGCAGCCTTACCGATCGCCTTTACCGGAGGATTTCATCCGAATCCCCGAATTATTCCGGCGAATGCATTGCCCCTAGGAGTGACCAGTTCGGGTGAAATTGTTGACTTTGAACTGACAGCACCGATCGAGGTCACAGAATTCTGTGCCAAGTTAGCGGCTCAGCTACCGGAAAACTTGCCGATCTATCAGGCTGAAGCTGTAGATATTCAGGCTCCAGCCGCTACACAATCTCTAACGCAAGCGGAGTATATGATTACGATCGACATAATTCCTCCGGTCGATCAGCAGGTAGCTGATTCAGACAGTCTCACAGTAGAACGGGTTGAATCAGCCTGGCAAAACTGGGTTGATGCCGTATTGGCGAGTGATGCGATTTGGGTAGAGCACACAACGAAATCAGGGAAAGTGCAATCAATCAATCTCCGCGATCGCCTGTTTGACCTCAAACTTGAATCAGTTTCTCCCTTCGTAACGCTGCGCTACATTGGTAGTTGCCGCAATGATGGGACATTATTGCGCCCTGAGCAGGTACTCCAAATGCTAGAGCAGGTTTCTAAACAACCATTGCAGTTACTCAAGACTCACCGGGAACGGTTAATTTTGGCAGAAAGTTTACCAGCCTCCGTGATGGATTCGTGAATTTTAGTGGCAGAGAAATCTCTGCACGTTATAATGCATTTCAATAGAGGCTGTTGTGGACTGGAGACTCCCAGGGATACCGCTGGATAGCTCAGTGTTTAGTATTTAGACACAGCTTACCTCAGGCTTTTTCTTTAATTCGCCAGTCTTGGTGTTCCAAATGAATGGTCACCTTGAATTTAAGCACTGACTGTAGTTAGTTTTACCGTCTATCACCGCACTCAACTACCTTGAGGCGGCTAGACTCTCCCTCACCTCAAGACGGGAGTGTCCTGTCTGTCTTATGTGTAGTTCTAGGGCTTCTATCCGAACGTAATAATGTACACCGAAGCACAGGCGGGGAGCCAGAACTGTTTTTAGTCCTCGCAGTGGCTCATTCTTGAGGAAACTGAATGCCAAAGCAAATTATCATCGCAGAGCAGCATCGCATCGCTGCCGTTTTTTCCGAAGAACAAATCCAAGAATTAATTGTGGCAACGGGCAGCCATCAGGTGAGTGACATATACCTGGGCGTGGTTGAGAACGTGCTTCCGGGAATTGATGCCGCCTTTGTTAATATTGGGGATTCTGAGCGTAATGGTTTTATTCACGTTAGTGATCTAGGTCCTTTAAGATTACGGCGGACGGCGGGTTCGATTACAGAATTACTGGTACCTCAACAGAAAGTGTTGGTACAGGTAATGAAAGAACCAACCGGCAATAAGGGACCACGCCTAACCGGTAATATTTCTTTACCAGGGCGCTATTTGGTCATGATGCCCTACAACAAAGGGGTTAACCTATCGCGCCGGATTCGGAATGAAAATGAACGAAACCGCCTACGAGCACTGGCGATCTTGATTAAACCAGCGGGTATGGGGCTGGTCGTGCGGACGGAAGCCGAAGGTATGCCGGAGGAAGCGATTATTGAAGATCTGGAAAATCTGCAACGGCAATGGGAAGCAATTTTGCAGGAAGCTACCTCCACTCGCGCTCCCGCTCTCTTAAACCGGGATGACGACTTTATTCAACGAGTATTGCGAGATGTCTACAGTTCTGACGTCAACCGAATTGTGGTTGATTCCCATACCGGTTTGAAACGGGTGAAGCAACAGTTGATGAACTGGGGTGGGGGCAGAATGCCGCAGGGCGTGTTCATTGATCACCACCGCGATCGCGTTCCCATTCTGGAATATTTCCGCATTAATGCCGCCATCCGAGAAGCCTTGAAGCCAAGAGTCGATCTACCCTCCGGTGGCTACATCATTATTGAGCGGACTGAGGCTTTAACTGTAATTGATGTGAACTCTGGTTCGTTTACCCGATCGGCAACGGCTCGAGAAACGGTCCTATGGACAAACTGTGAAGCGGCAACGGAGATTGCTCGACAACTGCGCCTCCGAAATATTGCTGGGGTGATTGTTGTGGACTTTATCGATATGGAGTCCCATCGTGATAAATTGCAAGTCTTAGAGCATTTCAATAAAGCGCTACGGGCGGATAAAGCCCGACCACAAATTGCCCAGTTGTCAGAATTAGGGCTAGTGGAACTAACTCGGAAACGGCAGGGCAAAAATATTTACGAACTGTTTGGGCGCACCTGTCCACAGTGTGGAGGCTTAGGTCATTTAGGTCATCTGCCAGGTGAGCCTGAAGAAAGTATGGGTGAGCTGGTAGAGCGAACCGTCGTACCTTCTTTGCCAGAGTATCGACCAGCGGAACGGAGCACCGAAGGACGCAGTCGGGGGCGGGAGAGTAGTCGTGATGCTGGCTTGCCAGAAATTCCCGTATCAGGTGGTTTAGTTTGGGAAGACCGGAGCCATGATGATGAGTCGTCTGATTTACAAGAGCTAACGCATCATCCGAGCTACCAAGAGATGGGGGCGAATCGGCGCCGGCGGCGGCGGCGAGTTGGGGAAGATTTGCCGCCAGTCCGGGAGCGAGGTCGTGGAACGTGGGAGGACAGCCGAGGGGGAAGTCCATTACCACCTCCAGAGCTAGCAACCAGCCCAGATCTTGCGAGCGAGGGAGATGAGTTTGCGGCGACGGATGATTTACCGGTAGTGCGAGGGCGGCGATCGGAGCCACCGACGCGTGGTGGTCGCGGTCGTGGTCGTTCTGGAAAAACTATTACCCATGGAGTGGGTAAAGATTTTGTCCCTGGACGAGAGGTAGAACCGCTCCAGGATGGTGGCTCTCTAACTCCAGAACCCAGTTCTTTCCCGGCAGTGGAAGAAAAGCGGGGCAGATCGAAGCGGGATGGTGGTAAGATTCCGACCACTCCCCCAGAAGTAGTTGCGGTAGAAATGACTCCAGAAGAACAGGAAGTGTTTGCTTGGATGGGTGTTTCGCCATTAGTATTGTCGAACCAGGAAGTGAAGAACCCTAAATCGGCAGTTGTTTCAGTGGTATTGCCTGGTCAAGTTCCCACCTCGCCAGCCATTGTCTCGGTTAGAGCGGCTGAGGATGAGCCGCTGGGCACTGCACCTCCATCTATCAGTCCAACATCCAGTTTGCCCAGCGATGCAGAGTCCTCCTCGGATGATTCTGTTACTGAGGCAGCCAGTGAGCCAGAGTCAACCGATAGTAGTGCCGTCAATCGGCGGCGGCGGCGACGGTCGTCGGCAACGGTAAATGATTAGTGGGAACGCTAAGATGCCACGCTCTACTCGGTCTACCCAGCAGCTTACCCTTCCAGGACTAACGATCTGGGAGGGTTCCTCCCAGACGATCGCAGGAGTAGATGAGGTTGGGCGTGGTGCCCTATTTGGACCTGTAGTAGCCGCAGCAGTGATTGTGCCAGATGCCGCTGTTCAGCCATTGATTGCAGCTGGAGTGACAGACAGTAAACAACTCTCGGCAGGTCAGCGGACTCAATTAGCGGTTCAAATTCGGCAGCTAGCGCTAGATTGCCGCATTGGTTATGCTTCGGTACGGGAGATCGATCGCTTGAATATTTTGCAAGCGTCGCTGCTGGCAATGAAACGAGCCATTTTGAGACTGAAGGTGCAGCCTGACCTCTGCTTGGTAGATGGCAATCAGCGGATTACAGGGCTAGCCATTCCTCAACAAACTCTCGTTAAGGGTGATCAACGTTCCTTGGCGATCGCGGCTGCCAGCATTCTGGCAAAAGTCTGGCGGGATGACTTAATCACTCGGCTGGCTGTGAAATATCCGCAATATAACCTGCATTGCAATAAGGGGTATGGGACGCCATCGCATCGGCTGGCTCTCAGCCAGTATGGGGCATCTTGCTACCATCGGCGTTCTTTTAGCCCCTGCCGGGTTTCCGAAGCGTCCTCTTGTCTGTCTGATCCAGCTGATCCTTTGGTAGAAATCAACTAATCAATCGAGTTAAAGATTGATCAAAAGATTCTGCCTATCAGCCTCTATGGCTTGCAGCAGGTGGTTCAGTGAATTAGGCGATCGGGCTATTAGTTGATAAGCCACGAACTTGAGTTGTTGCTTCAGCTTCATGGTGAGAGCCTGCCCACTCCTGGTAATCGAGCAATAGTTGGTGCATCAAGCGCTGTTTAATGGTTAACAGCACACTCTTGAGTAGACCATTGCCAGTAGCTTCCAGAATGGGTTTGGGTGTAAACGCCAGGGGAGGTGGCATTTCTACAGCTACTTCTAGGTCAGCCTTACCGACTAGATACGTTGTTTGCTTTAACTGCCGGGGTTGCAATTTACCCACTAAATTTAGAGCAAAGCGCTGGTTAATATATTCAATGCCGCGAATCTCGCATCGTACAGAGCATAAATGCACTGTGCCATCCGATTCTGCCCAGACGCGTAAATCGACGATCGGTTGAAGACTGACCATCATGAAGGACAGGGGTCGCATTTTCAGCCGAAATAGTTCATCACCCAGCGGCTCAATCCGGCTAGAAGCTGCCAGGGCATTGACCAACCGTTGGGGCTGGCGGAGATAGTGCTGAATGGGAATCGGTTGTTCAGCGACTGGAAGTTCAACGGATTGTGAGGCAGTAAAACGAGTATCCATCTGAGGAGCGGGTAGTAATAAACAGCAACCGGACAATTAGCAATTGTTGCTAACTTTAAACAATTATTACAAATATGAATTGAATGGTGTCTAAGTAAAAACACTATACACCGCTAAGGTCGCGACTTTGCGGGATTTTATGGCTAGGTCAGTTTCTACTGGAATGCTTCAACGGCAGTTAGGCAACAAATAGTTAGCTGCAAACGGGTGAGTGAATTGATTGATCGGCTGAAGGCAATAGGTTGGAAAATCATGACACGATGTGAACAATCTGAGAAATGGCAGGGCTGAACACGGTTTAATCGTAGGATGGGCTTGAAGGTTAGGGAGATTATGGCTATATCGATCGCACATTTAGGACCCTCTGGCACAAATGCTGAAACGGCGGCTGTCCAGTACTCCACTTGGTTAACGCAAACTTCCGGGCAAGATACGGTGCTATGTCCCTGTCCTAGCATCACTCGAACCCTGCAAGTGGTCGCCCAAGGACAGGTGGATATAGCGGTTGTTCCTGTAGAAAACTCGATCGAAGGGAGTGTAACGACGACACTGGATACGCTCTGGCAGCTAGATCAGTTGCAGATTCAGGGGCAATTAGTATTGCCTATTTTTCATGCTCTTATTGCTCATACCGAGTCATTAACCGATATCCAAACTGTGTATTCCCATCCTCAGGCATTGGCTCAGTGCCAGGTGTGGCTAGAAACCTCTTTACCAAAGGCCCAACTGATTGCCGTCAATTCTACGGCTGAAGCGGTACAACGATTAGCTCAGGAACCAGCAGCAGCAGCGGTTGCTTCAGAGCGTGCTGCTCAACTGTACAATGTGCCAGTTTTAACCAGTCCGATTAATGATCACCCGGATAATTGCACTCGGTTTTGGGTGTTGAGCTTGCAACCTTCGCCTGGTGGTCCTTATACGTCTTTAGCATTTAGTGTGCATGATTTGCCAGGGGCATTAGTCAAGCCCTTACAGGTATTTGCCGATCGCGCCATTAACTTGACGCGGATCGAATCCCGTCCGACAAAACGCTCATTGGGCGATTACCTATTTTTTATTGATCTAGAAGCAGATGCTCATAGTCCAGCCGTGCAAGATGCATTAGAGAATCTTAGACAACACTATACAGATACTCTCAAGGTGTTTGGCAGCTATAACGTATTGCCCACTTCACCGCTAGCAGAGTGATGGATGGGTGAATGAATTGATATAGAAATAAGTCTGGGTGGAGATAACTAGCGATTACGGATGATTAGCGACAACCGTTTGGCTAAGCCCTAAAAATTCTCGAATGTGGTGAAGATAAGTAGGTGCATCTTCTAGCATCGGGAAGTGAGCGGTGTTAGGAATGACGGCATACTCAATGCGATCGTTGAGAGCCGCGGCTTGCCGACCCATTTCAGCGGGAATAATAATGTCACGCTCTCCCGAGACGAGCAGTGTAGGCACAGTAATCCGGGCAAATTCTTGAGGCATGATCTCGGTTGCCTTTTTACTGACTGAGGTAAAGATTGTTCCTAAAGCTGATTCATAGTCAGCCATCAAGAAGTCATCCAGAAATGCCCGACTGATATCGCGAGATAAGGGACGATGGAGAAAGCGTTGCATAAACAGCTTATCCATGTAGGGTAGCCCATATAACCACCGGGGACGGAATTTAACGACATAGCCGCCAAACTTATAGAAAGCATTGAATGCTTTTTCGTCGTATTCAAAAATGCCGTTGCAGGTGAGGATCGCTTGTTCTACTCGTTCGGGATACAGATTGAGGAAAAAGACGGCAACGGAGGCTCCCATCGAATGCGCATTGAGATAAATCCGCTGAATGCCTAACGCATCTAATAATCCGGCTAGATCTTCGGCGTAGCTATCTAATTCGTAACTGAGTGGATTAGCCATCGCTGAGGCAACAAGTTCTGGCGATTCGGTCACTCCTCCCTTAGATTGCTGCGATCGCCCAAAGCCACGCATGTCATAGAGTAAGCAGTCAAAATGATCGGCGATCGCGCGAGCTGTGCTTTCCCAGTACCGGGCTGATCCTCCCCAACCATGCTGAAACACCATGATTGGCTTGCCGGTCGGCTCTGGGTTGTCATTTGCAGTGATCCATTCGTAATAATGGTTGAACCCACGCACCTGAATACACGCCATACTGTTCCTACTCAATCTCAACGCTTAGATCCCAAAAACATTGTAGAGACGCGATCGCTCCCGTCTCTACAGAGTTCCAATTCAATTAATAAACTGGATGACAGTAAATTAAGCGGATTCAGGTTTGGGAATCGAGGATGGATGCATGAGCAGTTCGGCTGTCGATCGCTTCTCGACCATCTCGCGGGTAATCGTGCAGCGAGTCACATCCTTGCGGGACGGCAACTCGTACATCACATCTAGCATGAGTTCTTCCACAATGCTACGGAGTGCTCGCGCTCCAGTCTTCCGCCGATAGGCTTCTTGAGCGATCGCCCGGATCGCATCATGGCGAAACTCTAAAATGACATTGTCCATCTTCAGCAGTTTTTGATACTGCTTCACCAGGGCACTCTTCGGCTCGGTCAAGATGGCAGTGAGGGCATCTTCATCTAATGGATTCACAACGGCCATAACTGGAACCCGACCGATGAATTCGGGAATCATGCCAAACTTTACTAGATCATCTGGTTCTAGATGTTTCAGAATATCGGCAGCCCGTTTTTCTTTGGATTGAGTATCGCCGGGTTGAATAAACCCGATCGACTTTTTGCCAATCCGCTGCTCGATCGCTTTATCTAAGCCGACAAACGCCCCACCACAAATAAATAAAATGTTGCTGGTATCAATCTGGATGCAATCTTGATAGGGATGCTTCCGACCCCCTTGGGGTGGCACATTGGCGATCGTGCCTTCCAACATTTTGAGTAATGCTTGTTGAACTCCCTCACCCGAAACATCGCGAGTAATCGATGGGTTTTCACTCTTGCGGGCAATCTTATCGATTTCATCAATGTAAATGATGCCGCGCTGGGCTTCTTCCACATCCAGATCGGCAACTTGCAGTAGGCGGAGCAGAATATTTTCCACGTCTTCGCCGACATAACCCGCTTCCGTCAGAGTAGTAGCATCGGCAACAGCAAATGGGACATCCAGAATTTCTGCCAGGGTTTGAGCTAGTAGAGTTTTACCGCAACCTGTCGGTCCAATCAGTAAGATGTTGGACTTTTGTAGCTCAACGACATCATCTGGTGATGCTTTTCCATTGCCTTTTGATTGCAAGAAGCTCAACCGTTTGTAATGGTTATAAACGGCAACCGAGAGAATTTTCTTGGCATCATCTTGCCCGATCACATGCTCATCCAGATATTTTTTGATCTCTCTAGGCTTGGGAATCTGGCTGAGGGAAATGTTGGCCGATCGTGACTTGCGTTTTTCCGAGGATTGTTCGCGCCGAGGGACAGGCTGAGGAGCCGTAGCGCTCGAATCAAACAATTCCTCATCTAGAATCTCGTTACATAAATCAACGCACTCGTCACAAATGTAGACTCCCGGCCCAGCAATTAACTTACGAACTTGCTCCTGAGATTTGCCACAGAAGGAACATTTGAGGTGGGAGTCGTACTTAGACATATCTGCCTCTTACTTAATTGCTGTAACAGCTTCTCCCGTCTTGGGAAGATTATGTTTGGAAATGACCTGATCAATCAACCCATAGTCTTTGGCTTCGACAGCGGACATGAAGAAGTCACGTTCCGTATCTGCCTCAATCCGTTCAAACGGTTGTCCAGTGTGATAAGACAGTAGCTCATTCAGCGTCCGCTTGTGATAAAGAATTTCTTTAGCCTGGATCTCGATGTCCACCGCTTGCCCTTGAGCACCCCCAAGCGGCTGGTGGATCATAATCCGAGAATTTGGCAAAGACATCCGTTTACCATGAGTTCCTGAGGTTAGGAGAAAAGCCCCCATACTGGCAGCTAACCCAAAGCAAATTGTAACGATATCACAGCGAACTTGCTGCATCGTGTCATAAATTGCCATACCGGCTGTAACAGAACCACCGGGAGAGTTAATGTAAAGCTGAATATCTTTTTCAGGATCTTCAGCTTCCAGAAATAGGAGTTGAGCCACGATCGAGTCGGCTACGGCATCATCAATCGGTGTTCCTAAAAACACAATTCGCTCTCTCAGCAGCCGTGAGTAAATGTCAAAGGCTCGTTCCCCTCGACCTGCCTGTTCCACGACCATCGGAATCATGCTAGATGGGCTAGGAGAGCCGATATCTAGGGAATTTTGGCTGTTAATCGAGTAGTCAGATGAACTAGATAAAAACATAGTGGAGTCGGTCATGGGATGTCGCCGTTGTTCGGGTGTACTGATTGGTTGCGGTATACCGGGAATATGCGGCGATCGTACTCTTCTATCCAAATTATGCCTCAACTCATCTAGGACTGGGGGCTGCTGAGCAGGAATGTGTGTCGCCATTTTAGCCTTGGATCGCTCTGTCCTGGCAAGCCTTCCTGGGAGAAACTCTGCCGTTAGTAGCTCAAACCCTTATTCTGCTGTAGGTGACTGGGATTTAGCTTTGCTGGTTTTACGAGCCTTGGTCGATTTGCCAGACGTGGTGGCGTCTGATACTTCTGCAGATTCAGCGGCAGGTTCAGTACTGGGAGACGCTTTCTTCGCCTTGGACTTAGATTTAGGCGCTGATGACTCAGTCCCAGTGGTTTCGGCGGCAGCTTGGGGTTCAGTAACTTCGGTGGCTTCTACCGTAATTGTCGTTTCTGTTGCTGTGGTTTCGATCGTGGGTTCTGTTTCCGCAGTTTCTTCAGCTTCTTCCAACTCTGCGGCTTCTAGATCTTCCGCTTCATCTGGTTTGGCGAGACTACCTTCGGGAACCAGTTCGATATTGGTGTGTTCAATCAACCAATCGACCACTTTTTCGCGCAGCAAATCGTCTTCGATCACGGTGCGGAGGCGATCCTCATCCAAGTTGCGCCGCTCTTGCTCGGATACCTCGTCTAAAAGTTCTGTAATTTTGGCAGCAACTTCTTCCGGTGTGACCTGGATCGACTCTTGTTTGGCAACTTCACCCAGTGCCAGAGTTCGTTTGATCCGATCGATCGCATCAGGACGCGATCTTTCCTTGAACATAGGAATGGTGTTCTGGTTGAACAGTTGCTTAATGTCAATCCCCTGATTCTGTAATTGCAGCGCTGTCTGGTTGAGGATATAGGTCAACTCACGATCGATCAGCGTTTCGGGTAGTTCCACCTCAATGTGCTTGAGCAATTCATTCAAAATGGCTTGCTCTTGATTATTTTTGGTTTTCTCTTCAGCCTCTTTATTGAAGCGAGATTCTAGCGCTTCCCGTAACTCTGCTAGGGTTTGGTACTCGTCCTTACTGGCATCCTGGGCAAAATCATCATCCAGTTCTGGCAGCTCTTTTTCTTTTAACTCTTTCAACGTAATCGTGAAAATCACGTCTTTTCCAGCCAGATCTTCCTGAGGATACTCTTCTGGAAACTGAAGTTGGAGTTCCTTCGTATCACCAGGATTCATCCCAACAATCCCTTCCACAAATCCAGGGATAAAGCGGCTTTCTGCCAATTCGACCTGAAAATCTTGTGCCTGTCCACCCGCAAACTCTTCGGGTTCAGCGTCAGGATCTTCTCCTGGCAACGCGCCTTTAAAGTCGATCACGGCGACATCTTGCATCTGCGCCGATCGTCCTTCCACGGGAACTAGCGTTGCCATTTGTTCCCGGTATTGTTCGAGCAGCTTATCGACGCGCTCTGGATCAGGTTTCACTTCTTCCGCTTGCACCGACAGATTGGCATATTGCTTCAATGTCGCTTCTGGCGGCACATCTACAGCGGCAGAGAAGGTTAATGCTTGACCTGGATCAAATTGCTGAACTAGCTCTTCAAACGTGGAGCGGAGTTGGAAGTTGCCCAGCGCCTCAATTTTTTCCTGTTTGATCGCTTCTTTCAGGCTACTGTCAATTAACTCCTCAACAGCGGTTGCTTTGATGTAGTCGGAGCCAAACCGCTGAATCAACACTTGTCGAGGTACTTTGCCCTTCCGAAACCCAGGAATATTGGCAGAACGGGTGAGCTTTTGGATCACCTGCTCATAAGCTTTTTTAGACATTTCGGGCGTAATTTCGATTTCCAAGCCAAGTTGGCTGGCGGGAAGTTTTTCCTGGGTAACTTTCATCGGTGTTATCGTGATCCAGTTGCGTGGGCAGTGAGGAGGGAAAACCTACTCTAGAACGAGTTTTAGAGGCAATGCGGACATGTCCATTGGTTGGGCACGTCCGCATCACCGCAATTAGCTATAGTAACTGATCCTGATTCAGCTTGGATGGTTCATTGAGAGGAATCTTTAGATTAATTGATGGCTTGGTTCAACTGGGAGCAGATAGCCAATGCCCAAACTCAGCTTTGAAGCGACCTTGGAAGATTGCCGATCGAATTCGCTGCGTAAATTGGACTAACTCAGTGATGTTGTGGATCGAGAGTAGCGTATAGGCTAATAGCTCTTGCGATCGCAGCAAGTGGCTGATGTAGGCGCGAGTGAAATTCTCACAGGTGTAGCAGGAACAGCTTTCATCCAACGGGGTAAAATCTTGCCGAAAGCGAGCATTTTTCAAGTTCCAACGCTCTCCTCCAACGATCGCATTGCCATGCCGCGCTAATCGAGTTGGAATGACACAGTCGAATAAATCGACGCCTGCCGCGATCGCCTGCACAATTTCTCGGTGAGTACCGACTCCCATTAAGTAACGCGGTTTTTCTGGGGGGAGCGCTGGGGCGGTAGCAGCAACAATGTGCTCAATCAATTCGGGGGGTTCGCCAACACTGACTCCCCCGATCGCATATCCTGGCAAGTCCAGATCGGCGAGTTGTTCCGCCGCAGTGCGCCGTAGATCGGGATAAACGCCACCTTGAACGATCCCAAATAATGCCTGATCCGATCTTTCGTGGGCTTGAATACACCGTTTGAGCCAGCGATAGGTGCGCTCTGTGGCATCAATCACGGCTTCACGACTCGCGGGATAGGGGGGACATTCATCAAATGCCATGATCACATCCGCACCTAAGGCATTTTGGATCGCGATCGATTTTTCGGGCGTCAGATGGATTAATTGGCCGTCACGGGGCGATCGAAATGCTACACCTTCATCGGAGATCGATCGTAGCTCGCTCAGGCTAAAAACTTGGAAGCCGCCGGAATCGGTCAGAATTGGCTGCTGCCAAGCCATAAACCGATGTAGACCACCAGCCTGCGCCACAATGTCTTCCCCAGGCTGCAAGTGCAGATGGTAGGTATTCGCTAATACCATTTGCGCCCCAGTTGCCTGAAGTTGCGCTGGGGTGACCGTCTTGACGTTTGCCAGCGTTCCCACTGGCATAAATCGGGGTGTTTCTACCTGGCCGTGGGGAGTGGAAAAGACCCCAGCCCGAGCCTTTGTATCACAGCAAAGGGCTTGACACTCAAACCGAAATTTGGTACTCAATGTTAGCTACGACAATTGCACACAAAGAATCTATTGTCGCATCTCTATGCTGACAGTGGGTAAGCTAACTAAATAGGGGTAAGTTCTAAAACGAAAAGTGTTCTTCGTCGTCGATTTGGACATCCCAACTGGCAGAAAGCACTTCGGCAACCACAGCCTCTAATGCTGCCACGTTTAGACTGCGATTATGCTGTTCTTGGAGCGGATTAGATTGGGGAATCAGCCGTAACTGGCGACCGTCCTGAATCAAGTCGAACCAGGGTTCCTGTTCGTCCGACTGTCCTAATTCAAGATAGTCAAAGCTTTGAACGTTCAGGTATAGCGTATGGTTGGCGACCAGCGTCGATCGCTTCGGATCGGCAAAGACCTCTAAAACATAGCCTTCCCCCTGACTCGTCATCACTCCATCCTGAGTATGGATGTAGCGAACACGGTTTAAGTCCGCGAGAAGCCGCTGCATATCTTGCTTGTCCACGATCGTTCCAGTATCGACAATGCAAGGTGCTGGCAATTGCTTGCTACCGGGAGTTTGGTTGTGACTCATGGAGAGAAAGCCTCTGGTCTAAACGAGCCTGAATTTGAATGCAAAAGAATAACTGACGAAACGTCAGTAACACTCGGCGAAGAACTTAGGAATAGATCAAGAATGCATACAGAGAGAGGGCTGCTCAGGAACTTTCAGAAGAGAGAATGATTCCTGCAAATGGTTCTTCAATCATGCCTGATACTTCAGACGATAAAGGGTTAGAAGAGTCACAGAACTGAGAAGACGCCTCTACAGGTCAGTAGCCCATGAGACAATTCTATACCAAGATCTCTGGCTGACAGCCGATCAAATTATTGGAGTTCGATCAAGAAATTTTGGACTCAATGAGATCATTTTATGATCCCTAACGGGATCGCATAAATGTGCCGGGTTGAATTCATTCTCGCTACTAGATGTAGGTAACTACCTCCGCCAGAGTACGGAAAAATGAAGTTTCATGACAGATGATTCTGCTCCAAAATTTCACTTATTGAGGGCGGCTAAGACAGCATTAGGCGCGATCGCCTTCTACACCTGTTTGCCAATTCCTCATCACTGGTCGTTAAATTTTCAGGGAATTGCACGTTGGGCGACAGCGGTTGGGCTATTGATTGGCGGTCTATTAGGATTATTGGATCTCGGTTTACAGTACCTAACGATGCCAGTTCTAGTTCGTAGTGCCGTGATTGTTGGAGTTTGGTTGGCTCTAACAGGAGGGTTACACCTGGACGGAGCAATGGACACTGCCGATGGCTTAGCGGTGCTTGATCCGCAACGGCGGTTAGAAGTGATGGCAGATAGTCGCACTGGAGCCTTTGGCGTGATGGCAGCGGTGATAATTCTGTTGCTCAAAGTGACCGCCTTGACAAGTTTGGAAGCCGATCGCGAGATCGCTTTAATCGCCGCCACTGGATGGGGTCGCTGGGGGCAATTAGTCGCGATCGTCCGGTATCCCTACCTCAAACCTACGGGTAAGGGAGCTTTTCATAAACCGGCTATTCGGTCTAGTTGGGATATTTTGCCCAGTACTGGGCTGCTCCTGGGTTTGAGTGGACTTGTGTGTTATCTCCAGCCCAATCACTGGAGGTTGATCGTGGGAATTACGCTAGGTGGTGCCAGCTTGGCTCTAGTGACTGGAGCCTGGTTTCACCATCAGTTAGGTGGGCATACCGGAGATACCTATGGGGCAGTGGTTGAATGGACAGAAGCGTTCCTGCTGTGCGGGTTGACGATGTTGGTTTAGCTATGAATTCTCGGCTCTGGGTAGAGAGTTAGCAGGAGGTTGCTTTCTGCGATTGCTAGCGTCTCTAGCCGTTCCTGGACAACATCACGATCGAAATAGGTAGTAGCGAGTACCCAATAGGCGCCATAATGGCGGGCTTCCGATGCCATCAAGCTGCGGTAAAATTTTGCCAATTTTTCATCCGGACAATGGGTTCCCAAAAGTCCCAAGCGCTCGTGGCTGCGAGCTTCAATCAGCCCGGAAACCAGCAACGAGTCCAACATCCGATCGGGTTCCTGGACGCGAATTTGGGCTTTTAAGCCAGCCCCGTAGGGAGGAGCAGATAGCGGAGCTAAAGGGATCTGCCGTTGTTCCAAAATTTGATTGACTTGCTCAAAATGTTGCAACTCTTCCTGGGCGATCGTCGTCAAGGTTCGCACCAGTTTGGTACTAGATGGATAACGAAACATGAGATTCAGTGCCACGCCAGCTGCTTTACGTTCGCAGTGCGAGTGATCCAGCAAGATGGTATCTAAATTGGCTAATGCTTGTTCGAGCCAAGCCTGAGACGTGGGTTGCTGAAGAAACTTAATTGTGGAGGAGGCGGAAACCATGATCGCGATCAGAGGTAAGAACGAACCTGGCAGACCCAGGTTAGAATATTATCTCTTAGGCTACTGCCCCTGCTCGCCTATGCTTGATCAGCATTGCTGATTCAAGGGTTTCCAAACTGATATTTGCTTCTATAATCCCCTCATAATAGTTTTTGGTGTCTGCCTGTGTTTGCGATCTATCCTGGCAGCTTTGACCCCATTACGCTTGGTCATTTAGATGTGATCGAGCGTGGGTGCCGTTTATTCGATCGGGTCGTTGTGGCAGTCTTACGTAATCCCAATAAAACGCCACTATTTACGGTTGCCGAACGAATGGAGCAAATTCGTCGCTCCACTCGCCATCTTACCAACCTGGAAGTAGACAGTTTTGCCGGATTGACTGTTACCTATGCCGAAATGCGACAGGCAACGGTGCTGCTACGGGGATTGCGAGTGCTATCTGATTTTGAGATGGAACTTCAGATGGCACACACAAATAAGACGCTATCAGCCCGTGTTGAGACGGTTTTTCTAGCAACTTCTAACGAGTACAGCTTCTTAAGCAGTAGTCTGGTGAAAGAAATTGCTAAGTTTGGTGGTTCTATTGATCACTTAGTTCCCAGCCCTGTCGCCCCAGATATCTACAGATGTTACGCCAAGACCCATCCGGTATCGGTCCCGAACATGGAATCAACTCCAACGCTGGAGCTTCCCAAAACGGAGTCTCTGCCAGAGGCTCTGCACGAGCAGGAAGCGTAGACATCCAGCAAGAATTGGACCGTTTAGAGGAAATTATTCTTGAAAGCCCTCGGATTCCGTTGAGCCGTCGCACTCTCATTGACGAAGAGCAATTGATTGAGCAGCTTGATTTAGTTCGGCTCAGCTTGCCAGATGCTTTCCATGAAGCAGAAAATATCCTCCGGCATAAAGAAGAAATCTTTCTGCAAGCGGAACAGTACGCCCAAGAAATTATTGAAACGGCAGAACGACGGGCTGCCCAAATTCTGAATGAAACGGGGATTGTGCGGCAAGCAGAAATGGAAGCGCAGCAAATCCGCCAACGCATTCAGCAAGAGTGTGATGCCGTGCGGGATCAAACGA
This sequence comes from Pantanalinema sp. GBBB05, assembly GCA_016743235.1. GTDB lineage: Bacteria > Cyanobacteriota > Cyanobacteriia > Leptolyngbyales > Leptolyngbyaceae > Pantanalinema. Next base: position 4,847 of record VRZD01000067.1, on the reverse strand, counting down.
TCAATGAGATTGAGCGAATGCGGCGGCAGGCACAGCTAGAACTTGAAGAAATGCATCACATGGCGCTAGCTGAATGTGAAGAAATTCAGGCAGGAGCGGATGAATATGCAGAACGCGTCTTGCACGACATGGAGATGCAACTGGCTGAAATGCTCCGAGTAATCCGTAATGGTCGTCAGCAACTGGTAGCGGAACAATCGATGGCACGGGCGAATAATGCCTCGATGATGCGCCCGCGCAAATGAAGTTTGTTTTTAGCTGATCTGAGGGTGAAACTCGATCGCGGTTTTAACCTCGACGAGTGGCTTGCCAGGTTGCCGCAACGGCGGCTCCAATTCCGGCTACCATGCCCACACTAGCGCCCTGAACCGTTTTGTAAATAGGACTTTGAGTCAAACATTGAGTCGTGGGGTTAGGAGATTGCAGGCAGCGATCGCTTTCTACCCAACTGCTGACTCCACCTAACACAGTTCCGGCAACGCTACATACAACTAGCATGGTGAGAAAGGAACGGCTGCTGACTTTATTCATATCCAGTTCAAACGCTTGAGAAATTGGTTTGCCAGTTTCAGGATGCCCAAAAACTTGCTTAAGAATAGCAGAACATCCCTCTCAAGATAGATCTTGCTGGTTCAAACCTACGACTCTGAAGCAGAGGAACTGGTTCCATGCTGATGATCATCGAGAGCTTTGGCGATAAACCATTCCAATTTGGCAGCAAAGACAGATTCCGCGAATTCTTCAGCCCGTTCAATACACGCTTGGGCAGAAAAGCGGAGTTTCTCAAACTGCTCGATCGCCTCACACAGGTTTTCGACCGTCGGCTGCGGAAATAATAATCCCGTCCGAAAGTTCAAAATAATGTCTTTCATTCCACTTTGTGCGGAAGCAATCACTGGGATGCCTCGTCCCATCGCCTCCACTGGGACAAACCCGAAATCTTCATAGGCGGATGGATGAATCACTGCGATCGCTCCCGCATATAGCTCAGAGAGTTGAGTCGAGGGAACATTGCCGAGGAACTGGACACAAGGACTAGCGATGTGCTGGAGCCGTTCAGCTTCTTCGCCTGTACCGACAACCCATAACGGGCGGTTGAGCTGACTACAGGCGGCAACGGCAAGATCGACCTGTTGTTCTGCTGTTAACGATCCCATGTAAAGGTAATACCGATCGCCAGCTTCCCCATATCCTTGTACCGGAACCGGTGGGGAAATCACTTCTACCTGCCGCCGATAAAATTTACGGATGCGGCGGGCAGCAATTTCGGAATTGGTAATCCAGCGATCGACCCGTTGGGCAGCATAAAAATCGTATTGCCTTAACGTGGTATCCACCCAACGGGTGTACCAGTTAGAAGGATAGGGAGTAATGGGAATCGGTTCCCACAAGTAACGAGGTGGAGTGAGACAGTAGTTGATGTGTAAAGTCTGCGAATGGGTTAGAACTGCCTGACTGAGGTAACTGCTGGAGCAAGAGATCACTAAGTCATACTCAGATAAATCCAACGGTTCCCAGAAATAGGGAATTCCTAGCCGATAGGCATGAAAGAGTTGAGTGATCCCAGGTAGTTGTTGCGCGATCGTCGGACGAATATCCCAACCAGCGAAACGATCGCCATGCTCGCCTAACCCTTTGTAGTCGATGAATGCCGTATAAACGGGCGCTTGTGGATACAAGTGATGTAAGCCCTGTAGCACCCGCTCGGCATTGCCATATTCCCGTAAATAATCATGGACAAGGGCGACTTTCATGCTGGATGCTCCTGTAGTCATGATTCTAAGTCGGAGCTAAACCCCCAATTCGGGTTCCACCGTATCGGTCGATCGGGCTATGAGTCAACTGCCCTAAATGCAAGAACTGCATTTTGCCCCCCAAAGCCAAAGCTGAAGCAAAGTGCTTGCTTGATTTTGGCAAGTTGAGCTGTTCTGACGAAGTTCAAATCAAATTCGGGATGTTGTAGCCCGACACAAGGTGGCAAAATTTGTTGGGCTAGTGCTAGAAGACAAAATGCAGCGCCCATAGCTCCGGATGCTCCGATCGTGTGTCCAGTCGCACCCTTGGTTGAAGTTACAGGAACAGGATGAGGAAATAATTGCTCAATTAAATGAGCTTCATTGCGATCGTTGAGTTGAGTGGCTGTCCCATGGGCGTGAATGAAGTCAATGTCCTGAGGGACTAGACCACTGCGTTCTAAACACCCTTGAACGGCAGCGATCGCCGCTTCACCTCGAGGGTTCGGAGCACTGACATGATAGCCATCTGCCGTCAAGCCAAATCCTAAAACCTGACCGTAAACTTTAGCTGACCGTCGTTGAGCAAGTTCAGCCGTTTCTAGCACTAGAACTGCTCCTCCTTCTCCTAACACTAAGCCTTCCCGCGCCCAATCAAATGGATAAGCTCCTGTGGTTGCCAATGCCCCCATTTGGGCGAACCCGGTCATCGTTAATGGAGTAATGGGGGCTTCAATAGCTCCAGCCAGTACGCGCTGACAGCGCTGCATTTGAATCAGTTCATAGGCTTGGGCAATTGACCAAAGTCCAGTGGCGCAGGCTGCCATTGGAGAGAGCACTGTCGTTTGTGTTTGAATCAATTGAGCACTGGTAGTCGCTGCCGCATGGGGTAGTGTATCCAACCAGTTGCCAATGCGATCGTGATCTCGATGCTGCATCTGTTTTGCCCAGCGCTCCCATGCCGCTTGATTACCTCGGCTAGAGCCAATGACAACGCCACACTCCACTAAGGGGAGCTGCAATCCAGCATCCTGTAATGCTGCAATCACAGTCGTTTCAGTCAAGGTTCTTAAGTGAGCCGGTTCAGTTGCCGTTAGCGCTAAGGGACGGGGAGGTAATTCGGGAAAGGGTTGATGCCGCTGAATTCCAGAATTACCTGCTAAGAGGTGCTTCCAAGTTGCTTCTAAAGACCCCAAAGCCGAAACTAGACCGATGCCGGTCACTACCACATCCATTCGCAATTGTACTGTCGCTACGCTTTGCTACCTGGCTTTAGGTTTTCTGCCCCTTTAGTGACTTTGGCAGACTCAATGCGATCGCCCTGTTGAATCGTATCGACAACTTCCATGCCTTGCGTGACATAGCCAAAGACGGCATAGTTACCATCCAGAAAGTTGAGGTCTGCTAGAGCAATATAGAACTGCGAGGATGCCGAGTCGGGAATTGCCGATCGTGCCATCGCTACAGCTCCACGAGTATGGCGTAGTTTTGGCTTACTCGTGGTTCCTGCCATTTCGAAGGTTTTGCCGTATAAGGGTTGGTCACCCGTTTGCGGCTTAATTTCTAGCGGGATGTAACGGGGTTGAGAGGTGCTGGGATCGATAAAACTTCCCGTTCCCAGTTGCTCAGGCGGAAAATTGGGATTTTTACTTTGTGGATCGCCTCCCTGCACCACAAAAGGTTGGGGTTCTCGCACAACTCGGTGAAATACCAAGCCATCGTAGACTCCTCGTTGCACCAAATCGACAAAATTTCCAGCTGTAATGGGGGCGTTAGTCCCATCTACTTCGATCGTGATGGGGGAACCTTTCACAATCATTTCTACCGTAGCTTTTCCCTGTAGGCGAGGTAATTCTGCCATTTGGGATTCACTAACACTGTTTGGCGTTATTTGCTTGGAGGCAGCGCTATCTGGCGATGAAGACGTTGCCGCATCCTGAGGAGTACAGCCACTACCCACTAGAGCAATGACGACTAAGACAATCGCTAACCAGCGCTGAAAAAAGGTTTGCATAGTAATTCTCTAAAGTCCTTCTAACGGGACACCCAAGAATCGAGCTAGCGTAGCACCCTGGTTTTCTAACTCCGATAATGCTAGTGGCTGCCCAACTCGGGTGAGGGGAATGTCGCGCATGCCTTTGACACGCAAGTATAATGCCCGCTTGGGGTTCAATCCTTCGCGTAAGTCTACTTTGACTGCCTGGACATCTTCTGTTTTACACTTGATTTCAATGCGGCGATTCTTGCCAGGAAAGCCCCACCGGAAAATGGTGATCTGCCCTGTGGCTTTATTGAATTCGTTATAACCACTGCCAACATCCAAGCCAATGGTAAGCCAAAGGTACAGGCTGAATAAAAGCCCCAAGGAGCCATAAAACCCCATCGCAATCCCTTGAGGAATAAAAACCAGGTGGGTTGGATCCGAAAAGGGCAGCAAATTGATCTTGGTATAGCTAGAAACGGCTGCTAGAAAGAAGCCACTTGCTCCAGCAGACACGATCGTTGCCCACCAGTAATTGCTAAATCGACGAGAGCCAACAATCTCTTGGCGAAAAATTTCTTGTTTTGTGGACATTGTCTGTGCTGTCATGGAGCCACTAATAATTAAGGGTAAAGTCTTTGAAGTCCAGGATTTATCAGTGATCGGATGACTGCTAGCCTATGGCAGCAAACCCCGGCGGAGTTAGCGGGATAAGCGACTACTTTAGGTAAAGCCAATCCTCGATCCTTTCAGTTCACATCTTAACGGATAGAGAACCTTCCCCTACACTGATCAACCTCGGCTTGTAGATTCACTGGATATGCAACGCTTTGTTGAAGAGTGTTGACAAAAGTCACGATTTATCAGGTGCAGCTTTGAAGAATAGAAAAGTCTGAGACGGTACGTATCGGTTTGTAAAAATTCTGATTTCTCCTATGATGTATAGACATATAAACTCGTTCACTCTAGAGAACCTGCAATTTTAGTAACGCTAGAGGATTTGAATCCATGACCATAGCAGTCGGACGCGCACAGCCGACCCGAGGATGGTTCGACGTTCTCGATGACTGGCTCAAGCGCGATCGCTTCGTCTTTATCGGCTGGTCAGGTCTGCTTTTGTTCCCCTGTGCTTT
>VRZD01000004.1 GCA_016743235.1 Pantanalinema sp. GBBB05 | reverse complement strand
CTATTAACTAGATAGACTACTTCCTTTACTTGCGTACTCGTTAACAGCGCGTCTAACTAACTCACTAATTGAAAGCTGTTGCTCATAGCAAGTTTTCTGTAAGCTATTAAGTTCTTCATCATTGAGCCTAAAACCAATACTCTTCATTCGGTGGCTAGGCTTGTTAAATATTTTCTCCATAGTTCAATACTTCCTTTTTCTAACGTGAACTTAGATATGCATAACCAATAATATGTTTAACATATATGTTATTATTATACTAAAACAAATAAATTAATGATTGATTTATTTATGAATTATAAAGAGATTTGTAAGGAACTTGGAATTAACTACTACCGTTCACGACCAGCTAAAAATGGGAAGAAGATATGCTCAATCTGTGAGCAAACAAAACCTTTAGTGAAATTCTGTAAGAATCAGAAGTACAGTAAGGTAGACGGTCATCATGCTTGGTGCAAGCAGTGTACAAATGAGATTAACGAAAATAGGGATATTCAAGCTAAATTTGCTAGACCTCCCTGGTTTTCTGAAAACCATAACAAGCAAATAACAGCCTTACGTAATAAAGCTGGTTTTTTAGAGAAAATTACAGGTGAAAAGCATTCTATTTGCCATATAGAACCGATACAGCATTGTTTGACCTGTGGCTTAGATATACCGATTAATATGTATGTAGATACTCAAGCAAATAATGCTAAAAACTCAAATTGGTTTGTGTCCTATCATCAATTACCCGATGGTACAATAAAGCATATAGATTTATCTTCAGAGTTCATTTTTGAAGCTTATGCTTTTAACGAGAGATTCAATCGAGAAAGAAACGTCGAATACCGAGAGAGAAGTATTGCAAGCTAACGTCTGTGATATAAAGCCTTATATTGAGAATATTGAAGCTATAAAGAGTATTCATATGAGAAAGCTAAAGATGTTAAGAGCAAAAGGGTTAGTTTAAGTTTATAGCTTTAGATTTAAGTTAGGGTAAGCTGCTAGGCTCTAGAGCCTAGCAGTTATTATTTATATAAATCTCACTTGGTAAGTACCTTTAAGTGACTCCTAATCTATTTAGCTATAGGGAAAAAAGGAAATATGGATGTTAAGATTCCTATTACATCGTTCCATCGTTTTATATGAGACTCTAATAAGGTTCCAAAATATAGCGGTATATTCAGAATCTAAAGTTCAAAAATAAAAACCCTGCATGAGTGACGCAGGGTTAAATCTGAGAATATATTTTCTAACGGTAACTGACTTAGAATTCAGGTACTTCAACTTGCTTGATGATACCTGCGTAGTGCTTCATGATAATTTCTGGTGAATTACCTACCCACTTGGCAATCTGAACAACGCTGACACCAGACTCTAAGCAATTTGTAATAAATGTATGTCTGGTGTTGTACTGTGAGCGGTACTGAATTTCTAATTTAGATAGAACTGTTTTCCAAGCACGATTAAGAAAGTTGTGGGCATCAATCACCCCTCCTTTAGGAGCTTGAAACACTGGTGAATTGGATTTACAGCTTTCAGGTTTAATGGATAAAAGTAGGCTTTTCAAAGAATCATTGATGGGAAATCTGCGAATCTTATGTGTCTTTGTATCTTTCCGATTGCCCTCAACTACAGCCTCACGAAAAGTAATCCTGGTAAGCTTTCCATCAATGTGTTCCCAAGTTAAACCAACGGCTTCAGAGGTTCTACATCCAGTCATGAACAAGAATCTGACATAGCTGGTGTAGTGCTTGTAGTAACGATGTTTGGCAAAAGCAGCAATAATTTTTTCTTGCTCATCCCTTGTAAATGGATTGATGCTGTCTTCCTCATCCCTGGCAAGTGTTTTAACAGTCTGAGCCATACCATCGAAAGGATTTTTGGTAATTAGACCTGAATCAACTGCCCAATCACAGCAAGCTTTAAGCTGTGTTAGAACACGCTTGGCAGTGTTAGCAGATAACTGACTCAGCAAGAGATCTCTGATAGAGACAGCATCAGCAAGCTTCTGAGTTGGCAAACTAGCAATATGATTCTTTATCCGTTTGTAATCCTTGTTTATTGTGGTGACACTCAAAGTTTTCGATTTGTAGGCTGCATACCTGTCCCATAAAACGTTTAGGGGTAGTTCTGCCTGATTGCTCTTTGAGAATTCAACGGAATCCGAGTTGGTCTGGGGCTTGTACTTTTCTAACGTGGCATCAAAATAGCCTGCTAGTATATCTAGCTCAATTTGCTTAGCTTTGGATGCAGCAAGCTTCTGATTGTCAGGGGTATCAGCCACTCCCAAGGTCAGGTACTTCTGTTTACCGCCATAAAGTTGACGAGGCAAGCGTAGCCTTAACCGTCCTTGAAATGCTTCAATACCAACGGAACCCTTTGATGCCTTCTGTTGTGCAGACATAGTTGATTGTGTTGACTATGGTTTCCTCTGCTCTACTTCATCATAGTCACTCCATAGTCAAACTCAGGTTAAATAGTCAAAATTCCCTACCTTTCCTGAAGCTTGAAAGAGCCTAAAGACAAGAGCAAGAGTGTAAAACCCTTGCTCTGACTGAATCTTAGAGATTCTGTTGTATGCCAGGAACCGGACTTGAACCGGTGACACGAGGATTTTCAGTCCTCTGCTCTACCAACTGAGCTATCCCGGCGGGGAACGTCTTTGTTTTTGACGCTTAACCAAATTAGCAAACAGAGGGGCATTATGGCAAGGGATTTTGGAAAAAAGTGCAGATTCACCCAGATTGTTCGATCGCCCTTGCCAACCAGAGGTCACTAACCGTGATCGAGAGAGTACGGCAGAATAGGGAATGGGGCAGACCATTACTTGTCCCGCATCCCTTACCCTGCTCCCCGACAACATGGACTGGCAAGAACTTTCCGGTAATTGGGTCTTAATGCCGCCTCGACCGATCGCGATCGTGCATTTTTTAGGGGGCGCATTTGTCGCTACTGCTCCCCAAGTCACCTATCGGCGGTTCCTAGAACGCTTGGCACTTCAGGGCTACGGTGTCATTGCCACCCCCTTTATTAATACATTTGACCATCAAGCGATCGCCCAGACGGTCTTACGTAACTTCGATCGAGTGATGGAACACTTGTATGAGACAACCCTGCGCAAACGTTACCTCCCCATCTACGGCGTAGGTCACAGTTTGGGGTGCAAATTACACCTATTAATTGGTAGCTCGTTTCCAGTAGAACGAGCTGGAAATGTATTAATTTCGTTTAATAACTATGCGGCGCGGGATGCAGTGCCATTGGTAGAACAAGTTTCTTCCATGTTGAAACAGTTTTCTACCCCGTTTACTGCCGAATTTACCCCATCGCCCATGGAAACCAATCGCATGATTGCTCAAAATTATCGAGTCAGACGGAATTTACTGGTGAAATTTACCAATGACACGATCGATCAAACGACGGTGCTCACGGAGCTATTGCGAACGCGCTTTCCGGATATGGTAGTGGCACAAACCTTGTCCGGCACCCATCTCACTCCGCTCGGTCCTGATATGAGCTGGCAAACAGGCAGTATTTTTACGCCGTTTGATGCGATCGGGCAGTGGATGCGCCAAGAAGTGTACCGAGAATTGCATGAACTGGAACGCTCTGTCTTGCGTTGGTTGAATCCTTTAGCGCCGCTTTAGCGCGTCCTGATGGCATAGATAGGAGCACACAACGGTTTGGGATAATTCATCCCAATGGCTGTAGTGATCATCAAGTTGCATCCCGCAAGATAGCAAAGATACTCGTTGTCATAAGTTATGGTTACGCGTTGGAGAGTGATGGAATGACCTATATTGCGACCGTTTTTTTGGGATTCACACTCTTTCTATTAACTTCATTACTTTGTTGGTTAATTGGTGCCTTGTTGTGGCTATTTCCCATCTACGGTGTGCTATTTCTCCCAGTGGGTCTACTTGGGGTGGTTCTGGTTGCCGATGCTATTCACCAAGGATTCCGCGTCTGATCCGGTTGCAGTGATAGTGATCACAGGCATAGTCCAACAGTCTCATGTTAAGATTTTCGAGTCTGACATTGAATTGATTAAAGCTGTATGGACGGTGAGATTGGTATTGAGCAAAGTGGATTGATGGATATAGAGGCGGTGCAAAAAGCGCTGAATCGCTCTAGAGCGTCGGTTTATCGCTATGCCAATACCGACCCCAATAGCCTGAATCCGCCCTATCATCCCAAGCGACTGAATCCAGAATTACGATCGCATAAAGATGATTTGTTGTTATTTCATCCCAATGAAGTGGCTCGTTTTGCGAAGGATGTGTTGAAAATTCGCCCAGTGACGATCGAAGTGCGTGAGCCACCCCGCAACTCTACTCAAGAGTTGCTGCAAGCGATCCTAACTGAGCTACAGAGCATCCATCAGCTCTTAAAAGCTCGCTCTTGAAAAATTAGCACCCATTTCGCGTTGAGATTGTTTGCTAGACACCACTTTCTCAAACCTGGGTGATTACAATTTTTGTACAGAGGAGTGTTCCCCGTACCACTAGTTTAATGACTGCGTTTGTTGTTTCAGGTTTTTCCTACTTTTATGGAATCAGGTAGTCCATCTGCCAGTGCATCTGGTCGATCGTCCTCTCGATTTGCCACAATTTTCGGAACCTTAATTGCTCTGCTGACTCTCACCTTACCATTGATGGTGATCGCCTACTACTCCAATTCGCAAGCTAGTTCGCAAGCCTCTCCCCGCTATTTATCAGCGGAACTGCCATAAAGGCATAGTGCAATCATCATTCGCGGGGTTCCTTGGCTAAGCGGCTATTGCGAGGAGAATGTCGGCTAATTCAGGGTTGAGGTATGCCGAACCGTAGCTGCTTGCCTGGTCAGCCCTAGGCTCTAGCTGGGCGGATTTCCCTACCTGGGTAAAAAACGACCTCCCAAATGGGAGGAGGATCGCTATGATCCAAAAGGAAGCACTATAGTTATTTAATTGAAATATTCCAGGTCTGGACATGGCATACGCATCCTCTACTGCTAGAGCTGAGATGAGCGAGCTACGGCGTTTGCGGAGCTTATTACCTCCCGAACTCCAAAGCTGGGTTTCCGTTGAAGCCACCTCTGCGGTCAATCCGCCTCTGATTACCTGCGAGGAAATTGGCAAAGATGAGGTGGAGATTCTGATTGATATGGTGCGGTGGGAGCAATTAGCCACCGATCAACGGAATCTGCTGTTCTGGCATGAGATCGGACGGATCCAAAATGACACGATTCCTAAAGACGGCTGGGAAATGGCTGCCTTGGCGATCGGTTTGGGTGGTGCTGTGGGTGAACTCTGGGTGCAGGACGCGTTGTTGTTACTGTTAGCCCTTGCCTTATGTGGCGTCTCGGGCTGGCGCTTGTGGCAGAAGAATAATAACGATCGGGTAGTGAAGGATCTGATCGAAGCCGACGATCGGGCGATCGCGCTGGCAACTCGCTTTGGCTACACCTTGCCGAATGCTTACAAGAGTCTGGGAAGTGCGTTGAAGACGTTAATTGATCAATCGCCTAAAAAGAAACTGCGATCGCAATATGAAACTCGCTTGGATGCGTTGAAGAAGAGTGCTGCCAAAGCCAAGGCGAAAATGAAGGCGCAACCGGAAGACGCATATTAAGTTCAGGGTTAGCGACTGGATGGTGGGGAGCAGGTATTGGCAACCCCGCGTGGTAAACCATCGGCAGGAATGGTCCAGGTGGTGGCATCGGCTTGACACCGAATCACGCCTCGACTACCTCGCTCCACTCGAATTAAGTCGCCGTGATACAGTCGCTCATTTAACTTGACTGGGCGATAGGTCGATTGCCCTTGAGAGCTAATTTCAACTTTCCCTTGAACTCGAATCATCTCCGCGATCGGTTGTCTGGGTGAAAACTGACTCTCACTGGTTTGAGCCATCAGCACTAGCGCCAGAGCCAACGGGATAGACACACTAGGTTTCATTGCTTTTCATTTCAATCCGTAATCGTTTGAGTGCCAAGCCGATCCAGAGATCCTCATCTGGATCCTTCTGATTGGCAAATCTCAGACATTGTTCCCATGCTGCCATTGCCGCGATCGGGTCTTGCGATCCTTCTAACACTTGCGCCTGTAAACAGTAAGCTGGAGCGCGTTCCGGAGCTAAATTAATCGCCCGTTGCAATCCTTCTCTTGCCTCGCCGTAGCGTTCTTGGAGCAGTCTTGCCCAACCTAGGTTGGTGTAAATCGCATACATCGTTGCCGTATCATTTTTGGCCAGTGCCACCCCTAATCCTTCATTTAGGAGTGAAACGGCTTTGGAATAGTTTTCTGCTGAACCTTCTAGAATATACAGTCGAGCTAAGCGATCGTAGGCTTTGTAGGCTTCTCCTTCTCGCCCGCCTTTAACCGCGACCTGATATTCCAGTGCGGCTTGATCTAATTGAGTTAAGTCTTCATATAACCGTCCTAACTTGTAGTGAATATCTAGTTGGGCTGGATTCAGTTTTAAGGCGCGATCGTAGCGATATTCCGCTAGAGCCAATTGCCCCTCTTGGTACGCCAGATCAGCACTTTGAGAGTACATTACTGCAATTTGCGGTAAGGCAAACCAGAAGCCAACCATTGACAGCAGAAACAGTGCCGATAACCCACAAAAAATTTCATCCCACCAATGCCGTGCAATTCTAAGGCTGCCGAGAATATGTTCCATCGCCTGCCGTCCAGTTTTAGTTAAAGCGCCACCCCCAGTTAGTAACCCAACTACCGTCGGCATAATCACGGCAAAGGCGCCTAAAGCATCGGTTCCCCCTTCCAGGAAACGGGTTGCGATGCCAATGAGTAAACTTAGTGCGACTGAGAGTAAGGAAATCGATAACCCTTGCCAGAGCCAGTCAAACCGATCGCGCCAGGATGAAACTTGCGGAGTTTCTAATAACCGCAACCATTCTCGTTCTGGGGCTGGTAGTAGTACTTGCCAGTCCTCTAACTTCACAGCTTGGTTGATATAAACAGCTTGTTTATTTAACCGGGTATCTAAGCGGTTAACTAACCGTTGCCAATCTCGATAGCGCGATCGCCGCTTCCGTCGCGTGATCATTGCCCACAACCGGTCGCCTAATTCGGATACGGTAGCTCGCGGAAAGTGATTGATCGCTTGCTGCACCAAGCTACGGGCAACTAAAACTTCCAGTACCGCTTCGGCTGATAATCCTTCACCAGCTACTTCTAGCGCCACGATCGCAGTCTCATAGCGCTCGATCGCGTCAGTTAAAGTCAGAGGAGTCATGGCGGTTTAAAGGGGCGGGTGGCTCGCTAATAATTAAGTCTTCATTGCCGATACAAATGTTCCAGAGCTGAGGTCTGGGCTTAATTTCCTTGCAATCAATCAATCGATTGTTGGTTGACCGGTGGGCTGTTGCTGAGGATGCAGCAGATTTGTGTAGATACGCAGCTTATAGGCTAAATCGCGTATCCTCTTGCCAGGATCCTGATGCCGTAGTTCGCTAATAGTTGGGCGCGGTCCAGAGCCACATTGGTTTAGAGTGCTCTTGCAATGCAAGAGCTAGGTGTAAAGATAATCTACCTCAATGCAGCGGATTTGAGGCAGCAGGTAATGGTTATAAGAGCAGAGGACTGCCGTATGAATTTTGCGACCCATTTAGGGGGAAGAAACTGTCTCAACTCGGTAGCAGAAACACTGTGGAGCTGATGGGTAGGTAGCATATATTACAGATCCACCTGATCAAATGGCGATGCAGATGATCCTTGACCAGATCTGATAGTGATGCTATGTCACCCTTACCTAGCGGGGATAACCGAACCTAGCCGTGCAGTCCTAGTGTGGCTGATAGGTCAGCAGGTAGTAGACCGTAACAGTTGAACTAATCAGTAACAGTGTAACTAGTAGCATTGCCTTATATATTGAGAAACACCCTAAAAATCACCCATAAGGGGGATGCCTACAATCTACCTGCTTATACTAGCAGAAAGAGAGTGACAGAATAACGAATTCGCTCTGACAAATCGCTGAATTTTCCGTTAAGGTGAAAGCTTTTTGCTAACTTTTTTGCTATAGTTACGAACTTTGCCCTTAACGCTCAATTCCTCCTCAGTAATATCTGATACCTACTGCCATCAGTGGTATGTTCGGTGTTCCTGTTGGTGAAGTGTCACAATCCGTTGAAATGCTGTCCAGCGATCGGCTGCCCGTCATCCCTTGCACAAGAGTATGATGAGATACTGCACAGCAATCCAGTTGCCGACTGGAGTTCGCTGCACAATCCTTACCAATCCATCCGTCTTAACCCTAGAACGGGGTGAAAATGGAGTATACGTCACCTGGGTGCGTGTGTATGACCTGTTGTTTAAATCCTGATTGCCAGCAGCCCCAGAATCCTGATGATGCCGAGTTTTGTCTGCACTGTGGAGCCAAGCTGACTCCCCTGCTGCGCAATCGCTATCGGGTTGTGCGACCAATTGGGCAGGGTGGATTTGGTAAGACCTACTTAGCGTTAGATGAAGATCGCTTGAAAAGCCGCTGTGTGATTAAACAGTTTTCGCCCCAAGTCCAGGGTGGCTCAAAGTCGATCGATAAGGCTGTGCAACTGTTTGAGCAAGAAGCCGTGCGGTTGCATGAATTGGGAGAACATCCGCAAATTCCCACTTTGCTAGCTTATTTTGAACAGGAGCAGCGGCTCTACCTAGTACAGCAATTCATTGAGGGGCAAACGTTGCTTCAGGAGTTGCTATATCAAGGCAGTTTTAGTGAACAGCGGATTCGAGAAGTCCTAGTGGGTGTGTTACCGGTTCTCAAGTTCGTCCATGATCACCAGGTCATTCACCGGGATATCACGCCGTCTAATGTGATTCGGCGCAAGGCTGACAATAAACTAGTCCTGATTGATTTTGGCGTTGCGAAACTGCTATCCACTGCCACTGCCTCCCTGCCAGGGACGAAAATTGGCACCGAAGGCTATGCTCCTATGGAACAAATTCGCAGTGGGCGTGCCTTTCCGGCCAGTGATATTTATAGCCTTGGGGCTACCTGCATTTTTTTAATGACCCAAACCAAGCCCGATGATTTGTATGATCCGCTCGAAGGACGCTGGCTCTGGCGGGACCGATTAATGCAACGGGGGGGCAAAATTAGCGAATCGATCGCTCAAATTCTGGACAAAATGTTGAAGGATCTGGTCAGTGAACGCTATCAATCGGCAGATGCGGTCATGCGAGACTTACGCCAAGCCTTGTCCCGTCCTCCAGCGACCTCTAATCCGAGTATGTTTAGTGGGGTAACGGCTAGCCCTCCTACCTTTCATCCACCGTCATCGACCTATTCTAGTCCGCCCTACTCCCGACCTCCGGCTCCCCCTCCCTCCAATCCACCCATACCAACATCAGGGCAAGGAGCTGCTGCGCCACGTGTTTCTGGTGGTGCTCAGGTTCCTCATGTCGGCAATTCTATTCCGCCATCTAAACCACCGATTCCGACAACTCAGGATCGGCGCTGTCTACATACCCTGGCTGGGCATAGTCGTTGGGTGATGGCGGTTGCTATTAGTCCTAATGGGCAACTGGTGGCTAGTGGTGGGCTGGATGATGTGATCAAACTTTGGAACCTGACGACTGGAGAATTAATTACAACGCTTACTGGTCATACTAAAGCCGTCAATTGTTTGACCTTTAGCCCTGACAGCCAATTCATTATCAGTGGTAGTGATGATGACACAGTGCGAGTATGGCAAACCAGTGGTCAGTCGCCGCGAACCTTGATGGGGCATACGCGAGATGTGAATTCAGTGGCTATTCATACTGACGGGCAATGGTTAGTCAGTGGGAGTGAAGATCGCACGATCCGGTTATGGAAGATAACTACTGGAGAAACCTTACGGATTTTTCCTAACTTGGCAGGTATGATTCGAGCGGTAGCGATTAGTCCCGATGGGCAATTGGTAGCCAGTGGTGGGCTAGATAATCAAATCAAACTCTGGAACTTAAGGACAGGTGAACAAATCCATACCTTTGCTGGTAAGCACTTTAATTCAGTCAATGCGATCGTTTTCAGTCCGAATAGCAAAACGTTAGTGAGTGGTAGTAAAGATAAAACCATCAAAGTTTGGAATCTGGCGAAAGGCGAAGTGATCCGCACCCTATCAGGGCATTCAGATTCTGTAAACTCAATTGCCCTGAGTTCGAATGGTCAGCGGTTGGTCAGTGGTAGTAGCGATAAAACGATTCGGGTGTGGGATTTACCTACTGGGGCACTACGGACGACGCTGCATGAAAGCCATCCCATTAATGCGGTTAGTATTAGTCCAGATGGTGGTATTATTGCTAGTGGCAGTTCTGACAATACGGTGAAACTCTGGCAGGTGCAAGAGTCGCGATAGACGTTATATATCTCCCGATCGTGGCGTGAAGATTGAGACAATTGTGGGTAGGCTAGAGAATAGCCCCTCACACCTAAACTCATGAACGCGGCTCAGTATCCGTTTGGTAAGATCCACTATTTTTTTAGAAAAGCTGATCACGCCCGCTGGCAGCGGTTGCAAAGCAAACAGCATATCCTGCGATCGCAGCTTGGGTTTACTAGCACCCCTTCTTCTCGTCCTAAAGTCTGTCAGGGGTGTAGCCATTACCATGGGGTAGCTTATGGCTATCGCCAGGATACGCGCACTGTGTTAGTGTGTGGGCTGCATCCTTATGGGTGGCAGGATGGCGATCACTGTCCAGATTGGTGTGGCAAGCCATAATATTTAGTGAGTAAATGCTTAGGGACTAAAGTCATCCTTGATCGCGATCGTCGATGATACCCGCTTGCCAGCACTCGTCTGCATCGTGCGAGGCGAGTGAACTGAATCAGCTTATCCTCAATTGCCACCTATCATCATTAGGGTTGAAAGAAGGTTTTGGGCGGCAGTTCATCTCTAACATGTCTGATAGGATGGCTACGGAGACACCCTTAAGAGGGTATGCTGGTACGGTTTCGCTCTAGTTTTAACGGTTGATTGAACCAATATTTTCGTGAGGAAGCCTATGGGCAGGGCGGCAATATTTACGTACTTGCCAGATGATGCTCATAGTTCTGTTACTATCCATCATTGATTCAGTAGTTTTTGTTTGGACGATCTTGGGTTGAGCGTATGAAATCCTATTTGGCGGCTGCCATTCAAATGACCAGCTTACCTGACCTGCAAAAAAATTTGGTGCAGGCAGAAGAACTAATTGATCTGGCAGTGCGCCAGGGAGCCGAACTCGTTTGCTTGCCAGAAAACTTCTCATTTCTGGGTGAGGAAGCCGATAAATTGGCACAAGCCGATGCGATCGGTCAAGCTAGCGAAAAATTCCTCAAAGTCATGGCACAACGCTTCCAAATCACCATCTTGGGTGGTGGCTTTCCCCAACCTGTAGATAATGGCAGAGTGCATAATACGGCGCTCTTGATTGGTCCGAACGGTGACGAACTAGCCCGATACGAAAAAGTGCATTTATTTGATGTTAATCTGCCGGATGGTAACACTTATCAAGAATCCAGTACTGTGTTGGCGGGGATGCGTCTACCCCCGGTCTACCCCTCGAAAGATCTAGGCAATCTTGGCTTATCGGTTTGCTATGATGTACGGTTCCCAGAACTGTACCGTCACCTGTCGCAAATGGGGGCTGAGGTTTTATTCGTACCTGCTGCTTTCACGGCTTATACCGGCAAAGATCATTGGCAAGTTCTACTGCAAGCTAGGGCGATCGAGAATACCTGTTATGTGATTGCCCCAGCTCAAACTGGGCAACATTATGCCCTACGTCAAACTCATGGTCACGCCATGATTATTGATCCTTGGGGGATTGTCTTAGCCGATGCTGGAGATAAGCCTGGGGTTGCCCTCGCCGCGATCGAGCCTTCGCGGTTAGAACAGGTTCGTCGACAAATGCCCTGTTTGCAGCATCGCGTGTTTGTTTAATTCAGCCATTCTCTTGTTTGAACTGACGATGAAATAGTGCCCCAGAGATTGATTAATCTCTGGGGCACTTACTGCGACAAGGTGAGTGAACCCGATTAGGGGGTAGCAACCATAGAAGCCGAACCCAAGATGGCTCGATCGCTTAATCCATCCAAAACGCAGGCAATAATCTGATCAACTTCTGCAACCGTGAGGCTACTAGACAACGGTAAGCGCAAAATGCGATCGCTCAAGTCATTAGTGACACTCATATCGCCAGCAACCCGACCATACTTTTGACCGGCTGGGGCACTATGTAACGGCACATAGTGGAACGTAGCTTGAATTCCTTGAGCCTTCAGATGTGCCAATAAACGACTGCGGGTTTCTAGATCATTCAGCAATAAATGATAAATATGACCATTATGCTGACAGTGGAGGGGAATCCGCGGACGGCGAGCCACTTGATGTAATTCTAATTCTGCAAAGGCTTTGTGATAGCGATTCCAGAGGTTGAGCCGTTGCTCAATAATTTGCTCTGCCTGTTGAAACTGTGCCCAGAGAAAGGCAGCGACCAATTCACTGGGTAAATAGGAAGACCCGATGTCAACCCAGGTGTACTTATCCACTTCACCCCGGAAGAACTGGCTACGATTTGTGCCTTTTTCCCAAATAATTTCGGCACGTTTGACTAGTGTGGGGTCATTAATAACTAAGGCTCCGCCTTCACCCGACACAATATTTTTGGTGGCATGGAAGCTGAAAGCTGCCATATGTCCCTGGCTCCCCAAGGGTTGCCCACTGTAACGAGACATTGATGCCTGAGCGGCATCTTCGATCACTAGCAGATTATATTGATCTGCGATCGCCCGAATGGTTGGCATTTCACAGCCTACTCCAGCATAGTGAACGGGCATAATCGCTTTTGTTTTAGGCGTAATCGCCGCTTCAATTTTGGATTCATCGAGATTCAGCGTATCAGGACGAATATCCACAAAGACGGGAACCCCACCCCGCAATACCACCGCATTTGCGGTTGATACAAAGGTATAGGAGGGGAGAATCACTTCATCACCTGGCTGAATATCCGCTAAGATGACTGCCATTTCTAAAGCTGCTGTGCAAGAGTGGGTGAGCAATGCCTTTTGACACCCAATCGTTGATTCCAGCCAAGCTTGACAGCGTTTGGTAAAACTGCCATCTCCAGTAATATGTCCGCTAGCGATCGCCTGCTGAATATACTCTAGTTCTTGCCCAGTGGTATGCAGTTTAGCGAATGGAATGTGCATGGAAACTCCCGATGAGTGAGGTGTTAATAGCAAAAATCCTGCTGACGAGTGAACGACTGTACAGGTCAGTGATATCTATTCATCCCTAAGGGCTTCAGCAAATTGCGAACCGCTGAATTTTTTTCCCGTTTACCCGCTGTTACCATGTTAATGGTATATCTAGATTTAGAGGGTTACTGGAGTTTGCCGCAATAAGGTAGATCGAGTGACTCATCACAATCAGGAATCATTGCTTGGGGCATTATTGAAATCAGATTTTTGTCCTTGTGGCTGAATCAGAAAAAGAGTTGCAGGTCGCCTGAAACCTACTGATTACTTCAGCACTAGTTGCTAGCCAGTTTGTAGTAATCACCATTTAATGTTTACTGGAATCATCAACTCGAAATCTTTTCAGATCAGGTTTACATCTGTATAGATAAACTCTATCTGCGGGTTTTTGCAGGAACAAGTATACAAACCTTTTCTTTATAGCAACTTCAAAGTGTATTCCGTGTCACTTCATACTAAATTGCCAAGTTGCTTGCTATCGGTCTAGCAATCCTAACGAATGACTGAGATGAGATTAAATTCATAATTAGGTCGATGTAGGGTGAGGAATCCGCTGCGGTTGCATCCCTCTTCATTCTATTCCCTGCTCGCTCATGGGCTAGTAATTTCTCAGCACTACCCAAAGGATTACTTAGCTTAGCAGGAGAATTAGGACATCTTAAAATACCTAACCTGCTGCTCAAGGAGCGATATTGTTATCCTGATTGTTGGATGGCAATTTGTCCTAATCTTCTATGAAGTGGTAGAGCACAAAAGGTATAAGTCATTTGCCTAAAAGAGTTTTTCCTATACAAACGTAAATTTAATTGGGACAGCACCCGATCGCGATTCAACCCCAATGAATAGACATTTGATGACCTAAGCTTTGCCTTGGCTTAACTCAAATGCTTCCTAAGAAGCGTATAATTTTCGTAGTTTTAGATACAAATTTGCTGTTGCAAATTCCGAGGCTGACACAGCCATAATTTCTACCCTAAGAGAGATGTTTGGTAGTGACCTAGGTCCATCGATTCACAAGATGCGAGAAATGCAGTTGATCCTTGCTATTTCTGCATTTTAAGGTATGCCAGCTCTGGCTTTTTCATTGTAAATCTGCTTCAACGGTAGATAGAACGGTAAATCATTTGGAACTTATTGAGGACGGAGCATGAAAGCTGAACCAAGCAAAGAACGAAGCAAAACAGTAGACTCGGTAAATCACTCGTACCAGGAATTTAATTTTGATCAATGGGTCAAGCAAGTTAGACCGCAGCTACTTGCCTCTGTCCATAAGAAAGGGATGAAATACTAAATTTTGTTGCGAATATTTATGTCTATCACCCACGATCTTTAACCCAGGAAGAGATTGTGGGTTGTTTTGCCTCAGCCATGAGGAACACAACGCTTAATCTGCAAAACTGGTTAGCGTTGCTCAACTTGTGTCCGTTATCACAGGTGGGTCTGTAGGGCTTGCTATCTTAGTACCAGCAACTCAAGGACACAACTATGGGGCCGCAGGACGCTTACCAGACTCTGTTAGAACGGCTGCGATCGGCAGCAGGGTTATTAGAACGATCTGCCAACCATCGGCTGCAACAGGATGTCCATGCAATTTGCCAGCAGACTGGACGCGCCAATTTTCGAATTGCGGTATTTGGACCATTCAATTATGGCAAGTCCACTTTGTTGAACGCTCTATTGGGCGAACGGGCTTTACCCATTGATTTAATTCCCACTACGGGAGCGGCTATTACGGTGCAGTATGGGGAACTGTTGCGTAGCCAAATTCGGTTAACGGATGGCAGAACGATCGAGGAAACGGGAACAGAGATCCTGAAACAGTTTGCCATTTTGAATGACGAGCGACGGATGCGGGATGATGTAGCCGCCGTCTCGGTGTTTTGTCCTCATCCCTTTCTGCAATTGGGGGTAGAACTGGTTGATTTGCCAGGAACTAACGATCGAGAAGCCCAGGATGCTTTAGTCAAAGACCAACTCCTCACCGCTGATTTAATCGTCCAGGTATTAGATGGGCGTAAACTCATGACCTTGGGTGAACGGGAACATTTGCGGGATTGGTTACTCGATCGAGGGATTGAAACTGTGATTTTCGTCGTCAATTTCCTGAATTTGCTAGAACCGGAAGAACAGAAGCAAGTCTATAACCGTCTCCGCTTTGTTGCCGAAAGCTTCCGATCTCAATTGCCACCTGGAGTCAGTAATCTATATCGGGTGGATGCTCTCCCTGCCTTACGTGCCCGCTTAAAAGGGAATATGGCTGACGCTCAAGCGGCAGGTCTGCCGATGTTGGAGTCGGCACTGCACACGATCGTGGAACAGCAGAAAGAGCAAACTGCGACCCGAATCCCCAGAGCGAAGGTGCTCTCACATCAGGTGCAGCAAGCGCTTCAGGCGCAAGCCGAACAGCTACAAACCGAACTTATGGCTGTGACCACTAAGCGTGACCAGCGAGTGCAGATTAAACAACAAGCGGCTCAATTAATTCATCGAGGCTTTACTGCCAGCGTCACGAAATTCACTGAATGGTTATCGCTGATTAACTTGCTGGATCACTATCAGAATGATGCTGCCGAAGCCCTATTTTTAGGTCAGTTTAAAGCCTGGGAAATGGGAGGATTTAAGGCAACGGCGATCGATCATCAGCAAGCCGTCGCGAAGTGGATACAGCAAGCCTGTGAATTCTTTGAGCGCGATCGTCCGAATCAACTCTTAGTTAGTTTTCCGCCACCGCCCCAAATCGAACTACCTCATATCCCTACTACCAATACGGGTGGTAAATCCTCTAGCTTAAACCCTGAAACGCTGTTAGCTGGTGGATTAGGACTCGTCTTAGGGGGACCTGTCGTTGGGGCAATTTTGGGTGGAGCATCGTATCTGTTAAACAAAACGCTGGACTCTGATAGTTCAGCTGGTTCTACAAGCCTATCTGAAGCCCAAGTCCGTTATGCTTGCCTGGAAGCTGCCAGAGATTATTTAGTCAATTTCAGTGCCTTAAATCTAGCGGCACTACAACGTTATGAAATCGTAGCAGAACGAGTGATCCATTACGAAGTCACCGCTGAAGGGCACGAAATGACGGAACAACACTATCAACTGCAATTGTTGCAAACGACGTTAGCGAATTTGGAGGAAGCGCTACGATCGCTCTAACTGGTTTCCTGAGCTTCACCTATGCCCCAATTTTGGTTGCGCGATCGTAAAACCTTACTACCGCTGACTGTAGGATTGTCTCTGCTGACAGTCAGCCCACCCGTGCTAGCCTTACCCCCTGCCGACGATCAACCCGAAGAAGTTTTACGGGCACAGATCATTATTGGGGCTCGATCTCCGATCGATGGCAGTCCCTTAACGGCGGCAGAATATGCTGAACTGCAAGCTCAACTAGAACCAATCCCACCCTCTACTCCAGTTGTTTCACCAAAAGTCCGAAAAATTATTGGTTTGCTGAAATTAAGACGATTTATTAAACGATTCTTACCCTTTATCCCAATTAAATAGAAGTGAAATTGCTCACCATACTCCGCGCAATTCAGAAATAATCAGTTAATCTGCTACACAGCCATTATTAACATTCACGCATGACCTCCACGGCTAGTTCCACCTTTGATTTGCCAGCTCTCATGGCTGACCTCCATGACTTGGAGCTAATCACTGATCCGACGCAAATTACCAAATTATCGAGCGATTGTTATTACTTTAGTCCCGTGCTGCATCCCTTACTCAGTGATAAACGGGGGGACTTGGTGGTTCGGGCTGCGAATGAACCAGAAGTGTTGCGGGTGGCAGAGGCATGCGTCCGACATCGAGTGCCATTAACCGTTCGGGGCGCCGGCACGGGTAACTATGGGCAATGTATGCCCTTATCAGGGGGAGTAATTCTCGATTTGACCCGAATGCAAACGGTGAAATGGATCAAGCCGGGCGTGGCGTGTGTAGAACCTGGAGTCAAACTTGCTGCGATCGATAAACAAGCCCATAAGATCGGCTGGGAGATCCGGATGGCTCCTTCTACTTACCGCACGGCGACGATCGGCGGCTTTATTGCCGGGGGCAGTGGTGGGGTCGGCTCAATTACTTACGGACAATTGCGAGATCGGGGGAATCTGTTAGCCCTCCGGGTTGTGACGATGGAAGCTCAGCCGCGAGTCATCGAACTTCGAGGCGACGATGTGCAAAAAGCGAATCATGCTTATGGCACGAATGGCATTATTACCGAATTGGAAATTCCCTTAGCCCCTGCTTATGCCTGGGCAGAAGCGATTGTGACCTTTCCTGACTTCATGGCTGCTGCCCGCTTTGGTCAGGCACTTGCCCATAGCGATGGTTTGATCAAAAAGCTGGTGACTGTTTGTGCGGATCCAATTCCCACCTATTTCACAGCGCTGCGATCGGTGATTCCTACTCATCATCATGCGGTATTAGTCATGATTGCCGAGTGTTGTCTAGAACCGTTCCGGGAATTGATCAAGGAATGGAGTGGTCATCTCTGCTATGAAAAAACGGCTCAGGAAGCGGCAAAAGGTGTGACGTTAATGGAATATTCCTGGAATCACACAACCCTACATGCCCGTTGTGTCGATGCTTCCTTAACGTATCTCCAAACCTTGTTTCCCGCTGATCCAGACTTAAAGCTAGTCGAGCAGATGTATCACCACTATGGGGAGGAAGTGATGATGCACTTGGAATTTGCTCGAGCGATGGGCACCATGCATCCGATCGGCTTGCAAGTAGTGCGCTATACCACGGCAGAGCGGTTAAACCAGATTATTACTGAGCATGAAGCTCAAGGTGCAGTGATCTTCAATCCTCACACGTACATTCTGGAAGACGGGGGTATGAAAACTGTTGATCCTGAGCAATTGGCGTTTAAGGAGCAGGTTGATCCGTATGGGTTGCTAAACCCTGGCAAAATGCGGGCGTGGTGGGAACGGGCAGGGCATGGCTGAACGAATTGTCTCTCTGCCCTCCTGCTGTTCGATTCGTCCAGCTCAACTGGCTGACCAATGGGCGCTGCAAGAGTTTGTGTTGAAGTTGATCTGGACAGAGGCCCTAGCGTTTGATTTACGGATGCTGGCGTATCGGTTAGTCCGGTTAGTGGCACTAGGGGGCGCGATCGTTCTAGAACTATGGCTACTAGAACAAACCACAACTCAACCTGGGCGATGGTTCCTGTTTCTACTGTTGCTTTACTCCTGTGGAGTCACATTTTTCTCAGGTTGTACGCTGCTGTTGTATCTGCTCCTAATCCCTACTGAGCCATTGTTCAACTGGTCGCTATATCACGTTGTTGAGTGTAATGGTCTGCCTGTAGGGTGTGCAGCCCTCTCTTGCTACTCGGAATTCTATGTGTTGTATCACCTCTTTGTGAGTGCTAATTGGCGGCAACAATCCCTTGGTGCGTGTTTAGTTCAGCATTTGATCCAAAAGGCATCTCAGCCAGTCTATTTAGTCTGTAAACCAAAGTTGCAATGGTTTTATACCCGCTTAGGATTTCACCCGGTGACTTGGAAGGAGCTTGCTCCGCCAGTGCAGGCACATTTTAGTGACTTTGAACTCGATCGTCGGATCAGTGGGGCAACCTGGAAAGTGATGTGTTATTCACCGTGAAATTTGCCAACCCAGACGTGTGGGCTGCTCATAGACCCGTTTTAATGTGTTGATGTCTCGTGCAGAAATCGTGGGTGGCTGCCGAACCTGGCTAGCATACAAGGCATCTGTAGGTTGCAGACTATGACCCCAAATTCCTAAAGCATGACCTAATTCATGGCGGGCTGTTGCCAGAGTATAGGGTACTGGCTGGTCAGGTCGCAGATAAATGGTAAAGCGATGGGCTAACGCGATCGTCGCTGGAAGTTTGCCTCTAGCCGGAACTTGTTTAACGTAAATCTCGTAGCGAGTTTCCGCATTCCGCGCCCGAATCTGGAAACGGGTGGCTTGCCGACCGGGCTGTTGAGAGTTTGGTGGTTCTGTTCCCAACCGTAATGGTGGAGTCGATCGCCAGATTATGATATCGGCAGCTTCGGCTTGCTCGACGATCGTTAAGGGTAAGTACAAATTCCATTCCTTGACCGCTTGAGAAACGGCGGCAACCCAGGCTTGCGATCGTTGAATGAGCGATGGGCTGGTAGAGCCGAACTCGACCGGCTGCACAAACACCTTAACGGGAAATTCTGACCACACCAGATAACCCACATTCACAGGCTGAATCTGATCGAAGTAGTCCCCTGTGGCTTGGGCATCCTGCCACTGTGCCAAGGTCGGTGGCAGAGGATGGACCTGTAAAGGTAGATCATCCTTAACGTCCTGAGCCAACCCAAGCCCGGAAGTCCGGTAATGCAGCCAGGGTAGAAAGGGCAGAGGCGGCAAAGATATGGCGGTAGTTGCCCAAACAGTAATGATTAACCCAACCGTAAAGGCTAAACAGCGCAGTAGCCACGATCGCCCGAACTGCATGAATAAAGTGCTTGAGACCGGATCTACTTAGGTAACCAATTAGAACTGAGAATCACAGTCATGCCCATGAAGATGGCAGTCAGTGCCCAAGTAACCCGGTTGAGGGTGGTTTCAGCGCTTTTGGTACTGGTAAACAGTTGAGCTTGCCCCCCTAACCCTCCTAACCCGTCGCCTTTAGGGCTGTGGAGCAAGACCAAAACGATCAGTCCTAGGGCAGAAAGCGACCAAATGATTTGCAGGACAGCAGTCAGCGACATGAGAAAAACCTGATATGAACAAAAGCGATATTGCCGGAAGATTAGACGATGGATCCGGCAAAAAATCCACCGTCTTCTAGTCTATCGCAAACTGATTTTGCCTTAGTGGCTTAACGAGCGACTTTCACCGGAGTGCGATTTGCCCGCACATCAAAATCAGCTGCCTGGATCATGGAACGTCCAGTCATTTCTGGTGGTTGAGGAATTTTCAGGATATCCAAGATTGTGGGGGCAATGTCTGACAAGCGACCATCCGATCGCAGCATAACTTCTGTGCCATGACCGGGGATTTTCACCCCTTCGCCTTCAATTAAAATCAACGGCACTGGATTGGTCGTATGGGCAGTCCAGGGATTGTGCTGGGCATCCCACATCAACTCAGCATTGCCATGATCGGCAGTAATTAGGGCAGTACCACCGGCTCGACTGATGCTTTCCAGTAAGCGACCAAGGCAGAGATCCACGGTTTCCAATGCCTGTACCGCCGCTTCCATGTTCCCCGTATGCCCTACCATATCCGGATTGGCGTAGTTGATCACAATCAGCGAGTAAATCCGCCGCTCGATCGCGGCAATTACAGTATCCGTTACGGCAACCGCTGACATGGCTGGTGCCCGATCGTAGGTTGCCACTTGGGGACTGGGGATTAGTTCGCGATCTTCACCCGGAAAGGGTTCCTCAATGCCACCATTGAAAAAGTAGGTGACGTGAGCATATTTCTCGGTTTCAGCCGTGCGGAATTGCCGTAGCCCGTGATTAGCGATGACTTCGCCCAGAATATTACTCAAGTTTTGGGGTTCAAAGGCGACCTCCACGGTAAGTGCGGGATCGTATTGAGTAAACGTGGCAAAGGTCAAGGCTTTGATCAACTCTCGATCGAAGCCTTGGAAATTAGGATCCACAAACGCCTGGGTCAGTTGGCGAGCCCGATCGGGTCGGAAGTTGAAGAAGATCACCCCATCTCCAGGCTCAACGGCTCCAGGTGCAATCCGAGTTGGAATCACAAATTCATCCGTAACGCCGGTATCATAGGACGCTTGCAGCACCTCCAGGACCGATCTACCATCACCCGAGCCATCTTGGGTCATGATGTTATATGCCTTTTGGACCCGATCCCAGCGGCGATCGCGATCCATACTGTAATAGCGACCACTCAAGGTGACAATCCGACCAATGCCAATCTGCTCGGAATAGTCCAGAATCTGCCGGATCGATTCCCTGCCAGACATCGGTGGCGTATCCCGTCCATCCGTGACGATATGGATACAAACATCCGTTAGCCTTTGATCCTTCGCCATATCTAGCAATCCCAACAAATGGGTGACATGGGAATGCACTCCACCATCGGAACAGAGACCAACCAAATGCAGCTTGCTGTTGTTACGTTGGACGGTTTGACAAATTTTCACCAGGGCAGAGTTACTCAGCAATGTGCCATCTTCAACCGCATCAGAAATCCTAACGAGTTCTTGCGGAACGACTCGCCCGGCTCCGATATTGAGATGTCCTACCTCTGAATTACCCATCTGACCCTCTGGCAGACCTACATCTTTGCCAGAGGTCCGAATTAAGGTATGAGGATACGCTGCCCATAGGCTATTCATAACAGGAGTCTTAGCGGCTGCCACGGCATTCCCGTCTGTGTCCTCGCGATACCCCCAACCATCCAGAATAATTAATACAACTGGAGAGATAGGCGCTTGCGCCATAAAACCATGCCTTCCGTGAATGAATTCTTCCGCAAATCATAACATTGCCATTCACTCTCTCGAAGCTAGTACAAGTACGAGAGTGTCAGGGAATTGTAATGATATTTAACTAAAGCCGCCGGGTAAGATCCAGCAATGACCGATGAATCAACGAGATTAGCTGGGGATCAAATGCAAGAAGTCCCCATTGTTGTATCAGATTTTGACCGCTGCTATTCTGAATCTCAATTTTTTCTTTGGAATTTAGCGTTGTGATCCCCAAGCCAGATTGAGCCGGTCACCGTTGGGCAGATTTTAGCCTCAAGTGACTAGCGAAATTGTTGAGGTTGCGGCTAGCTGTCTCGGTGCTTGCTGCTCCGACATTACTTTTGGGCTTTTTTAGCTTTTTCCTTTTCCTTCTGCTTTGCCCGTTTAGCTGCCGCTTTTTCGGCTTTTTCGGCTTCGATCGCGGCTAGTTTGACCTTTTCTTTTTCTTCAGCAATTTTGTCCAGGTAATAGTGGTAATCACCGCGATACAGGAGCAGTTCACCATTGCGGATCTCGACAATTTTATTCGCAACTTGAGAAATAAAGTAACGATCGTGGGAGACGACGATCGCTGTGCCGTCGTAGTTTTGTAACGCTTCTTCCAGCATTTCCTTAGCAGGAATGTCTAAGTGATTGGTTGGTTCATCCAAAATCAACAGATTGGCTGGACGGAGCAACATTTTCGCGAGGGCTAACCGAGCTTTTTCACCCCCACTTAAGGCACCCACGGGCTTAAACACCATCTCACCACTGAATAGAAAGCGTCCTAGCAAGGTGCGAACTTCTTCGTTAGTCCAACTGGGAACTTCGTCATGGATCGTGTCCATCACAGTTTTCTCTAAATCCAAGGCTTCTGCCTGATTTTGTTCAAAATAGCCAGGGATGACATTATGATCACCTAGCTTCACTATCCCTTCGGTTGCTGCTTCCATACCCATCATCAAATGTAGAAGGGTAGATTTCCCCGCCCCATTGGGACCCAAAATTGCAATGCGATCGCCGCGCTCGATCAGCAGTTCTGCCCCCAAGAAGAGAATGCGGTCATCATAAGCATGGGTTAAGTCCTTAATCTCCACGACCTCCCGACCACTCCGGGGCGACGGCGGAAAGCGGAACCTTAACGTTCGCAATCCGCCGTCAGGAGCTTCAATCAATTCAATCTTTTCCAGTTGCTTTTCGCGGCTCTTGGCTTGGGTACTGCGGGTGGCACTGGCTCGGAAGCGATCGACGAATGCCTGTTGCTTTTCCAGTTCCTTCTGTTGATTTTCGTAGGCACTCTGCTGAGCCTGACGATTTTCTTCTTTCTGTTGTAAGTAAGAGGAGTAATTGCCTAAATAAGTGGTGGAAATGCCGCGTTCAGTTTCAACAATTTGGGTACAAAGACGATCGAGAAATTCCCGGTCATGGGAGACAATCACCATGGGGGTTTCAATGCCCTTCAAGTAGGTTTCCAACCATTCGATCGTTTCTAGGTCTAAATGGTTTGTTGGTTCGTCTAATAGCAACAGATCCGGAGTTTGTAGCAGAATCTTGCCTAAACTCATCCGCATCTGCCACCCCCCGCTGAAGGCACTGACTAGACGATCGCCATCCTCCAGCGCAAACCCCAATTCTGGCAGGATTTTCTCAATGCGAGTGTCTAAAACATAGCCATCCATCGCTTCAAATTGGCGCTGCAACCGATCCATCTTGTGAATCAGCTTGTCCAACGTTTCGGGATCAGCCGTTTCCATGTCACGATGCACCTGAGTGAGTTGTTCATGCACATCATTCGCTTCTCGAAATGCCCGCCAAAATTCTTCGCGAACGGTACGGCTAGGGTCAACTTCAAACTCTTGGGTCAGGTAAGCAATCCGCAAACTGGCGGGACGAATTACCTCTCCCGAAGTCGGTTCAATTTCGCCTGCCACAATTTTTAGTTGGGTCGTTTTGCCGGCACCATTCACACCTACTAACCCAATGCGATCGCCTGGTTTAACTTCCCAATTCACATCCCTGAGGACTTCCCCGGTGGGATAAATTTTGCTGACATGCTCCAGGCGTAACATAAGGGCTTCTCCAGGCTGGCTAAGAAAGGGTATGGCTTTGACTTTAACAAACTATGACGATCCGGATTCACTGCAAATTCACGCGTAAGGCAGCAGGAGAGCCGCTCAGCCTCCAAAAGATCTGGCATCACACTAGCTTTTCTCTCGTTGCTTCAATATTAAGTAATCCCTCGGCACAATTATTTTTGTGTTTGAGAAGATGGCTGATAGAAGTTGCCATACAGAATTCATAGCAGAATTTCAATTGATCTTAATTAGGCAAGCTGGCTTGCCTGTAGAAACACCAAAAAAACGCCAAAATTAAACAGGCAGTAAAACAATTTTTTGCCTATTTTTTTCTGATTTAATCGATTGTCTTCAGAAAATTCCTGGATTATTTAACCTTGACATATGAAAAAGAAAAAAAACTTCTGTATATCTACGGTGAAGCCTAGACATAAGTCATGATTAGTCGCTAAAACTCAAAATAGTCAACTTTGTTTACTAGTAGAATCCCTTAGAGATTGTCCTTTTCAATCCGTTAAAGTGGGTTTTCTACGTGGATTTAAGGCTGTTTATAAAGCCTTTACTTCTGGGAACTCTGTAGTTGAGTTTCGGCAGCCCGTAAGTAAATCAGGAAAGTTAAAGTGAGGTTTCATGCCCAATCTACTTGAATCATCTAACCTTTCAGATCCGCATCAAAGTATCCGTCAATATAGTGGAGATTTATTAGATCAAGGCATTTCAAGTAGTAGTCACTCTGCTCAATCTGGTGTGTTACACTTCCGCAGCCGTGACGAGTCGAATACAGTTCGAAAAATTACTGCTAAAAGTTGGAATCAATCCGTATTCGATCGCGTTGGAACTCAAGATACAGATGATTTAGTTTGTGTCAAGGTCAAAAAAACTAGTGTCCTTAACTTGTCCTTAAAAGGGCTAACGGCGGACGCAGATCTGGCATTACTCAATCAAGATGGACGGGTTATTCAAACCTCTAGTCACAGTGGCACTGCTTCGGAAAGCGTACGGGTGGTGCTGGAAGCAGGGACTTATTATGTGCGGGTACACACGAATGGTGGTGACACCCCTTATCGCTTAAGTGTGCAGGCTGATAGCCATAAAAAAACTGTCCGTCGTTATGCTGACACGCTGCAAGGCTATAGCGACGACAATGTTGTTCTGGACTGGAACAATGCTATGCTGCAAGCGATCAAAGCCGCTGGCACACCACCTCCGTATGCCGCTCGGAATCTGGCGATCGTTCATACCGCAATTTACGATGCGGTGAATTCGATCGTTCACTTAGGGCAACAGTATTACACAACGGTAAATGCACCCCGGGGAGCCTCCGCGATCGCCGCTGTCGCCGGAGCAGCCTATCAAACTTTGGTCACGCTGTATCCTACTCAGAAAGCCACATTTGATGCAGCACTAGGGAATACGTTGGCACGAGTGGTGGATGGTAAGTCCGAACAGGATGGACTCGCGATCGGTACTATGGTTGCTAATATTATCCTGGCAGCCCGGAGTAATGATGGAGCCAGTGCTACCGTTGCTTATACTCCCTTGGCAGGAGATGAATACTGGCATCCCACAGCCCCAAACTTTGCGCCCGCATTACTACCACAGTGGCCGCTGGTTAAACCCTTCACGATGACCAGTGATTCGCAATTCCGTCCAGATGGACCACCTGCCTTTACGAGTGCTCAGTATCGCTCCGAGGTTGATGAGGTTAGACGACTAGGTGGTAAGGTCGGCTCCGAGCGCACAGCTGACCAAACGCAAATCGCTTTGTTCTGGGCAGATGGTGGTGGGACTTATACCCCTCCCGGTCACTGGAATGATATTGCCGAAGATATTGCTCGTCAGGAAAACACGAGCTTGTTTGAAGATGCCCGCCTCTTCGCCATGTTGAATATTGGTTTGGCGGATGCTGGCATTGTGGCTTGGGACGCTAAGTATGCCTACAACCAATGCCGTCCAATTCAAGCGATCCGGACGTCTTCCGATCCCACCTGGACTCCTTTAATTAATACACCGCCTTTCCCAGATTACATTTCAGGGCATAGTACCTTTAGTGGGGCGGCGAGTTCTATCTTGTCTTATCTGTTTGGGGAGAACTACAGCTTCTCAACCACAACGGATGGGTTACCTGGGGTTGTCCGTTCCTACAGCAGTTTTGCCCAAGCGGCAGATGAGGCTGGACGTAGCCGCATCTATGGCGGCATTCATGTTGAGTCTTCTAACCAGGATGGGCTAATTGCTGGGCGACAACTGGCTAGTTATATCGTGCAGGATTTCTTAATTGTCTAATTCAGTTAGTTAACTCATCTCCCAGTCAAAATCCCCCAAAGGAACTGAATCACCTTGGGGGATTTTTATGCATCGGCAGTCAACCGGTTTTAGCCACCCGCGATCGCCGGAATGATGCTAACTTCATCCCCTTCTTTCAGAGGCGTTTTGATGCCTTCTAAAAAGCGAATATCTTCGCTATTGACATAGAAGTTGACGAAGCGACGGAGTTCGCCCTTATCGTCACACAATCGGGCTTTAATTCCCGGACAGCTTTGTTCCAGCGCATCTAGCAGTTCAGCGATCGAACTACCATTACACTCAACCGTGGCTTGATTGTTGGTCAGTTTTTGCAGAGGGGTTGGAATTAGAACTTTGACGGACATAGAGCGTAGTTAGTAAATAGTGAAGTTAAGGACAATCGTGACGGCTAGCAGATGGTGATTGGCATTCGTGCTCACGACTCGCGTTGCCCAAATCCTCAATCACCCCGCCAGAAACCCGACTTAAACCAATACCTGTTGCCATTCCAGGCGATCGAGGGTATGGGAGCGTTCCAAAGCTCGCTCAAAGCTATCCAATTTTGGCTCAATCGTCAGGGGTTCGCCAACATATCCCTGTACCGCTTCTTGAGTCTTTAAACCATTCCCTGTGATGTAAACGACGGTTGTTTCATCTGGGTCAATTTTGCCTGCTTCCACCAGTTTCTTCAGCACCGCTACGGTCGTACCACCAGCCGTTTCCGTGAAGATCCCCTCGGTTTCGGCTAAAAGCTTGATCCCTTCGACAATCTCGGCATCCGTGACTGATTCAATATTGCCGTTGGTCTTTCGAGCAATATCGACGGCGTACACACCATCCGCTGGATTCCCGATCGCGATCGATTTGGCGATCGTATTCGGCTTAACAGGGGAGATGAAGTCCCGACCTTCGCGGTAAGCTTGGGCGATCGGCGAACACCCGTCTGCCTGAGCCCCACTGAAGCGCACATGCTTGTCTTCGACTAAGCCGACATCAACAAACTCGCGGAAACCTTTGTAGATCTTGGTGAACAGGGAGCCAGAAGCCAGGGGAGCCACAATGTGATCGGGTAACTGCCAGCCGAGTTGTTCTGCCACTTCGTACCCTAAAGTCTTCGAGCCTTCGGAGTAGTAGGGACGCAGGTTGATATTGACGAAGCCCCAACCGTGGGTGTTTGCCACTTCCGAACAGAGGCGATTCACCTGGTCATAATTCCCCTGCACGGCCATCACAGTAGGACTGTAGATCAATGTCCCCATGACTTTGCCCGCTTCCAGGTCAGCCGGAATAAAGACACAGCAATCTAATCCGGCATGAGCCGCGATCGCGGCAGTGGAGTTCGCCAAGTTGCCAGTGCTAGCGCAGGACACCGTCGAGAAGCCTAACTCACGGGCGCGAGTCAAGGCGACCGATACCACCCGATCCTTGAAGCTGAGGGTGGGCATGTTAACCGCATCGTTTTTGATATATAGCTTGTTCAGACCCAGACGACGCGCCAACCGCTTAGCTTGGACTAAGGGAGTCAGACCCGTTCCCACATCGATCGGGGTATCAGTTGCCACGGGGAGAAACGGACGATAGCGCCAGATCGAGCGCGGTCCGGCTTGAATACTTTCGCGAGTTACCTGCCGCCGCAACGCATCATAATCATAGGCAACCTCTAACGGTCCAAAGCAAAGTTCACAGACGTGAATCGCCTTCAGTTCATACTCTTCACCACATTCTTTACACTTCAGCGCCCGGAAGGTCGCCGTGGTGGACTGCTGCGTTGGAAGTTGGGTTGCCTGAGTCATGGGTCGGGTTCTCTCTGAAGAAGCTGGATTAGAGTGGTTTTTCTACCAATGCGCCCGATAGTAACACGAGGCACAAAAGCCCGTCAAACATACCCGATAGATTTAGTCGGGATTTGCAAAACCCTGATGAAATCAGCCTCCCAGGGTTCCGGCTAGCCAACCCAACCCTAAAGCGCTCCAAGAAGTTATGGTTAATTGGAAAAAAGTTTTAGCTGGACTGTGAGTTTTCAGTCGTTGCTGGGCAGTCGCACTGAACAGAACAAAGTTCAGTCCTAATGTGGAACCAATCATATAGATGACGATCGCGGGTTCGCCTAACCTGACAATTTGGTAGCAAACCCACAGCGTGAAACCCATACCCAGCCAAAGAGCAGCACGTCCCAGATAGCTGACTGCCGCACAAAACGCGATCGCTACGACAAAGGCAATCCACTGTAACCCCTGCAAGCTTGGTAGTGTCAAAAATGCTCCAGTCAAGAATGCCCAGAGAAAGCTGGTGAGCAGAAGCAACCAAGACCGTCTGGGCTGACTGAGAAATGGCATTTAGGTTAGGGCATGTACCAAATTGATTCGATCGTCGTTGCCATCTGTTCGGCTAGCTGGCGATCGGTATCAGGTAATAAAACCGTGACATGACCTAATTTGCGTCCCGGTCGGGATTCCGTTTTGCCATACCAGTGCACCTGTGATCCTGGCAGGGCGGCTAACTGTTGGCGTTTACTTAAATAATCACTTTGAGATTGCTCATAGCCCAACAAATTCACCATGACAGCGGCAGGCGATCGCATGACTGGATCACCCAACGGCAAGCCACAGACGGCTCGTAAATGTTGTTCAAACTGAGAGGTGTCACAGGCATCTAAGGTGAAGTGCCCAGAATTATGGGTACGCGGCGCAATTTCATTCACCAACACTTTGTCATCCGGAGTGAGAAATAGCTCAATCCCAAAAATCCCCACTGCATCCAGACTCGTAAGCAGGGTTCGGACGATCGCCTCAATTTGCATGACCACCGCTGGCGACACTGCCGCTGGAGCAAACACCCGCCGACAAACCTGCTGTTCCTGTTGGGTTTCGACGATCGGGTATAGGGCAATTTCACCATTGACCGATCTCGCAGCGATCGCGGCTAATTCACGCTCAAACGGGACAAATTCCTCCACTAACAGGGGTACATTGGGGAGTCGCTCTAACGTTGCCTGGAACTCCGCCTCACTCCTGAGAATAAACGTCCCCTGACCGTCATAGCCATGCCGCCGTGTCTTCAGGACGATCGGAAACGACCAAGACACATCCTCATCTCTCCCATCTCCTCCACCTGAGAGATCGAGTGCCCAAAACCGGGGAGTCGGCAAGCCCAAATTCCGTAAGTAAGACCGTTGATCATACTTATCTAACAACGGTTGCAAGACAGACAACTGGGGACGAAAGCAAACGCCGCGATCGGCTAAAGCCGACAAAGCCACCAAATCAACAAACTCATTTTCAAAGGTAATTACCTCAGTTTGCGCCGCGAGTTGGGCGGTAGCCGCCGCATCTGCCACTGGAGCCAGTACCGTATCAGCCGCGATCGCCACCGCTGGATCAGAGGTTGCCGGAGTTTGCACGACTAATTCCACGCCCAACTTTGTAGCGGCTCCTGCCATCATCCACGCCAATTGTCCGCCACCGATTACCCCAACTCGTTGCACCATAACTATTCCCTACCGACATCCCAAGGATTCCCGTGTGTCTACGCCAGTCACAGAATTTGTACCATTGGCGATCGCACAGAGTTGCTTCAGTTGATATTTGTCCAGAATGGCATCCGTGAAGTCTGCTCCGGCAATATTGACATCCCGGAATTCCGTCCGTAGCAGCATGGCATTCGTGAGGATGGCATCACTTAAATCGACCCGCATCAGCCGAATCGTATCCATCATGGCTTGATTCAAGTTGGCTTGATGAAACGTGGCATCCGCGATCGCCGAAGCGCTGAACACCGCCCCTTCCAGATTCGCTTTCGTGAAATTTGCCCCATTCAAATTGGCATTGGCAAACTCTGCTGTCCGCAATTCCTGTCCCGAAAAATCTTCTCCGGTCAATTCTGCACTGTCATATGCCTTAGGGGGACTGTATTGCTGGGAAAATGTTCTCCCAACTGCTGCTGCACTGGCCGCCGCTTGTGCAGGCAAAACGTGAGTGAAATTTACCAGTAGCATGACAGCCATTGTTAGTAATGTAGATGTCAATGCTAGGAATCGCGATCGCATAAACCGGAATACAGCCATCATGAGTGTTTAATTCTGAGATACCTAACCTTTCTCAGTGTAAAAGCAAGTGTTTACTCTGGGTCAAATCCCAAGTAACCCCGAGGGGTAATCAGCCAATCGGCATGACGGCGGGTGCTTTGATTACCAATTAGTACTGTCGTCAGCATATCGATCGACTGGTTAAGCAAGTCTCCTAGTGTTGTCAGGGTAATCTGCTCAGTCGGACGATAGGCGGAACGTACCAGTGCCACTGGAGTCTGCGGATCACGATGGTGTAAAAAGATGCGTTGAGCGATCGCAATCTGTTCGGTTCGAGTCTGGGATTTCGGGTTATACAGTGCCACGACAAAATCCGCCTGAGCCACTGCTTGCAATCGCTTTTCAATCACCTCCCAGGGAGTGAGCAAATTACTCAAACTAATGGCACAAAAGTCGTGCATTAACGGCGCACCGACACGAGAGGCTGCTGCTTGTAGCGCCGTAATCCCAGGAAATACTTGCACCTCGGGGACTTGACCATCCCAGCTCTGCGCCCGCAGTTGTTCCAGCACTAAGCCTGCCATCCCGTAAATCCCGCAATCCCCGGAAGAAACAACTGCCACAGTTAGCCCCCACTGCGCCAACTCGATCGCCCGTTCTGCCCGCTGCCGCTCTTGAGTAATTGGCAATGCTTCAATCAGTTGACCCGGACGGCACAGCGATCGAATCAGATCAATATAGAGAGAGTAGCCAATCACGACATCGGCTTGAGCGATCGCCGTTTGAGCGGCTGGGGTAATTTGGGCTAACTCTCCCGGTCCCGTTCCCACCAACCAGAGTTTGCCAATCCTTCCGGTGTATTCCTGTTCTGCCTGGGCGATCGCGATCGTGACGGCTCCCGGTTGTCCCTCTAGGCGGAAGATTTGCTTGGTGACGCGGAGGGATGGGGAGGATGAGGAAGGTGAGGAGGATGAGGAAGACGAGGAATCTCCCCTATCTCCCCTATCTCCCTTATCTTCCCTATCTCCCCCAACTCCCCAACTAGCAACGATCGCGGCTGCTTCCGCCACACTGGGAGTTCCGACTTCCGCTTCGACTACGCTGGAGGGATGGGGAACAGGAATAGTCGCTAAGGTATCAGCCGCAAAGCAGCGTAGCGGCAACTGACGCTCCTGGCAGAATTCGACTAATCCAACTTCATCGGCTTTCAGGTCAATGGTGGCAATGCCAGCGATCGCGGCTTCGGCTAGATGATGGGCTTGAAACACCTGCTGAATGGCTTGTTCAATCACGGTTTTTGGGGTTCCCCGTTCGCAACCGATCCCGACCCATAAGACTCTGGGATGCCATTGGACTTTGGGGAAATTGGAGTCCGGCGCAAATTGGCGTTGTATGGGTGAAATCCAGATTCGGGCGGCGGGAGTGGGGCGGGTTTCCTGCACAGTCGCCATGTGTTCTGGGAAGTCAAACTGAAACGGATGATCGGCGGGTAAATGGCTTTGCCAGAGTGTTGATCCGGCTTCCTGAATCACTTCTAGGGGAAGCTGACGAGCGATCGCGGCACTCACTCCTGTCCAATCACCACTGCCTTTGACCCAACCAAATGGCTCTCCCAGAATATCAATGCCAGGTAAATTGAAATGATTTGCCGCCCCTGTCAGTACCGGAGTGGCTCCGAGTTGCCGAGCGATTACTTGCGTCAAGCGATCGCCGCCAGCTTGATGCCCGCCGGATAAACTGATGACAAATTTGCCCGCTTCATCAATCACAATCACGGCGGGATCGGTAGCTTTATCTTGCAACAAGGGCGCGATTAAGCGAACAACTGCCCCAGTGGATAAACAGAAAATCAATGCCTGATGCGATGACCACAGGTTAGCAATTTGGGTTTTCAGCGGATCGGTATAAACCTGAATCGTTTGATCGGGCAGAATTTCTGGCTGGTTTGTGGCGATCGCTTCTGGTAACCAAAGTGTGCCGATCGCTCCCAGTCGTTGTAGAGTCTGGAAGCCAGTTGGCGTAGTGGTGAACAGGGAGATCGGTTGAAAGGCTTGAAAAACAGACTGACTCAAAATACTTGCATGATTCCTAACGGCTTTGTCAGTATCGCTCTAGAGTCCAGCCCGATTCAACTCATCTGGTTGATCTTGTGATTGTCCTAGAAATACAGTTGCCCTTCCACTGTTTTCAAAACATGCGAAAGGGCAATACAACAACTGTGCTCTACAAGTTTACGAGATGCGGGTTAGCTCTCTTATCCAAATCCCTGTTAAGGCAACCTCCATTAGTCGCAACAAGGGGCTTTTTCCTCACAGCAAGGGGCGTTGTCTCCGCAGCAAGCTTGCTGTGCCCATGCTGCACCAGCCGTTAGACTTAGTACAGCTAGACCAGTCACAAGTAAACCGGCAACTTTCTTCGTCTGGACAGAAATTGTCTGCATTTTCGGCTCCTTGGAGGTTGAAACGATGGAACTACTGTTATGAAACTGAGCATATTCTAAACTTTCAAACTAGCTAAAGGCTTAGGATTTACTAATTACTAACTCAAGCTTTATCTAAAGTTTACAATAATTATTTTGGGGTGTATATCTTGCCAGTAACTGCTGATAACTGTTACAGATCACCTGGGATTTCTGCTCTAAAAATCCAAAATCATTACCTATTCTTGATAGATAACATTGATAATTGCATATTTCGGAAGTAGCTCTATCTCGATCAAAATTTAACTGAACTGGTAGCTCTTTTTCTTAACTAAAGCAGTGTTTTATTAGCTATCCTACAGCCTTTGCTTGTATAGAGTAATTTTCTCGACGCAGCCGTTAAGCTCAACTGAGCAATTACTTGCTGTGAATTAGTGCTTAAACAAACGCGATCGCCGTTCAATAGGAAACAGCGATCGCGTTTGAATTTCTCAGAATTTGATTACAGCTTCAAGCTTAAGTCAGCGAGAGGCGCAATCTGATCTTGAGCCACAGGTTGTTCTAAAGTTACCTTGGTTGCTTGTAGCATAGGGGTTTTTGCCACCGCATTATTCGACAGGGTAAACAACGGATTTGAAAGAATTCCCGCGATCGAAGTGGCAATCACCGAAATGATTAACCCCACTTGTAGCGATCGCATGCCCCGCAGATCCCAGCGAATTTCGGGGTAGTTTTTCACCGCATCCGACATTTCGTGCGGTTCCTTGACTACCATCGCCTTGACGACGCGGATGTAATAGTAAATCGAGATCACACTGGTGACCAGACCTAACAATACTAGACCATAGGCTCCAGCTTGCCAGCCAGCCCAAAATAGGTAGAGCTTACCAAAGAACCCAACCATGGGCGGAATGCCACCCAGAGACAGCAGGCAAATACTTAAGCCCAGGGTTAGCAAGGGATCTTTCTGATACAACCCGGCATATTCACTAATCTGATCAGTTCCCGTCCGCAACGAGAACAGAATCACACAGGTAAACGCGCCCAAGTTCATCATCAGATAAGCAATCAGGTAGAACAGCATACTGGAGTATCCAGCATCTGTCCCAATCACCAAGCCGATCATGACAAAGCCAGCCTGACCGATCGACGAGTAGGCTAGTAGACGCTTCATGCTGGTTTGAGCCAGCGCCACCACATTCCCTAAAATCATGCTGAGGAATGCCAGCGCCGTCATGACAAAATGCCATTCTTCCGTGAGTTGAGGAAACGCCATCACCAGCAACCGGATTGCTAAGGCAAATCCCGCCGCTTTAGAACCAACCGAGAGAAACGCCACTACCGGAGTCGGTGAGCCTTCATACACATCCGGGGTCCATTGGTGGAATGGCACTGCCGCGATCTTAAAGGCAATTCCGGCAATCACAAATACCAGGGCGATGATCAGTCCGATCGACTGACCTAATCCAGCACTAGCGATTCCGCTGGCGATCTCACCCAGATTAGTGGCGCCACCAGACAAACCATACAGCAGCGATGACCCATACAGGAAAATCGCTGAGCTAGATGCCCCAATCAGCAGATATTTTAGGGCCGCTTCATTCGATCGTGGGTCACGCTTGGTATAGCCCGTTAGCAAGTAAGACGAAATACTTAATGTCTCCAGTGAGACAAAAATCATCACTAGCTCATTGGCTCCTGACAGGAACATTCCGCCTAAGGTTGCCGTAAGTAGAATGGTCAGAAACTCGGCTAACGATGTACCGGACTGTTCAACATACCGCACTGACATCAAGATAGTGACGGCAGCTGACAGCGCAATTACACCCCGAAATACAAGACTCAGGGCATCACTGTTAAAGCTACCCAGAAACGAGATGGGATCACTGCTATCCCACTGGTAGTAGAGGGAACCAACGGCAGCTAACAGTCCCACGATCGAGAAGTAGGGAGTCCAGCTAGCGGAAGCTGTGCGTCCCACAATCAAATCGCCAATCACGACCAATAGTATGGTGGCAATGACAATTAGCTCTGGCAGGATGGTTCCAGTGTTAAGCTGGGCAGCGAGACTGGCAAAATCCATGAGGGTTGTCCGAATCGACTATTTACGAAATTTATGACCAAACCTCTTGCCCGTAAATCAGGCTTGAAGTTCTCGCCATTCACTACAGTGGATTTTACCGTGCAATTATCCTTTACAACCGTCTCCCTCTAGCTCTATCCCAGGAGAGGAGTAGTCATCTGAGATAGCTTACACAGCGATCTAGAGAGCTTTCCAGGCTGACAGCCACCTTGAGAATCACCTGATTGCCTAGTATAGAAATTTTGATAAGTTATAGGAGCATTGGTTCTATATCTGTATCAGCCTTATACCAGTAGTCATTCGGTTGATATGGCTGTACCTGGATCACCTGCCAATTTGAATTTCGTGAGAAATTATGACAGGCTGTGCCTGGAGGTAGCGTTCATCACCCCGATCGGATTGCTATATGCTGTTGATCCATGTTTACGTTTAGACCCAGCTGTACGGAGCCAATCATCGCTCTCAGATCACTGTGTCACCGAGCGTCCTGATATACCTTGTGAATCAATTAACTTCCAGAACCATTGAGTAGACTGAACGATTCCATCAATATTGGCTATAAGTAGATAACAGAACCACTGGAACCTTCAGCCGTCCGTTATTGAATCCTTCTCATTTGACTGCATGACCGTTATTGCTGCCTAAAACCAAGCCCATGTCCACTCTTGTCATTGTTGAATCCCCGACCAAAGCCCGTACGATTCGCAACTATTTGCCATCAGGCTATCGCGTTGAAGCATCGATGGGGCATGTGCGTGATCTGCCTCAGTCCGCCAGCGAAATTCCCGCCAATGCCAAAGGGGAAAAGTGGGCACAGCTAGGGGTAAATGTCGAAAATAATTTTGAACCCCTGTATGTTGTACCGCAGGACAAGAAAAAAATCGTCAAAGAATTGAAAGATGCGCTGAAGCAAGCTGACGAACTGGTACTGGCAACGGACGAAGACCGGGAAGGAGAAAGTATTAGCTGGCACCTCTTGCAACTGCTGCAACCGAAAGTGCCCACGAAACGGATGGTGTTCCACGAGATCACTCAGGAAGCGATTCAAGAAGCGATCCAAAACTGTCGAGAAGTCGATGAGCGGTTAGTGCGGGCGCAGGAAACTCGGCGGATTCTCGATCGCTTAGTCGGCTACACCCTCTCCCCCTTGCTCTGGAAAAAGATTGCCTTTGGGCTATCGGCAGGACGGGTACAATCTGTGGCTGTGCGGCTGCTGGTGACCCGAGAACGCCAACGTCGCGCCTTCCGCAAAGGTAGCTATTGGGATTTGAAAGCCAACCTAGAAGCCCGAGGTGAAACGCCCGAAACCCAAGGCTCCTTTGAAGCTCGATTAGTCAGTTTAGCGGGGATCAAAGTTGCCACGGGAGCTGACTTTGATGAGGCGACAGGGCAAATTATGGCTGGACGCAGTGTCACCCTCCTGAATGAAGCTGAAGCCAGAGCCTTAGCCGATCGCATCCACGATCGCCCCTGGACGGTGACGAATCTAGAGGAGCGTCCCGTTACCCGCAAACCCTCGCCGCCGTTTACGACTTCGACCTTGCAACAGGAAGCCAACCGGAAACTGGGCTTGTCGGCGCGGGAAACCATGCGAGTAGCTCAAAGTTTGTATGAACAGGGCTATATCACCTACATGCGGACGGACTCCATCAACCTGTCGCAACAAGCGATCGCGGCAGCCCGAGCCTGTGTGGAAGAAAAGTATGGCACCGATTACTTGAGTCCCCAACCCCGGCAATATTCTACCAAGAGTAAGGGGGCACAAGAAGCCCACGAAGCCATTCGTCCGGCGGGAAGTAGCTTCCGAACTCCCAAACAAACTGGGCTGAAGGAGCGGGAACTACGGTTATACGACCTGATCTGGAAACGTACCGTTGCTACCCAGATGGCAGAAGCCCGGCAAACCAATATCACGATGCAGATTCAGGTGGAAGATGCCGGATTCCGAGCATCAGGTAAGCGAATTGATTTCCCTGGTTTCTTCCGTGCCTATGTTGAAGGTTCAGATGATCCCGATGCAGCGATCGAAGATCAAGAGGTGATCCTGCCTCGATTAGAGATTGGCGATACTCCAGCTTGTACTGATCTAGAGGCGATCGGGCATGAAACCCAACCTCCTGCCCGGTATACGGAAGCCTCACTGGTGAAGATGCTAGAAAGTGAAGGGATTGGTCGTCCCAGTACCTACGCCAGCATTATTGGCACAATCATCGATCGGGGTTATGCCCAAATGGTCAGTAATGCCTTAGTGCCAACCTTTACAGCCTTTGCGGTTACCTCGTTGCTGGAAAAATATTTTCCTGATCTGGTTGACACCAGTTTTACGGCAAAGATGGAACAAACCCTAGATGAAATTTCGACTGGGGAAGCCAAGTGGTTGCCTTATTTGAAAGAGTTTTATTTGGGCAAACATGGCTTAGAAACTCAAGTCAAAGAACAGGAAAGCCAGATTGATCCCAATGCAGCCCGCACCGTAGAACTGGAAAACCTGGCGGCTAAAGTCCGGATTGGTCGCTTTGGAGCCTATCTAGAAATCGATGGTGAAGAAGGACAGGTGAAAGCGTCAATTCCCAAAGACCTGACACCCTCCGATCTTGACCCGGAACAGGTCGAAACCTTACTGCGGCAAAAAACGGAGGGACCAGATAAAGTTGGTTTCCATCCCGAAACGGGGGAACCGATTTATCTCCTAATTGGGGCGTATGGTCCCTATGTGCAGTTGGGCGATGCCACTGATGAAAATCCCAAGCCCAAACGGGCTTCCCTGCCGAAAGGAGTGACACCGGATAACGTCACTCTAGAAATGGCGGTTGGTTTGCTGGCTCTACCTCGCAACCTCGGCATCCATCCCGAAACGGGGGGCAAAATTCAGGCAAGTTTGGGGCGGTTTGGTCCTTACATCGTCCATGACCAGGGCAAAGAAGGCAAGGAATATCGATCGCTCAAGGCAGGAGATGATGTGTTGACGATCGACTTCGATCGGGCCTTAGCCCTGCTTGCTGAACCTAAAGCGACTCGTGGTGGTCGGGGCAAATCCAAGGCTCCCCTGCGAGAATTGGGCGCCCATCCTAAAGATGGCGAATCGGTCAATATCTATGAGGGACCCTATGGCAATTACATCAAACATGGGAAGGTCAATGCTTCTCTGCCAGAAGGTCAAACTGTAGAATCGATCACATTGGCAATTGCCTTAGATGCACTGACGGCAAAAGCTAGCAGCAAAAAGGCGGGTAAATCGACTAAGAGCCGTAAAACCGCCGAGGCAAGCAGCAACGACGATACAGCCGAAACCGCTTCTAAAAGCAAAGCGGCTTCCACTACGAAAAAAGCCAGCACTAGCAAAACAGCTGCCAAGAAGACCACCACAAAGAAAACGACAACAGCAACAGCAAGCACTCGTAAGAAAGCGGATCCTTGAAGCGTCACTCTGGAGGCAGGGACACTCTTGCCCGTTGAAGGAGTTTCTAGTGGATGGTGTATTGTTGGTAAACGGTGCTTCATTGGCACTTTTGGCATTACTTAATAGATGGAGGATTCATCGTGCTGCGCGAACAGTTACAAGCCGTAGTTGAGCAAAAGCACTTGCTGAAACACGCATTCTATGTCGCCTGGACGGAAGGTAAACTGACCCAGGAGCAATTGAAGCAGTATGCACTTCAGTATTTTCAGAACGTCCTGGCATTCCCGACTTACCTGAGTGCTGTCCACTTCAACACTCCTCACTTCAATAACTCAATCGCGGTTCGGCAAGAAATTCTAGAGAACCTGATTGAGGAAGAACGGGGCAACCAGAATCACCCGGCTTTATGGCGGAAGTTTGCTTTAGCGCTGGGCGCTACCGATGAGGACTTAGCTAACACTACTCCTCTGCCCACCACCACGAATCTGGTGGATACTTTCCGGCAAGTCTGCCTGAACTCTTCGTTCTATGCAGGTCTAGCTGCACTCTACGCTTACGAATCCCAGATCCCCGCGATCGCCACCACCAAGATCGATGGTCTACAGCGCTTTTATGGCATGACCAACCCTGATGCGTATCGCTTCTTCAGTGTTCACCAAGCGGCTGATGTCGCCCACTCGGAAACCGAATTGGCATTAATTGAACAGTATGCCGACACTCCCGAAAAGGAAGCCGAAGTGCTAAATGCGGCTAGCCAAGCGGCGGATGCTCTATGGCAGTTTCTGGATGGTGTTTACGATGCTTACTGTGCTGACCTGAAAGCCGAAATGGCGATCGCCTAGCCTAACCTGCATTGCTAATCTGATGCCGATCTTCTCCAGCCGATTGGAAGGATCGGCAACTTTTTTAGCTCATCTCGTCAACTCAGCCGCGATCAAACAGCATTGATAATAGAGGTAGAGCGTCACTGAGGACGACCGATGTACCACCCTGATCCACCTCGCCCTCCCAAAGACTACTTACCAACCATGTATGACCTGCCGAGCGAATCGGCGGAGGAACCTGGCTTGCCTGATGAATTCCATCTCCTTCAACCCCGGTTGCTGGAAGAAACGTTTTTACCCCCTGACTATTCACCTGATCAAGTGTTTACGGGCAGTGACCTGAATCTCTACTACGACGTGCGCAATTTGGGTTGGTATAAACGTCCCGATTGGTTTGGTGTGGTTGGTGTTCCCCGGTTATACGAACAGCGCGATCTACGCATGAGTTATGTAATTTGGCAGGAAGGGGTCAGCCCGATCGTCGTAGTCGAACTACTTTCTCCAGGGACGGAAAAAGAAGACTTGGGACAAACTCTACGGGAGGTGAATCAACCTCCATCCAAATGGGAGGTATATGAGCGGCTACTGCGAGTTCCGTATTACATCGTGTTTGACCGTTATACCAATACCCCTCGCTTCTTTCATTTAGAAGGATGGCACTACACAGAAATTACTGACCTGCCCCAGCCTCGGTTCTGGCTCAGTGATCTCAAATTGGGCATTGGGATTTGGGAAGGCGTATATCGAGGTGTCGAACGGCAATGGCTGCGCTGGTTTGACGCTTTAGGCAACTGGATTCCCACACCCCTAGAGCGGGAAGCCGACTTAGTTCAGCAAGAACGGCAACGAGCAGAGTTAGAGCGGCAAAAAACTGAACGGCTAATCGCGCAACTGCGATCGCTAGGGATTGAACCCGATTTAGATCTCTGAATTTGTGGGGGAACGA
Organism: Pantanalinema sp. GBBB05; assembly: GCA_016743235.1. Taxonomy (GTDB): domain Bacteria; phylum Cyanobacteriota; class Cyanobacteriia; order Leptolyngbyales; family Leptolyngbyaceae; genus Pantanalinema. The sequence goes on along the minus strand of VRZD01000004.1, from coordinate 204,812 downwards.
TCGAAACGGCAGTCTGGATACGGCATAATGGGAAAGTTTTCACCATAAATTATCAAAGAGAAGGCAGTGAAAGTGTTCATTGCCTTTTGTAGTCGTTAGACTAAGCAGATTCCCATTTATTACCCACTTCAGCCAGCGATTTCAGGAGCCATGCGAACCCATTATTGCGGTCAAGTACGAGCAGAACACATTGGAAAAACCGTGACCTTGTGTGGATGGGTCGATCGCCGCCGCGATCATGGGGGCGTAATTTTTATTGATTTGCGCGATCGCAGTGGCATTGTCCAGATCGTCAGCGACCCCGAGCGTACCCCCGAATCTTATAGTCAAGCCGACAGTTTGCGCAGCGAATATGTCGTCAAAATTTCTGGTCGGGTGACTAAGCGACCGGATGAATCCCTCAATCCCCGTCTCGACACGGGCGAAATTGAGATCTACGCCGACCAGATTGAAGTTCTCAATGCAGTACGGAAGCAATTACCCTTCCAGGTGTCTACGGCTGAAACAGAAGCCGTCCGGGAAGATTTGCGGCTGAAATACCGGTATCTCGATTTGCGGCGGGAACGGATGAGTAGCAATCTCAAGTTGCGGCATGAATTGGTCAAAACCATTCGTCGTTACCTAGAAGATACAGAAGGATTTATGGAGGTGGAGACTCCTATCCTCACCCGATCGACTCCTGAAGGAGCTAGAGATTATTTAGTGCCTTCGCGGGTGAATCCCAGTGAGTGGTTTGCGCTACCGCAGTCACCGCAATTATTTAAGCAGTTGTTGATGGTGGCAGGCTGCGATCGCTACTATCAAATCGCCCGGTGTTTCCGGGATGAAGATCTGCGTGCCGATCGCCAACCCGAATTTACCCAACTGGACATGGAAATGAGTTTCATGTCACAGGAGGAAATTCTTGATCTAAACGAAGGCTTAGTGTGCCATATTTTCCGGACTTTAAAGGGCGTTGAGATTCCGCGTCCCTTCCCTCGCCTGACCTATGCGGAAGCGATGGATCGCTACGGTTCCGATAAGCCTGACACCCGCTTTGATCTGGAGCTAGTCGATGTCTCTGATGTCATGCAGGGCTCTGGCTTCAAAGTGTTTGCGGATGCGATCGCTAAAGGTGGCATTGTCAAAATTCTGCCGATTCCCGGTGGGAATGATTTGATCTCAAATGTTCGGATCAAGCCCGGTGGCGATTTATTCAAAGAAGCGACAGAGGCAGGTGCTAAAGGGTTAGCCTATATCCGAGTCCGCGAGAACGGCGAAATTGACACGATCGGGGCGATCAAAGACAACCTGACCGACGAGCAAAAACAAACGCTACTGAGTCGAACTAAGGCTCAAGCTGGGGATCTATTGCTGTTTGGAGCAGGGGATACCGCAACGGTGAATAAAACCCTCGATCGCCTCCGCCAGTGCCTTGGTCGGGAACTGAACTTAATTGATCCAAATCAGATCAATCTGCTCTGGGTTACTGACTTCCCGATGTTTGAGTGGAATGCGGACGAGAAACGCTTGGAAGCCCTACACCATCCGTTCACAGCTCCCCATCCTGACGATCTAGCTGATTTGAAAACTGCTCGGACCCAAGCCTATGACCTGGTTTACAACGGGTTTGAAGCTGGCGGTGGTAGTGTGCGGATCTTCCAACCGGAGTTGCAATCTCAGGTATTTGAACTGATTGGCTTGTCGCCAGAAGAAGCCCACAACAAGTTTGGCTTCTTGCTAGAAGCGTTCGAATATGGCACACCGCCCCACGGTGGCATTGCCTACGGTTTGGATCGTTGGGTGATGTTGTTATCAGGTGAAGAGTCTATTCGCGATGCGATCGCCTTCCCCAAAACGCAACAAGCCCGCTGTTTGCTGACTGGTGCACCTTCTGGAGTAGACAACAAGCAATTGAAGGAATTGCATGTCACTTCAACGTTTAAGCCCAAGGAAAAGGGCAAGGAGTGAAGCGTTTAAGCTAGCGCGTGAACTGGCTGTAACTGAAAAGATGGTGAAGGGATCGGTTTCGCTTCCTTGCCATCTTTTTTGCTTACCTGCCTCTTGCCAATTGATAGGGCTGGTTTCCGAAACCTGGGGGCGTCTCCTACTTAACAGAATCCTCAAGAAAGAGGACAATATCTCTTTTATATATAAATGTTCGGAAGTACCCCGTTTGCTCCGGTATTACCGTATAGATAGGATTAGAGGAAAGCCATGTTGCGAAACGGCGAGTTTTGGGCAACTTAATAACAAGGGTGTATCTTGGAGATCAGGGAGTATCCGTGAATTCATGGGTATTTATCTAGGCTTAAAGCTGAAACTGTCTAGCTTTAGCAACTCTTCAAGGGCTTTCCCGCAGTAACAACACACCCGAATCATGGGTTCTGCTCAGATAATAAAACTAGGGTAAATGTCCCGGTAGTTAACGTTAAAGCGAGTTTTGCTGAATGAGCTACTGCCTGAATCCAGCCTGTCCTAATCCTCAAAACCTTACCCACACTGAATCGTGTCAGGCTTGTGGCTCCAAATTACTCCTGCGCGATCGCTATCGGATTATGCAAGCGTTGGGGCAGGGGGGGTTTGGTGCCACATTCCTAGCAGTGGATGAATCGCTGCCCGGTCATCCTAACTGTGTGATTAAGCAATTGCGCCCGAATGCCACAGCACCGCATATGATGCAGATGGCACGGGATTTATTCCAACGGGAAGCCGAAACCCTTGGTAGAATTGGCAACCATCCGCAAGTCCCACGGCTACTCGATTACTTTGAAGCGAACCAAGAATTTTACTTGGTGCAGGAGTATGTGAGTGGAGCAACGCTTCAGCAAGAAATTAAGCGATCGGGTCCTCTAAGTGAAGCGGGAGTGAAACAGTTTCTCAGCGAGATTTTACCTGTTTTGGAATATATTCATTCCCAAAAGGTAATTCACCGGGATATCAAACCTGCCAATATCATTCGTCGGGCTCAGGACTGTAAGTTAGTATTAATTGATTTTGGAGCCGTCAAGTACCAAAACCAAGGGGCTGCCAGTACTTCAGAACAAACAGCCTTAACGTCTTACGCGATTGGGACTCCTGGCTTTGCGCCACCAGAACAAATGGCAATGCGCCCTGTGCCTGCCAGTGATATTTATGCCTTGGGGGTGACTTGTATTTATTTACTCAGCGGTAAGTCACCTAAGGACTTGGACTACGACCCGACCACCGGAGAACTATTGTGGAAGCGGCATGTCCATATTAGTGATCATTTCTCGAAAGTGCTGACCAAGATGCTAGAAATCTCGGTCAAACTCCGCTACCAAACAGCCGAGCATATCTTCCGGGAACTGGATCTGGAGCCTTACCTGGAAAGCCTGCAAAATAGCATGACCTCTACCAAGGCGAACCAAACTCCAGGACGCAAGCCTGATTACCGAGCTGGACCAGATTCTGGGGGTGGCACAGCCTCATCGCCGTTTAGCCGGACTGCCATGGCAATTCGCGCTCGCCAGCGCCCTGACTCGACAAGTAACCTCGCTTCTGGGATTGCTCGGAGTCGAGCGTTGCCTCCTTCGGGGACGGGTATGTCGATTAACAGCCGAGGCACGATCGGGCGTGGAAAAGATTTTACGGGCGAAAAGACAAAACCACCCGCCCGGTTAGATGCTGATGCGGTGCAAAGCTATTACGCTAAAGGACGACGAGACTTTACGGATCATGATCTGCGCTCGCTGTCCTTGCCTAAAGTCAACATGCCGCAAGTCGATTTCCATAATTCTAAACTCAGTAAAATTAATTTCCAGGGGGCTAACTTGACAAATGCCCGGTTTGGGCGGGCAGACCTCACTCAAGCTAATTTCCGCGATGCTAATTTGGGAGAGGCTTACTTTAACTATGCGGATCTCCAAGGTGCTGATCTACGGGGAGCGGATCTGCGAGGGGCGCATCTGCTCAATGCCAATCTGCGGGGAGCCAATTTATGTGGAGCCAATCTATCGGGTGCGAAGCTAACTGAGGAACAATTAGCCCAAGCCCGGGTTAACTGGATGACCGTACGACCTAGTGGCAAACGCGGTGCTTGGTAATCGCTTGCTAACCATTGCACTGGAAGCGTCGATTTGGCAATCGAACGGATAGCAACGATCGCGGTCTGGCACGATAAAATAAAATTTGCCCCTAACCTGAGATCGAGGCACATTCTCTTAACGCGACGGCAATGAAACATACGCTATCTGTTCTGGTTGAAGATGAGGCTGGAGTGCTCACCCGAATTGCGGGTCTGTTTGCCCGCCGGGGATTTAATATTGAAAGTTTAGCCGTGGGACCGGCGGAACAATTAGGGGTTTCCCGGATTACAATGGTGGTTCCGGGTGACGACCATGTGATTGAGCAATTGACTAAGCAACTCTACAAGCTGATCAATGTGCTGAAAGTACAAGACATTACTGAGGTTCCTTGCGTGGAGCGGGAACTGATGTTGATGAAAGTGAATGCTACCAGTTCGACCCGATCGGAGATTGTGGAACTAGCTCAAATCTTTCGGGCGCGTGTGGTGGATGTGGCAGAGGATTCCTTGACCCTGGAAGTTGTTGGTGATCCAGGTAAAATGGTCGCGATCGTCCAGGTGTTGAATAAATTTGGCATTCGGGAGATTGCTCGCACTGGCAAAATTGCTCTGCCACGGGAGTCTGGGGTGAATACCGAATTTCTCAAAGCGTTGGAAGCCAAAGTCTAGGGTGCTGCATCGGCTTTGTGAGGAAATGCCGATAACGGCTGGACATTTGGTGAAATTTAGCTATTCTAGGGGCTATAAAATTCTGCCACTACAATCGTTGTAGCCCTTAGTTATGCTTTCCCAAATTGTGCGCCCGATGGTGCAAACTCAGATCCGGCTACTGGCAAACAGTCGAGCGACTCGATCAACGCTTGTTTCTACAGTTGCCCAATGGCTGGGGTTTTTGGGAGTGCGGGCTGAAGTGACTCGACTTGATACCGCCGGGAGCAAAATCCAGCTTTGCTTGACAGTTGATCGTCCTGATGCCTGCGATCGAGGTGACTGGCAACAAATTCTTACCAATTTAAACACTTCTAGCCACCCAGTCGATCTGGATCCTCACGGACATGCTCTTGCCCCGGATATTAGTCAGTTTACGCACCATCAGCAACGCAAAATGCAACGGCTGTTAGCCTATCTGATTCAGGTGGGCAATCCTGATACGCCGATCGATTGGGAGCAGTTGCACCCTCAGTTGCAACCGTTGGGCTTAGATGAATCCACCTTATTAGGAATTCGAGCGGCTTTAAAGGTGCCACAGTGCTTGGAGGATCTGTTAGCCGATCTGGATGCTGATGTTGCCGCGATCGCTCTGCCCAAAGCAGTTAGTATCGCCATGCTCGATCGCCAAGTGAATCCTTCCGAAGATCTGGCACTCATGGCATTGCTCCAAGCTTTGAAAGGAGATAAGTAGTCGCAGGCACTCCCCCAAGGTCAATGGCTCACTACCCCAGATAGACGGTTCGCTCACAGCCGCTCGCTACCCTGGAAGCATCAAGTATTCGGCTGTAGAACGCTTCTGACGAGGTAGCACTATGAGTTTTAATCCTCTGACCGAACGGGGCATTCCGCTCGATCGCCAACTGCGGAATTGGTCAGAACTCAATGTTCAACCCTACGACAAAAATCATGTTGATCCCTATACCCGGACACGGGTTATCACGATGAATGGGATCGAAACAGAATCAATTTTCTTCTCGCATCAGTTCGCTCGTCATACGGATAATCCCGAGATCCGCAAGTATCTAGCCATGACCCGTCGGGTGGAGCAACAACAGCAAAAAGCCGTCAACTGGCTCACTCCTGGTAATGAATCGACGTTAGAAGTGACGATCGGGTACGAACAAGTTGCCGTTGATTTGACCGCTTATCTGGCTCGGACAGAACCGGATCCTTATTTGCGGCAAGCGTTTGAGTTTGGTTTACTGGAAGACTTTGACCATCTGTATCGCTATGCCAACCTGCTGGAGATGCTGGAAGGTAAGAAAGCGGAAGAAATCACCGGACGACTAACCGAAATTATGCCCGGTCGGGCTACAGCTGTAGAACACCGCCATCCCTATGATGATATCCGCCGTCCCAGCGATCGTACCAAAGCCGATCCGCTGTCGCTGTTGCATGTGTTGACTCTGGTTGCCTCAGAACAGCAAACGATGAACTATTACATGAACGTTGGCAACCGACCAATGAATCCATTAGCTCGCGGACTCTACCTGGAGATCGCCCAAATTGAAGAGCAGCACGTGACCCAGTACGAGTCGCTGCTTGATCCAAGGGCATCTTGGTTTGAGCAGGAAGTATTACATCAGTACAATGAGTGCTACCTGTATTACTCCTTTATGCAGCAGGAATCTGATCCGCGGATCAAGCAGTTGTGGGAACTGCATCTCAATATGGAATTAGAACATCTGCGGCTAGCGTGTGACTTGTTGCGACAATACGATCGGCGTGATCCAGAGGAATTCTTGCCTAAGCAATTGCCGGAACCCATACGCTTTGAACAAAACAAAGAATATGTGCGGTGGGTATTGGAGCAACAAGTCAACCTCACGGGTCTAGATACCGAATTTGTTCCGGTCGAACAACTGCCTAGAGATGCTCGTTACTTCGAGTACCAGAAGACGGTCAATGCTGGTGGTGTTCCCAGTGAACAGGTCATCGACGAACATGTTGCCCAGCTGGGTAGAGAATATCGATCGCAAACCGAAGGTCAGCATCCTCTAGTTTCTGTGTAAAGCCACGCCAGAATACAAGCTGGTTCTGGTAGTTGCAGGGGTAAAGCCTATTTGCCCCTGCTTTTATCGGTGAAACTCTAGACGATAGCGGTAAAGGGCAACGGGATGGTCGCCTGCTTGAAAGTAATGCGGGTCTTGAGGGGATAGATAAATTGCTGTAATTTGATCCGCCACGATCGCCGGTTGGTGCGGTTGGGCTTCAGAGGCGAGTTGGTGATAGTCTGTTGTCGTTTCTACCCGATTGAAATAGGGTTGAGCAATGCCCCGAAATTCCTGCTGAAATAGTTCTGTGGTGATGAAGTGGTTGGGAGCTGGAGTTTCTGTCGCCCGGGCCGTGACGGTGGAGACTAACTGCCGATCGTGTCGGAGGAATGTAATCTGACGATTGGGGTTGCTTGGATCAACCTTCACGGCTAATATTGGTGACTCTGTTTGGGCTTGATCAGCTTTCAGATATGCATTGGCTAGATTCAATCCATTAAAGGCACGATCGGCAATCAGCGCGGCTGGTAAAGTCTGCCGTTGGATCGGTAATGATAAGAACGGTGGACGGCTTTGGGGCGAAACGGCAGGGATAAATCGAGCTTGGAAGACGATCGGTTGATTGAGATACTGACGATTGCTGTCAAAGCCAGGTGTGGTGAGTTCAGGGGCTAGAGGCGCAACTAAATCTACCAGAGTGGTTGTGACTGTCCAGTTACCAGCCAACCAATCGGGATAGGTCAGGTCTCCTTGCGCCGCCGGTAGCGATGGCAAGGTTTGCCAATGTGGGAATTGCGCAACGCGATCGCTCAAAGTGCCTGCAACGGCTGACTCCAGACTTAATCCCCAACTGAGGATAACGGCTAGCAGGGTGAGAAAAAATCGGGTCAGAGTTGCCGAGCTGATTGGATAGGGTTGTGGCGGCGACGGCTTCGCGATCGTCAGAATCTGATTCATGCCTCTACGATGACTGGATGATGAGGTGAATGGTCAGCTGCCAGAATATCTTCCACCGCAATGCGATCGCGACCTGCCAGTTTGGCTTGATAGAGCGCGCGATCGGTCGCTGTAATTAATAGAGTCACATCCCCATCTGGCATCGGAATGATGCTCGCAATGCCAAAACTGAGGCTAACAAACGGACTAATCTGGGAACCAATATGAGCAATTTGGAGTTGGGCAACCTGAGATTGAATCTTTTGCCCTACCTGCACAGCACCAGATAGGGGCGTATTTGGCAGAATTACCGCAAATTCCTCTCCACCATAGCGGGCTACCAGATCGGCTGGGCGATTAATTGCCGATCGAATCGCCTTAGCAATCTGACGTAAACATTCATCCCCCACTTGGTGCCCGTAGCTGTCGTTGTATTGTTTGAAAAAATCAACATCACACAGGATCAGGGAAAGGGGTAACTGTTCCCGTGCCAAACGGCGCCATTCCTGGGTGAGATAATTGTCAAAGCAGCGACGGTTGGCAACCTGAGTGAGTCCGTCTAAATGAGCTAATCGTTGCAGTTCCTGATTCGCGGTTTGCAGAGCCGCTTCTGCGGCTAGCCGATCGCATACTTCCTGTTGCAGTAACGCATTTTGCCGTTGCAATTGCTGTTGGAGATGGCGCAACGTCATATGAGTTTTTACTCGGACAACGACCTCAGCAATTTGAAAGGGTTTGGTGATGTAGTCTACGCCACCTGTTTTAAATGCTTTGACCTTATCCCCCAACTCATCCAGAGCGCTAATGAAGATGACTGAAACATCTTGGGTGGAGGGATTCTGCTTCAACTGCTGGCAAACTTCATACCCATCCATCTCCGGCATACAAATATCGAGCAGAATTAAATCTGGAATCTGGGTTTGAACGGCTGCGATCGCCGCTCGACCACTGCCAACTGCCTGGACTTCGTAACCTTGACGGGTCAGAATTCTGGACAATAGCTGCAAGTTGTCGGGCAGATCATCCACAATCAAAATATTTCCAATAGTTCCATCAGGCATCTCAGTTTAGTCGGTATATAGGGTTGATGGCTGGAAACGATCGTGGCGATGATGAGCTAGCTGATCCAGCATCATCCAGAAATCGCCTTCTCAAGGGGAGCTAGGGTTGTCCACTACAGACCTTACTTATATAGCTGAATTTCCGACCCTGTTTACATTATCTCTTGCTCCCCAAATTAACATTGGTTGTTGCCGAGAGTCTGATGGCTGGTGCTGTTCAGCCGAGCCTATACAGAAGACTTTCTGGCTCATGGATTTAACTCAATGTGGAAGTGCAGCCTGAACCGATCGCAGAATTGCGACCTTTTCCAACCTAGCAGGATTCTGTCAAAATCTATACTGATCTCAAGTCAGGAAAGAATTTGCTCATAGTGAATTTATTCTCTTTGAATGTAGTCATACTATGACCTAAAAAGCCACCTTATCCGAAGTAATGGAATAGAGAGTTCCGAGTGAGTTACTCCGCAAAATTACTGCTGCCTAACCTTGGTGTAAGGCTAGGCTCCCGCTGACTAGGCTGAATTTTCAGGAATCAGGTGGGGGTGAACTGTATTTACTAACTCTGAATTTGTCACCCCCCTATCTGTTGCCATTCCATGAAATTAGTCACTTGGTCTGCCATAGGCTTATTGATCGGAGTTCCTTCCATCCTGGGCACTACGGCTAGCCCAGGGCGATCGCAAATCATTCCTGCCCCGAATGATACGGGAACCTTAGTCAATTCAGTGACCAACAATCCTAATCAATTTAATATTGATGGTGGCATCCAGGCAGGGAGTAACTTATTTCATAGCTTTCAACAATTTGGGTTAAGTCAAGGGCAGATTGCCACTTTTCTGTCTCACCCCGGAATTCAAAATATTCTGAGTCGAGTTACGGGTGGTAGCGCTTCGGTGATCAACGGACAGATTCAGGTTGCTGGCAGCTCTGCCAATCTGTATTTGATGAATCCTGCCGGAATTATTTTTGGCAGTAATGCCAGTCTAAATGTGCCCGGTTCCTTCATTGCCACAACGGCAACCGCGATCGGCTTACAGTCTGGGGTTATGGGTGAACAATGGTTTCAATCATCTGGAACCAATCACTATGCAACCTTGCTCGGCGCTCCCAGTGCCTTTGCTTTCTCTGGTCTGTCACCAGGGGCGATCGTCAATGCTGGCAATCTAGCGGTCACTGGGGGGCAGCACCTGATGTTACTGGGTGGCACAGTGGTCAACACAGGCACTTTATCTGCGCCTGGTGGTACTGTGACTGTTGCCTCTGTTTCTGGACAAAAGCTCATCCGCGTGAGTCAGTCTGGCACTCTGCTCAGTCTTGATTTACCTGCTAGTACAGCCTCCCAGATCAATTCATTACCTTATACGCCACTCTCCCTGCCGCAACTGCTCACGGGTGGAACTGTTAACCATGCCACAGGCATGACGGCTAACCCCGACGGCACCATCAGCTTGACTGGATCGGCAGTTGCGATCGCTCCCACCGCTGGAACTACGATTGCCGGAGGCACACTCACTGCCTCCCATGCCAATCAAGCCGGGGGAACGGTGTCTGTTTTGGGCGATCGAGTGGCATTAATCAACGCGACAGTAACGGCAACGGGAACCAATGGTGGGACTGCTTTAATTGGCGGCGACTTTCGAGGACAGGGCACCATTCCCAATGCCCAGGAAACCTATGTCAGCCCAAACTCAGTGATTAATGTTAATGCTCTACAGACGGGCGATGGTGGACGGACGATCGTCTGGGCAAATGATACCACTCGCTTTTATGGCAACATCACTGCTCAAGGGGGTTCGCAAGCTGGCAATGGCGGTTTTGTAGAAGTGTCTGGAAAGCAGAGTTTGGTGTATCAAGGTAGCGTTAATACGGCTGCTACCAATGGGACTATGGGCACTTTCTGGCTCGATCCGACCAACATCGTGATCCGTTCTGGCACGGATGATGGGGATGACAATGGTGGCTCAACGATCGCCTTTGGCAATGATTCCTTTGGGCAAAATGGGCAGGTACTTGCGAGTGATCCTGTCCCAACGATTCTGTATGAATCGGAACTAGAGGGAATGGCAACGGTGAATCATGTCATTCTGGAAGCGACCAACAATATCACGATCGACGATCTGGCAGACAACCTCCTCGATATTCCGCCAATCTCACCCCCCGTAGCGAATGGTGATTATGGCTCCATTACCTTTCGTGCCGATGCCGATGCTGATGGCGTTGGCAATTTTACGATGAACTCCGGTGATACGTTACGAGTTTTGGGTGGACGACAACTGACGATCTCGGGAGCCAATCTGAGCCTGGGGAATATTGATAGTGAACATCATGTCACCATCAACGGCACAGGTGCGATCACGGCAGGCAATATTCATGCTGGATCTCTCACTGTAGCCGGAACGGGCAATTTGCAACTTGGCACGATCGTAACTGAAAAAAATCCTGCTCCCTGGCTACCTACTGGTTCTGTCAGCTTAACTAGCACGACAGGCAATGTCGTAGTCAATTCGATTCGAGTGTTGCAGGTGAATACCCTCTCCTCCACCGACATGAATGTCACTATCAAGGCCAATGGCGTTTTCCAGGCGCGGAATACCTTTTTGATTGGGAGTTCCTACAGCGGGCTACAAAATGTCCCTGCCAGTATTGTGACGCCTGGAACAGTTTCGATTCAGCATGGAGGAGCATCGTTCACGGCTGGATTAGGGGTAGAACGGGATGCGGCAGGCAATGTCGTATTTCGGGCGAGTTCGGGGACTCGCACAGGTGAACAGGTATTTATTCGACCGACGGCAGCTAATTCTTCAGCTATGCGGTTTGAGTTTGCTGATGGCACGATCGTCACTGATAGTGTTACGGTTCGCTCCGTTCCCTATGACTCGAATAGTGTTGCCCCGGATGCCAGCTACACTGTAGGGGCAATTTTCATTGGGGCTGGGACGGATGCTATTCTCTATGGTTCCTTTGGAGATAGCCGACTAAAGAACAGTGCCAATATTCAAGTGAGTACTATTCCTCGTCCTGATACCCCGATCGCCACAACTCCAACGAATCCCAATCATGCGAGTACGGCTAGCAATTCAGCAAGTGCGGCTAGTAATTCAGCGAGTACGGCACCTAATAGTGCTACCAGCACTGCGATCGCAAACACGATAATTAGTCCTGATAGCCAAGCGATTCAACGCCAATTGACCAACCAAACTCAAGCAGCGGCTTGTCCTCCGGGGACCGTCCTGGTAGCGCTCAATCGGGGGCAAAACCGCCGTAATGCTGACGCTGCTCCGAATTCGTCTGCCCCAAATGCTGCTAATCCTTGTCGGCAAGTCAGTAATGATGGACCAATTCTTCAGGTGATTGATGCAGACCCACCCAAATAAATTAGATCATGGTAGTAAGCCGTCTTGGTTGGATAGTGCTATTGCTGGGGAGCGTCGGCATCACCTATGGCGTAGAACAGCTCACAACACCGGCGATCGCATTGCCTAGTCCAGCCGCTGTTCAGGTTGACCCAGCCGTAGCCGATCGCCTATTCCAGCAAGGAGTCCAGCAGTTTCAAGCCAACCAACTCGTGGCGGCGATCGCGCTTTGGCAGCAGGCGCTTATGCTCTACCAAGCCCTTCAGGATCAAGCCGCCATAGCAACCACATTAAAAAATCTCAGTGCGGCTTCCTTGGCATCGCGCGATTATCCCCAAGCGATTGGTTACTTGCAGCAGTCTCTAGCTCTAGCACGGGTGCAAGCTGATCAACAGACTGAACTGGCGATTTTGATGATGCTTGGCGATACCTATGCTAGTCAAGATCATTATGCTAAGGCGATTGAGGTGTACCAGCACGGGCTAACGTTAGCGCAGTCTCAAGGGAACAGTCAAGCGACAGCCATCCTGCTTGGCAATGTGGCGATCGCTCATAAAGCTTTGGGTAACTATAACCAAGCGATCGCAGCAAACCAGCAAGCGTTGTCCCTGTTGCCCGATTTAACTCAACCCCAAATGGCAGCACAGGTTTTGAATAATCTAGGCAATGTGTATGAAGCGTTAGGGGATTATGACGCGGCGATCGTGCAGTATCAACATAGTTTGAAACTGGTTCGCCAGATTCCTGATCTGGTGGGAGAAAGTTTAGCGCTCAACAACTTAGGAGGTGTGTATGCCAATCAAGGGCAATATAAACAGGCGATTGAGGTGCTGCAACAAAGTCTCAAGATTAGTCAGCACTTGAAGCAACCTGAGCGACAAGCCAGTACATTGATTAATTTAGGCTCGGCATATCATGCACTCGATCAGCGAGAACAGGCAATTTCCTTCTACCAGCAGGCGTTGGATCTGGCACAGAGTATGGGCGATCGCCGCCGAGCCAGTGAGGCCTTGGGTAGCCTGGGACTCATTTACGAGCAGTTAAAAGAGTTTCCTCAAGCCATTCAATTCCAGGAACAGAGCCTGGCGATGGCTCGCCAACTGGGTGATCCAGCCGCGATTGGCAGAGGGTTGAATAATTTGGGGCATACCTTATTCAAAGCGGGAAGATTGCCTGAAGCCGAAGCCCAACTGCGGGCAGCCGTGCGCTTACTGGATGCCCTGCGCCCCGAATTGAGCGATCGCTATCAAGTCTCGATTTTTGATACGCAAGTTCATACTTATAGCTTGTTGCAGCAAATTCTGCTTGCTGCCAATCAGCCAGAAGCGGCTTTAGAAGCCGCAGAACAAGGACGCGCTCGCGCCTTTGTTGAGTTATTGGCAAAGAAAGATCGCGCCATTGGCTCGAAACAGCGGATTCCCAATCGCCCAGTAGCCGCCGCCATTACGATCGCAGAGATTCGCCAGATTGCCCAGCAGCAAAAGGCCACATTGGTAGAATATGCCATTGTTGCCGATGATGACTTTACGTTTCGAGGCAAGCAACGGGCTAGGGAGGCGCAATTACTGATCTGGGTGGTGCAACCCACTGGCACCATCCACTGGCGGCAAGTAAATCTACGTCCCTTATGGCAAAAAGACTTGACATTGAGTCAGTTAGTCACTGCCGGGCGGTGTTTAGTGCCAATTAATGATTGCGAGGAACTGGGCGATCGGCTCCGAGACACGTTGCCGCCAGCACCACCCCGCTCTCGTCGATCGGCAACGGCTGGTTCCAGGACTACTGCGGCAGAGTATCCCGGTTTGCGGAAATTGCACGAATTACTTGTGGCACCAATTGCGGATTTGTTACCCGTTGATCCTGCCGATCGGGTAATTTTTATTCCACAAGAATCGTTGTTTCTCTTGCCCTTTCCGGCTCTGCAAGCTCCAGATGGCAGTTATTTAATTGAACACCATACTATCCTGACGGCTCCCTCGATCCAGGTATTAGCTTTAACCCAACAACTGCAACAGGAACGGGCTTCATCTCCCCAAACTGCGGCATTGGTGGTCGGCAACCCCCTTATGCCCACCGTTCGTCTCACTCCTACTAGTGAACCGTTTCAGTTAAGTGAATTGCCGGGAGCCGAGCAGGAAGCGATCGCAATCGCTAAATTACTTCATACCGACGCTGTGCTTGGCAAGCAAGCCACTAAAACTCAGGTTTTGCAGCAACTTGCTAGGGCTAAGCTAGCTCATCTAGCAACCCACGGTCTCTTGGAATATGGCACTCAGGAATCTTCCTTACAAGGAATTGGTATGCCCGGAGCGATCGCCTTAGCTCCCAGTGGAGAGGATGATGGTCTGCTGACGGCAAGCGAAATTGCCAATCTGCGGTTACAAGCAGACTTAGTTGTGCTGAGTGCCTGTGATACGGGGCAGGGCAGAATTACTGGCGATGGCGTGATTGGCTTATCGCGAGCCTTGATCACGGCTGGCGTTCCCAGTGTAATCGTGTCTTTATGGGCAGTAGACGACAATTCCACATCAACCCTGATGCAAGCTTTTTACCGCACCCTGCCTACAGTCACGGATAAAGCCCAAGCCCTTCGACAAGCCATGTTACTCACTATGAAAGAGCATCCCTCTCCGATGGATTGGGCTGCATTTACCTTAATTGGTGAGGCAGAGGCAGGTCGCTGATGCTTAGCTGATTAAGCCCGAGCGCAGCGCTCGCACAGCGGCTTGAGTTCGATCATCGGCACAGAGCTTGTTGAGAATGTTCCGCACGTGAGTCTTAACCGTTCCCACGGTAATATAGAGCTTCTCGGCAATCACCGCATTGCTGCATCCCGCTACAATCAGCTCTAAAACTTCCAGTTCCCGCTCGGTGAGGGGGCTAGTTTCCAGCGCTTGCTCTAGTTCTGGATCATTCCCTTGAATAGTGACCGTTTTGTTAAAGGGAGTATCTGCTGTGGGAGAGGCTTGCCGCATTTGGTGCAGCACCACTCCGGCGATCGCTGGGTCAATCCAACAGTTACCTGCATGGGTGGCGTGCAACGCTTCTGCCAGGCGATCGATACTGATATCCTTCATGCAATAGGAATCAGCTCCTGCCGCAAATGCTGCCAGTACGGCATCCTCACTTTCATGCATCGTCAGGATCAGTACTTTGGTAGCGTCGCGGCTTGCCTCATCCTGGGCATGTCGAAACGTGCGAGTTAGCTCAATGCCATCCATGTCAGGCAAACCAATATCCACGATCGCCACATCGGGCTTCAGGGTGGATAGTAGTTTTAAGCCCTGAGTCGCATTGGCGGCTTCCCCTAACACTTGAATCCCATCTTTGCATTGCAAAGCGGTTTTCAAACCTACCCGAGTTAAATCATGGTCTTCAATTAAGACAACCGAAAGATCGCTCATAGCTAATAACTAAAATTTCACCGGAATTAGCGTTTCATTTTCTCTATTATGCAGGATGACCGCTAGCACGACTTCCATCCTGGGGAGGATAAATCAGCCCACCCCCTCATCTGCCTTCTGGCGCAGCCGATCGCGGTCTACTTCGTTAGGATCAAATGACATTCCCTCGCTTCACAGTTCCCCTACTTTTTCACTTTTCTTATGGCTCACCTCACTCAACGCCGCCCGGAAAATATTAGTGGCGAATTCTATGTCGATCACACCTGTATTGATTGTGATACCTGTCGCTGGATGGCTCCAGAAGTGTTTCACCAAGCAGGTGAGCAATCGGCAGTCTATCATCAACCGGTCAATGAGCAGGAACATTTACACGCCATGCAAGCTTTATTGTCCTGTCCAACTAGTTCGATCGGGACAATTAACAAGCCGACTGATATCAAACAGGCACAGGCGAGTTTACCGATTGCGATCGCCCACAATGTCTTTCACTGTGGCTATCATGCTGAAAGCTCTTTTGCGGCAGCCAGCTATTTTATTCAACGACCCGATGGTAATGTTCTAGTCGATTCACCTCGGTTCGCCGCGCCGTTAGTTAAACGATTGGAAGCCTTGGGGGGAGTGCGCTATTTGTATCTCACCCATCGCGATGATGTCGCAGATCATGAGAAATTCCATGAACATTTTGGTTGCGATCGCCTGCTCCATACCGATGACATTACAACCGCGACGCGCTCGGTAGAGATCCCTTTATCAGGAGATCAACCCATTCAATTTGCCCCGGATTTGCTGATTATTCCGGTTCCAGGACATAGCAAAGGGCATACAGTGCTCCTGTACAACCAAACATTTTTGTTTACTGGTGATCATTTGGCTTGGTCAGACGATCGCCAACAACTCTATGCCTTTCGCGATTTCTGCTGGTACTCCTGGGCGGAACAGGTGAAATCCATGCACCGATTAGCGAACTACTCATTTGAATGGGTGCTACCTGGTCATGGTCGGCGCTATCACAGCGATCGCGCCACCATGCGCCAACAAATGCAGCTTTGCTTAGATTGGATGGATCAGCAACCTTGAAAGAGAATTAACCCCCCCAAACTTTTTCCATCACAACTTGAGGAGAAATGTCTGCCATCTTGCCGGTCAAGGATTTGATGCCAATAAACCGATTACTATCTGGCAGGAGTTTCTTCGGATCGGTGGGACCAAAGAGCGCCAGGGTATAAGTCTTGACGGCAACGGCTAAATGCATGGGAGCACTATCCGTACAGAGCATCAGGTTGGCTCCGGCAATCATGGCAGCTAATTTACCAATATCGCCGGGAGTGGTCACCTTTAAGTTAGAGTTGGCTTCAACCAAGGCGGCAACTAGTTCCGTATCGTCTGGTCCTTGAGCAATCACGATCGGTAAATCGGGTTGCCGCTGCTGAAAGTCTTGAATGATGCCGAGCCAATTTTCGATCGGATAAATTTTGTCGATGCCTTTCAGTTTGGCTAACTGGCTTGAACCCCCGTGAATCATGACATAGCCACTGTTCTGCACCCCTAGCCGCTTGCGTTCGGCATCTGCCCAATCTAAATCTTTCGTGGGGACACTAATGGCAACTTCTGGGCAGGGCGTAGTGATCCCTAGTCCCTGAAGCAAATCATGGTACATTTCTGCCGCGTATTGTCCGGTTTTCAGCGGTACAGGATTGGTCAGGAATGCTTGTCCGGCGCTGCCAGCATAGCCAACCCGGGTGGGAATGCCTGTGAGCCAGAGCAGAAAGCCGACTGCCCATCGCCGTCCCAGGGAGATGACGACATCATATTCGCGATCGCGCAAAACCCCGAGTAAATTACCCCAATCCGCTAGACTATTGCGATCCTTAAAGTCAAACAGAATGGTATTGGTGACTGATTTGGACACCCGATAAGCATCCTTGGCTCTGGGTTCCACGACGACATCGATTTGCGCGTTGGGATATACCTGCTTCAGATCATCCAGGGTCGGGAAGAACAGAATCTGATCACCGATTCCACCGGGAACGAGGGCTACTATTCGCATATCTAACAGTTACAGGTTTAAGCGTGATTCGGATAATCCATCGTTAGTTTATCTCAGTTCATCTGTCTTAACCGTTCTCTATACGACCCTCTGATCCATAAATATCTTGATCAGCGAATTTGCTTATCACGGTTATAGGCTCTACAGAACAAGTCTGACTGCAATCTTGCGGCTTCCGAGGTGGCTTTTCGTCTTCCTAAAGTCGGATCCCAGATTTTTTGAGGAGATTGGTGTTTGTAGCGCTTCCTCAGACCATAATTTAGAAGGCATTTTTTGTGAGGAGCACTTGTGTATCTACTGATTCCTGCCGCTGGATCAGGTCGTCGGATGGGCAGCAACCGCAACAAGCTGCTGTTACCTCTACTCGACAAACCATTACTAGCGTGGACGTTAGCCGCTGCCAAAGCATCGCGAGCCATTCGCTGGATTGGCTTAGTCGGACAACCCGATGATTTTCAGGATTTCAAAGAAATTGTCACCAGTCTGGGGATGAGCAAATCGGTGCATTTAATTCCGGGAGGAGCCACCCGACAAGAATCAGTTTATCGGGGATTACAATCGCTTCCTGCCGTTGCCGAACGGGTTTTAATCCATGACGGGGCGCGATGCCTGGCAACCCCAGAATTATTCGATCGCTGTGCTGAAGACCTCCAACACTGTCCAGGGTTAATCGCGGCGATTCCGGTTAAAGACACGATTAAAGTTGTTGAATCAGGGACACAGTTAATCACCAGTACTCCCGATCGACAAAATTTATGGGCAGCCCAAACCCCTCAAGGATTTGAGGTGGAACGGCTGCTCCACTGCCATAACGAAGGCTTACAGCACGGTTGGGAAGTGACCGATGATGCGGCTTTATTTGAGCAATGTGGGCTACCCGTAAAAATCGTGGCAGGCGAGGAAACCAACCTGAAAGTAACAACTCCGATCGATTTGGCGATCGCGGAATTTATTCTGCGTCAACGCGAGGCTAGTCAGGCGGCAGTTACTTCTTAATCTCTTTGAGTTGCTGCTCGACTTGCTTCACCCCATTGGATTTGCCTTGTTGTTGATACAAGTTGCGCGCTAACTCAAATGTCGTTGCCGCTTCTTGCTTGCGTCCATCACTTTTGAGGGCTGTCCCTAGCTTGTAATAGGCGTCGGGATCCTCAGGTGCTAAGGCTACATATTTACGGTAAGCCACGATCGCATAGAGATAGTTTTGCTTCTCCATGTAAATGTCACCTAGTGCGATCTGTGCCTCTAGCAAATTGGATTTGAGCGCGGTTGCCATCCGATAGGCTTGCAGGGCTTCATCCAACTGCCCAGTAATCCGCAGAATCTTCCCAATTTGAAGTTGGACTGTAGCATCACGCGGAGACAGGCGAGTGGCTAATTTTAGGGCTTCTAGCGCCTCTTCAACCCGGTTCATTTGCAGGAGAGCAGCGCCGCGTTGTACCTGAATACTGCCATCTCGGGGAGAAAATTGCGCGGCTTTAGTCAAAAAGTCGAGTGCTTCTTGAGGACGATTTTTCTGAATGTAGGCCGTACCGGCTAACTCATAAGCTTGAGCATTGCGGGGAGAAAATGCCAGCACTTTCCGGTAAGCTGCGATCGCATCATCGTAAAGTCCTTGACGGCTAAAGACAACACCCATCCCCAAATAGGCGTTAACGTGTTGAGGGCTTAACCGGGTTGCTTCCCGGTAGGCCATGACGGCTTGATCATTTCTGCCCAAGTTTGCCAGACTATAGCCTAGAGCATAGTAGAACTCAGGATTTTTGCCATCCAGCGCGATCGCCTGCTGATAAGAACGCACGGCTGATTCAAAATCTCCCTGGTTGGCTTGCAAGTAGCCAATGCCCGAATAAATCCGGGCGTTCGTGTTATCTAAAGCTGCCGCTTGCTGGTAAACCGATAGCGCGGCAGCAAAATTACCACTATCGACCAACTGCTTGCCTTGCTTCAGCAATTCGGTCAACTGAGGATTGTTTCCAGACCGTTGAGCGTAGGTGATCTGTGGAGTGCTGATTGCCAGCCCCACCCCCAAGAAAATGCTTGCCAGCAACGAAATCGGTTTACTTGCCATCAGCTTGCCTAACTGCCCTATGAAAAAATCAAGGTTAACTTTCGCACACCTGGTAACTTTCGCACATTTTGTAACAAATCTCAATGCGATCGGTGATAAAGTCCGATTAACTCCGCTGCTGCCAGAATGTGACCCTGCATAGCTGCCTCGACTTGAGCTTTTGTTGCCCCGGACGGCAACTTCAACTGAGTATCTAAGGCATAGAGTTTAAAGAAATAGCGATGCGTTCCATTAGGCGGACAGGGCCCACCATAGCCCAACTTACCAAAATCATTCTGCCCCTGAAGGCTCTGATCCGGCAAAGCTGACTGAGCTGTAATGTGTTGGGGTAATGAGGTGGTCTGCCCCGGCAGATTGAATAATACCCAGTGAACAAATGTGCCGACTGGGGCATCAGGGTCATCTACAATCAGGGTCAAGCTTTGGGTGTTAGCCGGGGGCGGACTCCAAGCGAGGGGCGGAGACACATTACTGCCGTCACAAGTAAATTCTGCTGGAATCTTGCTGTTAGGGGTGAAGGCGGCACTTTCCAGATGCATGGTTTGACCTCCAGATTGAGGTTGGGCCGGACTCTGTGTGGGCGAACGGCAACCGATCGCTGGTAAAACGCATAGTCCAATGAACACCGATCGCCACCACATGATCATACCCAAACTGAGGCAAATAAAATTTTACCGCGAACTGTTAATAGGTAAGGGCGGGATGAATCGGGGCGTTAAGATCGCTGTAAAAGCGACTATACAGTAATCCTCAATCATCCTATCTATGAAGCAGGGTAAGGTTTATTGCAGGTTGTAACCTGGTAAACCTTACCCTAAGGCATCAGTGAAGATGCGGCTGAATCTGTTTGACGTTTAGATGCGATCGTTCCGGCGGCGATCGGGTTCTTCTAGCACTGGATTGCCATCCTTATTGACATCCAGACGTTCCCGGCGCAGGGTTTCTTCAGCATCTACCGTTTCGCGATCGACTTCTTTCCGGACTCGGACTTCTTCCCGGACAAAGGCTTCTTTCCGAATATCGGGAGTTTCTTCGTATACTTCTACCCGAGCGACTTCCCCTTCATTAAAGGCGTGGGCATCTGGAGCGACCACCGTATCCGCAGGGGTTGTCCGTTCAATCACGACACGTTCACGTTCGATCGGCACAGAGACATGGGCAGTTTCAGTCTCAACCCGCTTACCAACCGCAACTTCACCGGTTTTCTGCCGAGTTTTGTTGGCAATCAATCGTTCTTCATACAACCGGAGGGTTTGATGGTCACGATCGTTAAGGTTGTATAGATTGGGGTCGTAGTCGTAACGATAGGAATCCCGATCATACGCCGTCATGGAGCGATCGGAGGCAGTAGCAGAACTATCCACTGGAGTTGCACCCAGTGCTGTAGAACTGTCGAGAGCGGCAGATTGATCCACTGCTGTCGAGCGGTTCATCCGAGAATTGGCAAGAGGACGATAGACGCCACGCACCCGTTCTTCCTGGTCGTAGTCAACGGTCATCTCTTCCCGGTACTCAGGCAAATCCTCTACTTGAGTACGGGTTAAACCATCGGTGTAAACACGACGATCGCTGTCATTAATGTGAGCTAAGCCGATTGGCAGCAGGACTTTCTTCCCAAAAATCCATACACCCGTGTTGATGACTAAATAGCGGAATTTGCCTTGATCATCTACGAGCAGGTCATCGATCGAGCCGACCTTTTCGTTGCCCGCATACAGGTCATAGGACAAAATATCGTTTTTGTGGTCAGCACCGCTACGATAATCGGGATCAAAGTCTTTGATTTTGTAAAGTGGCATATCTAGTTTCTCCCTTAATTGAAAGATTTCCTTATCAGGCTATAAATCTGTTCACCAGGGTTAATCAGTCTGATGCTTGATTCAGCTATCTCTCAAAAGGGTGACTTGTTAGCAAAGGGAATTATTGCGGCGGGTATTCTAGGGCGATCGCGCCTAGTTGTCCTTTCCGAAAATCATTGAGAATTTGGCAAGCGGTACGTTCGACATCTCCTTGATATCGCTGGGCTGCCAGGGTATGCAGGTAATCTTCGCCTGTCAGCTCTGCAACGGTTAACTGATACCGTGTTTGTAATGTGGTTTCTGTATGCAATTCCTTCAGGCGATCGATAAAAGCAGCGGCGACCCGTTGATTGTCGTAAGCGGCTTCTCCAATATCATCACAGATGGCTAACTTTAGGGCAGCGTCTTGATCATTGAGGCGAGATGGGAGTACGCCTGGAGCATCTAACAATTCAATCTGATCGGAGATTCTCACCCAGCGCAGTTGGCGAGTAACTCCAGCTCGACGAGCACTGTCTACCACTCGTCGGTTCAGGAGGCGATTAATTAACGCTGACTTGCCCACATTGGGAAATCCAATCACTACGGCGCGAACGGGTCGAGGTAACATGCCCCGATCGTGGCGACGCTGATTGACTCGTTCACCCACGACTTGAGCCGATTGGATAATGGCAGCAATGCCCTTGCCATGTTGGGCATCGGTGAAATGGGGGATGTCTGCCTGAGCCTGAAACCACTCTGTCCAGGTTTGCTTTGCCTGGGCTGAAATCATATCGACCCGATTTAGTACCAGTACCCGCTCTTTGCTGCCAATCCACTGCTTCAGTTGGGGATGCTCGGTCGCTAACGGAATTCTGGCATCTCGAACTTCTAGTACGACATCAACAAGCTTAAGTTGCTCGCGTAAGGCTTTTTCAGCTTTAGCAATATGTCCGGGATACCACTGGATGGGTGGGGTACTCATAGCAATTAAATTTACTGGTTCGATCGAGAGAGGTAATCGCCTGCCTTTGATGAGTGTAGACTGTTGCGCTGATCGTTGCAGAACCTTAAGCAGAAATGTGCCAGATTGTCAGGTGATTGGGAACAAGGAGCCTGGCTAGGCAGAAATATCGCTGTCTGAAACGACTAGCAAGGGTGATCAGCAAACCAGATTCCGGAGTGTCTAATTTTCTAGAAAGAAAAGTCAACTCGTGATTATCTTGGGAGTATCCATTCCCTGTTGAGAGGCGATCGATGAATGGTTTCCGAGAAGTTTCGACGGCAGTTACGCCAGGAATCTGAACAATGGTGGGCAGAGGGACTAATTGATGCTGCTCTCTATGAAAAGTTAGCCGATCGTTACCAGTTCCAACATTTGGAGCGAGAGGCGAGTAATCGCTTTGTGGCGATTCTCATGGGCTTAGGAGCAATTTTATTAGGCTTAGGGGCGATCACCTTTGTGGCGGCGAACTGGCAGGAGTGGTCGCGATCGTTCAAGGTGATTGTCTTGCTGAGTTGTTTTGTTGGGGTGAATGTTGCCGGGTTTTACCTGTGGCGGCAACCGACCTCCCAGAAAGGTCAGCAACGGTTGGGGCAGGCGTTATTGCTACTAGGGGCGATGCTCCTGGGGGCAAACATGGGCTTAATGTCCCAAATGTTTCACCAAACGGGTGAACTCTATGAGCTATTGCTGGTCTGGGGTTTGGGAGTTGCCGCGATGGCGTATAGTCTGCGGCTGACCTCGCTCGGTGTACTGGCACTGATTTTAGTGAATCTCGGCTATTCCGGTGGTTGGTTTAACTGGCAACTTTGGCAACAGTTCTCTTGGACATCCTTAATTGTCCAACACCTGCCGCTTGTCGTTAGCCTGGTATTCGTACCGCTTGCCTATTGGTGTCGATCGCGGGTGATCTTTGGCTTAAGCGCAATTACGATCGCCACCTCATTAATCTTTAATCTCAAGCCGTTATCCAGTGGCATCGTGACCAGTGGCTGGCTACCTGCAATCGCCTTTGGTCTGCCAATTGCGCTGCTATGGGCATATAGCGATCGCATCTGGCAGCGCTTATCCACTTCTCTCACCGCCACACCTGCACTAGCCTCCCGGACTGTAACGACTGACCCGTTCCAGCCGATCGCCCGCAGTCTATCGATTTGGGTGTTGGGAATTGTCGGCTATTTTCTGTCCTTCCGCTGGTTATGGACAGATTACTCAGGCTACCGGGATGGCGCTCTGGCAAATTGGCACTGGCAACCGTTGATTGATGCTGTTTTACTCGCGATCGTCGCCGGATTAGGCTGGTTACACCTGAGTTATCAATTGCGGCGTGACCTGCTGCGAGTGCAGGAAAAGGCGATTAACAGTGGCACGATCGCCCTGACATTAGTCCTGATGACGATCGTATTTTTCTGCCATTCTTTTCTGCCGGGGCTGGGGGTACTCGCCTTTAACCTGATTTTATTTGTCCTGGCACTGGGGCTAATTCGGGATGGGCTGGCGCTGGCGAGCCGTCATACGTTCTGGGGTGGCATGGTACTGCTGGTACTCGGCATTCTGAGCCGGATGCTGGAATACGACACCGGCTTGTTAATTAAGGCGATCGTCTTTGCCTTATGTGGTGTGGGTGTCATGGCATCTGGGATTTGGTTTGAGCGCCATATCAAGTCCGATCGTCCGTTGTCTTTACCTACATCGTCACAGGAGTAAATTATGACCTCACAACCGCCGAACCAACCGATTGATCCACCCGTTGAGCTACCCATCCCTCAACCTACTCCAGGCGTCGAATTCCCTCGACAAATTCCTGTGTGGCGATTCTGGTTGCCTTTAGTATTTCAAGCGGCACTGATTATCATGGTTCCGGCGCAGGATGCCTATACATCGATCGCGGGTAAACCGATTACGCTGCAAACAGCTCCAGTTGATCCCTATGATTTGCTGCGGGGCTATTCGCAAACCCTGCGGTACGACATCTCTGATCTGAATGCCTTGAAAAAACTGCCTGGCGGTAAATGGTTGGATCAACATGGCAGTGGAGATTTTTACGTGGTGCTAGAGGCTCCTGTCCAAAGCAATTCTCAGCTGCCAAAACCCTGGAAGCCGATGCGGATTAGTGGCGATCGTCCCACTCAGTTAGCCACGAATCAAGTAGCAATCCGAGGTAACTATAGTGGGTGGCAAGTGACCTATGGGTTAGAAACCTATTACATGCCAGAGGATCAGCGTCAGCGCATCAATACAGAGATTAGCCAGGTACAACGTCAGCCCCAGTCATTTGTGGTAGAAGCCAAGGTAGATAGTAGTGGTCATGCGGTACCGATTAGTTTATGGGTGCGCGATCGCAACTACCGCTTTTAGTGATGCCAATGTTTATATTCAGCGGGTGACAAATTTGACTACTGTAAAGCAGCTTTTTGCTGTACTCATGCCCACACTCGCTGAACTGGATAAGCATCAAACTTTTTATCAGTGCTAATCATGATCAGAGAGTGATTGATAGCTTGTGCAATCAGAATTCGATCAAAAGGATCGCTGTGATGTAGCGGTAAGTTTAGTAGTTGGACTGTATCTTCAAAGGCAATTGGTAGCAAAAGAATGTCAGAACTAGCAATCGTTGTCCCAATTGATTCATAACTTTGTTTAAGTGATAACTTGCCGAGCTTTAATTTAATTGAAATTTCCCAGAGGCTAGCAATACTAACATAGACTAAATCCGCAACGTTAATCATTTCTCTCAAATCATCTGGAAGGTTGGGAGAATCTTCAGTGAGCCAGATAAAGG
This sequence comes from Pantanalinema sp. GBBB05, assembly GCA_016743235.1. GTDB lineage: Bacteria > Cyanobacteriota > Cyanobacteriia > Leptolyngbyales > Leptolyngbyaceae > Pantanalinema. The sequence goes on along the minus strand of VRZD01000004.1, from coordinate 179,648 downwards.
TATGAGTATCTAGAAGAAATTGGCTCATTCCATATACTCTTTAAAGTCTTCGAGAGGTTCGTCAAAATCATCGGGGAGTGGCAACACAAAAGTACCTTTCAAGATACCCGCTCGGCGTTTTTGGGCGAGTTGCTTCTCTCCAGATTTAGATTCTGAATAGTTTTTAATCAAATACTTGGCATAATGTAAGACTTCCTGTTTTAGGGGGTCAGGCATTTGAGTGATGGTCTGTAGGATTTCTGTGTCTATTGTCATCACTTTGTCTCCTTGCGTTTTCGCACTCAAAACATTAATACAATCCTAGTTTAAATTCTCAATAAGTTGTTTTTGGTACTAGAGATTTTAAAGTTATTTCTAACATCCTAATTAGGGATATGGTATCACTCTGGTTCAGAGTCTTTGCCTTACTCTAGGGCGCGTAAACAGTCCAATAAGTTGTGGCGATGTAGAACATGGACTCCCGCGATCGGGTTGCTCATGATATTCACGGTGGCATCGGAGAACACAATCACTGGCGTGACAAATTTCAGTCCTCGTCGCTCTTTCATCACCACGGCTTGTCGCTTAGCCTGACTGAGAAAATCCTTTTCAAACGAAACTGTGGTCTGTCCTAATTTGCGATAAAGCTGATTCTGCTGGGCAAACACATAGCCCCGGTGGGATTTGACATCGATCGTGTACGCCTTGCCCTGCGGCGAAATCAGAAACACATCGACATCACCGACCTGTCGATCTTGTACACCGTATTCGATCTGCCATCCTCTAGGTTTCAGCGACTCCAATAGGTGGGCAATCTCTTCTTCGGCTCTGGCTCCCTGGTCGGCATGGTTCGCCCGTTTCCATAGGTAAACCCCTCGATATCCGGTGTATCCCGCGATCGCGAGACAGATGGGATAGAGCCAGAAAACTAAAGGCGCGATCGTGGCGGCATTAGCCAACCGAACCGTAACTAATAACTGCTGGGCTAGCCAATACAGCCCGATCGGTAGCACCAGCAAGACACCTGTTGCCAGAAAGAATTGCATCGCTTTGCTCCGGCGACGGAATGCCAGGATGCGCACATTTTTTCCGGCACGGGGCATATCACATCACTTTATGACTACGGCACGATCAATACGGGGCACGGAGAGAGATTAATCACCCGGTTGGTAACACTTTCAGCCGCTCCTTCTTCAGTCAGTCCCATACCCCGGCAGCCCATCACAATGAGTTCTGCGTCCATTTCATCCGCCACATCACAAATGGTAAAGGCGGGCTTACCTTCCCGTTCTACGGCTTCGGCTTCAATGCCTTGCTGAGAAAACAGGGTTTTAGCGCTTTCCAATAATTCCGCGATCGCTTGGGGAGAAGCCATGACATCGCTAGCCTCTGCCACTTCTTCTGAGGTTTCTACAACTGACAAAATGATCAGACGGCTACTGTGCAGCTTTACCAGGTTAGCAACCATTTCGGCAGCTTGCCGAGATTCGCGGCTTTGGTCGATCGGGAACAGGATCGTTTTGAACATGACGGTTATCTCCCAGTGCTCAATAAAACTTTTGCTTGATGGGTTCGCTCTGATTAGTCATTTTAGGAGTAGCGATCGATTTCTCATAATCAGGGATTATCGCTAGACCAGAGCATCGGGGTTTGACCCCGGATCAATAACTCCAGATTGGAGATTTTTTAAGAAATATTTCAATTACTCATTTCCTGATGGCTCAAAATCATGGAAAATACGGATAGGTAAAAAGACTTATTCAGGAGGTTGGTTCGGTGCCCAAGAAGACTGTAGCAAACTTATCGTCTGGTGACCTATCTGGAAAGCGGGTTCTGGTCCGGGCAGATTTTAACGTTCCTTTAGATGGACAGCTTAATATTACTGACGATACGCGGATTCGGGCGGCTCTGCCGACAATTCAAGAATTGACCTCCAAAGGTGCCAAAGTGATTCTGAGCAGCCACTTCGGTCGTCCCAAGGGTGATGATTTTGCGTCACGGGTGGCAGACAAGTTTCGGCTGACTCCGGTTGCCAATCGGCTGTCGGAACTGCTGGGTAAGCCTGTGGTGAAGACCGATGATTGCATTGGCGATGATGTCGCTGCTAAGGTTGCCGCGATGCAGAATGGGGATGTGCTCCTGCTGGAGAACGTTCGCTTCCATCCTGGTGAAGAAAAGAATGATCCCGAATTTGCCAAGCAACTCGCCTCCATTGCTGATCTCTATGTTAACGATGCGTTCGGGACAGCTCACCGCGCCCATGCTTCTACTGAAGGGGTCACTCACTACCTGAAGCCCTCGGTGGCTGGCTTCCTGATCGAGAAGGAACTGAAGTATCTGCAAGCGGCGATCGAAACTCCCCAGCGTCCGTTAGCGGCAATCATCGGTGGTTCCAAAGTCTCCAGCAAAATCACCGTGATCGAAACCCTATTAGATAAGGTCGATAAGCTGCTGATCGGCGGTGGCATGATCTTCACCTTCTACAAAGCTCGTGGTTTGAGCGTGGGTAATTCCTTGGTCGAAAACGAATTCGTGGAACTCGCCAGAAATCTCGAAGTGAAGGCGAAGGAGAAAGGAGTAGAACTATTACTACCCACGGATGTGGTGGTCGCAGACAAGTTTGCGGCGGATGCCAACTCCCAAACCGTTAGTGTGGAAGCAATTCCGGATGGCTGGATGGGTCTGGATATTGGTCCCGACTCTGTGAAGGTGTTCCAAGAAGCCCTATCGAGCTGCAAGAGCGTGATCTGGAACGGTCCCATGGGCGTATTCGAGTTCGATAAGTTTGCTGTCGGTACAGAAGCGATCGCTCGGACTCTGGCAGATTTGACCAAAACTGGAACCACCACGATCATCGGCGGTGGCGACTCCGTAGCGGCGGTTGAAAAGGTGGGTGTGGCTGACCAAATGAGCCACATTTCGACTGGTGGTGGTGCCAGCTTAGAACTACTGGAAGGCAAGGAACTCCCTGGAATTGCGGCTCTAGATGAGGCGTAAATTCGCTACCTATCTTGTTGCGGCAAGGTGGGATTGCTAGCCGGATACAAATCTCTCTGAAGCGTTACTCCGTCCCCTCATTGTTCTACTGTGTCTAACTCAGGTCATGGTAGAAGAATGAGGGGTTTTTCTTGATTCGTTCCAAGAGTAAAAGCGGCGGATGTTGAAGCGCGTTGAATGCTTCTGTAAATGATAACTGCTAATTCCCAATTGCTTTGCTTAGAATATAACCAGAAACTTCTCCTAAAAAACTGCACACTATGGCTAAAGGTAGAAAAGAAAAGTTTAATAGCTGGCTAGAGTCTATTTTTAGCAGCTTGGAGAATGAATATAATAACTGCAATTTATGGCTCGATTCAAAACAATTGAAAGAAAGACATTGGTATAAACTTTGGAGAATTTTTGAAGAATGTATAGAGTTGGAAGATGTCAATTCAGACTGGTCAGTGGATAGCTTTGAGGCAGAAAAAGTGATTTTGGAAACTCATGGAAAAAGCTATAGCGAGCTTGATTGGCATAATCAGATGCTTCACTATATGAATTCCAGAAATTACCCTTAAGTCTCTCTCAGTTACGCTCAAGTTTAAGTTTGGCTTGGTGTTCAAACCAGGTGACGACTTGGGGAATGGTTAAATCCTCAATGCGAGTTTTTGTTTCTGTGGCGGTTTGTTCTAATGGTTTTCGAGAGGAGATGACTAAGCGGGAGAAGAATTGTTTGAATTGTCGATCGATGCCTTCTTGCAAACTGGGATCTTGGTAAATCCAATCTTCAATTTGTTCGGGGGTTAAATCCGCGATCGCGCAATTCGATTGAGCCGCAATTTGTTTCAGCGATCGCAGGGCGTAAATGGCGACTCTAGCGGTGAATTTATCGTGCGAAGTCAGTAGAGCTTTATCCACTTCAGCGCATTCTTCGGGAGTGAGAAATTCGGTCTGTGGTTGCATCAACTATTCCTTGAATTCGTCTGAGAGATTCTGTTGCGCCAAGCGGCGATCGTGGATTAAGCCAATCACATCAAATAATATTCTTCCCGCACCCAGTAGGATAATAAAACCAGCGCCCGCAACCGGAATGCCACTAAAAAATACGGTCTGGCTATGCTCCGTAGAGTACATGATGCCAGAGGCTCTAGCGGAACCAGGATTTCTGGAATCATAGGTAATATAAACCGAGTCCCCAATTTTTAACGGCGTGAGAAAACAATCCATTGACTGTACAGATTTTCCGGTTGGGGGCTGAAATTGGAACACGGGACACTGCTTCGTGACGTATTTATTTTGTTGCCAAACCGTCGATCGACGTCCTGATTGCCACACTTTTTCTTTGCGTAAGGCGACAACCTTGCCAACTGTTTCAACTTGATGGTTGGCGGTTTCCACCGCACTGATAAAGTTTCCTAACACCGTGGCAAGCAGGAAACCACCCACAGCAGTAGCTGTAACCCCAATGAACATTCCGGCAATGCGCTGGCTCAAGGACATCTAACGACCTCGCTGGAGCTAGGAGGCTTTCGGCTGAATCAAATAGCCGCAACGATGTTCGCCATTGACCAGCCAATGAGTCCGTTCAACCGAGCAATCCAGGGCGACAGCGAACATTTCTAATTCATGCCCGCAAACGCTGGGAAACGATTCAGCAATGTGGGAGATAGCACAATTATATTCCGTCAGAATAAAGCGATCGTCGCTATCACTGGCGCTCGCTGCTTCATTCGCTTCATCCACGGCATACCACTCGGTCATGTAGCCTTCGGTGCGGCGCAGTTCCACTAAACGAGCCACGCGCTCCTTGAAGGAACCCTGCCCAATGCGATCGCGATATTCCATCGCCTTACGTTCCCATTGCTTGCGCAAAATTGAGCCGACCTGATCCTTCCCAACGGTCTCCGCTAGGGTGTCTAATAGAGAAACGGCAAAATCATCATAGCGATCAGGGAACTGCGATCGACCGGCAGCACTGAGGGCATAGAGGTAGTTGGGGCGACCCATGCCCACATGCAGAATTTCATGGTCGATCAGCCCTTCGGTTTCCAGATCCTTAAGGTGGCGGCGAATGGCTTGGGGGCTGATTTGGAGAGTTTCAGCCAACTCTTGCGCAGTTGCCCGTCCCTGCTTTAAGAGATGATGTAGGATGTCTTGCTTGGTCGAAGGCTGGTGGGTCGTCGTCATTCTGTTTCCAGAGCTAAAGCTGACAGACAAAAATCCGCCATCAAAATTTTAATTAAACAACAGTATTGTTGCTAAAGTACCTTACAATGAAGTTAAACAACAATCGTGTTGTTTTAATTATATAGAATCCCGTCCTCAATATTGTCGTCCTGCCGCAATGAATTCAGAGACTCAGACCAAACAAGCGTCCGAAAAAAGCCTCGAAGCCATGAGGAACTTCTCAGAAACCTATGCCAAGCGCACAGGTACGTTTTTCTGCGTTGATCCAGGTGTTACGGCTGTGGTCATCGAGGGACTAGCGAAGCACAAAGATGAATTAGGTGCGCCCTTGTGTCCCTGTCGGCACTACGAAGACAAGCAAGCGGAGGCGGCAGCCGCCTACTGGAATTGTCCCTGTGTGCCCATGCGAGAGCGCAAAGAATGCCACTGTATGCTCTTCCTCACCCCCGATAACGACTTTGCGGGTGACAGTCAAGACATTGATATTGAGCAAATCCGGGCAGTCACAAATCAGTACTAGGTTTGCGATCGGCGGGTTTGGGGCGTGAACGTCCATAACTCGCCATCCAAAATCCCCATTCGATCTTGAGAGAACACTACCGATGAGCGCAACTGTTCAGAACCTCGTCAATCAGCCCTATAAATACGGATTTATTACCAATATTGAATCCGATACGATTCCTCGGGGGCTAAATGAAGACATGATTCGGCTGATTTCGGCGAAGAAAGAAGAGCCGGAATTTATGCTGGAGTTTCGCCTGCGAGCCTATCGCCAATGGCTGAAGATGACGGAACCAACCTGGCAACATGCGACCTATCCCCCGATCGATTATCAGGATATCATCTACTACTCTGCCCCCAAGGTGAAAGAGAAAAAGCAGAGTTTGGATGAAGTCGATCCGGAGTTGCTAGATACGTTTGAAAAGCTGGGAATTCCCCTATCTGAACAGAAACGCCTCACCAATGTTGCCGTCGATGCCATCTTTGACAGCGTTTCCGTTGCCACCACCTTTAAAGAAAAGCTAGCCGAACAAGGCGTGATCTTCTGCTCAATCTCAGAGGCATTGCGAGAATACCCCGAGTTGGTGCAGAAGTATTTGGGCAGTGTCGTCCCGATCGCGGATAACTACTTCGCGGCGCTCAACTCAGCTGTGTTTAGTGATGGTTCGTTTGTCTACATTCCCAAAGGCACGAAATGCCCGATGGAACTGTCTACCTACTTCCGGATTAATAATGGTGATTCGGGACAGTTCGAGCGCACCCTGATTGTGGCAGACGAAGGTAGCTCGGTCAGCTATCTGGAAGGCTGTACGGCTCCGATGTATGACAGCAACCAGCTCCATGCGGCAGTGGTGGAACTGGTGGCACTGGATAATGCCGAAATCAAATACTCCACCGTCCAGAACTGGTATGCCGGAGATGCAAATGGCAAAGGCGGGATTTACAACTTTGTCACCAAACGCGGTCTGTGCCAGGGCGTGAATTCTAAGATTTCTTGGACGCAGGTGGAAACGGGTTCAGCGATTACCTGGAAGTATCCCAGTTGTGTGTTAGTGGGCGATAACTCAGTCGGCGAATTCTATTCGGTGGCACTGACTAATCACCATCAACAAGCCGATACGGGCACGAAGATGATCCACATCGGCAAAAACACCCGCAGCACGATTATTTCCAAAGGAATTTCGGCGGGACAATCGAAAAACAGCTATCGCGGCTTGGTCAAGATTGGTCCGAAAGCCACGGGGGCACGTAACTATTCCCAATGCGACTCGATGCTGATTGGCGACAACGCCCAAGCCAATACCTTCCCCTACATCCAGGTGCAGAACAATAGCGGCAAGGTAGAACACGAAGCCTCTACGTCTAAGATTGGCGAAGACCAGTTGTTCTACTTCCAGCAACGGGGGATTTCGGCTGAAGATGCCGTGTCCATGATGATTAGCGGCTTCTGTAAGGATGTGTTTAACCAACTGCCGATGGAATTTGCGGTCGAAGCCGATCGCTTATTGAGCCTGAAGCTCGAAGGCAGTGTCGGTTAAGCATCGAACCGCTTCAACCTTTGGGTGTCATCGATCGCGAAATAGGGATGACACCCAACAACCAAGATTCGCGTCAATGCAGTTAGGAGTATTTGAAGGGCAATGATTAGGGAGAACAGCGAGGTAATTTTGGCGGTACGGGATTTGACCGCCGAAGTGGATGGCACACCGATTTTGAAGGGGTTAACCCTGGAGATTAAAGCCGGGGAAATCCATGCCATCATGGGACCCAACGGTTCGGGCAAAAGCACGTTTTCTAAAATTCTGGCTGGACATCCCGATTACACGGTCACGGGTGGAACGGTCGAGTTTCTCGGACAAAATTTACTGGATTTGGAACCGGACGATCGCGCCAAATCAGGGGTTTTCCTCGCCTTCCAATATCCGTTGGAAATTCCCGGTGTCAGCAACTTAGATTTCCTCCGAGTCGCCTACAATGCCCGTCGCCAGCATCAAGGGTTGGAAGAACTGGATGCCTTTGACTTTGATGAGTTAGTGCAGACTAAGTTAGGGTTGCTGAAAATGGATGAAGCATTCCTCAGTCGCAGTGTAAATGAAGGCTTTTCCGGTGGTGAGAAAAAACGCAACGAGATTCTGCAAATGGCGTTGCTGGAACCTAAGCTCGGCATCTTAGACGAAATCGATTCTGGGTTAGATATTGATGCGCTGAAAATTGTCGCTAATGGCGTGAATCAACTCACGACACCGGATAACGCCATCTTGATGATTACGCACTATCAGCGTCTACTCAATTACATCACTCCCGACTACGTGCATGTGATGGAAGCGGGACGCATTCTCACCACGGGTGGCAAGGAATTGGCACTGGAATTGGAAGAACGCGGCTACGACTGGGTGCGCGAAGATGAGGCAGTTGAGGTAGGGGCAAGATGACGATTCAAGTGTCTACCGTCCCCGAAGTAGGGAATTTGGGTATTACCACCAAGGTCGATCGCGCCGCTTATTTGACTCAATTACTCAATCTGCGATCGCCCTTAAGTGAAGCGAATGCTGGTCTGCAATCTACCCGTGATCAGGCGGCAGCGAGAGTGCAGGAATTAGCAATTCCCTCGACTAGAGAGGAAGAATGGCGATTCACGGACTTATCGCCCCTGTTACAAGTGAATTTTCAAGCGGCATCGGCGATCGCTCCCACGAACCTGGAAGCCTGGTTTTTGCCAGAAGCGGCGAATAGTCGGTTAGTCTTTGTCAATGGTCAGTATGCTCCAGAACTCTCGTCTACGGCTGATATTCCAGCAGGCGTGACGATCGGGAATTTAGCAGCGACTGGCTCACTCCAGTCCAAACTGGCGAACTATCTGGCGAAACAACCCGGTGCTGAAGAAGTCTTTACTGTGCTAAATACTGCCAGCATGACGGATGCAGCTGTCATCCTTGTACCGCGTCATCAGCAGGTAGAAGTGCCAATTCACCTGTTATTCGTCACAACTGGACAAGAGGCAACGATCTCACATCCCCGTTGTCTGGTAGTGGCGGAAGCAGGAAGCCAGCTAACCCTGATTGAAGATTATGTGGCGATCGATCAAGGGGTGTATTTCACTAATCCAGTGACGGAAATCTGGATTGAGGAGAACGCTCAGGTTAGCCATACTAGAATTCAGCGGGAGAGTGAAGCCGCGTTTCATATTGGTAAAACGGCGGTTTCTCAAGCGCGAGATTCTCGGTATAGCAACATTTCGGTTAGTTTAGGTGGTCAGTTATCTCGGCATCATCTAGAGGTTTACCAGACGGGTGAACAGACCGAGACTCAGTTACATGGTCTGACCATGATCACAGGCGACCAGGTCGGAGATACCCACAGCACGATCGCCTACACGAAACCCCACGGCACCAGTAATCAAGTTCACAAATGTATTGCTAATGACCGCGCTCATGCGGTGTTTAACGGCAAAATCTTTGTACCCAAAGCCGCCCAGTTAACCAATGCGGCGCAACTGAGCCGGAATCTCTTACTGTCTCCTAAAGCCAGAGTCGATACGAAGCCCCAATTAGAGATCACCGCTGATAACGTCAAATGTGCCCACGGTGCTACGGTCAGCCAGCTAGATAACGATGAAGTGTTCTATCTGCAAAGTCGAGGCATTAATGCGGATAGTGCCCGCAAACTGCTGATCTATGCCTTTGCCTATGACGTGATTAGCCAGATTCCCGTCACCTCCTTACGCGATCGCTTGGTGTCTCTGGTTCGTCTCCAACAAGCTTGATCTCCGAATTCCCACCCTTCTACGGTTGTCACCATGTTGATTCAGGAAAAACCCCTCGCCCTCACCGTCCGTGCCGACTTTCCAATCTTGCAGCAGCAAGTGCATGGCAAGCCACTGGTCTACCTGGACAATGCGGCCACCTCGCAAAAACCAATCGCGGTACTGAATGCCCTACGGGATTATTACGAGCAGGATAACTCCAATGTCCATCGCGGGGTGCATACCCTGAGTGCGCGGGCGACGGATGCCTACGAAGCGGCGCGGGATAAGATTGCGGCGTTTGTGAATGCAGCGTCTCGGCAGGAGATTGTCTATACTCGCAACGCCAGTGAAGCCATTAATCTAGTCGCCTATTCCTGGGGCATGAATCACTTGCAACGGGGTGATGAGATTATCCTGACGGTGATGGAACACCACAGTAATCTGATTCCCTGGCAAATGGTCGCCCAACGGACGGGAGCTGTCCTCAAGTTTGTCGAGCTGACCGAAACGGAAGAATTCGATTTTGAGCAATATCGATCGCTGCTGTCTGACAAAACCAAATTAGTCTCGGTGGTGCATGTCTCGAACACGCTGGGTTGCATTAACCCGGTGAAGGAGATTACAGCCGCCGCGCATCACTACGGGGCTAAAGTCCTGATCGATGCCTGCCAAAGTACCCCCCACATGCCGATCGATGTGCAAGACATTGACTGTGATTGGCTAGTGGCTTCCGGTCACAAAATGTGTGGTCCGACCGGAATTGGCTTCCTATATGGCAAGTTAGCCTTGTTGCGATCGATGCCACCCTTCCTGGGTGGTGGAGAGATGATTGCTGATGTGTTTCTCGATCACGCCACCTACGCCGATCTACCGCATAAATTTGAAGCCGGAACGCCAGCCATTGCCGAAGCGATCGGTCTAGGAGCGGCGGTCGATTACCTGAGCCAGATTGGCATGGACAAAATTCATGCCTATGAGGAAGAACTGACTGCTTACCTGTTCCAACAACTGCATCAAATTCCCCAACTGCGTCTATATGGACCGCAACCGCAGGAGGATGGTAGTGGTCGAGCCGCGTTAGCCTCCTTCACCGCTGGCGAAGTCCATCCCCACGATCTTTCGACCATTTTGGATCAGGCGGGTGTCGCCATTCGAGCCGGACACCACTGCACCCAGCCATTACACCGTTACCTGAAAGCCCAATCCACCGCACGGGCAAGTTTGTATTTCTACAACACCCGTGAAGAAATTGATGTGTTTATCGGGGCGCTGAAAGAGGCGATCGCCTTTTTTGCCGATATTTTTGGTTAGAGCTTGAATGGCTAATTGAACGGGTCTATTGCCACCGCGATCGCAGCATTCTGGGAGCAATCACGAAATAGCTGATGGCGAACCAGAGGCTAATCACGGTTCCTAAGCGACTGAAGAAATAAAGCGCAGTGCTAAAGGCATCGGCGGATAATACTGTGTTGCCTTGAACTGAGAGCAGCAAAATCACTGGTTTTGCACTGAGTAATCCGACCCAACTGACTAAACCTGTGCCGACCACGGCAATGATCACATGCAATAGGGGATGCTCTACTAACCCTAGACCCGCAATCAAAAATAAGGCGGCGATCGCCCCCAGCACAATCATGCCTGCCCAGGTGGTTTGGATCATGCCAAACTGCCAGCTTGCCCAGGCTAGGGCGTAGCCGAATGCGGCGAGTAAGGTGGAAGTCCAGAACCAGGGTTGACGTTCCAGATGGCGGGTGTGCATTAAGCCGCAAGCGGTACAGAATCCGGTGACGGCAAACAAGACGATCGCCGGACGTAACTGTAGACCAAATGGCAGGAGTCCGGATAGTTTAGGAAGCCAAATTTGCCACCAGCTTGTCATGGGCGATCGGTAGGCTAACCAAAAGCCGATAGCGGCTCCAACACAACTACTGACTCCGCCAATCACCGTAGCTTGGAGAATTAGTAACCCGAGTTGAAGCCAGCGATTGCCAAATTGGTAGAGTTGCTGGGTGATATCGCTCGATCGCTCCAGGAATTTCTGTGATTTCGATTTTGGGCGACGTTTGGCAGTCGCGACGGGGCGGGGTAAGGTTTGGGTGGCAGCCGGACGATCGGCGGTAATCCGAATGACGATACCCTGGCTAGAATCGGCATCCAGGTGAGGAGCCACCCGATGACCGGAGCGCTCTTTGCCCGAAGTCGCTTTAGGTTGCTCTGAGGCGGATTGACCACACCAGTTTGCCCAGGTGGGGGGAATTTCGGCAGGATTCTGGCAAATGATTGGTAGCCAGGTGGCACAGGGGAATTGGTCTTCCAACCCTTGCAGTTTTTCGCGGGCTTCCCGGACGGCCAGGTAGAAGGATTCGCCCCGCGCAAAGGCTTCCAAAAAAGATTTGAGGAATTCCTGCGCTACAAGATCCGGTACAGGTTCCCGCATCACAATCACCTGGGGAATTTGCAAATCTGCCAAATCTCGCGCCAAGCCCAAACCATCGCAGGAATTGAAAATTGCCAGTTTTAACCCACTTTCTACCGCCTTTTTTAAGGCATAGCGCAGTTTGACGGTAGTTAAACTTTCCGTGTCATTAATATAGATTTTGCCCGCTTCATCATTGGGCTGACTGGCGCTATGTCCCGCAAAGAACAGAATATCCCAACCCTGCGCCCAAAGCTGGTCATTAAGTTCCTTCCGCTTGGGTTTGACTAAAAAAGTAATTTCAGCATTGGGTAAACGACGTAATAGGCGTTGGTCAGCCTGCACATCAATGCCGTGATCGCTGCCCAGGATGGCGAGAATCCGAACTTTTGCCCCACTGACAGTAGGATGATGGGGTTGGCGGCGGACAGACCCATAGGTGGCAGCACTGAGCGCCATTTCGGTTCTCGGATAGCGATCGCAAATATCCCAAATATGCCAGGGCAGGCGTTTTAATAACGGATCTTCGGTTTGCAGAATCAGGCGGACTCGATCGTTCCGCTTCAAGTTCTCCAAAATTCCTTCTCGGATCGGACGGAAGGTTTCCGATCGCAGCCACTGATTCAATTGTTCTGCTAGGGTGTGGGCAACGTTATCACACTCATCCCGCATTGAGACATTGGTCACTTGTCCAGCGGGAATTTCTAAGCGGTGAGGAGAAGCGGTCGTGTGCTTGCGGGTGCGATCGTCAAACCCGTGATAAATGGTTTGCCAGTTTTTGTAGAGTTGGGGTAGTTGGGGGGCAGCGGGCAAGTGTCCAATGGTTTGGAAGAATGGTCGATCGCCTTCTTCACTAATCTGCAACACCACGGAAAAACCCTGCTCAAAGTTGCCATTGACAAACTTGAGGACAACCAACTTAGCCATGCATCATCTCCTGTATAGCAGGTAGAGCCAAACGACTCTCCTGGGGGGCAAGGAACACACTCGAACTTACGAAACCGCGTTACTAGCAAACCGTTGGGATCTTCTGATTCAGTAGAGCGGAAGTTAAACTTATCTGTCCGGAGCGAAACTGGCAGGCAGGAGAAAGCTGCCCACGATCGCGGCTCGATCAGGACGGGAGCGATGGCAAACTTAATTAGTCTAGATAGGAAATTTCGGTAGTTTTACGGGATAAATAAGTCTACAGGATGAAGCCAACAGGTTCCTGAAGGGGCTATCTGAGTTGGACTTAAATCAAAAACTGTTCTGTGACACTGATTTGATTCAATGCCAGAGTCACCCCAAAGGCTTCCCCTGGTTGACCAATTAGCCGAAGCTGGATGTAGTTATCTGCCTCCCTAGCAGTTACAGTAGAAACTGCTTGTCCAGCCGCATCTGCTAGAACTAATTGCACTCCTGTCGGTAAATGCAAATTGCCATTCGCTGGATAAGCCCGTAAATGCACATGGATGCGATCGCTTGTCTCAGGTTGTAACTCTACTAATAGAACCACCGCAGTCTGTCCTAAGTGAGTGCCCAAGTCGATCAATTTGGATACAGGAGACCGGCGATCGTTTCCCATTAATCAATCACCCAATATCCTTGCCGCCGCCACTGCTGTTCTAATAGCGTTAAGGTTAGATCCTCAGGTGAAATGATGGAGTGTTCCAGCAGTAACTCGCCTAAACGTTTTTGCTTAGTAGCTTGCTCCTGTAACACGTGTTCCAGTTGTTGGTAAGAGACTAACTGCTTGCGCAATAAAATTTGACCGAGTTGCATAACCTTATACCTTTACCTTGAATTGGGGCTATAAGGTTTTCAGGCGATCGCGCCACCCTTGTCTAAACTGTTACAAAACTTTATCTCTGTCGATTAGGGGGTTGACGATCGCTCCTGGGATTGATGACGGTGCAGTGGAAAGAGCAGGACAATAACGCTAACGAAGGAGGCAGCCGCGCATGAAATCTTGGATGGTAATTGGTGGAGTAACGTTGTTAGTGGCTCTGTTGAGCAACGTTTTACGTCCTAAGGATGTCAAGTGGTTTCGGCGGTTGCAACGTCCTCGTTGGCTAACGTTTGAATTCCTCATTCCCATCATCTGGATCACAGTATTTATCTGTGGCGCTTGGTCGGCGGTGATTGTTTGGGAAAGTGATCCGGGTAGCCAAAAGACTTGGTGGTTAATGGCGTTTTATTTATTAGTGGAACTGGTGATTGTGGCGTACTCTCCAGTCACGTTATGGACCCATAACCTCAAGGCCGCTACGATCGTCGGTGGAGTTGGTTCGGTATTAGGATTGATTTTGGCATTGCTGGTACTGCCGATTTCTGGCTGGGCGGCGGCATTGTTGTTGCCTTATTTAATCTGGAGTCCGATCGGCACCTATACTACTTGGGAAATGGATAAGCTCAATCCCCCTCGCGGTAATGGTCAGGAGAATGAACCTGATCCAGTGGCATCCGATCCCTGGCAGTAACAGGGGTGCGAAAGCCTAGAGATTTTTAGGGGAAACTCACCAGGGCGATCGCAGGATTGTAGAATCTGGAAGATCTGAGAACTGCATAAGGAGAGACTATGACTCGCGCCATTATGGAAACGAGCAAGGGTACGATTCATCTAGATCTGTTTGATCAGGATGCGCCGAATACCGTCAAGAATTTTGTTGATCTGTCGAAGAAAGGCTACTACGATGGCTTGGCATTTCACCGGGTGATTCCCGATTTTATGATTCAAGGGGGTTGCCCAAATACTCGGGAAGGTGCATCGGGTCGTCCAGGCACGGGTGGTCCGGGTTATACGATCAAGTGCGAAATTAATCCCAATAAGCATCAGGCAGGAACTTTGTCGATGGCCCACGCAGGTCCCAATACCGGCGGCAGTCAGTTTTTCATTTGCCATTCGCCGCAACCGCATTTGGATGGCGTCCATACGGTATTTGGCAAGACTGAAGATATGGATGTCGTGAATGCCGTGCGTCAAGGCGACAAAATTCTATCGGTGAAGATTGAAGAATAGGAAAACTAGCTTCACTGTTCGTGACTGCTAAGAAATTGGTAGACCGATGTCTTGATTTTTTGCTCAAGGCTATGGTTTATCAGATTTCTGGGTCGTAGCCCCTGATTTTGCTCCCCTCACCCTTGATTTCGCGAAACTTGGGCGCTTCTAGTGCGTTTTCAGGTGGGTGGGGGAGGATTGACAATCAAACTGCATTTGGGGGCAGTACGATCGCTATCATCGAAGATGGTTCTGCAAATCACTCCAAGCGATCGTTTCTTTATGGCAACCCACCGTTCCCAACTACGGATTCTGTTGATGCAAATTCGGGATGATGAAGTCACCCGCTTAGAAGAGTTAGATGAGTTTGTCCGCTACAGCGCTCTAGCACCTGAACAATTTACGGTGCTGGATGTGTTCAAGACTCCCCACTTTGCCCCGGAATGCATTCGTGGGTATGATGCCCTATTTGTTGGCGGTTCCAGTGATGCCTCGGTGATTCAGCCAGACATTTATGTGTTTGTGGAATCGGCTAAACAGTTACTTGCCTACTGTTTACAGCAAAGTATTCCAGTTTTTGCGTCCTGCTTTGGGTTTCAAGCCGCTGTAGAAGCCTTGGGGGGTAAGGTGATTTTAGACAAAGCCAATATGGAGATGGGCACCTATCCCCTCTGGTTAACCGAGGCGGCGGCTACAGATCAGTTATTTCATGATGTCCCCAATGGCTTTTGGGCTGTCTCCGGACACAAAGAACGGGCCAATTCTTTGCCGGAAGGAGCCATTCTCCTGGCTTATTCCGATCACTGCCCTTACCATGCCTTCAAAATGGCAGGCAAACCGTTTTACAGTTTTCAGTTTCACCCCGAACTGGATCCGCAAGATCTATCAGCCCGGATCACCCGCTACCACGATCGCTACCTGGAAAACCGCGACGTTCTGGATGGTATCCTCAACAGCTTACAAGATACCCCGATCGCCAACCAATTAATTGCTAAATTCGTCGATCGGATTCTGTTAGCTTCGTAACTAGGGTTCTATAGTATCAGGAACTTGATAACGGAGCGGAAGTTGCACAATAAATGTCGTTTGCCCAGCACTACTTCTGACTTCGATTTTACCGCCTAGATATTCCACTAATTTCTTTACTAACGCCAATCCCAAACCCGTGCCACCCCGTTTCCAGCGATCGGTGCGCGGAACGCGGTAGAACTTTTCAAAAATTCGGGGCAGGTCAGCCGGGGGAATTTCGGTGCCCGAGTTCTGCACTACCAGTTCCACATAGGTTGGCGACCAATCTGCCATTACTTTAATTTCTCCTGTGGGTGGCGTATATTTACAGGCATTATTCACCAGTTCCACCATAATCCGCTCTAAGCTGGGCTGGTCAGAAACCAAACTGGGTAACTGTTTAGGCAATTGGACTTGTAGAGTTTGTTGCTGTGCTTCTGCCCGCTCATAGAAAGGCTCGACCAGGACAGGTAGCCAGTCTTGCAAATCAATCGTTTCCGGGCTATAAATCCGTGCGCCTGCCTCTAATCGTTGCAGATCCAACAGATCATTGATCAACTCCATCTCACGGGCACATTCGCTTTGCAAAATTTTTAGGTAGCGTTCTCGCTCTAAGTCAGATTTGGCAATTTTCAACATGGCGATCGCCATTTTAATATTCGCCATTGGTGCCCGCAGTTCATGGGACACCGTACTGAGAAAATCATCCTTCAGTTGGCTCAAGCGCTGGTGTTCCTGCACTTGCTGTTCCAGGGTTGCTTCCACCTGTTTACGCAGGGTGATATCTTCCAGCAGCAACAGCAGACCATCTAAACCATCCGCTTCAGTATACTCATGAGTAATCGCCGCCTGATAAGTTAATGGCTCTAACTTCATCTCAAACCAGCGATCGTCCCGCTGAAACTCCCGCGGTGACACCGGCTGTTGCTGCATCAGTTGAGTGAGATCAGCCTGCCATTGTTCAGCCGTTAACCAGTGTGGCACTAAGCAAGTCGCCAGCAGTTCTCCAGTTTGGGCCAATAACCACTGGCTGGCATGAGGGTTACAAAACCAAATCGTGCCGTCTAAATCGGCAGCAATCAGTCCAATCGATAAACTGCGAGCGATCGCGGCTTGCGTAGATTGCGATCGCCCAAACTGCTCGGCTAAGGTCGCTAGTTGAGCCATACTAGAGGCTGAATCCCACAGGGGATGAGTTGGCTCAGTGGACAGAGCCGCTAGCCGAGACGGATGATTGACCAAGTCCGGCTGATACTTCTGCCACAATAATCTGACCTGCTGTTGCAAAAGCGCGTTAATTTGCAGTCGATCGCTCAGCAAAACAGCAACAGCGGTTGCGGTAACCATCGTTAGGGGGAGCGCGATCGGCAACCAGTAATTGAAGTAAAACAGCACAATACTGGTGCCCATCCATCCGAAACACAAGGTTGCCCAGACTAACAGCTGAGTCAGCTCTCGACGTTGACTGAGAAACCAACTTAGAGTGGGGCTACCCACGAATAAAATCAACCATGTCCAAACTGGCTGTGGCACATGCAGCGCATTACGCTGAAGCAAATTGTGAATGATGGCAGCATGAAGATAAACGCCACTGGCAGGAGGACTATAGTCAAATGGGGTGATCAACGAATCAACATCCGCCGCTGTCACACCAATTAGCACAATTTTTTGATTAAAGACATGGGCAGGAACTTGCCCCTGCAAGACCCGAACAAAGGAGTATTGAGGAATATGAGCCACCCGCCCCGGCCAATTAATCCACAAGGGTCGATCGAGTTTGGGTAGCGCTACGGGAGCCTGAACCAACTTATAGGCTTGGATCGCCGCGAGCCCCAATACTGGTTTTTGGTGAATAGTCAGCGGCACTTGCCGGGTCACACCATCTCGGCTAGCTTGGTGCAAAATATGCCCAGTAGCGATCGCCGCATCCCGCAGGGCTGTCACCGGCAGGAGAAGAAAGCCAGTCCTGTCCTGCGCTTGGGCAAGCACCACACGACCCGATTGAGTCATCGCTTGGGCAAGCGCAGGATCATCGCGGCTTTGCTCTGAAAAGAGCAAATCAAGGACAATGATGCTAGGATTATTTTTGTTGAGAGTATTAAGTAGTTCAGCATATCGCTGGCGGGACCAGGGAAACCGCCCGAGCTGCTTAATGCTGTGCTCATCGATCGTGATCATCACCAAACGATCGTCCCAGGCCGTCTCACCCCGAATGGCAAACAACAGATTATAGGCAGCATACTCCAAAGGCTGGATGGCTCCGAGTTGTAGCAAAACAGCAAACACCAGAGTCACCAGTCCACCTGGCAGCAGCCGCCAATAATGCTTACCGAAAGACCAGGTCATACACCTGTTGTTTGCCGAGTGGCGTAGTCACAGTTACTTGAAAGCTGAGAGCAGGAGTACTACCGACTGGCAGCAAATCAGCCGTGAACCGACCCGAGCGATCGGTATCACGGGGAGTACCATCGACAATAACACTATTAACGGGATCCGTTTGTCCTACCAAGCGAACTTTACGAACTCCTCGCTCAACTACTTTTTCAAATTCATACTTTAAGCCAGTATCGTCTTTCAATGGAACGGGTGTCGAGGGGGATTCCCCCGGAATCGTAAAGTTTTGGAAGCCACGTGGGACGGGGATCTCTTTCCCTTGCGCGATACTATTTACTTTGCCATCCAGCACCGCCAATCCAGTTTTACCATTGGGTTGAATCGCTAACCCAAACTCTGTCCCACGGACTCCACTAAACCCAGCCGGAGTTTGAATCTTTAAATCTGAACCGCGATGAGTAAATGGACGGACTTTCAACCGAGCTTGCCCTTTAGTCACACTTAAATGAGTCACCCGACCGTTATCAGGGGCAATTTCTAGCTTCTGAATCCGGAGGGAGGTGTTTTCTGCCACAGTGACAAAGCCTACATTAGTATCCACACCTAGTAGAGCAGTGGAATTGCTCCCAGTATCAATTCCATCACCAATACTGACGAGGCGGGAGCCCACCAGAGCGGGTTGGGACTTACCATTTTCCAACATTCTCACGCTACCAGTCGTCTGCCGCACATCTAACCAGCGCTTGACCCGAACTTGTAGGGAAGATTGAGCAATGCCCTGACTGCCTCCAACCATGAGTAGCGCTGCGATCGCGGTTCCAAGCCAAATGGTGTATTTCATTGTGATTCACTAACTTGCGATGGATAAAATGCACTCAACCATCACATTAGGTACTGGTGTCCCCCACGAATGTAAAGATTCTAACGATTATTTGATTTAGAGAGTAAATAAGCTCAACCACATTCGAGTTGCCCTCAGGGTGCAGATAACCTAGCTATCAGTAGACTTGAGACCATCGATCGCCACAATGACAACCGTAATGTTATCGCGCCCACCCCGATCTTTCGCCGCATTAATCAGTGCCGTCGCTGCCATCTCACAGGCACGAATCGACTTCAGGTGCGATGCAATAATCTGATCCGACAGTTCTTCCGTTAACCCATCACTACACAGCAACAGGCGATCGCCAGGCTGTACTTGTAACGGTTGGACCTCGATTTGGCGTAAATCCTGCCGACCCAAACACTGAGCTAAGACATGCCGGAGGGGGTGGCTTCTTGCCTGATCGGGGCTAATTTCGCCCATCTTCATAGCCCAGGCAACCCAGGTATGGTCTTCCGTGATTTGCTCCAGTTTGGCACCTCGGAGACGATACAAGCGAGAATCTCCCACATGAGCACACCACGGCTGCTGCTCCTCTCGGAAAATCACCACGACGATCGTCGTGCCCATATCCGAGCGTTCCAAGTGTTGCCGTTGATCCCGCAGGATTTCTTGGTTTGCTTCTAATAATGCTGCTTCTAATAATTGTTGCGAGGGTGTATCCGCTGCCCAATGCTCATCCAGATAGGTTTGAATCGTTTGGGTCGCGATCCGACTGGCTTCCTGTCCCCCGGCGTGCCCACCCATGCCATCCGCAACAATGAAAAAGCGACCATCAGGATCGATATGATAAGCATCCTGATTGACACTGCGGAGGAGTCCAACATCGGTAAGCCCCGTAAACAGACGTTTCATAAATAAGCAGCGTGTGCGTCAACACCGATGATCACATTACATTCGCTCGGCTCGATCGAGCCGAATCCATAAGCGAATGAGGCTAATTCCTAAAGCAGCTGCCACCAGGGCGGCAACTAGGGATAACCAGCCGTAACCATTCACTAATAGAATCGTAGCCGACAATGTAAATGTGCAAACTAATAATGTGTAGGTCATGCCCTGATTCACCCCACTTAACCGTCGCAAAGCCCGATCGGTTTCCGTGGAGCGCACTCTCACCCGAATATCGCCGCGCTCCAGTTTTTCTAGGGTGTCTTCAATCCGACGGGGTAAGCCAAAGGCAGTACTACTAACTTCACCAACTTGCCGACTGATCTCGCCTAAAACACTACCGACTTCCGAGGATGGATTGCCATTACTCATAATCTGCATTGCAAATGGTTTTGCTACCTCCATAAAATTAAACTCTGGATCTAACCCCTTGCCTACACCTTCTAAGGTCGAAAATGCCCGCATCACAAAGGTAAAGGTTGCCGGGAATCGGAAGGGTTGCCCATAAGCAATTTCATACAGATCATCACTAATGGCACTGACCGACTGGGCTTCAAACGGCTTGTCCATGAAGTTATCGAGCATGAACTGCACCGATCGCCGCACAGGGCCCATATCATCGGTTGGTTCCAATGCGCCCAATTCAATCAGGGAAGTAATCACTTTATCAGCATCTTTCTGAGCAATGCCAAAGAAGGTGCCTAACAACTTCTCGCGGGTAATCGCCTGCACCTGCCCCATCATGCCAAAGTCATAAAAAATTAGTGACCCGTCCCCTTCAGGACTAACGGCAATATTCCCAGGATGGGGATCAGCATGGAAAAAGCCATCATTGAGTAACTGATGCAGATAGGCTCTCGCCCCCAATTGTGCCAGCCGTCGGCGATCGAGCCCTGCCGCTTCCAGGGCTTCATAATGGCTGATTTTAATGCCCGGCAAATACTCCAGCGTTAATACGCGAGGGGAAGTGTAGCGCCAATAGACTCGGGGAACTTGGACCCAATCTTCCCCCCGAAAATTACGCCGGAAGGTATCCGCATTGCGCCCTTCTCGTAAATAATCAATTTCCTGGTGCAAAATCCGGCAACACTCTTCGTAAATGCCCATCCAATCCCGCCCTCGACCCCAATCAGGATGGTTTTGGAAGTAGCGAGCAATGCCTTTGAGAATTGCCAGGTCAATTTTGAATAGTTTCTGTAAACCAGGTCGCTGCACCTTGACAACCACTTCTTCCCCAGAGTGCAGTTGAGCGCGGTGCACCTGCCCTAAACTAGCTGCCGCGATCGGAATTGGATCAAAGCTGGAATACAACACCTGAATCGGTTTACCCAGGTCTTGCTCTACGATCGCTTTGACCTGCTCATAGCTAAACGCAGGTACTTTATCTTGCAGTTTGGACAGTTCGTCAACATACTCGGTGGGAAACAAATCGGCACGCGTCGAGAACAACTGTCCGACTTTAATGAACGTCGGTCCTAATTCCAGCAAGGTTTCCCGAATCCAGATCGCTAAGCTCTTACGACGTTTTTGTTTCGCCGTCTCGGTGATCCCACCCCGATAACTCCAAGGCTTGTTATACAGCCAATACGCCAGCATCAGGGCAATCACAAAGCCCCAAATGTCCACATAGCGACGGGGACGGGAATAGCTGTCACGGCTCCAACGATAGGAGTTATCACCATACGACTTACCCCGCGATCTCGGCTCAGCTAGGCTAGCTGCATCGGGTACTTCCCAGGGTTCCCGCTCTGGATGGTCTTGTATGTCGGTCCCAGTCATTGCATCACCAGTCATTGCGCCGAAATGCCCAGAACGCAGATTAAAGTCAGGCTCCGCAGATGGCTGGGAGGTAACAGAGTCATCATGAACAGCAGACACTCGAATGTTGGGCTTGTTTGCTTAACGTAACTGAATGCTATCAAAGGTTAACTAGCCGACGCTAGCAGCTTAGAGATTAGCCAACCTGCTGATTCCGATAGCGCTTTAACTCGGCACGTAACCGAGCAGTCTCTGCCCGCAAATCGTCAATCATGGCTTGCAAGTCGGCAGGTTGAGAATCTAGCGGCACGATCGCGGTGGTCGTTCGCGCTCGCATAGTTACCTCTTCTTCTCGATTTGCCCGTTCCAGCACTTGGGCTGTAAATTGGCGCAACCGTTCGCGCTGCTCAGCATCAAACTTTCCCAATTCACTCAAGGCATCTGTCAAAGAATGCTCTGCTTGTTCGTAGAGCAGTTCCGCCAGTGCTCGACCCACGAAAAAAGCATGTACGATCGGGTTACTCATAAGCACCATTCCATTTGCTCCCCCCGCATTATAGCGAAGACCTGGTCGGGAAAGCATGGAACAGAAGAGGGATGTGGCGCTCCTATAATGACTTGTTTGACCGTTCGCTAGGTTATTGTCCAGGTTGACTTGAGGCTGGAGCATCTCCAGTGCCAGGGTCAGAAGTTGCTGGAGTAGCCGGTACCGGCTCCGCAGCGGGTGCAGGTGCAGGGGCGTCAACAGGTGCAACTGGTGCGGCAGCAGGCGCTTCAGTTACAGGAGCAGCATTGCTAGGAGGCGTAGAAGTTACGGGTGGTGCCGACGATTCACTTGGGCTATCTGGACTAGACGAGTTGCCGACCTGAGGGCTACTTTCTGGGCTTACTTGGGGAGCAGGCTCCGTAGACGGAGACGATCGCTGATAAGATTCTTGGGGGATCGTGGCAGGCTCAACCACTGCTGGTTCCGGTGCCCAGTTTTCCCGCACAGGGACTTCAGGCAGAGAGGTAGGAATGGGTTCAGTCACCGGAGTAGCGGAAAGAGGCCACTCACCTATCGACGGAAACGCTTGTTCAGTATGGAAGAAAGTAGAACCCGGCGTTTTCGCACCTGCTAGGCGTAACACTAAACCCAGACCTAACCCCGCAGAGGCAGTAATTGCTGAAATCGCAATCACTTTGCTGAGGAAACGACGGCTTGAGGAACGACCAGAAGGGGACGAGCGGGTAGGATTGCCACGGGCAGGATGGTCCGTGATTGCAGTCGGTTGATTCACAGATGGGTTCACAACAGTAGAGGACAACGGGGTAGGAGAAGAATGCACTGAGTTAGGGTGAGAGCCATTCATGGCATCGCGATGATGACCCAGATGAGAATTCATAGACGGGGACGAGGATTCCGGGTGAGCGGGAACCCCTGTCGAGGTTGGAGCACCCTGACCGTTATGAGTGGCATGGATCAACGGTAACAAGACTTCATGCCCAGTTAATGACGCGAGCCAAGCCGCGATCGTCTGGGGGCGATCGGAAGCTACCATTGCCATGCCATTGAGAATAGCAGCCTCCAGAGCGGCACTAATGGCTGGCTGCACCTGGCGAGGTGATACTAACGCAGTCTGTTTGCGGTCAGTTGCCCCGATCGGAGCTTGTCCAGTCACCAGAAAGTACAGAGTCGCGGCCAGAGAGTAAATGTCAGTGGCGGCTGTCATAGCAGAGTGAGCATGATATTGCTCGATCGCGGCGTATGCTCCCGCCGGAGGCAGCACAATGCCGTCAGGTACCCCTAAAACCGAGGGATGAGCTAAACCCAAATTGACCAAAACCACAACATCCGAACCTGGGGGATGAATGATGTTATGCGGAGTCACATGACGATGGACTAAACCCTGCCGATGCAGCGCTGTTAAAGCTGCCCCCACTTGCCGCATCACCCGAATCGCTAATTCTTCTGGTAACGCCCCTCGGACTTGCACAATTTCCGCTAAGGTATGACCGGGTGTATAGTCCATAACCACAAATGGCAGGTTAACCTCTTCAAAGCAGTCCTGGATCCTGACTAAGCCAGGATGCTGGCATTGGGCAAACCGTTGGGCTTCCTCCACAAATCGCTGTTTTAGATGAGTTATGGCGATCGGCAGTTTGAGATCTGGTTGTAAGGTCTTGATGATGGCAGGTTGGTTCAGTCGAGTCTGGGTTACCCGCAACGTCATGCTCAAACCGCTTTGCCCTAGGATTTGCTCAATGACATACTTACCATTCTGTAATGGGGTACCAGCGGTTAAAGGCATGAAGATCCACCAGGAAAATTCGCCTCCCCATGCTAGCGCCTCCCTGTCCTTTGGGACTAGAGGATGGGGCAGCTAATCACTCAGAGTCTTGGCGTTGCCGTTGTTTGAACCAGATGCCACTGAGGGCAGCCAGCATAGCCCCCATGATCGTCGTCGGTTCAG
Organism: Pantanalinema sp. GBBB05; assembly: GCA_016743235.1. Classification (GTDB taxonomy): domain Bacteria; phylum Cyanobacteriota; class Cyanobacteriia; order Leptolyngbyales; family Leptolyngbyaceae; genus Pantanalinema. The sequence continues at coordinate 155,537 of VRZD01000004.1, read as the reverse complement.
GCACAGCAGCGACATTGGTAGGCTCGGGGAGAGGTTCAACTGGAGGATTCTCTACAACGACAGGGGGCGTTTCGACGGGAGGAGAGGCTTCGATCGGGGGTGAGCTAACCACAGGTGGCTCTACTACGGGAACTGGTTCTACCACGGGAGGAGGAATCACTGGCGGTTCGGGTGCAGGAGGCGTCGGGTTGACAAATCCCACGCCACCGGGTTGAAAGTTAGGTCGCTGAAGTAGGAAAAAGCGGTCGTCAGGGCTATTATCCGTAATAGCGTAGAGAAACGTTACCGTTTGACCAGGCTGAACGACGCCACCCGAAAAATTGACGAAATCACGGACATCAATCACTTCATTCGCCAGCGGTAGAAGATCTGAGGTAAACGGACGGATACTGGTGTAGCCCTGAGCAAAAGACAAACCATCGGCTTCTGGACTAGGAATGGTTTGCTCTTCGCGCAGTTCATGATCAAAAAAGATCCAGGGAGTACCCGTCAAGTTCCGGACGATCGATTGCACCCGAATCCCCACGTAACCATCTTCATATAGCGCTTCGAACCCCTCAATCCGCATCAGCAGGTTGACATCTGGTCCGGTAACATCCTGATAGAGGGTGTAGAAGTCAGGGCTACGACTGCCTCCAGTAATTTGAAAATTACCCGAAACTTCTTCAAAGCTGACATCTCCTAGTTGCAGCCTGGCAGCTTGGGCGTCGGTAGTCATACCTAAGCCAGCCATCAGAGCGATCGTGGCTAGAGTAGGACGAACTGACCAACCCAGGGAACGAACAACATCGCTTGGAACCATTTTCTTCTCCTGCACCTGATTTATCGTGGTGACACTGAACAGTTAAGTAGCTGCGCTTACCCTATGAAGAGAGAATAATCGGCGGTGGCAATCACCCAGATTCCCCTGTATTCTCCGTAGCGGCTTCGACAGAACTACGGAGAGATTAGTTCCCCGGAAACCGCTCCTTTAAAAAAATCTCAGCCTGTTCACGGTTGGCAATGTCGCCATCCAGGGTTGCTGCCATTAATGCTTGCAAAATCTGCTTGAACTGAGGACCTGGTCTATAGCCCATCGCTTGCAAATCTCGACCATCCAACGGGGCTTTAATCTGTGACCAACAGGTTAAATAACGCCAGATTTGCTTCCGTACCGATCGCGAACTCCGAATTGCTACCAATACTAGTAATTCCGGCTCATAGGGCTGGAGTAATTGCCCAATTTGACTGGGACGCTGACACTGAGGCAGTGCATTGGCGATCGTGGCTTGAGCCGCCGCCAGATGGTGCAACCGCTCGATACTGTCGTGAGGCAGTTGTAGATGCTCGGCAACTATTGCCCGATAGGCTTGAGGCAGGTAAGCCAAGAGCACTTCCAGCAAGAGTAACCAGCCTTCCTTGATTCCAGATTGAGGTTGTCTGGCAGTCCAACGCAACCAGCGTTCAGCTAACCGTAGTTGTCGCCATAAGAAGCGATCGGGCTGCAACGTGGGATGAATGCACTGAAAGGCGCCCAAATCTGCTAACAATCTCAGAGCAGGCAGCCAATACGATGATTGCAGAATGTATTTTAATTCCGCCCGCAGGCGAGTTTGCAACGCTGGTGCCCGGAATTTGTTGCCATCCGTCCGATCGTGGAGTTGCTCATAAATGCCACTGGCGATCGCATGCCGAATATAGCCCTCGGTCTGTGGATCAATCTGGAACCCCAACCGGACAGCGAACCGCACAGCCCGATAGATCCGGGTGGGGTCTTCAATAAAACTATTAGCATGCAGTACCCGCACCTGTCGTGCCTGTAAATCCAGAACACCCCCAAAGAAGTCCAGCATTTCTCCAGCGCGAGGCGCGGTTAGCCGAATGGCTAAAGCATTAATCGTAAAATCGCGGCGGTAAAGATCCTGTCGGATCGAACTCGCCTCTACTTCAGGATTGGCAGCGGGGTAGGGATAGAATTCGGTGCGAGCCGTGGCAATATCTACCCACAATGACTTAAATACCGGATCGTTATGCCAGAGCAAAGCGGCGGTTTGAAACTTCCCATGGACATCCAATCGCGCTTGAGGATAGGTTTCCTGTAACGATCGCGCGAGTTCTACCCCTGCCCCGACATCCGCCGACCGATGAAACCCATCCACCACCAAATCAACATCTTGAATTAACTGCTGTTCTGTTAACTCCTGATCCTGCCAGGCAGCTAAGAGTAAATCCCGGACAGCCCCACCAACCAGATATAGCTGCCAACCTCGTTGCTCTGCTTGGACCGCCGCAATCGTCAAAAACTCCCAGAGTTCCGGCTTGAGATCATCGCGTAGAGTCGTCAGCAGTACCTGAGGATTATGCCAGGAGTGCCGCGATCGCAAATTTGGCGTATCCTGCCTGGGGCGATCCTCCTCTTCTCCCTCAGCCTCACCATCTTGCCGCCCCAGATCCGCCTGATGAATCTGCCGCAACACATCTGTCCGTGTCACGATACCAATTAATTCCCCTTGATCCAATACTGGCAAGCGCCCGACATCATACGTCACCATCAGGGATTCAATTTCTGGCAATAAGGTGTCGGGAGTAATCGTTTTCAGATTGGTGGTCATGTAGCCCTTAACTGGGGCGTGACTGAAGCCATGATGCAGAGCGATATCCAAGTCCCGCCGCGAAATTACGCCCACTAGTCGATCGTCCGCATCAACAACAGATAGTCCCGAATGTCCATAGCGCAACAGAATCCGTTGGGCTTCATCGATCGTCGTTTCCGGGCGAATCGTGCGCACCGGAGAGGACATAAGTTCCCTGGCGGTAGGCGGCTGGGGCAATTGAGCTTGCAGTTGGGCAACCAACGTGTCCAGAGTTGCCTGAGGCGGCACGTCATGCAGGTTGGCAGAGGCTGCCCGAGGGTGTCCACCACCGCCCCAGGGTTTCAGCAATTCATTTAAGTTGGTGCCATCAATTCGCGATCGGGCAATGATGGTTAAAGTATCGTCGTCTGCCTCTGTATCGGTTCGACAAGCAGCACCTCGGCAGTAGTGGGCAGCTAGCAGGAAAGCATCCACTTCGGTCACATCGATCAGTCGAGAGGTCAGGCTAGATAATCCCGGCACGTAGCTATCCAGTTTCAGCAATACCCACCCCAAGGTATGCCCTTGAATAGTGACCGTTTGCAACTGGTCTAACGCGGTCGTCAATAATTGTTGCAACTGAGGCGAGAGTCCGGGGTCGATGTAGTCCGCGATCGTTTTCAGGTTCGCCCCCTGTTCCATCAGCCATGCCAGAGCTTTGGCATCCCGGACTGTCGTGTGATCAAAGGTCAGGGATCCAGTATCTACATGAATCCCCAATGCCATCGCGGTCGCTTCTACCGGAGTCAGCGTTAAGTTATTCGCCTGAAGTTGTTCCACCACCAGAGTGGCAACGGCTCCAACTGGCTCAATTACCGTGCAAGCGGCAGGAATATCAGAGTCAGTATTTAAATGATGGTCATATAACTGGATCGTCACCTGGGGTAAATCGAGCCACTCCGCCGTTTTACCCAGCCGCGATCGAGATTGTGTATCCACAACTGAGATCGATCGAATACTGTCAGGAGTTACCGATCGCCGTTCGATGAGGGCATATTCATCGCGGTGTAATGCCAAAAAATTCCGCACGGCTGGATGAGCACCACCTGCCAAAACAATCCGGGCACCAGGCTGTAAGCGCGTCAGTCCGACAGCGGCACCTAACGTATCAAAATCGGCAGTCGTATGGCAGAGAATCAGATCCATTGACCGTTGGTAGCAATTTTCTGATAGCGTACTACTGATAAGGGCATTGCACCATCAAGCCCAAGTGAATCACTCTAATCACTGTAATTGCTGTATCGGAAGGAGCGAAGATGTTTACAATTTTGTTCCAGCTTGTCCTGGCTGCTTTTGTGTTCCTATCGTTCGTCATGGTAGTCGGAGTTCCGGTTGCTTTGGCAACACCTCAAAATTGGGACCAATCCAAGCGGCTAGTGCTTTTGGGCTCTGGAGTGTGGGCGGCACTGGTGATTGCTCTAGGCGTACTCAATTCGTTGGTCGCTTAGTTCAACCTAGTCCAAGTTTCGCTCTGAGATATAAGAACACTGACATAAGATCTTTAGATCATCCGCACCTCATCGGTGCAATGCCATGCTACTGGGTGACATTGCATTGATGAGGTAAATCACAGAATTGCAGGGAATCGCAGGTAGTAATGGCTGTTTTCGAGGGCACGTTTACCCGTCCAGATCAACTCCGCTTCGCGATCGTCATTGGTCGCTTTAATGACTTAGTTACGGGTAAGCTTCTGGAAGGTTGCCAGGACTGCCTCAAACGCCATGGGGTAGATGTTGACCCAAATGGCACTCAAGTAGACTATGCCTGGGTTCCAGGTAGCTTTGAAGTGCCGATCGTGGCGCGTCAACTGGCACTGACCAATCGCTATGATGCCATTATTTGTTTAGGTGCGGTGATTCGGGGTCAAACCCCCCACTTCGATTTTGTCGCCGCCGAAGTCTCGAAAGGTATTGCCGCCGCCGGATTTCAGACTGGGGTGCCAGTCATTTTTGGCATCGTTACCACTGATACAATGCAGCAAGCCTTAGAACGGGCAGGCATTAAGAGCAACCTCGGCTGGAACTACGCCATGAGTGCCCTCGAAATGGCAAGTTTAATGCAGCAGATTAAAGGCAACCCGGGCACTGGCACAACCCCAACGCTACCTGCTTCCATGAAAAATGCTGCCGCTGATTTATCTGAACTCTCCATACAGCAAGGTGATCTTTCTTAAATAAGAAATAGAAGCCAGAATTGATCCGAGTTCTGGCTTCCAGTCACTTGCCTCCTGCTGAAAACTGTTAATCGAGCGAATGGGTTTACAGACCAGTTAAGCCTTTGAACAACCCAATATTGGTGAGCAAGAAATATGCCACTATGGCACCACCAATTCCACCAATCAAAAAGCCGCTACCATATTCATTCCAACCTTCGGAATGACTAAACTCCCGTGGAGCGCTAGGAGTGGTGAGAGTGGGAGTGGGCGAAGGCGGATTGCTAGACCCATACAGCGAAATCATTAAGGCTGAAATGAGGACTAGTCCTACGGTAGAGAGCAACCCTGCCAGGTTTGCCACCTCAGTATTGCGTAGTGGACCTAATTTGACAAACGGTCCTAGTAACCAATAGCCATGAGCCATGCCCACTTCTAAACCCCGCCGCAGTGGGGTCAGACCTTTGCGGTAGGCCGGCAGGTTGTTAATAAAAGCCCGGGTAAAGGGGGAAGAGTTAATGGGGGTTTTTAGGTTAGCGTCAAATAGATCATCGGAAGGATGAATAACTTCCCGGTTCCGGGGATCATTGGGATTTTCATTAGATGCGCTGATAGCGTCTACAAACATACGCCTTGGCTTCCTTATAAAGGGTTTGTGCGTATGTTAGGTAACACTTTGCCTATAAAGCATCAATCTCGGGGGATAAGGTAATTTGGGCTGAATATGTTGTTAATGCTACAACTGAGAGGTTTGTCAGCCGACATGCAGCTATTCGCCAAAGGATTGATCAATCCGCTCCACATAGTCTAGTTGCACAATCTGATTAAGAATACTTCGCCACTGGGGATGATAGGTATTGCCAATGCTGAGATATTGAGCGCGATCGCAACCAATCCGCCCCCGCGAATTGCGATAAACCTGAATCGTCGGATCGATCGCCTGAATTTCTGTGACGGCTGTTTCGGTGGCGGGAATGCAGAATTCATAGTCTAGCGATCGCCGTCCGGTTCCAGAACCCACTAATCCGGTGGGTGACAGTTGGGAGAGGTCAAAGGTGATTTTATGAAATGGATCATCAATTCCAGCCGTTGGTGGTAAGGCAATCGCTGGTTGACAGACTAGTAGAATCGGTATTCCCAGGAACCAGGCTGCGAAGCAATATTTCTTCATTAGGGACGCTCACCACGACGAAATGGACCGGAAAAGGATCAGGGTAACGAATCCTAATCCTGATTACAATCCATAGTCCACGATCAAAGTACGAACATGATAAGCACTGACAAAACTGGCTACTGCATCGATATCCTCTTGCGTGAGCAGCGCTAAACAACCGATCGTGCCTGGCCCTACTGGACGATCGGCATCCCGATGAATTCCCAAACCACTACGTCCCGTGGAAAACTGAGGCGCCAATGGAATAAAGGTATCTCCCATAGCTGGAGGCAATCCACCCGCACGATCGACCTGACCCAGCACATAGACCCCCTGCGGCAAGGGTTCCCTAGAATTTGCTCTAGAGACTTGCCCCAACCGGAAATTCTGCACATCTGCTTTTCCAGACACTGCCTGTAGCCGCTGCTGAACTTGCCCATTCACTACTAGATCCAGGTTGAGCAAGCGTTCTCCAGTTTCCGTCAGCTTAGGACTGAGCGTCACCCGTAGCAGTGGTTGTTTGGTCGCTACCCAACTAATCTTGGTGCCATCAGCAGGATTAGCGGCAGCAGGAGTCGGGTTAAGGCTAGGGAGGGCAGCAGCAATGAGAGCGATCGTCGAGGCGATCGCCAAAGATAGAATTTTCATTGAAATAATTAAAAAGCTAGGTGTAAGAAGGAATACCTTCAGTTAGTATTCCCCGGAGCCAATAAATTCATCCTGCGGCACAAAAATTTGGCGCGTGATCATTGACCGGGAAAGCAGACACACAAGTCAGTACAGCCATCTTGCAGAACTGTACAGTGGGGAATTACTAGAATCCCGTAAGGACTACTAGTAGGTAATAGGAGCTACACCAATCACGGTTCCCATTTCGGATGGTTCACTCAAGGTGAGTAGTGCTTAGTTAGTTGGGTATTCTTAACTTTTTTTCATTAAGTTCCATGCCGGAATCTCCGTAAAATCTATGAATTTCCTGTGATTCTTCCGGGGATCATTAGGGATACCTGGATTAGGGCGGCAAAATTTGCTAAGAATGCAACTACCTATAGACTGACCTGACTAGAGAATCATGACTACATCCGTTGAGCCGAGTTCGTCCGAATCATCATCCGCTAATTCTGCTAGCAAAAAGCTGAGTCATCAAATCGTGATCGTGGGCGGTGGAGCTGCCGGAATAACCGTTGCGGCTCAACTGTGTGCCAAAAGCAGTAACCTTGACATTGCCATTATTGAACCATCCGACAAGCACTATTACCAACCTGCCTGGACATTAGTAGGGGGAGGACAGTTTCGTGCCGAAGCCACCATCAAACCCGAACAAGATTGCATTCCTGCGGGGGTGAAGTGGATTCAAGACTATGTGGAAACCTTTGATCCTCACCAAAACACCGTCACCACCCGGACAGGGACTCAAATCCATTATGACTATTTGATTGTCTGCCCCGGAATTCAGATTAACTGGTCAGCGGTAGAAGGACTCAAAGAAGCGCTGGGTTCTAATGGGGTATGCAGCAACTATGACCTGCAATATGCCACCTATACCTGGGATACGATCCGGAATTTCAAAGGTGGCAATGCCCTATTCACCTTCCCTGCTACCCCGATTAAATGTGGGGGCGCGCCCCAAAAGATCATGTACCTGGCAGACGATACCTTCCGCCAAAACGGAGTGCGGGACAAAACGAATGTCATGTTCTGTTCAGCGGTAGGGGCAATTTTCCCAGTGCCTGCCTATGCCGAACCTCTCATGCAGGTAGTAAAACGCCGAGATATCACACTTAAGTTCAAACACAACCTGAAAGCCATTCGGGCGGCTAGTAAAGAAGCCGTGTTTGAAGTGACCACGGATGAAGGGGTTAAGGATGTGGTCATTACTTATGACATGATTCACGTGACTCCACCGATGGGTGCTCCCGACTTTATCAAAAATAGTCCCTTAGCCGGAACCGAAGGTCCAGCCCTCGGGTGGGTCGATGTCAACAAACACACCCTACAACACAATCGCTATCCCAATGTCTTTAGCCTGGGAGATGCCTCATCGTTGCCGATTTCAAAGACGGCAGCAGCAATTCGCAAGCAAGCTCCAGTGTTAGTAGAAAATCTTTTAGCAGTGATGCAAACGGCTGCCTTAACGGGAAGCTACAACGGCTATACATGCTGTCCGTTGATTACAGGTTATGGCAAGACAATCATGGCCGAGTTTGATTACACCAACCAACCCATGTCATCCTTTCCGATCGATCCCCGTAAGGAACGCTACAGTATGTGGTTAGTCAAACGCCACGTACTGCCCCGAGTGTACTGGAACCGGATGCTGAAAGGGAAACAGCATGAAGGTGAAATTCTCAACTTGGGTTGGTCACCCGATGAGAAGAAATAAGCCCGTGGTGCAATAAGCGGCGATCGGGCTTAATCAACCGTCCTCATCGCCACCAACCCCTTTCTATCCTCCGGTCGATCGCCAACTCAGGCAAACCGACCGGAGGTACTAGAATAAATGGAGACGACTCACGTTTTACAGAGCTTTTATGTCCTTGCCAATTGTCGCTATTATCGGTCGCCCCAATGTGGGCAAGTCTACCATCGTCAACCGTTTGGCGCAGGTACAGGACGCGATCGTGTATGACCAACCCGGTGTCACCCGCGATCGCACATATAAACCCGCCTTCTGGCGCGATCGGGAATTTCTCGTCGTCGATACCGGGGGATTAGTGTTTGATGACGACACGGAATTTTTACCCTTGATTCGCGAACAGGCAATGGCTGCCTTAGCGGAATCCGTGGCTGCCATTTTGGTCGTCGATGGGCAAGCGGGTATCACGGGCGGTGATGAAGAAATTGCCAGTTGGTTACGCCAGCAATCGGTTCCAGTGTTATTAGCTGTGAATAAATGTGAGTCGGTGGAACAGGGGATTACCCAAGCGGCCGAATTTTGGGAGTTAGGTTTAGGCGAGCCCTTTCCAGTTTCTGGTATTCATGGCAACGGTACAGGTGAATTGCTCGATCGGCTAGTAGACTATCTACCACCTACCAATGAGTTAGAAGAGCCTGCCGAAATTAAAGTGGCGATCGCGGGTCGTCCAAATGTGGGCAAGTCTAGCTTACTGAATGCGTTTGTCGGTGAGAATCGCGCCATTGTCAGTCCAGTATCGGGAACCACCCGTGATGCGATCGATATGTTAGTCGAGCGGGATGGACAACTCTACCGCCTGGTAGATACCGCTGGCATTCGAAAGAAAAAGCATGTGGAATATGGACCCGAGTTTTTTGGGATTAATCGGGCTTTTAAGGCGATCGCACGGGCAGATGTTGTCTTGCTTGTGATTGATGCGCTGGATGGTGTCACCGAGCAGGATCAAAAGCTGGCAGGACGAATTGCGGATGAAGGGCGTGGTTGCATCATTGTGGTGAACAAATGGGATGCTGTCGAAAAAGACTCCCATACCATTTATGACTTTGAACGGCAGATCCGCGATCGCCTGCACTTTTTTGATTGGGCAGATGTGATTTTTATTAGTGCCCAAACCGGACAACGGGTAGAAAAAATCCTCGATCTCGTCAATGTCGCTGCTGAGCAGCATAAACGGCGGGTAACCACCTCTGTGATCAATGAAGTGATTGAAGATGCGGTGCGCTGGCATACCCCACCCACAACGCGCGGAGGACGGCAGGGCAGACTCTACTATGGCACTCAGGTCAGCACTGAACCCCCCACGATCGCGCTATTTGTGAATGCCCCAGATTTGTTTAACGACAACTATCGCCGGTATATCGATCGGCAGTTTCGGCAATCACTTGGCTTTAAAGGCACTCCGATTCGCTTACTGTGGCGGGGCAAGAAGATGCGGGAAATGGAACGTGGGGTGAATCGGGCAACCAAGGTTTGAAATGGATTTACTACGTTCCCTGCCACTGGGACTTTATCTCGAACAACCGATTACCTGGATGCATCGGCTTGATCCACGCGTCAAGCTAGCCTGGTTGATGACCTTTTTAGCCGCTCCATTTTTAGCCAATCCCCTGTGGCGGCTAAGTTTAGTAGGACTGCTAATTCTCCTAACCGTCACCGCCTTGATTCCGTTACGGGTCTGGCGGCAACAAATGGGCTGGTTGTTGGCGTTATGTTTATTGGTCTTCACACTGACCATGATTCTGCCAGACGGTTTAAACGCGAATCATCAGCCGCGCTTACCTGCGAATGAACTGGCATTTGCCCAACAACCCACGAGTATTCCTCCTGCCCCCGAACCTCAACCCTGGTATAACCCGTTTGGTTGGGGACAATCGCCCTCAGGGCAAAAACCGGAAGCTACCCCAACTGAAGCGCCAGATCTGCCACAGCCGACAGACTACAACTATGTTCTGTTAAAAAAGGGACCGTTAACCATTACTCGCCGATCGCTGGATCTCGCTGTGCGGGTGAGCACTCTATTATTCACGTTGGTCTACAGTACGAATTTATTCTTACTGACGACCTCACCCGAGGAGATCACTGCCGCGATCGAAAACTGGATGGAGCCACTCCAACGGTTTAATCTACCCGTCACCGAAATTACCCTGACGTTGACTTTATCCTTACGGTTTATTCCACTGGTGCTGGAAGAGTTTCAAAACCTGGTGCGATCGGTGAGCACACGGGCAATCAACTGGAAAAAATTGGGACTGCGGCAGAGTGCCCAAATCTGGTTAATGGTGGCGGAACGGTTACTGAATAACTTGCTATTACGGGCAGAACAGATTGCGAGTGCGATGAAAGTGCGGGGGTTTACTAGTCCCGATCAGCATCGAGTCGAGTGGTATCAGTTTCGACTGCGCGTCATTGATTGGTTAGCCTTAGGGGGAATGCTCAGTCTGTGGGTAGCTCGGTTTGTGTGGGGCGGCACACTTTAAGCGCTCTGGTGCAACGCCCTCATATATCACAAAAACGCACGTAACGCTACAGAGGACGAATAAAAAGCTGTTACAAATGCTACCAAAAGAGATTTCCTTCCAGAAAAGCCTAAATTTGCGTGAATGTAGGACGCAATAGCGTGTAACATCTTGCGTGTACCCTGTGTGAACGTCTATTGAGCCTCAGCCTGAATGAGCAACGAGGATTACTTAAACCACCCCAATTTTGGCTTGCTCTTCAGAGTGTGCTTAATTGATGATGAGCGAGAACTATTTACTACCCTGTACGCTCAACGCCTCTTCTTCTTGGTAGCCACTCGACCCAATGGACTGTCTTTCGAACCCATTACTCGTACCGATGCCAGAATCTTGGTAGAGGGTCGTCTACGTTTATTGCGCCGGATTGGTCCCAACCAAGACTTTGAACAGCTTCAGGCTATCTACAAGCGGACTTTTCAATAATGAGGATAGCGGTACATCGGCATGAGTGACTTTTCCAGAAGTGGCACGATCGCCGATCGGATTGCCCAAATCCGCCAAACCTTGCCCGCGAATGTCCGATTGATTGCCGTCAGCAAACAGGTGTCGATCGCGGCAATGCAGGAAGCATATGATGCGGGAATTCGGGATTTTGGCGAAAGTCGTGTCCAAGAAGCCGAAGCCAAACAAGCCCAATTGCGAGAGTGGTCGGATGTCACCTGGCATTTGATTGGTCATTTACAAGCCAACAAAGCCAACAAAGCCATCCGGATGTTTGAGTGGATTCATTCCGTCGATCACCTCAAATTAGCGCAACGGTTGGATCAACTTGCCGCCCAATTAGACCAATCTCCACAAGTTTGTTTGCAAGTTAAACTATTGCCTGACCCCAATAAATTTGGCTGGACGATCGCGGAGTTGTTAGCGGATCTCCCTGCACTCAGTGAGTGCCAGCATCTCAACATTTGCGGCTTAATGACGATTCCGCCGTTAGGGCTGAGTCAGTCAGAGGTCATCGGTGTGTTTCAACAAACTCGGGAGTTGGCTGCAACAATTTCTCGACAACAATTGCCCGGTCTCGACATTCAGGAACTTTCAATGGGGATGTCGGAAGATTATGCGCTAGCCGTGCAATCAGGCGCTACAATGATTCGCTTGGGTCGGATTTTGTTCGGTGATCGAACATAATTTAAACCATTTGGGTTGAATTTAAACTAACGATCGCCAAACTCGACAGCATTGTGTAGAATAGCGCTGGTTTCTCAGGATAAATCTTGAGAAATCATTAAATCGTTCTAATCGGGGTTGATTATCTAAATGTTAAGTTCAAACTAGAAAGGCGAGTAGCTAATTTTTGCTTGAGTGACAGTCCTTCCAGCCAATTTCTCAACCAATTCACCAAAAAAACTTTAATAAAGTGATCAATTCAAAAATCTAGCTGTATACTGTTCTCTCAATTCAGCAAAACTGAGCAAGACTCCCAAGGTGAATAGCCAAATTCTCTAAATCTAATCAGTTTGCCGTTTGTTGAGCTTTTACGTTTGCTTATTAGGCTTAAGGGTTAGTTCTCGTTTCGGAAGTAAGGACTGGATCTGTTAATCAGAATTTGCATTTCTAGCCACTTACAATGTTTTTCTTCAGTCAATCAATACCGATCGTGATGGAGCGTAAACAGTGAGTAACATCTTCAGCAAATTACGGGATTTCGTAGGATTCAACGAATCAATGGAATACGACTACGAATATGACGAAATGGAAGGGGATGATTATCAGAATCTCTACCAGCAAGAGCACCCTCAAGCGGCCCCAACTGAAGAGCCTCGGAGTCGTCGGGCTCGGTTACGCGATCGCCCCGGTCTAACCGCTGATGTTGGGATGGGCGCTGCCCCAACCATGGGTGCTGCACCTAGCAGTGGTGGGATCGGCATGAACAATGTGATCGGCATGCCCGGTGCCGTAAATGGGATTTCTGAAGTGGTGGTGATGGAACCACGGTCATTTGAAGAAATGCCCCAAGTCATCCAAGCGCTGCGCGAGCGGAAATCGGTTGTATTAAATCTCACCATCATGGATCCAGATCAAGCTCAACGGGCTGTGGATTTCGTGGCTGGTGGTACTTATGCGATCGATGGTCATCAAGAACGCATCGGCGAAAGCATCTTTCTGTTCACACCCAGTTGTGTTCAAGTCAGCACTCAATCTGGCACCGTTCATGAAGTGCCTCAACCTCAAGTGCGGATTCCTCGTTCAGCGGCGCAAACTCCAGCTTGGGGAACTGAACCCATTCGGATGGCGCAATAAGTCGATCGCGATCGCTTGATCAAGATGAATGCGTGGCGTCCTCGGTGACTATTGGACGTAATCCAAAGCATCTGAAGCAAACTTGATGGTCAACCCTAAAGTTGTTTCAGGTGCTTTTTCATGGCAGATGATTGTTAACAACTGGTTAGCGCATGACGAAACTTGGCATGATTGGTGGTGGAGTAATGGGAGAAGCGTTAATCTCCCGCTTAATTGCTCAAAAGATCTATTCGCCTGCAGACATCTTGGTGAGTGAACCGCTACAAGAACGACGTAATTTTTTAGCCACCACGTATCAGATTCAAGTCACTGATGACAATCGCCTGGCTGCCGCTGCCGAAGTTTTGTTTCTGGCGATTAAGCCACAAGTGTTTCAAACTGTGGTCGATCGCTTGAATATAGATCCAGTTCCGTCCAGTGCATCACCATCCCTAGTCATCTCGATCTTGGCAGGAACCCCCCTATCGAAGTTAGAAGCGGCGTTTCCTGGCAAATCAATTATTCGCGCTATGCCCAATACCCCAGCTACCGTTGGGGCAGGAGTAACCGCGATCGCCGCCGGTCAACATACCCAACCAGAACAATTAGCACAAGCCCAACAGTTGTTTACGGCTGTAGGAGAAGTGGTACAGGTGACGGAAGCTCAAATGGATGCGGTCACAGGCTTATCGGGATCGGGACCTGGCTATATTGCCTTAGTCATAGAAGCATTAGCAGATGGCGGAGTGGCAGCCGGTTTACCCCGAGCAATCGCGACCCAGCTCGCCATCCAAACGGTCAAAGGGACAGCGCAACTGCTCCAAGACAGCGGACTGCATCCAGGACAGTTAAAGGATCAAGTAACCAGTCCGGGTGGAACGACGATCGCAGGCATTGCCCAATTAGAAAAAGCTGGGTTGCGATCGGCGTTGATTGAAGCGGTGCGGGCAGCCTACTTACGCTCCCAAGAATTAGGTCGCTAATGGCAGTAGACGACATCTACAACTTTCTGCAATTGACAGAGACGATCGGAACAGCAGGACAACCAACTGTCGAGCAGTTCTCAGACATTCAAGCGGCTGGCTATCAGGTGATCATTAATCTGGCAATCCCCACATCTCCGAAAGCCTTGCCACAGGAAGCGAACCTTGTTGCCGAGTTAGGGCTGAAGTATATCGCCATTCCCGTTGAGTGGGAACACCCCTCACTCACGGATGTGCAGCAGTTTTTTGCCGCCATGCAAGCCAACTGGGGGCAAAAATTGTTTGTCCACTGCATTGCCAATATGCGGGTGTCCGCCTTCATGTATCTCTATCGAGTGATTTGTGAAGGCATGAAGCCGGAGCAAGCACAACCTGATCTACATCGAATTTGGACCCCCAATTTCACTTGGCAACAATTGATTGAACAGCTCATAGAGCGGTATCAATCATTACATTCAGCGAATTCTCCGGACAGTACAGAATTTCATTGTTAGAGTATAGATATTCACCTGTGAAACAGAATGTCTGCACCAGATAACTTTCATGCAGATGTTCGGTTTGGTTGGACGGAATTTGTTGTGAATTTAGCCTGAGATTGGGTGCAGTTACTTGCGATCTGTACAGGTTTACTCATTAATACTTTCAGATTTTGGGGGACTGATCGATCATGGATCTCGCTCACATTGCCATTCAATTAGTGGTGGCGATCGGCTGTGCCACATTAGGCAATATTTTGATTCCACGCCGGATTCCAGGCAGGTTTTTTGGACTGATTGTGACTGGTTTAGTTGGGGTTTGGCTGGGAGAAGGGTCATATCAATTACTCCAACGCACCTTCAAGCTCAATCTGCCCTGGCTGCATTTCAACTTAATGGGAGTGCCAATTATTCCCTCCATCATCGGTTCCATGATCGTGATCTATCTAGTCACAACCCTCCTGCGTTGGGGTCGGTATAGTCACTAGACACTAGGATTTCGGTTGCGATCGCCCCTAAAATCAGGGAATGCAGAAACAACCACCTTCACTCAACATCCCCACCTGTGCCTGGAACCGCCCGATCGGCTTGGGCTGGAACAACCCCTATACCGTGCGTTATGCCAGCAACCTAGACGATGGTCCCTGGCATGGGATGCCCTTAGGTGGCTTTGGGGCAGGCTGCATTGGACGCTCCCATCGGGGTGACTTTAACCTATGGCATATTGATGGCGGCGAGCATCTCTTCCAATCCATTCCAGCGTGTCAATTTAGTGTGTTTGAGCAGGTAGGCGATCGCAGCCAAGCCTATGCGCTGTGTACGGAAGCACCTCAGAATGGCACACTGAGTCAGTGGCAGTGGTATCCAGCAAGCCAGGAGGGTAAGGGAGATCAGGGAGATGGGAAAGGTCAGACAGGCAAGTATTCTGCGCTGTATCCCCGCAGTTGGTTTGTGTATGACACCGTGTTTCAGACGCAGCTAAGCTGTGAACAGTTTTCACCAATCATTGCTCAGAATTATCAGGAAACGAGTTATCCGGTGGCAGTGTTTGAGTGGACTGCCCACAATCCCACCGATCGCCCGATTACCCTCAGCATTATGTTGACCTGGCAGAATACGGCTGGCTGGTTTACCAATGCTGTGAAGTCGCCCGAGGTACAAGTCCGGGATGATGGGAGTCCGGTATATGACTATCAATCGAAATGGGGGCAGAGTCAGGGCAATAGTAATCGCTTGATTGGGGACGAACGGCGACTGGGCATTGTCATGGGCAATCGTTCTGAACTAGAGGAGATTGAGGCGATCACTGCCTTACCGTTAGAAGGAGATGGGCAATGGTCGATCGCGACATTGCTAAATCCCAATTTAGATGAGGTGTTTTACCACACTCGCTGGAATCCAGCCGGAGATGGTAATGACCTGTGGCAGTCGTTTGCGCAGGATGGCTCGTTACCCGATGTTGATGATGAAACTCCCGCCGGAGCAAGTGAACAAATTGCGGGGGCGATCGCAGTCCGGATCACACTGAAACCAGGACAAACCCGCCGAATTCCATTTGTTCTCACCTGGGATTTTCCGGTGATGGAGTTTGCGCAAGGGATCACGTACTTTAAGCGCTATACCGACTTCTTTGGTCGCAGTGGTCAGAATGCCTGGACGATCGCCCGTACTGCCTTAAAACATTACGATACCTGGCGAGAAAAAATTCACTCCTGGCAACAGCCGATTCTCGATCGCACCGATCTACCGGACTGGTTCAAGATGGCATTGTTGAATGAACTCTATAACCTGACAGATGGGGGCACGTTATGGAGTGCTGCTGATGAACGGGATCCGGTGGGACAGTTTGCAGTCTTGGAATGTATTGATTATCGCTGGTATGAAAGTTTAGATGTCAGGTTATATGCATCATTTGCGGTGTTAATGTTGTTCCCGGAATTGGAAAAAGCCGTGATGCGATCGTTCGCCCGAGCAATTCCAGCCAGTGACGATCGCACTCGGGTAATTGGGTATTACTACACGATCGGCGCTGAAAGCCCGTTAGCCGTACGGAAGACCGCAGGAGCCACCCCGCATGACTTAGGCGCACCGAACGAGCATGTTTGGGAAAAAACCAATTACACCAGTTATCAGGACTGTAATTTGTGGAAAGACTTGCCCTGTGATTTTGTGCTGCAAGTCTATCGAGATTATCAATTTACCGGCAGTCAGGATACTGAATTTTTGCAGGACTGTTGGTCTGCGATCGTGGGCACCTTGACCTATCTCAAAACGTTTGATTTAGATGGTGATGGGATTCCCGAAAACTCTGGCGCACCGGATCAAACCTTTGATGACTGGCGGTTACAGGGCATCAGTGCTTACTGTGGCGGTTTATGGATTGCAGCTCTGGAAGCCGCGATCGCGATCGGGCAGGTTTTAGCCCAACCGGAAGTGTCCCAATTCCAGACATGGTTAGGACAGGCGCGATCGATCTACCAGGCAGCACTCTGGAATGGACAATACTACCGCCTGGATAGTGGCAGTGGTTCCGATGTGGTGATGGCCGATCAACTCTGTGGTCAGTTCTATGCCCGGTTACTCGACCTACCGGATGTTGTCCCGATTGAGTGCGCCCAAACAGCGCTCAGCACGGTTTATGACAGTTGTTTTGTCAAATTTAATCAATATCTCGCATCCGGTGCCCTTACCACCCAAACCTTCACCTCTGTCCAGGCAGCGCGAGCCGCCGAATCCACCTCCTCATCTCCCTCACTTGCCCCATCCTCACCACCTGCCCCATCCCTCAACCTACCGATCGGGGCAGCAAATGGCGTTCGCCCCGACGGCAGTCCGGAAAATCCGAATGCCACCCATCCGTTAGAGGTCTGGACGGGGATCAATTTTGGTTTAGCGGCATTTCTAGTCCAAATGGGCAAGCGTGACGAAGCCATGCAAATTACCGAAGCCGTTGTGCGCCAAATTTATGAGCACGGGTTGCAATTCCGGACTCCAGAAGCTATTACGCCAGCTGGGACATTTCGCGCCTGTCACTATTTACGGGCTACAG
This sequence comes from Pantanalinema sp. GBBB05, assembly GCA_016743235.1. Taxonomy (GTDB): domain Bacteria; phylum Cyanobacteriota; class Cyanobacteriia; order Leptolyngbyales; family Leptolyngbyaceae; genus Pantanalinema. The sequence continues at coordinate 137,960 of VRZD01000004.1, read as the reverse complement.
CAATTTGGGCCATCTATCACGCTCTGAACTCACGGCATTTAGCGGCTACCGCCATCAGCTCGGCGGCGGGGTAGCCCTTCTCGCTCCGTGTTTGATGAGGTAGCAAGCCGCCGATCGCTGTGATAGGTCAAGTCGAGGGGGGGCAACGACTCGGATAGGTTGAGCGGGGAAGTGGAAGGAAGCGGTTGGGCAACGACAGGACGATCGACGGCTAACCAGCCGCAAACTAATATGATCAGAGAGAAAACTGTCACAAAGCTGGTAGACATAGAAACACATCCTGATGAGCGAAAACGAGAGCTATAAGGCTTTATAAGCCGCTCTCCGTAAAATTATGCAAATCGTCCTACTGACCTATTTAATCAGCCCTAAAAACTCTCTCACCAGAAATTATTTCTCCCTAATCAAAAAAACATAAGCGGAATTTTGCGACCAACAGCCATGAGATTGCGACTTAGAACGTATCGAATTACACGTTTTGTCTTCTAATGCGAGAAAGATGCTTCCAGCGTTAAGCCGAAATCTGACATAGGTTAGACGGCAAGTAGAAGCTGAATCAGCACACTGGAAAGCACTACCTTCTCATTCAATCCGATCGCATGGCTCCTACGGTTCTCATTACTGGTGCATCTCAGGGTATTGGTAAAGCAACGGCATGGTTATTTGCCCAACAGGGTTATGACCTGATTTTGGCAGCGCGGCAGATCGATCGCTTGGAAGCACTTGCGAATGAACTGCGATCGCAGCAGCATCAAGTCCTAGCTATTCCCACCGATGTTCGAGATGCCGAACAGGTACAGTCTTTAATGAGAACCGCGATCGCCCAAATGGGGCAGATTGATGTGTTAGTGAATAACGCTGGAATTTATATTTCTGGAGCCGTTGAAGAGTTTTCATTAGAGGATTGGCATCAGGCGATCGATACGAATCTTTGGGGTTATATTCACACCATTTATGCGGTATTACCTCACTTTTTAAGTCAAGGAAAAGGCACAATCGTTAACGTCAGTTCGATCGGCGGGAAAGTGCCATTGCCTTATTTAGCGCCATATACAACTAGCAAATTTGCCATCACGGGACTAACCGAAGCCCTCAATTCTGAACTATCCGCTAAAGGAATTCACGTGGGTGGAGTTTACCCCAATATTATTAAAAGCAACTTTTTAGAACGAGCAATTTTTCGCGGGAAAACCCAATCCGATACCCAAGCCCGCCGCCAACAAGTTGAACAAGTTCTCCAAGTTCCCTTGATTGAAACCCCAGAAGATGTCGCTAAAGCCATTTGGCAAGTCGTCCAGCATAAACACAAACAAGTAATTGTTGGGTCGGCTAATTTGTCGATCGCCTCCCATCGCTTATTCCCGAATGTCATGCAGTGGATCATCCGCAAGACGTTTCAGAACCAGGATACTGAAGCTCATGCCTCGTAAGAAGTGTGCTTTGCGAACTCCACACCTGCTCCAGAATTCGTCATTATAGAGAAGGTCAGAGTGACCTTTTCTCTCTGAGAGCGCGATCGTTGAGGCAGAACCATGACCCAGTTTCAGATTCAAGCTCCGTTTGAACCCACCGGTGATCAGCCCCACGCGATCAAACAACTGATTCAATCGGTAAATGCTGGGACTCGATTTCAAACTCTATTGGGGGCAACGGGAACCGGCAAAACTCATACTGTGGCACGGGTAATTGAGCAGGTGGGCAAACCCGCTCTAGTATTGGCTCACAATAAAACTTTGGCGGCACAGTTATGTAATGAATTGCGGGAATTTTTTCCCAATAATGCCGTTGAGTATTTCATCAGTTATTACGACTATTACCAACCGGAAGCCTACATTCCGGTCACCGACACCTATATTGAGAAAACCGCCTCGATCAACGATGAGATCGATATGCTGCGGCACTCTGCCACACGATCGCTGTTTGAACGGCGCGATGTGATTGTTGTTGCCTCCATTAGCTGCATTTACGGCTTAGGCATTCCCTCGGAATATTTGAAAGCCTCAATTCCCTTACGAGTCGGGGTTGAGCTTGATCCACGCCAAATTATTCGCGATCTGGTTTCGGTGCAATATACCCGCAATGATTTGGACTTAGGACGGGGACGCTTCCGGGTCAAAGGTGATGTGCTGGAGATCGGTCCTGCCTACGAGGATCGGATCATTCGGGTGGAATTCTTTGGTGACGAAATTGACGCGATTCGCTATGTTGATCCGGTCACAGGGGCAACGTTGCAAAGCCTAGAAGCTGTCAATATTTATCCCGCCCGCCACTTTGTCACCCCAGAGGATCGGCTAGATGCAGCTTGTGATGCGATCGCAGATGAACTAAGACAACGATTGGCAGAACTAGAAGGTCAGGGGAAGTTGCTAGAAGCCCAACGGCTAGAACAGCGAACCCGTTACGATTTGGAAGTATTGCGAGAAGTCGGCTTTTGCAGTGGAGTCGAAAACTATTCCCGCCATTTAGCCGGACGGGGAGCCGGAGATCCACCCGAATGTTTGATCGATTATTTTCCCAAAGATTGGTTGTTAGTGATTGATGAATCCCACGTGACCGTGCCGCAATTAAGAGGCATGTATAACGGCGATCAAGCCCGCAAAAAGGTGTTGATTGAACATGGCTTTCGCTTACCTAGCGCTGCGGATAACCGTCCCCTCAAAGCCGAGGAGTTTTGGCAGAAGGTTAACCAATGCATTTTTGTTTCGGCAACCCCAGGAGACTGGGAAGTCGAGGTTTCTCAGGATCACATTATTGAACAAGTGATTCGCCCTACGGGAGTAGTCGATCCTGAAATTTTTGTTCGTCCAACAACGGGGCAAGTTGATGATCTCCTCCATGAAATTCAGGAACGGGTACAACGCCAGGAACGCACCTTAGTCACAACCCTGACTAAACGCATGGCAGAAGATCTGACGGAATACTTTCAAGAACGGGCAGTCAGAGTCCGTTACCTCCACTCAGAAATTAACTCGATCGAACGAATCGAAATTCTTCAAGATTTGCGGGAAGGAGAGTTTGACGTATTAATTGGCGTTAACCTTTTACGGGAAGGCTTAGACTTACCCGAAGTCTCCCTTGTTGCCATTCTAGATGCTGATAAAGAAGGGTTTTTACGAGCGACGCGATCGCTAATTCAAACCATTGGACGGGCAGCGCGTCACGTCCAAGGGCAAGCGATTTTGTATGCCGATAACATGACCGATAGTATGGCTAAGGCGATCGAGGCAACGGAGCGGCGACGCGAAATTCAAATCGCGTATAACGAGAAACATGGGATTACACCCAAACCGATTATCAAGAAATCTAATAACGCTATCCTGGCATTCTTAGAAGTTTCGCGGCGCTTGAATGCTCAAGAACTGGATCAAGCCTATGAACAAGTGGAAGATCTCTCCTTAACAGAGATTCCCCAACTGATTACCCAGCTAGAAGCTCAAATGAAGGAAGCTGCGAAAAAGCTCGAGTTTGAAGAAGCCGCTAAATATCGCGATCGCATCAAACATTTGCGTGATCGCTTACTGGGTCATCACAATTAAGTGGAAACGCAACATTGAACTATGAATGACCAGTCGGCTAATCATTGAAACTTGTAAATCTGCGTGAAGTTTTACTGGATTGTCCGATTTCTCTGGAGGGGATCAGCCAGATTAAGAGAAAGAGGCATTCTGGCATAACCAAGTTGTGAACAATAATTATTTTTGGGTCGGCGGGTGTTTGCTGTTACTCACCGCTTGTAGGATTTCCAGTAGTATCGATCCAACCGAGATTCAGTTATCATCGGTGCAATTATCGCCCAACGATCGCACCTCAGCAGCGACCCAACCACTAGCCCAAAATCAGCGTCGCGGCATTACTCCCCAGTTTGACAGTGCGTCGGATTTTGCAGAAGGTTTAGCCTTAGTCAGCATTAATAACTCATATCGTTACATTCATCAAACTGGTAAAGTGGCGATCGCACCAGAACAGGAATTTAGTGCGATGGCAACCTTTTCTGAAGGGTTAGCAATTGTGCGTTTAGGTAGTATTTATTCCTGTATTAATCAAACTGGACAACTATTAGAGCAAGTTCAATTTGATAGTATTGCTCACTTTTCAGAAGGATTAGCTGCTGTCAAAGTTAATACTAAATATGGTTACATCAACAAATCTGGACAACTCGTCATTCAACCAAAATTTGCTTTAGCCAGCCCATTTTCCCAAGGGTTGGCAGCAGTAAAAGTCGATCGCAAGTATGGATATATTACCCCTCAAGGTCAAATCGCGATCGCCCCGAGTTACGATGATGCCGCAAACTTTTCCCAAGGATTAGCCGCTATACGCAAGGGGCAACAATGGGGGTATATCAACCGCTCTAATCAACTCATTGTTCACCCGCAATTTGATGGAGCATTTCCTTTTGCCGAATCCTTAGCCCGAGTCCGTAAGGGGCAACAATGGGGCTATATCAATCAACAAGGTACACTCTCTATTCCCTTAAAATTTAGCTTCGCTAATGATTTTTCTGAGGGGTTAGCCGCTGTGCAACAGCATGGTAAATGGGGCTATATCAACCCTACAGGTACTATCGTGATCAAGTCAAAGTTTAACTACGCGGCCGAATTTTCTCAAGGATTAGCTGCCGTACAAGTGAACAGTAAATGGGGCTATATCAATCAGTCTGGTGACTTTGCGATCGCGCCTAAATTTGATAATGCTGGATCGTTTTCAGAAGGATTTGCGCGAGTTCAAGTAGGGAGTAAATGGGGCTATATTAGCCGAGATGATGTGTAATTTCAATTAGCCTTTGTATCCGAAAGCCTGGCGCAAATAGTAATGTTTGATCCAGATGCCAAATCGCCTCACTGAAATCGTCTTCGGTTCAGCTATGCGCTCAAATCGAGCTAATAAGTCAGACTGAATAGGATGCCAATCATCAGACAAAATTAGGGCATTCTTGTGCGTATATTGGTTTGGTTGCAGCCAAAAGTCGAATTGATCAACGCGATCGGAAATTGCCATTACAGTCGGATTATTTAGGGCATAGGCAAGTGCTGATGCTGAGCGATAATCGGTTGTCACCAACAGAGGTGGGTTGCCTAATTCAGTAGCCTGTTTGCTGACCTCTGCTGCCACGGTATCCCAGCCATACAGCATCCGTGAATCGGGATCTTCAGTCGAACTCACTAAAGCTGAAATCGGTAATAGTCCATAGTGAATCACCAGTAGTGTGGCAAAGAGGAGTCCGTAAAGTTGTCCGGCGATCAGAAATTTGGGGAAAGGTGGGGAAGATGAGGGAGATGGGGAGAGAAAGAGGGCAGGGATGAGGGGGAAGAGGAGTAAGTAAGCGGTGATGTTCCAGTAATAGAGAGCGGCAGACAGGAGGGAGATGAACGTGAGGGTTACGGTAGGGATAATTAATGTCCAAACTGCGATCGTTGGGTAAATAGAGTGGGAGAACAACTTCGTGGATTGTCGCCACGATCGCCAAAACAAAATCCAGTTAAAGGGCGAAACGAGCAGAAATGAGAACAGAACAAAGTTAAAAAATGGTGAGAATTTGAGGCTGAAGCCGCTCACAGGATTGACACTGCGGTTGAAATAGTATTGCAAGGATTGCCAATCGTTCGACAGATTCCATAACAGAACGGGCAACAAACAACTTAAGCCGATCGCAGCCGCAACATATAAGCGGCGATCGCGCAGTAAAGGACGCAATCGTGGCTCAACTCCGATCGTGGCTAAGAATCCTAATGCCATAAAAGCAGCGTTATATTTGCATAATCCTGCTAACCCTAATGCGATCGCAGCTCCATACAATTGCCAACCGGAGTCATCAGAATGCATTAAATACCGATCGAGAAACTGAATCAACCAATAGGCAGAAAGCAAAGAAAAAGTAATTAATAAATGATCCTGCCAAGCTAGAGCTAGAAACAGGAAATATAACGGTGATGCCACAATGCAGGCAATCATAATCCAGAAAGCATTTTGAGCTTGCTTCCCATACAAATAACGAGCAATTTGATAGTAAATATAGAAAAAAATGCCATTTGTCAGCAGATTAGGTAGCCGAAGTGTAAGGTGCGATCGCCCAAATAGGGTGGTAAATAATCCTTGTATCCAGGCGTGTAGAGGTGGATGGTCATAGTAAGACCAAGCAGGATATTGCCCCCACAACCAATAGTACGCTTCATCAGGATTGGGAAATACAGCCAACCAAAATCCCAGACGTAACAGCAGAAATGCAGTCAACGTAGGAATAAAAACTTTCAGAATCGGTGACCTAAACACTTGCATAAGTTGCAGAAACTGTAACGATCGTTTTACCGTCATCCTGAGTATGACATCTTGGATGTGTAGAGACAGAAATACCGTTCCGGCAAAACCAGGAGTAAGACAATGGGTGTGCGACAGTTCCGCAGTATCGGTGCAATAACGACAAGCAGTTTAGTATTGTTGGGATTATTAGGGTGCTTGCGAACAAACAATAGTGCATCGGTAGCAGCGAGTCCCCGTCCCAGTCAATCCAAGCCGATTCAAGTCCAGGAGCGTCGTGTGGCCCAAACACCCAATACTGTAAATCCTCAACTAGTCGAAGCCAATACTCAGTTTGGGATCAAATTGTTTGCTGAAATTCTTAGGCAGGAGAGAGATAAAAATGTATTTGTCTCACCCTCTAGTATTGCGATCGCCCTGAGCATGGCCTATAACGGGGCTAATGGTAGCACTCAACAAGCGATAGCAAAAGCTCTGCAGATTCAGGGCATGAGTTTAGATGATTTAAACCAGGGGAATGCCAGTCTCAAAGCTCTATTAGAAAATGCTGATCCGAAAGTGCAATTAGCGATCGCTAACTCTTTATGGACAAGAGCCGGAGTTTCATTTAAACCAGACTTTATTCAACGGAATCGCCAGTTCTATCAAGCAGAAGTCACAGATTTAGACTTTCGTAGTCCCAAGGCAACGTCTACTATTAATAACTGGGTAAAACAGCATACTCGCAATAAGATTGACAAAATCATCGATCGTATCAACGCTGATGATGTGATGTTTTTAATTAACGCGATTTATTTTAAAGGCAATTGGACTACTCAATTCGATCCAAAGTTAACGACTAATCAACCATTTCAATTAAGCAACGGTCAACAAAAAACGGTAGCAATGATGAGCCAACGGGGAGACTATCGCTATTACGAAACCGATCAGTTTCAAGCCGTGAATTTACCCTATGGCGATCGCCGAGTCAGTATGCTGGTTTTCTTACCCAAGCAAGCCTCTAATTTGTCACAGTTTTACAAAATTTTGACTACCGAAAACTGGCAAACCTGGAGCCAGCAATTTCGCAGCCGTCCTGGTTCGGTACAAATTCCTCGCTTCAAACTGGAATATGAGCTTGAACTGAACCAAGCCTTATCTCAACTGGGGATGGCAGAAGCATTCGGCAGACGAGCCAACTTCTCCAACCTGAGTGACACACCCATGCAAATTGATCAGGTTAAACACAAAACCTTTGTGGAAGTGAATGAAGAAGGCACTGAAGCCGCCGCCGTCACGTCGATCGGCATTCGCGCTACTTCCGTTCGTCCCCCCGAAGCACCCTTTACGTTCAAAGCTGATCGCCCCTTCTTCTGTGCCATCCGTGACAACCAAACCGGAACCCTGCTATTCATGGGCGCGATCGTTAATCCATAGCCCTCTCTGGCATCTTTACGGTGGTCAGGCGCACGGCATAAGATGACTGGGTAATTTCCAGCCCAACGGGGATTCTGACTGTGACGATCGCGGCGCTTCTGCAACAATTTGAACTATTTGGGGTCAAGCTAGGGTTAGACAGTAGCCAACGATTACTGGCAAACCTAGGTAATCCGCATCAGCAAGTCCCCATTATTCATGTGGCAGGAAGTAATGGCAAAGGCTCAGTTTGTGCCTATTTGTCAGCTGTGTTAACGGCGGCTGGCTATCGAGTCGGGCGCTATACCTCACCGCATCTGGTGGATTGGAACGAACGGATTTGTTTAAACGAGCAACCGATTTCATCACTAGAGTTGGAACAATACTTGCATCAAGTCATTGCCGCCATTCAACCCACTGACCCGACCCCGACTCAATTTGAAGTGATCACCGCTGCTGCCTGGTTATATTTCGCTCAACAACAGGTCGATATTGCTGTCATGGAAGTGGGGCTGGGTGGTCGATTGGATGCCACGAATGTCTGCGATCGACCTTTGGTTAGCGTCATTACATCCATCAGCCGGGAACACTGGCAACGACTGGGGTCTACCTTGGGACAAATTGCTGGAGAAAAGGCGGGTATCCTCAAACCTGGTTGTCCGGCGGTGATTGGGCAACTCCCCCCCGAAGCTGCCACTGTCGTGACCCAACGCATTGCTGACTTGGGCTGTCCGACCGTTTGGGTAGAACCCGCGATCGAGGTAGAACGTCAGGAAACCCGCTGGGCAGACTACCAGGGCGTCCAATATCCCTTACCTCTACACGGCGCGATCCAACTTAGTAATTCGGCAATGGCGATCGCGGCTCTGAAGATTCTGCAAGACCAGGGTTGGCACATTCCCGAGACCGCGATCGCCACAGGAATGGCAAACACGAAATGGGCAGGTCGCTTACAGTGGTTTACTTGGCAAGGACAACGCATTTTGATCGATGGCGCTCATAATCCGGCTAGTGCTGAAGTGCTGCGGCAGTATGTTGATCAACTAGTGTCGAACGCTCAGGGAGATAGGGGAGATGGGGAACAGCTAACTCCACTGCCCTCATCCCCCCCACCTATGCCACTCAAAATCCAATGGGTCATAGGTATGCTATCGACCAAAGATCACGCCGATATCTTTAAGGCATTGCTTCGACCTGGAGAGGAACTATATTTAGTTCCTGTGCCCGATCATAGTTCAGCAGATCCAGAAACATTAGCTGGTTTAGCCAGACAGATTTGTCCTGAATTAGCTCATTGTCAAGTCTGTATCGATGTCTTTAGTGGGTTAGATGCGACCTTCCAATGTCGATCGCAGGCGCCGGGAACAGACCATTTGACCGTCTTGTGTGGCTCATTGTATTTAATCGGTGACTTCTTTAAACAGGTGATGGCATCTGCCTGATTGAGTTGCTGTTTGGTTACGGTTAAGCAGATGAAAACAGGTGCAGTGATTGACGGTAATTATCGCTACTCGCTCTGGCGATCGTGGGATGACCAAAACCCCCGCATTGGCTTCATCATGCTCAATCCCAGCCGTGCCGATGCCGTAGTGAATGATCCCACAATCCGGCGGTGCCTTAGCTTCGCCCAAACCTGGGGTTATGGTGGTCTGGAAGTGGTCAATTTATTTGCTTATCGCACCGCTAGCCCGATCGATCTGCGTCAGGTCAGTGACCCCGTAGGCACACAGAACGATCATTATCTGGTGACGCTGCCCAAACGAGTCGATCGCATCCTGTTAGCCTGGGGTAACTGGGGCTACTTATTAGAACGCGATCGCCGGGTGTTAGCGTTATTGGGCGATCGACAGCTACTCTATTGCTTGGGTATTACGAAAACCCAGCAGCCTAGGCATCCCCTTTACCTGAAAGCAACGACCCTCCCGCAGGTTTATCCCATACTTATGGGGTTGTAGTGGCTCCCGTTCCTGGAGTCACTGTCGAGTCTACTACCGGAGCAGCAGGTTGGACAGGCGATACATCGAGCGCTGACGGACTCACGCTAGTCGCTGGAACCGCTGGAACTGCTGGAGTTGCCGGTCCACTGCCCGGATTTGGAACGGCTGGAACCGCTGGGATCGCTGGAGTAGGACGAATGGGTGTAGGCGCGGGAGCTGGAACCACAGGAGGCTCAACGGGAGGTGTAGTGGCTGGGGGCGTTACCACAGGCGGTGTCGATGGCGGCGGAGCTGCTGATACAGGCGGTGTAGTGACTGGGGGTGTTACCACAGGCGGTGTCGATGGTGGCGGAGCTGCTGCTGGCGGTGTTGGCAGCGGAGCCACTACAGGCGGAGCCGCTGCTGGCGGTGTGCCAGGGATAGTCGGTGGTGAGGTAGGAACTGAACGCTCAATAGACCCACCTGCCGCTACTGAAGCAGAACCTGCTGCTGGAAGAGGAGCGTTGATCATAGGTGGTGGAACAGGCATAGGAGGAGCAGCGATCCCCGTTGAACCCGGAGTCGGACTGCCTGGAGTCCGAACAGAACCAGGACGGTTCATCATGTCCCAAAGCGTACCTGCAACCACGGGTGATGGAGGTATGCTACCGATTCCACGGTTGAACTCAGTTTGAGCTGGATCAAAGGAGCTGGAAGCAGAATTTATGGCTTGAGGAGACTGGGCTGTAGGAGCGGACATCAGCATCCAGGCTGGATTGGCAGCAACTGGTTGTGAATTAGATTTAGCCGTAGCGGCAGGCAACGCTTTGAGGGCAGCCAGGGTTTCTGCTCGCACATCGGCGATCGAGGAATCCATATTGGACTTAGCTCCAGCACTTTGGTTCAAGTCCAATCCAGCGGCTAAAGCGCTAGTGGCATAAAAACTATTAAGGTCAAAGGGATATAGTCCGATCATGTTCTTATGAACCACTGCCAGTTGCCCGGCTTTCAGGACATATTTCTGTGACCCATCCTGATTCGATACCTCAATGTCGCTGTTAGTCAGCGCCCCGACGATCGTAATCGGTCCCAAGTCATCATTCGGATTGTCATCGGGAATAAAGCGAACAAACAACGCAGAGCCGCGAATTCCAGCAGCGGCATTTGGAGTCCGAACTCGAGTTCTACCCTGCTTTGGTTGGATTAGTAGTAAGACAGTCCCTCGGTCTAAGCGGAGATCACGAGTTCCTGGTTGAAATTCAAACAGCGCCTTTTCACCAATACGAGCTAAGGAACGATCATTAAACCTTAACTCTGCTAACGATATGGCTCCTGTCCTTAAAGCGTCATTTGGAAAAAGCTTATCTTGTTTTGCTTTGGCTGGACGAAAAGGTTGTTTTTTAAGTCGGACTAAAACTTCTTTACGAATAGTTTCAACAGAGGCTTCAGTCAGAGGGGTCGTTGCCTTAGCTCGTCCTGGAAGCAGAAGGGTTCCAGCACTCCACAAAGTTAGGGCAATGACAATGAGGAATCTACTAGACATAAAAGCTCCAGGCGTTTAAAGTCACTCCGGCTACGGCTTCAGCTTTCGATTAATCGATTCCAGAATCCAAACAGCACATGGTGGATTCTCCTAAGTGTATCTACGACCCCTGATTTCTGACCCATCTCCGAAGATGGATATTTCAGCCTACTCCAATCCCAGCAAAAATGCTATTCCAAAACTGGAAATATTACCGCAAAAAATCCCGATTCTGGGGGATGACATTCTCTATTAAGATATTCGACTAATAACATAGGCTACCGGAAACAATTAGCAAGTTAAGTGCGACTATGCACTAGGCTCATAGTCCAAACCACAAAGCAATCAGCAGCCTACCAGTATATTTACGGTTCCTGACTTGGATATTCACTATTATCTTACCAGCAGATTATATTCTATCCGCCGCTATCCTCGCTTCTGGCTGCCGATCACGATCGGCAGCAGTTTACTAGTCGTCGCTCCTGCCAGGTCGGTTCCCGTCATTAGTCCCCGTACAGTCCCACCCTGTAGCGCTGAACCGTTAAATGACCAGGCGAGAGCAACACCCACCACACCGTGTGTTCCAAGGCTGAATGGATCTTTGCCGACGCATCAAGCACACCCTGGTCAGGCAAGCCCACCTAGCTTTATCGCCGAGTTCAAATCTGCTCCTGCTTATGGTGCGACAGCCCTAGCTTCCCCAGAGCCAATTGCCAGCATCGGCTTTGCCCAAAACGCTACTCTGCAACAAGTCGCAACACAAGTTGTGGCTCCATCAGCTGCGCCAACCCGGTGGTTAGCGACAGATTGGATAGTGGCAAAATCAACGATCGTGCCTCCCCCCACAGTCGTTGATTTTCGAGCCAGCCAGGCTCTGGATGAAGTGAAGTCTAAACAATTAGAGCCGGTAACTCACCAGTCATACGGGGACCAGAATGCTTTTGTAACTGACTTAAACAGTCACTTCACATCATCAGCTCAACGATTCGCTCAACAACCTGCCGGAGCTGATTCAGTAAATCCAGCGAATCAAGCTGCACCAGCTCCAGGTCGAGATATTTATCGCTTTCAAGAGCAGCCTGAATTACCTAGGTTCCTTAATCCTGATATTCCCCCACAGCCACCCAATCCCACGAATCAGAACTCAGATGATAGTCAGGAACAGACCAAACCCCTCCCTTGTCTTAACCCTGACATAGAGTTGGGTTGTATAGATATAGGATCTCCACTACCTTTACCTGTGACGCGATCGCCGGTTGCCTATCTCATTCCCCGGTTTGACTTTTTTAATAGCAGTAACGTTTATTCCCAACTAATTCAAATCGAGGATGCCTTAATCAAACCTGGCGTTACCTTACTGCTGATTCCTCCTTTAGGAAAAAGCACCTATTTTATTAGTTCAGTTGAAGGTAACTTTATTCGTTACTCTACCTTGTCTGACATTGACTACAACGAATTCAGGTTACGGGCAGGAATTTATCAGCGGCTATCCCCAACGATGTTTGGGGAAATTGGCTGGAGCAACCAACAGCTATTTATTGCCAGAGATAGAATCTTTGGTTTGCCTAAAGGTACTCGCTTCTTCAATGATCATTCCATCCGGTTAGAGCTAAGCCGTCGCGATCAATTAGCCAAGCGGTTAGCCCTCAATTCCTTCTATCAGTTTCGCTACAGTTTTACAGAGCCAGTCGATCAATCCCGCATTATCAACGCTTTAGTGCTCTCTCTAAACTACGATCTGATCCCCAATCGACTTCAGGCAGGCATTGACTATCAGCTGTCAATCTCCAATTTCACCCAGCAAAACCGAGATGATGTTTATCATCAGTTACTCGCTCGACTAACTTATGCGGTGTTCCGAAATACCCAGTTATCAGCCTTTGCCGGGTATACCTTTGGGCACTCTACTGATCCCCTGGTTGACTTTAATAGCTTTATTGCCGGTATTGGGTTAACGGTCAATATACCGCTGTTTTAACCCAAAGCTAGACAGGGTCAGCATCGGCAAAGCCTGCCATGCAAATGTCATGGTGAGAGATAAGAACACCAATCACTCCAGCTCCCGGCATAGAGTTTACCTGTGTTAATACCAGCCAATTCTAAGGACAGTAAATTGACACAGGCGGTGACTCCAGAGCCGCAGTAAACCAGCACTTCCTCGGCAGATTCTACCCCTTGCCAGCGTTGTTGCTGCTCTGCGATCGACTTGGCAAACCCCTGAGCATCCGTCACATCCTGCCAGGGATAATTGACTGCTCCCGGAATATGACCCGCCACTGGATCGATCGGTTCGCGTTCCCCCCGATAGCGTTCCCCTTCCCGCGCATCGACTAAAATAACCTCTGGTAAATCCTTTCTGGCTTTGACCTGGTCAATATCCACCACAGACTCAGGTTGCAGGCGAGGAAGGAAGTTACCAGCCTGGCTAGGAGGAATGTCGCTTGTCACTGGGTAGCCCGCCGCTTTCCAAGCCGCAAACCCACCATCTAATACCACGACACGATCGTGTCCCAAGTAGCGCAACACCCACCATAACCGAGCGGCAAAGGCAAACCGGGAATCGTCATACGCCACAACTAAAGTGGGCGCCGCTGCATCAGACCCAATTCCCATCGCCGAGAGTTTGGCAGCTAGAGCGGTCGCATCGGGTAACGGATGGCGTCCCCCATGTTGAGTCACCGGACTCGATAAATCTCGGTTCAAGTCCAGGTAATAGGCTCCGGGAATATGGGCTTCCTGGTATTGCTGCTGTCCCAAATCAGGCTGCATCAGCGCAAATCGACAATCCACAATTACCACCTGCCGATCGTTGAGGTGGTGATGTAACCAGGTGGCAGATACAAGGGGTGAAGTCATAGAGAGCGGTCAAAAAATAGTTGACGGAATGATCTGGTTTTTCCGGATGCTCCTGGGAACCGAGCGAAGAAGGTAAATCGTCTACACTCTAGCTGCAACAGGGGAAGTTCGATGCTGCAACATCTGCGTCAACCGGGAGCCAAGCGCTATCTTGGCTGGTCATTACGGGGATTGGCAATGGCAACAGGTTTAGTCTCTGCGATCGCCCTCGTCTATTTGCCATCACTCTCCCAGCCAACCCTTCGGGCCAAAGTCGTTGAAATTGCCGGACAACCTGATAATACAGCAGTGATTGTAGAGGGAGTGGAGGCAAAGTCAGGGAATGAGGTTGTTTCGGGGCAACATGTTACAACTCCGGCTAAAGCGAAAGTCAGCTTTCAATTAACCGATGCCCTACGGGAACGCGCCTCGCAGTCAGCAAAAACATCCCCTGAGAAAGTGCCTCAAGCCACTGCCCCAACCTCACCCAGCGCTGGATTCCGGTTAGGGCAGCAGTCATCCTTTGTGCTAGACAACGAATGTGTGCAACTGGAAAGTGGTCGTACAGTCATTTCCGGGATGCAGGGCTGTATTGGCACGATCGAAATTGACACGAACAACGGCATTTATACTCTGGAGCGCCTGGGTTATCTGGCAGAAATCAAAGTTTTATCCGGGCAAGTACAGATTGCGATTCCTAGTAACCCTGGCATGCCGCCGCTGACGCTAAAAGCATCTCAAAAAATCACGATCGATTTAACTGGAGACGAAATTGGTCCGGTTCGCCGCATGTTATCCGCAGAAGTGCAACGGATTATCACTGGCGAATTGTTCCAAGGCTTTCAAGTCCCGTTACCCCAACAAGACACAATTGCCAGCTTGAAGCCTAAACCGACAGCAGTCGCCAACCCCGTAGCCCAACCGCCAGTAAGCGTGGCACCATCTGCTCCATCGGAACCCATTCAGGATCAACCTGAGATCGCCACTACTACTACATCTGATCACGAAGATGAGATTGCCGCGATCCGCGATCGCAATATTGCAGCTGCTCGCCGCCGCCGCTTACCCGCAACGAGCGACTATAGTGCCCGTCGTAGCATTCCTCCTTATGCCTGGGTTTCCTCCCGACGACAACGCCCCTCATCCTACGAACCACCAGCCTATGAACCGCCAGCCGCTGAACCACCCGCTGCTCCAGTTATCGAATCACCAGCACCAACCCCATCGGCAAACGTTCCACCTCCCGTCAGTGAGCCACCTGTCCCGGTGACGCCGCCTATAGAACAGCAGCCGATCGAGCCGCCCGTAGGAGGTGGAGAACTGAGTAACCCATCACCTGGCCCGATCGATCCACCCGCAGGAGATAATGTTCAACCTGAAAGCCCGGTGGTGGTTCCCGGCGTTTAACCAAGCTTTTCCCAACGGCTACATCTGTTATGGTGTATTGCCAGGTCCATTGACATACTCACCGTCCTGAAGGAGCGGTGATTCTTGACGGCTCAACGCAACTAGCCTCCGAAGAGGTCTTACGGTCGCTCCCCGTCCATTTAGAGTCGTGGCAACGCCCTATCCCGACTTTTTCTATATTTCTAGCCGCATTCTCGTCTCTGTCGTGGGATGTTCCACAGTTGATACAGAGAACAGAACGAACGGACAAATCGATTTTGCCCCACTTAAAACCGCACTCTGAGCAGATTTGGCTTGTGGGTTGCCATCGGTTGATGGCAACGAATTCACGGTCTAGTTTTTGGGATTTGCCCTCAACCAGAACTCTGAACTCTCTCCAGCCCTGCAAGCTGATAGCTCTGGAGAGTTTGCGGTTTTTGACCATTCCAGAAACATTCAAATCTTCCAGCGCAATCACTTGGTTTTCGTTAACCACGCGGGTAGACAGCTTGTGCAAGAAATCCTTACGAGTATCTGAAATCTGATTGTGCAACTTGGCAATTTGCAGCCTTGTTTTCTCGCGGCGTTTACTCCCTTTGACTTGACGGGTAAATTTGCGCTGCTTGCGCCTGATTCGCTTGTCTAGCTTGGAATAACTAGGACTGCACACCTGCTCACCTGTACTCAAAGCAGCAAATACTTTGATTCCCAAATCAATTCCGATAGACGGATTAATCGCAGGTTGAACAACCGGAGCAATCTCAACCACAAAGCTGAGAAAGTACCGATTTGCAGCGTCCTTAGTCACCGTGACTGAACTTGGTCCAGAGGGCAACTCTCTTGACCAAATCGGTTTTACGTTGCCAATTTTCGCAAGATAGACCTCCTCACCTTTGATTGAAAATCCACCAATTCTGAACCGCGCTGATTGCTTCCCCGTCTTCTTTTTGAACCGTGGAGAGCCTACTTTTTTACCCTTTCGCCTGCCGTTGAGTGAATCGAAAAAGTTTTTGTAGGCGACTCCCAAATCAGCAACGGACTGCTGTAACGGAATGTTAGAAACAGCAGACAGCCATTCCCGTTCAGTCGTTTTCTTTGCCTGAGTAATCACCCACTTTTGCAAGTCGCTATGCTTTGGCAATGAATCAGACTGTTTGCAGATCGCCAGGGCATCATTCCAAACTACCCGAACACAACCAAACAACTGAGCTAGGCTCTGTCGCTGTTGGTCAGCAGGGTAGAAACGGTAATGATACCTGGCTTTCATTGCGCGTGATACAGTTGGTCTGCTATTAGATTATAGGTTGGTCTACAGGAAATGATAAGCCAGTTTCGCAGGGCAAGACACAGTGTTACCGACCTTAAAATCCATTTGGTCTGTGTAACCAAATATCGTCAGTCGGTCTTCACTGCTGATGGTTTAGAACTGATTGAAACATCGTTTCGAGAAGTCGCTAAGAAAATGGATTTTCAGATTCTCGAATTTAATGGAGAAGAAAACCACGTTCATGCGCTAATCGAGTATCCGCCTAAGCTTTCTGTCTCTCAGATTGTGAATGCACTGAAAGGAGTGTCTAGCCGTCGATATGGGCAGGCTGGATTACCCAAGCCACACAAAGAATCACTTTGGAGTCCTAGCTATTTCGCAATAGCTGTAGGTGGAGCGCCGTTAGAAGTGCTTAAGGAGTACATTAGGAATCAAGAAAAGCCGTCCTAGAAGGACGGGGCTTATATCCCATTATCTCGGTCATCAAACCGTAGCCAAAAATCCTACGCCTAAAAAATATGCTTGACGGGCAATTCTGGCATTCTGGGATGGGTAGAGCCTTAAGGGGATGCGTCATCGGTAGCTTCCTGCTGGTACAGTAGCCAATAGCCCTATCGCCAAGGAGTTAAGCCCCTTATGGGAGTCTGGTCTACCTCCAGTGAGGCAATGATGGCTACCTGTGCCCAGGTGGTCGGCACTGCTAATGTTTGCCCTGTGGATCAAATCACGGCAACCTGGCAATCTGCGATCGCCCGTGCTGTAACCCCTAATCAAGCGATCGCCGGTCTGGTCTTTCCGACTACTCAAGCCGAACTGGCGGCGATCGTCACCTGTGCCCATCAGCACCAATGGCGGATTTTGCCCTGTGGCGCAGGCAGTAAACTGGATTGGGGTGGCTTAGTCGGAGAACCACAGGCTACCGAATCACCGATGATTGCAATTAGTACCGATCGCTTGAATCGCTTGATCGATCATGCGGTGGGAGATTTGACGGTGACGGTAGAGGCAGGCATGAAGTTTGCCGACCTGCAAGCGCGATTGGCACAGGCAGGGCAATTCCTCGCGATCGATCCGGCGTTTCCAGACCAGGCGACGATCGGCGGGATTGTCGCGACGGCAGATACAGGCTCTCTGCGCCAACGCTATGCCAGTGTGCGGGATATGTTGTTAGGGATCTCCTTTGTGCGGGCAGATGGGCAACTGGCGAAGGCGGGCGGACGGGTGGTGAAGAATGTGGCTGGCTATGACCTGATGAAGTTATTTACAGGTTCCTATGGAACTTTGGGAGTCATTAGCCAGGTGACGTTTCGTGTGTATCCTTTGCCTGAAGCTTCGCAAACCGTGATTCTGAGCGGCACAGCAGCGGCGATCGCTCAAGCCACCCAAACTTTACTCAGTTCGGTTCTGACCCCGACCAGTTGCGATTTAGTGGCGGGAAGTGTGGCTCAGGAGTTGGCGATCGCGGGTGAAATCGGTCTACTCGTCCGGTTTCAAGGGTTGCGATCGAGTGTCTTGCAGCAGGTAGAGCGGGTGATCGAGGTAGGCAAGGCGTTAGGATTACACCATACAGCTCAGGTCGAGACTAGCGAACTGGCTCTATGGCAGCAGTTGCGAGAACAAATGACGATCGCCAGCCGAGATCAGGCAATTACTTGCAAAATAGGAGTATGCACCTCGGCAGCGGGGATGTTTTTGCAGCAATTGCCTGGGTTAGGTCTGTCTGCCTGGTCAGTTCAGATTCATGCCGCTAGTGGGCTGGGGCGCTTAACCCTGGCTGCTCCTGATCTCCCAATGAGTACCTTGCTAAAAATCCGTTCTCTCTGTCAGGCAACCAATGGATTCCTCTCGATCCTGCAAGCTCCAGTGTCATGCAAACAGCAGGTGGATGTGTGGGGATATGCTGGCAATGCTCTGGAGATGATGCAGCGGATTAAGCAGCAATTTGACCCGAATCCATTACTCAGTCCCCACCGATTTGTGGGGGGAATCTAAGTCATGACCACCCAGTTTGACCCGTCCGCAGCCCCTACAGCGGCTCCCAGCGCTTCCTTCACAGCGATCAATCCGAATCAAGCCTTAAACGAAGCGGTATCCTTTGATGCCCATCATCCTCCCGATCCGAAGATTATTGATACCTGTGTTCACTGTGGATTTTGTTTGTCTACCTGTCCTAGCTATCGGGTGATTGGTAAGGAAACCGATTCTCCCAGAGGGCGGATTTACTTAATGGATGGCGTGAATGAAGGGCAAATTCCGCTATCTCCGGCAACGGTGCAGCACTTTGATTCTTGTTTGGGTTGTCTTGCCTGTGTAACAACCTGTCCATCGGGGGTGCAGTACGACAAGTTAATTGAAGCAACCCGGCAACAGGTAGAACGGAATCATCCCCGATCGCTGCCGGAAAAACTCCTGCGGCGGTTAATCTTTTCCACTTTTCCGTATCCCGATCGCTTGCGTTTATTATTGCGTCCTTTAGGGCTATACCAGAAGGTGGGCTTACAAAAGTTGGTGCGATCGTTAGGGATTTTGCCCCAACTCTCGCCGCAATTAGCAGCAATGGAATCGATGCTGCCACCCATTCCGCCCCAAGCCTTTCAAGATACCCTGCCAGAAGTTGTTCCAGCTGTGGGCGAAAAACGTTATCGCGTGGGATTACTGCTGGGTTGCGTTCAGCGCTTATTCAATCCCGAAGTCAACGAGGCGACAGTCCGAGTCTTGACAGCAAATGGTTGTGAAGTGGTGATTCCCCAGTCGCAGGGCTGTTGTGGCGCATTAACGCATCATCAGGGGCAGGAACAGCAGTCACAGGCATTAGCCCGCCAGACGATCGCTAGCTTTGCCGATCGAGATCTCGATTTTATTTTAATTAATGCCTCTGGGTGTGGTCATACCTTGAAGGAATATGGCTCCATTCTGCAAGACGACCCCAACTATCGCGAGGTTGCCCAAGCCTTTGCCGCCAAGGTGCGTGATGTGCAGGAATTTTTGGCAGATGTGGGGCTGACCACTAAACTATCGCCGCTGCAAGAGCAACCCTTGAGTATGGTGTATCAGGATGCCTGTCACATGCTGCATGGGCAGAAAATTAGCCTGCAACCGCGCCAATTACTGAAGCAAATCCCCGGTGTACAACTGCGAGAACCGCTAGATGCCGCGTTATGTTGTGGCAGTGCCGGGGTCTACAACATTTTGCAACCGGATGTGGCAGCAGAACTAGGACGGCAAAAGGTACAAAACCTGACGAATACAGGGGCAAGTGTGATTGCTTCTGCCAATATTGGGTGCTTTGTGCAGATTACGAAACACTTGGAACTTCAAGGAAAATCGCTTCCTGTCCTTCATCCGATGCAATTGTTGGACTACTCGATTCGGGGCATTCGGCTCGATCGTTAGGCTCTGTCTGCCGACGCTGAAGTGGCTATTTGTTGCAGAATTACTCTCTCTGAAACAAATAGCCACTACTTCATGATAAAATTTCTCAGCAGAAAACTATGGCTCTAGTTTCCGCGAGGTAGCGATCGCTAGATGATGGTGTTCTACGCTGCACCTCAGTTTGTAGACAGCCTTCTCTCATGTCTCGTTGCTCATTCAGGTGTAAGGATCCTTCGGTAGTAAGTTGCATGACTAAAAATCATGATAGGAACTTTAAGGAGCTGATATTTGATACTACAGCCCATATTCCTGATCAATATCTCAGTCAACTACTGATCGAAATCTTTGGACGATATCATTACCATTTGGATATTGCGAAGAAGAATCACAAGTTTTTTAGAAACGCAAATTACTTTTTCTCTTTTTTAATCCCTACCTATTCAGCATTTTTGACCTACGCCGTTAGTAATGATTTTATTAACTCAAAGGCGATTTTGGGCTTGCTGGGATTATTTCTAACAATTCTAACGATTGTTGCATCTATCTTAAAACCCTATGAACGATGTATTTCTTCAGCCGATGCTCTGATTGTTTTAAGTGATTGGAAAACAGATCTAATCGTTAATTTGGGGAACCTTGAGTCTGAACTAGATCAAGTTCAAAAAAGTAAGTCATTTTATGAACTGTTGCAGCGGAAAGATCAAGAGATTTCTAAAGTCGGAGAAGCGATGATGGAAAATTTGATCCTGAAAGGAATTAGTGTTCAAGGTAGTGCCGATCGAGAAAAGAGTTGATGGGAATACAGTTCGTTGTCGGTGGCTAGAGTTCAAGCATATTGCCTGATCCATCTCTGTAAAATGCCTGTTTAGTTCCTTGATCAAGGATATTCATGCTGAAAAAAACGAAGCGATCACTACGGATTGGATACAAGTCTGCTAAGAATTTTCTCCGTGGTTACCCTTTGTTTTATGCTCGACAACAAACGCCCCACCACTCTCATGATTACACCCATTTATGGGGTGAATCTGTCACCGCGATTCCCGATCGCGGCAGTCCAGAAATCCGGAAAAATCGCATTGCTAACCTGCAATTAGCGACGAGCAAAATTCATCAGCTTCGACTGGATTCGGGACAAATCTTTAGCTTTTGCCATCGTGTGGGTGACCCAACTGTGCGGAATGGCTTTAAGGAAGGTCCTGTGTTTGTACGGGGTCAGGTGCAAACAGGGGTGGGAGGCGGATTATGCTTAATTGCCACTAATTTGTTTCATCTATTCTTGACCTCAGGTTGCCAGATTCTGGAGCGGCATTGCCATAGTATCGATGCGTATGGCGTGAATCGCTTTTACCAACTCGGACAGGATGCTGCGGTTGCGTATGGATATAAAGATTTGATTGTACGGAATCATAGTGCGGTACCGCTACAGTTGCGCTTAGAGGTATTACCCGAAACTGGTCAAGTTATCTCTAGTTTATGGGGGCAAGCCCCTGATCCCTGGCAGGTTAAAGTGAACTCAATGGTGTTGCAAGAGCTGCCATCTCCGTCAGTAAATGGTATTTCTGGCTGGATTGTTGCCACACAACGATATGTGCGTAATTTACCGGCTAACTTGACTCCAAACCCGGAATTGCAATTTCCGCCTGAACCATTGGTATGGCAGCTTGACTACCATGCAATTAGTGTTTATAAGCCCTGTGCAGAGAGTAACCCAGTGATTGTGGTTGAAGGATAGATAAACTAGTTCTATTAGCGATCGCGACGACAGGAGACAGTGGCAATTGATGTTACCTGGAGGTGGCTATCTTTGCGGGCTTGCCGATGAGAGAGAAAAGCTTTGCATCTAGCTTAAATCACTCAAATCACTGACGATTTGCATGTCTACGAAAGTACCCTTAAGGGTGATGCCATCGTTTCCTGACGTTGTCTAGATTAGGACTGCTCTACATAGGAACTATAAACAATATTGTTCTTACAAAAGATAGTGAATTGATATCGATATCTAAGTGGTTGTAGAGCCGCAATTTGATAGCAAAAAAATCACAATATCAAGTTTTTAACAGCACTAGTAATCCTACATAGCTCAAAACTTCGGCTATGTAGCCTGTCTTGAAGGAGGAAGAAGATAGCAATGCTAAGACTGAAACGATGGTTTTTATTTTTGATCTCATTAGGCTGCTTTTTAACGCTGTGGTCTAAAACAGCTTATGCGTTCATTGCGCTCGACGATCGCTTCATTGCCAAGGAAGCTTGTGTAGCAGTAGAGTCAATCCGGCGCGGCAGCAACCCCGGAAATATTCGGTTGCATCCTCAAACCACCTATCCGGTGATTGGCAAAAATCGAGCAGATGCTTCCCATTACTTACTTAAAATTGAGGGAGCTAATCCGCCCACGCGTTGGGTATCCGTACAGTGTGGGCGACTTTTAGGGACTTCTGCTCCTGATACCCCAGATCAGCCAGATCAAGCCGGTAATCAAGAGTATTTACTTGCCCTAAGTTGGCAACCCTCTTTTTGTGAAACTAAGCCCAATAAGCCAGAATGCCAAAGCCAAACAGCCCAACGATTTGATGCAACTAATCTGGTGTTACATGGTCTATGGCCTCAGCCCAATCAAAATATCTATTGCAACGTTAGTCCAAACCTGCAACGCCTGGACAAAGAAAATCGCTGGTCAGAATTGCCACCCATTGATCTATCGGCAGCAACGCGCACTGCCCTAGCGGAAAAGATGCCAGGATTTGCTTCCGATCTACATCTGCATGAATGGTATAAACATGGCACTTGCTACAGCGCTTCACCTGAGGAATATTATCAAGAGTCGATCGCGCTGCTCGATCAGGTCAATACCTCATCCGTTCGTGAGCTGTTTGCTAACAACATTGGTGACTCCTTATCCTCGGCTGAAATTCGTCAGCAGTTTGATGCTGCCTTTAATGCAGGAGCAGGAACCAAGGTACAGGTACAGTGTCAAAGAGATATTGACGACGATCGCGAGAACATGGTGGTCGAGCTTCAGATTAACCTCAAAGGTGAGATTCAGGGTGATACCTCAATTGCAGATCTGTTAGCTGCCGGTCGAACAGTGCCAGCAGGCTGTGCCCTTGGAGAAGTTGATCCAGCAGGGTTGAATTAATCCCGGCATAACCTGATTTAGTGGACTGGAGAGGTACGATCGTGCCTCTCTGCTTGTTTTTGACTGCTGCCGTCAGTAACTTGAAATTGGAGCGACAGGGTATGCGGATTGCTGCATTTAACGTGGAAAACTTGTTTTCCCGGGTTCGGGCGATGAATCTGGAAGATTGGGAGGCGGGAAAGCCCATCCTGACTGAATATAGCCGCCTGAACAGTCTGTTGCTGGAGCCTGTATACACAACGGCAATAAAGTCCGAAATTCTGGCATCTCTCGATCGTCTGGACTTGCTGAAAAGTGATAATTCTCCGTATGTGATCTTGCGGCAGAACCGCGGGGAGTTCTTGAAACGCTCCCGCAGCGGTTCACCTGAAATTGTGGCTGAAGGGCGCGGTGATTGGGTAGGTTGGGTCGATTTGAAAACCGAACCTGTGAATGCCATTGCCATGAAGATGACCGCGCGGGTGATTCAAGATGTCAATGCGGATATCCTAACTGTGGTTGAAGCGGAGAATCGGATTGCCTTAAATCACTTCAATCAGCAACTACTGAAGCCGATCGCGGCTGATTATCGGGAAACGATGCTGATTGATGGAAATGATGAGCGGGGAATTGATGTTGGGATTCTGACTAAGCCTGGATGCCAAATTGAATCGATGGTAAGTCATATCAATGACAGGCAGGGAGAGTTTCCCATCTTTAGTCGAGACTGCCCAGAGTTTACGATTCGGGTTGGTCAGACAACGTTGCTTGTCCTGGTCAATCACTTTAAAAGCAAGGGATTTGGCTCGCAAACTGCGTCAAATGCCAAACGTCGATCGCAGGCACAGCGAGTCCGAGAAATCTATGAGCAACGTAAGCGGGAAGGGATTGAGTTGATCGTGATTGCTGGAGATTTGAACGACACCCCAACCAGCAAACCGTTAGAGCCGCTGTTAGCGGATCGGTCAGATCTGCGTGATATTAGTCTGCATCCATCGTTCGTCAGCGATGGCCGACCCGGAACCTATGGCAATGGTACTGCCTCGCAAAAAATCGATTACTTACTGCTATCCCCGGCACTATTCGATCGGGTGAGCAGCGGTGGTGTTTTTCGTCAGGGTGTGTGGGGAGGCAAGAACGGCACTCTTTTCCCGCACTATGCCGAAATGACTCAAGCCATTCATGCCGCCTCAGACCATGCGGCAATTTGGGCAGATATTGACCTATAGCACCCATCAATACACTCTCGATGGCAATTTCGTCACCATCTAGGTCAGTAGCTCGCCTTGGGAAGAGGGATCTTAAATCAATAGAGTATTCAATTGCCAAATATTGTGGTGATTGCACTGGCAATATTGGTTAGATCTAAAATCTCAAAATGGTTGGTCGTGATCGTAGATGATCAGACTTAACGTGACTCACTATCAACTAGATATAGTAGCGAACTAAAGTTTGACAATGAAATAGATATTTCTAATTCTGTAGTAAAAGTGATACTGACTACAATATCTTAGGTGACTGTTTGCTATGCCGCTGAACTGATAGAAGCATTTAGTTTAGTGATGCGGCTAAACAAAGGATGGTGCAACTTTTTTGTCCGATCGCTCAGAAGAAACCAACTCATCTCTGTGCCAGTGACCTCCCATGTTTAGGTCATTAGCGTTGAGTTAGGGCGTACCAAACCAACCCCCGGTATCTCCACCTGCCCAACAGGAATAATTACGGCAAACTTTGGGTAGTTGTTCCATACATAAGCGTTTGAATTGAAATTCAGCACTGATATCCGCTGCCTCAAAACCTTTAGGCAGGCAAATTCGTCCAGCATAGCTACCGGGAACTCGCACTTGTCCCATGACGTAAATGCCATCCCCGACAGAATAAACACTATTGGTAGCTGTTCGAGAATAACAGGCAACATAGCAACCGGGAGTTCCAGTAAAGGTATTCACAATGGGTAGGTTTTTGGCAGTGGCTCCCCGATAAGGAGCATTAGTCACCAATGAACCATTGGTATAGACCTTGTAGGGATTGGGTAACAAAATGCGATCTTGCGGTGGGATGGGAGGAATCGGCTTTTCAGGAGGCTTAGGCAGTTTCGATTGAGCTGTGAGCCAGGTTGATCCGATCGCGAGGGTCACAACGGCGATCGCGGGAATGTGCTGAGTCCAGATGAAATTGCTCATAGGTCACCTCTTGGCATCCAAATCATTCCCCACTCTACAAGAATTGACGACTCGATCAGGAGGTACATCGTGATCGTTGAAATCGCTAAAATAGGGAAGGTAACGCATGTAGGAGCAAGGGAACCAGATGTCGGGACACCTGTTACTGGTTGATGATGAGCCAGCTTTACGCGAGGCAGTACAAGCCTACCTACAAGACAGTGGGTTTGAGGTGGATGTTGCCAGTAATGCCCGTGAAGGACTGGAGTTGGCACAGCAGAAATCGCCAGATCTGGTGATCACAGATATCATGATGCCGCAAATGGATGGCTACCAATTTCTCCAACAACTGCGCGATGATCCTCAGTTCAAAACCCTGCCGATCGTGTTTCTGACGGCTCGGGGCATGACCACTGATCGTATTCAAGGTTATAACGCTGGGTGTGATGCCTATCTCTCCAAACCCTTTGATCCAGAGGAATTGGTCGCGATCGTTTCCAACCTATTAGAGAAACAAAAATCGCTCCAAGCGGCTGCCTCGGATGGCGAACCGCACAAGATTGAAGAAGTGGTGCGGCAGATTGAAGAAATTAAGCGGATGTTGCAACAACGGGGAGCAATTCCTCAAACCCCCAGTCCGCTGAAATTTGACTTTACTCCCAGAGAACAAAGTGTCCTGGAATTGGTCGTCGATGGGCTGATGAATAAGGAGATTGCCCGTCGGCTGGATACCAGTGTGCGTAATGTCGAGAAATACGTCAGCCGCTTGTTTAGCAAAACCGGCACAAATAGTCGGACGGAATTAGTCCGTTTTGCCTTAGAACATGGGTTAACGAAATAGCGCTACCAGGTGATGTGATTTTGCAGCTTCTTCAACAGCTTAGGGCCTACGCCAGAAACTCGATCGAGATCGGCAAGCGATCGAAACTGTTGCCGCTGACGAGCCGCGATAATCCGTTTGGCTAGACTGGGACCTACTCCAGGCAAGGCTTCCAGTTCTGCCTGAGTCGCGGTATTCAAATTGACTCGTGAGGTGGATTGGGACGGCTGTTTAGCAGGAGCTACTGTTGGCTTGGTGGCATGGGTTGGTTTGGTTGCCAGAGGCGGAGTGGTGGTCGCAGACGCAGATTGGCGAGTTGCCACTGTTACTGAAGGTGCTTTTGCAGTGGCAGCTTGGAGTTTTGCACACTGGCGCTTTTGGGCTTCTGCCTGCTGGCGAATGGTCGGTGGAACTCCCAGAATGGCATTAGCGTACAGCCGCTCAAATTCTCGCTGGTAATGGGCGGCGACGACAGGATTATGGATCACGAGTACGGTTTCGTCGTTGCCGGTATTAGCGGCCTCTGTCCAGTTATGGGAGCCTGTAATCACCGTTTGTTGATCGACAATACCAAATTTGTGATGTAGCAAATCACCCGGCGGCATTCGAGGCACTCCGACAGTGGCGATCGCGGGTTGCCAGGGGGCGTTTTCGGTTTCTAGCTGACAGTTTTCTGCTAGGACGATCCCCAGCATATCTAACGCTTCACTGTACGATCGATAGGCAAATTGCGGATCAATTAAGGCGCGGATCTCAGTCTCCTGTCGATGATTAGGAGCCAATTGATTAACGAGTTGCTGATCGGAAAATACAAACAACGCTAGCTCGATCGATTGTTTGCCCGTAGCTAATGTTTTACCAATCAGTCCATTACTGGTTTGCTCCCAGGGAACGGTTCGGCTACTGGGGGAAAACTGTACCTCTACCTGTGTTTGCCCTACCATCAGCGATCGGGCGGGACGAAATGGCTTTTTCACCCCAAACCGACTGTTTGGCTTGCCTCCCGGTCCGTCACCCCACATGACATTAAATTCTTGCGTAAAGACTTGCGCGAGTTCTGGACTGGTAATTTTGAGTAAATTATTGGCGTTGCCCTGGCTACTCGGGGTTTTAAAATCTCCATGGACATCACTAGTAGTCCAGTTTGCTGAAGTCACGATCACGATGCGATCGTCCACAACCAGAAACTTATGGTGCATCAAATTGCTACCAGCGGAGCCATCGGCAGTGTCATCAATCCGAGGGACTTTTGCCCGATCAAGCATTACCAAGGCATCACCCTGAGTAATTTCAGTGGCACTCAGTTGACCATCCTGATCCAAATCCACTAATTGGCGAAATTCTTGATAGCGACTCCGTTCGCGATCGGGTAAACGCTTCACTTCCTCAGGCGTAAATTGGCTAAATGGGCGGGAATAGGTGTTCTCCAACACGACCCGAACTCGGACTCCTGCCTGCTGACGCTCAACTAGAGCCGCTGCCACTTTAGGGAGGCGTAATTCCTGTACGGCGACATCGACGGTGTGCTCGGCACTGGCGATCGTGGCAACCAAAATCTGCTCTAAATCATCACCATCACGGATTTGCTGGCGATAGGGTTCTGTATAACTGGAAGCCGGTTCGTGATTGGTATAAACCTGAATAGATTCGTCCTGAGGTAACGGCTCGGGACGGAGGGGCTGAGATTGTCCGGCTTGGCAAGCGGCTAATCCCAGCGTCAGTAAGCCAGCGATCGGGTAGCGCCAAGATTGACTAAACGATAAATGCACCACAGTGGTTAATCAACATCAAGGGTTTGCTAGTCAGCAATCCGCCTCGATTTTCCTCAGTGGCGAAATTACTCCTACCTGACAGAGTACCCATTGATGATGCGATCGTCTCAACCCAGCGTTTTTATCCACCCATTGCCCAATTCCAGGTGGTTTGGGTGACGTGTTCCAGCAAGGTATCGACTGATTGTTGAGCGGCTTTCAGGTTATCGGTCATGGTTTGTTGCATAGATTCCTTCCATTCCGGAGAAATCTCTTGCCAAATGGCTCGCAATACGACCGCGCTAACCAGCACCATGCCGATCGCGGGGAACAACAGCGCTACTGTGGTCACTAATCCTGCCAGTAATGGGCGTAATCCGACTTGCGAAACGGCTTCTTCCAACGTCATCTCATTCTGCATCACCTTTAGTAGCGTCGGAATCAGTTGAGTGCAGACCATAAAGCCTAACGTGGCAAAGGCACTGCTGCCCGTCAAGGCTTTAATCACACTAATCGCCAGCCCCCGGATCCAGCCACCTTTCAGGGCATCGAAGGCGATCGTCAAAATTCGCCATGCCTCCGTTTGGGCAAGTTCCTGTTCGCCCCGACAGTAAGCTCCTGCCGCTTTAATCGCTTGCAGCAGCACCCGGAGTTCCGTATTCAGGATCGCTCCCTCTAGCCCCCAGCCAATCATGTCCTCACATGGAATATCCATTGGCGTAAATCCAGGTAGCCCAGTCTCTAACTGCGCCATAAAATTGGCTGGAAAAGCTTGACCAAATATTGAGTTCAGAGCGTCAGGAATCATCGTTATGCCGCCGCGATCGCAATTGTCCTTCCACGTTAGCTTGCCCCATATGACTCTGACAGGAGGAAAACCGTTCTATCCAGTAAGGTGAGGAAGGTAGGGAAGGTAGGGAAGGTGAGGAAGGTAGGCACTTCTTATCTGTCTCCCCATCTCCCCCATCTCCCTCATCTCTTTATCTCCCCATCTCCCTCATCTCCTCATCTCCCTATCTCCCTCATTTTTCTCATCTCCCTACCCCATTCATAAGTAAAACTTTATCCCCCCTACCAAAATCGCCAATCAATTAAGATTGCCGATACTTCATAATCTGTTACAAAATAGAGAGGAAACGTTCTAGGTGAAAGACGGCATGTTTGGAGGATTTACAGTGACCCCTCCTGGCGTAGACTTTGGGGAGCGCATGCTCAACACAGTTGCCAGCCAATCGATTCGCCATTTGTTCACCCAGAGCGAATCGGTGGATGTAGCGATTCGGTGTCACCCTTCTAGCAAATTGCTACAAGGGAGCATTGATAGTTTTAAGATGAGCGGACGCAACTTGGTGATCCGTCGCGACTTTTATGTCGAAGAAATGTCCTTTGAGACAGATGCAGTGGCGATCGACTTTGCCTCTGTTCTGGGTGGTAGCCTGCGCTTGCGCCAACCGACTCAGGCGATCGCTCAAGTCACCCTCTCGGAACAGGGGATTAACCATGCGTTTACCGCTGAGCTGGTGAAGCAACACCTGCATAACCTGAATACCCCGGAGTTAATTGCTCTCTCAGGTGGAGATCCGGTTTCGTTTACCGATATCAACCTGCAACTCCTACCTGACAACCAGATTAAAATCTTTGCCAAGACAGAACTAGCGAATGGTGTAGTGCCGATTAGCCTCTTAGCCACTCTAGCGGTGGAACGACGGCGGCGGATTCTGTTTCAAAACCCTCAATTTCAACCGGATGTCGTGCCAGAATCCCTGCGGGGCACATCGGAGGTGTTAACGATGGCGTTTGCTCAAATCTTGAACAATATGGTCGATCTCGATCGCTTTGATTTGGATGGTGTGACGATGCGGATCAATCGTCTAGAAACGCAAGGTCAACGCTTGATTTTTAGTGGCTATGCTCAAATCGAGCATTTTCCCAAAACGGGTCAGTCAAGCAGCTAGCATCCCAGGAAAAATTGCAGCTTAAAAGGGGCACACCATTGATCTGGGTGCCCCTTCTGATTTAACAAGTCACAGTGTGGTTTAAGCGGCTCTAGCTCCCACCAGGGCTAGTTGGGCGACCCAGGAGATCACGATGCCCAGAATGGAACCAACAATCACCTGAACCGGCGTGTGACCTAGCAATTCTTTCAGCCGATCTTCATTGAAGTTGTGCTCGCCCTGGAAAAATTCATCAATGATTTGATTGAGCACTCGGGCTTGCTTACCGGCAGCTTGGCGAACGCCTGCCGCGTCGTACATGACGATTACGGCAAAAACTACCGCGATCGCAAACTCGGAACTGTCCCATCCCGCAGTTTGACCAACACCCGTTGCCAGAGCCGTAACGAGAGCCGAGTGGGCACTGGGCATCCCACCCGTTTCAACCAAGGCGCGAATGTTAACCTTGCGGTTTTTTACGATCTCAACGATGAGTTTAATGGCTTGAGCGGTGAGGCACGCCACCAGTGCAACCAGCAGCACATGGTTGTTAATAATATTGCCAAAGTCCTGCATGTCGGTTTGAGAGGGGTAGAGGGTTAGGAAGAGAGTTTAGTGTTTTCTCGCGGTAATAAATTCAGCCAGGGCTTGTAGCGGAATGGCGCGATCACCAAAGTTCGCTAGTTCTGCTTTTGCCTCATCAACTAGCTTTTGAGCTTGACGACGAGACTCATCCAACCCCCAAATACTGGGATATGTCGCTTTTTGGGCTTGCAAATCTTTGCCAGCTGTTTTACCGAGTTCTTCCTGGGTCGCCGTGATGTCCAGAATGTCATCAATAATTTGGAATGCTAAACCAATATTTTGAGCATAGCGGGACAACTGCTGCAGTTCGGCTTCCGATGCTCCTGCTAATAGACCTCCCGACACTACAGCCGCCTCTAGCAGGGCTGCCGTTTTATGGTTGTGAATAAAGTTCAGAGTTTCTAGCGAGACATCTGGCTTGCCCTCGCATTCCAAATCTACGACTTGTCCACCGACTAGACCAGCTGCCCCTACTGCCCGACCTAACATGGCGACCACTCGCAATATCCGATCGGCTGGGACATTTTGCGTCGCTACTGCCACATGTTCAAAAGAATAAGCAAGGAGTCCATCCCCCGCCAAAATCGCTACATCTTCGCCATAAACCTTGTGGTTGGTTAATTTGCCGCGACGATAATCATCGTTATCCATGGCAGGCAAGTCATCGTGAATCAGAGACATGGTATGAATCATCTCTAAGGCACAAGCTGTAGGCATTGCCATGGCGATCGTACCGCCGATCAACTCACAGGTGGCTAAACACAAAATGGGACGGAGCCGCTTCCCGCCTGCCATCAGGGAGTAGCGCATCGCTTCATAAATTTTCTCTGGGTAGACAATGGGGAGAGAGCGATCTAATGCCGCTTCAACCTGCACTTGCCGTTCTTTCAAGTACGCCGATAGGTCAAATTGAGTTTCCGCCTGGAATGACGTGCCAGTATCCGTCAGTACCATTCCCGTATCTCTCCCAGTAATCATTTCTTACATCTCAACCACACTAAAATTTCCCACTGATGCCTCATATGGGGCAATTCTCCCGCATTCACGGTAAGAAATTGGGGCTTCAGTCATCGGCAGCAAAAATTGTCCCTGCAAGAAGTCTACTAGACTTCCTGCCCTGGTAGCGCTGTCCCATGATGATTTTGTTGCTTGACTAGCTCGACAAAAGCGGAAAAAATGCCTTGTAGGAACTGCTTTCGCTGCTTCTTACCAGCAATGGTCAAATTGTCCGATCGCGCAAACTAGCCGAACTGCTGACAACTCCAAACCGTGTTTTGCATCAACATTGCGACTGTCATTGGTCCCACTCCACCGGGCACGGGCGTCAGAAATCCAGCCACAGGCTGTACAGAGTTAAAATCCACATCTCCGACTAATCGCGACTTGCCGGTATCGTCAGTAATGCGATTGATCCCCACATCCATCACGATCGCCCCTGGCTTCACCATATCCCCTGTAATCAGACCAGGACGCCCGATCGCGGTAACTAGGATGTCAGCGCTCCGCGCGATCGCTGCCAAATCTGGGGTTTTTGAGTGAGCGATCGTCACCGTTGCATTAGCTTCTAACAGCATCAACGCCATCGGTTTACCGACCAGAATACTACGACCGATCACGACAGCGTGTTTACCTGTGGGATCAAGATTGTAGGCTTGTAGCAACCGCATCACCCCAGCGGGAGTGCAGCTGCGTAAGCCTAATTCTCCCCGGACCAACCGTCCTAAGCTCACGGGATGTAGCCCATCTGCATCTTTATTTGGATGAATCCGATTCAAGAGTGCCACGGCATCCAGATGATCGGGTAGGGGCAGTTGGATTAAGATGCCATCAACGCGATCGTCCTGATTGAGGGAATCGATGATTTGTTCTAACTCGGTTTGCGTCGCTGTTGCGGGTAAATGCTGCCCAAACGAGGCAATTCCAATATTGGTGCAGGCTTTTTCTTTATTACGGACATAAGCCGCACTGGCAGGATTATCTCCTACCATCAACACGGCTAACCCCGGTGGACGACCCTTTTGGGTATGTAATTCCTGAACCTGTTGCGTTAACTCAGCCTGAATCTGTTGAGCCAGGGCTTTTCCATCAATTAATTGTGCGGTTGAGGCAGACATGGGTAATTCGCCAATCAAATATCTAAAGTGATCGCGGCACAGTGGTATGGCGATCGTCCAACCCAAATTCTGCCATTGATAGACGCAGATGTTCCTGGAAAGTCCAGAATCTTGGCTGATCATTACCTGACAACCCAACGCTAGATGATTAGGCAAATCCGTTAACTTTGTGCTAATACAACGGTAGCTTTCTATCACAGCGCTAACTTAGCTGGTTTAGTGATGAACTTCCAGGCTCTTGCTCACGCGATCGATCTTTCTAGAACTCACCTGAGTTTTCGCCTGTCCTTAGTCTGCTTACTGATTAGCAGTGTGGGCTGTCAGTCGGTGACTGGTTCCTCCGATTCGTCGCTGCTGCCTAAATTCACGGCCAACACGATCAACGTGCGTGATTTGTCTAGCCAAATCAAGACGAGTGGAACGGTTTATCTCAAAGGCAAAGTGAAAAACCGTGCCCCCCTATTGGATGGCACAGTCTATGAGCTAAAGGATGATACTGGCAGCGTTTGGGTGCTGGCGAAAACCGCGATCCCGAATTCTGGTGAGGAAGTCACAATTAAGGGAGTGCTACGGTATCAAACCATTCAGTGGGAGCAGCAAGAGCAGAATGCGCCCTATGTGGAACAGCAGGAGCGGTTATAACGATGGCGCGCGAACTAAGAGATGAGATTGGCTTAGGGTCGGTTTTGCAGATGAGGCGAAGTGATTAATTCGTTCACGTGAGATATTTTGTCCAGATGGATAGTAGCTCTGGGGAGCCATACCAGAGGCGATCCGCACGGGGAGAATGGTTCGCTCCTTCTAGAATTAAGTTCTCTGCCCCATGCAGATGAGCCGCTGCGATCGGGGTAATACCATCTCCCCAGCAGTTGCCTGTGCCACAGGTGAGCTTGTAGCTACTATAGGCAAGCCAGTTGTTAGGACGACTGCCGTAGATGGTTTTACCAGCCACACAGACATAGTTGATGTCAGGATAAAAAGCGCCGGGATAGGTCTGATTAACGAAATCAAGATTTTTGCGTGTCCAGCGCTCCAGGCTAGTATGGGGAGTTCCCAACGTGATTAAACTAGCAATATGGGGGCGAGCGTGCCACAAACAATTTTGCCCATCTTTAGGATGGATACAGTAGGGTTGCTCTCCTAAATAAATCCGAGCTAACCACCCACCGGCCGAGTGACCAATTAGGTTAATTTTGCCGCTCCCCTGTTGCTGCAACACTTGCTGCACCGAGGCATCAATTTGGTGCAGGATGGGAGCCACCGATCGCCCTCCTAAGGTTGGTAGCCAGTCTTGCCAGCGTAAGGGCACAGTGATTGCTGGGATGCCCTGGGCTTGCAGAGCGTGTTCTAGATCCCGGTACTCGATCGCGCCTGCTAAGTACCCCGGCAAAATGACAGTTGGCAATACCATATCCGTAAATAAGTGACGAATTATAAAGTGATTTATCCACTTTAGAATCTAAAACGACAAATTCGGGGGAATTGGATTAGTGACCGATATAACGGCTTATGGCACACTTTATGGCATTAGTGTGGGACCTGGAGACCCAGAACTCCTAACAGTCAAAGGATTGCGGCTGCTTCAGCAAGCCCCGATCGTGGCATTTCCGGCAGGGGTGCGAGGCAAACCGGGATTTGCCGAACAGGCGATTGCGCAATGGCTACAACCGACTCAAGTCCAACTGCCGCTGACATTTCCCTATGTGCAGGATACAGAGGTGTTGCTGGCGGCATGGCAACTAGCGGCTGACCAAATTTGGCGCTATTTAGAACAGGGACAGAATGTTGCCTTTGCCTGTGAAGGTGATGTGAGTTTCTATAGTACGTTCACCTATCTGGCTCAAACGCTGCAACAGCGTCATCCCCAAGTATCAATTCAAGCGATTCCTGGAGTCTGCTCGCCGTTAGCCAGTGCTGCCGCATTCAATATGCCACTGACTTTCCGGCAACAGCGCTTAGTGGTGTTACCAGCTTTGTATACCGTTACTGAATTGGAAACGGTATTGCAGTGGGCGGATGTGGTGGTATTAATGAAAGTGAGTTCCGTCTATGCCCAAGTCTGGACTCTGTTACAGCAATATGATCTGTTACCGCACAGTTACGCGATCGCCTGGGCAACCCTGCCCCAACAGCAGATTTATACCAATCTGCAAACTCAACCTAACTTGGCATTACCTTACTTTTCTTTATTGATTATCCAAGTGACTGCCAAAGTGAAGGAAGCGGCAATTGTGGCTGATCCTGTAGGGAGCTGAATGGATCTCTACCAAATTTTTGCTACAGATTAAGTTGACTACGGTCATAGTGCCCGGATGAATGGCGATCGAACCCGTTAAGATCACAGGAAGCGAATTGCGCCTGCTATCTTAAGCAGTGGAATGGTTGGTTAAGCTGAAACTTTTTTCTTTCATCGCCAGTCTGAACCATTCAGACGCTTTCATGTCCAGAGACCGACGCTTCTGAGCCTGAGTTTATCGTCCCTCTCACTCCATCGCTTATCTGAATCTGGCTATGGCTGATTTCCTCCCACCCGACTCTCTGATTACCCCATCCCGGCAGGAGAATTTAGGCACGATTCTAAATGCCATCCGCCAACCGACCACGATTGCCTTAGTTGCTTCTCTAGGGGTGCACGGTTTGTTTCTTGCGGGTCTCCCATTTCTCTCGTCTGTTCAATCCAAACAACCCAAATCAGAAGAAACGGTACAACTGATTGAACTAACTCCGGCGGAGCAAAGTCGGTTGCCATCATCGGGTCTCAGTCAGCCTTTTCTCTCCCCCATGGTGCCACCACGGACAACTGCTGCACCGTCTGCTCCAACCACCCCTAACCAAACGGCAGCGGCAGATGCCCCACTGTATGACTTTCCTATGGTGCCGCCCCCTCCCGTAGTGAACTATCCACCGGAATTAGATAATCCGGCGCCAGTCCAGCGGGAACAAGTGACTTTTCAGGACATTCCGGCTCTGAAGCCGTCCAAACCTGTAAATAAATCTGAAACAACGAAACCAACCACCTCAGAACCAGCCGCAGCGGCTCAGAATGAGGCTGAACCACCAGCCGCTCCTTCTGCTGAGGATTTGAAGTCTGACGATCTATCTCGATCGGGTAGATCCAGACTAACGGCGGAGGAAGTTTTTCGGCTACAGCAGCAGGCGAAGCAAGAGCAAGCGGCAGCACAACAGCAGGCGTATTTGCAGGATATGTACGGTACGTTTAATGCGGGGGCTGCCAGTTTAGAAGCGTATCAAAAGAATATGGAGAGCTTAACGAGCAGCGCCAAAAACCTGCCCGAACGAGTCGATTGGCAACTGCCTGATGATGAGGAAAAACAACAGCTGGCGGCGGATGTGGCTAAGTTATACCCCACCGAAGCCTGTCCTTTTAAGCTGAAAGCGACTGTGGTGCAAGTGGCTGCGATCGTGCAACCCGATGGCAAGTTACTCGGTGACAAGCCTTATCTTGTCCTCTCGTCTGGCTACAAAGGGCTGGATCAAGTAGCACTGGAGTATATTACGAAAAAACAGTTTAAACCCGAGAAAGATGTCCAATTTCTCCTGTTTAAGCTGCCATTTCCAGCGGCAGAAACGGCTTGTCCGCCCGTAGCGACCGAATCTAAACCACCATCTTGAATCCGATAACGTTGATTGAGCAGTAACGTCAGCAGACGAATAGTCCGGATGGGGGAGCAGCCAAATTGTTCTCATTAGGAAAATTACGGGCAATCTAGCTAGAGGACTTAGTTAGCCCCCTCTTTAGCTAATACCGTGATCGTGAGCCATGACTAGGACTTCTGCTGGCAAAAGAGTGTTTCCTTTGCAGTTAGTGCTGATTGCCCCTTTTGTGCTGCAAATTTTTGGAGCTGTCGCTTTAGTAGGCTACCTTTCGTTCCGGAATGGACAGAAGGCCGTCAACGATCTGGCAAATCAACTGATGCAGCGTACTAGCAATACAGTTGATCAGCATTTAAATGCATATTTATCAGCTCCCCATAAACTGAGTCAAATGAATGCGGAAGCCATTCGGATGGGGGTGCTAGATGTCAACGATCGCCAAGTTGCGGGTAAATACTTTTGGCAGCAAATGCAGGCGTATGATGTCACTTTTATTGGGTATGGACTAACAAATGGTAATGGAGTTGGAGCCATTCGCTATGATGGCAAAACTCTGACGATCGATGACTGGCAAAACCAACCGCTGAAAAATGCCATCACCTATGCTACCAGCCCCAGTGGAGAACGGATGAGGATTGTAGGGGTTTATGATTACAACCACTTCAAAGAAAGTTGGTATGCCGACCCCCTAAAAGCTAACAAACCAATTTGGGGTAAGGTGTATGTCTGGAATTCTCCCTATGGACCGTATATCAGTGCCTCAGCCGGTCGTCCGATCTATAGTCCCCAAAACAAGTTGCTGGGTGTAGTGGGGACAGATATTCATCTTTTGAAGTTGAGCGATTACTTACGTAAGCTGGCAGTGAGTACTTCAGGGCAAATTTTCATCATCGAGCGAGATGGCATGTTAATTGCTAATTCAGCTCCTAGCGAACCATATACGCTAGTTGGTGATCAGATTCAGCGATTACCAGCCACCAATAGTCCCAATCTGGAGCTGCAAGGTATTGCTAAACAACTCCAGCAACACTTTCAAAAGTTACAAACGATTACTGAACCCCAAGCCTTGCAAGTGCAGTGGCATGAGAAAACTCATTTTGTTCAAGTTACTCCCTGGCGAGATCAGTACGGCTTGGATTGGTTGGTCGTTGTCAGTGTGCCAGAGCAAGTGTTTATGGCCCAGATTGATGGCAACACTCGCACCACGATCTTCCTCTGTCTTGCGGCGTTAGTGACTGCGATTCTGCTGGGGTGGTTTACCTCCCGGTGGATTACTCGCTCCATTTTTCACCTTAATCAAGCCAGTCAAGCGATCGCGGCGGGAAATCTAGACGAAACGGTTGCCAATAGTCCGATTCAGGAATTGAATATGTTGGCGGATTCTTTTAATCACATGGCAGGGCAACTGCGGGAATCCTTTATTGCCTTAGAGACTAGCAATACTGAACTTGAAGATCGGGTGGAACAACGGACGATCGAACTTAAGACGACCTTGAGCGAATTGCATCAAACGCAGGCTCAGGTCATCCAAAGCGAAAAAATGTCTAGCCTGGGACAACTGGTGGCAGGGGTCGCCCACGAGATTAATAATCCGGTTAATTTCATTCATGGCAACCTGGGTCATGTGCAGGAATATACTCAAGACCTGTTGAATTTCATCCAACTGTATCAGACCCATTATCCTGACCCCAAACCTGAGCTGATGGCCGCTGCTGATGCGATTGATTTGGAATTCATGCAAGCTGATCTGCCCAAAATGCTCGCTTCGATGCAAATCGGCACCGATCGCATTCGCCAAATTGTCTTATCTCTCCGCAACTTTTCCCGGATGGATGAAGCGGAAATTAAACCAGTTGACATTCATGAAGGAATTGATAGTACCTTACTGATTCTGCAACACCGCTTGAAAGCGAGATCAGACCGAGCTGCAATTGTGGTAACGAAGGACTATGGAGCCTTGCCATTGGTAGAGTGTTATGCCGGACAGCTGAATCAAGTGTTCATGAACATTCTTACGAATGCGATCGATGCTTTGGATGAACAAATGAGTGACTCCATGTCAGCTAACCCCACCCCAAAAATTACCATTCGAACCACCGTGATTGATGCGTCATGGGTGCAGATGACGATCGCAGACAACGGTCCAGGTATTCCTAAACTGATCCAACAACGGATCTTTGACCCCTTTTTCACGACTAAACCGATCGGTAAAGGGACAGGAATGGGGATGTCAATTAGCTACCAGATTGTCACTGAAAAGCACGGTGGCAAACTGGAATGTGTTTCTCAACCTGATCTAGGGACAGAGTTTATCATCCAGATTCCTGTCCAGCGGCAGAAGCCTATTGCAGGGCAACTAACGCCCCCACCGGAAGACTGTAGCTCCCCAAGTTAGACCTGCCCCAAAGCCAGATGCGACAATCGTATCCCCAGCTTTTACTCTGCCTTGCCGAACTTCAGCATCGAGTGCCAAAGGAATGGAAGCGGCAGAAGTGTTGCCATACTGTGCCAAGTTACTGATAACTTTTTCGGCAGGAATTTTTAAGCGATCGGCAACGGCATCCAAAATGCGCTGATTGGCTTGGTGTAGTAGTAACCAATCCACCTGATCAACCGTTAAATTGGCACGGAACAGCGCTTTTTCAATGACTTCTGGCACCCGTCGGACGGCAAATCGATACACTTCTTGCCCATTCATCGTAATTGGGGTGAAGGTGCCCTGCCCAATCTCAACTCCTTCGATCATGGCTTTAGGTTGCGGTTGAAATGCCAGGTTCAGATATTTGTTCTGCGTCCCATCACTTCGAAGTTCAAACCCTAGTAACTGATCGCGATCGTTGGCCTGCAAGACAACAGCTCCCGCCCCATCCCCAAATAGGACGCATGTCCGGCGATCAGTCCAATCTACCCACCGCGACAGAATATCGGCACCAATCAGCAAAATATTCTGATACGTGCCTGCTCGGATAAATTGAGCAGCTGTGACTAACCCAAATACAAACCCTGAGCAAGCCGCCGTCAGGTCGAAAGCGACCGCTCGTGATGCCCCTAATGCTCCCTGAACCAAACTAGCAGTGCCAAACAAATCGTCGGGGGTCGAGGTCGCCAGAATGATTAAATCTAAATCAGTGGCAGTGATGCCTGCCATGGCGATCGCAGCGGTCGCGGCTTGGGTTGCCAAAGTCGTTAACGACTCACTGGGGTTGGCTAACCGCCGACAGCGAATGCCTGTTCGCGTGGCAATCCATTCATCGGAGGTTTCCACTAACTGACTGAGTTGGTGGTTATCAAGCGCCGTAATAGGTGCAGCCGCCCCACTGCCGATTACTGCAATGCCGAACTCAGGTTGTTTCAATGCCATGCTCTATCCGTCGCAGCGTGATGAATCTGTGGTAACTGGTAATGCCTAAGGTCAAGAAGTGACACTAGCCTAAGCATTACCAAGGGTAAGGTGCGGATCAACTATCCGCTGGCTGAGCGCTTACGGCTGAGGGTCGTGCGTCTTTGCGATGCTTGACCTGAATCCGCTCCAGAACTTGATGGTCAACGGCTTCCTTGGCTAACCGAATGGCATTAAAGATGCTGGGAGCTTGAGAACTCCCATGGCTGATAATGCAAATTCCAGCGACGCCGAGGAGCAGACCACCACCATGCTCAGCATGATCCATCCGTTGCTTAATCCGCTTCAGGTTGGGTTTGAGCAGGGATACCCCCATTTTGCCATGCAAGCCTTGAGGTAGTTCTTCGCGCAAAATTTGCAGCGCTAATTCACCGATCGCCTCGGCAAACTTTAGTAACACATTGCCCACAAAGCCATCACAGACAATGACATCAAATCTGCCAGAAAGGACATCCCGCCCTTCAGCATTGCCAATAAATTGAATTTGTTCGTTTTTCTCTAGCAGCTCGTAAGTGCGTAGGGCTAGATCATTGCCTTTGCTAGCTTCTTCCCCAATATTCAGCAGCCCGACTTGGGGGGCATCGTTGCCTAAGACATATTGAGAGTAGACGCTACCCATGAGAGCAAACTGCTCCAGAAACTTGGGACGACAATCCACATTGGCACCGACATCCAAAATCAGTACGGGTTTCCCCGAAATGATCGTCGGTAAAACAGCTCCGATCGCGGGACGATCAATCCCCCGTAACCGACCTAATCGGAGTAGTGCTGCTGCCATCGCTGCTCCAGAGTGCCCAGCAGAAACAACAGCATCGGCCTGCTTCTGCTTTACCAAATCCATCGCAACATTAATCGATGCTTTGGGCTTACGTTTCAAGGCTGAGAGAGGTTCTTCTTCCATCTCAACCACGCCTTCAGCGGGCACAATTTCCAGAGGACAGGAGGTGGTATGCCGTTCTACACATGCTTTAATCCGGTCAGGATCGCCTACCAGCAACACATCCACGCCCAGCTCCTCTTGGGCTCTGAGCGCTCCAGTGACTATCTCTGCTGGGGCATGATCCCCACCCATTGCATCAATCGCTATTCGCGCTCGCGTTGATCCCATTGGTTCAAGTTATAGAAGCCTTACAAGTCAAACATGAGGGTTTTCACCTCGCAATCCCATTGTTGACCAAAATGCTCCTTTTGTCATTTACTTGGGGTTAATTGGCAGTAGTAATTGGGCAACCGGATGCTGAAGTGAGTGGCAGTCAACGATCGAGATTACTGGTTCCAGAAACCCTGAAACTGGCTAGTTTCAGAACTAGAGGGAGAATGATTCGTGGTTGCTTCAGAGGTCGGAGCTACATAAACTAGCGCTAACACAATTAAACTGAGAGCTAAAAATCCAACTTC
The DNA here is from genome assembly GCA_016743235.1 of Pantanalinema sp. GBBB05. GTDB lineage: Bacteria > Cyanobacteriota > Cyanobacteriia > Leptolyngbyales > Leptolyngbyaceae > Pantanalinema. Next base: position 97,121 of record VRZD01000004.1, on the reverse strand, counting down.
TACGGTCTTCACTAATTCCGATTGAATCGTGCGCATGGCTAAGGAGCATCCCCTGCTAAAGCTAGAGATTGAACAGATTACTTTGATCTTAAGTAGCGCCGCTCTGGGACACATCCACTTTCAGGTATAGACAAATACGCCGATCAGGTGGACTCTACTGTCACAATAATTCACCCAGTGGGGGGATTTCGCTCAATGTTGACTAAATTTAAAGCGATCGCTTGGATGCAGTCTGCGACTGACAAACGCTGTTCCATTGCTGTGACCAATGCCCTATAGGCGTCTGCCTGCTCGGTCAAAATAGTTTTGGCACGTAGCAGTGCCCATCGTTCAGCTTGTTCGCTCTCCGCTGGGGGTAGTCCTCGTTGATGTAAAACAGCTCTCAAGACTTGACGATCGTCCTTACCCCCTTGAACATCGCCATAGGTCGTTGACTCAGCCGCTACTCCTGCCATCCAAACAGTACAGTAGCGGTCTAGTACTGAGGTGGAGCTAGCAGAACCCGATCGTAACCCCTGCTCTAATTCTTGAGCGTCTACCTGTACTCCTCCCTGCCCTCGATGCCCCTGGCGCAAGGCTTCCCAAGCATTGAGACTATATCCTGTAATAGGAATGCCTAAGTGATGGGCAACTAGAAAATGTCCAGCCTCATGGTGAGCGATGCGTTGCCGATATTGTGGTGAAAATTGAGCTAGTCGATCGAGTAATAAGGTTGCTCCCTGACCCTGCCAACTCAGAGTATCTAAGGTGGCTATCCCTAAAGCACCTGCCGTGGCGATCGCGGGGACTAATGGGGAAAGATGCACGATCGGTCCTAGCAAGCTTGCCATTGTGACCGTAAAAATTGAAATTGCAATCAGGTTTAGAGACAACTGGCTCATAGGAGGCGCATCTGACAATCAAGATCCATCTCTAGTGTAACGGATTGTTAAGTGACAGTTCATGATGGTCTATTTCTGCCGGGCTCGATAAAACGTCTTGAGGCTTTGGATATCACCGACATAGCGCCAGTGCCAGGGTTCATAGCTGACTCCCTGCCGATTATCTTTGGGAAATGACAGTTCGAAGCTATAGTGAGCGGCGTTTGCCTGCAACCAATGAAACGCGGCGGTTTGTTCGAAACTCTCACTTAGATCGGTTGCTGGGACACTGCCATCCCCAATGTCGAGGGCATAGCCGGTATGGTGTTCGCTATAGCCAGGCGGAGCACTGACTTTGGCTCGCTCAGCTGCCACCTGTCCTCGTTCTGCTTTTTTGCCAAAGAATAGGTAGTCCTGGTCATTCTTGGAGCGAAACCCGGAGAGTGCGACTAGGCTGACGCCATCGGCTTGAGCTGCCGCTACCATTGCTTGGTACGCACTAGCAGCACTTTTCCGCAACATAATATCCCCAGAGATCGGTGCTAGCTCTGCGGCGGGTGCTTCGGTATAGGCATAGTGCCCTAACAAGGTGTCGCTATTGGTAGAAGTGGGAGTACTGGTTGTAGTAGCCGCTGAGGCTGATGCTTGGGGCGAACTGCTCGGATCTGCGATCGACGGATTGGCTTGGGCTGAATTGCTAGATTGGGGTTGTCGGAGTTGTAAGGAAACCAATACACCAGCCACCATAGCCACGATCGCTACAGCGCCTAGTCCACCGATCAATCCTGCCCGATTTGATTTGGACTTAACCGCGACGTCTGGAGTTTCCCGTAACGCGATCGGAATATCGTCCATCGAAGGATTCATAGCTTTCGCTGCCTTTCCCGCTGTGCTTACCTTATCCAATCGTTTAACTCCTGCGCCGAAGGCAACTTACCACTACCCACTAACTACGAATTGTAGACTGGTCTGATTTATATCAAAGTTTTCCCATTCAAGCTATAGAAAGTTACCCCTCAGTAAACCAGGAACAGTCTGCCCAGTCCTGCGGTTAGTAAATAGTGAGGACAATCAGCCTACCTTGACTAATGTGGCGGTTGACACCCTCGCTGGATATGTTTGGTTCTTTTATTCTTGATTGTTCTCTCCATCCTAACTATGTCGATTACAAACCTGCTAACCATCTATAGTCCTTTAGTAGGGTGGATGGGCGTTGGCTGGCTCTTAGGACGTTGGCTGCCCAAAATGACTCCAGTCTATGTTGGCAGGTTTTTGTTTCGGTTTGGCGTCCCCTTAGGAATTTTTGCCTTTCTCAGACATACCCAGGTCTCCTGGTCACTTTGGCTCGCTCCAGTGGTCGCTTGGACTGCGATCGCGATGGGAGCTGGCTTAGCAGCAATGGGATTACGTCACTGGCAACCACGGGCGATCGTGCCATCAAACTGGAATCAGCAAACTCAGGGCAGTTTTTTGCTAGCCACTATGTTTGGTAATACAGGCTATATTGGGTTCCCCGTTGCCCTGGCATTAGTTGGAACTGATTATTTTGCCTGGGCGCTATTTTATGATCTGATAGGCTCAACTCTAGGAGCATACGGCTTAGGCGTGACCCTGGCAGCCCGATTTAGCGATCGTCCCCATCATCCTGGGCAATCTCTCCACGCATTATTGCGTAATCCTGCTTTGTGGAGTTTTGGGGTTGGACTTATCTACCGAGATCTACCGCTGCCTGCGATCGTCGAAATGGGTTTGCATTGGACGGCTTGGGGAGCAATATCCTTGTCACTGGTGTTAGTGGGAATGCGGTTGAGTCAGCTGACTTCCTTAAAAAAACTCCAACCCGCTTTGGTGAGTGTCAACATTAAGATGTTGCTAGTGCCGTTAATTCTTGGGACTGGACTCAGAATATTGGGCGTGACTGGATTAGAACATCGAGTCATTCTGCTGCAAATGGCAATGCCCCCTGCTTTTGCCACGTTAGTAATTGCGGAAGCCTACGAACTGGATCAAGAGCTGGCAGTAACTGCGATCGCGATCGGGTGTCTGGAATTGCTGATTCTGCTGCCCTTCTGGCTCTGGCTATTTGGCCTTTAAGGCAAACCATTAAGCCTCGGGCAGCAAGGGAGCTACTAAGGCATCCTCTAACCGATAGGCGAGCAGCGATCGAAAATACTCCTGATCAAAGGTCAATTGCCAATCATGGGCTGTGAGGCGATCGCTTGTTTCCTGGTGCCAGGTGGTAAGTGTACTCGGAAAGCTGGGCGATTGCAAACCACTGCGCCATAACACTAACGCATCCTCTCCCGTGTCCTGATAGTAGCGCCGCCGCCGACCCGCTTCCTGAAAGCCAAATTTATTATAGAGGTCGATCGCCGATTGGTTAGAGGCACGCACTTCCAAGGTCGATCGCTTTAAACCTCGGATCTGAGCGGCTTGTAACAAGGCAATCAGCATTGCTTGCCCTAAGCCTTGCCGTTGGTACTGAGGATAAATCCCAACTAAGGTAATGTGGGCTTCATCGACGATCGACCAGGAGCAGCCAAGTCCGACGATCAGGGGATGAGCAGATGGGGAAGATGAGGGTGATGGGGAGGCGAGGAAGATCAGGAGGTCGCTGTTGGGGCTATCGAGTTCGCGTTGATAACCGTCTAAAGTCCATAAGCCGCCAAAACACTGGCGATCGAGGTCTAAAGCAGCGGACAACAGATCAGCGGTGAGGGAGGTAATGGTGAGAACTGCCACAAAAGCTTGCTATCTGCTTCAAGGATGCACAGCACTCGATTGTAGACTGTTATTAGTATGGTTTTGCTCCTGTCATCTTGTAGAGGATTAAGTTTACGCAATGGTATTTACCCAGGCTACGGAGGGTTGCAATTCGGGTCGTCAATATTTACCGGATGGTGTAGTAGCAACGGACACCCGCTCTCCTAATCAATCGTTGTTACCGCTGACTACGGTGATTAATCAAGCCGATCACTTGGAGATTGGTGGTTGTGATGTCCCCGACTTAGTCCAGAAATTTGGTTCGCCTCTGTATATTCTGGATGAAACCACGTTGCGGGCAGCTTGCCAGCAGTATCGGGAAGCCTTTCGCCGCTACTATCCTGGCGAGTCTCAGGTGTTATATGCCTCAAAAGCCTGGAGTTGTCTTGTCGTTTGCGCGATCGCCGCTAGTGAAGGGCTAGGGATGGATGTGGTATCGGGCGGCGAACTCTTCACGGCGCTGGAAGCGGGAGTCAGCCCTGATAAAATTTACTTCCATGGCAATAATAAGTCCCGTGACGAACTGACCTTTGCGGTAGAAACAGGGTGCACGATTATTGTTGATAATTGGCTGGAACTCCGGACGTTAGCCGAATTTGCGGTTGAACAACCGATCCGGATCATGCTCCGCCTCACACCGGGGATTGAATGCCATACCCATGAGTACATCCGGACTGGACATTTAGACAGTAAGTTTGGCTTCGACCCGAATCAAGTCACCGAAGTGTTAGAGTTTGTCAGCCAGCAGTCGAAGTTGGCATGTGTGGGTTTACATGCTCACATTGGCTCCCAGATCTTTGAACTACAACCGCACAATGATTTAGCGGCTGTGATGGTGCAGTGGTTTAGTAAAGCGATCCAATATGGTCTGCCGATGCAGGAGTTAAATATTGGTGGTGGATTAGGTATTCGGTATGTAGAATCTGACGATCCACCGAGTATTGATGCCTGGGTGAAGACGGTGGCTACGGCGATCGTGGCAGCATGCCAGGAGCAAAATGTCCCATTACCTAAGCTATTGAGCGAACCTGGACGATCGCTGATTGGTTCAGCCTGTGTCACGGCATACACGATCGGGAGCCATAAAGAAGTTCCCGAAATCCGCACCTATATTAGTGTGGATGGTGGCATGTCGGATAACCCCCGACCCATTACCTACCAATCGGTGTATCGGGCAGTTGTGGCTAACCGGATGTCGGCACCCATGACTGAATCAGTGACGATCGCGGGGAAACATTGTGAATCAGGCGATATCTTGATTAAGGAAGCGACACTACCAACAACGCAACCAGGCGATACACTAGTGGTCATGGCAACGGGAGCCTATAACTACAGTATGTCGTCTAACTACAACCGGATTCCGCGTCCCGCTGGAGTTGTAGTGAATCATGGCGAAGCCAATCTAATTCTGCAACGGGAAACTTACCGTGATTTAGTGCGGCAAGATCGGTTGCCAGAACGGTTTCAGCCGCCAACGGTTGAAGCGTAATGTGGCTGATTTCTATATCAGCATCCAGCAGAGTCAAAGTTGCAAAGCACAGGGTTGATCCAGATCGATGGGGTACTTATGGAGGCAATTGCTGGCGGATCCTGGCTGGATACAGTCCCTGTTGCTTCTGACTAATCCCGATTCGGCATCGTCTTGGGAGGCGGTTCTCTTGGTTTGGGAGAGAACTCGGCGACTAGTCGATGTCGGGTTGGTGGTGGCACTGACTTATATGATGCTGGTGATTATTGGGGAACGTCGTACTCTATGGATGGTACGGGGCTTCATCCTATTAATGCTGGCAGCGGCGGTTAGTACTCGTATGAAGCTCGATCTGCTGAGCTTTGTCCTGAGTAATCTGGTTATTGGTTCAGCCGTGGCAATGGCGTTCATTCTGCAATCGGAGTTTCGGCGCTTTCTAGAGCAGTTGGGGAGAGGCCAACTCCTGCAACTCCTTCAGCCTTATCGGGTCAATCCGCATAAGTCTAGTAGTGTGACGGATGAAATTGTTGATGCTGTGAAAGAACTATCGCAGAATCGGACGGGGGCTTTGCTGATTCTAGAGACTGGCATCCCGATCGATGAACGCGATTTCTCAGTACCCGGAGTGCGATTGAATGCTGAAGTGTCGAAGGAATTAATCCAAACCATTTTCCAAACCACCACGTTGTTACATGACGGTGCTGTGTTGATTCGGGATTCGCGTTTGATCGCCGCCGGAGTGATTTTGCCGTTATCGGAGCGAACGGCATCGCGGCAGCTAGGGACTCGCCATCGGGCTGCGATGGGGATTACGGAACGCGTGGAAAATTGCATTTGTGTGGTGGTTTCTGAGGAAACTGGATCAATTTCCCTGGCAGAACGGGGTACATTAAACCGACCCTTAACGAGCAGTAAATTGAAGGAGCTGTTGGAGGCACGATTGTCGCAGTCGGTCGATCGCGAAGCGGTTGCTCCTGATCTCCGGACATTAAGCCGCCAAATTGGCGCTAAAGTTTGGATGGTTATGGCGCAACTATTCGATCGACAAAAACGTAAAAGTTAAGTAAAGACACGATGATTCCTGCCGGAATTCCATCGGGCGAGGGTGCTTTTGCATTAGAACAGGATGGAGGACATTTCATGTCACTCACCGACCTTACCTGAGCAGCCATTACTATGGTTGCTGCTTGTCTGAGGGCTATTTGCTGACGACCCATTTGTGTCTACTGCCGATTTGACCTTCTAACCCTTGTACTGTTTCAACTGTCAGCTTCTCTGGAGACAACATGACTGCGAAGCCAATCATCTTGCAAGAGCTACCAGCGGATCTATTGCGAGAACGCCTACCTCGGCATGTGGCTGTGATTATGGATGGCAATGGTCGTTGGGCAAAAAAACGCGGGATGCCACGCATTATGGGGCATCAACGTGGAGTCGATGTCCTGAAAGATTTGTTGCGTTGCTGTGGCCACTGGGGGATTAAAGCCTTAACGGCTTATGCCTTCTCCACGGAAAACTGGGGTAGACCCTCAGAAGAAGTCGAGTTTCTGATGACCTTGTTTGAGCGGGCATTGCGGCAAGAACTGCGGGAAATGATCGAGGAGGATGTCCAAATTCGGTTTGTGGGGAATTTAGCCGTCTTACCCCGATCGCTTCAGGATGAGATTGAGCGATCGGTGGCAGAAACTAGCCAAAATCAAGGCATTCAATTTACCATCGCGACTAACTATGGAGGACGCCAAGAAATTCTGCAAGCCTGCCGCGCGATCGCGACCAAGGTGCAGCAAGGACTGATCGAACCGGAGCAAATTGATGAAGCCCTGTTCGAGCGCCACTTATATACAGCAGGCATTTGTGACCCCGACTTACTGATTCGTACGAGTGGTGAGATGCGAGTCAGTAACTTCTTGCTCTGGCAAGTTGCCTACTCGGAAATTTATGTGACGGATACCCTCTGGCCTGATTTCGATCGCAAAGCCTTCCACAAAGCCCTATCTGCCTATCAACAACGGGAACGCCGATTTGGCAAAGTCTAGCTTGACCAGACTATGGACCGGCAAAAATGGCATCTTCAATATCCTGGCGGCTGAGCGAATATTTGAACGATCGCTGAACGGCTCTAGCGCGCTCACCAAATTCAAAATAGCGCACTGTTAATTGATCAATATCCAGTATCAGTTCAGCTTTCCAGTCTGGTTGATCAAGATACCAGCAGTGCAGCTCAGTTTTGTCCTGTTGGCATCCTTTTGTGATCAGCCATTGCTCAATGTCGGGCAGAGGATGGTTATATAAAGGAGTGTCAGCCGATGGAAGTGTCATGGATGCAGTAGGATTCATACGGGTAAAGGGTCGTACAGGAATAAGGACTTAACCAAGCCTCAGCAACGATAGCAGTATGGCTGGAACCGTGGGTGACACAGCATCTCCGCGAGTTAATCCGATGGCAATCGCCAGAGCTAAGCAGCCAATAAATGTTAAAGCCAAAATGAATAGGGCAAAAATTTCCCCCGGAGATAATGGTCGATCGGTCGGATCAAGATACGCAGAAGACTGGTAGGGGCGAGCCGGCATTGGAGACTGGTGTAGACTTGGTAACGGTTGGATTACCGGAACCCGAGAATAACCGATCGTGCGATCATAAGCAATCCGGCGTTCTGGCTGGCTCAGAGTAGCGTAGGCTTCGTTTAATTGTTGAAATTTCGCCGTGGCGATCGCAGCTGGTAAGTTCGTGGTATCAGGATGATAGAGCTTACTCAAATCACGATAGGCTTGCCGGATGTCGCGGACGGAAGCAGACGGGTGAACTCCCAGCAGAGCATAGTGGCTGGAAGTTGCTGGTTGAGCAAATAGCGTTTGGCTATCTCGGAATTTGGCGGATGTGCGATCGTGTGTCACAAGCAGTCTTGGGGATGGCTTTGAAATACGGCGATCCAACTTTTGAATATTCTAGCTAGGTTACTGGCAAGGCTCAAACCACCAGCCAGTTTCATGTGGATCTTTTCGGCTTCATTTCTGGCGAGTGATAGACCATGCCGCAAATCCCCGCTAGGAGCAACCAACCGATTAGATTAATCCGCGCATCAAACAGCGTCACATCAAACAGGCTAAATAAACCACAACCCATAAACGCCACTAGAAACGTGAAGCAAATGAGGCGATCGCAGGTCGTTTGCAGGGCGTCTGTTGCACTAGCTGCACCCGAATGCCAGTTGAGTAGATATCGGCTTCCCTGTGCCACTACCCAGCCGACTATGCTAACTAGCACGATAGTTGCCGGTATGCCGGTTTCTGCCATCAACATCAAGGTCAGATTATGGGGATGACCCATGGTGGAATGCACTTGCGCTTTATAGAGTGGCGTAAAGTTGCGTAAGCCCCATCCTAACCAGGGTCGTTGTTCTGCCATTGACCAGGCGAACTTCCATTGGGTTGACCGTAACATTCGTTCGGGACGATTAGGATATAGTTCATCCGTCAACCGAGCCCAGAAAAAAGCCGGGACGATCGTCCGCCAACCCTCACGAATTGGTGATGGAGCAAACGCTGCCATCAGCACGGCACTAGTTGCTGCCCCAACACCTACCAGTAACCATCGCCAGCCTTGATACAGTGCCAAAGCTAGACAGGCGATCGCCGCAATTGCCCAACCATTCCGTGAGTTGGTCAAAATCAGAGCGATCGCATTACTCATAACAATGCCAGTTAATAGCAGGAGTTTGGGGGTGAGCCATTGCCGCTGATTCGGAAAAGATTTGAGGATGAACGATCGCTGATTAACTGCCTCAATCCATAGTCCCAATGCCAGGATGAACGTCACGACCAAATAATTGGCTAACACATTTGCATAGAAAAACACTGAAGACATACGACCGGGAGGATTGCCACCTGCCCGAATCAGCCAGTCCACCACAATCCCTAAAAGCTGGACATGGCCATGCCATCCTAGCCATTGTTGTCCTAAGCCGATGATGACGACAGGGACTGAGCCAGCCACCAAAATCCAGGTCAGCCGTCGGAGTTGGTCAGGAGTGCGGAGCAGTTCGCTTAATACTGCGAAGGCGAGAAAGAATGGCAGGAAATTAAATAGCCCGAGAAATGCGGCAGCCGGAATCTGAGCGAAGGTAGCACTGAACAGCATGAGCAGACTGACGATCGCTAGCCCCTGATTGATCCGCCGTTGCCGTAGCACTGGAAATAGTTGCCAGCCCATAACTAACACGATCAACAACACGCTCACCCCACCGAGAAAGCTACTCAATGGCAGTAGCAAAATTGCCCATTGCGTCCAGTCCCACCAGAACTGGAGTTGAGGATCAGGGTGGGCTTGGGGCGGCAGGACTCGCTTCAGCGATCGTCTAAGCGGGTTCAAAGCACTCAACAAAGCAGTCCGCTCGGGTTAAACGAATTTGTGCTAAGGCGTAGACGGTCGGCACAATTCGACCGTAGTTTGTTGCGATCGCCCGCCAGCCTAGATCGGCAAAAAACCAAATCCATAATGCGGGACCTAAACAAGCAAATAACCCTCGCACAGCTGTATAGCGAGCCGCTGATAGGGTCATGCCCCGCCGTGCGGTTTGTAAGACAACATAATTCTGGAATTGACTAGCAACGGTAGCGCTACCGATCGCCACAGCTTGCTTAGCCACCTGATAGCTAGCAAAGTGCAGCGCAAACTGTTTAGCAATCTGTTGGAGCAAGAGGGGACGTAGCACCGAAGTCACTGCCAATGCTGTCCCGCCTTTCAGTACCAGGCTCATTGGATCTTGCTGCACCGCGATCGGTAATTCTGGGAGTAATTGCGAGTTCGTGAGCGATCGCTTCAGCCGCACCGTAATTTGCCTTTGTTCACTCGCAGGTAACTGCTTCCAAGCACGGGCAAGTAGATTTAGAAACACCTCTTCTTCCAGATCGATCGTAGACATGGAAGCCTTATAAGGCAGCTTCAAATAGCGACAGACTTGAATCAAAATTTGGCGGTAGGATAACTGCTCCGTTTTGCGGCTAAGAACCGTCACACCATCAGCCGCTAAGAACCGAAATCGATCTTCTAACGTATCTAGCCAGGTATCGCGATCGTGGCTCTGAATGACCATCGGATCGGGAGTATTTAAGTAATCCAATGGATTAAATTTAGGACGGAATAGGATCTCGGTTAGATCACGTAATTCTTCCTCAGTTGCTAATTCTAATACTGCTCTCAGTTCATCCACTGCCAAGCCCTCCCCGGCTGTAAGATTGCCGTTGCTGGGACTATTCTACTAAATCAGCTGAATCGGTTATGGCTAACTTGCGTACCATTCTGCTCAGATTAAAAGCTCCCTGAAGCTAATATCCTTCAGGGAGCCAATGCAATTATGAGCTAAACGCTGAATTAGGCGAGATCCGCTGCGCCTTCAGCGCCTTGGCTGCCCTCTTGATCGCGTTCATCCGTCATGCGATCGCCACCGGGCCGCCGTCTACCAAACCGACCTGTGTTGGATTTTTTCCGAAACTTGCGAGCATAAGCTTGATTCCGTAAAGCTTTCTCTTTCTTTTGGTTGCGGCGTTTAGCCATGTCTACCCCTTATGAAACTGCCAATCATTGCAACATACAAACATTAGGATGCCCGAAGCCGCTAAAAAGGCATTCGAGCTAACCGATCATTATTTCGGTAATCAGTCAAGAAAACTACTCTAACATAACTCTTCCATCGTCAGGCGGGAGTCATAAGTTTCCGGGCAAATTCGATCGCCTCGGTGCGGGTAGAGATTTCACCTTCCGCTCTTGCCAGTTGGACGGCTGCCAGGAGTTGACCAATTTGGGGTCCGGCAGAGAGCTGCAATGCTGTCATCAAATCCTGTCCTGTCAGCAAGGGGATTGGGTGAGCTACAGGGTCGTCGGGAGTGAGAAATCGCTGGATCAAGGGAGCAATTGCTTCTAAGGCGATGCCATGGGCGATCGCGAGTACCGCAAGCGCAGGAAAGGCGGCTCCTACGCTTTGAAACAAAAAGTATTGTTCCCGTAAGGACAAATTTAACGGCATCGCATCAGCAGACTGACTCACATATCCTTGGGTGCGATCAGCCGCTGTAGCCAGTTGAGGCAGAGCTTTTAAGGCTGTACTAACGGCTTGAATCTCAGTGCGGCTGTATTTTAGGTTTCGTAATTGTGCTTCAGCCGCAGCAGGCAGTTCTGGCAACAGGCAGGCGAACTTGGCAGTCATTAACCAATTCCGGGCTGACCCAGAGGCACTGGACTCCAGAACCGTTTTAGTTCCACATCCTGACCGGATGACATCAATGCTATGAGATTGACCGCTCCGGGTCGGTACCCGAATGCGATCGAGCAAAGCGGCAATAAAGTCTGGCATCACTTCCTGTAACCAGATTACGGCTTGGTCAATCCGGGCTAGTAGCTCAAAACTCTGGCTGGTAGCAGCGGGCAGCCAGCATTGCAGGAGGTGATTCTGCCAAGCCCGAGTGAGCCAAACGGTACCACCAGGAGCACTGAGTAAATAGTTCAACTCGGATTGAATGCGTTCAGCCGCAATCCGTTGTAAGAGGGGCGCCAACTGATGGATAGTGGCAGCCGTAGCCGGATCGAGGTGAAAGTTGAGTTGGGCGGACTGCCGATAGGCTCGTAGTAACCGCAAAGGATCTTCTTGTAAGTTCTCGGCTGAAACCATGCGGATCAGGCGTTTTTGCAGATCAACACACCCGTGCAATGGATCGATAAATTCTGCGGTATGGGGATTGTAGGCGATCGCATTTACCGTAAAGTCCCGTCGATGTAGGTCTGCCTCTAAACTATCCCCAACCTGTTGAGCAAAATCGACCGTGCCCTGAGGGAAGACAACCCGAGCAATCTGGCGTTCCGCGTCCAACAAAACGAAGCCAGCCTGATAGTGACGGGCGATCATGCGGGCTGTTTCTACGACTCCTTCCGGCAGCACAAAGTCCAGATCTAAATAGTCACTATGCCGCCCCAGCAACCCATCCCGAACGCTGCCACCTACCAGATACGCCGTTGGCGGCAACCAGTCCAGGCTGAAGGGCCAGGTTTGGGGAGAGAGTGCCGAAAATGCGGTCGAAATGGGTGGCTGGTTGTCCAAACCCTGATCTAATCCTGTCCAATCTAACTTCAACAATAATTCAACCCTAACGATGTCAATAGCGAACTTATGCAACGAGGTGCTGGAGTTCTGGGGCGATCGGGGCATCCAGTGTTCCCTCTACCACCTTGCCGGAATACCACAGCAATCACAAGCAAAATCTTGATCCGGGTCAGCCTGGCTCAAGGTCGTTCCGCATTCCCTGAGCTACAACTCAATCTGCCCCGACCCCAGAAATCTGGATTTGATTGCCTCTGCGCTCCTTTACCATCCCTTGCTGTAATGAAACTCAATCCGACAAGGGATGAAATCATCGATGCGCCTGAGCTAGATTAACAAAAAAGTCACACCATTCCTTCAGTTAATCTGCTGTTTGCTGGGACGCGACTGGACCTCCCGATTTAGGTTTTAAGGAGCGGAAAATTATGTGTATTTGTGTCAATTGCCATTATGTCGATCGCTGCCTGACCTATCATGCGGTAGAAGAGCAACACCAGCAGCCTCACTTGACGGAGACTCCAGATTTTGAGGCCACCGAGCCGACGATTAATGTCAACATTCGATCGCAGGGTGAAATTATTGAAATGGAGTTTGATGTGGTTGGCTGTCAGAGCTTCCAACAGGAGCAAGGCAAATGGATCCGGTTACGCCCCGGTGAATTAGTGCCAACTTAAACGGAAAACCGGATCGGGCTGGTGAATGATCCATTAGTGAACTATCCACCGGTTCATCAAAGCTGAAATTTTTCTTGCCGTCGTTAGTGGTGATCTCACGGGAGGGCACGTTAAGGGGGAGCGATCGCCACACTCACGCTATCCTCTAAAACACATGTCAGACTATATTGGAATGACTCCGACCGTCCTGATTGGACTGGGGGGAACTGGCAAAGAAGTTCTACTAAAAATTCGCCGCATGATCGTAGAGACCTATGGTTCTCTCGATCGCCTACCGATCGTTTCTTTTCTCCACATCGACACTGAGCAGAATGCCAAAGCCAGTGAACCCCAAGTAGTCTTGAAGCAAGACATTTCCCTGCGTCCGGTAGAGCAGGTATGGGCAAAAGTAGAAAATGCCAAAGCCATTCTCAATAATCTGTCGTCCTATGACTATTTGGCTGAATGGTTTCCGCCCCAGCTGAAAGGCACAGATTCCATCCTGGCCGGGGCCGGACAGGTACGCTCCTTAGGTAAGTTTGCCTTTACCGTCAACTACTCGCAAATTCGCACGGCCTTCCAAGATGCCAAACGTCGGATTTTAGGGCATGAGAAATTCATGCTAGACGAATGGAAAGTGGAGCTAGACAAAGGGGTGAACATCTTTGTGATCTGCTCGTTTTCTGGTGGCACCGGTTCCGGCATGTTTTTGGATCTGGCCTATAACGTGCGGGATTGGGTCGCCGCCTCCGAATTGCCCCAAACCTCCGCCTATTTAATGTTGCCGGGGGCGTTTGCCGGGTTGGGCGATCGCGTGAGTGCCAATGCCTATGCAGCGCTGATGGAATTGGACTACTACTCGCGCAGTGATACCCGTTTTGAAGCTCAGTACACGCCGAATGGCTCCGATCGCATCAGCACCAATAGCGGCAAAGATGTGCCCTTTAGCTTCTGCTATCTGGTCGGCAACAGTAATGACAAAGTCACCCTGCCAAATATTACCAGTGTGCTGGAAATGGTGGCTCAGAACGTGTTTCTCGACTTCACCTCTGGATTTAGCCAGTACAAAAAACTGGTGCGAGACAACATCCGGATGCACTGTTCCAGTAGTGATCTATTTGGCTTTCCCCAAAACTACCTCACCTTTGGTCTGTCTAGCATTCAGTTTCCCGTCGATCGCGTGTTGAATGCCTGCGCCGCTCGATTAGCCAATCAAGTGGTGGCGTTCTGGAGTAATCCCACGCCTACCCCGACCTCCATGCGGGATGTGATCAAAACGGAGATTTTGCCGAGCCTCCAGTTAGACGATCGGCTGATGCTGGAGAACCTGAGTTTGGGTGACAATGCCAAACCTTACAGTAAAGAGGTAGCCGACTGGATCGCCTATGTCCGTAAGCGTCGCAATGACTTAAATATTCCGTTTGAGAACTTGCAACGGTTTGTGTCCAATGAACAGGAAAAATACGCCGTTCACTTTAACGACAGTGGCACGGATCCAAAACGGTGGAGCGATTACTTCCAGAAAATGTGGGATAACTTGCAATACCTGATCCCGCAAAAACGGCGCGAGTTACGGCAAACCGTGGCGGCCTTAGTCGAAGATCGCTTCAAAGGGCCGAAGTTTACCCGCACTTTTCTAGAAGTGCTGCGGGAAGTGTTCAGCGAGTATAGCAGCCAGTTCGACCAGGATCGGCAAAAGAAATTTATCCCCGATGAGCGATCGGCGGCGACGTCCCTGCAATCGCTGTTGAAGCAGGTGGATGACCACGCCAAACAGATGTTGTTGCTGAACCGCAAAGGCGTGGTAGAAGAAGATTTCCGGGGCATTATGAATGCGCTGGAACGGCTGTATACCTGCAAAGTTGAGGTGAAAGCCCGGACATTGGCCGTCCAACTGTTAAACGAACTCAAAACTGAAGTCGATCAACTCTTGGTCGATTTAGCCGCCTTCGATCGAGTGTTGGAAAGCCTGCAAACCGATCTGCAAGAACGGGAACGGATTTACGTGCAGGAAACCGGAACGCTGACTGTGAACGGCATTCTGCTGTATGACACGAAAGACATTGATCATGTCTATAACCAGACGGTGAGCGATAAAGCGGCGGTGATTGCCCAAACCATTTCTCAGGAAGTGCTGGAGGCGACTAGCAGCAAACTCTTTGACTTTTATACCTTCGATCCCCTGCGGGTGAAGGATTTATATACCCGCTTGCTGAATCGCGCCCAGGATGAGTTCAAAGCCAGCAGTCAGGTGCAAATCTCAACCGCCCGCAAGTTTTTGGAACGCTATCCCACCCTGGAAGAACAAGAAGCTCAGACCAAAACCACCTTCCAAAAAAGCGAACCATTTCTGCGCTTTAGTAAGGAGCAGGTAGGTTTAGGCTGGGAAGATTTACCCGAAAAACGGCAAAAACTGGTGGGCATTCAAGGCGGAACTCGACCAACGGATCCAGCGGTCGAACGACTCCTGCCCATTTTGCGCAAGGTCAGCGCCCTGGATGACAAAAACATTAAGCCGCTGAATGATCCCCACCGAATCTTCTTTATCCATGAAATTGGGGCGTTTCCACTGCGGTTGATCGAAGGCATCGAAAAAATGCGCTCGGTATATCGATCGGTAACGCAATCAGAACGCCAAAATCCGCTGCATACCCACCAGGATAATCGCCGCTTTAAGGACATTTTGCCTGCCCCCCAAGAAGAGATGCAGGTGAAACAAAACTTGCGCTTAGCGATCGCGCTGGGCTTGATTACGCCAGTGGAAAATAAAACCAATGGCTACACAGAAGTTCGCTTCTATTACCGCGATCGGCAGACGGGGCTAGAAAAACACCAGACCTTAGGCGCCAGTGTGCGGGAAGCCGAAGAATTCTTGCTGGGTGACGCGAACCGTGCCCTGCGCGATATTCTGGAGGATGCACTGAAGCAAATCGGTCAAAGTGCTGCCACCAAACCAGACAAGCAGGCGTTATACGATCGCTTAATGAGCTATCTGAAGCAACTGGAAGCGACCACTCCCTATGGCAAAGACAGTCCGGAGTATCAGCAAATGGAAGTGGCGATCGCGGAGTTCATCAAATCCTACAATCTGTTTATTGCTCCCACGATCACAACTCCAGTCACCGCTCCTGTCAGCCCACCCAGCCCAACGGTTCCGCCAGCAACGGTTGCGAGTTCAGGGGCTAACTCTAGTTCCAGTCACGAAAACCTGGAGAAATTCCGCAAGCTGGCTCAAACTTGTTATCGCAAAGGCAATCCAACGGAAACCGAACGGCAATTATTGGAGAAATGCCGTCAACGCTACCAAATTCCGCCCGATCTAGCGGCTCAGGTGATTGCGGAAGTCTCACCGAAAGCCTCTACGGATGACGCGATTCAGGAATATGCGCTGATGTATCGCGCCTTTATTGAGAATGACGGCGAGATCGATCTGGAAGAACAAACCCAATTAATGGATCTACAAGAAGAGTTGGGACTCAGCACCGACCAGGTGAATTTGCTAGAACAAAACATTCGCGATGAGTTAAGCCAGCGTTAAATCTCAGGTAAGTTTGCTGCGACTCATTCCCCACTCACTGCATTTAGGTGATCTGAACTCTATGGACGACGACTTTAATTACATCAAATGCCCGAAATGTGAACACGATCGCAACCCCTCTACAGCCGTTAAATGTGAGATCTGTGGCACACCATTACGCAAAAGCCCATCGCTGGTTCCCATCCTGGGGGCGGGATTAGCTGCCCTGGTGGCGATCGGGGCAGGAGCCTATCTATTCCGTGACAAAATCCCAGGATTAGCACCGCAACCCGATACTAGCCCAGCAGTCGTTACCTCTGAACCCCCTGCAACTCCTTCCACCAGTGCCAGCAGTTCCCCATCAACTACGACAGAACCGTTAGTCCAGGGGGCTGTGGTTAAGACCTATCACACCCTAGCTGAAGTCCCAAATGTGCCCCAAGGTCGGTTTAATTATGGTGGGTCTACGGTGTTTGCGCCGTTGCGATCGCCTACTGTGCTGAATACCATCAACCAAACCTTTCCCCAGTTTCAGTTACGCTATACCGAACCGACGACCGGCAATCCGGGGTCGGGCAAAGGGATTGAAATGTTGTTGAATGGACAACTCAGTTTTGCCCAGTCTTCCCGATCGGTGAAAGATGAGGAATACACGCAAGCCAAAAATCGTGGCGTCAGTCTGGAAGAAGTTCCAGTGGCGATCGATGGCATTGCTCTGTTGATTAATCCTCAACTGTTTGATCAGGGCGTCAAAGGATTGTCATTGACCCAAATTCAGGACATTTTTACAGGCAAAATCCAGAATTGGAATCAGGTGGGTGGTCCCAATGTGCCGATCGTGGTCTTCAGCCGTGACCCCAAAGTGGCCAGCGATTTCTTCCATGAAAATGTGCTGGACAAACAACCTCTTGGCACTCAGGTGAAACTAACTCGGGATGCCACCGAAGCCATTCGCCAGGTAGCCAGTACCCCCGGTGGGATCAGCTATGCTACCGCCTCAGAGGCAATTAATCAGCAAACAATTCGATTATTAGGCATCTCCAAGTCTGGTAATCAGTATGTGTCACCCTGTACCGATGCTGGTTGCACAGCTGTCAACGATCGGGCTTTTACCGATGGCTCCTATCCAATTACTCGTCGCTTATTTGTCGTGATTAAGCGCGACGGCAAATTGGATGAGCAAGCTGGGGTTGCCTACGCCAATATGCTGCTGAGTGATGAAGGTCAACAGTTAACTAAGCAAGCCGGTTTTGTCTCGATTCGCTGAGCAGGGATGAACTCATCCTAAGAGGGGAATGGGTTTGTTAGAGCATTTCGACTGCATCAACCGGCTGGGGCAACGCTCGCTCTAATAGCACTATCGATCCCGTGGCGCAAATGCTGCTTCGCGATCGTGCTTCAGTGAGGTCAAGCTTGCCCCAAAACCCAGCTCTTGTCAGAATGGAGGTTATGACATCTGAGAACACAACCGAGCAACCAACCGCTCCAGTAACAACGGCGACCTCTGCCAAACCGACTGGCTGGAAATTCTGGTTAGACAACATCCAGATTTTGGTGATTGCCTTGATTCTGGCCGTCCTAATTCGGGTATTTGTGGCGGAACCCCGATTTATTCCATCTGACTCTATGGTGCCAACCTTAGCCGTGGGCGATCGCCTGGTAGTGGAAAAAATTTCCTACTCCCTGCATCCGCCCCAATTCGGTGACATCATTGTGTTTGATCCTCCCCCCCAGTTGCAAGAAATGGGGTACCAAAAGGATCAAGCCTTTATTAAACGCGTCATTGGTCAGCCCGGACAAACGATCGCCGTTCGGCAAGGTCGAGTCTATGTGGATGGCCAAGCGTTGACAGAACTCTATATTGCCGAACCCCCCGAATACCAAATGCTCCCTGTGCAAGTTCCGGATGGCATGGTGTTTGTCATGGGAGACAATCGCAATAATAGTAACGACTCCCATGTGTGGGGATTTTTGCCTCAGCAAAATATTATTGGTCGGGCCTGGCTACGCTTCTACCCACTGAATCGGATTGGCTTTGTCACTGCCACTAAAACCGCAGATAATGCATCAGTTCCGCCGTCATCTGCCCCGGTAGCGCAAGCCGTCGCTGTAAATGGCTGAGATTACGGTAAGCTCCTTGCTTGCGGTGTTGCACGATCGCCTTAGCCAAATACAAATCCACCCCTGGAATTTGTACTAACATTTCCACGCTGGCCGTATTAGGGTTAATTGGTTGAATGGCACAAGTACTCTCTGGGTCGTAGTAGCAAAACCGCAACGCGGGTTCCAGAGGCTTTAGACGCAAGGCGGGTAAGCCAAGCGCAGCGGCAATATCCTCTAAACAATGAAAGGAAACGCCAGATCTGGATAGCTCTACCAGCGATCGAGCTTGATGAATCGATAATCCTGGTAATCTCAGCCAATCATCTACCGTTGCCTGATTCACATCAATCTGGATGCCTAAACTTGCCGCTAGTTGAACTTCTGCGATCGACTGGAAGCGGTAATAGGGATCATGCAGAATTTTTTGACGAACGGCTGAAGAGATGCCGGAACGAGGTTGGGTGACAGCCGATAACCAGTTGGGCAGAACCATGATGCAGCTACGGAAGATGGGGAGGTCAGGAAGATGGGGAAGTGCTAGACCATACGATCGAGCAGTTGGCGACGTTTCTGCTCAAATTCGTACTCGGAAATTAGCCCATCGGCTCGGAGTTGATCCAGCTTGCGCACAGCATCAGCAATGGCGCCGATTTTGGCGGTGTCCACGGGTTCAGCCGCAGTAGAAATCTTGCCAGTTTCTGAGGGCAAGCCGTTGTTAAATCGCTGGTCAAATTGGTCAGTCTCTTGGGCTAGATACCAGATGCCTTCGATCGCGCTAGCAACTCGGGGAATCGGCGTCCAGGATAGTAATAAATATAAGACACCCCAAACCGGTTGGCGTAGATAGAATTTATGGAATCCCGCGATCGGTGCGACGGCTCCCGCAAACGCCAATAGGGATGCCACTTTACGATTTCTTGGCTGACTTAGCACATGTACTCCCGGTTGGTTCACCACTTGCCTCCTATCCTACCCCTACCCTTGGCGGAGAAATGCAGATCTTCCCGGCAGAAATTTGTCCTGTTGGACTTAGCTGGGCACAGTACAGTAAAGAAGAAACTACTTTGACCCGAATCAAGTAATCTAAATCAAATACTGCTTTCTCAACCATGATCAAGTTGGACTCAGGCGTATCATCTGCCCTGGCTAAATCGGGCAGGTTAAGATGATTTCTGGTATAGCTTGTATGCTTCAGGAAAACCACATCGGGTTGAAGCCCCGCAAACCTTCCTCCTGAGTCGAAGTTCTAGATTGTGGTTATTGATCCATGATGGGCGACATCTACTAGGAGGTTGACTTCGTAATCTAGCAGTCTGCTCGCTACCCTAGAGGAAAGCCGGCATCTACAGTGGATTTCTTTGAAGCTGCACAAGGCGTTTGTTAATGGTACAGAGTTCTCTTCCTCCAGATTGGCTACAGCAATTCTCCGATCCCTACGCTGTGCTTGGTGTATCTGTTGCCGCTGACGATCGCCGAATTCAGAAGCGCTATCGGCAAGTTGCGATGGTATTGCACCCCGATCGCTTTGCTGTGGGCGATCCCGACAGCCAAGAGCTGGCCAGTCAACTGTTAGCCCGGCTGATTAATCCAACTTATGAAAAGCTCAAACAGGAACAGAACCGGAAGGAGAACCTTGCCTTATTACGCTTGCAGGTGAGAAAGCTCACGCGCGAGAGACCGCTGTCACCGAAAAGTGAGTTAGCGCAGCAGTTGATGAAGCATCCTGCGAGTGATGTTGATGTCTTTTATGAGCAAGCAGTGCTCAAACTGGCGGAAAGTCAGTACCAACCGCTCGACCAGTTTCAAACCGCTATCCTCCAGTTAAGTGAACTGAATCAGGTTTACCTGCGGTTGAAAATGGGGAATGTGCCGATTCGGGAGCAGCGCACTGGTTTAGTCCCGGCGACGGAAGCACGACCTGTGCAATTTACCCCAGCTCCCAGCAGTCCTGAAACTGTTACCGAAAGCTATGCTCAGCGCCATTATCGACGGGCACAGGAGTACGCCAGACAAAATAACTGGCCAAAGGTAGTACAGGAAATGCGGGATGCCATCAGAATTGAAGCGGATAAAAGCGAGTACTTGGCTCTCTTGGGGGTGGCGTACTTAAAACAGAACATGACTGGCACGGCTAAAGCTTATCTACGCCAGGCACTAAAACTTGACCCGGATGATGCGATCGCTACTCGCTATGCCGAACGACTGGGTTTAACAATCACGCCAACGACCCCATCGCCCCAGAATGGTCGATCGCCACAACCAGCCCCAGCGGCTAAACCAAGCAACACACCTCGGAGCAACTCTCCCAATAGCAGCCAGAATAGTAGCCCCACGCCAACTCCGACCCCAAACAGGGGATTATTTGGTTGGGTGCGCTCCATTATCAAGTTTTTTCAGAACTTATTTACTCGCAAACGTAAAGCGTGATCAAAACCTAGAAGCTTGATATTTACCTGCGACGAGTTACCTGCAACTCAACAGGTAGTGGAACCCCTACTTAACTGTGAATCAGTGACTGACTTAGAATGTTGGTAAAACAAGGCTAATGAGTGCCTCACCTATCTTAAAACACAGTTTGAAGCAATGGGATTTTTTGATTCTGAAATTGTTCAGCAAGAAGCGAAGCAGCTCTTTGAGGACTATCAATCCCTCATGCAGTTAGGCGGTAGCTACGGTAAGTTCGATCGCGAAGGCAAAAAACTATTTATTGAACAAATGGAATCTGTAATGGAGCGCTATCGCATCTTCATGAAGCGCTTCGAATTATCTGAAGATTTCATGGCGCAAATGACAGTACAACAGCTCAAAACTCAGCTAGATCAGTTTGGCATTACCCCACAGCAAATGTTTGAGCAGATGAATTTAACCTTAGAGCGGATGAAGTCAGAAATTGAGCATCAAGCTTAACGTCTGATGCTGCTGGGAGCGCTCGCTCCAGGTCGGGTTGATTTGCATGGATTCAGATATGCAGTTAAGAGGGAGCCGGGAAATCTGAGGCAGGACGGAAATTCTGGACAGGTACACCTTCTAACGCGCGCTCCATAAATCGCCGCCAGATGGGAGCCACATAAGTGCCTCCTGTTGCCCCATACCCGATCGGGCTGTAGTCATCATTGCCAACCCAAACAGCGGTAGATAGTTGAGGCACATAGCCAACAAACCAAATATCCCGTTCTGATGAGGTTGTGCCCGTTTTACCCGCTGCTGGACGATCGAGGCGAGCCGCTGTTGCCGTTCCAGCTTCTACCACCGTTTGTAGCACACTATTGAGCGAGGCGGCTGCCCAGGGATCCAGTACCAATTGGGGTTTTGGTGTGTTGTCTAACAGCACGTTACCACTGCTATCTGTGACTTGCACGATTAGGGTCGTTTCCGAATACCAGCCATTGTTGGCGAAGGTGGCATAAGCCCCAGCCATTTCTAATGGAGTTAAATCGACGGCGCCAAGCGGGAGTGAAACTACAGGCTCGATCGGG
This sequence comes from Pantanalinema sp. GBBB05, assembly GCA_016743235.1. GTDB lineage: Bacteria > Cyanobacteriota > Cyanobacteriia > Leptolyngbyales > Leptolyngbyaceae > Pantanalinema. The sequence continues at coordinate 75,190 of VRZD01000004.1, read as the reverse complement.
CTACGAATCCCCAGCGTCCGACAAACATCAATTACCTTATTCAAACCGACTTCCTGGCCCAACCGAACGGCAGGAACGTTGCGGGACATCGCTAAGGCGCTGCGAATACTCATTGCTCCAGCAAACGAACCGTCATAGTTTTGGGGATAGTACATATCGTAGCCATCCGGATAACCGACAGGACTATCGTTAATCGTGGAGTCTGGGCCATACTTGCCAGAGGCAAATGCGGTGTAATAAACAAACGGTTTAAATGCAGATCCCGGTTGTCTGAGTGCTTGAATTGCCCGGTTGTACTGACTTTTTTTGTAATCTACCCCACCGACCATCGCCTTGACGAAATGAGTCCGAGGATCGACGGCGACTAATGCCATTTGATCGGCATAAACGCCCTGCCCCAAAAGGGATTCATGCCCTTCAGCCACTACTTGTTCGGCAATGCGTTGTAGTTTCGTGTCGATCGTGGTTTGCACCCGCATACCACCCTTGAGGACGGCATCTCGCCCAAACCGTTTGGTCAATTCCTGCACGGCTGCCTCAGTGACATACGGCATCTGGCTGGTTTGGAAGGAGGTAATCTGCCCTAACTTAATGGGTTGTTTTTTAGCTGCTGCCTCTTCTTGGGGCGTAATCCACTTTAGCTCCTTCATCCGGTTGAGCACCTCTGCCTGTCGTTGTTTCGCCTTTGCTAGGCTGACAAACGGACTCAAACTTTCAGGCGCTTGAATTAACCCCGCCATCATGGCGGACTCTGCCAAATTTAGATTAGCGGCTGGCTTGCCAAAGTAGCTTTGAGCAGCCGTTTCGGCGCCATAGGTGTTATGTCCCCAGTAAACCTGATTCAGATACATTTCAAGAATCTGGTCTTTGGTAAAAATCTGTTCCAGTCGCATAGCCAAAACCGACTCTGCGACCTTGCGGCTAAATGCCTGCTTGGGTGACAAGAAGAGGTTTTTCACCAACTGCATGGTCAGCGTAGAGCCACCTTCTACTGTGCGTCCCTGTTGCCAGTTTGCCCGCAGTGCTCGGACGACTGCTCCCGCATTGACACCATGATGCTGGTAGAAATAGCTATCTTCGACCGCCATCACTGCCCGTTTCAGGTGAGGCGAAATTTTGTTGAGGGGCACCACTTCTCGGTTTGCTTCTCCATGCAGGCTGGCTAGTAGTTTGCCTTTAATGTCGTAGATATGAGTCGTCTCTGTGGGCGCATAGCTGCGTAACACCCGTACATCCGGCAAGTTGCGGAAGCTAATTGCCAGACCCACTAACCCCCCAGCGACGACAGAACTGGTCAGCATTGTAATGCCCAGCACCATGCCACCCGTAAGTTTGCTGACGGCTTGTACAAAGTGGATGGTGGGCTGGGAGCTGGTGGGTTGTTTGCGGGGAAGGGTATTGGATGACACGATGACGGTTTCCTGAGAGAGCAGTGACGCAAATGTGGGAATCAGTGTGGCTGACCGAACCTTTGTTGAGTTGTTCTCTAGATTCTGGGGGAATCAGGAGAAATCACGATCGTGCTAACAAGACATCACAACCAAAGGAAGATTCCTTGCTGATGGATGATAGCAGTGTGAACCATAAGATGTCAGATCAAATTACAGTAAACTCATGGGAATGTCAGCTGATGTGATCACAAGAATCACAATATTTGCCTGCAATTATAGTGGGCTGTCCATTCTATGTTATGAAAGTTAACCTGTGAGCGGAACGAGTCAACAGTCTAGTCCCCAAACAGACCTCGCCTGGTTACACCGAGGTACCAGCGAGATCTTTCCTGATCAGCCTGATTCTAAGAGTGCTGACGATAATTTAACGCAGCGATTATTGCAGAGCCAGCGACCACTGCGCATCAAACTTGGGATTGATCCGACTGGGGCGGATATTCATTTAGGGCACAGCATTCCAGTACGCAAACTGCGATCGTTTCAGGATGCCGGACATACTGCTGTGTTAATCATTGGTGACTTTACCGCCCGAATTGGCGATCCCACCGGAAAGTCGGAAGTCCGAAAGCAGTTGACTGAAGCCGATGTGGCAGCGAATGCCAAGACTTATCTCGATCAGGTTCGCCCAATTTTAGATTTTGATACACCGGGTCGGCTAGAAATTCGGTACAACTCGGAATGGTTAGCCAAATTGGATCTGAACAAGATTTTGGAACTGCTGTCTACGATGACCGTGGGGCAAATGCTGGCGAAGGAAGGGTTTGCCGAGCGGTATGAGAAAGGGAATCCGGTTTACATTCATGAGTTCCTCTATCCCTTAATGCAAGGCTACGATTCTGTCGCGGTTGAGGCAGATGTGGAACTCGGCGGCACCGATCAAAAATTTAATATTGCAGTCGGTCGGGACTTGCAACGGCATTTTGGCTTACAGCCGCAGTTTGGCTTGCTGTTACCGATTCTGTTAGGGACAGACGGCACCCAGAAAATGTCGAAGTCGTTAGGCAATTATGTCGCCCTGACGGAAGACCCGCTGACCATGTACTCCAAACTGGAGAAAACTCCCGATAGCTTGCTGAATCAATATTTTGAGCTACTGACTGATCTGCCGTTAAGCGAATTGCCGGAGAATCCCCGCGATCGCCAAAAACTATTGGCACTCAATATCGTCAGTCAATACCACGGGGAAGGGGCAGCGAAGCAAGCGCAAACTGATGCGGCGGGTTTGGTTAAAGGCAATACGACCCAAGCCGACTCTGTACCCGAATTTTCCCTGGCTGGGATTCAGTTTCCGGTCAAACTGTTTTATTTAGTCAGCGCCAGTGGTCTTTGTAAAAGCAGTTCCGATGCTCGTCGCCAGATTCAGGGGGGCGCAGTCCGGTTAGATGGCAACAAAGTCGCTCAAGTCGATTTGACCTTTGAGACGATCGCCGATCTTCAGGGCAGAGTCTTGCAACTAGGGAAAAACAAATTTGTTCGCTTCGTGGATTAATTCGACACGCTCTAACCTGTTGCAAAGTTTTAGCAACTCTGCCACCCGATCGAGATGGGAGTGCTATGATTACCGATCAAGCTAGGGGTGCCTGAGCAAGTCAGGCTGAGAATACACCCTTAGAACCTGAGTCCGGGTCATACCGGCGGAGGGAAGCTGTTGTTCTGAGGAACCCAATATGCGAGCAGAATGGATCGCCAACCGGCGGGGACATAGCAATGTGTCTCAAATGCACTATGCCCGTCAAGGCATGATCACGGAAGAGATGCATTATGTAGCCCAGCGCGAAAACCTCCCAGCCGAGTTAATTCGGGAGGAAGTGGCACGGGGTCGAATGATTATTCCGGCGAATATTAATCACGTCAATCTGGAACCGATGGCGATCGGCATTGCCTCCAAGTGCAAGGTAAATGCCAACATTGGCGCGTCGCCCAACTCCTCAGATATCAATGAGGAACTCGATAAACTTCACCTTGCGGTGAAATATGGGGCAGATACTGTGATGGATCTGTCTACCGGCGGCGGGAATTTGGATGAAATTCGTACGGCGATTATTAATGCGTCTCCGGTGCCGATCGGGACAGTTCCGGTTTACCAGGCGTTAGAAAGCGTCCATGGCAATATTGAAAAACTCACCCCAGATGATTTTCTGCATGTAATCGAGAAACACGCCCAACAAGGGGTGGATTACATGACGATCCATGCCGGGATTTTGATTGAGCATTTACCGCTGGTCAGAAGCCGTTTAACCGGAATCGTTTCGCGCGGCGGCGGCATTCTAGCTCGCTGGATGCTGGCGCACCACAAACAAAATCCGCTCTATACCCACTTCCAGGACATCATCGAAATTTTCAAGAAATATGATGTCTCCTTTAGCTTGGGTGATTCGCTCCGTCCCGGTTGTACCCATGATGCCTCGGATGCCGCTCAGTTAGCCGAACTCAAAACCCTAGGACAACTCACCCGCCGCGCCTGGGAAGATGATATTCAGGTGATGGTCGAGGGTCCCGGTCACGTCCCAATGGATCAAATTGAATTTAATGTCCGCAAGCAAATGGAAGAGTGTTCAGAAGCGCCCTTCTATGTGCTAGGCCCCTTGGTCACGGATATTGCGCCAGGGTATGACCATATTACCTCCGCGATCGGGGCCGCAATGGCAGGCTGGTATGGCACGGCGATGCTGTGCTACGTCACCCCCAAAGAACACCTGGGCTTACCCAATGCCGAAGATGTACGCAATGGTTTGATTGCCTACAAGATTGCGGCTCATGCGGCAGATATTGCCCGTCATCGTCCGGGTGCCCGCGATCGCGATGATGAACTGTCCCGCGCTCGCTATAACTTCGACTGGAATCGGCAATTTGAACTGGCGCTTGATCCCGATCGGGCGCGGGAGTACCACGACGAAACGCTGCCTGCCGATATCTATAAGACTGCCGAGTTCTGTTCCATGTGTGGACCGAAGTTCTGCCCGATGCAGACTAAAGTGGATGCCGATGCCTTAACCGAACTAGAGAAATTCTTAGCTCAGGAAAAGCAAACGGTTAGTCCAGCCTAAGGCACTCTATAGAGGCGGGTGTGTCGGTAATCCTCTGGCAGCGCTAGCGACTCAGCTCGCCTCCCTAACAGCAGTGATCAAATGCTCAGGGCTGGTTTCTCATAATCAAGGGGCAATGCTTATGCCTGCCCCTATAAAGACCACTATCTAAACTGAGATTAAGCTTGTTGCTTGCGGCGGCGCGCGGCAGCTAGACCAGCACCTGCTAACCCTAAACCCAATATTGTTGTGGGTTCTGGCACTGCTTCAGAGGTCGTACCGCCTGAAGAGCCATTGTTCTCAAAGGTGCTAACAAGCGATACAAGATAGCTCCTATTCGCATAGGTAAAAGTCTCGCTGAAATTAGCTGGTGGAAAATCACCATCGCCAATGTAATCAAATCCGTTAGGATTCTGCGCTAACACTCTCGGTAGAATCCCTTGATACTGGGTAGGAAGATATGAGTTGACTAAGGCCGCTTGGCTTTGCAACGTCGGACTAGTCAGTAAACTGGTCAGATTATAGGACTGACCCAGAATTGTCGCGGCAAATGACAGCAATTCGTACCCGACAGTACCACCATTGGCAGCTGGGGCTGGTAGGTCCTGTTTAAGGAAGCTAAAATTGGCATTCGCTAGAGGAACATTCCCGACCTGGGTCACCTGAGCTACGGAAAAGATTGACGAATAGGTAAAACTGGCAGCTTGTGCCTGCTGATTCCAGCCGATCGCGCCGACGATCGCAACCCCGGCGGCAGCACTGACTGTAGTAGCTGTAACTTTTTGTAACAACTCAATAGACATCGCTAATTTCTCCTGGGGGTAGATGAGTGAAGCGAGCAAAATGATGAATCTGTTAGGGATAGATTTGGGGGGCATCGGTTAGGGTGTAGAAATCCCTTATCACCTATGCTTCAGGGCACCCTTGAGGATCAATTCATTTCTAACATTGGGCTTTATTGCCTCCAAGAGATTAATGCCTTCTTCATGAAAGCTATGTGATCGAGTTGAGCGAATTTACTAGAAAATACGGATGAGTTCCGGCTACAGAATGGATATTGATTGCGATTGAGCGACTAGATCCTCAATGGCTGCCACTTTGTAAAAACTTCATGACAATTATCGGTATTCCCATCAAATCTTCTTAATTTTTTGACGGTAGATTTATGTTGAAATCTCACCATCGCTTAGCTGTTTTGCTGCATGACGGCATTCGCGGCAGTCAAGGTAAAACGGGACTGGCATTATTACGCTTTAGTGATGCCAAGATCGTTGCCGTGATCGATCGCCAATCCGCTGGAGAATCGCTACTAGAACTGACCGGAATTCCGCAACTTGCCCCGATTGTGGCTACTGTTGCCGAAGCTCTGCATTACCAACCCGATGTGCTGGCGATCGGGATTGCCCCTTCGGGAGGAGCGTTACCAGACGAATGGCGGCAAGAAATTAAACAGGCGGTGGTAGGTGGGTTATCGATCGCCAATGGACTCCATACCCAGTTGGCGACCGATCCAGAATTAAGCCAATTACTGAAGCCGCCGGATCAGTGGATTTGGGATATTCGGCGGGAACCTCCCGGACTAACGGTTGGCAGTGCTGCGGCGCGATCGCTGTCCTGCCGGCGGGTGCTGACGGTCGGAACCGATATGGGGGTTGGCAAAATGTCTACGAGCCTGGCATTACATCGGGCATCGTTGGAACGCGGATTACGCTCAAAATTCTTGGCAACTGGACAGGCTGGACTGATGATTGCTGGAGACGGAATTCCTTTAGATGCCATTCGGGTGGATTTTGCCTCTGGTGCAGTAGAACAAATGGTGATGCAGTTCGGCAGTGAGCACGATATTTTGCACATTGAGGGACAGGGATCGTTAGGTAATCCCGCTTCAACTGCCACTCTGCCATTGATCCGAGGCAGCCAACCCACCCATTTCATCCTGGTGCATCGAGCGGGACAAACGCATATTCATAAATTGCCCGAGGTGATGATTCCGCCGTTACGGGATGTTGTGCAGTTATATGAAACAGTGGCTAGCGCTGGCAGAGCCTTTGTTCCTACTAAAGTAGCCGCGATCGCCCTGAATACTTGGCATTTAACGGATGCCGAAGCCCAACGCGCGATCGCACAGGTCCAAATTGAAACAACGTTACCCTGTACTGATCCGATTCGCTTTGGGGCTGATGCATTACTGGATGCGATCGGACCGTAGTGATCAGGAGATTGGCAAGGTGAGGGAGATAGCTCAATTGCCAGGTGAATTCCGGTGATAGATTTGAGGAGATTTGACGATCGTTGTTTGATTACCGTCGGTTGCCGCTGAAGTTGCCCATGATTCGATCGCACCATTTCTCTGCTATTTTGACGACTACGGCAGATCTGATGCTTCTGACTGGAACGGACTGGCTAGACCTCCTTAAGGCTACAGTTCATCAGGTGGGATTGCACTGTGTTGGGGAGGTATTAGTGACCTTTAATCCCCAAGGAATTTCTGTGGTTTTAGTGCTGGAAGAATCACATATTGCCTTGCATATCTGGACAGAAAGTCAGAAGGTCGCGGTTGATATTCATGTTTGCGATTACTATCAAGACAATCGTCCGAAAGCGGAGCAGTTAGCCGATCTGTTGACGGTAAAAATTTGCGGTGATCACGATCGTGGTCAATGGAATTACCTCTTAGCAACGGGCTAAATGTCAAAAAATTACAACTTGTTGTGATTTGGAGTTGTTAGTCGTTAGGTTTTAGAAATTAACATCCGCAAAAACTATGACTGCTGCTACAGAGAGCCAATTACGCCAACTGCGAGAGGGTGATCGCCTCACCTATCATGGGGTGCTGTGGCGAGTGGATGATTACAGCACTTATGCCGATGATCACGGCTATGAAACCGAAGAATGGTTATTGAAATCGCAAACAGGTAAAGAGTATTACTTAATGCGCGAAATTGATCCCAATGGTGTTGAACGGAAAGTGCAGTGGTACTTAGCCGAAGAAGTGCGTAGTCCATCAATTTTTGATCCAGAATCATCCCGAGATGTAACGCTGCAATTAAGGGAAGATGTGCGATCGGGGCGAGAACCTTATCCACAACTGCGGATGTATAACCGCACGTATAAATTTGAATCGCAGACAGCAGGTGATTATGAATCTGATGGTGAAACCCGCGATCGCATCACCTGGGATTATTGGGATGAAGCTCATTTATGGAACTTGGCGTTAGAAGCTTGGTCGAATGGAACGCTGAATGTTTACTCTACCCGAACTGTGCAACCTCCAGACTTCACTCATATCCAAACTGGACAACAAGATTTTGCCCCAATTGATTCTAGATTTAGTATCTCTAGTTCCTCGGGGAGTCGTCCTTCAACGGATACCTGGCAATTTGTTGCGGCTTGGACTTTAGTCATTATTGGCATCTTATTTATCTTTGCTGGAATTTAACAGGACAAGTGCTAACCAGGCTGAATAGATTCAGACTAATTCAGTAGATTTCTCGCTCAGAACTAGGAATGTGAAGATTAAATCATGCCCACCTTGTTTATTGAACAGCACTCGCAGGGACTAGCGTTTTACATTAATGGGAATTTGCAATTTGATACTACTGATGAAGCAATTTATCATGAACATCTTGTTGTGCCTGCGATCTCATTAGCTGAGCAACGCTTCCCCAATCTGCCATTACGGGTGCTGATTTGTGGCGGCGGAGATGGTTTAGCTGCACGAGATGTGCTCCGGTTTAATCAAGTTCGCGAAATTACTTTAGTAGACTATGATCCAGATGTTTTAGAACTAGGTCGTACGGTTTTCCAGCCCTATAATCAGGGCAGTTTAACCACCGCAGATCAATCACCGCTTGGCAGCGATCGCGTAACGGTTTATACCCAGGAAGCGTTCGAGTTCGTTTCTAACTTACCGGATGCTTGTTACCATGTAGTGATTTGCGATTTTACCTGTCCTACCCGTCCTGAAGAAACGCAAGTTTATAGTTTGGAGTGGCTCACTGAAATTCGCCGCATTCTTGCTCCTCAAGGAGTGCTAGCCAAAAATGCAGTTTCTCCCCAGCAAACTCCAGCAGCGTTTTGGTGTCTTTACCAAACGGCTTTAGCAGCAGGTATTCATACTAAACCGATGCGAGTTGTTATTCCTTCTTTCCATCATCATGATTATGGAGATTGGGGCTTTTTACTCGGTTCACCGACTGCGATCGCGCCTGAAGAATTAACGTCACTCAAATTCCCCAATAACTTACAAGTTCTTCAGGTCGCAACCTGGATAGATGTGTTTCGATTTCCAGCCACGATGGCGAACGATCGGCATCTGATTAATCTTCATACCTTAGACTGTCCTCAGTTATTTTACTATCTATTAAATTCTCATTTCTCCGATCGTGAAATAGATGCAACTGTAAAACCAATTGAGTCAGAAGATTGGCTAGATTTTTTGGCAATTCAAGAATCAGGAACAGGATTAATTGGTACTCATGATCCGTTAGAGTTTGAGTCGATGATCCAAGTCTGGTTAGATCACTTTCATCCTTCTCAATCTGGCTCAACTTCTGTTCCTGCTCCGGCATCATTGATTCCAGTCCAGCATCCTTACCACGATCCACGTATTTCTCAAGAATGGTTGGGCTATACTAAAGCGCTATTAAGTGAAATTGATGCTAAACAGTTGCTATCAAAGCTTGTCGATCGTGCTCAAGAATTGCCACCTCAGTTAGCTAAAGATCTAAAACAATTACTTGAAAAAGTGCGATCGGGGCAACCTCTCACTTACATTTCAGAACATACGGCAGAACTAATTACAATTCTTTCGGTCAGCCTATTAGTTGCTAACTTAGCCGCTCCTGATGCTGCCTTTGCTAAAGGATTTTCGGGCAGCAGTTATCGTAGTGGTTACTCCAGCGGTAGTTCATCTAGCGGTGATTACTATTATTCTGATGGTAGTTTTGGCTGGTTAGGATTTTGGATGACGATGATTGGTGGTATGTGGTTGTGGAATCTGTATAAAAATCGGGATGATTAAATCAAGGGTGAACATTGCTAAGCTCTGAGTCAATTCAACTGGATACATTGACGATCTGCGAGTTAGGGTTAGACGATCGCGCTCGCTGGGATCAGTTTAATCAGTCCTTGCCGACTAGCTGTTTTATGCAATCTTGGGCATGGGCAGATTTTAAGCAAATAGAGGGTTACCAAACTTTTCGCTATGGGATTTTTCAGCAAGAAACTTTAGTCGGAGGAGGCATCTTTTACTTTTATCCTCGTCCTCATTCCGCCAACTTGCTAATTGCTCCAGGCATACCTTGTTTTACGCCAGGGTATGAGGTGATAGGAATGGAATTACTATTAGAGCAAGTCAAGCAACTGTTACCAACGCTAAGTGCGATCGCCCTGCGAGTTGAACCATTATTTTTGCAGAAACCACCCTTTCTAGAAAAATTTGTTCGTGCTCCAGTGGATTTATTGCCATCAGAAACCTTGTTAATTGACTTGTGTCCCGATGAAGCAGAAATCTTGGCTAATATGAAACCGAAAGGACGCTACAACATTCGCTTAAGCCAACGTTATGGTGTGGAAACAGAATTTACCACTGAGCTGCAAAACATTCCCCGCTTTTATGATTTATTTTGGGAAACCGTTGAACGTCAGCAATTCTTTGGTGAACCCTACGGTTTTTTTATTAATTTGTGCCAAACCTTATTTGCGGCAAATATGGCTGAAATTGGTTTAGCGACTTGGAACGATCAACTTTTAGCCGCAATTCTAGTAATTTATTGGGGCGATCGGGCAACCTATTTATATGGTGGAAGAAGTAGCTTGTACCCGCACGTGATGGCAAACTACGGGCTCCATTGGGCCGCGATGCAACGAGCGAAATCAAAGGGCTGTCAAGTGTATGATTTTTATGGCTATACCCAAAATCCGCGTCACAACTATGCTAAATTCTCCCAATTTAAGCGGCAGTTTGGGGGTAAACCGGTGACTACGATCGGTGCCCATGACTACTTCTTCTACGATCAACTCACTGATCTATTAATTAATACGTTGAGAAAGTTAGCCCAGCCATAGTGCTCGATCACTGAAGCTTAAATGAGAGGTAACCCAGTTCTTGCCTCCCCCTACCTGGACTTTAGCCAATCATCTTCATTGACAGCGCCAAAGATTTTATACAATTTGCAATGTTTGATTTACGACCCCACTAATCATTGTTTACTGTCTTATTGTCCATTGTTCACTGCTACCCGTTATGCCACCCGAAATCACAACCAACCTTTCCCGGATAGCAATTGTCTCTCTAGAAATTTTGCTAGGATTTGGCATTTTCTGGTTAGGACAGTTGGCCTATCAAAAACTATTTCGTTCCCGGATGGAGTTAAATCTAGAGCTATTTGTCCGTGATAATCCAGCGGTTGCGATCGCTTTAGTGGGTTACTATCTCGGCATTGTTCTGGCATTAGCGGGAGTGCTAGATAAATTAGGCGCAACCTGGCAAGATCAATTGCTTTACCTGCTTAGCTATGGGGCAGGCGTGATTGTACTGATGTTGATGGGAGCTTGGGTGGGCGATCGCCTGATTCTGCGACGGTGTGATACGGCTCGGGAAGTGCAGGAAGAACAAAATGTTGGGGCAGCAGCGGCTGAGGCTGGCGTTCACATTGCTAATGGGTTGATTTTAAGTGCAGCAATGGGGGGACAAAGTGGCTCTTGGATGGTGGGATTAGTCTGCTGGCTCATTGGTTTAATTGTGCTAGTTGTTGTCAGTTATCTCTATCCCAAGGTGGCAAATTACAATGTGTTCCGTGAAATTTGTAAACGGAATAATCCGGCGGCGGGAGTAGCATTATCAGGGCTATTAATCGCCACCGGAAATGTAGTGCGAATTGCCTTTACTCCAGAATTTACAACGTGGGCACAAAGTTTGAGCTTGTATGGTTTAATTCTGGGGTTCAGCCTAGTGGCTTTAGCGGCAATTCGTTGGATTGCGGACTTGGTCTTAGTGCCAGGAGTAAAAATCTCCGATGAAATTGTGCATCAAGCCGTTCCCAATTTAGGTGCAGGCTTAATTGAAGCGTTTGCTTATGTTGGCGGCTCGTTCTTAATTGCCTGGAGCATGGTTTAACGGTTCAACGGATGACTACTCCGGAGATTGATTGTCCCGTGATAGCATCATTTCTCTGACTACATCATGATCCTGAACAAGGATGTCAACTTGATAGCGTTCAGGTGACATTGCGACTTGAATCCGTTTTTGTTGGCAGATCCAAGAGAAGTAACGTAGGGCTACGGCACGACGTTTTTTCAATTGCTCACGTTGCGAACTCTTCAATAAAACGGGATCAATTGGCTCTAATGCCAGCGGGGCAGGTTGCTGGCGTTCTAGCTGCTGAATGGCTGCTAAATCAGTCTTTAAATCCTCAGGTAGTGGCTGAGTAATTTGTAATTTGGGATCATCCGGTTGCATGAAAATTAGGGAATCTAGCAATCCTTGAAATCCGACAAAGGCAAGGCGATACATTATTAGCTTGCTAAATTTGCCCCAAAAATAACCCCCATGAACATCTCTTCCCTGCTTCGGAAATTTATTGGGAGCGAAGGTGGCATAGGCAATGAACAAATTGACATACTCCCAAAAATTGAGTGGAGTTTTTTGTTGATTTAGAATCAAAATATTGTTATCAGTTGCCTCAGCATTTGGACTGTAATAATCGGCTTTATCGCAATATTCAGTACAGTCTAAATAGGTAAACAAATCAGCGATCGATTCTTCATCTTGTTGCTCACTAGCAACGGTTTCATTCCCTTCCTGCTTCTGACTGGCTGGGTCTAGACTTTGGTTCTTGTCTTTATTTAAGACGCTAACTTCCAGGTAGGGTAATAAGTGATGATGGGGATTAGGTAACTCCTCCCAATTGACAATGCCATAGGTTTCCTGCCGCTTTTTCGATTTTTTGGTTTCTTGATGTTTAGAATGAACGGTTAAGTTGCCTAAGCGATACCCTTGGGTACGGCTACGGGCAGGAAAGGAGAAATAATTGGCAGCGGTAGAAGCAATGCGGAGAGCTAAATCGCCCTCATTACTGAATAAATAAGCTTCCTCAAATCGCCGCAAAGCCGATCGCAAAAAGTTAGCTCGTCCGGATGTCACCGTCATGAGCGGAATGTCCGGCGAGACTAGAACTAATCGTCCTAGTGTGAACACACGACCAACCCGAGAGGAGGGAAATTTAGCTCCTTGGTCTGTGCCAATTGTGCCCACAGAACGAGAGTCAAAGACATCAGAAATAACCCGAATTACCTGAGAGGTGACATGTCCTCCCATGCTGTGACCAATGAATGACAGCTTAATTTGATGGGTTTGCCAGTATTCTTGGGCAGCACTATACGCCAGACCTTCGATCGCGATAATTCTAGTGATCACCTCAATCAAAGTTGGATCATCGATTGTCAGTGGGAGGCGTTTTTTCAATACCTGCAAAAAGTATTGAAATTTAGCATCAGTTACATCAATACGTAAATCTGAACGCTTACTCAGTTCACTGCGAATGATTCGGAGTGTACCTAACAAAGCAGATTGCTCAAAGGTTTGGGTTGCTGGAATGCGAGTAGTAATTTTTTCGTAAAGTGAGTCTTCTGTTAGTGTTTCACTCATCTTACGGTTGACGAGTCCCTGATCAAGTTGCCGAATCAATTCCACTAAATCGGGCACACCAAAATAAGTAGCTCGGTACGAGTCACGGAAGTAAACAGAAATTCTTAAGAGAAACAAACTCGCGACGATCGCAAATCCCAAAGTTCCCAGAATCGTTAAGACAGCGGCAGCTGGAGTGGCAGTAAAAAACTCAGTAAATAACCCAACGATCGCGATTAATAATCCACCAATTGCTAAAAGCCGCATGAGCACTGGCAGTGCTGATAATGCCTCTTTACGAATATTTTTTCGCTTTAAACTTTCTGAAGGCCAACGATATCCAAGAAAAACCGAACTATTTTTCCTTTGATGGACAAAACTATCTTGGTTAATGTAGGTACAAAGTGGTTGATACCAGTCTTCTAAAACGCCATCTCGGCTGCCATCGGCTCCCGTGTTATAGCCATGAATCGCGATGACTAAACCAGACTCTGAGGAACCAGCAGCACTATTTTGATACAGAATCTCAATGATGTCCTGAATGGTCGGTTGGTCAATATCGACATCAGGAAGATCTTCATCCTCGACATTGTCTGGAGCTGTACTGCGAATAAAAAAACCGGGAATGATTAACTCCCTATTATCTCTAAATAAGTTTTCTACCAAGATGTTCATACTTGTTTCCCTGATGTCAAAACTACTGAGTGAACTCAATTGCTCTAGACCATAATCGCTAGAATTGCTCAGTGTGGTTTTTCCAAACAAAAATTAGCAAATTGATCAGCGGACTATAGTCCAATTTCAACTCAATTCATCATTCAGGCAACCTGTATCAACCATCACTCGAAATCCTAAGTTGGCAATGTGATTGATCTGGGGCAGGTCATCGGGTACTGTGCAAGAGAGTGATTTGGGCAAGGACGATTAATTCATGGATGTGATTCCTGCGATCGATGTGCTGGATGGCAAATGTGTCCGGCTATATCAGGGAGACTACCAACAAGCACAAACATTTGATGAAAATCCGGCGGCAGTAGCGCGGCAATGGGCAGACCAGGGTGCCAGTTGGGTGCATGTGGTTGATCTAGATGGTGCCAAAGCCGGCGAGTCGGTCAATCTAACGGCGATCGAAGCAATTGTCCAAACCATTGATGTGCCGGTGCAAGTGGGTGGTGGATTGCGCGATCGCCAAAGTGTAGTAAATCTGCTGGAACGAGGCGTTCGGCGGGTGATCTTAGGTACGATCGCTGTGGAGCAACCTGAGTTGGTGCGATCGTTATGTGCTGAATTTCCAACGCAAATTGTCGTGGGCATTGATGCCCGCAATGGTAAAGTTGCTACTCGCGGCTGGTTAGAAACCTCAGAAGTTTTAGCGACCGATTTAGCCCAACAAATGGCACAGTTCGGTGTCGCCGCCATTATTTACACGGATATTCATCGGGATGGAACGCTGCAAGGTCCAAACTTAGAAGCTTTACGGGATTTAGCCACAGCCGTAGACGTGCCCATTATTGCCTCTGGAGGTGTGAGTTCAGTGAGTGACTTGATGCGCTTGCTATCGTTGGAAGCTTTAGGGGTGACTGGGGCGATCGTCGGTCGGGCGCTTTATACTGGAGATGTGGTATTGCAAGAAGCACTCCGAGCCGTAGGTCCCGGGCGGTGGCAGGATGTGCCTCCCGATTTGGGTTCGTCGGCGTTTGCTTAAAAGGGTGTTTGAAGCGGATTGCGCTGTGATGATTGACGTTCCGCGCTCCCCCCTGGTCCTGCTGGCAAGGGAAACAGGCTTTAAATCCCCTTGTTCAAGCAGGATTGAGGGATAACACTCACTACTGATAAGTCAGACTGCTAAAGTATCCTTTGAGAATGATGGCGTAAGTTAGGCAGGGGTGAACGATTGGAGGCAGAGTTTCTGATGCGAATCTCAAGGGAACTGCCCCAGTATGCAACCCCTACTCTAGAGCAGAAAATTCGTGACGCGGCAACGCGAAATAGGATGTTACGAGCAAACAGGAGTTCGACTAGCAGCCAAATCTCGGATTAACGGTAATCTGGAGTGAATATAGGTCATCAAGGCACTCATCTCGTCAAGCTCGATCGCACGTTGATGCCGGAGTTGTCTGAGTAACCATTGCACTAGACTATCATCGTCCAGATTGAGAAGGGTTTGAGCCTGGGTGGTTTCGACCAAAGCCCAGAGTTGACGGAGCATTAAAGGAGACATGGAATAGTTCCCGAATTGATAATTAGGGAGAATCAGCCACCTCTGAGAAGGGTTGATTGCAGCCACTTCTTTCTAGTTTCACCATATCGAATCTCGACCCACTCGAGTGCAAATCATACAAGAAGTCACAAGAGTTACAAAATGCTTAATCAAGTGATCAATAACTTGACTAAAGCATCAGCCTTACTCTAATCAGCGTTCACTGTAAGCAGTGATTGGTTCCTGAATAAACCGAATATACAAGTGTCTAAAGGTAGATTTCAAGACTCGCGGCATGCCAAAATCGATCGGCGCTAAATGATCGGGAAGTCGCCAATCACTAATTCGCAAATCATCCGGTTGCAATAATGGAAACTCGATCGCTGACAATTCAGGGCATAGACCGAGTGTTTGGGAAGCGACGATCGTGGGCACTTGAGTTGGATCAATCTGAAGAATATCGACTAGGGCGCGATCGAGGGCAAATACATCTGAAGTAGCTCCCAATATCCCTAGCTGACGGGGTTCCCCGCCACTGGGACCATTTCCTTCATGTCCAATAATGCCATCCAAAATAGTGAGATTCGGGTTAATCGCTCGGGCTGTTTCTACTAGCATCTTGCCAAAGCGATCGCGATCTTTTCCGGCTTCCATATGCCACCAAGCCTTCATTTTACCGGGCACACAACCGAATAAATTCTTAACACCTAATGTCACAGTCAATTGCCCATGGGATTTCACCTTAGGCAGATTAATGATCACATCTGCTTCCATGGCTTCTTTAGACAGTAATAAGTGATTAAACTCATCACTCACCGTTTGATAACGTTTGCCATGAAAATCAATAATCGGCAACTTTAGCTCGTCAATCAATGGTTGATAGCCATTGGCTAAAGCGACCCCTTTAGCACTGCCGAACGCTGGACCATCGCCGAGAAATGGCTTGCCACCTGCTTCCTGCACCAATTGCGCCACACAATAAACCAGTTCTGGTCGAGTGACACATTCCTTAGTGGGACGGGCACCTGTCAGTAAATTGGGTTTCAATAAAACCCGATCGCCCGGTTTGACAAAGGCAGAAATCCCCCCCAATGGTTCTAGAACGGAGGCTAAGGCTTGTCGTAACTCTGGGCGATCGTAGGACTGGGCACGAATTAAGCTTACCGAGGGTGACATACTTATGTAACTCCTGACTGCGGTTCAGATGATGGCAAAGAACAGCCGACTCTTCCTACTCTCGATGAGTAGTACGATTTAGGGCTGTCACTCGTTCAGCATTTTCAAACACATCCTCCCCGTGTAATCGAGGTAAGGGTGGCTTCACTTCTACTTTTGCGACATTCGCAATGTGAATGCACACCGTTTGATCGGACAGGTGAAATACCCACCACGGGCGATCGAGCAAGCGACGGACGACTTGCTGGAACTCTTGTTGAACCCGTTCCGCATCTACCGGATCATAAACCATGAATGACTCGGATTGACCATTCAGGTAATACACTGTCAGTTGGGTATAACTGCTCTGGCTTTGCATAGAACCCTCCTAGATTGTGCAGGCATTCTATACTCTACTCGTTGCAACCTGACCCGGCACAGCCTTTTATGGTTAGCTGGGTGGTGGCAGTTCTCCCAAAATCGTGAATCGAATGTGGTTGATGGCTAGGTCGCCGATCGCTACTTCCATCGCTCCTGTGGGAATTGATATGGTTTCGAATGGAATCCCTTTAGCGATTTCCGCATGATGCCAGGGTAAGCCCATGAAAAAGCGGGTGGGATAAGGACCCCGTTCCGCAATATCATCGGGATTTGACTCCATCGGGAGCCAGCCAAACCCCGGAATATAAAACTCAATCCAGACATGGTTATAGTCTGGTTGCAACGGTACGTTGTGGAGATCGGCTTGGGGTGGGCACTTATAGCGCCCCACTGTGCGGCAGGCAATCCCATTTAACCGAGCCAACGCGAGTAATAAGCCGACATATTCGCCGCAGGAGCCAACTCCCCGCTCTAACACGACATCGGGAGTGTCAATTCGCG
This sequence comes from Pantanalinema sp. GBBB05, assembly GCA_016743235.1. Classification (GTDB taxonomy): domain Bacteria; phylum Cyanobacteriota; class Cyanobacteriia; order Leptolyngbyales; family Leptolyngbyaceae; genus Pantanalinema. The sequence goes on along the minus strand of VRZD01000004.1, from coordinate 57,847 downwards.
CCGTTAAACCATAGGACAGGCGATCGTAGACATAGTTGCGGATTTTCAACATCTTGCGCAGAATATTGGTTTCAGTTCCGATCGCGGCTCGGGCAGCCTCCTGGATGGTGGGCGTATCCATGGCTAGTTCGTCATCATCCACCAGGTATTTCGCTTGGTATTCGGCTGACAATGGCGGAATGCGATCGACATCCTCCAGGGTCAGCTTATATTTAATGCTATGAACTGCTAATGTGGCTTTCCAGCCGAACAAATGCCGTTCATGCGGCTTAATGGAATCAAACTTGAATACTGCGACTCGTTGTCCTTGCTGAATTTCTTCCACAAATGGACGCCCGATCGGTTCTACCTTATGCACCTTTTGACGATCGGTCGTTGCAGGTAAAGCAATCCGCCATTCCAAATTATCAAGATGAACCTGTCCTTCTTCGGTGGGCAACAGTTCTTCTACATAGTACATTTCAATTAAATAGCCATTGGACAAGGCATAACGCTGCTGGGGATTGTAGTGGATATAGAGTGGATGCACGAAAGTCCGATCGCGAATACTCAGCTCCAATGGGTCTTCAGCATTGGGATTGTCCCGAATATAGGGTTCTTCGCTGGCATAGCAGACATAGAGAATATCCTGCTTGGTTTGCGGATGCGGGTAGAAGGTCAATCCGGTTGGCGAGTCAAACGGCGTTAACACACAGAACTGTTGTTCCCCCGTAGCCCGATCGAGACAATACACCGTTTGCTCAATGCGATCGCACACCCACAATTCTTCTTGGCGCAGCGTCAGGTTTGCTTCCCCCACGCCTGGCATGGGAAAGCGGGTAATCTCGCGCGCTGTCTCCCGTTCAAACACAGTGATATACCCTAACCGCTGGGAGGCGACATAAACCGTAGATTCCCAAACGCCTACCCCAGTGACGGAGTAATCCAGGCTGACAAAGTGCTGAGGCGTCAAATCATCCAGTCGGCAGTAGTAAACACTGTCATGGCGCGCGAACCACAATGTATCTTGCCAAATCGCTAACCCTACGGCATCGACAAATTGCTCCACATGCAGAGGGTTTAAGACGGTAGCACTATCAGTGGTTGGGTCAACTCCCAGTAGAAACCCGCGCACTGAGTCCAGTAAAACCAAGCGATCGCCCCAGACGGCAATGCCATTGAGCACATAGGTGCCGATCGGGCGGATGGTTCGCCGCCAAGGGTCTTGTCCGGGTAACAATGGGAGTGGAGCAGGAAGTTCCTGCATCAACGGGGAGGCTGTATTCGCTTGCATGATCACGGATTGTCCTGAAGACTTCCCAAATCATAAACAAAACCAACGGGTTCAGACTGTATCGCAAGGGGTGGTGCTGCGGCAGAATCTGACGTCATCCAGGCTGAAATGAGTTAGGGGGCTTAATTTTCTCTCGCTAGGAGATCAATAACGTTGGGTACGCTCCTAATGATGAGAAGATGCCAATATACTCAAAAGTGAGTCGAATATGCCTGGTTTGGGGCATGATCACACTTATTCAGGCGCTAGGAGCAGCGGGAGTCACCCTATGGATTTGCTGGAGTATCAAGCGAAAGAATTATTCCGTAACATTGGCATTCCAGTCTTACCCGCGCAACGGATCGATCGCCCCAAAGATCTAAAGGGTTTAACCATCCCCTATCCCGTGGTGCTGAAATCACAGGTTCGGATTGGGGGACGGGGTCGGGTAGGTGGTGTAAAGTTTGTTGAGAATACGATCGATGCGATCGCGGCTGCGCATACGATCTTCAATCTTCCCATCATGGGCGAGTATCCTCAGGCGCTCCTAGCTGAGGCAAAATACAATGCCGACTTGGAATTTTATTTAGCAGTGGTACTGAACCGCACTCTCCGTCGGCCAGTGTTACTGGGGTCTCAGCAAGGTGGAATTGATGTGCAGGCGGCGATCGAGCAAATGCAGCATGTCATTGTCGATGATCAATTTTCGCCTTACTATGCCCGACGCTTGGCGATCAAAATGGGGTTGCGCGGACAGCTGATCGAGTCTGTTAGCGAGATTGTGGAAAAGATGTACCAGCTCTTTGTCCAAAATGATCTAGATCTGGTCGAGATTAATCCTCTGGGGGTCAGTGCCAAAGGTGAGTTAATGGCGTTGGATGGCAAAGTTACTGTCAATGATGATGCCCTTGCCCGTCATCCCCATCTTGCTGCCCTTGATCCGAAAGCAGAGCAGAAACAAGCTGCCTATTTACATGAAACGCCTGTGGTCATGGAATCCGATGGTCACATTGGTATTATCTGCAATGGGGCAGGCTTGACGATGGCAACGATGGATATGGTTTGTCAGGCTGGGGGAAAACCCGCCAGTTTTCTCAATATTGGTGGAGAAACCCGTTGGGATTTTTGCCATACCACCTTAAGTCAACGTCTGGATTCTGGTCTAGAGCTGATGATGCAACATAAACATATGCGGGTGGTATTGATTAATCTGATCAGTAGTCTGGTGCCTTGCGATGAAATTGCCGCGCTCATTACCAGTTCTCTGGAGCGAATTAAGACTAATCCGCCGCCACCCAACACTAAAATTAACAAACTCCGATCGACGACCTTAACGCTACCCCCCGTCCGCACTCCCTCACTCGTAGTCCGGTTAGTTGGCAATCAATGTGAGTCAGCTCAAGCCCTACTGGAAGCGGCGCAGATTCCCATGTTAAGTAGTTTGGATGATGCGGTGATGCGAGCTGTTGTGCTGGCTAAGTCGGGTGGTCGGAGTGCTTAAGTCTTTATCAGTAGTTGCGCGATCGGAGTGTGATCGGAGTAGCAGCAGGAACCATTCATTTACGTCATCCTATAAAGTAGAGGTTTGCATGGTGACTCCTGCAAGAGATTGACCAAGCTATAAGTCCATGCGTCAACCGCACCTGCAAGTGAACAGGTTATGATTTTTGCCCCAAATAGCAACGTACTAGTTCAGGGAATTACCGAACCACTCGGTTCGATCTATACCCCGTTGATGAAAGCTTACGGTACCAATGTGGTCGCTGGCATCAGTCCGGGTTATGGACAGCAAATCCTGCATGACATTCCAGTGTTTGACCTGGTGGAAATGGCAGTCTCTGCTGTTGGCGCGATCGATACCACGGTGATCTTTGTCTCACCTTATGCGGCTCTGGATGCGGCTCTAGAAGCGATCGCTTCGGGGATTCGTCAGATTGTGTTAATTACTGAAGGCATGCCACCAGCGGATATGGTTGCCCTGTTACGTAAAGCTGAATCTGCCGAAACCTTAATTGTGGGTCCTGATAGCCCTGGAATTATTGTGCCGGGGCAACTGTTGCTTGGGATTCATCCCACAGAGTTCTATATGCCCGGTTCTGTGGGCTTAATTAGTCGGACGGGCACGTTAACCTACGAAATTGCCAGGGAATTAACGCTCGCCGGATTAGGGCAATCGATGGGCGTTTGTATTGGTGGTGATGCGATCGTCGGTTCCTCGTTTCCTCAATGGCTGCAAATGATGGATGAGGATGATGCCACTGAAGTAATTGTCTTGGTTGGCGAGATTGGCGGTGATAGTGAGGAAGCGGCGGCTCACTATATTGCTGAGGCGATCGATAAACCCGTGATTGCTTATGTAGCGGGTCGCACGGCGCCTAAAGGCAGACGAATGGGGCATGCTGGCGCCATTATTGCCTCGCAAGTCGCAGAACTGGGAACCGATATTGGTAGTGCCCAAAGCAAAATTACAGCGTTTGAACGAGCAAAAATTCCCGTGGCTAATTGTCCCTCTCAAATCCCCACACTGGTGAAGAAGGCGCTTAAGCTTCCTACCAAAAAGTAAGTTTAGGTCAGCCTCAATCTTGCTGAGATGCTGTAGGTAAAAGGTGCAAAATTTCTTGAGCGGCACGATCGCAGGCTCCTACTGGTCCCAACGCCGCCCGCATTTGGGCATAGCCCTCTAGTATGGATTGACGCTGATCGGGACTCTGCAATAGTGCCAAAGCTGTTTGCGCGATCATGGTGGGTATTGCTTGATCTTGCAACAATTCCGGCACGATCGGCTGCATAGTGACTAAATTCGGCGGCGATACAAATGGGACAGAAAACTTCAGGACCTTGTCTAAAATCCAGGCAGTCAGTGGATTCAGCTTGTACAACACCACTTGGGGGATATCTAGCAAGGCTATTTCCAGATTTACAGTCCCAGACTTGGTAATGGCTAAATCGGCAGCGGCGATCGCCTGGATTGTTATTTCCCGTCCGGCTCCAGCTTCCCCGTCGGATAGCAAGGTCGCCTGTAATCCATACGCCTGAATTGCCTGCTGAATTGGCTGCTGAAACTGCTTTAGGGCTAAAGGAACCCAGAAATGGACATCGGGTAATGCTGCCTGAATCTGTTGGGCTGCCTGGCACATCACAGGGAGCAAATATTTTAATTCCTGATGCCGTGAGGCTGGAAGTAAAACCACGGTTGGTTGGTCAGGGGCAATCCCTAAAGCGGTTCGGGCAGCCGCCCGACTGGGTACCGTTTGCATCCGATCGACCAAAGGATGACCGACCCAAGTCACCTGTCCCCCTTTCGCTTCAAAGTACCTTGCCTCTTCGGGAAAAATGGCCAGGATACGCTGCGTTGCCCGAACAATTCGATCAGTGTTATATGAATTGAGTGCCCAGACCCATTCCTGAGGCGCGATGAAATAAACGATGGGCACTTGCGGTAGGTGTTTGACTAAATAGTTACACCAGCCGACATTGGGACCCATGTAGTCAATCAGGACTACTAGATCGGGAGGATGTTGCTTCAAGTAGCGCTTTGCCTGCCGCTGGACTTGCAAGGTTGGCAGCACGAAGGGGAGGGATTCCAGAATCCCGATCGAGCCAATTGAGCGGGTATCGCCGAGCAACGTTGCTCCAGCCGCCGCCATGCGATCGCCTCCCAACGCCAGAATTTCTAACGCTAATCCTTGCTGTTGCGCCTGTCGATATAATGCCTCTACCAGTAAGGCTCCTTGCAAATCACCAGACACTTCGCCGGTGCTGATGAAGATGCGATTCATGGGTCAATCCTCATCATCATGGCGATTCCGCCGACAGGGAGTAGGACCTCGACGACCAGGTTGCTGGGATTGGGATAAAAAGCGGTGTAGATGCTGCAAATAGTCGCTATCTACTAGCGGTTCTAGCTTATCTAACGCTTCGTTTAAAGTGAGTCCGGAGCGATATAACAGTCGGAATGCCTGTTTTAACGATCGCCAGATCTGCCCTTCCTCCAAGTCCGATAGTCCGGCACGTTGCAGACCAACGCGATTCAGCGATCTCACCCGAGCGGGATTCCCTTCCACCAACATATAGGGGGGAACATCGCGATCGATGCGAGACATCGCTCCAATCATGGCAAAGCGACCAATCTGAACGAACTGGTGAATCCCTACCATGCCGCCAATGCGAGCCCGCGACTCGACTCGTACATGTCCTGCCAAAGAAACGGCATTGGTAATGATCACCTGGTCTTCAATAATGCAGTCGTGAGCAACGTGCACATACGCCAACAGCAAATTGCCATTACCAATAATGGTGGCTTCTCCAGCCGCATTAGCCCGATTAATCGTGACATATTCCCGGATGCAGTTGTCATCCCCAATTTTGACGAGACTGTCTGCACCGGCATACTTCTGGTCTTGGGAGGCTAGCCCGATCGCAGCCCCAGGAAAAATTTGGTTACGAGCGCCAATTTCTGTCCAACCATCCAGAACCACGTGCGCGCCGATCGTGGTTCCAGCACCCACTTTCACCTGATCGCCAATCACAGCATACGCCCCAACTTGCACAGTCGGGTGAAGTTCAGCATTCGGGTGTATTACGGCAGTTGGATGAATCAGGGTTGTCATCAATCCACTAAAGAAAACATGAGTTCGCCTTCCGAGACTAGTTGCCCATCGACTTCGGCTCGTCCCTGCATCTTGCCGAAACGACGTTTTTTCACCCATAGGAGTTCCACGGTCATAATCAGTTGATCGCCGGGAACAACTGGACGGCGGAACCGGACTTTATCGATGCCAGCGAACATGAACAACCCACCCTGAACATCCTCATTCATCTGGGTTAGCACAACACCGCCGACCTGTGCCATGGCTTCGACGATCAATACACCAGGCATAATTGGTCTGCCCGGAAAATGCCCCTGAAAATGGGGTTCGTTAAAAGTGACATTCTTAATGCCCACGGCCCGCTTGCCAGGCACATAGTCAATGATCCGATCTACCAGGGCAAATGGGTAGCGATGCGGTAACAGCTTGTGAATCTCCTCTGCCGATAAAACTGTTTTTGGGGTAGCTTCTGGATGCCCAGAAGTGCCTTCCTCTACGGTGGCAGGACGAGCTTCTACATGGCTGAGTGGTGTATCAGTCGTATTAACGTTAATCAGGGTAGACATAGATCGGGTTGTAGTAGGCGGGCGGAAGAGCAAAATTGTGGGAGAGCGGCGGAATCGCTAGTCACTCCTCACCACAGGCTAACAACGGTTGGCAGTAACCAATGCTTGTACTAGTTGAATATGTAACTGGTGACTGGCTTTGTATGCCAGAAAATGAGCGGTGGGAAAACTCCCCAACAAACTTAAGTCTCCTATTAAGTCTAAAAGTTTATGGCGCACTGGTTCATTGGGAAATCTTAGGGGGGGATTGAGCCAACCTTCAGCGCTACAGACTAAAGCATTGTCCAGACTACCGCCTTTAATTAATCCCTGAGTGCGCAGATATTCGATTTGGTGGGCTAACCCAAAGGTGCGAGCAGGGGCAATTTCAGTAGCGAAGCTCGTTTGGGCAGACCAGCTATACCATTGGTTGCCAATGGCAGGTAGGTCAAAGTCAATTCCATAGGTAAACCGTAATTCGGGTGAGGGCAAGGCTGCGACAAAAGCATTGTCCTGGCGTACCCAAACGGGATCTGCCACCGCGATCGCCGTCCGACTGTCCGATTGTGGTGCTAACCCAGCTTCAGCGATCGCCGCAACCCACTCTTGGGCTGAGCCATCTAACAGGGGAACTTCGGGGGCATCTAGTTCAATCCGGGCATTGTCTACTCCCATGCCGGCTAGTGCTGCCAACAGATGTTCCACCGTCCGCACTCGGGCGGCTCCGGCGGCTAGCTCAGTTGAAAGTGTAGTTTGGCTAACCGAACTGACTAGAGCTTCTACTTCAGGCTGACCAGGTAGATCTGTGCGGACAAAGTAGCGCCCTCGCCCAACTGGGGCTGGCAACACGTTGACCTGCACCGGTAAGCCTGAGTGTAGCCCAATGCCCGATCGCCCAAACGAGGTGCGCAGGGTAGATTGACCGAGCATCAAATTTTCGGTTTGGCGGCTATCGCCTGGTTCTTGACGAATAGAAGCTTCCGGTTGTTGTCCCTGGAATGCCTGGGTTACCCCTACCTCGGCAGCGTCCTCCAACATTAGAAGCGCTCCCCAATACCAAAGTGGAGTCGGCTATCTCCTTGGTCATTCAGACCAAAGTCAATCCGAATTGGACCTAGAGGCGATTGAATCCGCACCCCACCCCCATAGCCAAAGCCGCTGCCGGGCTTACGTCTGACACCCCCTGGATCACCAGGTACACTGCCTTGAGAACCGAAGTCAGTCGCCGCATCCACAAATAGGGCACCAGAAATAATTGAGAATATGGGGAAACGATATTCGATCGTCGCCTGAATAAAGCTTCGAGCGGCAGCTAAATCGCCTTCATCATACCCCCGCACGGAATTACTGCCCCCTAAGGCAAAGGCTTCGTAGGGTGGTAGATCCCCAATGACAGTGCCTGCCTGCACATTAAAGGCAAAGGCTTGAGGACAATCCGCTGGTCTAGACTTGGGATCTTGACAGCCTTGGGTTAGCCGTAACAACCGAGTTGGTACATAGAAGCTATAGCCACCGCGTAAGCGGTTCATGAAGATACTGCCGGAACCGACTGGAATCGATTGTTCGGTTCCTAGCCGCAGCAGTGACCCTTGAGTCGGGCGCAGCGGGTCGTTCCGGCGGTCTTGCACCACCCCAAATTGCAGTGTCAGCAGATCATCTTGTCCTGTACCGCTAAAACTGAGTTGGTTGCCACGCTCATCTTCTTTAGCAATATCACCATCGGAATCTGTGATATCGACGTGTTGGTACTGTAAGCCCAGGGAGCCTGTCCATTCTGCGCGTCGATAAGGATTGCCATTTAGGGGACGGGTAAAGCTGATGCCTCCTCCCGTTCTGACCACACGGGGTCGATCGCCATTCTCTAATTCCACTTCCCGTTCGCCACCATCAAAGACTAGTGAAATCGTACGTCGCCGGAATAGATTAACGGAGTAGGAAGTTCGGAATGGGTCTCCACCAATCCAGGGGTCAGTAAAATTGAGGTCAAACAACAGTTCCCGTTGCCCGACTTGAATTTCTGCCCCTAGTTTCTGATTATTGCCACCCAAATTTTGTTGTTGGTAACTCACCGTACCAAACAAGCCGCTGGCAGAGCTAATGCCTGCCCCTGCGGAGATGGAGCCGGTTCGTTTCTCAGTCACATTTGCAACGACCACGACTTTGCGTGGGTCTTGTTCACTCGGTTTGAGGGCGAGCTTGACATCTTCAAAAATGCCCAGTCCAAACACCCGTTGCAGGTCGCGCTCAACTTTATTGCGGTTAAATACTTCTCCTGGTTTGGTTTCAAACTCGCGGGTGACGATGAAGCTGCGAGTGCGTCCGCGAATGGGATTACCTTTTTCATCAGTATTTTCCCCATCTTTATTCACGAACTGAACTTCAATATTCTCAACGACCCCTTCTGCCACTTGAATTGTGACTTGACCATCCGGTTCAACGGCTGGAGCATCGACGACTTGAGCCAGAACGTACCCATTACTCTGATACCACTGAGTAATTTTTTTGATGCCTTCATCAATCCGATTCAGATTAATGGTGCTGCCATACTGGTCTTGAAACGCTTCGTCAATCACAGATTGCGGCAATACACTGGTGCCTTCGACCTTAACTCCGGTCAAGGCTGGATTGAGTTGGACTTCAAATGTGACTCTTACACCCAGAGGTGTGTCTTCTGGTACAGCTCGGACATTAGAAAAATAGCCCGTCTTGAAGATCGCGTTGATATCTTCTTGCAACTGAGAACGAGTAGTCGTTCGTCCTGGCTGCGTCCGAATCACGCTATATACTTCGTTCTGAATTGCCCCCTCGACGCCACTAATTAGGACTTCTGCCACTAGTACTCTGGGTTCCGGTTCAGCCGTGGGAGCCCCATCAGGAGTTTGACTACCTGGAGGAGGTGTGATGGGTGTAGTCGTGGGGGGCGTCGGAGTTGTGCTCTCTGGAGTGGTAGGAGCCGTCTCTGGTGGTGGAGCAGTAGGTTGTCCTGGTGTGGCTGGGACTGCCAGCTCGGGTTGCGGCGATTGTGGCGGTGAAAACTGGAGGGTATCTGGGGTAGGTTGGAGCGGAGTGGATTGATCGCCTGGCGTGAGCGTCGGGAGCGGTTGAGTCCCCGGAGCTGGATCAGAAGACGGTTGGTCTTGCGCCTGCGCTACGGTTCCAGCCTCGATCGCAAACGGAACATTAATTTGCTCAGGTTGTGAAGTTAGTGTAGCCTCCTGTCTGACCCATGGAGGGCTTCCTGAGACGATGGGAGAATAGGGCGTTCGATCAGTTGCAGGGACAACAGGGGTTGACTGTGCTTTCACAGAATTAGATAAACCAAGTGTTGTCGAGGCAGCCAGGAAGGCAACAAAGGTTGGGGATAGGCGCATTTTGTTCAGGCTATTTGACACGTCCACACACCATTCCTGCTCAAGGCAGGCAAAACGAGGCAGTACTGAACCACAGAAGGCGTAAACTGTGAAATTTTACCGCATTGATGGGTACGAATACTTATCTTAAATTCACGAGTTTTAAGTTTTGAGCGTCGAATTGAAGAATTATTTCATTTACGCATACCTCAGCCCTTAAAACCAGGAGTTGATCTGAATCAGGGAGTCAAGTACCGAGCTGGTCAACGGCAAGCCAAGTTCTATGACCTGGATATACACTTAGGAATGGCTTAACACCCGTTGCATGACTTGTTGGTAAGCCGACTCAACCCCACCTAAATCTTGGCGAAACCGATCTTTGTCGAGCACCCGCTTTTGAGGATCGCTTTCTGTCTGGTTCCATAACCGACAGGTATCTGGGCTGATTTCGTCTGCCAAGATTAGAGTCTGATGACGATCGCAGCCAAACTCTAGCTTGAAGTCTACCAGGGTAATCCCACACTCGTTAAAAAATGTTGTCAAAATCTGGTTGATTTGCAGTGCCATTGTGTGCAGTTGCTCCACTTGCTCGGGTGTTGCTAGCTTTAATAGCCGCAGGCGATCGGGCGTCAAGAGGGGATCACCTAAGCCATCATTTTTGTAGTAGAACTCGACTAGGGGTTGGGGTAAAACTGTTCCCAAGGTTAAGCCAGTTTCTCGACAGAGACTGCCCGCCGCAATGTTCCGCACCACCACTTCCAATGGCACGATCGTCACTGCCTTTACCCGCATTTCGTTGGGGCTAGGCTGGTCAATGAAGTGGGTAGGAATCCCCTGGGCTTCCAATTGCTGAAATAAATGGGTGGAAATGGCGCAGTTTACCACCCCTTTGCCTTGAATGCTGCCACGCTTTTGGGCGTTGAACGCTGTGGCATCATCCTTGAAATAGGTGAGCAGCACATCGGGATCAGCGGTTGCGTAAAGGATTTTAGCTTTGCCCTCGTAAAGCTTTTGCGGCTCAGACATAACGGAGTTCATTTGACCAAGAAGGGATACATCAGGATGACTGCATCACACAGTAATCCGCACCATTCTACCGAATCAGCTTCACCCCCATTCTCGTAAAATTAAGCTACATCCTCGCACTACCCAAATCATGCTGGCTGAAAACTCTCTCCCGACTGCTTCTCGTGACTGGTCACTGATCGCTAAAGAATTTGCCACGATCGTAGGTGATCACAATGTGGTGCGCCGCAAAGAAGAGTTGCTGGTGTATGAGTGTGATGGATTAACGAGCTATCGTCAGCGTCCAGCGATCGTCGTACTTCCCCGCACAACCGAGGAGGTGGCTGGAGTGGTGAAAATTTGCCATTATCATTGCATTCCCTTTGTGGCTCGTGGTTCAGGGACGGGCTTATCGGGTGGTGCTCTACCGATCGAGAACTGCGTATTGATTGTCACCGCATTGATGAAACAGATTCTAGACGTGGATTTGGAAAATCAACGAGTGGTTGTCCAACCAGGAGTGATCAACAACTGGGTGACTCAGGCGGTGAGCGGTGCCGGATTTTACTATGCGCCTGATCCGTCCAGTCAAATTATTTGCTCGGTCGGTGGGAATGTGGCTGAAAATTCTGGTGGAGTTCACTGCCTGAAATATGGGGTGACGACAAATCACGTGCTGGGTCTCAAGTTGGTGTTACCTGATGGCACGATCGTGGATGTTGGTGGTCGGGTGCCGGAAACTCCAGGGTATGACCTCACTGGTTTGTTCGTCGGTTCCGAAGGTACTCTGGGTATTGCGACTGAAATCACGTTGAAAATCTTGAAGACTCCTGAGTCCATTCGGGTGCTGCTTGCTGATTTTTCTAGTGTGGAAGCCGCTGGAGCTACAGTTTCAGACATCATTAGCGCTGGCATCATTCCGGGTGGGATGGAAATGATGGATAACATGAGCATTAATGCGGTCGAAAATGTCGTGGCAACCGGATGTTATCCCCGCGATGCTGCCGCGATTTTACTGGTTGAGGTGGATGGTCTAGAGGTCGAAGCGGCAGAAAATAGTCGGCGGGTCGAAGCGCTTTGCTATCAGAATGGCGCTCGGAGTGTCCGAATTGCTGCCGACTTAGAGGAACGCTTGACCCTGTGGAAAGGGCGGAAAGCTGCCTTTGCGGCCATGGGCAAAATGGCTCCTGATTATTATGTGCAGGATGGCGTCATTCCTCGGACGACGCTGGAGTATGTGTTGAAGGAAATCGAGGTCTTAGGGGAAAAACATGGCTATCACGTTGCCAACGTATTTCATGCAGGTGATGGCAATCTACATCCATTAATTTTGTATGACAACTCGGTTCCTGGGGCGCTGGAACAAGTAGAAGAATTAGGTGGCGCGATTCTCAAACTCTGTGTACAGGTGGGTGGCAGTATTTCAGGCGAACATGGAATTGGCGCAGACAAACGCTGTTATATGCCAGAAATGTTTACACCGATCGATCTAGAAACGATGCAATGGGTGCGGCAGGCATTTGACCCCGTGACGATCGCGAATCCGGGCAAAATTTTCCCCACACCTCGCACCTGTGGCGAAGCGGCTAGAGCCGGAACTACACAACAATTTGAAACGATAGAACGGTTTTAATCGGCAGCAAAATTCTGGCTAACCACCAGCCGATCGGGTCTGGCTCTAATGGCTTGTAGACCAAAAGAGATTGGAGCAGCATCAAAATGGATTTCCTCTCCTCGATCGGCGATTGGTTGGAGCCTGCGGCAGTCAGCGCAGCGATTGATGCCGCCGCTAGGTCTCATGGTCAATGACATCATAGTGACGTAGCTTAATCAGGGTTTTTGCCAACCCAAACAACGGCTGGCAAGGCAATCAGTGGGTAACCACTCCAACCTTACTGATTAACCTACTGGCAACCACAACCACTATGCCCACAACCTGTGCCATCTGGATGTCCATTGGCGCAGGCGGCGCTGCAATATGCCTTCTCATCCTTCATGACGGCATCGCTGAGCGAAACCACACACAAACAGGACTCACAAGCACACTTCATTTGAGTTACTTCTGTCATTGCTTTCAACCTCAATTCAACGTATGTTCACTATAACGTCTGAACAGGTGTTCATATATTGAATTCGCAAAACTTCATCTGCGGTCAGGCTGGTTCTTGATCCTCCTCAGGTACTAGACCGTAAAAGCTGTAGATAATCTCATTCTTCAATGGTCCACTTTGTCTACTGGGACAGTTAGGACGACACGTGGGATTGGGATTCAGCCATAAAGCTATAGACGATTTGGGTATCCAGGTTGCCAAAAATGGATGAAGGGGGTTGCTGGAAGGAGAACTGTTGACGATCGAGTTGTACCTGCAACCCAGTCAGTGGATCAGAGCCAGCCGAAACAATAAAGGTGAGTTGGTTCAGATGGGGTAAGGTGACTAATTGATCAAGGATATGGGCGATCGCTTGCACATAGGGATGTTCAGGCAACCGATACCACTCCGGATCGTTAATCACCGATTGCTCAAAACCTAGATGCGCGATTAAGGCAGAACTGCCGAACAACGCTACGGCAACAGGACGAACTTCTTCCTGCAACAATAGCTCCTGATCTTTTGCCAGATGCCGTAAGGTTTCCAGGCGATTGTAGCGTTCCGATACTGATAGCGGTTCGTCATCCCATTGCAGCGCGATCGTTACCAAATAGCTGCGGAGGAACCAGTGCCCTAACTTTTCTGCCTTAGCCGCTAAATAGCCAGAATTGTACGAGGTGGCTTCGATTAAAAGTGGGACGCGATCGACCATTTCTAACCCATAACCTTTCAGCCCGGCGATCTTACGTGGATTATTCGTCACCAGCCGCAATTGTTTCACGCCTAAATCATTCAGGATTTGAGCGCCTACCCCGTAGTCTCTTAAATCCGCTGGAAACCCCAGGCGTTCATTGGCTTCAACAGTATCCAGTCCCATATCTTGCAGGGAGTAAGCTTTCAGCTTATTGACTAAGCCAATCCCGCGTCCTTCTTGTTTCAGGTAGACAACAACTCCCATACCCGCATTTTCAATCATCTTCAGGGCAGCCTGCAGTTGCATCCGGCAATCACAGCGTAAGGAGCCTAAAGCATCCCCTGTCAGGCATTCTGAGTGGACTCGAACCATTACGGGGTGATCTTTGAACGTGGCGGGATCTCCTTTCACGATCGCTACATGTTCAGAGTTATCCAGCAAATTCCGGTAGCCATAAATCTGGAATTGTCCAAATTGTGACGGTAAGTCTGCGACTGTCTCTCGACAAACAAACCGTTCATGTTGCAGACGATAACTGATCAGATCGGCAATGCTAATAATTTTGAGTTGATGAGTATGGGCATACTCAATCAGTTCGGGCAAGCGTGCCATTGACCCGTCCGCATTCTGAATCTCACAAATGACTCCTGCCGGGTAAAGTCCAGCGAGTCGGGCTAGATCAACGGCAGCTTCTGTATGACCGGCGCGTTTGAGGACACCCCCGTCTCGTGCCCGGATCGGGAAGACATGTCCTGGTCGGCGCAGATCATCGGGATGGGTAGAGGGATTAATCGCAATTTGAATGGTTCGGGCGCGATCGTCGGCTGAAATCCCAGTCGTAACTCCAGCGCTAGGTGAGGCATCAATACTGACTGTGAACGCTGTTTGGTTACTATCCGTGTTCTTGCTCACCATCAACGGCAAATCGAGTTCGTCTAACCGGGTTCCGGTCATGGCTAGACAAATCAAACCTCGGGCGTACACTGCCATGAAGTTAATCAGATCGGGAGTCGCGAACTGTGCCGCACAGATCAGATCACCTTCATTTTCGCGGTTTTCATCATCGACCACGACGATCGCACGACCCGCTTTTAAGTCTGCTAATGCCGCTTCAATGTCATCAAATTGAAACGGAACTGCTTGAGATATATCGACACTAGAAACGCTCAACGCTGTGGCACCGTAAAGTTTCTTTAAATTCACTCATACGTTTAAATTCTAGTCCCTTTAGGAGAGATGAGGGAGGCTCAAGAGATGAGGGAGGTGAGGGAGATTGGGAAGATGAGACCGCTAAGCACTGGACGGTGAAAAACATGAAGGATTCCTGAGAGAAGCCTTGTTGCTCCTACCCAAATTCTTGCCCCGGTACTACAATGCAGCAAAGTTGTGTGAATCAACCTGTAAGAAGGTAAAGCATCATGGGGGATTTGGGACGCGTACCCGTTGGTATAGTTGGCGCTTCGGGGTATGGCGGTGTGCAGTTGGTACGGCTTCTGATGGATCACCCCTATCTGGAGTTGGTGTATTTAGGTGGAGAAAGCAGTGCAGGGCAGTCCTTTTCTGACCTGTATCCCCATTTGGGGCATCAAATTCAGCAACCGATCGAACCCATTGATCTGGAGCAGATTGCCGATCGTTGCCAGATTGTCTTTCTTTCACTCCCCAATGGGTTAGCCTGCAAAATGGCTCCAACTCTGCTGGAGAAAGGTTGCAAGGTATTAGACTTGTCGGCGGATTATCGCTTCTCTGAATTAGGGATTTATACCTCTTGGTATGGGGTCGAACGCACTGATCAAGCAGTTGCAGAAACTGCTGTCTACGGCTTGCCAGAACTGTACCGCGATCGCATTATCGGGGCTCAGTTAATTGGCTGCCCTGGTTGTTATCCCACAGCTAGCTTACTAGCGCTCTCTCCCCTGCTCAAACAAGGGTTGATTGTCCCAGAAACCGCCATTATTGATGCTAAATCAGGGACTTCGGGCGGTGGACGGCAGGCGAAAACCAATATGTTGCTGGCAGAAGCTGATAGCTCTCTAGGGGCTTATAACGTTGCCCGGCATCGCCACACCCCAGAAATTGAACAAGTTTGTAGCGATTTGGCTGGACATGAAGTATTAGTCCAATTTACGCCTCATCTAATTCCCATGCCTCGGGGGATTCTGGCTACTGTCTATGCGACCCTCCGCGATCCTGGACTGGTACGAGAAGATTTGCTGACCATTTACAGCGCCTTCTACCGCAGTTCGCCTTGGGTGAGAGTGCTGCCGAGTGGCATTTATCCCCAAACCAAATGGGCAACGGGGACGAATCTGTGTTACATCGGTTTGGAAGTTGATCCCCGCACCGCGCGAGTAATTGTGATGTCAGCGATCGATAACCTGATGAAAGGGCAGGCGGGTCAAGCGATTCAGTGTGTGAACTTGATGATGGGCTGGGAAGAAACCTTAGGGCTCCCAAAACTGGCATTTTATCCCTAAGGGACTATTCAAACTAGAACCTTTGTACTATTATGGGTGTAATCTCAGGTTTTCCCCGAGATCTCCCCCCCCTCGCCCCCCTAGAGATAGGGGGGTGCTCTTATGTCAAGGGCTATGTAGTTCTCGGTAATAGATCTCCCCATGAATCAATGGCTATTGGTGGTTGGAATTAGCCTGATCTGTTTAGTTTGCGCTGGAGCCGCTTGGGGAGCCAGAAGTACCCTCGAACAGTGGGCATGGAGCTTAGCGCCAGCCGATTCGCGCTATGTCCCCGATCCCAAAGATGTTGATTTCTATTACCCCTTACCCGAGGTCGTGCCGGTTACCAGTAACTTTGGCTGGCGCACCCATCCGATTTATGGCGATCGACGGCTGCATTCTGGGATTGATTTAGGGGCACCGGAAGGTATGCCAGCCCTAGCCGCGCACTCTGGTTGGGTGAAGCAAGCAGGATGGCTAGATGGTTATGGCAACACGGTGATTCTGGAATATGCCGATGGCAAGTATCAGACGCTCTATGCTCACTTGTCAGAAGTGATAGTGAAGGTAAATGATCCGGTGAAAGCGCGGCAGGTGATTGGTTTAGTTGGTAGTACGGGTGGTGTGACGGGTCCGCATTTGCATTTTGAACTTTTACGTCAGGCTGCTGATGATTGGGTAGCGATCGATCCAGCCGCTCAAATTCAAGCTGTGGAGGCTTATGTGGCGGTAAACCCATCCACACCGAAATCACCATCGCCTCAATCCACCAATCCTCCTAGCCCAGCTGCCCCCGCAAGCACAGTTAAGGATACGATCGCGCCACCTGAAGGGCCTCAAATTACTGCCCAATCTCCTCAAGAACCTGCTCTGTCCGCTGATGCGATCGCCTTGGACTTCAATCCACCTACTCAATAGTTGCCACCAGCCTGTACCCTATACCCTATAGGCATGACGAAGGACAGGATTTTCGTGGACATTCATCCCACCGCAGTAGTTGACCCCAGAGCAGAATTAGGATCTGGAGTAAAAATTGGGGCGTTTTCCTATATTGATCGCGATGTGAAGATTGGCGACAACACGACGATCGATCACCATGTCACAATCCTGCCCTACACCACGGTTGGGACTGACTGTCACATCCATTCTGGTGCGGTATTAGGGGATTTACCGCAGGATCTCGCTTTTCAGGATGCCGTGAGTTACGTCCAGATTGGTCGGCAATGCGTGATTCGGGAAGGAGTTACGATTCATCGGGGCACAAAAGCAAATAGTGTCACTGAATTGGGAGATGGCTGTCTGCTGATGGCGTTTAGTCACGTTGCCCACAATGCCCGCTTAGGTAATCAGGTGATTCTCTCGAATGGAGCGTTGGTGGCGGGATATGCAGAAGTTGGCGATCGCGCCTTTATTAGTGGCAATTGTCTAATCCATCAATTCACCCGAGTCGGTCGGTTAGTGATGATGACGGGGGGATCGGCAATTCAAAAGGATGTGCCTCCATTTTGTATGACTCGCAGTGTTAGCCCGAATACGATCATGGGCTTGAATGTGGTGGGACTGCGACGAGCCGGGTTTAGTGCGGACGATCGTCGCCAACTGAAGCAAGCCTTCCGAGTGTTGTACCAATCAGGTTTGAATGTGTCGCAAGCGGTCGATCGCCTAGAACACGATTTTGATTCTGCAGCGGTGCGTGAGCTATGTGACTTTATCAAATCCTCGAAACGCGGCATTTGTAAATTCTTCAAACGGGGAACTCGTGAGGACGATGACGAATAATTCGCAGAACAATTGACCGAAATTATCCGTTGTCTCGATGAAGATGTTATACTGACACGGTACGAGGGCATGTAGCTCAGTGGATAGAGCATCAGGTTCCGGTCCTGAGGGTCGGGGGTTCGAATCCCTCCATGCTCGTTAGAAAAATAGTATTAGCGGCTTAAGGTCTAGCCTAGTGCAGTTTATAGCTTAAGAAACTGCCATGTACTGCTTATTGTCTTTTTGCTACTGAATCCTTTCTTTAAAGGACTCTACTCATTAAGCATCGTAATTTCCCATAGATGCCGATTTTGCAAACTCGACCTAATCTTAAGAGGCGATCGCAATAAAACTATTGAGCTTTTATCAGTAACAAATCTCTAGTAAATATTTAGCTTATACGGAAACAAGTTCTTGTTGTGCTGTTACAAGCATTGGCAATTGTATTTACAGAGTTATCAGCTTTTGACCGATCACCTAATCCTGACTACGATCTCTAATTCAGCGGAAACTATAATAGTCTGACTTGAGCATAGATAAATCACCATGAACGAGATTGAGGTTCAAACGATTTTGGCTCGAGCACAAATAGCCAGAGCAAATCCTGCTAACTTTAATAAGCAAGAATTAAGAATGCTGAAACGTCAGTTGCATCAGTTAGCTGAATCGAAATCTCTTCCTGCTAAAGAGTTTTTTATATCTTGCTTATCAGATTCAGATTCAGATTGGCGGTTAAATGGACTCCGAAACTTAGGATTTCACTATCCTTGTGATCCAGCAGGCGAAATCTGTACCCAAATTCGTACTTTACTCCTTGAGGATACTGATGATGATGTCCGCTCATGTGCAGCTTTAGTGCTTGGCAGTCGTTCTCAAGGGCTAGATCCAGCTTTACTCAAAGCGCTACAGTCTGATCCAAGTGAGTATGTTCGTGGCTCTGCTTTTACAGCTCTGCTTGAACTAGGGGGTGTACCCTTTGCAGTGGCTTTTGGATTCGGTGAAAAAGTTTACGATGGGGAAATCGAGCCGACATTTGAAGAGATTAAACGAATTGTGGCTGAATACGGTATAGACATTGAGCAGATCGATGAACTATAGCGATCGCGCTGAAACAAATCTGATTATGAAACCGATTCTTCTATTATTAATTTGCTTTTCATCTATCCTACTTACAGGATGTCCTGGTCCATATATGAAGGTTAAGGTAACGAATTCAAGTGCAAAATACTTTAGTTTAGAAATGGTGACTCATGATGACCTACTAAGGACAAAGCGCCCACAAAGAATTTCAAGTGTTATCTTCAGTAAAAGGCTAGGAGAGCAAGAAATGGACGAGATCTGGCGTGTGGAAAGCCAGGAAAAATCTGGCAAGCTGTTAACTGAAATTGTCTACGGAAAAACACCGGATGGATTTAGGGCAACTAATCCTCGGTCCCTTGCGCCTAGCGATGTCATTTATATAAGCTTTTATGGTAGAGAAGCAGAGCTACCTGACCCGTTAGGAACATTGGAAACAACTGTAAGTAGTGTTGCTAACTCACACCAAAGCATTACGCCTACACGTTAAAGCCGCGATCGCCTAATCTCCAAATTTGCTCACCCTACCCCAATCGCAACGGTTAAAACCATTCCTCAAAAGCATCGTCTTTCGTATTGGTATGGCGATGGGGAGTATGGCGGTTAAATTCCATGTGAATCGATCTCGTTTGTTCGCCGTCTGCCGCGATCGCTAAAATTGGGAAATCTAACTTGCCATCCTGGAATGACATTTGTAGGCGGAATGTGCCATCGGGATTGAGTTGAATGGGACGACCACTAATCATTAATGTCGCATCCGGTTCCGTCGCCCCATAGACAATTAATTCGGCATCGGCAATTAACCAGAACTTGCGCGATCGAATCGGTGGGGCAGAAGCCGAAAAGCCTAAGCCGAATCCGGACATGCCAATGCCCGACATTCCCATACCGACCCCCGACATGCCAACGCCAGAGGTGGTTAGTCCCGATAGAAGACCCACACCGGATGTACTATACATCCCTACCCCTGACATACCAACTCCAGAAGTGGTCAGTCCAGATAAGCCGACTCCAGACATCATGCCAACGCCGGACATCATTCCGGCTCCCGACATCATGCCAGCCCCAGAGGGATACATACTAAACGAACTGACACCAGGTTGCATCGAGCCATATAGGGAACCCGCTAACCGTTGAGCAGCAGCGACCTGCGACAGGTTAAACAGTTTTTCGTAAAGGCTGGGATTCCGGGTCGGCGCATCGGGTGGCACCAGATCTAAAAACACCCGTCCCCGCAAATCGTCATCCCAAGCCAGGGTAAGTAGTTGCTCATCTGACCAGTTCGATGGGTACAGGGGTGGCATATGGGCAGGAGCCGATCGCGCCAGCAGTAACCAGCGACCATCCTCAGTTAGGTAGCCAATCTCAGCAATATAATCGCGATCGCTCACGGGAACCGGCAGATGCCAATCGCGGGTTAATTCATCACACTCATACTGCTGAAGATTATGTGGATTCTGCTCATTCAAATCGATTCCCGTGACATCGTATAGCCGTAGCGCTAACCGTTGCCCACCTTGCTGCCGTAGCGCTTGCTTATGAGCATCCGGTGTATCCCAATAGGCGTAAGCCCACTGAGGGTCACGTGGCATCAAAATAATTTGGCTCTGATCATAGCCGCCTGGTAACTCCGACAGACCTTCATCCACAGCCGCTAAGGCTGATTGGCTCAGATCCGGTTGTCCCACATCAAACTTAGCCGCCTCTACAGTGGACTGCGCTAAATCCGGAGCAATTGGCTCTGGCAGAACATCTGCTTGATTAGCTTGCTCTGTCCAGGCTAGAGCTTCAACCCCAGATGTCCATGCCGTTCCCGGTAAACCAGACTCCAATGGTGGCTGATCGGCTGGCACGATCGTCTCCGGTGGCACTGTGGTGGTTACAGTGTCTGAGTCTGTCACCGCATCCGGTTCGGCAATGCTAGCAGGCTCTTCCACTGGAGTACTGACTAACAGTTCCGCTCCCGCCAATGCCACAGACAATTCCACTGTAAGCGGTTCAGGCTCAGGTTCAGGTTCAACTACTTCTGCTGCAGGTTCTACTTCCACTGTCTCCGGTGTTGCTGGCGGTGGCAGCTCATCTTCGATCGCTGCACTCGGCGGTTCAGGCAGTGTGTCCTCTAATGGTGGCTCTACAATTGGCGCACTGTCACTGACGACGATCGATGGCTCTACGACTGGCTCATCTTCGATCGGCGGTTGAGGTAGTGTGTCCTCTAATGGTGGCTCTACAATTGGCTTACTGTCACTGACGACGATCGGTGGCTCTACGACTGGCTCATCTGCCGGAATAATGGTGTCGGGTGAAATAATTTCTTCTGAACTGATGGGTGATGCTGGCTCGCTAATTTCCGGCGGCTCGGCATTAGGGGCGATCGGCGGCACCGTTGGTGTCCCGAGTGGGGGCAGAGGAGTTCCTGGAAATACTTCAGTGGCGACTGGCGGAGTCTCCGGTGTGGGAGTGGGAGGAACTACGGGTGGGGATAGTTCTGGAGCATCCTGAACTAGGGGAGGTGTCGCACGATCACTCGCGGTTGGCTCCGCTACCCGACGTTGTCTACGGCGTTCCCACCAGGTCAATCCAGCCATCATCAAGAGGGGAACCAACCAGACCCACCAGGGTGGATTACCCGGCGAAGTCGATCGTTCAGCTGCCGTAGTTGCCTCAGGTGAAGCGGGAGGATTCGGCACCGTGGCATCTGGTGTGGTCGTGGTAGTAGGTGAAATGCTGGGAGCCTGCGCCAATACTGGAGATCCCCCTAAAGTTGTAGAGGGCAACTTAGTAGGAGCAGCCAGGGCAACTATCAACGCTAGAGCGACAACCGAAGCATCTTTTTTGGGAACCATCATTGACTGATATTTGTAGAACGAGTCGAAAAGCGGATAAATTGACCTGAAGTAAAATTAGTTCTTTGAAAAAGACGTGCCAATTATACAGCCCTTCTGTTGGTAGACAAGAACCGAGGTAAAAAATTGCGGAGAGCGGATTCACTGTGCCACTTTGAGTCACCCCCTGTAGACTGGATGGGGATCACGCTGGAATGTCGCAATGCCCTTTTCCGTTCACTCCAGACTGGCACTAATCCCGTCATTAATCGGTAGTACAATCCACATTCTGCCAGCTCACGCCCTACCACACTTGTCCTCGCAGCCTCCTCGCCCTCTACTCAGTCAGGCAATTTTCTATACAACACCCATCTCTAGATCCCCCGGTTACCGACCCAGCGCCCCCTTCTTTTCACCCGCCGATCGCTGGCTACCCATTAATCTACCGGTTCATCAGTTACGCACCCGACCGCTGACCCTCTGGGCAACGTATTACTATGTTTATCAAGCTCGACCGGCGGTAAATGGCTTACCCTTGCTTGATCCCACAGGACAACCCCTAACTCCAATGTTATCCGTTCGAGATTGGTGCTATGCAGCGTTACAAGGAACAGTGCAAGTGACCGATGCTCGGGGACTGACAACCACCTATAACTTTGCGGGAAGAGGAGACGATCCCCAAACTGATTGTTCACCGTTTTTTGCTAGCCTGTCTGCAACGGTAGCCGATAAAGTTAGCCGGGTTCGCTTTACCCCAGCGGCTGGCAAGTATGGTCGGGGTGCGAAAGGCGTGGAGTTAGTGCCTTATCGCACGATCGCAGTGGATCCAAATTTGATTCCGTTTGGTTCCGTTCTGTATATTCCTCAGGCGAGGGGGCAGGTAATTACCTTGCCATCCGGTCAGCGGGTCGTCCATGATGGCTATTTTTATGCAGCGGATACTGGCAGCGCCATTGTTGACAATCATATTGATATCTTTTTAGGCACGAATTCCCAAAACCCTTTTCCCTTCGTGACTAGTAAATCTGATGGTGAGTTTGAAGCGTATTTGGTCGAAGATGCGGCGATTACTCAAGCCCTCCAAGGACTACACCAACCAATCCCAAGGTAATTTTAGGAGTGTGCCATTGTGACCGAGGATGTCGTGAATGGAGGATCAGAGCAGTCCTTCACCTGTCCTATCTCCCTATCTGCCTCACCGCCCCCATCTCCCCAGCGGGCTCCCCTCAATCGCACCCTGACCTTGAGCCCCAGCGATCGAGAGCGACTGCGATCGCGCTTAATCCGAGAAGCGCCTAGTTCACGATATACAGCGATGCCACAGGGCACGATTTGGGGTGACTGTTTACAATGGGCAGACCACTTGCCACCGCAAGGCATCGATCTATTATTTCTTGATCCACCCTACAATCTGACGAAGACTTTTCATGGTCAACGGTTTTCTCGCCAAACGATCGAAGCGTATACGATTTGGCTAGATGATGTGGTCACTAAGCTCTACCCCTTACTGAAGCCAACCGCCTCAATTTATCTTTGTGGAGACTGGTTTTCGTCAATCTCGATCTTCGCGGTAGCCGCGGCTCATTTCACAGTGCGTAATCGGATCACCTGGGAGCGCGAGAAGGGGCGAGGGGCGAAATCAAACTGGAAGAATGCCAGTGAAGATATTTGGTTTTGCACCATGTCCGATCGCTACACCTTCAATGTCGAGGCAGTCAAACTGCGACGCAAAGTATTAGCCCCCTATCGTCAAGCCGACGGTAGCCCGAAAGACTGGCGATCAACAGCAGGAGGCAATTTCCGGGACACGCATCCCTCTAATTTGTGGACGGATATCACGGTGCCGTTCTGGTCCATGCCAGAGAACACCGATCATCCTACTCAAAAAAGCGAAAAACTACTGGCTCGGATCATCCTTGCCAGTAGCCATCCAGAAGATTTAGTTTTCGATCCGTTTTTAGGTAGCGGCACAACCTCAGTTGTCGCTAAAAAGCTGGGTCGGCGCTATTTGGGCATTGACCAGCAGGAAGACTATTGCCTGCTAGCAGAAAAGCGCCTGGAACTTGCAGAGCAAGACACAACCATTCAGGGGTATGCCGAAGGTGTGTTTTGGGAACGCAATACCTCGATCGCTCGTAAAGACACTGAATTGCCTAACGGCTGAATTAGTGGTTGTAGCTCCGTCTCCGGTAGCGGCTACGGGCGATCGCTTTCCGCTTTTCCTTCTCCAACGGCGTTTCAAAATGGCGATTTTTGCGTAAATCTTGGAGGATTCCCGCGCGGGAAACTTGCCGTCTAAACCGCCGTAATGCGGATTCAATGCCTTCGTTTTCGCCTAAAACGACCTGCGTCATCTCATATACTCCTCGCGTAATGTGACAGTTGTAAGTTCAAGTCAAGCCAAATCTTCAACTAGATCGAGCCGCCTCACGATGCTAGGGACTTGCAAGTTGAAGTTGTGCTGCTAATGTCGGTATTAAATTATCCGTTAGAAACGGCGATCGTTGCGACGATTTCCACCGCCCCAGCCACCTCCAGCCGAACTTCTGTCTTCCCGTGGTTTCGCCTTACTCACTTTTAGATCCCGTCCTAACCATTCCGCCCCGTCTAATGCTTCGATCGCGGCAGCTTCCTCTTCATCTGATTTCATTTCGACAAAGGCAAAGCCACGCATCCGCCCCGTTTCTCGATCCGTTGGTAGCTGTACCCGGTTTACTGTACCGTATTCACTAAAAACTTCCACCAAGTCATCCTGGGTGACTTGATAGGACAAGTTACCAACATAAATTGACATAGAGCGTCTCCAAACTCAAAAAAAGTGAGGCTTAAATTCGGAGCACCGCTCACGAGAGAAACGAATTACAACCCGAAAATAATTCCTGCTCACCCAGCATAACATGGGGTTTAATTTCCATACAGAACTGGAACTGTAGGGATTGAAGCGATTTATTTGACTTGGGTCACACGCCAGCTCAGCTTTAGATTAACCCAAAAGTTCCAGAGTGTGACGATCGCGATCGCCAGTAAATTTGCCACGTAACGGTTGATGCCAAATCCGTTAAAAAACAGATTTAACAGCAGAACATTTAAGCCTAATCCGGCTAAACAAATGAGATGAAATTTGAGCAATCGCTTCAGCCGACAGTGCCAGCTTTGTTGGTGCCGTGAAATATCCCCAAACGTCCAGCGATCGTTCCAGATAAAGTTGTTGATAATGGCGACCTCGGCGGCAATTAGCTTGCTGCGAGTTAACCCCCATGCCAGTGTGCTCGGGTCACTGAGCAAATACAGCATCACCATATCGACCAATACCCCACTCAGCCCCACTACCCCAAACCGGAGAAAGCGACCCAGGGGAAACTGGAAGCGTTGACGCAACCGAGTGATCCGTCCCCGTGATCGCAACTTGAGTAAATGCAGAATGTACTCTACATATTGCCGCCAGGTGACTTTGCTTTTCCCTTCCTGGCGTTCCTGAAACACATAGCCCACTTCTGCTACCTGCTGAATCTCGCCTCGACCCAGGACTTCAATCAGAATCTTGTAACCCATTGGATTCAGCAACTGCCCTGCGATCGCCCGCCGCCGCACGAGAAAGTACCCGCTCATTGGATCCGACACTCGTCCAACCACATTGGGTAAAATCAGCAATCCGAGTAGTTGCGCCCCTCGGGATAAAAACCGCCGGATTAAGCCCCAGTTACTGACTCCACCCCCTTCCACATGCCGACTCGCCACGGCTAGATCAGCTCCCTGGCGAATAGCGGTTAATAAATGCAGCAGGGTTTCCGGGGGATGTTGTAAGTCGCCATCAATCACGCCCAACACTTGCCCTTGAGCTACCTGCCAGCCCCGAATCACGGCGGTTGATAAGCCCTGCTCTGTTTGCCGCCGCATCACTTGCAATTGGGGATAGCGATGTTGTAGCTCCTGTGCCAACTCCCAGGTGCGATCGGGACTATCATCATCCACTACCAGCAACTCGTAATCGTTCGGGAGTACCTGATCTAGTAACGAGCTGACTTGTTGGATTAATGCCTCGAGATTGCGACTCTCGTTATAGGTGGGGATGATTAACGAGAAATAAATGGTTGAAGTCGGCTCTCCAGGTGGTTGATACGTGGGCGGCGCGATCGCGGCTAAATCCGGGATTTGTAGTGCTCCAGTAGGAACTGGCAACAAGGCGGCAATAGGACTGACTTTCATGGATGGGCGATCGCAAACACTCGTTTTATTGTGCTGGAGAACGGAAACTTTAGCTGGTTGGTCGTTGATTCAGCGGCTGTATCGCTATCTGGATTAATGTTCAAAGATACCCGAATACTGTAAGAGATCAAGGGAGACGATGGTCGGTAGGCATTCAAAGCAGTGTTGCGCCAGTTCCCACCGGTCTTCACGCTGTAGCATCTCCGTTAATTTAGCAGAAACCTCAATTAAATAGCGGACATCATTGGAGGCATAGCGCAGTTGCTCATTAGAGAGATTGCCAGCATTACCCCAATCGGAACTCTGGGCACTTTTATCTAGCTCAATCCCTGTCAGTTCGAGCACGACATCCTTCAATCCATGTTTAGGAGAATAGGTGCGAGCCAGCTTGCTAGCAATTTTGGTGCAGAAGACTGGCGATACCTGAATCCCCAGGTGATAGCGTAATGTGCCGACATCAAACCGGGCATAGTGGAATAGTTTAAGGACGCTACTGGCTTCGAATAGGTGCCGTAAGTTGGGAGCCGATCGTTGCCCTCGGGCAATTCGGACCACGGTAACGTGCCCCTGACGATCGCAAAGTTGCACTAAACACAGGCGATCGCGCTGTGGTAGCAAGCCCATCGTTTCGGTGTCCACTGCCAGAGCATCAGTTTCTAGATACTCCGCTAGTTGGGCATCTGTTAAATCCTCATCACAAATTTGAAAGTCTTGTAATGCCATCAGCAGCCAAGGCTAAGGTACAGGGAATAGGGTACAGGGAATCAGGGGCGTTTTCCAACCACATCTATTCTGAACCCTAAGGTAGATCGAGCTGGGAGGCCTCTAGGCGCTGGAGTAAGTGAGTAATTTTAGTCAGATCACTGGGTTTGGTGCGGGGTTGCTTTTTTAACCAGAGAATGGCTCGATTGCGATCGGTTCGGGCTGCCACCCATAAGGCTCCCCAGGTTTTCGCTTCTAACTGACCGGGGTTAATTCGTAAGGCGGCTTTAACTCGTTTTTCCAATCGCCCCATATCTGCCTTTAGTATGGTTCTGGTTTCCAAACTAGTTTCTGTCGATGATTCAAATACCTGCAAGGCATTTGCCCAACGACCATCGATCAAATCTGCTAATACCTGCTGACTTGGACTTGCCCAAGATTGGTTGGCTTGGGTTTCTGTGGCTTGACTATGCCATCGGATAAGATCCATTTGGGCTTGAGCTTGAGCTGTTAAGGACGCTGGTTTACCGGTTTGCTTGAAGGACTGGAACCGTTGCCAGCTTTCAGACCATAAGCCACTGCGGGCAAATGTTATTGCCGTCTGGTAAGTGGCATCGCTGAGGAAAAATTCGGCTAGGGAGATCGGCTCTAGCTGAAGTGGACTGGGTCTGAAGTTGAGCGGTTTGACCTGATAAATCTCAAATTGCGGCTCCATCCCGATCGTTTGATCGACAACTAACTCAGCCATGCCACCACCCGTAATTTCTTGCCATTCTGGCAACTGTCCGGCGGGGCTAGTCCATTGCAACTTGGAGCTGAGATGCAGCTGCTCGGGGTTATAGTGCAGCACCTGTCCGTAAGCGATCGTGGCATCACCCTCGTCCCATTCTCCACTGAGCAACAACCAAACTCCAGGACGGGGAGCTTTTTCAGCAAACCGTTGCCATTTAGTCAGTGGTAGAACAGCACTGGAGCCTTGATCAACAGAACGAGCATCGACTAAGGGGGCAATGACAAAGGATTCTTCTAATCCGCCGATCGGTAATTGATTAACGAATTGATAGTGTGGTTCTGATCGCCCTTTGATTGACGATGAGATCGTGCTTGCCTGATAAAGGCGGAGTTCGACAATCCGCTCACAATGGCTAGAACAATTAGTCCGCTTGGCTAATACAGGAATCAATACATCTGTGACTGGACTATTATCCAGCGCACTCTGGTTTTTCCCCAAGGTCAGCGGTTCGCCGAGGGTCTGCCCATTCTGGTGCGCCTCAGCCCGTAATTCAGCGAAGGTTTTCGGCGGTTTTAATCCATTCACCTGGGTAGGAATCCAGCCTGGAATCCACTGATTGATCCACAGTAATTTCTGCGGATTCACAATGAGTTGAAGACTGAACTGGACACTCCCAAAAATGCCACCCCCAGCCGCTAGTAGTAATAGGAGTGACCAAAACCAGCCCCACTGCCACCGTTTTGCTGGTTTAGGTGCTGAAGCCATTCGAGGGGTGGAGATGCGGACGGTTGAGGAAGGAGGAATTTGCTTAGCCGATCGCGGGACAACCTTACTAGCAGCGACATGACGGGAACGGTTTGCCATGCTCGGACGATCGATGAGGTGAATGTCTGCACCACTGTATCCCTAATTTTGCCGAATGCGACTAATTGCCGACAAAGGTTAATAACTTAATTGCAGCATCCCACTGGTAGACTAAGCTTTCACTTTTTCTAGTGGTACATCCATGACTTGGTATTGTTGCCAATTTTGACCATCAAAGTGCCACCATTCGGTTGATAACGAAATAAACCCTTGCTGATTCATGGCTTGCTGCAGAATCTGGCGGTGGCGACGGGATTGAGCACTCCCCCCTTGATACTCCAAATGTGCCCGATCGCTAAAATCATCAAAATCAGTTGGCATTTCTAGTTCCCGCCCGGTGCGATCGACCAAAGTGACATCAACGGCAGATCCCCGATTATGACGGGAACCAACGGCTGGGTTCGCCACATAGCGACTATCCGGCATGAGCTGCCACATCTTGCGTTGCACAGCCAGAGGACGATAGCAGTCATACACTTTTAATCCCAGTCCTTGGGCTTCTAAACTTGCCTGCACCTGGGATAAGTCTGCCGCGATCGCTGCTCGCAACAAACACCGTGCCTGGGAGTACAGCGATCGATGCGTAAAGTTATTGGGGGTGGCGTAGCGGATATCTAATACAATCCTGGGATTGATCGAGCGGATATCGACCAATTGGCTGGCAGCCGTATTCGCTGGCTGAGGGGGTAACGCTTTCTCGGCGGGGGAAGCGGTAGCGTTTGGTTCTGAAGCGACCTGAGAAACCGGCTCGGCAACTGACTGAGATGCGAATGGATTAGTTGGTGGCATTTGGCAAGCTACCATAACGGCAACGAGTGCACTGAGTAAGCCATACCGCATTAGCTTGTTCACCGGGATCTGGGGCAATCTCATAAGGTAGCTATACCCTTTGGTTCCAAAATTATTCTTTATTTCCAGCTTAATTCTGAAATCTAAAAGTCTGATAAAGGGGGGGCGTTCAATTGCCTCTGCCAGGTTCTACAAATGCCGCTTATAGTGGGGAAAGAGTACCCGCTTGATTGCTGATTGCAGACAACGAGGCTGATTTATGATTGCGACTCCTCTCCTTCGCTCGAAAGAACTGCCCCATTTGGACTATACGTTTACGCCCGATCGCTTCGATGCGACCTGGGAATCTCCCTTATCCACCTTGCTGGGATTAGGTCGAGCGGCTGGGGCAGATTTTGTTGAGTTTTTCCTAGAGCGGGTAAATTTCATTAGTAGTTTGGCAGAAGATGATGCCATCACTAGTATTTCGCCACGTCTGTCTACCGGCGCAGGAGTCCGGGTGTTTCGGGGCAATGCCGATTGCTATGTCAGCACGAATGACCTGTCCTTTACTGGACTTAAGACGGCGTTAGAAAAAGGCTTATCTATTCTAGGGTTGCAGCTGCCGGCGCCGGGTGCATTTGTCCCAGAAATTAATCTGGAACCCTTACGGGATTATGGCAGTTTGCGGGGTAAGGATGCCTGGCTGGCTCAGTGCAGTTCGATGCGGGAAACGGGCGAGATTTTATTAGCAGCCAATGATTGCTTATTGAAAAAAGCGACTCATGTGCAATCCCGCCGAGCCGTGTATTTCCGGGATTGGCAGGAAGTCTTAGTTGCCTCTAGTGATGGCACCTTTGCTAGAGATGTGCGCCTGACGCAATCTGTAGGTTATAGCTTGCTTTGTGCCGATGGCGCGCATCGCACCTCGATCGGGGAACGGGCAGGCAATACCAGTGACCCCGGTTTCTTGCGCACCTGGAACTATGAAACAGTGGCGGAGGGTGTAGCGGAGTCGGCGGGCAGAATGCTGTATGCCGATTACGTCGAGTCGGGCACGTATCCGATCATCATGGCGAATAAGTTTGGGGGAGTGATCTTCCATGAAGCCTGTGGTCACTTGCTGGAGACCACTCAGGTTGAGAAACGCACGACGCCGTTCCACGACAAGAAGGGCGAGAAGATTGCTCATGAAAGTCTAACTGCCTGGGATGAAGGGTTAACCGGGGATGCCTTTGGCACGATCGATATGGATGACGAAGGGATGCCTGCTCAGCGTACCCTATTGATCGAGAAAGGGATCTTAAAGAACTTTATTTCCGATCGGGCTGGCTACTTACGAACCGGGCATCCCCGCACTGGCAGTGGTCGGCGCCAAAACTACACTTTTGCGGCTGCTTCTCGGATGCGTAACACCTACATTGCCCCGGGTGATTATGCCGTTGATGATCTGTTTGCCTCGATCGATAAAGGGATCTATTGCAAAAAGATGGGCGGCGGCAGTGTCGGAGCCACTGGACAGTTCAACTTCTCTGTGGATGAAGCCTATTTGATTGAAAACGGCAAGCTGACCAAGCCGCTCAAAGGTGCCACCCTGATTGGGGAAGCGAAGGAGATTATGAACAAAATCTCGATGTGCTCCAATGATCTGGATTTGGCTGCTGGCTTCTGTGGTTCTGTCAGTGGCAGCGTTTATGTCACGGTGGGTCAGCCCCATATCAAGGTGGACTCGATCACCGTTGGCGGACGCTAACTTCAACTTCAGCCTCTACAGGATATTTCCTGCCCCTGCCACCCCAATTCTGGACGTCAAAGTCTCCAGCATTAGGGGATTTAGGGGCTAGACCTTTACGATTCTTAGTTGCAAAGCATTAGCGAATATGACGACCAAAATTCAAGATATTGCCAGTTACGCTCAGGAAGAAGCCAAGAAACTGGGGATTGCTAAATTCGATATTTTTGGTTCGACGATCGACGAAACCAGTGCCAAAGTTGATCAAGGTAAACCCGATCAGGTCAAAGCGTCTAATCGTTCCAGTGTTACAGTTCGAGTCTGGAATGAAGATGGCACAATGGGCATTACCTCCACTACGGACGTGAATCCCACGGGATTAGAATTGGCGTTGAAAACGGCTTACGAAGCCAGTTTCTTTGGGGTGAAGGAGAATGTGCCAGATTTTAGTCCAGCGGCAACCGAGCCATTAGCCAAAGAGCTAAACGATAAAGTTCCACCCGTGGGTGTTTCTGAGTTGCTCGATCATCTGGTTGATGTTGAGCAGCGATTAGTCAACGGTCATCTGGCGATCGTCTCGGTTCCCTATAACGGGTTGGCACAACGGGACGTCGATCGGTTCTACCTGAATAGCGATGGTTCTCTGCGCACCGAAGCCTACTCTACGGCCTCGATTTACCTCTATAGCAAAACCGAGCAAGAAGGGAAAAAGCCCCGCAGTGCTGGAGCCTTCCGGATTAGCCGGGGAGTTCCTACCCTCGACATCGAGGGATGTCTCAACGAAACGTTAGACAAAACGATCAGCCATCTCAACTACGAGAAGATCACTAGCGGCAAATATACCGTTGTTTTTTCGCCAGAGGCATTCCTCAGTTTGCTGGATGCGTTTTCTAACCTATTTAACGCCCAGAACATCCTCGACAAACAAAGCCTTTCCACCCCGGAATCTCTGGGAAACACGATCGCCTCTCCATTGTTGTCGGTCTACGATGATGCTCTGCATCCAGACAATATCGCGATCACCACCTTTGATGGTGAAGGGACACCGACTCGCCGGACTCCGTTGATTACCAATGGTGTGTTGAGCGGGTTCTTACATAGTGCGGGTACGGCTAAGCGGTTCAATGCACAACCGACGGGACACGCGAATATGGGTGCTAAGGTGACGGTTAGTCCCCATTTCTACCATGTGTTCTCTGAGGCAACAGCACCCCAAACCTACAGTTTGGAGACTGCCGATAATGTAGTGTTAATCGACGACCTGCATGCCCTTCATGCTGGAGTGCAGGCACTTCAGGGTTCCTTCTCTCTACCGTTCGATGGCTGGCTCATTCACAACGGTCAGCGCACCAGTATTGAGTCTGCTACCGTCGCTGGCGACTTTCTGCAAGTGCTGCAATCCATTCTCTATGTTGGAGAGCATGCCGAATTGACTCCCGCCGGTATTTGTCCCCACGTTTGGGTTGAAGGACTCTCGATTACTGGCGAATAAGCAGAGCAGTCAATCAATTTCTAGAAATGAAGTGAACCCAAAACTGCTTGTCTGTGCAGCAGGTGTTGTAGATCAGATTGTAGGAGTAGGTCAATCCAGCCCCACTGGCATAGGTATCGTAATAACTATTGCCAGGGGCGGTATACATCAGTTCACCATAGGGGTCATTGACGATGAAGCCTTTGGCGTTATACCCGATCGCGACCACAATATGACCGTATGAGGTGAAGTAGCCATGCATCACGGCTGGATTGCCCAACACTAACCACTCTTTCACCCGTTCAAAGCTCGCAGTGGTGCTAAAGGCATCTTTGCAGCCATACGCTTCGACTAATTTTTTCAAGTCGGCGGGTTCATGCCGATCGAGCCCATTTTTTTCACAGTAGAGGTACAGCTCATCCGGAAACCGCAGCTCCGGGCGACGACGACCAATCCCCATGTAGGCCAGGCACATCGCGATCGAGGTGACATTACAGGTGCCAAATGGATTCTCGGAATTGTCGAGCTGATCGTAATAGGGAATGCTTAACCGAACTGCCTGAGGAAAGCTAATTTTGCCGTCCTCTAAAATGGCAACATGCCGCTGGTACGCATACCAGGTATTTTTTCCCTGCAACGCCTGATTGGCTAGGGTCACCTTGATGTGATCACTAGCCGGAACGTGGGCTGCCAAGTTAAATACAGTTCCGGCTTTGACGTCTTGTTTTTGGGCATTCGGAAGTTGGGTAGATTGCAGAATTTGCTGCTTCAGGATGGTATCGCGCAGAATTTTGAGCTGGAGCATGGGACAGAACTAACGCTGAGTTTTACCATGCTATACGCAATCTTCGATCGCAGAATCAACTGAAGCTGGGATTTGACTTAGTCATGAATCGAGCCATCAGGCATAGTTGCCCCTCGTAGTTCTGCCCCTGCCAAGTTGGCACTACTCAGTTCCGCCTTCGCTAAATTAGCATCCGTTAAATTTGCCCCTCGCAGTTCTGCCCGTCCCAGATAGGCATCAATCAAGCTGGCTTCTGTCAAATCAGCCTCCCGCAGATCGGCGCGACTTAGATCCGCTCGGTTCAAGCGGGCTGACTTTAAGCTGACCTTATTCAGCTTGGCTTTAGCTAATACGGCTGCTGCCAATAGTGCCCAGTTCATCTGCGCTCCAGTTAAGTTAGCTTCGGTCAGATTCGCCCGTTCCAACTTGCCATTGCTCAGGTTAGTCTGGCTCAAGTTCGCTTCAATTAAAATTGCATCTGTGAGAAAAATGCCTCTCAGGTCCGCCCCGCTCAGGTTAGCCCCAGTCAGGTTGGCTTCCCGCAAACTAGCTTCACTCAAATTGGCTTTGCGGAGGTTGGCTCTACTCAGATCTGCCCCATTCAAATTGGCGCCCCGGAGGTCAGTATTTTGTAAATCGGCTCCCCGCAAATTTGCCCCATCATAGCAGCGTTTCTCGTAACGCAAATTTGCCCCCCTGAGGCAGGCTCCTCGCAGATTCGCCCCTGCCAGATTTACATTACGTAAGTCAGCACTAATTAAATTCGCATCTAGTAAGTTTGCGAGAGTGATATTGGCTCCCCGAAGATCCGCTCCATACAGGATCGCCCCATGCAGGTCGGCATCCTGAAGATTTGCATTGATCAACTCTGCCTGACTGAGGTTGGCTCCACTCAACTTCGCTCCAATCAAGTTGGTTTTGCTCAAGTTAGCTCGGTTGAGGTAGGCAAAAATGAAGCTAGCGCTATGCAGATCGCTCCCGGTCAGATCGGCACCAATTAAGTCAGCACCGCTTAAGTTGATTCCACTCAGACTTTCTCCCCGAAAGTCAGTTTCTCCATTGCTGTATCGGGCTAATAACTCATTGACATCCATAGCATCCCTGTTGATGTTTAGTCTTTTTGTTGCAGATCAGGCAATCGGCTCAGCTAGCCAGGTGGCGTTTTGACTTCGTCTGCTACCGGATGAGGCTCAGCGGTTGGCAGGAGGTGAGTACGATCGCTCATATCTGCGGGAGAGGGTGGATGGGAAGGTGAGGTTGCAAGCGGATGGGTGTACTCGCTGATTTCGGTGGCAGGGTTAGCGGCTAATTCAGGGTTGACGACCAAATGTGTCCTTTCCGGCGGCTGAGCGGAGGACACTTCTATGACGGTAGAGTCTGTTTGCCCACCTAAACCAGTTGGGGGAGCTGCGAGCTGACAGGTGTACTCGTCATCATCATGGGCTTTGGCGAATTCTAAGGTTGTCTGCTCGAATTCATCTAACCCCAATCGGGTCTCTTCGTCCGGTTCACCCAGGAGTGCAGCGGGACTGCCATGTAAATAGAGCGATCGTAAAGTTTTAACCAAAACATCAGCAGTCTGGACATTTTGTTCTGGGTCTTGCAATCGCCGTGCTGCTTCATACAGCAGCAATTCTAAATCTGTGTAGGTTTTGCAGGTGTAGAGCAGCGATCGCAGCAAACCGTCTAGCTCATACATTTTCAAGTTGAGCCAGTCTTGGTGGCTATAGGTAAAGTCAGTATGCAGTGCCGAGAAGATCAGCAACTTTGTCCGGAGGGGATTAGCATACTTCATAATCCCCAAGCGAATATCGAATAAGCTGAGGGGAGCCGCTGAGGACGGTGGCTCTAGTGGAGTGGACTGGTGAATGGGTACGGCAACGGGTGTGATCGGTGGCAAACTCGTTTCGGCAACTGGGAGCGAGTCTGCAACAGGAACAGAAGTGGCAGGTGGCACATCGGCCCTTACTACTGGCTGAGCGCTATATAAACGGCTCATCTGACTGAGGGTGGCTCGGGCGATCGCTGCATATTCTGCTTGTTTACTTACTGTGCGCACGATGGCGCTCAACGCAGTTTGTAATTGCTCTAGCGTCAAAGCATGACTGTGTAACTCTTGTACTAATGCCGCTGTCCCTAAGCTGGCCAACCGAGCCGGATCACTTTCCCATTGCATCCGGCACGCATAGAGCATCAATTTCTTGATTCGGAGGTGATCGGGATGCCGATCAAGTTCCGCGGCGACCAGCTTATATCGATCCGTTTGTTCCGCCAGATCTAACTGGTAGGTGGAAGATGGCAGCGGAGGAGATTCCGGAGAGACGGGACCAGTAGTGACTATCGTTGCTTGCCCAGTGGCAGGGGCAACAGGAGCAGGGGAGCTACCATAAAGCTGATGCAGCTTACCAATTAACAAATTAGCAATTAATGAATATTCCGCTTGCTTATTGAGCGTCTGCACAAAGCTGGTAATTAAGCTATTCAGGCGATCGAACGTGGGTGCCAGTTGATGCAGTTCCTGAATCAACCTGGGTAAACTCACACTGTCTAACTGAACTTGGTCATTTTCCCAACGCCGCCGACAGACATAAAACAGCAGTTTTTTTGTCCGTGGTAGTAAGTCGCTATTCTGCTGTAATTCCTGGGCTAAGCGATCGTAGATTGTGGGTAAATCTTCGGCAGGTAAGTCAGGCAGGCTAAAGGCTTGGGTCACATCACTGGACGCATAAGCAGAGCCAGTTCGCTTCGGCGGGACTTCATCTGCATTCAACTGAGCAACTTCACTTAAAATAATATTGGCGATCAGAGAATATTCGGTTTGTTTGCTGAGTGTATTAACGGCTGCATCCAGAAATCCTCGCAATTGTTCCGGACTAGGGGCTAGCTGATGCAGTTCTTGCACTAAATCCCGAATTGTTAAGGTATCTAACTGGTGCTGATCGTTTTCCCAGCGATTTTTACAAACATAAAATAATAGTTTTTTGATCCGAGGTAGATGGAGATTATGTTCTAAGTTATACACCACCTGACTGTAGGGGTCAGACACCTGGGGATCTGGCTCCAACAAGATTTTGTAGATTGGCACCACTTCTCGGATATTTTTCAGTTCTCGCGGACCGAGATAGCGTGTCTCTAAATGTAGGTTGGCTTTGACGACATCATAAACAGTTTGGGAAACGCAAATTCCCCCAGGGTCAGCTTCGGTTTGGAGGCGCGCCGCAATATTGACCCCATTCCCCATCACATCTGTTTCTGTGATGAAAATATCGGCTAAATGAATGCCAATTCGGTGTTTTAACGTGTCATTAGCCGATCGCGCTGCCGCTTGTTCGGCAATCTCTTTCTGAATTTCGATCGCACATTCGACGGCTTTGACAGCGCTGGAAAAGCACATCAATAGCCCATCGCCTGTAAACTTGAGGACTCGACCTTCCAGTTGCTCACAGATCCGCTTCATGAGTTTTAGGTCTCGACGGATCAGATCAAGTGTATGGTCTTCATCCACTGACATTCTGGCACTGAACCCTACGCAATCCGTAAAGACAACGGTAGCGAGTGTTCGGTGTCCCCTTAGATCGGATGTCAGGATCTCGTTTTCCATGAGGGTCATCACCGGCAAACAGAGTTCAGGTCACGGGTGTATCAGTAGTAGAGTAGAGCGTCAGCCATAAGCCAGCTAAGCGATGCAACCTGTATCAATGGAGACTTTGTGTAACTTGACTGGGCGATCGCTCAAGTTGAGATCATGGGTTTATCTTAGAAATTTGCTCAACTGAAGTTACCAGCTTAAATCACACCAATTTTGAAAGCGAGGGTACTCAATCTTCCACTTATAGAGTGCCCTAATCTCCTAACTTTTGCACGATTACCCCAAAAATCGGTTGAACCACTCCCTCTACAGAACCACCAATAATCCGCTAATTATAGCCAGGAATGTTAGCTCACTTATGGTTCTAGAGACACCCTTATATAGGACAGTGTGTAGCTAAAGTAACTTGATTTTGTTTAGCGATTTTTTGGAGCTATTAGTTTATCGAGATAGTTTCCGCATAATTACACAATTGAGTGATTTCATTCATACCCGTACTTCTTACACTAGAACTAGTTCACCATAAGTACGACTCCCGGATGCCAAGCAGGTGATCAATAGGCACGTTGTGAAGGAAAACTTTTAACCCAGACAATGTCATATCCTACAGTAGGAATACTTGGGAGCGGTGAGCCATCTAAATCAACTCTCTGAAGCGCTCTCTAGGATTTGTCCCTCATTCAAGTCAAGAATTTATTCGTTGCTCCTAGATGTTAATCCTATCCTGGAGGGTTAACTGCACTATTCTGCTTAATGCAGTAGTTTAACCAAATTCACTGACCCGACTATGTTGTGGACCAAACAGAAATCATATTTGCGCATAGATACGGATGATCTGGGTATGTTTAGTTACGCTGACTTTGATTTTGCACGGAAGCAGCTGAAGATTTAGGGAAGAATACCTTACGACCCAATCTGTTTCTACAGGTAGAAACCTTATACCCTATTGAAGTTACGACTGAAATGCTCAGACGGAGCCACTGAAACGTCAATGGATGCTTCGATTCTCTTGGTTGGAGGTGACGACTTTTTATCCACACTTCTGATTCGGCTACGTATTGTGGTGAATTGCACGGTAGAAGTTGCTTCAGAGCCGAGTGAGGCTGTGCCATTAGTGCAGGCACAACAGCCAGATTTGATCATTCTCCAAGGTAGCCAACCAGGCAGCTTGGAGCTTTGCCATCAGATCAAGGAGCAAACTAAGTTAGCTTGGATTTACTGCATTTTGCTGGATATTCCTGCCCAAATGCTGGAGGAAGCCTGGTTAGATCGCAATTGGGAGATGGAGTCTAGGGTTGAGGCGTTGGAAAGTGGAGCCGATGCCTATCTATGGTTGCCTCAGAATGATCCACAGGGTAAACCCCTAAGTAGTCCTGCGATCGCTCATCAAAATCGACTGCTGCGCTCACAGATTGTGGCGGGACTGCGCATGGTGCGGAATCATCGGGAACTTATGCGCACGAATGATATTTTGTCCGCGATCGCCCTCTCCGATCCCCTCACGGAACTGAATAACCGCCGGGCGCTGGATTGGGAACTCCCCCGGCAGGTGCAAAATGCCCGTACCCGCAATGAAGCTCTGAGCTTGATTATGTTAGATGTAGATTTCTTTAAAAGTATTAACGATACCTATGGACATCCCGTCGGCGATCGGACGCTACAGCTGATCTCCAGCCGATTACGCCATAATCTCAGATTTCGGGACACGCTATTTCGTTACGGTGGCGAGGAATTTGTGATTATTCTGAGCAGTACCGATCAACAAGAAGCGTTACTAGTGGCGCGCAGATTATGTCGCTTAATTAGTGATCAGCCATTCTCGATCGATGAGAGCTTAGATTTAAATATCACCATCAGTGCGGGTACCGCCTCTCTAGAGCGCACTGATGATATGAAAGGTGCTAGCCTGCTAAAACGGGCAGATCAAAATCTGCTCCGAGCGAAATCATCTGGACGCAATCGTGTGGTCAGTTGCCTGGATGAAACAGTGCTAGCCGACCTGGAATCAGAATCAGAGCCTAAGAATGGATAGTAAGCGAGGCAAGCTCAAGCGATCTAAGCAACAGTCAGGACAATACTTAATTTGCCCCGACTGTTGGATTGCACGACTTTAATGCCCTAATCTAGGGCGAACTGACACGCGGCTAGCTTAAGGACGCCGATAGCGATCGTTGGGCCGCTTCTTGCAGCACTGCCACTTTATCGGTCTGCTCCCAAGGCAGTTCTAAATCTGTCCGTCCCATATGACCGTAAGCCGCCACATCTTGATAGAAGCGACCACCTCGATCTGCTGGCAAATGACGCAAGTTAAAGCTTTGAATAATCCCGGCGGGACGCAATTCAAAGTGTTGATTGACTAATTCTAGGATTCGCTCGTCAGCAATCTTGCCAGTGCCGAAAGTATCTACCATGATACTGACTGGACGGGCAACCCCGATCGCATAACTCAGTTGCACTTCACACTTATCTGCTAACCCGGCTGCCACAATATTTTTTGCCACATAGCGGCAAGCATAGGCAGCACTACGATCGACTTTTGTAGGATCTTTGCCGGAGAAAGCTCCACCACCATGACGAGAATACCCACCATAGGTATCCACAATAATCTTGCGACCGGTTAAGCCTGCATCCCCTTGGGGACCTCCGATTACAAACTTACCGGTTGGGTTAACTAGATAACGGGTGTTCTGGTCTGGTTTGACTGTAAGGTCAGAAAATACTGGTAAGACGACCAAGCTCCACAAATCTTCTTTGATTTTGGCTTGCACGGCGGCTTCGTCAGTAATGTCACCAATTGTCGGTGCATGTTGGGTCGATACCAAAATCGTATCAATACCGATCGGTCGATTGTCTTCGTACAGGACTGTCACCTGGGTCTTGCCATCTGGACGCAAGTAGGGTAGTTGTCCGGTTTTCCGCACCACGGCTAATCTTCGCGAGATCCGGTGGGCTAAAGAAATCGGTAGGGGCATGAATTCTGGGGTTTCGTTACAGGCAAACCCAAACATGATGCCTTGATCTCCGGCGCCAATGCGATCGAGTTCTTCATCGCTTGCCAGTTCCCGCGTTTCCTTTGCAGCGTTCACACCCTGAGCAATGTCGGGAGACTGAGCATCAAGGGCAATGAGGACGGAGCAACTGTTGGCAGAGAAGCCGCTATCTGTCCCGGTATAACCGATCTCAGCAATCTTCTGCCTAGCGATATCTATATAGTTGATTTGGGCTTTAGACGTGATTTCGCCCGTAATCAACACTAGACCCGTATTCACAACTACTTCGGCAGCGACTCGGCTCATCGGATCTTGAGCCAATAGTGCATCCAGAATAGTATCTGAGAGCTGATCGCAAATCTTATCAGGATGACCTTCAGTAACAGATTCGGAGGAAAACAGGTAACGGCGAGACAAGGGCGGCTCCTCTCTTAAGTACAACTAAGAAACATCACATTGCGTGAACAGCATCATAGCATTGCTGGCGTCACTCAGGGAGATGACTCGTAAAAGCTTTGATGCTAGGGGAATCTTGTATGTTCCTGATGACTAACTTCCTGATATGACGCTCTCAGGATGGCATAGGTTAGATCTAGGGTTGAACTTGTATATCTGTTAGTTGGGAAATTAGAACGTCTGCCATGGCTAATGTGCCTACATGGCGACGGTTCCAAGTTACGCCGACACTGCCAGCCGCTTTTGCCGCTTTTGCCATCTCAATATCAGCTGCAGAATCGCCGACTACTAGAATTGAGGTAGCTGAAATGCCTAAGCTCTGACTCGCTTGTAGTAATACAGCTGGATCTGGCTTACTCAAGCCATCGACAGCGCCCTGGGATAACTGGATGAATGCACCAAGTTCATAGCGATCGATAAAATCCTGGACATTGGCGAGAGTATCCGAGGATAAAATCCCGATTGCCACTCCAGCTTGGGATAGGGTCTGCAAGGTTGGGATAACGCCCTCAAATAAAGGAGTGCTGTCAGCTTTACGCTTTAGCACTTTGTCAGCTTCATCAAATGCCGATCGCACTAATGACAATGCCGCAATCCAGTCTCGTCCAGTTTCGGCTACATAAGCCGCTGCGGCAATTTCATTTTCTTGTCGAGTGCCAACGGCTAATAATCCATATGGATTCAAGCGATCGCTCTCAAACCCAAACGCCATTAATAAGGGATCTTGCACTCCCGGAATTTGAGCATCAATCAACCGTGCCCGCTTTTGTCCTAGATTCCTGAGATAATCCTGCACATCTGCCAGAGTTCCGTCTTTGTCGAAGATCACGGCTTGAATCTGCTCAAAAGTGACGGCTCCACACTGAATTGTGACCAATGGTTCTCCTTTGCTGACAATAGAGTGAGTTGATTGGACATTACGGCATAAAAGGCATAAAAAAAGAGGGCGAACCCTCTTTGAGTGAAAGCATTAAGCTGGTTAGCTAGCCTATTCTTCGATCGCAGGTGGTAGTTCTTCCAGTTCTTCTGGAGCAACCTCAGGGGCAGCGCCTACGGCGACAGTTTCACCGCGCTGTTTCGCCAGCATTTGTTCCCGATACTTAGCAGCCATTTCCTCCGCTTTGTCGTACACCGCTTGAGGATTTTTCACCATATCACCGGGTTCTGGCTCTAGCTGCTTCGTGGACAGGGAAATCCGTCCCCGCTCTGCATCAAGATCAATAATCATTACCTTCACTTCGTCATTTACATTAAAGACGCTATGAGGGGTATCGATATGATCATGGGAGATTTCCGAAATGTGTAGCAGACCGCTGACGCCGCCAATGTCGATAAAGGCACCATACGGTTTGATCCCCCGTACAGTTCCGATCACGACTTCGCCGACTTCCAACCGGTTCATCTTCCGTTCGACTAAGGCGCGGCGGTGGCTGAGCACAAGGCGGTTCCGCTCCTCGTCTACTTCGAGAAACTTCAAAGGCAATTCTTCGCCGACGAGTTCTTCTTTGGGTTTACGAGTACTGATGTGAGAACCGGGAATAAACCCGCGTAGCCCTTCAATCCGGACTAGTGCGCCACCTCGGTTAGTCGCAAACACGATCGAGCGAACAGTCGCATCTTCTGCTTGGAGTTGGCGCACCCGCTCCCATGCCCGCATATACTCAATGCGGCGGATAGACAGGGTTAATTGTCCATCTTCGTTCTCATCAGCAAGGATGAAGAACTCACGGGTTTCATTGGACTGCAACACTTCCTCAGGGGCATCAATTCGGTTGATTGACATTTCCTGGATGGGGATGTACGCAGCCGTTTTCGCGCCTATGTCAATCAGAGCACCCCTTGGTTCCAGACTGAACACGGTTCCAGCGACAACATCACCAGGGCTAAAGTGGTAGTCGTACTTATCTAGTAGGGCGGCAAAATCTTCGTGTGTAAAACCAACGTCTGTCGTTAAAGTGTCCTGATTGACCATGCGAATCGTTTCCTGGTAATTAGCTCCGTTAATGTTCCTCCTGTCGATGTACACGCACACTAAATACTGTGCCGCTACACCCACACTCCTCCAATCTTGATTGTAGGAGATCAGACCTAAAGCAATCGATAGCTCGGAAGATCTATATTACCTCAAGTCTGTGGCACAGACATAAGTGTTTGCAATGAAAATCTGGATCTCGACTGGCAGGACCGATCGATTGCTATTGTGAAGAGGCGGACACCATTGGATCAGAGTCCATCATGGCATGCTCGATCACGGGATGCCCCTGATGCAGTTCATCCTCTGGAGTTGGGGCTGTAGAATTTTGTAAATGATTGAGGGTATCGACGAAATCTCTGATTCCCTGGAATTGGCGGTACACTGAAGCAAACCGGATATAAGCGACTTCGCTTAACTCGCGTAACCGTTGCAACACCAACTCACCAATCTCGCTACTGTTAACTTCTCGGACTGCCCGTTGCTGCAGTTCAGCCTCAATCTCATCGACGAGGGTTTCCACATGAACCGAGGGAACATTCGTTTTCTCGCAAGCCCGAACAATGCCGCGTAGCAGCTTATAGCGATCGAAGGATTCGCGTTCACCGTCCCGCTTAATCACTGTAATGGGCACAAACTCGATCCGTTCATACGTGGTGAACCGTCGC
This sequence comes from Pantanalinema sp. GBBB05, assembly GCA_016743235.1. Classification (GTDB taxonomy): domain Bacteria; phylum Cyanobacteriota; class Cyanobacteriia; order Leptolyngbyales; family Leptolyngbyaceae; genus Pantanalinema. Next base: position 15,271 of record VRZD01000004.1, on the reverse strand, counting down.
CCACATTTGAGGCATTCCCGGCGGCGACGGACACTTTGCCCCGCTTCTGCTGAACGTGATTCAAGAACCCGATTGTCTGTATGCTGGCAGAAAGGGCAGCGCATGGCTAAAAATGCTCCGAGCGGATGAACTACATCGATCGCGCGTTTTGGATCCTCACAGTGATTAGAATTAAGTATCTACGATTATGACCGATCTGATTCACTAATTTTTTCTCTCGATCGTTCCGCTAATGAGGTTAACAAATGCCTGAATTTGGGCAATCTGATCAAGAGGATTGATCTATTAGGATTGTGGTTTTGTCGATTGAATATTGCAGCTTCTATTTTTTCTTTTATCATTGCTACTAAAATCTGGGTCTGGTTTCTGCCCACCTTAGTTTGTAACGTTTTTGCCTACAATCAAGCAGGTGCGAGTTGGCTTGAAAGCAGTTGCTTGGGGGATCAAGTTCAGTCGCATTGGGGTGTACTACTGAGCATGGCTGCACTGTTCTTGAAGTGCGATAGTGATATGAAGAGGGGACGCGAAGGCGCACAGACCCATAGACTATGCTCCAATGTTGGAGGTGTTAGGCGTGAAATATCTATGTTTATGCTGTCCTGCACCACTGGAAGATTGTTTATCCGACTGCCCTTGTAGCAGGAGCGCGGTTCATGAAAGTCCAACTAAGTAGCAAGCCAAAACTTCTGGTAGTGGATGATGAACCAGATAATCTTGACTTGCTCTACCGCACTTTTCATCGGGAATTTAAGGTTTTAAGGGCAGAGAATGGTCCCACAGCATTAGATATCCTGGCAAAGGAAGGAGATGTTGCCGTAATTATCTCCGACCAACGGATGCCTTTGATGAGTGGCACAGAATTTCTCAGTTTAACGGCAACTCAATATCCCGACATTATTCGGATTATTTTGACTGGTTACACTGATGTCGAAGATTTAGTCGAAGCCATCAACTCGGGCAAGGTATTTAAGTATGTCACCAAGCCTTGGGATGATGAGGAACTCAAGGCGGTTGTGCGGCAAGCTGTGGATACCCATAATGTGCTGAAAGCGAGAACCCAAGAGTTGCGGCGATCGCTGCGGCAAGAGTCCCTCTTGAATGCTGTAACCAACTCAATCCGGCGGGCCTTAAGTTATCGGCAAATTTTGGAGACGATCGGGGAATCTGTTGGTCACATTTTCGAGGTCAGCTATTGTATTGTCTGCCCCATGCAAGACAGTCGGGTAGAGGATTGTTATCCCTACTTAGGTGGTCAGGAATCCTATGGGTTAGGCAATGGAGCCACTGTTTCAGTCTCAGGTATCGAGCACAGCCATCCGCCAACAGCTGAATCTGAGGCTAGTAATGGTCATCTGGCTTCTTTGAAAACCATGCTGGCACAAACAGTGTGGGCAACTGAGGAGATTCAAGTCTTGCAAGAGACTGATACCGATGCTCGCTTGCAAGGGGAGGATGCCAAGGTTCAGCAACGCCGCCAGGCTTATCAACAACTAGGAATTCATGCCAGTCTTTTAGTCCCGTTGCAATATCAGCAAGAAATTTTAGCTGTTCTAGCGTTGCATCAATGTGGGCAACCCCGTCCCTGGCAGGATGATGAGGTGCAACTGCTGAGTATGGTTGCCAGCCAAGCGGCTCTGGCTCTGTCGCAGGCCCGCGCCTATGAGCAATTGCAAGCTCTAGCGAAGCGAGAATCGCTAATTAATGCGATTACAACGGCGATTCGCTCTAGCCTTGATCCGCAAGAAATTTTTGCGGCGATCACACAACAACTTGGACAGGCTCTCCATGCGGATGGGTGTGTGCTGTCGTTATGGACGGAGGGGGATGAGTTTGTGCAGTGTGTGGGGCTGCATGATGCCACGCAATCGCCTCACCAAACTACCAAGGTTGGATTATCAGACACTACTGCCTCCCCAACAATGCCTCCGGTAGAACTGTCACGGGGGTTACCCCAATCGATTTTGCCAATTGCGGGTAATCCGGTTCTGAAGCAATTAATGCTGACGAAACAGCCAGTAATTCTCAATGATCTGGAACACTATCCAGAGATGAATATTACGGAGCATCCGTTTCAGTATTCGACCCGATCGCTGCTGGTTGTGCCTTTGCTGTCGGATGGACAGATCATTGGTAGCATTTCCTTACGGCAAAATTTCCAACCCCGTCGCTGGCAATTGTCTGAAATTGGGCTTGCCCAAGCCGTGGCAGCTCAGGCGGCGATCGCCGTCCAGCAAGCTCGCCTTTACCAGAAGACCCGGCAACAAGCCGAACAGTTGCTCGAACTCGATCGCCAGAAGACCGAATTTTTCCAAAATATTTCCCATGAGTTTCGGACACCGCTAACGCTGACGATCGGTCCCCTAGAATCTGCTGTTAACCAGCGACAAGGCTTGAGTTATGAACAATCAGTGATCGCTTTACGCAGTTCCCGCCGCTTGTTGCGGTTAGTGAATCAATTGCTCGATCTGCAACGTTTAGATGCGGGACGAATGCAACCCAGTTTCCGTCCCTGTGATCTAGTTGATTTTGTCACCCAAACTGTAGACTCCTTCCGGCTTTACTGTGAACGGAAAGGGATTATGCTGAGCACTCATCTGGAACCCTGTCCGGCGGTTTATTTAGATCTGGAGAAATTTGACAAGGTTCTTTATAACTTGTTGTCAAATGCGATGAAGTTTACTCCAGCGGGTGGCAGTATTACCGTGAGCTTGCAACCAGCTGGAAATCATTGTGTGTTGAAAGTGATCGACACCGGTATTGGGATTCGTCCTGACCAAATTCCCCATTTGTTTGAGCGCTTCCGACAGGCAGAGGGTTCAGCCAACCGCAGCTATGAGGGCAGCGGTCTCGGGTTAGCGCTAGTTAAAGAATTGGTGGAACTGCATGGAGGACAAGTGGCTGTAGATTCTGCCTATGGGCAGGGATCAACCTTCACGATCTGGCTACAAGCTGGATTTGCTCATTTGCCACCTCAACAGGTGATTGATGTGCAAGCAGAAATCCAACCCAGTCGGGCTGCGATTGAACTAGCAGATGTCGATATGGAGTCTCAGACCGCAGAGGCACAGGACACTGCCCATACCCCAGAAGCCCAGCCCGTTCATACCTTGCTACCTCATACAGATACTTCGATGCCCCGGATTCTGATTGTGGATGATAATCCCGATCTCCGCAGCTACGTTTCCGGCATTCTACGAGAGCAGGGGTATCAAACCTGGATGGCGCGGAATGGCGCAGAAGGTTATCAAATGGCTCAGGCTCTGCGACCGTATCTGATTGTCACAGATTTAATGATGCCTTTAGTATCTGGGCTGGATTTAATCCGAATGATTCGGGAAGACGAAGACCTGAAGGGCACCCCGATCGTCCTATTAACGGCCAAGGTAGACGAGGATACGCGAATTGAAGGGGCGGAGCGCGGTGCGGATGCCTATTTGTCTAAACCGTTTAACGATCGCGAACTTTTGGCAGAAGTCCGTAATTTGCTGGCTCTAAAGGCGAATGAACAGCGAGTTGCCGAATTAAACACTTACCTGACTGAATCGGTCCTGAAGCGATTCCTGCCACCTTCAATGGTGCAGCGGGCCGCCAAAGGGGAGCTGTTGTTGGATTTACGCCCAGAACCCCGATTAATGACCGTATTGTTTAGCGATATTGTTGGGTTTACCCAACTTTCAAATACCTTGCGATCGCGCAAAGTCGCAGAAGTGTTGAATGAATATTTAGCTTTGATGACCCGAGCGGTCTTTGATAACGGCGGGACAGTGGACAAATTTATGGGCGATGCCATTCTGGCATTATTTGGAGCACCCGAAGAACTGACGCCTAATGAGCAGGTGCGGCGGGCAGTGGCAGCCGCTCGGCAAATGCGCCGCTCCTTAGATCAACTGAACCAACGCTGGCAGGAACAGGGCATTGGGCAAGTGCAATTTCGCTGTGGCATCCATCAGGGCACAGCCGTAGTCGGTATGTTTGGTTCAGATGAGCGCTCGGACTACACCGCGATCGGTCCGAGTGTCAATATTGCCTCGCGAATTCAACAATTAGCTGACCCAGACATGATCTTGGTTTCAGCGGCAGTGGCTGATTATTTAGAGGAAGAGGAAATTACGAAGCGTAGTCCCTTTAAGTTGAAAGGCGTGGATGAAACGGTATTAACGTTTGCGGTGAATCCCGAGCCGATCGTCCACTAAAGGCGATGAGCAGGATAGGGAAGGTGAGGCAGATGGGGTGGACGTAAAAATAATGGGCTGGAGTCGCCTCCCATCACAATAAAAAGCCTTCTGATTGACAGGATCAGAAGGCTTCTTAACTTGATAAAATGCCGCGGTAAAGGCACGTAATTGTGGAGAATTACGCCTGCCGAGAATAGTATTCAACCACCAGAAGTTCGTTAATCTGGAGTGCCACCCATTCACGATCGATCACTCCATTGACCTTGCCCACCATTTTGGACTTATCAAACTCTAAATGGCTGGGGAGGTTTGCTAAACCAGGATATTGCAAATTGGTTTCGACCAATTTCCGCGAGCGCTCAGTATCCCGCACGGCGATGGTTTCGCCAGCACGACACTGATAGCTAGGGATGTCTACCACGCGACCATTGACCGTCACATGACCATGATTGACAAGCTGACGGGCAGCCGGAATCGTGGGAGCCATACCCATACGGAACACGGTGTTATCCAACCGCATTTCCAGCAGTTGCAACAACACTTGTCCAGTAGAACCAGCGGCACGACGAGCTTTCCGTACATAACGGAGTAGTTGCCGCTCACTTAAACCATAATTGAACCGGAGCTTTTGTTTTTCTTCCAGACGCACCGCGTACTCAGAGCGCTTTTTGCGGGCCTGACCGTGTTGACCAGGGGGATATGCCCGGCGGGCAGACTTGCGGGTCAAACCAGGCAGGTCGCCTAAACGACGTACAACTCGGAGGCGCGGACCTCTATATCGCGACATTGAACTTCCTCGGAATTTCTCAAAAAATTCTAGCCAGATTTCCCAGTATATGCTGTATCTGTGCCAAGTTGAAAGAGCCTCTCAAATATTTTTGAGATTATTGGCGATCGTGGCTCTGGATCGAGCCGTCAAACGCCAGAATGAAGGTGTTCGCCTCTCTATCACCTTCTGCTTTTAGCTTGGGCAGACTTTTGCAGCCTATGACTGGTATTCAACCGCTACCCACTGAAGTGATCCATTTAATTGCCGCTGGAGAAGTGATTGATTCTCTAGCGGCGGCGGTGCGGGAGTTGGTAGAAAACGCGTTGGATGCTGCCGCTAATCGCCTCGTGATTTCAGTTTGGAGCGATCGCTGGCGTGTGAGAGTAGCCGATAATGGCATCGGCATGAATCTGGAAAACTTGCAGCAAGCTGCAACGCCGCATAGCACCAGTAAAATTCGCACCTGTGATGATCTCTGGCGCATTACTAGCCTGGGATTTCGGGGCGAAGCTCTGCATAGTTTGGCACAGTTAGCTCAGCTAGAGATTGCCAGTCGATCGCGGCTAGAAGACATGGGCTGGCACTGCACGTATGATGCTCAGGGGCAGGCAATCCAGAGCAAACCAGCCGCAATTTCTGCTGGCACGATCGTCACGGCTGATCAGTTATTTGCTACCTGGGAAGCGCGGCGGCAAGGTTTACCCCCTATGCCTCAACAATTACGGGCGATTCAAAGTACGATTTATCACCTTGCCCTTTGTCATCCTCATGTCACCTGGCAGGTGCAGCATAACGATCGGGACTGGTTCCAACTTTTTCCCGGTCAAACAGCTCGACAAATCGTGCCCCAAATGCTGCGAGATGTGCAGATTGGTGATTTGGCAGAAGTAGAGTGGGGAGAGTCTGGGGATGGGGAAGATAGCGAGGATAGGAGAGATGAGGGAGGAATTACGGTTCAGACTACCTTACCTTCTTCATCTTCCTCATCCCCCTCACCTTCCTATCTGCTGCTGGGGCTACCCGATCGCTGTCATCGCTATCGTCCGGATTGGGTCAAGGTGGCTGTGAATGGGCGCTTTGTGCAGTTACTAGAGCTGGAACAGACCATTTTGAGTGCGTTTCGCAGAATGCTCCCTCGCGATCGTTATCCAGTTTGCTTAGTCCATTTGCGGGTTCCCCCAGAGCAGATTGATTGGAACCGGACTCCAGCTAAGTCTGAAGTTTACCTCCATCATCTAGAACGTTGGCAACAGCAGATTACTCAAGCGATCGAACAAGCGCTCCGGCTAAATGCCACAAGCGTACCGGATAGCCTCTATTCCACTCGCATTGGTCAGCTATTAAAAGCGGCTGAAGCGGAAGGCCCGTATTATGTGGCTAGCAATCCAGGAGAGTTGGAGCAGCCGGGGTTAACTCCGCAGGCTGAAATGGCGGGTTTAAGTGTGATCCGAGCGATCGCTCAAGTTCACAATATGTATATTTTGGCGGAACATCCGAGTGGGGTGTGGTTGATTGAACAACATATTGCCCATGAGCGGGTATTGTATGAGCAGTTGTGCGATCGCTGGCAGATGGTACCACTAGAACCATTCGTGATCCTAAATCAATTAACGGCGGCGCAAGTAGAGCAGCTTCAGCGCTTGGGGAGCGAAATTGAACCGTTTGGCGAGCAGGTTTGGGCTGTGCGATCGGCTCCTGCCCCTTTAGCCGCCCGCCATGATTGTGCCGAAGCGCTGATTGAACTGAGTTTAGGGGGGGATTTGCAGACAGCCCAAGTCGCTACAGCCTGTCGAAGTGCTATTCGGAATGGTACTCCCCTATCTCTGAATGAAATGCAGACTTTACTGGATCAATGGCAACGCACCCGTAACCCCCGTACCTGCCCGCACGGTCGCCCAATTTGTCTGACTCTGGAGGAATCTGCCTTATCTCGCTTTTTCCGGCGACATTGGGTAATTGGTAAAAGTCATGGAATTTAGGGTTGGCTCATGTCTACGATCGCGGCAACTCTAGCAACGGCGATCCAACTGCATCAGGCTGGACAATTGGTCGCGGCGGAGCAACTGTATCGTCAAGTGTTACAACAACAGCCAGAACAGCCAAATGTTCTATATTTATTAGGATTAGTAGCCCAGCAAACTGGACAGGTGACCAATGCGATCGCCTGGTATCAAAGGGCACTAGTTGTCCAGCCTAATTTTGTCGATGCGCATATCAATCTGGGCGCTGCATGGCAGCAACAGGGCAAGCTCACTACCGCGATCGAGCACTATCATGCGGCACTGCGCTTACAGCCAGACAATCCCCATGCCCTGATCAATTTGGGCACTACGTTGCAGCAACAGGGGAATTTAACGGCGGCGATCGGGCGTTACCAAACAGCAATCCAGCTTCAGCCCAACCTACCAGAGGCACATAGTAATCTTGGTCATGCCTATAAGGAACGGGGCGACCTAGCTCAAGCGATCGCCCACTATCAAACGGCTTTGCAACTCAGCCCCAATCATCCGGCTGCCTATCGCGATCTGGGTGATGCGCTACAGGATCAAGGAAATATTGCCGCTGCCATCGCGTTATATGACCGGGCGATCGGGCAATTTCCGCAGCACGTCAAACTACGCGGCAGCCGGATTCGTGCCCTTCTCATTTCTGGCGATTTGCAGCGGGGGTTTGCTGAGTATGATCAGTGGCGATTAGGGATGGCATCTACCCCGCGATCGTTCTCCCAACCTGCTTGGGATGGATCACCCCTGTCAGGACAACCGATTTTGCTTTATGCCGAAGCTGGTTCGGGATTGGGCGATACGATGCAATTTATTCGTTACGTCCCATTGGTGCTCCAGCGGGGTGGGCAGGTGATTATTGAGTGTCAGCCACCCTTAGTCCGATTATTTCAAACCTTACCAGGGGTCAAACAAGTCATCGCACTGGGCGAACCACTACCAGAATTTGCGGTGCAAGCTTCGGTGCTCAGCTTGCCGCACATTTTTTCGACCACCTTAACGTCAATTCCGGCGACAATCCCCTATCTGTTACCACCAGATGATCGCTTCCCGCTGCCCCCTTGTCCATCTAGTACGCTGAAGGTTGGTTTAGTCTGGGGCGGTGATCCTAAGCATTCTCACGATCGCCAGCGCTCCTGTTCGATCAAAGAACTTCTACCAATTGTCCAGATCCCCCATGTGGCATTCTATAGTTTGCAAATCGGTGAACACCGTCACGAACTGACGGATCAATTGCCGATCCAAGATCTCAGTTCTCACTTGCAGGATTTCGCGGATACAGCAGCAGCGATCGCGCAGCTAGATTTGGTGATTTCGGTGGATACTTCAGTCGCACATCTGGCTGGGGCAATGGGCAAGCCTGTATGGCTGTTGCTATCTGCTGCCCCAGATTGGCGTTGGCTTTTACAGCGGCAGGATAGCCCCTGGTATCCCAGTGCCCAATTGTTTCGTCAGTCTCGCTACAATCACTGGTCGTCTGTCTGTCAAGATGTAGCCGTGGCTCTCAAATCCCTCGTTGACCGCTATCAGCGTTCCCAGTAAGAATCTTCTTCTAACGGGGTATCGATCGCAGCATTGTCTCCTCGGTCACTCGGTAAATAGCGGGGATCAAGTTCTGAGGCTGATTTGGCAGCCGCTTGCGATCGTAAGGAGATTTCATTAGGTTCAACGGCAGTCTGATTTGCTGAAATACTAGTGTCCTGAGGATACGGTAAACCATCCAGGACCCGATGCGAATTTGGTGGCTCTCGTAAAGGCTCAATCTCTGCATCTAACCGACCGGGAGGTAAACGATCGACCGATCTACGAGGGCTGACCGATGGCTGCGGTTTGGTAAAGGTTTTCCAGGCCGCTTTGATTCCAGTCATGACATTGCGTGTACCCAGCTGGACTTTGCGGGCTTGTTGCCGTACCCCACTTAAACTTTGATCAACCTGTTGCACAACTTGGTTAGCACTTTGCACTCCCTGGCTGACATCGTCGGTCAAATCACTAATTTCCATCCCCGTTAGCCGGATCGCTTCCAGGGTAGGGGGAAATTCACGGCGGAGAGTTTCAAACAATTTTTCAGCGCTACGGGCAGCTCGCCCCAACTCTAATAGAGTCGGAATGGCGACGATCAGCACTACCGTCAAGCTAATAGTGACGAACAGAAGTGATAAAACTAGCCAAAAAAGAGGTTCGGTCACAGTAGGGTTGCCTACAGCAAAGGATCACGCATTGAGGGACTGGTACTGGACGAAAGATCAGTCACGGTAGTTTCTACGGTTTGTTGTTCCCGTTGGGTTGCTTCTAAACCAGCTGCGATCGCCTCCTTCAGCCGCACTAATGTACTGTCCCAATTCCGCAATGCTGTTTCAGAGAGGCGATCTGCCTGGAGCTGCACACTGGTAGATAAGTCTTCTGCCAGTTCGGGTAAAGCATCAGCAGACTTTTTTAGCAGTTGGCGAGTTTCTCGACCCGGACGAGGCGCAATCAGGATGCCGGTGATGCTGCCTACCGCTGCACCTAACAGCAATCCACCTAAAAATGCTCCAGAACGATTATTTGCCATTGTTGAGCTTTATCCTTTGCATAGTTCTGAACCCCGTTCCACCTAATCTAATCTACCCCAACATCAACTCACCTCTGGTATGAGTTAGGAGGATGCCGAGAACTGATCTGAATTCTGGTCTAGATGCCGATCGCTGCACCTGACCCTTAGCATCGCTCTAACGAGTCACTCGCGATCGCCGTAACCGGACACTCCGACGCTGCCACAGAAACTGTCCCATACTCAACAGTCCCATCACCTGCTGCATTCGTTGTAACTGTCCCTCAAGCTGGCGATAGTTTTTGCGGAGTTGGTGAGTGCCCCGTTTAGCAATCACAATTGCTCCTGGTGCTCCATATAGCACCCCATGCACAGCCTCTTCGACATACAGCAAAGTATGAGTCACCTGTGCCAGACTGCGCCGCAGCTGCCAGACTTGCCAAGCGACAAACAGACAAGTCAAGCCAATCAATAAATTTGCTACCAGAACGAGGATAAGCATTTGATTTGAAAGCGGATGAAAAGCTAGAAGGAGGTAAGGGGCGAGAAGCACCAATGTCTGCCATTGATTGTCACTTCATTGTAGACAAGTGCAGGTCATTCATCGTAGCTCTCCCCATCAATCCACTCTCCTCATCTTCATCTACTTACCCTTCTTGCTGTTCTTCTCCCTGTTTGCTCCTGTTACCAAATGCAACATGAAAGCTCCAGATTGCAAGTAGTAGGCATAATCGTCAAGTGAGTTAACCCCAGCCCACACCCTAACGTTCGTAGGAGCTTCCTCAGTTATGCTTTATGTCAATCCAGCTACTGGCAGTGATAGTGCTAATGGTAGCCAAACTGCACCCCTGAAGAGTCTGACCCGGGCTTTACAACAAGCTAAATCAGGTGACGCTGTGCAGTTATCAGCGGGGACTTACAGCACCGCTAATGGTGAGGTATTTCCGATCGTCATCCCGGCTGGAGTCACCGTGCAAGGGAATGAATCTACTAAGGGTAATGGCATTTTGGTCCAGGGAAGTGGACAGTACATTAGCCCCACCTTTGCGCGACAGAATATTACCTTCCGGATGGAGAACAATTCTAAGTTGCGAGGGGTAACGGTCACTAATCCAGATACGAGAGGTACAGGCGTTTGGATTGAATCGACCAATCCCACGATTGCCAACTGTACGTTTACTGCTTGCAAGCGAGAAGGGATATTTGCTACGGGGACTGCCACGCCTTCGGTGTTAGATTGTGTGGCAGTTCAGAATGATGCCAATGGTTTTAGTGTGGTGCGGAATGCCAAAGGGGAGTGGCGGCGAAATCTGTGCCAGAAAACGGGATTTGGCATGGCCATTAGTGATAGTGCTGCCCCTTTACTCACGGATAACCGGTTTGTAGAGAACCGCTCTGGATTAGTTTTGACGCAGGAAGCTCGTCCGGTGCTGCGAAACAATATTATTGAGCGTAATTCGAGTGAAGGCTTAGTAACGATCGAGCGAGCATTACCGGATCTCGGCAAAGCCCAAGAGCCAGCGGGTAACATCTTTCGAGATAACACCGAGTACGATATTAACAACAACACGGCATTGACCATCATCTCGGTCGGTAACCAGGTGAATCCTGCCAAAATTCGCGGAGCGGTGGATTTGGTTGGTGGAGAAGTCCCTACTCCTACCCCAACTTCAACCTCGACCCCGACTCCTACGCCTACTCCCACTCCTACGGGTTCCCCAGGACCGGGTGGCTTTACCGATACTGCCGGACACTGGGCAGCCCCGTTTATTCAGGCTTTAGTCAGCCGGAATTTGGTGAGTGGCTTCCCGGATGGTACGTTTAAGCCAGAAGCTCCAATTACCCGCGCTCAATATGCGGCAGTCATTTCGAATGCATTTAACCTACCTGCTAAACAACCTGTGGCAACCTTTAGCGATGTGCCTCAGACGTTTTGGGCGTTTCCGTTTATTCGAGAAGCCAACCAAATGGGGTTTATCACTGGATTTCCAGATGGATCATTCCGTCCCGACCAAAACTTGACCCGTGTGCAGGCGGTCGTCTCCTTAGTCAGTGGCTTAGGACTAACCGGGGGAACTCCAGCGGTGCTAACCATCTACACCGATCGGGCTCAAATCCCCAGTTATGCCACCGATCGTGTGGCTACCGCTACCCAACAACGGATGGTAGTCAACTATCCCAATGTGCGGCAATTAGAACCTATGCGAGATTGCACCAGGGCAGAAATGGTGGCAATGGTCTATCAATCTTTAGTTGCACTCAACCAGGCTCCGGCAATCTCCTCGCCTTATATTGTTAATCCCAATCTGTCCACGGCAGCTTTTACAGATATTCAAGGGCATTGGGCAGAAGCGTTTATCTCCGGGTTAGCAGCTCAAAACCTAATCGGTGGCTTCCCAGATGGCAGCTTTAAACCAGATCTGCCAATGAATCGGGCACAGTACGCCTCCTTAATTGTGGGTGCCTTTAACCCAGTCCCCAAGCGAGAGGCGGTTACCTTCTCGGATGTTCCGAGCGATTTTTGGGCAAAAAGCTTTATCGATCGTGCCTATCGGGCGGGCTTCATTTCTGGCTTCCCAGATGGCACTTTCCAACCTGCTCAAAACGTATTAAGGCTACAAATTTTTGTTTCCCTGGTCAGCGGTTTGGGCTATCCGGCGGGCAATACTACTGTTCTGAATGCCTATGACGATCGCACCAACATTCCCCAATATGCCCAGAACCAAATTGCTGCGGCGACTCAACGCGATATGGTGGTGAACTACCCGAACGTCAGCCAGCTGAATCCCAATCGGGATGCCACCCGTGCCGAAGTTGCTGCTACGGTCTATCAAGCCTTGGTCCAAGCTGGACGAGCAGTCGCGATTAATTCTCCCTATATTGTCAATGCCTGAGTCAGAGATAGGGAGGTGAGGAGGGTGAGGAAGCTAAACCTCTATCTCCCTATCTCCCCCTCTCTATCCCACACTCACTGCCGCTTTGAGGGCGAAAATTTTCTCCAGTACATCCTCAACTACCTTATCGGGAGTAGAGGCACCGGAGGTAATACCGATCGTGACATGCCCATCAGGGAGCCAAGGCTCAGCCAGTTCTAAATCGCGATGGAGCGGTTTGTGCTGAATGCGGTTTCCAGGACCAATGCGATCGGCACTATCAATGTGATAGGAGGGAATACCCCGTTCGATCGCAATCTCTTGTAAGTGAGTTGTGTTGGAGGAGTTGTAGCCCCCAATTACCACCATGAGATCGATCGGGTCTTTGACCAAATCAAACATGGCGTCTTGGCGTTCCTGCGTCGCATCACAAATGGTATTAAAGCTGAGGAAGTGCTGATTGAGTTGATCGGGACCATACTTCCGCATCATTGTATGCTCCAGTAATTTCCCGATCTGCTCGGTTTCTCCTTTCAGCATGGTGGTTTGGTTGGCAATCCCAATCCGCTCTAGGTCCCGCTCGGGATCAAAGCCTTCAGAACAGGAGCGGCTAAATTTGCTCATAAACTCATCGCGATCGCCGCCATTTAGGATGTAGTTGGCAACGTATTCCGCTTCTTTGAGGTTTAAAACAATCAGGTAAGTCCCTGCGAATGAACTGGTCGCGATCGTTTCTTCGTGATTATATTTGCCGTGAATAATCGAGGTATAGCGGCTCTTTTTGTGTTTTTCGACGGTATTCCAAACTTTGGAAACCCAGGGACAAGTGGTATCGACGATCGTACAATTGCGATCGTTGAGTAATTGCATTTCCTGCACACTGGCACCAAAGGCCGGCAGAATTACCACATCTCCCGGTGTCACTCCAGAAAAATCTTTTTGCCCATTCGCCATTGGGATAAAATCGACCGCCATTTCCCGCAGGCGTTGATTCACTGAAGGGTTGTGAATAATTTCATTCGTAATCCAGATCCGCTCTTGGGGAAAATGCTGGCGAGTTTCATATGCCATCGCCACTGCCCGTTCTACACCCCAACAGAACCCAAATGCCTGGGCTAACCGAATCGTCGCCTGACCCCGTTGTAGGGTGAAGTTATGCTCGCGAATCTGCTGAATCAGGTCACTCTGATATTCAGACTCCATCTGCCCTGCTACATCGGCTTCGTGACCAAACCCTTTACGGTGATAGTTTTCAGAGCTATTGAGCGATCGTTTGAAAGCTTTGGTATCCATGCCATCTTGCCCTGGAGGTTATCCGTTCACACCTGGAAATCCCTTTGATCATAAACCGCTTGGGTGATCGATGGACAAAGGTGCTCAGTATGATCAAAAAAACGCCCAGTTCCAGAAGCGCGATAGAGCGATCGCACCATATTGCCACTTGGGATGAATCTTGATCGCCTGGTACAACGTTCGGTTTGCCTGAAAATATGCCATGGCTCACTGGGTATGGAGCGATATCAACCCACTAGGCGGTAGACATATTCACGCTGTTATGCTGTTTTTTCATTGGAATCGGCTATAATAGCGTTCATCTAAATGTTCCGCACCAGACTTCGCAATCAACAAATCCTCATATCGCGGGTTCTTGTCGGAATTGCCCCCCACAGTTGGTTTGGAGAGAAGTGTGACTATCTATATTGGTAACCTATCCTTTCAGGCAAGTGAAGAGGATATCCGGGAGGTTTTTTCTGAGTATGGAAAGGTCAGCCGCGTAAGTCTTCCTACCGATCGAGAGACCGGTCGCAAGCGGGGATTTGCTTTCGTGGATATGGAAGAAGAAGATAAGGAAGATCTGGCAATCTCTGAGCTAGACGGTGCCGAGTGGTTGGGTCGCGAACTCAAGGTGAATAAGGCAAAACCTCGGGAAGGGGGTGGTGGTCGCAATCCAATGGGCGCCTCGCGCAGTTCGATCGGTAATTCCTAATTTAGCGCTCTTCCAAGTTTGACAAGCTTTAGCATTTAGCCAAGCTAAGAGGTTTTTCCGGTGAGGAAGGACCTCTGGCTTTGGTTAGGGTTGCTATCATAACACCTATAGCGATTCTGAAGGCAAGCACCTGGCATCATTTAGCCTGGGTGTTGTCTGGTTTTGAGCAACTCAATTTGGAATTTCATGCACAGTAACGCTGCCTCTACTGCGGATCAGCCGGTAATTTTGGGGTTTGACCCTGGACGCTATAAGTGTGGTCTGGCGGTGATGGGGGTTGATCGAACGCTGCTCTATCATCAGGTTGTGACTACTGATAACGCGATCGCTACGATTGAAACCTTGCGACAGCGTTATCCCATTTCGCTGTTAGTTATGGGGGATCAGACAACCTCTAGAGACTGGAAGCGGAAATTAAGTGAATTACCCGACCCCTTGCGCATAATTCTGGTAAATGAACGGAATAGCAGTTTGGAAGCCCGCGATCGCTATTGGCAAATGTTTCCACCGAAAGGTCTGTATCAGTTAATTCCCCAGGCACTGCGCAGCATTCCCCGTCCAGTTGATGATATTGTGGCGATTTTACTGATTGAGCGCTACTTGGAACAGTTAGTGACGTAGTTAAACTTCGCCACGGATAGTAAAGGAATAGTCACTACCCGGTTCAAGTTGATAATCGCGTTGTTCGAGAAATCGATTGAGTGGCTCTTTAATTAAAGCGCGTCCCAACGATGGCTCAACCGACAATTCGCCGCGGCGGAAGCACCACTCAAATTGCCACTCAAACTGATTTGCCCGAACCTCACCTGCAATCTTGCCCTGTTGCCAAGACTGGTTGGTAATGCGGACATAGGCAGTGGTTTGTGGCAAGCGATGGGAACCCACAGAACAATTAAAACTACTTAGCTTTTGGCCAGTCTAGCGTCTAGCT
>VRZD01000066.1 GCA_016743235.1 Pantanalinema sp. GBBB05 | reverse complement strand
ACCCTATACTGTGCCGATCGGGAAATTTATCAGACGTTAAAAACTATCCCTAGTCCTCAAACGGAGTTAACGTTAGTAGCAGATCCAGTTGATAATTCAACTGATATTATTCAGGCAGATTTAGTGATTGGGCGAGCAGGGAGAAATTTATTAAGTGAATTAATCGCTTTGGGCAAAAGAGGTATCGTTGTGCCTGTCAGTGCCGAAAAATTCCGAGCAGGTAATCAACTACAAACCGCTGAAATGGCAGTGAAACTAAATCCCAATTTACACCTAGCTCTAGTCCAAGATGGTTACGATGCTTTCCGTGACACCTTACGACACGCGATCGCAGCAAACTACCAACCGATTCATTGGCAACCTGGAAATGACACAGCCCTAGTGGTAATTCAAGAGTTTTTGAGTGAAGGTAGAGGTAGCTAAAAACCCTACACAATAATTGGTTAAATTTCCATCAATGAAGTTAGTTAGGGACCACAGCGCCTAAACAATACTGGCATTTTTTGAGAGAGACAATGTGATTAGCAAAATCACGTCGAATTTTTTGAGCTAATTCAGAATTGAGGATATGTGATAAAGGTTGCTGTTGGATATTACCAATGACTTGTTCACCTTCATAGTCAATGCAACAAATCACCACATCTCCATTGACCAAAATTCCCATTTTTTCTTTTAAAGCATCACAATATCCAGTGGTTGTAGGGATGATTGTTTGCTGGGTCATTGTGTTACCCCAGTTGAGGGTAGGACGAATTTCTAAATAGATTTGCTGATTTAGCCAAATGACTGGATTCCACCAGTGCCAGTCGATCGCGTCCAAATCTGTTTTAATCTCTTGTAACTGTTTAACAGGTGTAATCGTAGCAATTAAATCAGTGATTTTCTCAACTTCAGCTTGAAGTTGTGGCATTGAAGAAATAATTTCAATATTCTCAATCCCTCGCTTCTGCCCAGGAATAGTAGTCATAAATACAATCCCGATCGTTTTACCAGTATCTTTTAGGACGGCGATCGTATTAAGAACTTGCGCTAGAATTTGTGGCGACGTAAAGTGAGAGGTTCCCCGGAGCTTAAACGTCTCTTCATCCGGAGTTTCATAGGAGATTTTAATATCTTGTAAGGCGCTATTTTTAATTTTATTGATATTGCCTTCGGTTAATAGACTACCATTAGTAATAATATGAGTAGTCAAATTTAATGTATCAGCGAACTCAATCAATTCAAACAATTTTGGATATAGCAGTGGTTCTCCTAAGTAGTTCAAATAAATATGTTGACCAATCTGATCTGCTTGAATTTGTTTAAGGGCTTCACAGGCTAACTCCCATGACATATGAGCTTTATTTCTACTCATGATGGGATGAGGGCAGTAGGCACACTTGTAATTACAAATTGAAGTCACTTCCAGGTAAATTCGAGTAATCATATCGCTCTAAAACCTAGGAATTGATGGATACCAAACTGCTACTCTCTAACCTAGATTAGCTTGTTTAACTTGATCGACCTTTAAATTGGTGCGGTTTCTAAGGCTGATAACCGTCCATCTTCCATATAAATAATGCGATCGGCGACATCCAAAATCCGGTTGTCGTGGGTCACTAACAGAATCGCGGATCCCCGTTGTTTCGCTAACCGTTGCATAATCTCGACCACATCCCGCCCCGATTGCTTATCCAGGGCAGCGGTCGGTTCATCGGCTAGCACAATTTTAGGATGGCTGGCTAAGGCTCGCGCGATCGCCACCCGTTGCTTCTGCCCACCCGATAGCTCATGGGGATAATAGCCTGCCCAGTCGCGTAGCCCTACCGCCTCCAACATTTCTTCCGACAAGCGGCGGGCCTCTCGTTCCGAAACTTCACTGTGCAACTCCAACGACATTTGGACATTCTGCCGCGCGGTGAGGGAATTGAGCAGATTATGCGCCTGAAAAATATAGCCAATATTGCGACGCAGGGGGACGAGTAAACCGTGATCGGCATGATTTAATTCCTGCCCCAAAACTCGCATACTACCTTCCTGAGTCGATCGCAGCGCTCCGATCAAGGTTAGTAAGGTCGTTTTGCCAGAGCCGGAGGGACCCATCATAATCACGATTTCCCCCGGCTGAATCTCGGCAGTAATGTCAAACAGAATTTGTTTGCGTAATCGACCGCTGCCAAAGTAGTGATTCACACGATCGATAGCGATTACGGGTTCCTGCGACATAGATTAACGTGCTAGCGAGACTGACCTTGATCTTAGCCGATGCTTAGTCGGGGCAGACAGACAAAGATCAAGCTACAGAGCGTTAAGCCGTATAAAATGATAAAAATTAGGCGGCGAATCGCTTTAGCGGGATAGCGATCTGGAGCAGTCGCTCCTGTTAACCAAAGCGCTACCGGAATAAAACTGGGAAACAAATAGCGCCCTTGTGCTTGTAGATCAACCGTGAGGGAGTGATGCAAGGAAACAAACACATTTAACCCAATCACTACCACTGAGATCGGTAAACAAATAGCTAAGAATAAATCTTGCCAAGCTTGAGTTTGCACTAGGGTTAATCCGGTGAGGCTGAGCAACCCGATCGTGCAATAAAACACCACATCGTAAACCCAATGGGGATTGCGCAAGTTCATGTAACCATACAAGCCCCAGAAGCTGCGAGTAGAGAATTTCAACCAGCGTTTGCGAAAGGCAATATCCCAATAGGAGTATCCCTTTTCGCCCATCCGCAAATATTTGAATGTAGCATTACTTGGTTTATATTCAGCCTTCGCTTTGGCTTCCTGAGTTTGCAGAATTTTAGCTTGAAAATCGCCCTGACTCAGTGGATAAATAATTTGCAACGGTGCCATGATTAAGCAGGCTGAGATCAACCAAGCGAATAGGGGAAGTAAACATCGTTGAAGCTGAACCCACTGGAAGCGTATCTTGGTTAGCCAGTGAATGGTGCTAAATCCAATTAAGCTATAGGGCAGGAATAAGCCCAAATAAAAATTTTTCTTGGCAACTAACAATAGCCCTGTTAATATACCCAGGAGCAAAAAATCTTTTACCGTCGAATTTTCGACAGATTGCTGATAAATTTTGACTGCAATGATAAACAGAAAAAGACTAACTGATAATGCCCAGGCATCAGAATTAGCATAGGAATACAAATAGTAGATCTGAGGCGTACATAATATCGCATACCCCAACCAATCAAGCCGAAAGTTTTTAAGCTTGGCAAACAATAAGCTGGATAAGGTAATGCCAAATAAGCCGACATTAAACAGACGATAGGTCAGGTAATTTGGCTGAATTCCTAAGACGGTTTTACCCAAATTGGCTAGATTGCCATACAAAATGTAGACTAATTCTTGAGCATAAACTCGGCTATTACCATAGCTACTGTAAGCCACTTGATCGGAGCCAACTTCGGGCGGAAACCATCTGCCTTGAAAGTAGCGAAAGGCATCAACATGAATGAATTCGTCAGGATGAGCATTGAAGGTGGTTTGAGTGGCAATGCAGAGGGAAATTACGATCGCCACCATGAGCGCCAAGCATTTGAAATAGACCAAATATTGCGGATTGCTGAACCATTTAATCTCTGATCGCCACCGCTTCAGCCCTAATTCAGACCAACCCATTGAGCCTGTTAACTCCCACTATCTTTTTCTGAACAATACAGGAAATTAGCAGGTCAAGCTAGAAAATGTCTGCTGGATCGGCATCCTGCACCCGACGCACCGCGATCGCGCCGGACATCATACACATAATGACGGTCAGGCAAAAGACCATCAGGCTACGTTGTGTGGTCATATAAATCGGTAATGAAGTGGCATTACGTGTGAGGTTATATAGCCCCGTGGAGAACAGCAACCCCGGAATATAGCCCATGATGGCTAGAATAAAGGCTTCTTGAAAGACTACGGACAGCAAGTAAAGATTGCGATAGCCCATAGCCTTGAGGGTGGCGTATTCTGCCAGGTGATCGGAAACGTCGGTATAGAGAATCTGATACACAATCACCGTGCCAACCACAAACCCGATCGCGGCTCCTAAGGTAAAAATAAATCCGATCGCCGTACTACTTGCCCAATAACTGCGCTCAAACTCGACAAAGCCCTCTTTAGACAGAACTCGCACATCCTTCGTCGATTCTTGGAGGGTGGCTTCTAGTCGTTTTAAGACTTGTTCGCGATCGGCTCCCGGCTGTAATCGAATCACGCCCACATCCAGCTGACCAATTTTCCGCTGACCAAATAGGCGTAAAAAGTTGATATCGCTAGTAATCAGGTTGCCATCCGCGCCAAACGATGCCCCTAGCTTAAATAGTCCACCCACCGTCACTCGCCGTCCACTCAGTTCCGTCGTCACGACTTTCTGCTGGTCAAATAACTCTCCGATCGGTCCGAATTCTTCGCGCGAGGCTCGATCGAATAACACGGTGTCGGGTAAACGAATAGGAGCTAGATTCGAGACGATCGTCTGATTAAAAATCGGATTATCTGGTTCAAAACCAATCACCAGAATTTGCCGAGTTTTGCGATTCGTGGGATTTCTCCAGGTGGCAAACCCTAGATATAGGGGGCTAACAGATTCCACGCCACTGACACCCAGCGATTGATACAGCCGCCGTTGGGGAAACTGCTCCATGGCGATCAGAGCGGTTGATTGCGGACTAATCAGAAAAATATCCCCTTCAATATTGCGATGCAAGCTGACTGCACTATCAAACAACGCATCTTGAAAGCCAAATTGGATAAACATCAAAATCACAGCAAAGCCAATGCCTGCCAGCGCCACTAACAAGCGGACTTTTTCACGTTTTAGTTGTAACCAGGCTAGGGGAATCGCAAACATGCTCTAAGGCTCAATATTCACCAAAACTTTCAGATTAGTCAGTTTTGCTACGGGCTGGCTATCACTCAGGCGCACCTTCACTTCCACAACCCGCGTATCGGTATCCTGCACTGGATCCGTATTCAGCACATCATTTTTGCGAATCTGTAATCCCACCTGCTCCACAGTGCCAACCAGGGTTCCCGTAAACGGAGGATTCACTGGGCTAGTGCTAGTGACCGTAGCTTGTTGACCCACTCGCACTCTCCCCACATCCCCTTCAGCCACCTCAGCCACGGCATACATTTGATCCGTGCGTCCCAGTTCCGCAATGCCACTACAGCTTTGACTACTACTGCCCCCAGCTGACTGAGCACTACCCGCTTGTTCGCCTTCCTTGGCATAAACTTTCAGCACTTGCCCGTTAATTGGCGATCGCACTGCCGCCGTTTCCATGTCAGCTTTCGCTTTCTGCAAATTCGCCAGTTCCACTTGCACCTGTGCTTCTGCCTGCTGGAGATCAACTGGACGCACTTCGACTAAGCCACTGCGAACTTGCTGCGATTGTTGAAACTCCCGGACTGACTGTTCCAATTCTTTTTGAGCTTGCTTCAGGGTTTCAGACGCGGTCGCTAATGCCAGCCGTCGTTGATCTAGATCCGATAGGGAAATTGCCCCACTTTTATAGAGACTTTCGTAACGTTGATAATCACGCTTTGCAATCTCTACCTCGGCAGCCCAGCGATTAATTTCAGCTTCTTTTACCCCAATTTGAGCTTGGCGCGCTTGAATCGCTGCCTGTTGCGCATTCACATCCCCTTGCTTGGCTTCGCCAACTCGGACTTGTGCCAATCGGGTTTGAGCCTCTCGCACCCTGGCTTCCGCTTCCAACCCGGCTGCATACAGGCGATCGTAGGTATCCATCACCGCGATCACTTGATTTTGTTTCACCCGATCGCCTTCCTTCACTAACCACCGCCGAATCACACTACTAAATCCGGCAGAGGAGGGCGGGGAGACACAAAACACTTCACCACCTGGCTCTAGCCGACCCAATGCCGTAATTTTATCGTTGCCGGTAGAGGGTGGCGGGGGGGTAGAGTCTGCCGATGAGGATTGGTTCGACTCAGAGGTGGGCGGACGCAAGGCAAGAAAAATGCTAAAGCCAGTCACTCCCAGTGCCAGCACAATTAAAGCGGCGATCCACTTTCCAGACAGTTTCAGCAAATGTTTCTCACCCATTACCCATCTCACATCCTCGATTCCGGGGAAAGCTATACATTGGCTTGGTCAAATTCACGGCAAGTTACTACGTTACCCCAATTTAGCGATGCCGCCATGCCGATGATTTTATCGAACTTCCCGGAGAATTGGCGGGGCTGAACACTGCGATCGCTCAACAGATGCTACTCTTAGCCTTGATCCTTTAAATCATGAGTTTGTAGACCTGCGATGGACATTAAAGCCCTGATCCGCGAGATTCCCGATTTTCCTAAGCCCGGAATTTTATTCCGCGATATCACGACGCTGTTACGGGATGCCCAAGGACTCCGCTACACGATCGATACGCTGGCAGAAAAGTGTGCTGATCTAGCACCCGACTGCATTATTGGTATGGAATCGCGGGGCTTCATTTTTGGTACAGCTCTGGCGTATCACATGGGGTTAGGGTTTATTCCAGTGCGGAAACCAGGGAAACTACCCGGTGCGGTTCATAGTGTGGAATATGAGTTGGAATATGGCTCCGATCGCCTGGAAGTCCACCAGGATGCGCTAATTCCTCCCGGTTGCAAGGTCTTGATTGTGGATGACTTGATTGCGACTGGAGGCACGGCTGCCGCGACCGCCAAGCTGGTGGAACAAGCCGGGGGGAACTTAGTTGGGTTTGCCTTCGTGATTGAATTGTTGGAACTCCAGGGTCGCCAATATTTACCGGACGTCCCGATCGTAACCCTGGTGCAATACTAGGATAGTCATTAAGTTACTAGATTACCGATTCCTCAGTCGTGCCACCGCTATGTCACCCTCCGCCCGCACCCGGTTAGAGTCCACGATCGATGCTCTGGGTTCTTTTCTCACCAGTGACACCTTTGCTTATATTCTCAAGCGACTGTTGCAGGGGCTATTAACTCTGTTTCTCGCATCGATCCTGTGCTTTGTGATTATTCAACTGGCACCCGGAGACTACATCGATACCTTGCGGGAAAATCCTAAAATTTCTCCTGAACGAATTAAACAACTCCAGCAACAATTCGGCTTGGATTGTACCTGGGCGGTACAGGGGGTGCAGAAATGGCATTTACCGGAAGGGCTATCGACCCCTGTGTGCTGGACTGGACAATATAGCCGGTGGCTCGGACAAATTCTTCAGGGTAATTTTGGCACAAGTTTTGTCTATAACCGATCGGTGAGTTCACTCCTGTGGGAACGGGTACCAGCTACCCTGTTACTGGCATTCTCCTCGCTAGTTGTCACCTGGGCGATCGCTCTGCCGTTAGGCATTATTGGAGCGGTGAATCAGAACAAACTCAGCGATCGAGTTTTGCGGGTGATCAGTTATATCGGTCAGGGTTTTCCTAGCTTTATCGCCGCATTGGTGTTACTAATTGTGGCGCAAAATACCACGCCACTATTCCCAGTTGGGGATATGACTAGCATTAATCATGAGGATCTGACCCCGATCGGAAAAGTCGTCGATATTGTTTGGCACATGATTTTGCCGACTTTGGCTCTTAGCATTACTGGCTTTGCCGGACTGCAACGGATTACACGGGGACAATTGCTGGATGTGTTGCGGCAGGACTACATCCAAACCGCACGGGCGAAGGGGTTGCCAGAAAATAAAGTGATCTATGTTCATGCCCTGAGGAATGCCGTGAACCCCTTAATTACTCTATTAGGGTTTGAGTTTGCCAGCCTGTTAAGTGGGGCATTTATTACCGAGTATTTCTTTAACTGGCCTGGGCTGGGACGATTAATTCTGCAAGCCATGCAGGCACAGGATTTATATCTGGTGATGGCTAGCCTAATGATTGGAGCCACGATGTTAATCATTGGCAATTTGCTGGCTGATCTATTACTGAAAGCGGTTGATCCACGCATTAAGTTAGGGGATGCGTAATGTATTCGCAAGTCTATTATTTAGTGCGTTCGAGAGCCGATGGCAGTTATTTAGCGGCTCGACTTGACGATCGCGATGCGACTGCAAGCGATCGCCAACCACCCAAACAAGGCTATTTATTATTATTTCAAGAACACTTTGATGCTTTGAGTTATTTGAATACGCATGGGGGCGGAACCACCGATCGCTTTGCCGTGGAATCCATTCCTATGAGCCAACTGGAAAGCTTACTCAAACGCTGGGACTTTAGCGGCATTGGCATTGTCCAAGATCCCTTAATTCCCAAAGTCGAATTTTTAGCCCGCAGCTAATCGATCGCCCCATAAGCTACTAAATTCTA
The DNA here is from genome assembly GCA_016743235.1 of Pantanalinema sp. GBBB05. Lineage (GTDB taxonomy): Bacteria > Cyanobacteriota > Cyanobacteriia > Leptolyngbyales > Leptolyngbyaceae > Pantanalinema. The sequence goes on along the minus strand of VRZD01000066.1, from coordinate 16,753 downwards.
AATAAAGTGAATTCTCACAGCGATCAACTGGAGGTAATATTTTGCCACAGTTCTGCTGCTATAAATTTAGACAAGTGACCCACATTTGTTGTTGCAATAACAACTGTTGGAATGGCTAGAGTTATAGCTTGAGCCACCAGAATCATATCACCATCAATTGTTTTGTCACCCGCTGTTGGTTGTCCTTGCTGGCGAGCTTGTGCCCAAAGTTGTGCGGCTTGGCGCATTGAGTTTGTTGTAATTGGTAAATACTCAAGCAACTTGGATAGCTCATCTAAACGGGCAAGCCCTTTGACCTTATTCGCCCGTAAGAGTTCGCGTCGAACCTCGTAGTCGGCAATCTCTGGAATAATTACACGGTTACTTGAGCTAACATGAGCCTGGAGCCATTGGGCACAAGCTAGGCTCTCGGCAGACAGCTTTGGATTAGTCACTAGACCAAGCGGTCCTGTATCTAATAGGATGACTCGACTCACCAAGATATACCTTTCAGTTCAGCAGGAAATAGTCTGCGCTCAGATAAGCGATCGTCATCTAAAGCCTGAACTAAATACTGACCTGTTTCCTGCTGTTCCCCTTCATCCTCATCATCATCAATCCAAGACTGAAGTAAGTTGACTGCTTCAGTTTGCTTTTGCTTCAGCAAGATAGAACTTGTCAAAAGCTGTAATGCCAACGCCTCTACAGAAAGCCCATTCTGGTTAGCCTCTTGCAAAAGATACTGCTCTAACTCTGGTGATAGGTTAAGGGTTAGTGTCATAAGCTATTTGAGGAGCTAGCCTATATTTTAGTGAAATTACAGCGTGTTGCGGAACTAATTGGTACAGTAACAGCATTGAGCAACTATTCTCTGCTAATTTCGTGCTTTGAGCGTTTCACATTCAAAAGGATAAGGTAGATAATTAGCACATTTACCAAGACTTCTCGAAACTGCATAGTGGGATCTAGTCGCCATCCAAAGATAATTAATATACCTCCAATTAGAAACAAAATTAAAGGTGCAAAAATTAGCTGGAAAATGCGAAGGGCTATATCAGTACTCCTTCGCAACTTGATAGCGAACATGGCAAAGTATACTACAGCACCCAAAATTTGTAGCCACCCAAAAATAATACTCACATAATTTATACCAACAGCAATCATATATCACCAACTTAACCGTTGTTAGTTATAGATTAATAAATAGAGCGTATGCTTTTTATCCGCCAGTTACAACTTGTCATGCTGCCATCTACCTCAGAGATCGCGCCTCAGAGTTTTACCATAGTGGAGAAGGAAGGGGCGATCGCAACTTTTGGCGAAGCACTAAATAACAAACTTGATACTAGAGAAGCCAAGTGTTGACGAAGCCTCACCGGAGTATTGAGCTGCTACATGACTACTATTGATGCATAATCCCAAAATAGGTTAGTCCTTCCATAATGCCAGCAGCATACTGGGCTTGAGCTAAATACCGATCGCCCTCAAGATGAGCCTGATGCCATTGCCGCAATTCTTTTCGAGCATTCCCCACAATGATGCCACGTGTGTTGGCTGTAAATAGAGAAATGTCATTGCCAGAATCCCCACAAACGATCGTTTGTTCGGCTGTGAATCCGAGTCTTGAGCAGATGTAGGTCAGGGCACTTCCCTTATTCGCTTTACATCGCACAATATCAAGGTCATGGTCATTGCTGTAAATGATCTCAGCCTCCATCCCTTCAGCAATCAGTTGGGCTTGCAGTTCTGACAAAATCAAGCTGTTTTCCGGGGTGAGAGCAAAACTCAATTTGAAGGGACGTTGTTCAGTTTCAGGTTGAGGAATCAGTTGGGAAAACTGTTGAGCAATGGCGGCAATCCTGGCTCGATCCCAGCCAGAAGATGGATTAGACCAGGCTTGATCTAATTGATTACCTGGGTAATAAATTTCAGTCCCCACTGAGGCAATCAATCCATCAGGTTCTAGCAGCGAGGTGTGAGTCAATAACCGCTGATAGGACTTCAGCGATCGCCCAGTGGCATAAACTAATTTTGAATCGTAGGTTTGGCGATGTTCCTTAAACCAAGCGTTCAGACGATTGAGAGCGTCATCGTCTCCAACTAAAGTGTTATCGAGATCTGTAACCAACAGCAACTTTGACACAACTGCAATAGTTATTTGAGTCATCAATCTAGCTATATGAAAATTTAAGCGTCAAAATCGATCGTTGAACAACTCCATACATTCACTATGTATAAATTTGCTGCCGCTGCGGAGAATGAACCGATCGTGTTTGGCGCGGCTCGTCCCGGATATCGTCATGAGCAAGTCACTGAATGGATTGCATTGATGCAGAATCGGGGCATCAAGCGGGTTTGCTGTTTGCTGCCTGCCTCTCAACTGACTCTCTATACCAATCTACTTGATGTTTACCGAAACACCTTTGGACGCGATCGCGTCTGTTGGACTCCGATCGAGGATTTCCACCTTGCCACCCCCGACGTTCTCATCCACCAAATTTTGCCGTTCTTAGCCACTGCGAATCAGGATAATCAAAAGGCGGTGGTTCATTGCTCTGGCGGAATTGGGCGCACGGGGCATGTTTTAGCCGCTTGGCTGGTGGCTGGACGGGGGCTTGCTCCCAAAACCGCGATCGCGGCGGTTAAACAAACGGGGAGAAATCCTTACGAAGCCGTCATTGCAGCACCATTCAAAGGGCGAAATCCGTGGCAAGTGGCGGCAGAACTTAACTTGCTATTAGATGAATGCGATCGATGGAGAAGCAAGCTTTCTTGATGGTGATGAGGAGCGTAATCTAGAAGTTGTTGGTTTTCAGATCAATGAACCTATGACGATCGTGATTTCTGCTGCGAGGGGTGATCGTAATTATTGCCCTTTGTCTTTACTTCTAAATTGATTACCAATCAATGTTAGTGTAACTGCCACTACTAACCAGATCGGAATAATAAATTTATCGAATTCCCAAACTGGAGCAAGTGTCTTGTAGATTTCTATCCATACGGCAGATTCTTTAATCTGTTGGGGCGACATACTATCAACAAGTAGCTTTGGTGAAAAGCTATTAACAAGCCAGATTTCCAAATAGATATAGGACGAACCTAATAGCCATATAGATACAATGATTAGTTGAAAAACTCTACTCATAAAAGCCCAATCGTTTGCTAAAACCTTGCCTCTGCCCTCAAATGCATTGAGAAGAGCTTCTGGTAAAGGAGAATCGAAATCCTCTGGAACGGTAAACTCGTCTGAATATAAACCAAATGGTCGCAATTACTTATTGCTGGCAATAGGTCTGAGTTCAGCGATCGGCTGAGCAAATCTAACGATAATCAGAGTTTCACCTGCCTCTACTTGGCGTAAGTACTTAACTAATAAATCCCAACCAGAATCAGGTCTCATAGCCATAATTTAGGTGCGATCAAAAACCCCTACCTCACCATTTTGACCCACATCAGCAGATTCTTCAAAGTTGGAAATACTCAAACTCAACTCAGGCAAAAGCTCACGTTAGCCTGATGATACCAATTGCCAACAAAGCAGTTTTCAGGGGTATTCTGATGAAATTTAGGAGGAGTAACGCTCACGCTCACCGGACGCAAATAACTTTTGCAACTCAACCAAGTACATTGAACGTTCCGGTTCAGCGTGATTGTTATGCAGCGTCTACAACTCTTACTCTAACGGCATTGCCAGAAGCTCTTCTGGTAATACTGCGGGGATTACAGAACCCACAAAATCGGGTGTATTTCGAGTCACAATTACTTCTAAACCTGCGGCATTCGCAGCTTCGCTAGTCACAGCATCTTCAAAATCCGTCATCGAACTTTGCAGCGCAGCCCTAATAACCTCATCGGTCACATTGGCGACTTGAAGATGCTGTAATAGCCTTGATAAAAGCTCGTGTGCTGCTTCGCTGCCAACTTGGCGGCGCAAAATGTAGAAAATATGGCGTTGCATAATGAGAATATGAAATCAGGGTGAGACCGATGCAATGTCCTGAATGTGGCTCAACCAGTATCAGTAAGAATGGCAAGCAAAGAGGTAAACAAAACTACCTCTGTAAAGCCTGTCGTCGTCAATTTATTGAGACCTATGACCCACCTTCTCCGTATTCCGATGAATTCAAACGTGAATGCCTCAAAATGTATGTCAACGGTATGGGATTTCGCGGCATTGAACGAGTCAAAGGCGTTCACCATACCACGGTCATGACTTGGGTCAACCAAATCGGTGAATGATTACCCGATGCGTACGACCCAGATGTTCCACCTGAAGTGGGTGAGTTGGATGAACTGGAGACCTTTGTTGGCTCCAAAAAAACAAAATCTGGCTCTGGACTGCCGTTGACCACTTCCGAACAGGGATTTTAGGGTGGGTTGTAGGCGACCATAGTGCCCAGACCTTTCGACCCTTGTGGGCGATCATTTCGACTTGGCAATGCTATTTTTATGTCACGGATGGTTGGTCTGTTTATCCGGGGTTCATTCCAGACGGAGACCAAATTGTGAGCAAGACCTACATGACGCGAGTGGAGGGAGAAAACACACGCTTGCGGCACTATCTGGCTCGGTTGCATCGCAAGACGTTGTGCTATTCCAAATCCGTAGAGATGCTGAAGCACTCAATTCGATTGCTACTGCACTATCTCAAATTTGGTGACGTACCTGTCCCTCAATGAATCATATTTCTATTCAGCAACGCCGAAAATATTAGTCACAGCATGACCGGACACATACCCCTGCACTTGTGCTTGTGTCACTGTGTTTAATGCCTGTGCGGAAGCAACAACAAACGGCTGTCGTTGAGCTAGAACATCAAGCAAAACATCACTATCAAATAATACCCGCCTCAACTGTACTTCTCCTCCAGATAATCCACATAGGATTCTGTAGGCTCTTCTGTAGCTAACTGAACAACTCCAATTAGGCTTTGAGTCCAAGGATTAAGCTCCGCAAAAGAATTCACGGTTGTTGGAGGAGGACTAAGTACCAGCGTTTCCTGTTGAATTGAACTCAACAACAACTGGACTAAACGCCAGCGATCGCCAATCGGCAATTGCAATGCCTGATTTTGTATCTCGTATAAGGTCATCAGCCCTTTCCCAGCAACTCTTTTATCTATTTTAGAGTGCTGTTGTCTCTATGAACCCGGAAAGCCCTCTAGTCAGCCATATCGCGTCATCTAACCTTGACTGCTGAAAAATAATCTTTCGGCTATGCCTCAACCGAGAACGAGCGGCATAACATCGAAGTTGTGCGGCGGCAGATAACACCGAACACCCACCGATAACCTTTGACCTTTGTACTGTCTGCACCAACGCAATGTTGGGCTGTAGCTGCTGGAATATTTTACAAACCTAGCCATCCTCGCAAGGATTACTCAAGTTGGTCGGCATCGTCCTTAGCCAACTGACCAATCACTTTGATTACCAAACTTTCATGCACTGTGTACACGCCTCTTTTGACGGCGGTTTCTACGTTCAATCCTGCTGCTGCCCACTCAGACAACACAAACTCTCCTGCCAGTAATGAGCTTGTTTTGCTTGTCAGAGGAGTAATGAGAATGTCTTGAGATGGATGCGCTGTACTTACAACAACAGCAGGTCTTACCTTTGAACTCGACAAATCCGAGAAGGGATAGCGCACTAGAATCACGTTATGCTTGGAGTAGCTGGGCATACACATCATCCTCAGCATTGTCCCAGACGGCATCAAGGGATGTTTGGCTTGCCTGTAGCCAAAATTCAGCCTCATCGTCAGGTAAAACTGTTACCAGCACTCTTACCCCTTCTGGGAGTTCTGCTGATTTCAGCAGCTCAATTTTCCCTTGCCGAACCGTAGCCCAAAGCGTTTTTAGCATATCTGTTGAATGAGACCATGCCCTGATTTTATGCCGTAATCCCTATTTGTGCGTTCGGCTTTGCCGTCTTGGAGGGAATCGCCTCGCCAACACCTTAAAGCAATGCCGCACAGATAACCTCAAAGTAGATTAACCTTTGATACTTACAGATAACACTGCTGTACCGTCCCCACCAGAATATGAAGCAGTCCAACGATGCGGGTCAGCGGTTGTCAGGGTCTTTGCAACTCACCCAAGCGGCTTCAGTCAATCCGCTGCACCCGAATTGTTATACTGCATTATTCTCGTTAGAAGATTTTGGAAAACGCTCTAATCCTGAATCTTCAAACAGTTTCCTAACTGCATCATATTTACAGATAACGGAGCTTTCTAAGACTCCTGAAGAGAGAAACCAAATTTTCATCATCTTGTCATGAATCTTTTCAATTCTGACTTCATCAGGTTTTATATCACTTGTTACCAAGTTGACGGCTTTTTGAAGTATCGAAGAATCATAGCAAAATATTTCAATATTCTTACCCATGTGTCCTTGATAAAAGCTGACACTCACATGCTGAAAACCAAGGGGAGCATTTTTATTAGTATAGTTTGAAGATACCGTATTCCAGAATCCATCCCATTGTTTATCGATGTGGTCAGGAACTATGTTGTGGTGTGATAAACAGACGTAAATAGGTTCTACAGATACTACGCTCATGTAACCAAGCTCAAGCGGTTGATGGTTAACCAGTAGAGATTCTGTTACAACCCCAAGTGTACAACCGTAATCAGTGATGGCAGGACCTCCACTAAATCCACCTCTTGCCATAGCAGACAAGATGAAGTGAGGATGACCACCAGTATATTTGTCAATAATTGCATTCACTTCCGCTTTAGATGCAATTAAGTTGGGTTTCCAGGAAAATGGAATTGGTGGGTATCCCAATACTACAACTTCACTTAAAACAAGTTCTGTTCCAAGCCAATCATCAAGATGGTCACCTAATGGTATAACTGGTGCGTCGATACCCTCTATAACCACGGCAGCTATATCAATTTTAGGATCAGGATGATAAAAAGGTCCTTTTACTATTTTTCCTTGTCCTGGAAAATGAGTAATGTTGAACCTTGCTACTTGTTCGCTTTCATCTACATCTAAAAACTTTATTGATGTCTCAGTGGTAGCTATTTCAAGGATCTCATTTCCCTCAAACACATGCCTAGCACTGATAAAAACGCCTTGCCCAATGTGGAACGCTGTTCCAATAGAATCTGCTCCGCTTGGTGTTTTGACTGCAACATAAGCTACACCTGCCGCATACATCTCATATACTTCACGCAAACGGTTGCGCCCCACAGTTAAAACCTCTTATCAGATTGGTTGCTCTTACGCCCTACAGTCTAACGTTCTGCCTTATTAGTAATTTTATGCTGGCTTGACTCAAAACGCTGTCAGATAAGTTGCAGCGTTTTCTCTGCCAGGACTAAGCAGTATAACAATGAATAGACGGAAAATTTCCGCATAAGCTCCCATTTTAGGATGGATAGGCAGAATGATTCGGCATAACACTCCAAATTGAGTGTTTAGCTAGATCATTTCTATATAACACGCCGCTCAAGCTACATAGCGAGAATCTTTCCGCCTAATTTCAGATCCTTCGGGAAATACAAGGCAACCTGATCTTGGATATCAGATGAGTAACTTTACGTCTGCTTTAGCGATCGCCCCTCGCATGTTTGCTGTCTTGAGGAAAAAAGAAGCGATCGCACATCAGAAGGTTGCCATTGTGAGAGAGAAAGGGGCGATCACGCCTCAGAAGTTTGCCACCATGAGAAGAAAAGGGGCGATCGTGGAGTCAATCTGTGCCAGCAAGCCTGAATTCTACTCATCCTAGCCGCCTATAAATCTGTGCATTCCTGAATTAATGCCCAAATTGCTATTTGGCAGACTACCGATTCGGTTTTTGATACCGTCGATGGAGTTAACCATAGAGTCAACGCATATCAAAACAGAATCGACGCATATCAAAACAGAATCGACGCATATCAAAACAGAATCGACGCATATCAAAACAGAATCGACGCATATCAAAACAGAATCGGCACATATCGAAATAGAATCGACGCATATCAAAACAGAAATGACGCATATCAAAACAGAATCGACGCATATCAAAACAGAATCGGCGCATATCAAAACAGAATCGGCGCATCCAAAAGCTATATTGTCTGGTTTAATTCCTGGGATTTACGGACATCCAATGCTGTCGCCAGCCATTTTTTTAGTAAAAATACCAAGCCAGGGGCATTTCACTGAGATCAATTGCTCAAACCCACAACAATTTAGTTCATTCGCCTGATAGTCAAAGGCAGTTAGCGATCGTTTCAGAGCAGTAACTAACCATGCTGCGCCAGACGTGACCTGGTGAGTAATACAACAAATTGAGTTTGCGTGACAATTTCTAACAAGAACTGAAGAATTGTAAGTCAGGGCAGACTAGGGGTGCTTGAGGTTTTTATACTAAAGCCAATTCCTGTCGTTTGTAAATTGAACGAGGAGACCCCTACAATGGTTCACACCTATGAAGTCCTGGTAGATATCCGGGAATACTTTGACAGCACCGCCTCTCACAGTGAAACCACCCGATACGAGATTGATGCCGAGTCTAGAGCCAGAGTTGATGGGATGGCCCGCGCCAAAGCGAGAGCCGAACACCCGAAAGGCACAGAATATGATGTTAGAGTCACCAGGCTCCTGCGATAAGCCTTAAACCGTGACCCCTTCCAAGTCTTCATCCGTTAAATCATATAGTTCACGAAGCTGGCTCAACGTATCCTGATCTGGGTTCCAAAAGCCACGACCATGCGCCTCTAGCATTCTGCCAATGATATTGCGAAACGCTTCTGGGTTCGATTGACGAAGCTTTTCTGCCATCTCTGCGTCGAGGGCATAAGTGCTAGCCGCTTGGTCATACACCCAGGCATCTTGGAAGTCTGCCGTGCCACCCCAACCAAGGAGCGCTGTCATGCGTTGGGAGATTTCATAGGCACCGCCAGATCCCTGCTCTGCCATTGCTTCCGCCCATTTAGGGTTGAGCAGCTTCGTGCGATATTCCATCCGCAACAGGTCTTCCAGTTTGCGGGGAGTCGTGTCCTGCGAAAAGCTTTCGACAAAGTTAGCCGTCACTTTGCGACCGCGTTGCTGTTCAGCGGCTTTCTTTAAGCCCCCTGTATTCGCATAGTATTCCTGAATGTCGGTCAAGCCATATTCGATCGAGTCGATTTCCTGCACAATGCGATCGCAGCTATTCAGTAACGTGTTCAGCACTTCCGGACGGGCCTGTCCTTTATCCTGTCTGCCATAACTGAAGGCATTGCGGCTTTGCCAGGTTTGCCCCAATTCGTTCCCCGATTCCCAGTTGGAAGCGACGACTTGATCGTTAACCAATGAACCAAAATCCCCCGCCGGATTGGAGAACAGTCGGGCTGACGTGTTATCAATGCCTTGGGATTTCAAGCTCAGGGCATGTTTGCGAATGAAGTTTTCCGACTCTGGTTCGTCGGCTTCCGCCGCCCGCCGGAATAAGTCATCCAGCAATTCAATAATGTTGACAAAGCTATCGCGGAAAATCCCAGACAGGTTTGCCAACACATCAATCCGGGGATGTCCGACTTCCGCTAAGGGTTTCAATTCGTAGCGGACAATTCGCCCTGTGCCTTCTTTCACAGGTTCCGCCCCGACTAATTCCAGCAGAATTCCTAACGATTCCCCTTTAGTTTTAATCGCATCTAAACCCCAGAGCATTACCGCGATCGTTTCGGGGTAACTCTGGTGTTCTTGCAAATGTTGCTCAATCAGCTTGCGGGCAATTTCGCGACCGCGTTCATAGGCAGCGGGAGAGGGCATCCGATAGGGATCGAGGGCATGAATATTGCGTCCGGTCGGCAATACGCCCATGCCATCCCGCAACAAGTCGCCACCGGGAGCAGGCGGAATATATTCGCCATTTAATCCCCGCAATAAGTTGGTTAACTCATCCGTGGTTTGCGTCAGCAACGATCGAATCGAGATCGCTTCCTCGATCGTGGGCTGCATCAATTCGAGATCAATGGATGATTTCCCAGCTTCCCGCTTCTGATAAGTTGTCAAAGCTGCAATCGCCGCTGACAAATCCGCTCCATTCGCGATCGGTTCAATCACCGCTAAGGGCAAGCGATCGCCAAAATAAGCCTCTAAATATTGCGTTAGTTGCTCCGGTGACGGCACAGCCCCCAACACATGCAAACCAGAGGAAAACAGGCGATTCTCCAGAATTTGCAAATAGTCGTAGAGCTTGACCAGATAGCGATCGAACACATCCTGACTAAACAACCGGGCATTCTCCGGCGTGAATTCAATCCCTAAATGCCGCGCTTCCTCCAACGGACAGTCGGCATTAATTCCGGCATCGACAATCTTTTTGCAAATCGCATCCTTTAGCATCGCATTCTTCTGCGGATCTTCGCGATACTCGGCAATCAAATCTCGCAAAGCCACTAATTCCTTATACAATCCTGCCCGACCGTAGGGGGGCACATTGTGGGAAATCAGTACGCCATAGCCGCGCCGTTTCGCCAAAATCGATTCCGAGGGATTATTGGCAGCATAAACATATAAATTTGGCAGGTTGCCTAGCAAAATATCTGACCAGGAATAGCCCGTATTTCCCAACGGTGAACCCGGCAACCATTCCACGGTGCCATGCATCCCAAAGTGGACGATCGCCTGTGCCCGAAAGTCCTCTTGCAACCATTTGTAGAAGGCGGCGTATTGGGGATGGGGGGTTAAATCGCGCTCAAACATCAGCCGCATCGGATCACCAGCTACCCCTAAGGGCGGCTGCACCCCAATCCAGACATTTCCTAGTTGCACTCCGCCTAACAAAAACTGATCGTCCAGGGTTTTAATTCCCGTTTCAGTCAGAGACTTCCAACATTTTTCAATTCGGGAGGTTTGCAAGTAACCCAGCCAACGTTCGAGCTTACGCACGTTCACCGTTGTCCCCGCCACAAAACTGGGAGTCGCCGCATGAGTGCTGCCGACTAATTGCAAACTACTGATTTCATCTGCCGCTTTCACCCGATCGAGCAACTCCTCACCCTCTTCTGGCAAGTCGGCGATCGTGTAACCCTGCTCCTGCAACGCTTGCAACAGTTTCAATAGCGATTGCGGTACATTCAATAGCGCTGCCGTTCCCACCGCTCCATATCCCGGCGGAAATCCATACAGAATAATGGCAATCTTCCGATCGCTGGCAGGAGTTCGGCGTAAGGCAATCCACTGTTTCAGGCGATCGGTTAATCGCTTCACGCGATCGGGAACCAGATAAATATCTTCGCCAACCAAACCACCCAACGGAATCGTATCGATCGCCCCATCCAGCTCTGGCAAGGCGTACAACACCACACTCTGCAATCCGCCGACACCCTGGCGCGTCCAGGAATGAATATCTTGAATCAACAACGGTGCCGCCACAATGTAGGGAATATTTTTGGCGGTGAGAATCCGTTTCGCCACTTCCACTTGCCGCCCCGCTTCCATCGAACCCGCCGGCCCTCCCACCAACGGAAACCCGATCGTCGAAACGATCGCATCCACCGTCACCGCTTGCTCCGATAAAGACGGCGTTTCCTTAATCCCCCGCAGCCGTTGAGTTTGCTCATACTCCGTCGTCAGCAAATCCCGCACCGCCACATGCCCCTCTACCCCATTAATAAAGATCGGCACAGGCACAATTCCCGCCTGCTCAAACGATCGAATCAACTGCGGAATATAAGGTTGCTTCGTAATCACATGCTTGCGATACAACAGAATCCCTACCCTCGGCAGTTGTTCTGCCTCATCCTGCCGTTCCAGATACCAGGTCAGATACTCCCGTGGTGACTCAAAGTAACCGACATAATCCGGGTGTAACAAGCCAATATTCGGCGTTTCTAACGGCGGTGGAATTTCACCAACGGCTAAATTCAAATACTTCTCTGCCAGCGTCCAGAACAAAGCGGCAACATTCTCCGTGCCCCCCGCATTCCAATAGCCGTAAATAATCAGCCAGTTGCGCAGATCCTGAACCTTACCGATCGGAATGAATTTCAGTAACTTCGGTCCCGTTTTCAGGAAGCTGATATAACCCGCTAACTTATCCTCTTCCCGCCCATTACTAAACTTGCTGAGAATAAACTGCACGGGTTTCGGCATCCCTTTCGGCTTATCCCCGATCGCAAATTTGCCCAACTGCGTCAAGCTCATCAGTTCCAACGCCGACTCAAACACCAAGCGAATCGGGATCTGCTGTACCCGTTCTCGCAGCCATAGCACCTGATCATAGTCAAACAACAGGCTGGCAAAAAACACCTCTGCCCCTTGCAATGCCGCTGCCACTTGATCCGGTTTAGCCGCCAAATCTCGATCGCTAAAAATCTGGATATCCAGCGCCGGACAACGGGATTGTGCCAGAGTTGCCGCCTGTCGATACAGACCAGCGTTAAACGATTCAAATCCAGCAATTAGAACAATCCGTGGCATAGGGAGCGCTCAACCCGAAACAGTTATTCACACTTCCGATTCTAAAGGAGTTGTCCGATGAGAACAGGGAATAATAAATCAACCGAAGTAAATCGGTTTGCCTGCTTCACCTGCCCCATCTTCCCCATCTTGACCTATGCCCTTGCTAAACCTGCACCGCCGGACTACTGCGATCGCGATCCTGACGCTAATCACAGGATGCTCTATTCCTGTCGCTAGTCCGCCACCCGCCCTATCCCCGAGCGCTTCACCTGTAGCCAGTAGTCAACCCACCCCTCAACTGATGCAGACAGGATCACAGCCAACCAAAGCTAAAAATCCTCAAGCGGTTGCCTTTAATAATCAAGGTGTCCAACAGTTAAGTAGTGGCAATTACCAAGCCGCCTTGAAGCAGTTTAATCAAGCGATTCAAAGTGATGCCAAAATGTCAGAGGCTTACTTAGGACGCGGTTTAACCTATGCCAGTTTAGGCAACCGCCGCGCGGCAATTAAAGACTACGATCGCGCTATTCTGCTCAATCCCAAATTTGCGGCAGCCTATCAAAATCGCGCCGATGAGTATGCCGCCTTAGGCAATAAAAAATCCGCGATCGCCGATTTGACCAAGGCGAATCAACTGTTTAAACAGCAGGGGAACCAAGCCCAAGCAGCCGTTGTGCAGGAGCAACTAAACGCCTTAAATCCACCCAAACCCGTTGTGGTAGCGGCTACACCGACAGTAACGGCTGAAATGGCATTAGCCATGCATTTGCGCAAGGTGGGAGCCAAAATGTATGGCACCTATTGGTGTTCCAGTTGCAATCATCAGAAAGACAAATTTGGTCAGGCAGCTCAATACCTGACTTACATTGAATGTGACCCACGGGGCACCAATGCCCGACCTGATTTATGTAGTCAAGCCAATATTTCAGCTTATCCAACGTGGGAAATCAATGGTCAATATTATGTCGGCAGCTACCCATTAGAAGCCTTAGCCGATGTTTCTGGGTATCAAGGTTCCCGTGAGTTTGGTGGATAAGCTACTTTTAAACCTGCCGATAAATCATTATCCAAACTCCCAGTGCAGCAATGGGTAGTCCTAAAGCAACAGCTAGCCAATCTGCTTCATAGCGCTCTAGCCGCAGCAGTTTAATTTCTCTATTTCGATAGAACTCCTGTGCTGTGAGTAAATCCCCTTGAATCTCAGTCTCATCTAAGGTATTCCCAAATATAAATTCACCCGTTTTTCCACTCAAGAGAATGAAGTACACGGTACCATCGTAAGCATTCTCGCCTTTACCCAAACGGACTGAATGTAAGCGCTCAAACGAGATGGTTTTGATTGGAATCCACCACAAAATCTTTTCCTGTTTTTGACACTCTATTTGCGTCCCTGACGATCGCTGGCAAATGACCGAAGTGGTATGAGGGATGCCTGCCCAAATAAACACGGCTCCAACCGCTAGCATTGCCCCACCAAAGATGACTAAATAGGATCGTCGCCTCATACTTACTGAAAATCTTGAAATTCAGCCAAATTGTTCCATTTAACTCGATCGAATTACACATGAGCATCAGCTTGAGATTTTAATCAAAGTCTCACTAATTTTTATCCGTCATGCAAACCAGACAATTCTATCTACGGCGAACTCTAAATAATTGCCAGTAGGCGATCGCTCCGACGATCGCACCCAAAGAAGGTAAAAGCAAAATAATCCAATCGGCAATGTTAATGAGTTGAACCAAAGTTGACTCAACTGACATTTGAGCATGAGCAGAATATTGGTTTCTGACCATTAGAACCACAAATGCTGCTAACAGCCCCAGAAACCAACCACCCAAGGTAAAAAACAGAATTAGATTAGCTGTTTGAGCATCCTTTATTTGACCAGCCTGGTAAGTTAAGAAACCAGCCACGAATGCAGTCACTATGCCTAAACCGATACCAAACAGTAAAACAATCAATATCAGATCAGGCAGCCCATCCATCCGAAAACTCCTGGTCATGACCGAGCTAATCACGATACTACTTGATCGTCACCGTCGATCGCGTTCTAAATCAGCAATAACCTGTTCTAAAACCCACTGTTTGGACTGGTCAGGGTTAGCGACCTGAACATTCCTGATTAATTGATTGGCAATTAGTTGATCATGATTTAGCAACATTAATATGCGATTGTGCAACTGCTCATGCAGACCATAATTGGTATCTGACTGCATGGGAGGCGGTATCCTAATTCCGATCGGACGCGAGGCAGGACAAGCTATCATCTTTTGGCGTTTAGCTGAACGCCGATCGCGCATCATAGCAACAATCAAACTTACCACGCCAACTAGCGAGCCTAACCATAACCCCCACAGCAAAACCGTACCAATGCCAATCATGAAAGTACTCAAGGTAAGGAATCTTGCCGCCCTTTTGCAGATGATTGCCTGGGCTATTTTCTAGGATTCCCAAGTATTCAACCAACCTCACAGAATTTTCAGCCAATTTACTGATGACGAATCCTACAAAATTTTTGCCTTTGGGAAGCTTAATTTCATTGCCCTGAGCTGGAACTGAAATTACAGTTTTCCAACCTCCAAACATCTATCTCGCCTGAGGAAATATCCATGCTACAAGACCCCAGACCGATCGCCATCACCGCTGCAGAAGCCCCTGTACGCACCAAACCCTCCAACTACCCTGCACCCTTTGCAGCTCGGATGGTAGGTCGGGAAAAGCGACCCTTGGGCGATCTCTTTGGTCTGACCAATTTCGGTGTTAATCTCACTCGCTTGTCACCCAATGCCGTTTCAGCACTCCGTCACGCCCACACCAAACAAGATGAGTTTATTTACATCTTGCAGGGACATCCAACACTATATACAGACGCTGGCAAAACCACCCTCGCTCCTGGTATGTGTGCAGGCTTCAAAGCAGGTACTGGCAACGCCCATCATCTGATCAATGAAACAACAGAAGATGTCGTGTATCTAGAAGTGGGTGATAGGACATCAGGGGATAGCGGTCACTACCCCGACGATGATCTCCAGGCATTACTCGTAGCAGGTGCGTGGCAATTCGTTCACAAAGACGGTACCCCGTACTAATCACCAGACCGCCCATTTAGACACCGATGATGGCGTTAGTATGAGCAAATTCATTTCGAGGGGAAGGCATGAAATTCACTGAACTCAATCAACTCCCAACAGAACCCGTATCTCATAACCCCGCGATTCAGAAAAAAGTCATGTTGCGGCTAGGCGACTTGCCCCATTTGACTAACTTTGCTCAAGCCCAGTTTGCCCCCGGTCAGGTGGCAGCTGCCCATAGCCATCGGGATATGTGTGAAGTGTTTTTCGTGGAAGCGGGAACTGGGGTGATCCAAATTGACGATCGCTCCTATCCCTTACATACCGGAGTTTGTATCGCTGTCGAACCCAATGAAACTCACGAAATTACCAACACGGGCACCGAGGAATTAGTCCTGACTTACTTTGGCTTGCGAGTTGATGTAGCGTAACCCATCAGATGCAGCAAGTAAACGGGCAGGCGATCGCCAGTCCTCAGATGTTTGGCAATTAGCTTGGCACAGAACAGCAACGATCGCCCTTTTCCTAGAAAGGAGCTACTTTACCAAAGGCTTTTTAAGAATATCAATTTGGTTAATAATCAAGTTCACCAGGCTCTAAAGCCTTTTAATCTTATCTAGTTGTATTTGAGGCCCGGTGCAACGCAGAATTAGCTAGCTGTAACCAAATCTTTGCTTTAGCAATGAGACCGAATAACTGGTCTACGCAACCTCGCTCACACACCTTTATTACCCTATTAGGGAAGAATTTTTGAGGTTTTCGAACCACAGGTTCGAGCATTAATCGGAGGCTCGATGGCTCGAATTCCTGAAACCTCTGCCCTACAAATAATGGCTTCAGTTGTCAGTTCATTTGTCCCAGGTACTTTCGTCAGGAAAACGCCACCAATATACGCTCTGCGCCATGTCTTCGGTTGCGGTTCATAATTGTAGGCTCCGGCAGGAATTCCATAGTTAAATACCGCTTGGCGAAAATTCACAGTAAAGAATATGTAATTTTTTGCTTCTGGATCTATAGATAGGTTTAAGTCCTCTAAAGAGGAAGCGAACTTTCCATGATCTAGGTAATACGCTTGTTGGGAGCCATTCATTCCTCTCACATACCCTATGTACATATGGCTGCCCCCAGGTTTATCTGGGCTACTCATTAAATAAGGAAGCAAATAAGTAAGTGTTATCACAAGAACACTAACAAGGGTGCGTGTCACCTTCTTGGGAGAAAAATTAGGCTAGGAGAGAAGCCTATTGTCCCAACTGTCGTATGACCCCAGAAGATCAAGCGCAACTGCAACAAAGCATTGATACCATTGCCCAGATTCT
>VRZD01000065.1 GCA_016743235.1 Pantanalinema sp. GBBB05 | reverse complement strand
GGCATATACTGGGCTAACCGTCAGCATCGTCAGCGCTTCACCCCACTAAGAGATGGGCATGAGTATGATTTAGCCAGTCCTGCTCAGGGTGCTGCCGTAGAGTCAACCCTGCCCTATGGTCTACCGGAACGATTATCCAAATACGACCAGATCAATGCTGAGTCTAAATTTCCTCATCCGCCACACTAGAGTGAACAGTCATGCTGGATGCCATCATTAAATGGGCGATCGCGCGTCGCTGGCTCGTAATTTCAGGGACTTTAATCCTCACCTTCTGGATTTTCCGTACGGTTAGCCAGATGCCATTAGATGTTTTTCCTAGCTTCGCTCCCCCTCAAGTTGAAATTCAAACTGAAGCCCCAGGACTAGCCCCCGAAGAAGTAGAATCTCTGGTAACACTGCCCGTTGAAAGCGCGATTAACGGTACACCAGGGATTACAACAGTCCGATCGTCCTCTGCGGCTGGCTTATCCGTCGTTAAAGTCATCTTCAACTGGGATACTGAGATTTATCGGGCCCGACAATTAGTGACAGAACGGTTGCAGCAGGTCCAGAGCCAGTTGCCAGAGGGAGTTGCAACTCCTCAACTTTCACCCATTACCTCACCCATCAGTACCGTGCTGATGTATGGGTTAACAATTGAAGCGCGGCAGACCCAAGTGGACCGGCAACCAGAAGATCAGACGTCCCTAATGGAATTGCGGCGACTGGTGGATTGGCAGATCACCAACCGGTTGCTCGCTGTTCCAGGCGTTGCTCAGGTGATTGCCTATGGAGGAGATGTTCGGCAGTATCAGGTGTTGGTTGACCCAGCCAAGTTACAAGCTGTCAATGTCACGCTGCAACAGGTTACAGAAGCTGTCGCCGCCGCTAATGTGAATGCACCAGGTGGATTTTTGATTACACCCGATCATGAACGGTTGATTCGGGGAGTGGGACGGATTGAATCGATCGCAGACTTGCAGCAATCGGTAATTACCGTACGCGATGGTAAACCAATTCGCCTGACTGATATCGCTACTGTGCAGATTGGCGCTGCGATCAAGCGCGGGGATGGCAGTCTGGATGGTAACGCCGCGATCGTCGTGCTGATTAACAAACAACCACAGGCGGATACACCAACGGTCACTCGCGCCATTGAAGCGGCTATGGCAGAAATTCAAGCCAGCTTGCCTCAAGATGTCAAAACAACCGTGACATTTCGCCAGGAAGATTACATTGATGCCTCGATCGAAAATGTCAGAGCGGCATTAATCGAAGGCAGTGTGATTGTGGCACTGATTCTAATTCCATTTTTAATGAATTGGCGTAACTTGTTGATTTGCCTCGTCGCTTTACCGCTGTCATTGCTGATTGGTGTGGCAATGCTCAATTTGATTGGGCAAGGATTAAATACCATGACGCTAGGTGGCTTGGCGGTAGCCATTGGCTCAGCAGTAGATGATGCCATTGTCGATGCGGAAAATGTCTATCGTTCTCTGCGGGAAAATAAACACTCTGCCCAACCTCGCCCCTGGCTAGAAGTAGTCTACGACGGTTGTAAGGAAGTACGTGATTCCGTATTTGGGGCAACCGTGATTACGATCGTCGTATTCTCCCCCATCTTTGCACTGAGCGGAGTGGAAGGCAGTATCTTTATTCCAATGGGGTTAGGCTACATGGCAGCCGTGGTTGCCTCCAGTTTGACTGCACTCACGGTGACTCCAGCCTTATGTGCAATTCTGTTACCTCACGGTCATCTGCCGGAAACTGAACCTTGGGTAGCCCGTTGCTTCAAACGGCTTTATCTACCCTGGCTAAATTTCTCTATGCGGCGTTCTGGCGTGGTGTTAATGGCATCTACTGCCATGCTAGTTGCGGTTCTGATCATTGTGCCCGCGTTTGGACGCATCTTTTTGCCCGAGTTTCAGGAGCGATCGCTGGTCAATGCGGTCATGTTGTATCCCGGAGTATCACTAGAATCGACCAACTCAGTGGGATTAGCGATGCAGGATGCGCTCAAACCGGACAAGCGCTTCCAGCATGTACAATTGCGGTCTGGACGAGCACCGGGAGATGCGGATGCAGCTGGGGTCAACGGTGCCCATTTGGATGTGGAATTGAGTGAAGCTGGCATGAGCGATCGCAGCGGGAGTATCGAAAAACTACGGCAGGAGTTTGCCAAATTACCTGGGGTAGCCCCTAATATTGGCGGCTTCATTTCTCACCGGATGGATGAGGTGTTGTCGGGAGTCCGTAGTGCGATCGCAGTCAAAATCTTTGGTCCCGATCTAGCCGAACTGCGTCACTTAGGTGAAGAAGTCACAGCGGCGATGCAATCCATCAACGGCATTGTCGATTTACAGCCAGAACTGCAAGTTCCTGTGCCCCAACTGCAAATTGTTTTTGACCGGGCAGCTGCCAGTCGCTACGGTTTGACGGTAGGAGAACTGGCTCAAACCATTCAAACGGCTTTAAATGGACAGGTTGTGTCCCAGGTGCTAGAGCAACAGCAGACATTTGATCTGGTCGTTTGGCTAAAACCAGAAGCCCGCAATCAGGCTACCACGATCGCTAACCTATTAATAGATACCCCCAGTGGGCAAAAAATTCCCTTAGTACAGGTAGCGCAAATTCGAGAGGCGACAGGACCAAACACCATTAATCGGGAAAACGTTTCGCGGCTACTGGTGGTGTCTGCCAATGTGAGCCGCCGCGATCTGCGATCGGTTGTGCAGGAAATTCAGACCAAGGTAAAACAGCAAGTGCAACTTCCGGTGGGTTACTTCATCCAATACGGCGGACAGTTTGAGGCAGAAGAACGATCGACCCAAAGTATTTTGCTCTACAGCGCCATTGCTTTTGTCGTTATTACAGTCATCATGTATCTGTCAGTCAAATCGATTCCGTCTACTGTGATGATTATGATTAATCTACCGTTAGCATTAGTAGGAGGAGCGATCGCGGTGGCACTGACGGGAGGAATTTTATCGATCGCTTCACTGGTTGGATTTGTCACATTATTTGGGGTTGCAACTCGGAATGGCTTGTTGCTAGTAGACAACTACAACAGCAAGTTTGCGGAAGGTATGCCATTGAAAGATTTATTAATTAAAGGATCAATAGAACGACTCAATGCCATTTTGATGACTGCCTTAACTTCAGCGCTAGGGTTAGCTCCATTAGTAATTGCGGGAGGAGCCGGAAAAGAGATTTTACAACCTTTGTCGATCGTTGTATTAGGTGGACTTGTGACCTCTACAGCCTTGACCCTGCTTGTGTTACCTGCCCTCTATGCCCGATTCGGTCAATATCTGTTTCCCAAACGACAGGGTAAGGCGATGGAAAATGATCAGGTGCAGAACTTACATCTTCAAGCAGCGAAAAGTAATTTTTAATGAACTCAGCTTACAGGCTAAGTTTGATAGTTCAATTAGTTTTTAGTTGATGAATTCATTGAGAGGAATGTGATGCAACTACACGTTAGAACAGTCGCGATCGTAACTGTGGGACTTTTGTGGCTAGGTGCGTGCAAGAGTGATAATCCCATCGCTCCAACAGTTAATAGCCCTGTGGCTACCCCAACTGCTGAGAGCCAATCCACCTCCGCTAGCCCTACGGCTAGTACTGAAAAAACAACCACGGCTAAAGCTGAGGCTCATGGGGGACAAGGAGGACAAGTCATTGAGTCCGGTCCCTACCATTTAGAACTATTAACTGTGCCGGAAGCCGATAGTACTCACATCGACTTCTTTCTGCAAAAAGGTGACAATCATGCCCCTATCCCTAATGCCAAAGTCACGGCTCAAGTCCAACTGCCGGATGGGAATCAAACATTGCTGAATCTAAATTATGACCCAGATGGCAACCATTACTATGCCGTGCTTCCCGGTAGTGTCGTTGGAGAATATCAAGTGGCAATTCTATCCGACATCCAGGGTGAAAAGGTCAATGCTCGTTATACTTTCAAACGGTAGTTTGCCTGATCCATCAATTCGAGCCTAAACAATCATGCGAATTTTATTGGTCGAAGATGAACCTGATTTAGGAGCAGCCATTCAACGGGTACTGAAGCGTGAGAAGTACATTGTTGATTGGGTACAAGATGGCGCTAAAGCTTGGGATTATCTTGACCAAAAATGGATTCACTATACCCTTGCCATTTTCGATTGGATGTTGCCAGGCTTATCTGGCATTGAACTTTGTCAGCGCTTGCGACAACGACATGCTGCCTTACCTGTCCTCATGTTGACCGCTAAAGATGGTCTTGAGGATCGAGTGACAGGATTAGATGCAGGAGCTGATGATTATCTCGTCAAACCCTTCGGTATGGTAGAACTATTAGCCCGGATTCGCGCTCTTCATCGGCGATCGCCCCAAATTTTGCCGCAACAACTACATGTTGGCAATCTAATTCTGGACTATGGTAAACATACCGTTTGTTGCCAGCGACCAGGGAGTCAGCACCCCATGTCGTTGACAGCTAAAGAGTTTCAGGTGTTGGAATACTTCATGCAACGTCCGGGGCAAGTGATTACCAGTGAACAACTTGTTCATCAACTCTGGGAAATGGGAGCAGAACCCACTAGTAATGCCGTCGCTGCCCAGATCCGGCTATTGCGGCGTAAGCTCGCAGAAGTGGGGTATAGCAACCTGATTGAAACTGTTCATGGCATGGGGTACCGCCTCAACGACGCTGATGCACCGCAGTAAGCTATTTAATCAAACTCGTTGGCAACTGGCGGTCTGGTATGCGGCAGTGATGGGGACTATTCTGGGATTGGCAGGCTTCACCACCTATCAGATGGTTGCCCATTCCCATTGGGAGGCAGTGCAGCAAGAACTCCAATCCATTGCGGGAACTCTACATGACAGTTTAGAGCCTAAACTCAAACAACCAGGTCAGCTGGAACCAGCCGTCCAAACAGTTCTACCGAATCTCTGTCTTGCAGATCATCACTGCTCTCTCCTGCCTGAAGAGACGGAGCGGCATACGCTCAATGCCTTTCAACAAAGTGGTTACTATATTCGATTTTTCGACCAAAGCGGTATCCTATTAGCTACAGCTGGACAAGTTCCAACTGGTCTTTCTACCCAGTTGCACGATCGCAATTGGCAAACGCTGAACGACGCTAATAGCGTTCGCTATCAGCAATACTCATTACTATTGAAAAATTACCAGGGCTTGCCTTGGGGCTATATGCAGGTCGGGCGATCGCTCAAGGAGTTTGATGATCACCTGGTATTCCTCAAACTCACGATGCTAGCAGGATTACCTGTAACCATCGTGCTGATTGCCCTTGCCAGTTGGAGTTTGGCCGGATTAGCCATGCAACCCATCTATCGCTCCTATCAAAAAATGCAGCAATTTACTGCTGATGCGGCGCATGAGCTACGAACCCCCTTAGCCACGATTCGAGCGATCGTGGAATCTATCCGTGATGTTGACTGCTTAACCACCGCCGAAATGCAAGAAGCTTTAGCTGGAGTTGATCGCCAAAATCAACGCTTAGTTCAATTGGCACAGGATTTACTGTTACTTTCCCGCCTGGAAGTCTCTAGCGAAACTTTGGGCAACCAGACGGCAACGGCTCAACCAGCCTGTTGCTTAAATGATCTGATCTTAGATGTGGTAGAAAGCTTGTCTGTGGTGGAAATGGCTGCTCCGATTCAACTGATTACGCAGATTCAAGTCCAAGAGCTGCTGCACGTCGCTGGCGATGAAAACCAACTGGTACGCTTAATCTCTAATTTACTCACTAATGCATTGCAATATACACCTGCTGGGGGTATGGTCACGGTCACATTAGCTCAGGAGGATCAGGACGCGTTGATCCACGTTCAGGATACAGGAGTGGGCATTGCGGTTGCAGACCAGCCACATATCTTCGATCGCTTTTATCGCGTCAGTTGCGATCGTTCCCGCCATACTGGAGGCGCAGGATTAGGCTTGGCAATTGCTAAGGCAATTGTGCAATTTCATCATGGTCGGATTCGAGTCACCAGTGAGCTGGGTCGGGGCAGTACTTTTACGGTATATTTACCCCTACTGCAAACCGGGCGTGGGCATGCTTAACACCCTACCACCCAAGTCCCTAGCTAAGAACGCCCAAAAGCCGTGGATTACGATCGCACGACATCTGGGGCGATCGCCTTAGTAGCAGACTGCTGGACGGGAATCCGAATCACAAACTCTGTGCCACTTCCAGGGGTAGAATGACAGAGTAATTGTCCTCCATGGCGTTCCACCACAATCTGATAGCTGATCGACATCCCTAATCCTGTTCCCTGTCCCACAGGTTTCGTAGTAAAGAAGGGGTCAAAGACTTTTTGGCACACTGTTTCCGACATCCCAGGTCCATTATCTGCAATGTGGATTTCTACCCACCCCTCTTCCTGAGCTATAGTTTGAATGCAAATGGTTGGGAGTAACTGATTAGAGAGAAACTGAGGACGTTGCCAAAATTCCATTGCTTCAGCCGTCACCTGGGCAGCATGATGACCTTGTACTGATGGTTCTAGCTCGGCATAGGCGGATACGGTAGCGATCGCAGGTTGTAACGTGCGGACGGCTGATTCCGTAGGTGCGATCGGCTCCCAGGATGATTCCAGCGCATCGATCGCATTTGCCAGAATATTCATGAATACTTGATTCAGTTGACCCGCATAACAATGCACTAAATAGGGATTATGGTATTCCTTCAAAACTTGAATGCCGCCAGAACCTGACTTCGGTTTCAAGCGATTTTGCAAAATCATTAATGTGTTATCTAGCCCTTCGTGAATATCGACTTGCTTCATTTCGGCTTCGTCGAGGCGCGAAAAGTTGCGTAACGATAGCACAAGTTGACGAATGCGCTCAGTGCCAATTTGCATCGAGTGAATCAACTTAGCTAAGTCTTCAGTCAAAAACTCCACTTCAATTTCTTCCGCTTTCTCCTGCACTTCTGACACAGGATTTGGATAAGCTTCTTGATACAGCTGTATCAATTGAATTAAGTCTTGCATATATTGTTCTGCATAGGGCAGATTGGCATGAATAAAATTAACTGGATTGTTAATCTCATGGGCAATTCCAGCCACTAGTTGCCCTAAACTTGACATCTTTTCCGTTTGGACTAATTGAGCTTGAGTTTGTTGCAACTCTTGCAGGGCTTGTTCTAACTGATGCGCCTGATGTTTCAGTTGAATCTCTGATGTTTGCAAAACTTGATTGGCGGTCGCCAACTCCGCTGTCCGCGCTGCCACCCGATCCTCTAAATCGATCTGAGATTCTCGCAAGGCGGCTTCTGCCCGTTGCCGCTCTTTGATCTCCTCTTGTAATCGGGTATTCGTAGCGGCTAACTCCGCAGACCGATCTTCCGATTCTTCCAGCAACCGAATTTGTTGTAGCCCAATTACTCCGGCAATCACCAACACTCCGGCTACCACGATCGCCAGCATATTCAAAGCATCCAGTTGGTTTTCCACCTGATTCGTCGGAATAACGAGTGCCAGCGACCAATCTGCCCGTTGTAAAGGCATGTAGGCAACATACATCCAGTCATTGCCGACCTGAATCCGGCGCACTCCGCGCTGGTGATGTCTCATTGTTTGGTAAACATCTTGCCAAACGGGATCCGCCGTTCTTAGTAAATTGTCCGTTTGCGGCAATTGATCCGTATCTGGTTGAGCGATCGGCAAGCCCTGATTATCCAGGACAAAGGCATAACTCCCAGGGACTTTAGGAATATTGGACACCACATCGGCAATATGCTTCAACGGAATTACTCCAACCAGCGCCCCGATCGGCTTGGGCTGCTCATAGGGATCATCAGGTAAGCCAAAGGCATAAAGATTTTCTGCCCGAACCTCTGCCCGTTGAGGCGAAATGCTGCGGCGTAACGGAGACACCGACCAAACGGGAGCAGCAATACTAATTTGGTTCAACTCATTTTCTGGAGTACGCACCAATCCCGAAATGCTAATACCTCCAGCGATCGCCGTTTTAAAGGAAGGGCTATGAAGAATTTTTTGATCCCGAACAAAGCCTTGATCGGTGCGGTAGTGGGAGCCATCCGGATAGGCATACATCAAAAACCGGTACTCTGGCAGGCGATCGGCTTCTAGAGACAAGAATGGAATTACAGCCTCCAAATGCATCGAGCGAATCGCCACCTGATTTGCTAACGTTTCAACCTCAGCCACCCGCGTTGCTAACCATTGGTCAATGTCATCACCAGCCTTTTCTACCGTGAGTAGGGCGTTGGCTTTCACACCATCCAGAATGATTTGCCGCACTAGCCAATAGCTTGTGACTGCCGCTGCCCCTACAATCATCAAGCTACTTGCCAGCAACGCGACAGATGCCCAGCGACGAGAGCGTCTTTGAATTAGCGGCTTACCCCGTAACACCCGAAGCAATGTTGGGACAGGAGAAACAGAGAACATAGTTTTTTATTAATCTGGATCTGGGCAATTAAACGCGAACATGCCAACAGTGAGAAGAGCGAATTGGACTAGCACCGTTGCTGTCCGTTTGCCACCACTCCTTCTGTATTCACACCGTAAGTTGAAGATTCCGTAAAGAAATGAACAGGAAAATAGCGGTTATTTATACAGCACTCTGATTTTTTGACATTGGAGTTTTTACTAGTTTAAAACCTGTCCGCCTTGATGAGGTCAGTCTCCAGGATTACAAATTGCAAATTACAAATTATAAATTGATTCCTACTTTAGGGTGATGCTAAATTTTTCAGCCGTTTTAACCTGAATACCCACCCATAACTCAACGGCTATCTTGAAATCCACCCGTAGGCTAAGCACTGGATCATCCTGATATCATGACGATAATCTCCGTAGCCTACACTACGGATAGCCTGCTTGAACTCCTTAAAGTTTCTCAGCCCAATTTTCTACCAACATGATAAAATCTGGATCTGATATTTATATAGACTTTATAAAGTGGCTTCTGCTAGAAAACCTTTGCCTCAGATTTTCCCAAACAGTAGAAATTGGGGATAAACCGCATCAAGGCGTTGGGGCATCCAGCTGAAGTCGTAATATTCGATCGACGAGTTGAGTAGGGAGCCACAGACTATCCCAGAGAGATTAGGCAGACTACACCCCTTGGTAGCAACCTGAGGCATTTGAAGCCACTACAAGATAGCTGAAGTCAAGCGGCGTACATAGCTCTGGGTTAAATCGATCGCTTAGCGTTTAGCTAGTTGATGTAGCCAAATAAAGTTTTCCCCTTCTGGAGAGCATTTTCGTTGAATCAATGAATTAGAGTAATGTAAATTCTCGCCAGATAAGTCATTCCGATAGCCAGATGAAGTCCATTCCCCATAGGGATCGTTAACAAAAAAGCCATATTGGTCGTAACCTCGCACGACAATAATATGTCCAAAGCTCGTGAAATAACCATGAATAATGCAAGGACGACCTTCTGCGATCGCTTTACGAATATCGGCTAAGCTAGCCGACATCGTAAAGTCATTAACCAACCCATAGGCTCTAGACATTTTGGCTAAATCAATCGGATCCCAACGGCTTAAGCCATTGTTTTCCATATAAACGTAAAGTTCATCCTCTAATTGCTTAACATTTGTAGTTCCCCGAATTTGGAAGTATGCCATTACCATGGCAAAAGAGGTGACATTACACGCTCCGGTTGGATTGTAAGCATTATCAAGCTGGCTCTTGTAGGGAATATTGAGGCGCTTAGTGCTGGGTAAAGTCCCAGAACTAGGAGGGGTATAAGCGATATCAACCACTTGAGGTTGCTGCTGAATAAATTGGATGTCTGGAGTAAATGCATACCAAGTGTTACGGGCTGGATTCCCTAAAGTTGTTAATGACAAGGACAGCTTCAGGTGGTTATTGGCAGCCGTTCCCCAAGAATGCAAGTTGAAAATTCTGCCTGCCGCAACGGCTACCTTTTCTTCGGCAGATAGTTGCGATGAATCGGCAGTAGATTGCTTGAATACGGTGTTGCGAATTGTCTTTAAACTAGGTGGTCGAATGAGTTGAATATGGGGAATATAAGCACACCAAGTATTCCGAGGCGGTTCTCCCAAAAAATCTCCAACCAGAGCAATTCTAATATGAGTTTGATCAACTACTTTCCACGAATGAATATTAAAAACTCTGCCAGCTGCTACCGAAACTTTACTGTCTGCAGGTAACTGAGCAGCATTTTCAGTCGTGAGCTTAAAGACCGTGTTTTGGACGACTCTGAGTTGAATTGCCATAACCTTGAAGTAAGAGATTAACCGTTTGGAGCAGCTAAAACTACTGCTTGGGCATTGTGCAGTTATTTTATGATCATTCTTGATCAAGCACCGCATTCGATTTTAGGCTGGAAAATGATGGTAGTCGTTGATTCGTTAGACTTTCCACCTTAGCCTTGCCATGACAGACAATCTCTTTGCGCAGAAACAATGGTTATTCGATCGCTGGGCACCAAGCTACGATCGACTATTTCCGTCGGTATTTTATCAGGCAATCCACAAACGCTTATTAGACTATGTCTCATTTCCTGATCGTCCGCAGGTGCTAGATCTCGGTTGTGGCACTGGTCGTCTTCTCGATCGCTTAGCGACTCAATATCCTGATTTATTTGGCATAGGATGTGATTTATCGCCGGAGATGATTCATCAAGCCAGGCTCGCCAAGCGCTATGCTCAACTCATTTTTGTGCAGGGAAATGCTGAAGCCTTACCCTTTGCCGATACGCAATTTAATGCAATATTTAATACCATTAGTTTTCTTCATTACCCCAATCCAGCAGCAGTGCTCGCTGAAGTGCGACGAGTTTTACAATCGAATGGGCAATTTTATCTGGTTGATTTTACAACCAGCCCGTGGATGGGAAGTTATAGGTATGTAAATCTGCCCAGCCATATCCGCTTTTATAGTCCAGCAGGACGAGAACAACTGGGTGAACAGGTTGGTCTACGCTGTTTGGGGCATCACTATTTACTGGGACCTGTGCTGTTAACCATATTTGGTATAGATTAACAGACAACATCCTGCATGTTGAATAACATCACTATCTGTTGAAGGCTGTAACTGAAGCTGAGTATCCTAAGTCTGACCACTTTATGGACTGAGATAGTGTTCTAGACCTGTGGATTGATGTTCATGAATCGCTATAAGTTGGGTCGAACCATGCCACCGTCTCCACAGGTTTAGAACAGCACCTGTTATTTTACTTCACTCGCTAGGAATGTATTGACTCTCCCTTTCTTCACCGCAACCACGACATCATAGGTGGCACAGTAAGAAAAGGTCACGTCATTAGCTTTGTTATAAAGATTCACTACCATCCCAGCGCCACCAGGCTGAACCGCGATCGGCTCCAAGTCACCGTAGAAGAATCGCCGTAATTGGTCACCACTGCCAATTTGACCTTTATTCTTGGTGATCAGATCAATTTTTTGCTGCACTGTAGGACCAGATTGTTTCATTTCAGCGGCGATCGCCGTTCCGTTCAACGCTGGATGTACCATGTGCAGAGAGGTACTACCCACGGTTACTAATCCCACCATTCCGAGGGCGGCAAGTAGAGAGGTTAATTTCATAGGGTGCTCCTGGTTGTTTAGATGAATCGTGATTGATTCAATCATCGCCGCTAGAACTGAACGTCCTTTAAAGCTAACCCTACAATTGCCTAAATTTATTCTGGGAAGCTGTTCAGCCTAGACTCAGTTATTTCTCAGGTGGTCGATTAAGGCTTTGGCAGTTGAGTTGGCAAGACAATCGTAAATACAGTTCCTTTCCCTAGTTGCGATCGCACAGTAATATTGCCACCCATGGCTTCTACCAGCGTTTTCACAATTGCGAGTCCCAATCCATGCCCACCCGTGGAGCGCGCGCGTGCTTCATCAACGCGGTAAAATCGCTCAAAAATACGACTCTGATCTTGAAGCGGAATACCGATCCCGCGATCGCAAACCTGAATCATTGCTTGCTGATCAACCCGTTCTACCGTCAAGTGAATGGGCTGGTCAGACTCTGAATATTTCACAGCATTATCAATGAGATTGATCAACACTTGCTTGAGATGATCGCGACTGGCAATCACAGCAATCGTCTCTGTTGTTTCTACTTGAATCGATCGATCGCTAAATTTTTCTGCCATACCTGCCACTTCATCTACAATTTCATTCAGGACCAGGGGTTCCAAATGGTAGTAGGCATATCCACTATCTGCCCGAGCTAAATCCAGCAAATCCTGAAGTAACCGCACTGTTCGATCCGCTTCTGAGGCTGCCGTTTCAAGGGCTTCTTGCTGATAATCAGTTAAATTAGTGCTGCGACGTAACAAGCTTTGCAAATATCCTAGGACCACCGTTAACGGAGTCCGTAATTCATGAGAGACATTACTGACAAACTGACGCTGTTGCTCCCACGCCTCCGACAACCGCGACAGCATCATATTAAAGGTTTGTGCCAGTGCTTTGACCTCACTGGGGGCATGGCTCAGTTGTAGTTTTGCTTTACTCAAATCTTCAGCTGAAATTGCCCCAGCCATCTGGCTCATGTCTTGTAGTGGCTGGAGCGATCGTCGAATTCTGAACGCGATCGCCATCATTGTCCCTAGCGTAACTAAGATGCAAACTAGCGTTAGCCCCTGGATCGCCGCAAGCAATTGATGCTGATCCTCAGTCACATCCTGCGCCATGTAAACCTTACCTAGCAGTTTTCCCTGGATGGTGATCGGACCTTGATACAAAATTAGGTAGCGGTTGCCGATCTGGTAAACCTGAGGTTTAAGTGGCATTTCCGCGATCGACATCAATTCATCATTCAGGACAACGGTTGAATTTACCCCGGTTGATTGCGCTAAAAGCTGATTGCCGTTTACACTTTTGACCCAAATAACCAAACCCGATACAGACACATTGTTAATTGTTTTTTGCAATCCCAGCTCAAACGGCAGCATCTCACTATAGAGTTCGACATCGTGAGGGAATCGAGCGGCAATGTATTCCACACTTTGGGTATGTGTCGTAATTAGGAGTTGCTGCATCTTCCAGCTTGTCCAGACCGCAACGCTGCTTAAGCCCAGAATGGAAAGCAGAGTAATGTCTACAGTGAGGCGAAACTGTAGCGAAGACGGGTCAAGATGTCTTTGCTGAATGTGATGAATTATAGTTCTGAGCGTGTGAATCAGTCGCATGCAAGCATCATTCGGCAATTACTCCCGCAGAGCATAGCCAACCCCCCGTACGGTATGGATTAGTCGCTTTTCACCGTTCTCTTCGAGCTTGAGGCGCAGGTAGCGAACATACACTTCAATGATGTTAGAGTCCCCGACAAAGTCATATCCCCAAACATGCTCCAAAATCTGATCTCGCGTAAACACTTGACGCGGATGGCTGAGTAAATATTCCAGTAGATCGAATTCTTTAGCAGTTAATTCAATCGATCGCCGATCGCGATACACTTCCCGGGTCCGGCGGTTTAAACTGAGATCTTCAAATTGCACCAAGGCTTCATCTGTTTCTTGAGTACGGCGCAAATGCGCCCGAATGCGTGCCAATAATTCTTCAATACTAAAGGGTTTGACCACATAATCATCGGCTCCAGCATCCAGACCTGTGACGAGATCGCCAACTTCATCTCGGGCGGTCAGCAAAATGACAGGAATTTTGTTGCCGGTTGCCCGTAACCGACGACACAGTTCCACCCCTGTTAACCCTGGCAGCATCCAGTCCAGAATGGCTAAATCTAGCTCCGACTCACGCGCCAAAGATAAGCCTGACATGCCATCATGTGCCACGCTCACCTGATACCCTTCGCTACCCAATTCCAGCTCAATAAACCGGGCAAGCTTGATTTCATCTTCAACTAAAAGGATATGTGCTGTCATATAGATTCTCCTGAGCTGGCGAGATATAGCATTTTTGATCCTGATAGAAGTGATGCAATCCCCAATGCTGTTGTGGCAACTCTCTAATCAAAAGGCTCCTTAGTCAAAAGGATTGAAGAGAATCTCCATTTCATCTTGCTAGCAGCCGACTTAGCACTCCGCACTATGGCACTAGAGATAAGAGGTAAAAATCATGACTGATCCATGCAAGTTAAATTTACCTTTACTGTTACTTTAATCGAAGCGCGTTTGAGAAAAATGAGATTTTTCTGAGTCATACCAGAGCTGCTGCTGAAAATTTGGGCACAAGACTGGTTTAACGGAGCCGAGTCAATAGGACTTGCTGTCCCTCTGGTTTTAGCGGAGTGGAAGAATTTAGGGGGATCAGCACAGACAGAGTCGCTACCACAAGGGTTTTAATCCGCCTAGCACTCTTGTCTACCTGCTGCTCCTCTCAAACATTTCCCTCGTCGAAGTATACTGCTTTCTATACTTCAATACCGGGGAATAAATTGCAGCCGTGACGGAGATTGCTAGACCCCAGCAGCAGCGAACTCTGGAGCTATTATCAGCTCTCAGTTATAGATCGGGGGAACTGAAACACTACCTCCATGAGATTGCAGTGGGGGTCAGTGAGTTGACCGGTGTAGATTGGTCTGTTGTCACATTCTGTAAAGATGGAGCTGAACGGATTTTAAGCAGTTCGATCGACCTCGGTGCGGCAGCGGATCAGGTTTATTCTCTTCACGGCAATCTAACTGGCACAGTGGTTAAAACTGGCAGTTGTTTGGTGGTTGAAGATGCCACTACCTGCCGAGACTACGGGGAAGCTCCCGCAGGCTACCGTGCCTACTTGGGAGTGCCACTGCGGACCCCCGCTGGCGATGTCATTGGCACAATTTGTTCCTTTCATCGTCAACCCCGGACTTTTAATGCCGACGAAGTGCAATTAGTGCAGCTTTTTGCCGAACGGGCAGCAACGGCGATCGACAACTATCAGCTTTACCAGCAACAGCAGCAAATTAATGCTCAGTTGCAGACGGAGATTCAGGAACGGCAAGAAGCAGAACAAGCACTCCGGGAGAGTGAAACCCGATTTCGGGCCTTGGTAGAACAATCAGTTGATGCCATTTACGTGATTGATCCTACTGGGCAATTCCTGGATGCCAATCCCCGCGCGTTAGAAAATCTAGGCTATACCCGTGAGGAGTTACGCACTCTATCAGCGCCAGATGTGCAGAAGCGGTTGCCGCCTGGTGGATTTGCGGCGGCGTGGCAACGGATGGTAGCTGGCGAAATTGTTGTCGTAGATGGAATCCACCAACGTAAAGATGGCTCAACGTTCCCGGTAGAAGTGCGGGGAGGGGTTGTGGAGTGGGGAAAGCGGCAAGTGGCACTGGCGATCGCGCGCGACATTACTGAGCGCAAACAGGCGGAAGCAAAACTGCGGCAAAGTGAGGAACAACTGCGGCAAATTGCCGAAAATTTAGAGCAAGTGTTTTGGATTTCCTCCGCTGATGGTCAGCCGATTTACATTAGTCCTGCCTTTGAAAAAGTTTGGCGCCAGCCGATCGCGAACTGGTACAATGATCCAGATTTCCGTTGGAAAGTAATTCATCCAGACGATCGCGATCGGGTTTATGACGCTTACTATCACGGATGTAGTTCTCATTTCGATGAAGAGTATCGCATGATCTGTCCCAATGGTTCAGTTCGGATCATTCGGGATCAAGCATTTCCGATTCGAGATGAAGCCGCCCAAATTTACCGCATTGCTGGAATTGCCGAAGACATTACTGAGCGCAAGCGAGCTGAACAAGAGATGCTGAAGGCGATCGCGTCTCTAGCAGAAGTGGGTGAGCTGGCAGCGATGATTGTGCATGAAATTCGCAATCCTTTAACAACGGTGTTGATGGGTTTAAACTCCTTCAAGCGGTTAGAGTTACCAGCCGCGCAGCGCGAACGTTTGTTGTTGTCCTTGGAAGAAGCAGAACGGTTAAGCAACCTACTGAAAGAGATTTTGCTATACGCTAAACCCCAAACCCTCCAACGATCGCCACTGGAGCTAAATCAATTCATTACCGAAAGTCTGGAAGCAATTCGTACTATGCCATTTGCCTTAAATCGTCGCATTGAGTTGCGCCTATCCCCTCATCCGGTCACTATTTTGGGCGATCGAGACAAGTTGAAACAAGTGTTTATCAATCTACTGGGCAATGCCTGCGATGCAATCACTGAAGGAGAAACAGTCACTTGGGTAGTCACGCCAGATGACGTCAACCATCAAGTTGCCGTACAAGTTCATAACGGTGGTACACCTATTGCCGTCGAGATTCTACCAAAGCTAACCAAGCCGTTTTACACGACAAAAGCGACTGGAACAGGATTGGGATTGGCGATCGTCAAACGGATTGTACAAAGTCACGATGGCGACTTAATCATCACTTCTTCACCGGAAGCGGGAACCTGGGTAAACGTCAGGCTCCCACTAATCCCTCAGGATCAAGGCTGAAATAGCGCTGGAGTGATGTAGCTTGGGGATTGGCAGTATTGAATCGTAAATTCAACAGTTAAAACTAGATCACTAGCTAAAACTGGGTTGCTCTGACCCCCTTTTTTAGCTAGTTGTGAGTTCATTGTAATAATGCGATTGTTCCTGCGGCAGATAAACAGTTGGCTGTAACGTTTGGTGATTCAGTCGGAGCGATCGCGTAATATTGATGCGGCTGAGAAAATCCAAGTCATGCGAAATTACCCAAAGTGCGCCTCGATAGCCGTTAACTGCCTCGATCATCTGCTCAACAGTGGCAATATCTAGATTATTTGTGGGTTCGTCCAAAATCAATAAGTCAAGTTCGGCAATTGAGATCATGGCGATCGCCAATCTTGCCAATTCCCCACCGCTCAATCCGGCAGCCAATTGATTGACCTCATCATTGCAAAACAAAAAATGACCCAGCTGTTGCCGCAACAATTGATAGTTCAGCGTAGGATTTACTCGCTGCATATTCTCCAGTACAGTCTGAGTGCGATCGACGAACTCATAACTCTGGTCAAGATAGGCAGTTTGCATCTTTGCCCGTCGAACTTCCCCCCCTTGCAGTACTATAGCTGTTGATTCAAGCCCCACAATTGCTTTGACCAAGCAGGATTTACCGGAACCATTGATCCCTGCTACTACAATACGATCGTGACTGGAGATATGTAGGTCAATCGCCTTGAGTAATAGTCGATTTCCAACCCAAAGATTGGCATGATTGATCTCAATTAAGTTTCTACGCTTCTTACTGTTCTCCTCTAGTTGGATGCTCGCTACCTTATGCGTTCTAATTTTTGTTTCTGCAACTTTTTGAGTAGCGACTGCAATTGCTTGATCATGGTTGACCTTTAAAGTTCCTGCTGTTGTTTCCGCTTGGCGCTGCAACTTACCTGCAAGAATGCGGGGAATTCCACCATTCAGGGCTTTCTGGCGACCATTCCGATGAGATTGAGCTGCCCGTTCCTGCTCCTGTAAAGCTACCGATTTCGCCCGTTTAAGCTCTTTCCGCGCGGTTTCATGCGATCGCATTTTTGCTGCCACCTCAAGTTGTTTCTGCTCGCGATACAGTGAGAAGTTCCCCCCATATACCTGTAATCCGGCAGGGGTTAGCTCCCAGATCAGGTTTGCAACCTGATCGAGAAAAAACGGCTTGTGTGAAACAATCACAAACGCTCCCTCAAACTGACAGAGAAACTGACGGAGTTCTTCTAAAGCCAAGTAATCCAAGTGATTAGTTGGTTCATCCAGAAATAAGAGATCAGGCGATCGGGATAAGCCGACCGCTAGAAGTAACTTGGTCAATTCTCCGCCACTGAGGGCTTGTAGAGATAGAGACAAATCTAGTGTTGTCTTGAACCTGGTTTCGAGAATATGCTCAATCTCCCACCACTCGTTCGAAATAGCATTCAGGAATGCGAGTACAGACTCGGACTGAACTGAAGCCCGAATTGTACTAATTTGCGGCAGGTAGTACGTCGAAGCGTTGCAGATGACTGAGCCTTGCGTTGGTCGGATCTGACCCGCCAGTATCTTCAGCAGGGTCGATTTTCCGACTCCGTTGTTACCTACTAGAGCAATCCGGCGATCGCCTGCTAGATGGAGTTGAATTCCTTGAAACAGAGTTTTTGTAGAATTCAATTCATAGCTCAAGTTTTCAGCCATTAAGTAGGGCTGTCGAGAATTAGACATTCATGATCTCCTAAGCGATAGAATCGCACCCTTAGGTGGCTGAACAGACTGTCATACGATTAGATGAACTTAGTTTTGTAAAAATCTGCCAAGCCAGGATAAAGAGAGCGGCTAGTTCTGAGCTAGCACAGCTCCGCACAAGCTTGTTGTGTCTAGAACTTGAACGGACTGATTTATGGACTCACTGGCGGCGGAGAGCTACTTCATGATTCTGTAGATTGAAGAGTTATGATCACAGTAACGCAAGTTCAGCTACAGTGTCCAGTAATCAAATTCCCAAAAAAAAGCGAACCCATCCCTCAAATTGGACAAAACGACAAATTCTAGATGGCATACTCTACTGCAAGATGAGTTGAAACGCCAGCAATTTCAAGCACGTTCGCGATTGTATCGATGCCGCTTTCAAAACCTGTCCTAAGTGCTTTCGTAAGGCTATAGATGCTGTATGAAGTCCATGAATTTAGGAGGAGAGAGTACTACCTCACCATGTTCTAGAACTCACCCTGGCTCACTAAAATTGAATATGAGTTGACTATTGCTCTACTTACGGTGTCAACATGAGTTCTGGACTCGGTGACTGAGTCCGTTGCAGTGGATCATATCCCAGTTGTTGAGTAATCCGTTGTCTGGCTAATGCCCGGTATTCCCAAAAATGTTCACCTGCTGCACATAGCCCCAGATATGTATTGAGCACTTGGGGTTTGTTGAATAGAATAATCCAGAGTTGCCGCCAAAACTGTCCTCGAATTTCGGGTCGCCGGATCCCCTGTTGCCAGATCAGCTGAGCCACTAACCGCAATCCTTTGTTGAGGGGAAATTGCATAGTTTGCTGATGACTCTTCTGGAAACGGAGTTGGAGGCATTGCTGGAAACAGCGTCTAAGATAATTCTTAGGCTCATACAGTGTCCAAAAACCCTCAACATACTCTTTAGCAATCTCGGTAATTGGGCGAGTTGGCACAAAATTCATTAGGGTATTCTGGTCGCCAGTAGGATGACTGCTCCCTTCGATTAGCCGTTGTTCCTGTTTCAGGCGCTCCCACAGAGCAGTATTTGGCAATGCCTGAAGAATCCCGACCATCGGTTGGGGAATGCTGGTTTGTTCAACAAATGCTTCAATGCGATCGCCAGCTCCCGATCGTTCACCATCAAATCCTAGGATAAATCCAGCGTAAATCAGTAGCCCAGCTTGGTTGATTTTGCGACAAGCCTCCACCAACGGATTACGGGTATTTTGCAATTTACGCGTGACTTGTAAGCTATCCTGATCAGGCGTTTCAATGCCGAGGAAAACCGCATAAAAGCCAGCTTCACTCATCAGCTGAAGCAATTCGTTATCCTCTGCTAAATTAACCGATGCTTCTGTAATAAAGCTGAACGGATAATTATGTTGCTGCATCCAGGGAATCAATTCCCGCAGGAAACGTTTGACATTACGCTGATTGCCAATAAAGTTATCGTCCACAATAAAGAGTGACCCCCGCCAACCTAAATCATAAAGAGTTTGCAACTCCGCCAGGGCTTGCTCGGGTTCCTTTGTGCGAGGCTTGCGACCATACAGAGAAATAATGTCACAAAATTCGCAATTAAATGGACATCCTCGCGAAAACTGGATTGCCATCAGCAAATAGGCATCCTGCTGAAGCAAATCAAACCGGGGCATAGGACTTTGAGTCACATCTGGTTTGTCCAGGGAACGAAAGATGCCCTGGGTTTCGCCTTGGCTAAGCGCTTCCAGGAACAAGGGCACGGTCATTTCCCCTTCATCCAGAATCAGAAAATTGGCTCCAGCCTCTAAGGCATCCTGGGGCACAGACGTAGGATAGGGTCCCCCCACAGCAACAGGCTTACCCAGGCGAACTGCTTTTCGAATCAAAGCTTGAAAATCAGGCTTCTGTACGATCATGGCTGAAACAATGACCAAGTCACACCACTGCCAATCTGCTTCAGTTTCACAAGCAACGTTACGATCGCGAAACCGAATCTCCCAGTCGGATGGTAAGAGTGCTGCAACGGTAATAATTCCCAGTGGCGGAATCACTGCTTTCAATCCAGCAATTTCCATGAAGCGATCGTAAGACCAAAAAGATTGGGGAAATTGAGGATAGAGCAGGAGTGCATTCATAGATCCCTTCGGTAATTAAGTTGATTTGAATGAACAGAGAAGTGCCGTATCAAGCAGTCCATTAAACTCTTTAAGAATCTCTTACCTTGCTTACAGTCTACGACCAAGCAGGCATCTCTTCATAGCAGTGGCTACAACGCCAGTACAACCCCTTGGAGTCAATGTGACGTAGTAAAATGTAAGAACAGCATGGGCAAGTGTGCTGAGCCTGCATGCTATTGTGGTCCAATAAAGTTGTTGATGACTTCGCTCTCTGATTCCCCACAGCAAGGGATTTCAGAGATAGAGTTATTAAAGCTAACATTTAAACACGCTTCCTATGAAGTCAGCTTAGGTGAGATGGGAGGTGATTTTGATCTATCTTAAGGATGAAAACGCGATCAAATAAAGTAGTTCAAAAGCGCAAAAGATTTAGTTTTGAGCTTGTGAGTATGTAAGGCAATGGTAAAGCTTTTCTTTAATTGTCAAGCTTTTTCTGACTGGAAATGGCTTGCACAATCCGAATAGGATGCTTAGCTTTCAATCAAAGCTCTCATCAATAAACTGATTGTAAAATAATGGGAGGGTAACGTAGCCTAATAGTTATATTCTCAGACCATCGTACTTTTTGGGTCTCTCTATTGAGCTAAACCAGCGATCGTGATCAAGCGTAATTCTGTAAACAGCTATGTTACAGTGCTCTCGCTTCTGATTAATTTCTACAGTCTCAAATACTGTTTGAAATCAAAGATCTGTTATAAATCAGAGTTTATAAGGAACTCAGCATTGCAGTTTAGGCTAAATTGCTATAGCTGCTCTTCCTGATCTTCTTCTTCATCTAGAGGATAAAGTTCTGGATCTAAAAAATCATTGATGTCTTCTGCCATTTTGTAATCTTTCAAATCATCACTTTCTTCACTAGAATGGAGTCTGCCAGAGCTTTCTAACCAGCTTAGTAAAGATTCTCTTGCCACAGGTGGCACTACCTTAATTCGTTGATTCCGAGGTTCTTCGCTCAGAGAGGGGTTATAACAGGGAGGTGTGATTATTTTTTCTTTCATGAAGGATGTTCTGGGTTTAGGATCGAGTGAAACGAGCAGCAAGGAATTGAACGATATTCTTGATGAATAAAGATCGTTCAATTTAGGAACTCTTAGTCCTTAATAGTGAGGCTATTGTGCTGTCAAAGTAGTGACAAGTGACAAGCAGATTGATTAGTGCTCAGTTCCCTACTGATGCTGTAAGACTAGTGATAAGATCGAGTATTGCCTTGATGGCTTGATGTAACTATGAGATAACCGCTTAAATTAGACCCTAGTAGCTTCATTATAGTCTCTTTAAACAGTAAATGGATTACCTCATAGATTGCTAATAGCTCAAAGCTTTACACGCTATAAGTTACAGAGATCAAGAAAAATTAATTTCGTTGATGAAGCGATTGAAATAGCAATATTAATGCTTAAGTTGAAGACTGTACTGCTAATTCAGGTATGCGTGGCGCGATCGCCCCACTGTTCACTAATTGGGTCTCAATTTCATACCGAACAATCTGCCGATAATCGATGAAGTGCTCTAAATGAGCACAATTAGTGAGGTAATGCTTGAACACTCCTGGGTTATGCTGCATAATTGAGAACAGCTGTTGCCAAAACTGCCAGCGAGTATTCCGTTTCAAGCCTTGTCGCCAGCAAATCAGCAGGAGTGCCTGGAGGTCAGCAGTTTCTGGTAATTTGAATTTTCTCTTATGAGGCTGAGGCTTCATGTTGATAAAATGGCGGTAGACCCGCGCCAAGTAACGGTTGGGTTCATATAGCTCCCAAAAGCAGCGGACATACTCGTAAGCAATTTCTTCCATGGGACGGGTAGGAATAAAATTAATGAGTGTTGTCTGGTGAATATTGGCTTCATTGCTTGTCTCAAGTAATCGTCCCTCTCGTTGCAGACGTTGAGAGAGTGCTGTATTAGGTAACGCTTGCAGCATACTAAACAGGGCTTGAGGAATCGCTGTGGCTTCTACAAAATCAATGATGCGATCGCCTGCGCCTGATTTTTCACCATCAAAGCCAATAATAAAGCCTGCCATCACCCGCAAGCCAGCGCGGTTAATGGTCTGAACTGACTCTACTAGAGAGTTACGTGTGTTTTGAAACTTTTGGGTCAATGATAAGCTGTCAGTATCAGGGGTTTCGATTCCTAAAAATACAGCAGTGAAGTTAGCAGCAATCATCAAATCGAGCAATTCTTGATCTTGGGCTAGATCAATTGAGGCTTCGGTGGAGAAGCTGAGGGGGTAGCCGCGTTCAGCCATCCAAGGAGCGAGTTCTCGCAACAATAGTTTGACATTCCGCTTGTTCCCAATGAAATTATCGTCTACAACAAAGATCGATCGTCGCCAACCCAAGTCATACAAGGTCTGTAACTCTGCCAATAACTGAGCAGGAGTTTTCGTTCGGGGCTTGCGTCCATACAGCACAATAATGTCGCAGAATTCGCATTGGTAGGGACAGCCACGGGAAAACTGAACCGACATATCGCTATACGCCTTGAGATTGAGTAGATCAAAGCGAGGAATCGGTGTGGTTGTAACATCTGGCTTTTCACCCTGTGCCCGGAAAATCCCTGATGGTTTTCCTTGTGCCAATGCGGTCACCAACAGTGGTAAGGTAACTTCACCTTCATCTAAAACCAGAAAATCAGCTCCAGCAGCGACGATCGGTTCTGGTACAGAAGTGGCATACGGTCCACCGACAGCCACGCGTTTGCCTCGTTGCTTCGCCGCTGCAATGAGATATAGCATGTCCTCTTTTTGGACAATCATGCCGGAAATGATCACTAACTCTGCCCAATACCAATCGGCTTCACTCTCATAGTTAACGTTGCGATCGACCAGGCGGAACTCCCAAGTTTGGGGAAGAATCGCCGCTACGGTGATCAAGCTGAGAGGTGGGAGAGATACCTTACGTCCAATCAGTTCCAGGGCTTTGTCAAATGACCAGAATGATTTAGGGAAGAGGGGATGAAGTAATAAAACTCGCATAGTCCTTAGCAGCATATTTAGCTGCAAATAATATTGTCTGGATCTTGAGAACTTGATGGTGAAGCGATTGCACTCCTGTACCAGAATTAGGAGCTGATGAATGGCTTGCAGTCTGAACGTGATTTACTCCTAAATCACCGCAAATGATTGATTATTACAGTTTTTGTTACTCTTTTTGGATTGAAGTACAAGCTGTAACAATTGGAAAACCAGAAAATATTTATAATAAGACTTGCTTTAGCTAAAAAAGTTGCTGAGGTGCGATCGATATTTTTTGAGCGTTTCTACCTGCTCTGCTCGATCGCTGGTCGAGTGATCTGCCCATACCCCTGGTTATTTACTCTGCTTGCCAGAGCTATAATCGCCTATTGCTAGATCTCAATTAAAGACTCACAAGACTGAAGTGCTCCTCTAGCCGTATTTCCGTGATATTTCTTCTATTCTTGGAAGTCTTGTGCTAATGTCCTTAGTAAGGCTTATTTTCGGCTGTTGTAATCCGTTTTAAAAGCGTTTCTCCGAATCTAACTCTCTACATCATTGATTTCTGATTTTGGAGAATCTCTATGTCAGTTTATGTTGGCAACTTGTCTTATGAAGTTACCCAGGATGGCTTAACCCAGGTTTTTGCAGAGTACGGTACTGTCAAACGCGTTCAGCTACCTACAGACCGCGAAACCGGGCGACTCCGCGGCTTTGCTTTTGTGGAGATGGAGACAGAAGCAGAAGAAAGTGCAGCGATCGAGGCGTTAGATGGCGCCGAGTGGATGGGGCGCGACATCAAAGTTAATAAAGCCAAACCTCGTGAAGAACGGGGTTCATCTGGCGGGGGTTGGGGCAATAAGGGTGGCTCTTCTCGCCGCTACTAAACTCACAAAGGCAGACTTGATCTCTTGTTTGCCTTTGTGTACTTTTTTCGCTGGCTCTTCGCTGGCTCAGTCTAGTCAACTTATGAGGACCATAGATGACCCAAGTTATTCCTGGGGAAAATGAAGGGATTGAATCAACCTTGCGTCGCTTCAAGCGTGAGGTTTCTAAAGCAGGGATTTTCCCAGACATGAGGAAACATCGCCATTTTGAAACTCCGATCGAAAAACGGAAGCGTAAAGCTTTAGCTAAACATAAACAGCGTAAGAGAAAATTTCGCTATTGATTTTTAACAGAAGGCTTAAGTGATCATCAGATAGTAAAAAACTACTGATCATTTAAGCCTGCCCTGCTTTTGAGCCTCTGGAATCGGCTGGAAACAAACCTGAATTACGCTAGCCAGTTGCTTCAACTGCTGGCTTGGGAGAAGCAACCATTCGCCTCAACTGCCAGATATCGATCGTGATCGCCTTTCATGGCTAGGGTAGTCAGCGCAACTACTGGCACCTCGGCTAGATTGGTATTGTGGAGATTGGGGCGGAGCTACTCAATAATGGTGCGATCGCAGCCAAGCAACTTAAACAATATGATCAGGTGCTAGAGCGCAAGAATGCTGCGAATCCCCCAACTCAATTTGAATTGTGGAATGTTCAACGCCAAAGATATCGTGAAGTTCATGACAAAGATGTTGTAAAAAATCATCTCCAGGATGACCTCCTGGCATGACTAAATGTACAGTCAGTGCTGTTTCTGTAGTACTCATTGCCCAAATATGGAGGTCATGAACTTGAGTGACACCAGGGTGCTCTAGCAAAAATGTTGATACTGCGGATGGTTCAATACCTGCCGGAACTGCATCTAACGCTAAATGTACCGAATCTTTCAGCAACTGCCAGGTGCCGACTACGACCACGGCAGCGATCATCAAGCTAATTACAGGATCAATCCACTGCCAACCTGTAAGAAGGATCGCTACTCCTGCCAACACCACTCCTGCCGATACTCCTGCATCTGCTGCCATATGCAGAAAGGCGGCCCGAATGTTCAAATCTCGGTGTCGCCCTGACATAAATAACAGGGCAGTCATCGTATTAATGACAATACCGATGGTTGCCACTCCAATCATCGTTTGACTCGCGATCGGCTCAGGATGACTCAAGCGTTGCACTGACTCTACTGCGATCGCACCCATAGCTAGTAGTAGCAGGATCGCATTAAGTAGTGATACCAGAATTGAGGAGCTGCGTAGCCCATAGGTATACCGACGGGTGGGCTGTTTTCGGCTGAGCCAACTACCTCCCCAAGCTAGCAGCAAGCTTAAGACATCACTAGAATTATGCCCCGCATCGGCTAGAAGCGATATGGAGTGCGCCAGGATGCCATAGGTTGCTTCAGCGATGACAAAACTGATATTAAGGACAATCCCGATCGCAAAGGCTCGATTATAGTTGCCAGGATTATGTTCATGATGATGAGCCATCTTCAACCCGAGAGTGAATATCTAGCAACCATCATGCCATAGCAGCTTAGTTCTCTAGGTTGCCAAGCTGCGGTTTTCCGGAGAATTTAGCGTCAAGCAGTAAGATTGATTCCACTTGTCTGGGCACTCATCGATTAGCATGCCTAGCCTACAAATCCGTCTTTTTACAGAGGTATTACTTAGAAAACCATCTATACTATGTTAGTAAGCACTTACATAGCAAAAGTTGAGATGAGCCGAACCAGCCGAGCTGCAACTGAAACCCGAGATCGTCTATTAAAAGCTGCCATTCAGGTTTTCTCTACCGAAGGTTATGTGGGAGCCACTACTCGTGAGATTGCCCGAGTTGCAGAGGTGAGTGAAGTTACCTTGTTTCGCCATTTCCAGAGTAAAGAACAACTGTTAAATGCTGTTGCCCAGCACATAACGGCTTTGCAAACGGAGGGATTTACCCACCAAGATGAGTGGACTTATGACCTGCGACGCGATCTCCTGCATTACGCTAAGCTCTATGACGACATGCTAGAGGAGTATGAGGCTCTATTTCGCATGTTTATTGGGGAAGCCCATCGGCATCCAATCGAGGCAGTAGAGGTACTACAGCGATCGCTAATGCCGCTGCGTGAACACCTGATCTCCTATCTGCAAACTTGTATAGAC
>VRZD01000064.1 GCA_016743235.1 Pantanalinema sp. GBBB05 | reverse complement strand
GTGCCCATACTGTAGCAAAACGTTCTGCTGTCCAACCAACTAAGTCTGATACTTGACCATCCCCAATTTCTACAACTCGTTTGCAGCCATCTGCACACTCTACGACATCTACTGAAAAGAATGGGCTGTTAATCCGTTGAGCGCACTCTTTAACAATCTCTGGAATATCCTCGTTGGCTGATGCAGCAAATGGCTTACTGTAGACCACAAAGTAACGTTTCTCTGTCTCAGCAACAAAATCTTCAACTTGGCGTACACAAAGACCACCCTCAATCTTGCCTCTAAACTTTTGCATCTCAGCCACAACTGTTCTAATCGCCGACGGTTCGTCAATTATCGACCCTACGGATATTTTGAGAGACTTGACATAGTCTTTGATGAAGAATCTGTTCCATCCCAGTTCACTTAATCTGCGTTCTAAGTCATCCTCGATCGTCAAAAAGTGCGTTTCTGGTGTTAAGTCACGAATTAATGGATACCACTTTGGTAAGTAGTGTGTCGCTAGATAGTCATCATGAGAGGTTAGAACGTCTGCCCCAGTATTTTTGACAACATCAACTAAACGGGAATAGTCATCAGCAGTGAGCATCCAGCCTCGATAAATTAGTGTTTCTCCTGGTTGTGGTATGGGAGAAATTTTGGCTTCTCCTGACACCAAAGCCTCTAAAGAGATAACGGATGTCTCAAATCCTACATTTTGCAGACAACCAACCTGCTCTAAATAGGCTGCATCTACCTGCTGAGGATTGAAGTAGTCGCTGGGAAAAAGGAATCTCACAAGACCTGACCTACCAAGCTGCATCGATCGCTAGAATGCCCTATCTAGAATATCCAGCTAACATCTGCTTAACGAACTAAATATCTGGATGCTCTCGAATTACCAGATTGCGAACAAAGTTGCTGTAATCATCTTTCATTGCCAGCTCCAGATCAACTTTGATGCGTCTTCTCGCCGCGAAAACGTTTTCTCCTGTTTGAGGATTAGTTGCTTCCTTTTGATATGACTCCCAATACAACCCTATGCCACGCTTCTGCCAGTTCGGTAAGTCATTGAAATTAATATTCGCCTGCTGATAAAGCAGTTCATTTTTATCACCTACTGAAAGTCTTTCAAGTTTTTTCGTGGCAGTTCCAACACTTTCACCCGCTTTGCGTAACATCCAGTAGCAGTGAGCGTTTAAGGCATTCCGATGAGCATCCTCATGACGCCAACGAAAATAATCAACGACGAGATTTAGTGTGGGCAGTTGAGAGATGCGACAATCAAACGCGGCCATGCCACCTAGTAGCAGCGAGAGTTTAGCACTTGCCTCTCCTGCTAAAACAGAATTAAGTTTCCGCAACTTACGACCAAACGTTTCTTCATCTCGGTGAAGTAGCAGTGATATTTCATCACTCTGCGTATAGCCATAAATGATGCGGAATCCACAATTCATCAGATGTTCTACCGTAGCCACCATATAATCTCGAAATTGAGCATCAAAGGGAGCCTCAAATTTGTGAGTTTCCTTGGTCAATCGCGTAAAGTTACGCCCATCGATCCGAGCAACCATAAAGATTCCTGGCAATACACAGAGATCGTGGGCTGTCTCAAAAACTCTGAGTCTGGTATCCAACTCTTCAAACTTCATCGATCCACTCCTGTACAGCAAATCCTCCTTGGACTAACCGAACATAGTACAATTCGTCAAATCCTTCGGCATAGGTGGGGAGTACCAAGCGGGCGTATGTGCCTCTAATTCCTTTCTCTGGGATCTGCTGCCCAGGCTCACGATGCTGATTCCGGTGGATTGAATCTGCAATTTTGGATTCAAAATAGTAGCCAGTGATGCGAAACTTTTGGCTCTTTGCTAACGCAATGTAGCGATCGCGCTCCTCAGGTGTGGGA
Organism: Pantanalinema sp. GBBB05; assembly: GCA_016743235.1. GTDB lineage: Bacteria > Cyanobacteriota > Cyanobacteriia > Leptolyngbyales > Leptolyngbyaceae > Pantanalinema. The sequence goes on along the minus strand of VRZD01000064.1, from coordinate 24,576 downwards.
TTAGTGTTATCGACAACGAAGGGTTGACCAATTTCAAGGCAGGTTTCTACAAGCCGCTTTTCTCGGTGTCTAGTCTTGAGCATATCTAGGTTAATCCGAATGTGAGTATGGGAAAAATGTTGACTGTAAAAAGTTGATTTGCCACTGGCTTGAATCCCCACAAAAATGATTGCCTGCACTGCTGATTTAACACCTCCTCAAAGACGATCGCGAATTCAACCTCAGTATCTCACAGATGGTCTGGTGCTGCCTCCTCACTAGTCCTTTGCGTAACCTAACAGCTTAAATCAGTAGCAGTAGAAGAACAATTCAATTTTTCGATTTGACCTGTACGATCGCCGATCGTAGGCTTATCGTACAATTTACTTAGTCTTCTCTGGAAATCTTCCGAAGAATGAAGCTGCATCGGATCTCAGAAGAAAGTCATTTACTTTGTTGGCAGTATTCTGAGCAAAATCATAGTTATAGGTTGATAGAATTGGCACTGTGTCAGCCACACTGGCTGCCCGAATCTCTGCACTATATGAATAATCATTTCCCTTCCGTTGGTGCGTAATCACATCTACAGCTAAGGGATCAAGAATTTTAATAGGACTCATCCGGCGAAGTGGAGTATTTCGCACCAGACTACATTCGATCGAATTCAGAGATGAGCGACTACAGGTTAATTCTGCGGATGTAGTTCCAAACAGCAAAAATCCTAGCAAAACAAGTAAGCCTATCCCTAACAAAACATAATGGATCGTTTTCTCCGGGAAGAAAGAGTCCTTATCTTTTTGAGATTGATAGTTGTCTCGACGGGATTTCATAATAGGCTCCATAAATCACAACATAGCTCTGTTCGCAATCTCAAAAATTACGAAAGATTCAGAAGTTACGTTAGATTGCATGATCAAAAGATAAACTAAGCTGTCTGCCTCGCCATGCCGCTCGAATTGTAATCTGTTCACGATCGTGGATCTCAATGTGAAGCGTATTAGACTCTATCCGGTCTGGCTTCCTCACCTCATACTCCCGCAAGACTACACTGTAAACTCCTGCTTTGAGTCGTATGTAAAAGCTATTTGATGGAGCCAAATGGGCAAATCTTGCTCCTGTAGCGTGAATGTTGCCGTTGATATAAAGTTTGTAAGCTGAAATGCTGTCAACTAAAGAATTGTCACCTTGCACAACTAGCGTAGATTGATGTGTTGCATCCCACTTTTTGTCGAACTTCTCCCAAAAACCAACCTTTTTCATATGTACAAATTTCTAATAGTCTTGTCAGGCTAACGGTGTGCATACGTCGATGCTTTTCTTCCTAATTAGCCATAATCTTTGTCAATCATTTTGCAAAACCTCAAGTAGTAGAACGATGCCCATAACGCGCTGCAAATCACCGCTCAGATTACCAATAACCTTTAACAGATCGGGTTCATAGGTGTTGTTAGCTGGTGCTTCTACAATTGGTCAAGCAACAGATCGTATTCTGCATGGGACCCGACCCAGAACCAAATCACCGTATCATCTTGTAATTGACCGACAGCACGATAATCTTTGTTGATGCGTGCAGAATAGATGGGCAATTTTGGATGGACTTTCTTGAATCGCAAGCTTGGATAGCTTGGGTCTTCTTTGAATTGCCGATATGCTTTGCGAGTCTGCTCTTGAATAGGTTCTGGGAGATTAGCAAACATTTCCCGGAAACGAGCAGTAGTACGAGACTTCACAACATTTCCGGGTCTAATTCTTGAGTCTTGCCCGCTTGGTGTTCTGCCATTGCTTCAGCAGCTAGTTTAGCTAATAAGTCTGGTGAGCGGGCAAAGGAGTCATCCCATCGCTGCTCTTCTTCGAGTTCTTCCAGGATAAGGGTCGCGATCGCATCCTGCTTGTCGGTGGGCAACGTTTTTAATCGTGCGATCGCTGCTTCAAGCAATTCAGTCACAGCTTATCAACTCCTAAGAGTACAATATGAGTCCATTATCGCTTAACCGAACAAGAGACAGTTAAATTTGATAAGACCGATAGTGTGATGCAAGAACTGACAGCTAGATCTCTGAGCGAGTGCAGCATCAAATTTGCAGGTTATGTCTGGAGTGGAAGGATGTTATCTATCAAGCGAGAGTCGATCGACTAAATGACTGTCCCCGCACCGTTGATTACGGCTCCATTTAACATGGGATCTGAGGTATTACTAGCCAGTGGGGACTCGATCGCAGTTAAGGTCGAATTCTGCTGTTTGTTACGTCTATAATTGCTGGGGGGTTTGCCACCGGCTAGTTCATATTCCTTACTATCTTTGCCGTACACTACCACCACAGCGCTCAGTACGCGAGATGATAAGGCAGACAACGCGGCCTCAGCTTCAGCAAATTCAATCCGAGTCCGATCTGCTTCTGAGAGAGCCGTATTATGAGTCTGTAACTGCTGGGTACACGCCTCGATCAGCGCTGCATAGACCCGCAAGGTTAACCCATTGCCCAGATCCATATTTGGATGAGCTGATAGCAAGCCCGCTAGTCGAGCTTGAGCTTTGTCTACAGTGGCAGAACGCCGTTTTTGGTAAGCCATAGATCGCACATCTCCTGATGCAGATTTCGTGTGAAGACGGCTCTACCCTAACCCTGCGATCGAGATACCGAGATCCGTAGGATTTTGTAATGTGATGACTGTTGTTCCTAGCGATCTCCGATCGTTTACGTATATTCCTCCTATTAGAGGTTAAAAAGTCATTGTTTGGACTGCCGAAGTCACCTCTTGAACCTCCAAGGTCGTTTCTTAGATCTCTGAAGTCGCTTCCGATGCCTCTACAGTCGTTGTGGACATGTCCGAAGTCGTTTCCGATGCCTCCGAAGTCGTTTCTTAGACCTCTGAAATCGTGTTGGAGACCGCCGACATCGTTTCTTAGATCCCTAAAGTCGTTTCGGACATCTCCGAAGTCATTTCTTAGACCTCTGAAGTCGTTGCTTAGATCCCTAAAGCCGTTTCGGAGGTCTGTGCAGCCACTGTTTAGCTCTGCTACGCCGAATATGACCGCTAACAGTGCGTGGTCAGCCCCAACCGCTTGACTCAGCCGCAGTATTAGGGTTTCCGCTTGTCCGGTTGGAGAGGATCGACTGGCTTCTGAATCGTGAAGGAAATCGATCGCGAGGAAGGTTCGGATTTGCGGATGGTGAACGAGGTTGGACGAGTCGGGGAATTTGTCGTCGTGGGCTGAGCCGATGTATCGATCGCAGGGGATGAATTCTGGTTTAATGGCTTGGGGGTGGGTGGCGGCGGTTCCTGATAGTCTAAATGAAACGGTAGGTTGGTTAACTTGTCGTAATTGGAGGCCACCGCCAAAAATAGACCACCCAAAATGAATACAGGCATCGGCAACGAGAGATGCTGCATCCACTGAAATAACTCGGCGGCACCAAACAGCAAAACAAAGCAGGTTAACCAAACTCGCATCTGCCTACCCAGACTGAATTGCAAACATAACCAGGACTATTTTGCAGGATACTCGATATTTTCAACTTTGGCAGGGGAAAAACGGCAGTTGCCCCCCTAAGCTCACGGTTAAACTAGGATAATGGGTTGGGTCATACAGGATGGAAAATCTAGAGCAAGTTACACCAGAAACGCTTCAGCGAGTAGCAGAACTGCGCCAACTAGTCCAGAAAGCCAGTTATGCCTACTACGTGCTAGACGATCCGATCATGGAGGATGCCGTCTACGACCAGCTATATCACGAACTGCTGGATCTGGAGACCCGCTACCCCGAACTGATTACGCCCGACAGTCCCACCCAACGAGTGGGTGAACGTCCCGCCAGTCAGTTCACGTCCGTCCGGCATAATATTCCGCTGTATAGTCTGGAAAATGCCTTTGGCAATGAGGATTTGGCAAAATGGCAAGACCGCTGGCGGCGAGTAGCTCCCGATGTCACCGAGTTTGACTATGTGTGTGAACTGAAGATTGACGGTTCCTCGATCGCCCTCACCTACGAGAACGGTGTCCTGGTGCGAGGAGCCACCCGAGGCGATGGCATTACTGGAGAAGAGATTACCCAGAATGTCAAAACGATTCGATCGATTCCCTTGCGCCTTAATCTAAAGAATCCGCCGCCATTAGTCGAAGTCCGGGGGGAAGCCTTTCTGCCCTTAGCCTCGTTTGAAGCGATTAATCAGGAACGAGAAAAAGCCGGTGAATCGTTGTTTGCCAATCCCCGCAATGCTGCTGCTGGAACCTTACGGCAACTAGACTCAAAGATTGTGGCGCGGCGGAAATTAGACTTCTTTGCCTACACGCTGCATCTCCCTGCTACTGACACTCCCACTAGAGCCATCACTGAAGACGGACAACTCAACCTGTTGGCAGACGCAGAAGCCAATCTCAATCCGGAGTTTGCCACCACCAGCAACCCCGAACTGCCAGCTCCCCAAAGCCAATGGGATGTATTGCAAACCTTGCAACGCTTGGGATTCCGCGTCAATCCCGAAGGCGCACCGTGTCCCTCGCTGCAAGCTGTACAGGACTACTGCGATCGCTGGTCAACCGAACGTACCCAACTGCCCTATATGACCGATGGCGTGGTGGTCAAGGTCAACTCCTTAGCCTTGCAACACCGCCTAGGGTTTACCCAAAAGTTTCCCCGTTGGGCGATTGCTCTCAAGTATCCCGCCGAAGAAGCCCCGACGATCGTCGAACGGATCAGTGTCAATGTCGGACGCACCGGAGCCGTCACACCCCTGGCAGAAATGCGACCCGTTCAGCTAGCGGGAACCACCGTGTCACGAGCCACCTTACATAACCGCGATCGCATCGCTGAATTAGACATTCGGGTGGGCGACACCGTGATTATTCGCAAAGCCGGGGAAATCATTCCCGAAGTGGTGCGGGTGCTCTATGAATTGCGTCCCACCGGAACTCAACCGTTCCAGATGCCTAGCCATTGTCCGGAGTGTGGGCAACCCCTGGAGAAACCCGAAGATGAAGCAGTAACTCGGTGTATTAATACCTCCTGTCCAGCAATTCTGCGCCGATCGCTAGAACACTGGGCCTCACGGGATGCCTTAGACATCAACGGCTTAGGGGAAAAATGGGTCGTGCAATTAGTCGATCAGGGCTTAGTCCAATCGGTGGCTGATTTGTACGATCTCACCACCGCCCAACTCCTTACCCTGGAACGGATGGGGCAAAAATCCGCTGAGAAACTTGTGCAAGCGATCGCCGCGTCTAAACAACAGCCCTGGTCACGGGTGTTATATGGTTTAGGCATTCGCCATGTCGGCAGTGTGAACGCCCAGATTTTGACCGATCGCTTCCCTAGTGTCGAAGCAATTTCGCAAGCGACGATCGCGGATATTGCCGCTGTCTCCGGCATTGGTGACATCATCGCTCAAGCCGTGCATCACTGGTTCCAAACTCCGGCTAACCAGGAATTGATCCAACGATTACAAGCAACCGGATTACAGTTCGTGGGTGAAGCAAAACCAACCGCGATCGATCCCACCAGCCAACCGCTCTCCGGTAAAACCTTTGTGATCACCGGAACACTACCCAACTTAAAACGCGATCAGGCGAAAGCGTTAATTCAACAGGCAGGGGGTAAAGTCACCGATTCGGTGAGTAAGAAAACCGACTATTTAGTGGCGGGTAGTGAAGCGGGATCCAAGCTAGAAAAAGCTCAAACCCTCAACGTACCGATCTTGTCAGAAGCCGATCTGTTGCAATTGCTGGAGTCTAATGAAGGCTGAGTTCTAGCCCTCAAATCATTAGGTTGGCAAGACAGGCGTAGGGGCGTGACATCCGGTAAACAGTCTTTGCAATTGCCCCAAAAATCTTTGCCAGGATGCCGCGCCCGTACAGGTAAAAGGTTAAAGTTGTTCCAGTTATTTCATTCTGATGCCTAAGGAATTCCTCACCAATGCGAGATCAGTATCAAGAAATCCGATCGGTGAGTTGGTTTGACAAACTAACCACCTCTTGCCTTGGGGTAGTTTTGGGCTTGCTGCTGTTTTTAGGTTCCTTTGGGGTGCTGATTTGGAATGAAGGCAAGCTAAACCTGGCAACAGTGGCTCAATCCGCGATCGATATTTCCACGATGGCAGCACCAACTGAGGCTCAAGGCAAGCTGGTGTCAGTCACCGATCGCATTACAGCGACCACCCCGTTAGGCGACGATCGCTTCCTCCTCCCCGGCAAATATGTTGTCGTTGCTCGCACTGTAGAAATGTACGCCTGGGATGAACAGCGAACCACCGAGAGCCGCAAACAAATCGGGGGTTCCGAAACCCAAGTCACCACCTACACCTATGAGTCACGCTGGAGTGTCAATCCCGAAAACTCAGCTAATTTCAAGTACGCCCAAACCCATTACAATCCTGCCAAACCGATTCCCGACCAACTCTTGAAAGTGCCTGAAGCGTGGGTCGGTCGATACTCTCTAGACATGAATAGCTTTACTCGCGTCAGTCAACAACGCGCTTCCTGTGATAGCACGGGTTCGATCGCCGAGTGGGGAACTGGCGGCACGATCGATTTACCACCAATCGGATACTTGTCCCTAAATGCTCAGAATAGTCGAGTGAATAGTGAAGCTAGACGCACCGATCGCTATATCTTCCAAGGGGCTGGCTCTCCGCAAACTCCCCATATTGGTGATGTGCGCGTTTGCTACAGCGTTTTACCCGTAAACACGATGGTAACGGTGTTTGGACAACTCGATCAGAATCAAATTACACCTTATCTGTACCGCCAAACTCCAGTTTATCGCTTACTGCCCGGAACTCGCTCAGAGGCGATCGCCACCCTCAGAGACGAACACACCTTATGGACATGGATATTTCGAGCGGGCGGATTCCTAATGATGTGGTTTGGTCTCATGTTGTTAGGCTCTCCCCTCAGCGCCGTATTAGACGTAATCCCCATCCTCGGCTCCTTCGCGGAGGGAGTCACATTTGTCAGTAGCTTTATTACTGCCTTTATCTTGTCAACAGTGACGATTCTAGTCGCCATGTTACTAAATCATCTAGTCGCTTTACTTCTAGCGATAGGAGTCACGGTCGCGGCCCTATTCATGCTCCGACGCCGCTGACTCTAGAGAGAGCAACAGATCGGCTAGAAGTCTGCTAAATGGCTAAAGCTGATTTGGCGGCAAACCACGATCGATCGAAGCGGCAGCCTAAATGCGCTTGAATACAGAGCACATCCTGTTCCGCATTGCTGAGGCAATTAGTAGCCCCCGGTGAGGGAGTGATATTAAAGCGAATCCCACCGCCTAAATCAATCTCGGCTTGACCCAGAATCAGCTTGCCTTGGGTTTTATCAATCAGTTGGGGACGAATTCCGCCCACTCCTTGAGCAAACTCCAGATCTTCTAGTTGCAAGGAAGGAATAATTTTCCGCGCATCTTGCAGAAACAAACGGCGATTCACTAACGGCAATTCAAATGCCATGTTTTTGAAAATGTAGTTCCGAATATCTCGCACCTTCAATAAATCCCACATCGCCTGGGTGACAGCGCCATCGAGCCGTAGCACTTGCAAATAATCTGCCAGGGTTTGCCAGTTGCCCCGCTCTAATAATGGTAATGGCAATGCGGTCGGACCAAAGCGGGTTTTCCCCGGTGCTAACACATCAGGATCGCCATGAATGGCCGCAAAAGGTAACTGATCATTTTGCACGGTGTAAACTTTGCCATTTAACACTTGCGGCGTAAAGTAAAAATTACCCGCGATCGGCAGACACGAAAATTCCAGCCCAATGCCCATTCGGTGAGCAAATAATAAACTATGTCCCCCAGCTGAAACAACTACAAACCGAGCCATTAGCGCCCCATCCGCTAAAACGACACGGTAGTTTGATCCTACTGGTTCGATCGCCTGGACTGGAGTGCCCAATTTCAAATCAATTGTTTTATGACTCACCGCTTGCGCCCGTTCAACAAATGACTGAGCCAGTAGCCCATAATTGACTCCGGTATATTCATCGGCGATCGCAATAGCAACAACTTCTTCGGGGCGATCGTGTCCGTTCACTTTGATGACATTAGGTTCCAATTCCGCAATCTGCGCCTTTTCTAACAGTTGCATTTTGGGAAAATGCGGTTTGAACTGCACATAACGTTGCCGCAGTCGTTCACACTCCTTAGATCCAACCCCTAACACCATTTTGGGAAACGGATAAACCACCTGTTCACGTTGCGATCGCGGTAACTGACCAGCATAGCGAACCAACATTTGCGCCGATCGCTGCACCTTCAACGCTTTTTCCAGGTTGTAATTTGTCTCAATGTCTCCATAATGAATCGTCTGGCTATTATGGGTTGCTTTGGAATTAACCATTGCAACTCCTTGATATTTCTCTAATAATGCGATCCGCTTTAGATCGGTAAATTCTGCTAGCGCATACAGCAGCGCCGTTCCGGCGATACCACCACCAATAATAATCACGTCATAAACTTGGTTGAGCATTGACTTTATCCTAGTGCTTTACTCAATGATCAAATTTTCTATAGTCGCTCTGAATGTGGCGATGATAGTAGAGGGGCTGATTGACTGACAAATCTTTTGAGATATTGCTCGAACTGCCCTCACCCTAGCCCTCTCCCACAGGAGAGGGAACAAAATACTAGATCGGCTCCTTTCTCCCTCTGGGAGAAGGGTTGGGGATGAGGGCGAAAGAGTTTTGTCAGTCAACCAGGTAGAGGGGGATGGTAATCTCTATTTCTTGAATCCATCCCACCTGACTCCATCACTACTCCATCATTAGTGCTGGGCTACCAACAATGATTCCTCTTTAGGAATTGGAGCAATTTCGGAAACAACTTCGTAAATCGCAATTTTGGGTAGATCAATAAACAGAGGTGTCATCTTCCGTAAAATTGCGCGATGCTGTTCCTGCGCCTGGTTCATATCCATCTCATCAACGCTGTCCCAAAAGATCACTGAAATGCCGCGATCTGTGCCCGGTTCTTGTAAAAGGTAAGCCCCCTTAAAACCTTGATGGTAGGTAGAAACCGCTTGCTCATACAATTGTTGCGCCTCCGCAAAGCGTCCTGGTTTGAACTCTCCGATCGCCACATGAACGAGCTGGCGTTTCAAACAATCATGGAAATCACTACTCATACGTTCCTTTAACTCCAATAGAAATCATGTAGAACTAGGCAAAAGAGATGACCATTCCAGGTAGGAGGATGTACCTCTGAGGCACATCCTATCTCCTCACGTCACAACTCCTTACAGCCAATCCTCATCAACCCGAGCAAACTCTTCAATTTCCTTGTAAACCTCCTTGATTCGGGCATAGTAAGCTTCCTTCGCAAACTCCTTCAGGTCATCCGTGGTATGGCAGGAACAACCCGCATGGGCAAAGCCGACATTTGTGCCATTGGATTCAGTCGCCAGGTAGAACTGTTGTGCCTCTGTTGAGTTAGCGAGGGCAGTTGTGGAAGATTGACCACTAGAGATGGCAACGGAAACCGCGTCAAAATATCCCGTTCCAACTTCCTGCTGATGGCGAACGGCTGTATAGCCTTGAGCTTCACTGTTAAACTCAGCTTCTTGCAAGTCAGCATAGGCTGCCATCCCCGCATGGCGATAGTTCCGCGCTAGCTCAAACATCGAGTGATTCAGGCAGTGGAATCCAGCCAATGTCACAAACTGGAATTTATAGCCCATCGCCCCCAATTCTTTCTGGAAATTGGCGATCGTCGCTTCATCCAGTTTGGTCTTCCAGTTAAACGATGGTGAGCAGTTATAAGCCAACAATTTACCCGGATATTCCCGATGAATGGCTTCAGCGAATCGACGTGCTTCCTCCAGATTCGGAGTCGAGGTTTCCCACCACAGCAAATCGGCATAGGGAGCATAGGCTAATCCACGGGCAATACAATGCGCTAAACCTGTACCCGGTTTGAGCCGATAGAATCCTTCTAAAGTACGCTCACCGGAAATGAAGGGGCGATCGCGTTCATCGACATTACTAGTAATTAGGGTGGCACTTTCCGCATCAGTACGAGCCACAATCAGCGTTGGTACACCCATCACATCCGCTGCCAAACGAGCCGCATTCAGATTACGAATGTGAGCCGCTGTGGGAATCAGCACTTTGCCGCCCAAATGACCACACTTCTTCTCCGAGGCCAACTGGTCTTCATAATGCACCGCTGCTGCTCCAGCTTCAATGTAAGCCTTCATGATTTCAAAGCTGTTTAACGGGCCACCAAATCCCGCTTCGGCATCAGCGACGATCGGGGCAAACCAATGGATAGTGTTCTTATGATCCAAATGTTGAATCTGATCAGCTCGTTGGAACGTCCGATTAATCCGCCGACACAGTTCCGGTCCACTATTAGCAGGATAGAGACTTTGATCGGGATACATAGTATTCGCCAGGTTGGCATCTGCGGCTACTTGCCATCCAGACAGGTAAATTGCCTTCAAGCCACCCCGCACCATCTGCATCGCCTGATTTCCAGTTACAGCACCCAGGGCATGAATGTAGTCTTCGTGGTGCAGCAAATCCCAGAGCCGATTAGCCCCCATTTCCGCCAGCGTATAGGAAATTTGAATGGAACCTCGCAGCTTCACCACATCTTCGGGAGTATGTGCCCGTTGAATGCCATTAAACCGACCTTGAGGAGCATTAAGAATCAGAGTATCAAAACTGGGTTCAACCATGATTAACCTCTTATAGATTCAGAATTGGACTAAGTAATGATTCAGAGATGAAATTGAAGTGATTAAGCATCAACCAGTTGCTGATAAGCAGGTAGCGTCAGAAACGCTTCAAACCGCTCAGCCGTAACTAACTGCACAAATAGGTCGATCGCCCGGTTAAAGCTAGTTTGCAGCTCGTCACTGGTGACCAACTGCGATCGGGATTTCAGCACGACTTTGGCAGACTGAATCGCGTCTGTCAGGGCAGTTTGAAATAGGCTGCGATCGACGGTACGACCATCCTCTAAAACCACCCGGTGATGGAGCCATTGCCACACCTGTGCCCGACAAATCTCGGCAGTCGCCGCATCTTCCATCAAGTTGAACAAGGGGACACAGCCAGAACCAGACAGCCAGTAGGTCAAATAGAGGATGCCAACGCAGATGTTCTGCTGTAAGCCTGTCTCAGTCTTGCTGCCGACTGGCAGAGTCAGGAGATCTTGAGCCGTAATTTTGAGATCATCCCGTACCACTGAGATCTGATTCGGTGTTGGCATATGCTGGTCAAACACCTCGCGAGCGATCGGCACTAAAGCCGGATGAGCCACCCAAGTGCCATCATGACCATCCTGGACTTCTCGCAACTTGTCGGCTCGAACTTTGTCCAAAGCAGCGGCATTCGCCACAGGATCAGCACGAATTGGAATTTGAGCCGCCATCCCGCCCATTGCCATGGCTCCCCGTCGATGACAGGTCTGAATCGTCAGCAAGCTGTAGGAGCGCAGGAAGTGCGAGGTCATCGTCACTTGTTCCCGATCGGGGAGGCAAAAGTCCGATCGATGCTGAAACTTCTTAATCCAGCTAAAGATGTAATCCCAGCGCCCACAGTTCAATGCCACGATGTGGTCACGCAGCGCATAGAGAATTTCATCCATCTCAAATGCAGCCAGAATCGTTTCAATCAAGACGGTGACCTTAATTGTCCCGATCGGTAAATTCAGTGCTTCCTGAGCGGCAACAAACACCTGATTCCATAGTTCTGCTTCCTGCCGATTCTCTAATTTTGGTAGATAGAAATAAGGACCAGAACCATTCGCGATCAGTTGCCGCGCATTATGGAAGAAATACAAGCCAAAATCAAATAGCGACGCTGACATCGGTTGATCATCCACCAGAACATGAGATTCCAGTAAATGCCAGCCTCGTGGTCGAGCCATTAAAACCGCTGGCTTAGGATTCAGTTGATAAAGTTTATTGATGCTGGGATCATAAAATTCGATCGTGCCAGCGATCGAATCCCGCAAATTTAGCTGACCAGATACCATGTTGTCCCAGGTAGGGCTATTGGCATCTTCAAAGTCTGCCATGAAGGCATTTGCCCCAGAATTTAACGCATTGATCACCATTTTGCGATCGGTCGATCCGGTGATTTCAACCCGCCGATCTTGTAAGTCTGAAGGAATTGCCGTGATTTGCCAATCACGATCGCGAATATCTGTTGTTTCAGCTAAGAAATCAGGTAGCCATCCCTGATCGAGCTGTTGCTGAATTGTTTCTCTTAACTCCAGCGATCGTAACCGCTCAGCCCCAAACCGACGCTGTAACATGGCTAAAAAATCGAGGGCTTCTGGTGACAAAATTTCGGCATATTGTTCAGAAACTTTGCCTCGTAGACTAACTCTATTCGCTATAAATTTATGATTTTGAGTGGGGATGGTAGAGGTCATATTACTGCTCGCTTTCCAGGCATCACTTATCTTAGATATCTAGATCGGTTGTAACAAACTCAATCATCTTAGAAACTTTCAGATCAGCAAAAACACAAAGGAAAATTACAACAATCCATGTTTTTAGTGAATTAATTTAACCGAAACGATTTGAGAGAACCGTCAACACGATCCCAGCTTAAGCTACTACACTGGTTAGCGTAATTACTTAATTCAATCTCTATTAAGAAGAACTGACTTTTTTGTTAATTGGATCAAACGATATATAGCCAATGCCAATCTAAGTTTTATTAGCTCCTATTGTGCTAATCCACAAAAGCATCAGAACTTCAAAAGCGGGTCAATTAATTCAACAACTTCCAATTCTTGATGAATGATTTAGAAGTCGAATTGATTTAGCCTTTGCAATTAAATTGTATTCTAATGCACAAAAAGCCATTCTGAGAGGGGTCAAAATAAATTTTACGTTTATTAATACTCTCAAAACCCCAAGACTTCCTATGTTTTACACAGCACACTCCACTAGGACAAGAATTACGAACAAACTACACAACTACTGTGATTAAATGCTTTCAAGCCTAAACAGATTAATCAAAAGTATTGCCATACAGTGTATTACACAATAAATTATGAACAGAATAATGTATGACAATTAAAGTTAAAACCCTATAAATTTAGTTTCATAAAACTATTATGAAAACAAATTTAGCTTGATTTCACTTAGTGTAATACACTAGTTAAATTGCTGAAGTCAGGGTTCTAAATCAAGAAAAATGCTGTGCCTAATCAGGCACAGCATATTCAGTAGCTAAACCGATTAACGTCTAAATCGATCGGGATATAAAAATGGAGCTAAATTCTATTCATACGGCTATGGCTGGAGTTCGAGGGTTTTAAATTACTTAGCTTTAAACCAAGTATCAGAAAACTTTTTCATATAGGAGAAGTAGTTAAACCACCAATCAATATACTCTCGGGTCGGGGGATTCAGTTGACCAGGATACTCTGGTAGAGGCTCAGAGTAAGCTTGTGGTTGATCGTTATTCTGTTGCTCCTCAACTGGCTCAACATTCAGAGTGTCATACACTTGCTCAGAGGCAATTTGCATCAACTCATACTGCTCTAAAAACTGATGAATCGCATCCAAAATGACCTGAGAGCGATTCGGAGTTTTACCCTCTCGGCGAGGTGGGTATAGTTTTTGAGCCAGTTGATCAATTCGTGCGAGGGTTTCAGGTGGAATCCGAATGGATACTAAAGGGGAATTCGCCATATCTATTGACTCTGGTTTCAGATATTACTAGCTTTGTTATGCACTGAAATTGCTTGTCTAACAAACTCTATGAATCTTCCCTATAAATTTCTATTTTAACAAAAGAATTTGACTGAGTAATAAAAGTACATTCTATTTATCACTCAGCTAATGGCGAATCAGAATCGAACTAAATAATTGACTAAAAACTTCTGTAAAGCCAACCGAATGGTCAATTCTAATTCAAGATATAATAGCAACCGTAAGGATTGGTCAATCGGGAAGCGGTAAACACCGCCCCGCTTTCCGTCTATCTAAACTGGTAGAGTCTTTAGCGGTTTAGCGTTAAATGTTTACAACCTATTTTGACGGATACCAAAAACAGTTCAATGATTGGCAAAAACAGGTCAACGATTGGCAGAAACAGTTCTTTGACACGTGGATGAGTAGTGTGCCAGCCAACAAAGATGACATCAACTTCTCTGAAGGATTTGATAAAGCGTTAGGCTACCAGGAAGAAATGGTGAGGGCTTATCTGGAAGCTCAAGAAAAAGCGAATAAAATGATGCTTGATTCTCAGCGTAAATTCTGGAATGACTATTTTGAAGCATTGCGTCAGAAAGCCACTAAAGCAACTTCAGCTAGCTAAATTCAGCCTGAAGTTGAAACCAATCACAGGCTACAGTTTGATGCAATGAACTGTGATTGGTGCTGGATCACATTTACGAACCATAGCTAAAACACCTCCGGAGCGATCGCTCTTGGAGGTGTTTATGATCAGTCAGAATAATGGGTGTGAAATGAGTCATGCAGAGCCAGATGGATTGTTCCAGCCCCGCAAGCTCATTAAGATAGCGACTAGAGAATTAGTTGGTCCTCGCTTTTAACCAATTGGCAATGACTGGCGGCAAATCTCGTTGCACCTTTCCACTCACATACATACCAATGTGCCCAACTGGAAATGACTGCACGGTATAGTCCTGCGTCCCCACGTACTGTTCTAACGCTAACGAAGAAGCTGGAGGAACTAAGTGATCTTTGTCAGCATACAAATTCAGGACGGGCATTGTAATGTTGGATAAGTTCACGGATTTCTCCCCGATCGTGATCTCACCCTTGATCAACTTATTCTGTTGATAAAAATCCTTGAGGAACTGACGATAAGCTTCTCCCACCTGATCGGGACTGTCAAAAATCCACTTCTCCATCCGGAGGAAGTTCAGGAGTTTATCCTCACTATCGACAATTTCGGGAAAATCTAAATACTTTTGAATCCCCAATTGCTGTGGCTTCAGCATCAAAAATTCCAGATTAAGAAAATCACCAGGGACATTGCCTAATGCATCCACGAGTAGATCAATATCGATCGCTTCTGCACCTAAGGTACAACCACCTCGCATGTTCAGCAGTGTGCCCGTCTGCTCAAAGTCTACCGGAGCGACCATTACCACCAGATTTTTCACCTTCTCTGGATAAATGGAACTGTAGCAGAGGCTAAAGGTGCCTCCCTGACAAATGCCTAACAGCGTGATCTTGTCGAGATGATGCTGATACCGAATCAAATCAACAAAGTGATTAATATAGCCGTTGATGTAATCATCCAAGGTTAACCAGCGATCAGCCCGCGATGGATAACCCCAATCAATCAAATAAATATCTAAACCCAGTTTGAGCAGATTAGCCACCAGCGATCGATCTTCCTGTAAATCAACCATAAAAGGACGATTGACCAACGCATACACAATCAACACTGGAATATTTAGAGGATTCTCCACCACAGGTCGGAAGCGATACAGTTTAATCTTATCTTCCTGAGCCACCAACTCTCTCGGAGTTACCCCAATTTCAATATCCTCTTCGCGCAATTGGCTGAGGTTCTCAACACCTTTGAGTAACTTCTTGGTCAAATCTGTATACTCGTGAATGGCATCCTCAAAACGCATTTGGGTGAAAAACGGCAGCATAGCTTTCTCTTCCCTTGTTGACGGTATATCCCGCATTGCATCAATTCTGAACAACTGTTTCGATGGCTAGGAACTGATCAAAACTAGATTTCTCTTAGAGAATGTCTAAAAAGTCTAAATTTCTTCTCAAATTGCCACCTCACTCCTCAATTAATTCTGGCTACGGTGTACCCAAATTCCTGAATTGAATCGCACATTCCGGTTTGATCCCCCTAAATCCCCGCGCTCCGCGCCGCTAACGCTAGAAAAAAGGGGGACTCTGAATATTTTTGGTATGTGCTTCGCACACGCTTCGCGAACGGCTCCCTCCTTTATAAGGAGGGTTGGGGAGGATCGGATTGAGTTATGTTTACACAGTAGCCAATTATCAAGGAGATCAGGTTGTAAACTTTTCAGCATCGCAAATTCAGGGAGCGATCGGTATGAATTTAATCCTGCTTAGACATCCTCTAACGACAAACTAAAGTGATGAATTTTTAGAGTCCTCAGAATTTTGTCTTCTCGATTTGGCTGACGGCTTTTCTGGACTTTTAGCTAAGTTTCCTGAAGCCGTAGGTGTAGATGTAACTGATTCTCCATCCGTTGTAGCCGTTGCCGTAGCAGCAACTAGAGATTGAACAGCAGCTAACTGAGCCTCGTATTTCGCCAGAGTTGCTTTCAAAGTTTTCACCTCTTTCCGCAACTCGTAGATGTTTTTATGCACTTCATCCACCTCACCGCGAGAAGGCAAATTCATCAATTTCATCCACAGTTCCATCAAGTCTTGCTGATAGATCCTGTAGGTGTTGAGCGAGTTGAGAAATTTTCCCCGCACCTTCAAATTATCTTCTGAACAAAAGGCTTGCTCATAGACATCATCGGCAACCCGCCCCCAAAGTTGCTGGAACTGCCGCCAATCGTTGACTGGCTCTCCTTTTTCAGCCAGAACCACTAACTGCCGCATCAACTCTTCAAAGGAGCGCACCTGAATATCGGTCATTACGGTTTGATAATCGATGCTGTTCCGATAAAAAATTGCCCAAGCATCAAAGGTACGGAGTAATTTGCCATTAAACTCCCGGCTTGGTCCCAGTAAAGGACTTCGCATTAAACTGCCTGACGACTCCTCATAGAGCAAGTTCCAGTACAGGTTGTTTAGTTCTAGCCAAGGAGCGCTGGCACCCCCTGCGGTCTGCTGTAAAGGAGCCACAGAGGACGTTAGCGCTCTCAGCCAAAGCTGGCTAAACTCCTGTAACTCGGTCAGGTAGAGTTGCCAGAGTTCGGTCACATCTTGGGTGGCTGTCAGCGTACCCATCGAGTTTTGCTCAAACTGTTGCCGAATTTGAGCTGAATAATTTTGGAGAAAGTGTTGCCAATCCTCTCCCGTCGTCGTTTTCGGGAATGATTCCTTCCACGTATTAAACGATAGTTGGAGTGTCCGGAGTAAAAGTTGTTGATTCTGAAAAAATCGTTGGGAGATCGAGGGCGATCGCGACCCAGTAGTCCCCATTGCCTCCTGGGTGGCTGTCCCCATCAGATCAAACCAGCCTTTCCACATCTGAGTTCCCACTTCAGTCCAGGTATTGACCAGTTGATCGGCAATCCCTCCCCAAGCGGTTGATTTGGTATCCATCGGTTGTTCCTCTTCTGTGATCCGTGATGGTTTTAGGTATGGTGGGCACCGTTCACCCGTAATACCTCACCCGTAATGAAGCTACTGGCGATCGGAGACAGTAAAAACGCCACTGCCCAGGCAATTTCCTCTGGTTTACCAAAGCGCCGCAACGGAATTTCCGCCGTAATCTTTTCCCTCACCTTCTCAGGAATGATCCGGGTCATTTCCGTATCAATAAATCCTGGAGCCACCGCATTCGCCCGAACATTGTAGCGAGCGGCTTCCCGGGCTAGGGATTTCATCAATCCAATCACCCCAGCTTTGGTGGCAGCATAGTTCGTTTGCCCCACATTCCCCCGTTCACCAGAGATGGAACTGATACCGACGATCGCGCCTGCACCGCGTTCATACATGCCTGGTAGAAAGGGCTTAATTGTATTCGCTACCCCTTTCAGATTCACGTTGATCACGGCATCCCAGTCGGCAGGTTCCAGTTTCGTGAAGAAGTTGTCACGAGTAATCCCGGCATTCGCGACAATGCCATACACAGGTCCCAACGTGTCAGCAATCTGGGCGGCAGCGGCTTCCATCGACGCTAAATCTGTCACATCCGCTTGGATCGCTAATGCCCCACTGGAACTCTCCGAAATTTTAATATCCGTGTAGGCCACCTTAGCGCCTAACTCTTGCAGAAAGGCGACGATCGTCGCGCCAATCCCCTGATTACCACCCGTCACTAGAATGACTTGATTTTCTAAACCCAGGGAAACCATATTCATCCTCCTTAAACCCGTTCAAGTGCGATCGCGGTTCCGCCACCTGTGCCATGACAGAGAGCCGCCATTCCTAGTGTTTTGTTATGTTCTTGCAGCGCATTTAGTAACGTCACCACAATCCGGGCACCGGAAGCCCCGATCGGGTGTCCTAATGCGATCGAGCCACCATGAACATTCAATTGATCCAGCGATATGCCTAACTGTTGTTGAAAGACCAATGAACTGGCAGCAAAAGCTTCATTATTCTCAAACAGATCAATATTTGAGGCGGTCATTTTTAGTTTCTCTAGCAGCTTCTGAGCTGCACCAATCGGCATTTCAATGAAACGCCAACTTGCTCCACTATGCCATGAACTGCCCAGGACTTTGGCGATCGGCTTTAACCCGTATTTCTCAACTGCCGACTGACTCGCCAAGATTAAAGCAGCGGCACCATCACTGATCTGGCTACTGTTCCCGGCGGTCAACACTCCGTCTGGTTTGAAGGCTGGTCGCAGTTTAGCCAAAGCCTCTAAGGTTGAGTCAGCTCGGATTCCTTCATCGGTATCAATGATCTGAGTCCCTTTTTTGCTAGCAATTTCGATCGGGGTAATCTCCCGTTTGAATACTCCTTGGGCAGTTGCCGCCGCCGCTCGGTGATGGGAATGCACGGCAATTTCATCCAGATCCTTACGAGCCAGACCATAGGATTCAGCCACACGTTCCGTCTGGTCGCCCATCCCTTCTCCAGTGGTGGCATCGGTCAAGCCATCCTGCAACAACAGATCACTTAAAGGTTCAGGGTTCCCTAAAAGTAATTTGTAGCCCCAACGCGCCCGATGTGACAGCGCAAAGCCAGTCTGAGACATCGACTCCATCCCACCTGCCAATACTAAATCAGCTTCACCCGCCCGGATTGCCAGAGCCGCATTCATTAAGCTCATCATGCTCGAAGCACACACCATATCAATGGCAAAGCCATTCACCGACTCCGGAATTTCAGCCTTCAATGCCGCTTGGCGAGGCAGCAATTGCCCATGCCCTGCCCGCAAAACATTTCCCATGATATAAAGATCTAACGCTGATGCTGGTACACCTGCTTGAGCCAGCACCGCCTTCATGACATGAGCACCTAGATCAACGGGAGAAAGCGTAGCCAGTACTCCCCCAAAGCGACCTAAAGGTGTGCGTGTTCCCGACACAATATAAACATCACGCATAAGCACCACCAAACCTCTAGCCGCAGAATATAGAGAGAATGTGAGAAACTTGTGAAGATTAACAGACAGCAATAGTTCTCTCGCCCTAGACGTCTGGTCTATAAGTTTCTAGTAGAAGATATACGCTTAAAAAACATAGGAATGACATGCTAATGCCATAGATTTTAGTCAAAGTGAAAGGCTATCAGGAACAAAAATGAAATTATGCCCAAGTTTGGCAGTTTTTCTAGAAAAGCTCTGATTAGCTGCTAGATCGGTGGTGTTCATGCTTAAACCTGAAATCTGAGATTTTGGTTCCATAGTCTGAACCGATCGGGAATAAGTTAACAGCAAACTTTTGGCTAATGGAGGAATTAATTATGGCATTGCATTTGGTTCAACGGACTTCCATCCTAATTAGTGCTGTAATTCTGACAACATTAATTCCAGGGATCGCCCTAGCAAAATCAGCCTCTCATCAACCGACTCAATCATCATCAGGTAGGGCAATGGCAGCAGCCCAATCGGTCACGACTTTTCTAGAGGATTTAAAGCTCTCCGACAGCCAAAAAACCAAGATTCGGAGTATTCGGGCTTCTCGGATCCAGCAGATTCACAAAGACTTAGATACTAAACAGTGGGACAAGTTACAGCAGGAACTCAAAGCTGGGAAAAAACTTAATGATGCCCTGAAAACCTTGAATCTGAACAAAAATCAAACTCAACGGATTAACGCCGTTCTGGCCAAATCGGCTGAGGAAATTCGGGGAACACTCACTGCTCAGCAGCGCCAGAAGCTAGATGCTTACTTAAAGCAGCGCCATCTGACCGCCCAAAATTCGATCGAATAACTCAGGTTTTGTAGAACTGTCCCCTAGCCCGGTATCTCTACAACGCTCAACCTATCAATAGCAGGTATTGGCATCAGCACTTAGCAGATTCCTTAGGCTAGGTGAGCGATCGCTTTGATCAAGCTGAGTCTACGGCAAAAGCTTCTATCTGGTAAGTTCATAGAAGCTTTTCCTAACCATTATGCTAATTAAGATTTATATTCATCCCCGATTATTAGGTTCCATTCTATGTGCAGGTTTGGTTGCTTTATTACTGCCATCCTGGATGCGTTTATCAACCCGCATTTTATGTGTTTGGGATGCTGGCATGGTGCCTTTTTTAGGTTTGACTTGGCTAGTTATGTTGCAAGCCACTCCAGAAATAATGCGCCGCTCTGCTCAACGTCAAGACGAAGGTCGGCTAGTCATTTTGAGCCTAATTACAGCTTCTGCCTGTGCCAGTCTGCTTGCGATCGGCTTTGTCTTGAAAGCTGGGACAATGGTACCGGGTAATTTATTTGTCTTGCATCTCACGCTAGTCCTGATCACGATCGTGGGGTCATGGCTGCTGGTACATACGATTTTTGCATTGCACTATGCCCACGCTTACTACCAACCAGACGATCGTCATTCTGACACCGGGGATGCTGGAGGCTTGGACTTTCCGAGCGATTGGGATCCTGACTACTGGGACTTTCTGTATTTCTCTTTTATTATCGGTATGACTAGCCAGGTTTCGGATGTGCAAGTTACCTCTCGCATGATCAGACGATTAACACTGCTCCACGGCGTTCTCTCTTTTTTCTTTAACACGGCAATTTTAGCGATGAGTATTAACATCATTGCCGGACTGATTTAAGGGCATTCGCTATC
Organism: Pantanalinema sp. GBBB05; assembly: GCA_016743235.1. Lineage (GTDB taxonomy): Bacteria > Cyanobacteriota > Cyanobacteriia > Leptolyngbyales > Leptolyngbyaceae > Pantanalinema. The sequence goes on along the minus strand of VRZD01000064.1, from coordinate 3,757 downwards.
CTGCAATCAATTGCTTTTGGCTAATGCGATCGCAACAGGTTAGGAACATGCCAATAACCAGTTGGGAGCGGCTCTGAGGGGATCAGGTAAAGTCAAAGTATTTCGAGATTTTATACCCCAGCCAAATGCCGACCAAGCCACCGATTACACCAAAAAGGATGGATGTGAATGAAAAGACACTGCCACCCCACAGAACCGGTATGTAGCTCCCCAGAGTTGACCCTAAAAACATGCCCAACCCGATCATGAGTTTATTCATCCTGTGTTGGCTCCTGAGGTTTAGACTAACCAAACCTTCGCTAATGTGGTGAATGATCGGCAAATTCTCGAATTAAGCGGGCATAGGTTTCCGACGGTCGATCGCCAAGATGGTCTTCCACCAAACGTTCGGTACCATTGGCATAATCGATCGTAAATAAGCCAAATCGGGGCGTGAAAGATCCCCATTCATAGTTATCTGTGAGTGACCAGTGCATATAGCCAATCAAGGGCACCTTATCCGCCAGTAACCGCCGAATTTGCTGAAGATGGCATTCTAAAAACTGGCTCCGAGTTACTCCATCCGGACGAGGAGTAGCCATTTGATTATCTGGTTCTCGCCGCAAGGCCATCCCGTTTTCAGCAATCATTACGGGCAATTGCAGATCTTGAGCATAATACTGACAGTAGAAATACAACCCTTCGGGCACCATGCGCCAATCCCAACACTTGAGCATGAACCCACCCGTTAACCCAGCCATCCAGCCTTTGGCTTTAAAGTTAAACTGCGACCATAACGGCAGTCGCACATTGTTGACAAAGAAAGGGTCGTAGTAATCGATCGCGACGTAATCGATGACGGATGGAAACGGCGACTCCTCCAATTCCTGCAAAAATCCGCTCAAAGGTTGCGGATTAATAATGCGCGAACCGTAGAAATTAGCAAAAATTCGTCCGAGCTTGCCAAATTGAGTTGTCAGATCATGCTGTAATGGTAAGCGAGCTTTCTCTAATTCCAGTTCGAGTTGTCGGGCATTGTGGTACAGGTAATCGCGAACTTCCGATCGCTCAATGCCTCGTTGCTTTACTGCCAATAAATCCCATAAGGCTTTATCAGACCAGTACAAATCACTAGAGCAGGTATTGAGCGAAATTAAAGGCTTTAACCAACCTTCTGACTGATATAACGAGTGTAAGCAGTTATAAGCTCGAATATGCGCTTTCAGGAGAAAATTATAAGCTTCTAATAACGCTGGTGTCCCCTGAGCATGACCAGGAAACAAGCCACTTAAATAAGTATTCGGACCCAAAATATTCAGCTCATTAATCGTCATAATCCAACGAATCGGTGGTCGCTGGTAGCGATCGACCAACCGCCGATTAATGTGGGTCATGCTAACCCGAACATAATTCTCAAATAAATCAACCGTTTGTTCTGATAACCAGGCATCCAGCCCCAACCAGGCCGGGTGCGTGAAATGATGCAAGGTGACGATCGGCTCTAACCCATACTGATAACACATTGCCAGACGATCGGCATAAGCATCCAATGCGGCATAGTCAAACTCTGGAACCCTCGTCGAGCGTGGGTCTGTACTGGGCTGAATCCGTGCCCACTCCAACCCCAGACGAAATGAATTCAGCCCCATTGCCTGACAGGTCCGAAAATCCTCTTCGTAACGGGTCCAAAAACCCGAAGCATCACCCGTTGAGGCAATCAACCCTTCTTGCTCATGTAATGCCCAATTGTTTTGCGGTTGCCCAGAGCGGTTAAAACCACCTTCACTTTGATAGCCAGAGGTAGCCACGCCCCAAAGGAACGTTTCATTCCAGGCAGGGACAGCAGAATGGAAATAGGTTTGCATGATGGAGAAGCAAATGAATCAACACAATAGAACAGAGCGATCGCCGCGATCGTGCCCTAACACTGAGAGCATTTCTGAACTATTTTGCCCTGTCCAGCTACAAGAGGACACACCTCTTTGTTAGAGATTATTGAGATTAACGAAGTGCAGGGATCTGTCCTAAGAAGGAGACAATTATTAGCTGCCTGAACTGAGCGTTGATGATTCATCGATCCTAACGTCACCTGGAGCAGATTGCAGATCCATGAGAATTTTATTCGCAATATTAATTGCCGCCTTGGGTTTACCTAGCTTTCTGGCTTGTTGCTGCATAAAGGCTAACTGATCAGGTCGTTCGAGCAGATGCAAAACAGTGGGTGGAACCATTTCTGCTAACCGCAATTGAATTCCAGCACCATGAGCTGCCACCATATCGGCATTCCATTCTTCTTGACCAGGAAAAGGATCGATAATCACCATCGGGGTTTGCCGTGCTAACACTTCACTGGTAATTAATCCGCCTGCCTTGGTAATGACTAAATCGCTGGCGGCGACAAGATCATCCACATAGTCAATCATCCCCAGCTTGCGCAGCTTCATCTGGGGACCATCTGTGATGTCTTCCAGCTTATCTAATAGCGTTTCATTGCGCCCCGCCACAACAACCAAGACACCGGGCTGAGTACTTTCGACTAACTTACTCACCATTGGGCGCACCCGCTTGGCTTGCAAACCACCACCAAACAGGGTAACAACTGGAACATCAAGGGGTAAGTCATGCTGCTGCCGCATTGCAGCGGGCGATTTGGGTTGAGCAATCTCTAGCTTGATTGGGATCCCCGTGACATGCAGCAACGCGGGATCAACTCCCCGCTGAATCAGGATGTCAGCACTCAGTTGGCTAGGCAGAAAATAGCCATCCACCCCATAATTAATCCAGGTACTATGGGCAATCATATCGGTGACAACCACATAGTGGGGCTGATTTAGCTTACCTTTGCGATCCATGAGCTGCAATAACCGACTGGGAATCTGTTGTACGCAGATGACAGCATCAGGAGTCGTATCATAGACCAAATGTTCTAGATCTTTAAGAAATGGTCGTTCAATTTTAGCGAGCAACAGATTAATTTCATTCACCGATCGCTCCAAATCATCAATATCAATCCCTTCATAGAGGAGACGATAGCCTTGAGGCACTTTTTCGCTCAACCCCTCATAAATCGCAGTGAGTGTTTCTCTCAAGAGAGGATTAGCATGAGCCAACGCATCTTCAATCTGGACATTGACATTGCCAGATTGGGAGAATGCTTCATATAAAGCCTTTGCCGCGCTAGCATGCCCCGCCCCTAATGAAGCATACAAAATTAAAAGATTTGTCATGGTTGTTACTCACCGCAGGTCAACTCTTGTGCCTATTATGAACTAATGCTCCGATCCTCAACCTGAAATCTCTATGGCTGCCACAATTGCTTTCATTGCTCACGATGCCCGCAAAGATGATCTCGTTAACTTTGTCACTCAACGGGCGGGATTATGGTCACGGTATCAGATCATTGCGACGAAAGGGACAGCCGAACGCTTGCAAACAGCGACCCAGTTAACCCTCACCGCCGTGGCAGCCGGAGCGATCGGTGGAGACGTCCAAATTGCGGCGCAGGTGGTTGAGGGGAATGTTATCGCCGTAATTTTTCTAATTGATCCTCTATATAGCCAACCGCATGAGCCTAGCCTTCTGACCCTGCAACAGGTCTGTAATCTCTATAACGTGCCTCTAGCGACTAACTTGGCAACGGCAGAAGCGATCGCTGCTCAACTGGCAAAATCTCTGGTGGCACACTTGATCTACAATCCGGTGTCGGGTCAGGGCAATGCGGAACAAGAGCTGGCATTAATCCAGCAATTGCTGGAACCAAACCTCCATCTGCATATTC
>VRZD01000063.1 GCA_016743235.1 Pantanalinema sp. GBBB05 | reverse complement strand
TGAGAACTTCTGGGCACGAGGCTATGCGGTGTCAACGGTTGGATTTGAAGAGGAGGTGGTGCGACGCTATATTCGAGAGCAAGAAGCGTCTGATCAAAGCGGGCGCTTCTAACTAATCTCAGTCCCCCAGCTAAGTTCACCCGCCCTTGGGGCGGTCACACTCATCAAGCCACCAGCTTCGCTGGGGGTGTCTGACTATTCAGATGCTCAATCGATATTTCTTTATCTACTGAGTCCATTAATTGATACTAATGGGGATCGAGGGGCACTTGATCCCTAGTTCTTTAGCCCAATGAATCTGGGTCGCACCACAGCCGAATCAGGTCTGGGGAGAGGTGGTCGGCATGACGAAACAGCCGATCGATCGCGGCGAGGCGGCGTTGGTGCATCAGCGAGGGTTCGCGATGTGTGGCACTGTGAGTGAACCAATGCTCGATCGTGCTGCGGGAGACGCCTGCGAGTTTAGCCAATTCGGTGTAGGACACGTCCCAGCGTTCCAGAAATTGGGTGGGATGCAGGGGCGGGGGACAGTGGAGATAGAATTCCTCAAACAGTTGCCAATGGTGGTCAGAGGGAGGGGTAGCCATGAAATGCCTCAATCGGGAGTGGGTGATCACGTTGGAACGATGAGCGGCGGGTGAAGGGGCATCACGGCGAGGTCGTCCTCAAACGCCCAGTCCAGTTGAATGAAGGCACTGGAGGGAGAAGCCGTATCCAGCAATACGGAATAGTGAAACCCGATCGCTTTGGTGCTCGCTTCCGTCGCCCATATCACTCCGAGAATGTGTCCGAAGTCCGGGTCGCTTAGCGCTTGCCAATACACCTGCTGCCCAATTTGGAACTTGGGTGCAGGCAGGGTGTTTGGTACTTCGTCTGGCAGGACTAGAAAAGGAATTGAGATTGCATTGCTTGCCATTTCTAATCTCATCAAGAGGCGTGAATGGAGGACAGTGGCTGGAGACATGGCTTCCCTCCAAGATGCAAATGGAGTGAATTGAGGCAGTAAGGGTGTTGTGACCTTAAGGATGCCAACTAAAAGCAAGTTTACTTCGGAATTTAAAAAAGGGGAATAGGGGAATAGTGGAAAAGTGGAATAATTTAAAAGGAGAAAACGTAATAATTCACCTTTAGAAATGTGGGAAGATCTGACTTGTTGTGACCTTGAAGAACTGGAACTTGTGACCAGAGAGAGCCAGGAAGGGATGTCCTCTATTAAGGTGGTCATTCCAGAAGACTTAAAAGGACGCTTTAAGTCGCTCTGTGCCTTGCGGCACGTGACGATGAATGATGTCCTGTCAGACTTCATTGAGCAATGGGTTAAAGAGAATGAAAACCCTTCTCAACCTGAGGATTAGTAAGCTTGACAGAAGTTTACAAAGTATAGGAGATCAAGATTTTTATGGTGTGATAGTATTCAGCAGTAGTTTGTGTGTAGAAACTGGCGAGCATGAAAGGTCGTAAGCGAACAAAAGGACAGCCTGCGATCCATGATGAGTTCAAGGAGCGGTTTAATTTAACCCTCACGCGAACTGGAGTTCAAGGCTTAGATGCTTTAGCTGAGTCTTTAGGGTTATCCCGCTCCGAGTTCGTAGAACGAATTGGTCGCGGATTGATACCAATTGCATCTGACCTAAGTCGGTCACAGTCCCTTGATTTACCTAATGGGAGGTGCTGACTTGGCAGAAGCTTATGAGCCATTAACTTCGTCTGTATCTCACGAACCCAATTTCATGTAATGGGTCTGATCCTTTAGACCCTGCATAACAGCACAGTTTTTTAGGGAGGTTGCCAAAAACGTTTGAACCCCCAACTGTTGGAAGCAGTCAGGGGTTATACGAAGTAGCCATATAAATTCACCGATTTGATGGTACACAAGCGGCGGGACAGCCTGGAAACTTTCTTCCGCTATGTGTTGCTCGGTATGTAGCTTGGAGATGCCTGGTAAGCAAATCCATTGCCTGCATGACGGCACTTTGCCATGCAAGTAAATTCTAGCATCCTGGGATCAAGTTGCAAATCCCAGAAATCCTTTATGCCATTTTTTCTTGCCTAATGGTGATTTCGGTGACTTAGTTTTGGCTCGCTACAAACAGTCATTCGTTAGGAACTTCTTATGGCAAGATTTCAATGCATTTGCTCCTTGTCCGTCTGGCAGGGGGGTGAAGCATGAGCGCCTCACCTGCCCAACATCCTATTCCACGACAATTTGAGTTTGTTCGGGAGTGGGACGTTGAATTTCTCGCCCTCTGGTCACATCGCTATGATTACTTATGGGCAGAGCATCCGAACCCCGAAGATCGCCCGGAGTGGAAGACCGAAAGCCGCTATCCGCTCAGCGATCGTCTAATTCAACAAGGCAGTTACCTGTATGGAGTGCGGTTTGGTACGACCACCCGTTACCTGCTCCTAGACATCGACAAGGGCAGCGTGTACCATCCCAGCCACGATCGCTGGGCGTGGCGGCGGATGGTTGCGGTCTTAGAGATGTTGGGCTTGGTGCAAGCAGTGCTGTGTACCTCCAGCTATAGCGGTGGGATGCACCTATATCTGCCCTTTGACACCGAGCAGAAGACCTGGAAGATCGCCTTAGCCGTCACGACGCTACTGGAAAATGCTGGATTCAAATTAGCGCCGGGGCAGTTGGAGGTATTTCCCCACAGCAAGCCGTATTCCCCGAGTGGTGAACCCAGTTTGTATCATGGGCATCGCCTGCCGATGCAAGCCGGATCGTACCTGATCAACAGTGACCTCCAGATGATTTGGGGCGATCAGCAGACTTTTGTGCAGCACTGGCAGTTGGCACAACAGCGGAACGCAGTGGATGAAGCCGCCCTGGATCAGGTGCTCCGCACTGCCCGCCGCCGTCAATTTCGCTTGACCGGCAAAGCGAACAAATTCTTGAATGACCTGAATGCCGAGATTGAGCCGGGGTGGACAGGCTATGGGCAAACGAATCGCTTATTAGGTCGGATCGCGATGCGCTCATATATTTTTGGGCATGTCCTGTATGCGGAAGCGCCGTTGACAGGCACTGCCTTGGTAGAAGATATTGCGCGGATTGCCCGCTCGCTGCCTGGATATACCGACTGGTCACGGCATCAGCATGAGATTGAGCAACGGGCTCAAGAGTGGGGGTCAGTCGTCGAAGCCAGCCACTACTATCCCTTTGGGAGCAAACAGGGTGCCAAACCACAGAGTAATCTTGCCTCGGGCACTCCGGTTCCCCCAAGCTGGAACCAACAGCAAGCGCAGAGTGCCCGCGATCGCATTAGCCAAGCGGTGGCTGACCTGTTGTCCCGAAATGCGTTACCCAGTCAGGTGACCGCCCGTAAGACTGCAATTAAAGCCTATGGCATCGGCAGCCAAACACTGGATAAGTACCAGGAATTATGGCATCCCAACTATCTCCAACCCCGTCTGGGAGCGGAAGACCACCCTGTGGAAATCAAACCACCGGAGATTGCCTGCCTCAAACCCAGTCTGGAAAGGCAAAGCCAGCCGATTGACCCTAATAAGTTTGTGCCCCCCGCCGCTGCCCCCCAAGGGCAAGCGGTTGGGCAATTAGATGTTGGGGGGTCTGGGGGGTTTTCCACAGGGAATCCAGTTGGGTTCAACGACTCGCGTTCGCTCAGAGCAGCCCAGCACCTTGCTAAGATGCAGTCATGGTTAGACAGTGGCGATCCGATTTTAATGGGGGAAGCCCAGCAGTATTTTCAGGAAATTGCCCAGCCGGAACCACTCAATGTTGAGGGAGTGGTTCCGGCTGATCAGAACTTGCCGTTAGATCAATTAGGGGATAGAGCAGCTATGCTGGGTGGGTTTGGAGCACCAAGAGCGACGAAGCGGCAGAAGATCAGCGCTGGATGGCAGGAGATCCAGCAGTTAACGGCTCGACTGACACACCCGGTTGACGAACCCGATCGGAATGGGACAAGGCAGTCAGAAATCGAAGCACTGTTGGCTCAGGATCACCAGGCCTACCCGGAGGAAGCGGCGTTAGCCTGGTCGATCGGGGTGTACAATCCGTTAGCTCAAGTAGACTTGGCCGCTGTGGGTGCTCGCTTCTTGGAGCCAGAGGAAGAAGATTGGTTGGCGATCGCTCGAATGGTGGATTGGTTATTAGTGGATGATGAACTGGCAGCGATTTACTTCACAGCACCGCCGCCAGCGTTTGCCTTGGAGCAAGCCGATTGGTATGTGCGGCCTGACCTGACAGCCTTCTTGGAGTCACCGATGTTGTTGCGGGAGGTGGTGCAATGCTATCCCATTCCTGTGGAAGTGCTGCAAGAGGTGAGTGAGGAGTGGATGCAGCAGCTCGGTTGGACCAGGGTAGAACGGGAGCAGTTTATCCAGAAAGTGTTTGGCACATCGGAAGCGGAGTTGACCAAAAGTGATTGGGAGGTCATGTTGTTTGAACTTCAGATGCAGATGGAACGGTAGAGTGAACGGGTTAAAGTGTTCCGCGATCGAGGTTTAGCGAGGCACACCACGCGATCGTTTCTCATGGTTGCTAAAGTTCCTGGCAAAGGTTAGATTGAGCCGTTGCAGGTTTGTTGAATCTGTAAATCTGAACCAACCGATTGATAAAATCGCCTGAAGCTAGAAGTCTCTAATGGCAGTCAAAAAGACCGAACTCTATAGCTCCCTGTGGGCAAGCTGTGATGAACTACGCGGTGGTATGGATGCCTCCCAGTATAAGGATTATGTCCTGACGCTGCTGTTCATGAAGTATGTCTCCGACAAGTATGCCAATGATCCCTATGGCATGATTATCGTGCCTGCCGGTGGCTCCTTTAAGGATATGGTGGCGCTCAAGGGCGATAAGGAGATCGGTGACAAGATCAACAAAATTATTAGCGCCCTGGCAGAAGAAAATAGCCTCAAGGGTGTGATTGACGTGGCTGACTTCAACGATGAGGATCGGCTGGGGAAGGGCAAAGAGATGGTCGATCGCCTTTCCAACCTGGTAGCGATTTTTGACGGAATTGATCTAAGTGCGAACCGGGTGGAAGGGGATGACCTGCTAGGGGATGCCTATGAGTACCTGATGCGCCACTTTGCCACGGAGTCGGGCAAGAGCAAGGGGCAGTTTTATACGCCCGCTGAGGTGTCGCGGGTGTTGGCAAAGGTGGTGGGGATTACGGCAGAGACGCGCCAGGATCAGACGGTGTATGACCCTACCTGCGGATCGGGATCATTGCTGCTGAAGGTGGCAGACGAAGCACCGCGTGGACTGACGATCTATGGGCAGGAGATGGACAATTCCACTTGGGCGTTGTCGCGCATGAATATGTTTATGCATGGCTATCCCAGTCATGAAATTTGGAAGGGTAATACGCTGTCTGACCCGCACTGGACCGCTTCCGATGGCAGCTTGAAAACCTTTGACTTTGCGGTCGCTAATCCGCCGTTCTCCTACAAATCCTGGAGCAACGGTGTGAATCTGAAGGATGACCCATTCAAGCGGTTTGAATATGGTACGCCACCGGATAAAAATGGGGATTATGCTTTTTTGCTGCATATCCTCAAATCCTTAAAGAGTACGGGCAAGGCAGCAGTGATTCTCCCACATGGAGTATTATTTCGCGGGAATGCGGAAGCGAGAATTCGGCAAAATCTAGTGCGGCAGGGGTACATCAAAGGGATTATTGGCTTACCGCCAAATCTGTTTTATGGCACAGGCATCCCAGCCTGCATCATTGTGATTGACAAGGAGAATGCCAAGAGCCGCACCGGGATTTTTATGGTGGATGCTAGTAAGGGCTTCATGAAAGACGGTAACAAGAACCGTCTGCGGAGCCAGGACATTCACAAGATCGTGGATGTGTTCAATAACCAGATTCAGCGATCGCGCTACAGCCGCATGGTGCCCTTTAGGGAAATTGAGAAGAACGATTACAACCTCAACATTCCGCGCTATATCGACTCTAGCGAACCCGAAGATCTGCACGACCTCAACGCTCACCTGAACGGTGGCATCCCAGACGTGGATATTGATGCGTTGCAAGCCTACTGGCAGGTGTTTCCTAACTTGCGGAAGACGTTGTTTGCCCCCAGTGAGAGATCGGGCTACAGCCAGAGTTTAGTGGCAGCCAGTCAGGTGAAGGCGACAATTCTCAATCATGCGGAGTTTGCGGAGTTTTCAGCGCGATCGCTGGCGTTGTACACGGATTGGCGTAGGGATCATGACGATCGACTAAAGAGTATTGCTAAAGGGGACAAACCTAAAGCGTTGATTGGAACGTTGTCGGAAGATTTGCTGGCACGGTTTGCCAAAGCCGATCTGCTCGATCGCTACGACATTTACCAGTTGTTGATGGACTACTGGGCAGACATCATGCAGGACGATGTGTATGTGCTGGTGCAGGATGGTTGGGCAGCGGGGAAGGTATTACGGGAACTGGTGGTGAAAAAGGGCGAGAAGCTGAAGGAAACACCAGACTTAATGATTGATAAGAAGAAATACAAGGCGGATCTGATTCCGCCCAGCCTAATCGTGGGGCGTTACTTTGCCGACAAACAACAGCATATCGACCAGTTGCAAGCCAACCTGGATGCCATCAGTCAGGAGTTGGAAGCGCTGATTGAGGAACATAGTGGCGAGGAGAGTTTACTGAGTGATGCCCAAACGGATGCGGGCAAGGTGTCCAAAGCCAGTGTGACGGCGCGGTTGAAGGAGCTAAAAGGGGAGACCAGTGCCAAGGAGGAGGTATCGGTACTGAAGCAATGCCTGACGCTGTTTGACCAGGAGGCAGAGGCGAAGAAAGCGGTGAAGGAAGCTCAGGAGGCATTGGATAAAGCGGTATTTGCCCAATATCCGAAGCTGAGTGAGGACGAGATCAAAACGCTGGTGGTGGATGACAAGTGGCAGGCAACCCTGAAGGCAGCCATTCAGGCGGAGATTGAGCGGGTAACGCAACAGTTAGCGAACCGGGTGAAGACCCTGGAAGAACGGTATGCGGAACCGTTGCCGCAGTTGATGCAGGATGTGGAGGTGTTGTCGAGCAAGGTGGATGAACACCTGAAAAAGATGGGGTTGGTATGGAACTAGAGCCACCTGCCGAAAACTATATCCTCAAAGTTTACCTTGATGTCTGTTGTCTTAATCGTCCCTTTGATGACTGGGCACAGGAACGGATTCGGTTAGAGGGGGATACTATCCTCAGTATTCTGGAACGCATCCGGGCGGGGCAGTGGCAACTGATTAACAGTGAGGCGATCGCGGTTGAACTGGAAAAAATGCGTAATTTGGAAAAGAAAGAACAGATTCTCAAGCTCCTGGAGTTTGCGACCGAGATGCAGGTAGTTGACGAAGCGATCGATGCAAGAGCACAACAGTTAGAGAGTTTAGGATTTGCTCTTTTCGATGCGTTTCATTTAGCCTGTGCCGAGGCAACGGGGGCTGGTGTGTTTCTCTCAACCGACGATCGCCTGCTGAGGAATGCACTCCGGCACCGAGATAGCTTGAAGGTAGAGGTTCAAAACCCTGTTGTTTGGTTTATGACAGTTTTACAGTCTCAATAGGAAAGGAGAAGGCACCGATGACACCCCTGGAATTAAGAGAAAGAGGCTATCAGGCTTTGGTGAGTCAGCTAGGACAAATCGACACCATTCGCTTTCTTCAGCAGATGGGCTGGGGAGCAGGTGACTATACCCAGGAACGCCAGGAATCTTTGGACACCGTAACACGGGAGGAGTTTTTGCAGAATCTATATGAACTTCGAGCGAGAAAAGCTGATTAGGATTCAGCACCCAAATGGTGCGGCAGTGCCGTCCGGTAATGTTCTAAACATGTTGTTATCGTTCTGTAAGGACATCGCGGTGTAACGCTCCTACCAGATGCCAACCACATATCTGAAACATTACCTGTCGCCCAAATTGACCTGACGAGGACAACAAGCAGTTATGAGTAAAATTCAGCCCTCATCGGATCAGGCATATCTCAATTTTCTGCAAGAGATTAAAGCGCAGGTGGTTCAAAGTCGCCTGAGTGCAGCCCGATCGCTGAATCGATCGCTGATTGGGTTGTATTGGTCGCTGGGACAGTTGATTGTGGAACGCCAAGAATCGCTCGGTTGGGGAAAGTCTGTGGTGGAGCGATTATCCGCCGATCTGAAAGCTGAGTTTCCGGAGATGAAAGGATTTTCACCGCAAAATCTCTGGCTGATTCGCCAGTTCTACACCGAGTATCAGCAGGCTCCAAATCTCCAACAGCTTGTTGGAGAAATTCCCTGGGGGCACAACATCCTGATTATGCAACGGGTGAAGGAGGCAGCGGCGCGACGCTATTATCTGGAGGCAACCGCTAGTCTGGGCTGGACGCGCAATGTGCTGCTGAATCAGATTAAGGCTGGGGCGTATGAAATCAGTCTGCAAGACAAAAGCCATAATTTCAAGGCAGTTTTGCCGGGTTATCTCGCAGAGCAGGCTGAGGAAATGCTGAAGAGCGAGTATAGTCTGGAGTTCCTGGGAATTTCCCAGCCGATGCATGAGCGGGAGCTAGAGCGGAGTTTGATTGCGCGGTTGAAGGATTTTCTGATCGAGTTGGGCTATGGCTTTTGCTTGATTGGCAACCAGTATCGGCTCACATTGGGCGAGAACGAATATTTTTTAGACCTGTTGTTTTATCACCGCTTTTTGAAGTGCCTGGTGGCGATCGAGCTAAAAACCGGACGCTTTCGCCCAGAGTATGCGGGCAAGATGGACTTTTATCTGGAGGTACTAAATGAGCGCGAACGTGCCCCCGATGATAATCCCTCGATCGGGATTATTCTGTGTGCTGAAAAAGATCGGTTAGAGGTGGAGTTTAGCCTCAAGTCGAAGGCAAACCCGATCGGGGTAGCAACCTACCAGCTTTATCCGCAGGTGCCGGAGGAGTATCGGGGAATGTTACCGACGGATGAGGATTGGCAGCGGTTGCTAGACTCGGCTTTGGCAGCAGGGGAGGAAGAGAATGAGTAGTGAGCAGTTGACAATTGACAATGATCAATTGCCAAAGGGGTATAAGCAAACAGAAGTTGGACTGATTCCTGAAGATTGGGAAGTCTGTTCTGTAGGACATATGGGTGAGGTCGTTACTGGTAAAGCATTGGCAGTCAACGCTCCAGGTCAACATCGCCCCTACTTGAGAACAAAGAATGTTTTTGATGGGCGAATTGACATTGACGATGTACTAACAATGCCAATGACAGATGCTCAGTTCACGCATTTCATGCTTATGCGTGGCGACGTACTACTGAATGAAGGGCAAAGCTTAGAACTGGTTGGAAGGTGCGCAATGTATCAGGACGAATACCCTGAACCATGTGCAATGCAAAATCAGCTCCTACGATTCAGGGCACGAGTAGACGTCTCTGCGGCTTTCGCTTCCCATTTGTTCCGATATTGTCAGCAAACTGGGATCTTTGCACGGATCGCGTTACAAACTACATCCGTCGCACATCTTGGCAGTAAGCGGTTTGAGCGTCTGCTTTTACCTTGGCCTAAGAGCGAGGCTGAACAACGATCGATCGCCCAAGCCCTATCCGATGTAGATCGCCTGATTGCCGCACTGGAGAGAGCGATCGCCAAAAAGCAGGCAATCAAAACCGCCACTATGCAGCAACTCCTCACAGGCAAAAAACGCCTACCAGGGTTTGGTGAGGGGAAGGGCTATAAGGAAACCGAGGTAGGGATAATTCCCGATGACTGGATTCTTAAGCCATTAGAGAAAGTCTCTGCATTCATCACTAAGGGGTCAACACCAACAACCTATGGCTTTAGTTGGACACAGGACGGAATTCTTTTTCTTAGAAGCGAATGTGTATCAGAGAATGGCTTAGACCTTTCACAATCAATGTTCATTTCTGAGAAAGCACATTCTGCATTGAGTCGAAGTGAGTTACGTTCTGGCGATCTGCTTATCACGATTACAGGAAATGTGGGGCGGGTAGTTTATCTCGATGAAGACTTTGGTGTAGGCAATATGAATCAGCATATTGCCAGGGTCAGAATTAATGATAATGGCGTGTGTTCAAAATTTGTTTACTACTACCTAAATCAAACTATTGTCAGGAGAGCATTTAACGCAATTACAACTGGACAAGCATACCCCCAAATTAGTCTTAAGCAAGTAAGAGATGCATTTGTTCCAATGCCTTTGCTAGAAGAACAACGTGCGATCGCCACTGTCCTCTCCGACATGGATGCCGAAATCGCCGCCTTAGAATCCCGTCTCACCAAAACCCAATCCATCAAACAGGGCATGATGCAGCAGCTTCTCACGGGTAAGGTACGGCTAAAATTGAGGCAGGCATGAATGCAGGAAAAGAAAATGATTGATCCGGAGTTGCTCGAACAGTTAAAAACCGCCTCAGTAGACGATCGGATTGCCGTGATTGAAATGCTGGTGCAATCCTTGAAAAGCGCCATCAGGCTAGGCGCTGACACTTCGGTTGAAACCGCGATCGCTTCACAACGTCCTGCCTTTGGTTTCATGAAAGACACCGGGGCAATTCTCGGTGATGTGATTACCCCAGTTTTGCCTGAAAGTAACTGGGAAGTGCTTCAGTGAAACTTCTCCTTGATACCCATATCTGGCTCTAGTATGCCCTTGGCGACTCCCAGCTCTCAGAAAACCTGCGCTCCACCATTGCAGCAGACACAACGGAAAATGGGTGACCCGGAGTTACTCGAACAACTAAAAACTGCTTCAGTGGATGAGCGTATAAACCTCATAGAGGTGATTCTACAATCTCTCAAGCGAGATATTCACTCACCACCCCGCCAAACCATTGCAGAAACTCGTCCTCTCCGGGGCAAAGTCCGGTATTACGAAGATCCCTACGAACCTGTAGCCGTCGAGAACTGGGAAGCAAAGCGTCTGTTATAACTGAGTCGTCCACCTATTGCAAGGGATTCCATTGTTTGGGATCTCAAAAAGGAAGACTTGCCATGAGTACGGTTGGTCAGCGGGAACGAATTACCCAGAATCGTGTGATTCAGCTCTTCCAGGAGCAACTGGGCTACACCTACCTGGGCAACTGGAGCGATCGCCAGAACAACCGCAACATTGAAACCGACTTACTCACGCAATGGCTCCAGCAACAGGACACCAGCGACATTCTGATTAACAAAGTTCTGCGACAGTTAGACCAGGCAGCCGCTCTGGGTGAAGGGCAAAACCTCTACGATGCCAACAAAGCCGTTTATCGGCTCCTGCGCTATGGAGTCAAAGACAAGGAAGGAGCCGGACAGCAAAACCAAACCATCTGGTTGATCGATTGGGAGCAGCCGGAGCGGAATCAGTTTGCGATCGCGGAAGAAGCCACGATCAAAGGTGAAAACAAAAAGCGCCCCGATCTTGTGCTCTACGTTAACGGTATCGCTCTAGGGGTACTGGAACTCAAACGTTCCAGTGTTTCAGTTAGTGAAGGCATTCGCCAGAACCTCGACAACCAAAAGAAAAGTTTCATTCGCCCCTTCTTCACCACCCTGCAACTGGTGATGGCAGGCAACGATACCCAGGGATTACGATATGGCACGATCGAAACCACTGAGAAATATTATCTGCAATGGAAAGAAGCAGGCGATAATCCCTTTGACAACCTCCTCGACTGGCATCTGAGCCTGCTGTGCAACAAAACACGATTTTTGGAACTCATCCACGACTTCATTGTGTTTGACTCCGGCATCAAAAAGACCTGTCGCCACAACCAGTACTTCGGTGTCCAGGCAGCTCAACAACATATTCATCGCCGTGAAGGTGGCATCATTTGGCATACCCAGGGTTCTGGCAAAAGCCTGACAATGGTATGGCTGGCGAAATGGATTCGGGAGAATGTCACCGATGCACGAGTTTTGATTATTACCGATCGTGCTGAACTGGATGAACAGATCGAAAAAGTCTTTAAGGGCGTAGACGAAGACATTTATCGCACTCAAAGTGGAGCCGACCTAATCGACATCCTGAACCAAACCACTCCCTGGTTGATCTGCTCCCTGGTGCACAAATTCGGCGGGAATGAAAGTGCCTCAGACAAAGCCACCGACGAATTCATTCAAGACCTCCGCCGCAAAATTCCCAGCAACTTTGCCCCGAAAGGTACTCTGTTTGTCTTCGTGGACGAATGTCATCGCACCCAGTCGGGTAAACTCCATGCTGCCATGACCTCGATCTTGCCCAATGCGGTCTTAATCGGCTTCACGGGTACGCCACTGTTGAAAACAGACAAACAAAAAAGTATTGAAATCTTTGGTCGCTACATCCACACCTACAAATTTGATGAAGCCGTGACCGATGGGGTGGTGCTCGACCTGCGATACGAAGCCCGCGACATTGATCAACACCTCACCTCCCAGCAAAAGATTGACCAATGGTTTGAAGCCAAAACCCGTGGATTGTCGGAACTTGCCAAGACCCAACTCAAACAGAAATGGGGCACGATGCAAAAGGTGCTATCTAGCCAGTCGCGCCTAGAGCAGATTGTCAAAGACATCTTGCTGGATATGGATACCAAGCCTCGCTTAATGGATGGGCGAGGCAATGCCATGCTGGTCTGTTCCAGTATCTATCAGGCATGTAAGGTTTATGAGCTATTTAGTCGCACAGATCTGGCAGGGAGATGTGCCATCATTACCAGTTACAAACCATCCCCTGCCGACATAAAAGGGGAAGAAACCGGAGAGGGGCTGACTGAGAACCTGCGCCAATACGAAATTTACCGCAAGATGCTGTCCGACTACTTCAACGAACCCGAAGATAAAGCCATGTATCGGGTGGAAGACTTTGAGCAGAAGGTCAAGGAGCGATTCATCAAAGAACCAGGTCAGATGCGTCTGTTGATTGTGGTTGATAAGTTGCTGACTGGCTTCGATGCCCCATCCGCTACCTACCTTTACATTGATAAGCAAATGCGAGATCACGGGCTATTCCAGGCAATCTGTCGCGTCAATCGCCTGGATGGTGATGACAAGGAATACGGTTACATCGTGGACTACAAAGACTTGTTCAAGCGGTTGGAGGGAGCCATTACTGACTACACCAGCGGTGCGCTGGATGGCTATGACAAAGAAGATGTCGCTGGATTGCTCAGCGATCGCTTGGAGAAAGCCCGCGATCGCTTAGAAGAAACCCTGGAAACCGTCAGAGCATTGTGCGAATTGGTTCGGCTTCCCCGTGATACGAAAGACTACTTGCACTACTTCTGTGCTCCAGATACCAGCGATCAACAGGCTTTAGCTAATAACGAGCCGAAACGCATGGCTTTATATCAGGCGGTTGCAGCCCTGATGCGCACCTATGCCAACTTAGCTAACGAGATGGAAGCGGCAGGCTACTCTGTCCCAGAAACAACCACCATTAAAGCTGAGGTAGAACACTACAGCAAAATGCGAGATGAGGTGAAAATCGCTAGTGGGGACTACCTTGACATGAAACTCTATGAACCGGCAATGCGCCACCTGCTCGACAGCTATATTCGTGCCGACGAAAGTGTAGTTGTGTCTGAATTTGAGGAGCTTGGGCTGGTTGAACTGATTGTCAGAAATGGACTGGGGGCACTGGATCAACTACCGGAAGGGTTAAGAAAAGACCCGCAAGCGATGGCGGAAACCATTGAGAACAACATCCGACGTACCATCATCGACGAGAATCCGGTTAACCCCAAATACTACGATCGCATGTCCGAACTGCTGGACGCACTCATTCAAGAGCGACGTGAGCAGGCAATCAGCTATCAGCAATATCTGGAAAAGATTAAGCAACTTGCCCAGCAAGTTAAACAACCGACCAGCGCCTCCCAACAACATTACCCTGCTTCTCTAGACACCCCTGCCAAGCGATCGCTTTACGACAACTTAGACAAAGATGAAGCATTGACACTTCGCATTGACACCGCAGTTCGCTACACCAAAAAGGAAGGCTGGATCGGCAACCGCTTTAAGGAACGAGAGATCGCCAAAGCCGTGCGGGAGGAAGCCGCAGGGTATAACATTGACGTTGACAAGGTGCTCGACCTGATTAAGAACCAACGTGAGTATCAGTAACCTCGTAGTTGAAAGTAATTTCGTCGTTCGTGACATTCCCGTGCAGGTTATTCGGAAGGATATTAAAAACCTGCACCTATCGGTGTATCCGCCCAATGGTCATGTCCAGGTGGTAGTTCCTTCACACATGACCGACGAAAATGTGCGGCTTGCAATAATCTCTCGTCTAAGCTGGATTAAAAAACAACAAGCCAGCTTCCAAGGTCAGCCTCGCCAATCGGAACGGGAAATGGTGACGGGTGAAAGCCATTATGTTTTTGGGAAACGATATCGCCTGGAGGTCATTGAACGCCGAGGTCGCCACGAAGTTGTGATTAAAAACAACAGTACCCTTCAGTTATTTGTGAATCCTGGCACCTCTACGAAAAATCGGGTGTCAGTCTTGAATGAGTGGTATCGCCACCAATTGAAAACCCGGATTCCCGACTTGCTCAACTATTGGCAGGCAATCGTCGGTAGGCAAGTCTCTCACTGGGGGATCAGACGAATGAAAACTAAATGGGGAAGCTGCAATACTAGCCAACACCGGATTTTGTTGAATCTAGAGCTAGCCAAGAAACCTGTGGAGTGCCTAGAGTACGTCCTCGTCCATGAGTTAGTGCATTTGTTAGAGCGTCGTCATAGCGATCGCTTTAAAGCCCATCTCGACAAATATCTGCCTCAATGGCAGCAATACCGTGACATTCTCAAGCGCGAACCTTTAGCTCATGAGGCTTGGGATTAGAAAGTATTGCTCAATAAATTTTTTCTAACCAACGGTCAACCTTTCTCCTAATAGATTTGAGGTGGATTGCCAAAAATTTTCACTGACTACACTTCATAGGCGACTCTCTCCGCTATACTCAAATCGCATCGTTACATTTTAGAAAAACAAGATGCTAATCGGCGTTATCAACCAAAAAGGGGGCGTGGGCAAGAGCACAACAGCGGCTCACCTTGCCTATTGGTTGACCCACTCCCATCATCAGCAGACTCTTGTTCTAGACTCCGACTCCCAGCAAAGTTCTAGCCAGTGGCTACAGGGAATGGGTCTAGAATTCCGTGTGATTGATGATCCTGAAGAACTGTTTGAGACGGCAACAGATCTAGCTGACCAGTACGATTCGATCGTGATTGATGCTCCTGGTGTCTTAGGCGAAACTACTAAATCTATTTTGTTAGCGGTTGACCTCGCGTTAATTCCAGTTCAAGCGGCCCAACTCGATCTAGCCAGCACTGAAAAAATTGTGCGGCTAGTTCATAACGTTCAGAAGGTACGCAAAGGTCACCCCCATGCGGCTATCTTTCTCAATAAAGCTGAGAAGCGTAGCATCCTATTACGGGAAGCCAGAGTAGCCCTAGCTGACATTCCCGGCATCAAACTACTGGAAACAACCATTTACCGACGACTAGCGATCGCGGATGCTCCAGGACAAGCGGCAACGGTCTTCAATATGTCAGGAGAAGCAGCCCAGATTGCGGCTCAGGAATATGAACAGCTATTTACGGAGGCAGTGAACTATGGCAAGGCGTAGTCTCAGTAAACTGCGTGATAGTCTCGATCAGATTGAATCTCAATCTATCAGCGATCATACCCTTCCCCTCACATCCATTGATTTACCGGCTCAGCAACCTCGTCGTTACTTTGATCCCGAAAAACTAGAACAACTTGTTTTATCGGTTAAGGAACACGGCATTCTGGAACCTGTTTTAGTTCGTCCATATCCGGGTAAGCCCAACCAGTATGAGCTTGTTGCAGGGGAACGACGCTATCGAGCTGCTCAACAGCTCAAGCTGACTGAGATTCCTGTTGTTATTCGGGAATTGACCGATACCGAGGCTCTCCAACTTGCCTTGATCGAAAATCTGCAACGAGAAGACCTAAATCCGGTTGAAGAGACTGAAGGCATCCTTCAGCTACTGAGTATTCGCCTTAATCGAGGCGTTGCTGACCTTCCACCACTTCTACATCGGCTCCAGCATGAGCGCAAAAAATCTTCCAACAACGTTGTTGGAAACCCAGAGATCGAAGCGATCGAGAGCGTCTTCACAAGCTTGGGTCTAATGTCCTGGGAGTCTTTTGTTAACCATCGGCTGCCACTCTTAAACTTGCCAGATGATATTCTGGATGCCCTACGCCAAGGAAAGCTGGCATACACTAAAGCTCAGGCGATCTCTCGTGTTAAAGGCGATCACCAACGTCAAGCTTTGCTGCAAGCTACAATCCAAGAGAATTTCTCTCTCAGTCAGATTCGGGAGCGAATTAAAGCAATGCAACCGAAGCTGGATACTACTTCCCCCAAAGCCGCCGTTGATTCCCTCTATCGCCGGGTAATCAAAGCAAAGCTATGGGAAGACCCGAAAAAATGGAAACAAGCTCAAGCGCTTCTGGAAAAGTTAGAAGCCCTAGTTCCGGAGGAATAACGAGCTGTTGAATCCAATATTGCAACAGCATATGTTTTCGCTTTCAATGCCATTTATGACCACTGTAGAAGAGCAGTGAATTGTCAAGAAGCATAGCGCATGGTAATTAGCGGTATTGGAAAACTAGCTTACTGCAATCCAGACCACATTTCCCACGACATGCCTGCCTATAGCATTGAGCTGGTTAAAGCCCATTTGTGAGAATTGTTGAGACCGAATGTCTACAACCAATACCTGAAAAAATTGATAAAACTAGAGAATTTAGCAGATGCACAGATAAAGGTACTGCTTAGGCTGACACTATGACCGCAGGGCAACGTTTTAGCACTATGCAGAAACGGCAGATGATTAGGGCGGAGGGCAAATGCGGACATGCTAAACACAGCGGTCACTTGCAACTCTACACCGAAATGAGAACACGAATCTATTCATAGGCACCATTCAAAAGGCAATTGGTTTGCTGGTAAATTTCGATACCTGAAGCATTGCAGGTATAAACGGGAACTTTATAAAGAAGTTCTATAGGACCTAGCTAGCTTTTATGACCATGCATAACCACGATGCAGCTATTTTCTCCAGCCATGAGGAATGTCAGAATCAGCTCCGGATCTCTGTACAGTGTCAAAAAATTCTGGCGAGAATCTTGGCCAGAGTTCGCACATCAGTACCATTAGAGGCACTATGTCCAACCTCATGTCAGGATATTTGTCGTCAGCTCCAAATTGAGCGGTTGGCCATCTACCGCTTCAACCCGGATTGGAGTGGGAATTTTGTCAATCAACTGGGGTTTGCGGAACCTCCGTGGGATACTTTAAGCGCCTTTGGCAAAGATTTAGTCTGGCAGGACTCCTATCTCCAAGAAACTAAAGGAGGGCGCTATGGCAAAAATGAGCCATTCGCTGTAGCAGACATTTATGAGGCAGGCCACGCTCCCTGCCATATTGAAGTCTTGGAGCAATTTCAGATTCGGGCGTATGCGATCGCGCCCATTTTTGTGGGGGTCAAACTCTGGGGGTTGCTAGCTGCCTATCAGCACTCTGCCCCGAGATCATGGCACTCGCATGAAGTCACCTTTTTAACCCAGGCGGCGGCCCACTTAGGCATCGCCATGCAGCAGGCAGAAACCTTAAAGCAGTCCGAACAACGCACCGCCGAATTGCAAGATGCCCTGGCTCGCCAACGGGCTCTGATGCAAGTTGTCGGCAATATCCGGTCTTCTGTAGATACCCAGATTATTCTTGATATGGCGTGCCAAGAACTGTGTAAACTTCTCAAGTTAGAGCGGGCCGCCGTTTACCGATTTAACGAAGACTGGAGCGGTGAATTTGTTAGCCAGTTTGGTTTAGTCGAACCCCTGTGGGATCAAACGAACCCATTTGGTAAAAACTTGGTCTGGGACGATACGCACTTACAAGAAACTCGGGGTGGACGCTACCGGAATAACGAAAGTTTTGCCGTTGCCGATATTTATCAAGCCGGGCACTCCCGCTGTCACCTGGATATTTTGGAGCAATTCAAGATTCATGCCTATATTCTGGCGCCTATTTTTACTGGCACCAAACTGTGGGGTCTGGTTGCCGCTTATCAACACTCTAGCCCACGGCAGTGGCAAGCCTTCGAAATAGAGTTTTTAGAACAGGTGGGAGCCCAATTGGGTATTGCCATTCAGCAAGCTGAGAATCTGGAACAGTCGAAACAACAGGCAATAGCATTGCATGATGCGATCGCCCGCCAACGGGCACTAACCGAAGTCGTTGGGAAAATTCGTTCTTCGCTCGACATTAGTCTAATCTTGAAACTGGCTTGCCAGGAGGTGTGTAACCAGT
This sequence comes from Pantanalinema sp. GBBB05, assembly GCA_016743235.1. Taxonomy (GTDB): domain Bacteria; phylum Cyanobacteriota; class Cyanobacteriia; order Leptolyngbyales; family Leptolyngbyaceae; genus Pantanalinema. The sequence goes on along the minus strand of VRZD01000063.1, from coordinate 8,543 downwards.
TGCGGGTTGAGCGCGTTGCGGTCTATCGCTTCAATGATGACTGGAGTGGAGAATTTATCAGCAATTTTGGCATGGTCGAACCCCAGTGGGATAGCATTAATCCATTCGGCCAAAACTTGGTCTGGCAAGATACTTATTTGCAAGAAACAAAAGGGGGGCGCTACCGCAATAATGAACCTTTCGCGGTGAGCGATATTTACCAGGCAGGACACTCTCGCTGTCATCTTGACATTTTAGAGCAATTTAAAGTCCGCGCTTATTCCCTCACCCCCATTTTCGTCGGTCGCCATCTCTGGGGTCTCCTGGCGGCGTATCAACATTCGGGAGCCCGTCAGTGGGATGTCGTGGAAGTGGAATTTTTGGCGCAAGTCGCGAGTCAACTCGGTGTGGCCCTGCAAAATTCTGATTTGTTAACCCAAACTCAAATCCGTGCCGATGAGCTGCATCAAGCGGCTGAACAACGCCGAATTCTGTTTGATTTAGTCATCAAGATTCGGGAGTCATTAAGTTGGGAACCGATCGTCAAGACCGTGCTTCCCGAAATCCGGCGAGTGCTCAAGGTCGATCGGGTCGGAATTCTGCGGTTTGATCCAGATTCTGGATATGGCGATGGTGAATTTATTGCTGAAGATGCACTGCCCAACTTAGATTCTGCCCTTAATCTAAAGGTGCGGGATCGATTTTGCGAGCAGCAGATCAACCAGTTGTCTCAAAGAACGGCTCAAGTGATTTCCGACATTACTCAGCTTGACTCTAAACCGCCATATTTCGATGTGATTGAGTGGTTTCAGGTCAGGGCTCAAATTACAGTTCCCCTGATGGAAGGGGACACCTTCTGGGGATTGCTTTGCATTCACCAATGTCATCGGCCTCGTCAATGGGAAGAAACCGAACTAGAGTTTGTTACCCAGGTGGCCGCTCAAATTAGTGTGGCCCTGCGTCAAGCCAGTCTTCTCCAGCAGTCCAGTTTACTGGGTCAAACTCGCCAAGAAGCGGATCACCTGGCCCAAGCCCTGAGAGAACTGCGCACTGCTCAACTCCAAATCATTCATGCTGAAAAAATGGCCAGTTTGGGGCTATTAGTGGCCGGTGTTGCTCACGAAATTAACAATCCAATTAACTTTATTCATGGCAACTTAGAACATGCTCGGCAGTATATTCAGGAGTTAATGCATGGTCTGACGCTATATCGCCAGCATTACCCGGACTCAGCCCCAGAGATTCAGGAACATTGGCGTAAGGCAGAGCTAGATTTTACGCTCGAAGATCTCCCTAAAATGCTGCAATCGATGAAGGTAGGCACAGAGCGAATTCGTGATATTGTGACATCTTTGCGCAACTTCTCGCGACTAGATGAAGCGGAAATTAAATCGGTTGACATTCACGAGGGCATTGATAGTACGTTGTTGATTTTGCAGCATCGTTTGAAACCTGCGATCGGTAATCCGATTATTCAAGTGACAAAAGACTATGACACACTTCCAGTGGTGGAATGTTACCCCGGTCAACTGAATCAAGTGTTCATGAACTTGCTGTCGAATGCGATCGATGCGATTGAAGACCGGTATGCTCAAAAATTACCAGATACCCTGGCTATGTCTCCGGGTGAAATCCGCATTGCCACCTCCGTGCTCAATCAGGATTATGTCTCCATTCGGATTACTGACAATGGATTGGGGATTGATACCGATGTTTTATCTCGGTTATTTGATCCATTCTTTACAACAAAAGAGATCGGACAAGGCACAGGACTAGGACTCTCGATTAGCTATCAGATTGTCACAGAAAAACACAATGGTAAACTCTACTGCCACTCCACTCCGGGGATTGGGTCTGAATTTGTGATTGAGCTACCCATCCACCAATCCACAGTTAGAAAAATAGGCATTTAGATCGCTTGATCTAGTGAATTAGGTGATAATTAAGCGGTGATTGAATGATTTTGCGCCTCATAGGAGCCTCACTCACCACCGCTTATCTTAGGCTTTACCCGGAACAAGTCGCCCTAGTTGTAACTGTACTTTGGCAAATTCATAACCGTTGTGGATTTGTATCGAGGTAGTCATTGCGTTAATCGGTCAAGGTCAAGGTGATTGTTTTGTCTGTGCTAGCAGGGTTTTATCCAACTTGTGCATAATGGCTCGAGCCTATTTGATACTTTGGAGTTAGGATTCAGGGATTGCGTTCCAGACATATTGGTCGATTTGGCTAAACCCAGCTGCTAACAGTTACATTTAGCAAACCATCCCATATCTAGAACACCAGCCATTTATTCAAGCCATTTATTCAGTGGTTAAGCCATCTGTAAGGCGTTCCAGGTACGCCCTAGAAACAGGCAGAATAGTCCAATTGCTGGGAAGAACGTTGTTGTTACCCATTGGTGGTGAACCTGGACTGGTCGGCCAAGGAGCACTGCCGCCGTCTCCTGGATGACATCCCCTCCAACTAGAAAGGAACTGGAATGAAATCAGGGTCGCGATCTTGACAGTGAGGAGGGCGATCGCCGCGAGCCACTGCTGAGCGGCTAAGGCTTGGTTGACCTAACGGATGCTAGTGCAGGCAAAATCGGATTCCAGCAAATAGTGGTAGGTATCCTCGTAGGTGACCCAAAACGCTTGATGGTCTGCGGCACAACGAGAACCATGAGGGCTAACAGGAGGATCACCAGCCAACCGCTTAGGATGATAACAAGCCGGCTCAGCCAGGGCAACTGCTCGAATAACTGCCGCCCTTGAAGAAATCGGTTTTGCCACTCGATTAAGTCCGTGGGATTGCTGTCTAAAGCAGGTTGTTCCGGCTGGGTAGCAAGTTCTTGATTCCATGCCTGTTCCAGTGCCACTTGATCCAAGAGGCGAGCCGATCTACCTAAGGGGATTAATCCAAGTGATAGGCGAGTGCTCTGGAATTGCCCCATGTGGATGGCAGGACCTATAAATAGTCTGGCTTCCAGGACGGTGGCTCCTAACCACGAGGAGACGATCGCGGTCACCCCTAACCAGATCAGGGCGGTCAGCACGAAGGCAGCAAAGATGGCGATCACAGCTAGCAAAATCAAATTCCTGTGACGGGTGTGAACTCCGGAAATTATGACTCACTGGATGCCGGAAATTCTGGCGGAGGAATTCAGTCCAGGAACGATTGAGCCGACTCTAAACTCCTCGATATTACAGGGCTGATTGAGATCGATTCAAATGAAGAGATCCTGATTCTGATTGAGCAGTATGGTTAGAGCAAACTATTTTTATCGATCGTCGGTCATTAATTTTGAATCTCTGGCATTTCAATTGTCACAGCTAGTTGACGATCAATCAATGCTTGAAGCATAGAGAGTTGTTGTTCCAGTTCAGCGATCGCTTCCCGTCGTTGAATTCTGGCTCGCCAGTCGTGGTACTTCTCACTGCCTGCCTTACCCAAATGCTGATTCTTATATTCGGGATTCTTGCTACTGAGCTTGTAGTAGATGTGCTCACCTTTGGGCGCAGGGCTAATCCAGACATTGCTTGGCGCTACCAGACCAGAGTTACGAATGGTTTGAATCAGTTGCAGCAGTCGATCTCGTTCCGCTTCCAGATGAAGGCTGACCATTTTTCTGTCGATCTGACCATGAATAGACAGAATTATAAATTCAGCGGGGCGATCGCTAAGTTGGGTTCTAGCTCTGCAATCGTGATTCTGTCGATCTAGAGCTAAATCGACAGAAAGTACAGGCTACGTTACCCCCCTGCCGGTGATAAGTTTTTCTTAAGTTTGTCTGGTTTCAAGATCCGGCTTTACGAAGAAATCAGCATTTAAGGGCTATACATTAACTTATGGCTATTTCCTCATGTAAAATTGGCTGAACACCCGTACTGCTCGGCCTGTGAAAATCAACCGCCACGACCAAGCCAAGATCTTGTCAGCGCAGGAGATCGCTTGGCTGTTTGACGGAAAACTGGGATTTGTTTCAGATCTGAAGCTATTTCGGCTGCTGGTTTGGAGTGGAAAAGGGGAAGGAATGGAGGCGATCGCATCCCTGTCGTTGCTCTCTTGTACAGAGGGGTTGCCAATGGAGCGCGATCGAGCCTTGTTTGGTATCTGCCTCTACACCACTGCGTGGGTCAATGAGGCATGTTCGCTACACACCACTGATGTGTATGGGACAGATGGGCGGGTGCGCGATCGGATTACCTTTCGACGGGCGACAACCAAAGGGAAGCAGGAGACGCGATCTGTTCCCGTGTCGCCGGAGTTAAGGCAATTGCTGGAAGGGTATCAGAGCGATCGCTCGTATTTATTTCCAGGACGCTGGGGGCGAGGGCATATTTGCCCAGAGTCTGCCGATGCCATTTTGCGGGCAGCCTTTAAGCGATTAGGGATTGAGGGTGCCAGCACTCATAGCTTCCGTCGAACAGCAATCACTTGGATGCACAACGAACGAGTGCCGATCAAGCATATTCAGTCGATCTCTGGGCACAAAAGCCTATCAGCGTTGCAGCGGTATATTGATGTGACGGAAAAGGATAAGGAGATGGCGATCGCCACGCTGAGTTTTCGATTGTAATGTTTTCCGCTGTCACTCTGGCAAAAAGTCGCCCAGATTGCACAAGGCAACACTGATTTGGATAGCAGATGATTACGATTGCTCCTTGCTCTTGTAGTCCAGATGTCGGAAAACTGCCTACTTGCCTTAACCTCAGCGATAATGACAAAGACAGCACAGGCACTCCGGGAAGCGTATGGCATACAGTGACTTCACCCTGCAAAAACTCAAGAAGGACTTTGGCTTACAGGTCGATGAGCAGCGCGACCTGTTTGCATCCGTTGAGCCTGTTGCGGGCAGTGACCTGTTGAATGATACGCTTCAAGAAACTGTGCAGTTGGCGATCGCCATCAATACTGAGAAGGCGCGATCGGAGATGATTATTACCCCTGTATTACTAGAAGTGCGGCGGCAGGCGAAGGGGCAGGTCAGCCTGTTTTCAGGCACAGAATTTAATGTGGATGAGACGAAAGGGCTGGTCGGTTACTGCGATTACATTCTCAGCCGCTCGAAGGAGCAACTCACCATCAATGCGCCTGCCATTCTCATTACGGAAGCCAAAAACGAAAACATTAAAGCTGGCTTGGGACAGTGTATTGCAGGAATGGTTGCCGCGCAGCAGTTTAACCAGCGAGAAGGACAGGAGATCGACACAATTTATGGAGCTGTGACCACTGGCGAAATCTGGAAATTCCTGAAACTTACCGGTACAACGGCTTCCATTGACCTGACCGACTACTACATTTCACCCAATCTCAACAAAATCCTCGGCATTCTGGTTCATAGCTTGGGGTTCCCGATTCCTGCACTCTAGCTTCCTGCATCTCTTCGAGAACAGTATGTTATCGTCCCACATCTTCAATCAGAGGAGAAAGGATGCAGTAGGGTGTGATCCTTAAATTCCTTACCTGCTTGGCAACCTTTCTCTTCTAATGCAATTCATCTAAGAATCTTTCGTAGTTCTATCCTTCGATCGATTGCGTCTGTGTAAAGCTCCATTCAATCTTGTGAAGATAAAGGACTTTATATTTAGATGAACGATGCTTCTCCAACAAAACTCTCTGGTCGTTAAACAGCCAGTGGTTGGACACCTGGTTCAAGAACTGCGGCAAGCACTTGGACTGACTCAAAAAAAGTTCGCGGCTCAACTGGGAGTCACTTTCCCCACGCTCAATCGTTGGGAGAACGGACACGCTACGCCTTCGCCGTTAGCCCTCAAGCAAATTGAGATGTTGCTGAACCAGTTATCTGAGTCCTCTGATGTAGCTCTGCGAGAACGCAGCCAGACCATTCAGAAAAAATACTTTCAATCCGAGGAACCAGAAGCGTGAAGGCTAAGCGGAAAAAACAGAAGCGCCGTCTGCTTCGTTATTGTGGGGCAGTACTTAGCGTTGCACTAGCGCTGGGACTGACGCTGCTGCTGGCTCCGTGGCTGTATCCAACGGTGACACCGTTATTTTTTGTCGCTGTCATGGTCAGCGCATGGTTTGGAAGTTGGGAAGCTGGATTACTGGCAGCGCTGCTCTCTACCCTTACCGTTAGCTACTTCTTTATTCAGCCGCTTTATTCCTGGCAGGTCGTTAATGTGGGATCGATCGTGCGGTTGGGGATGTTTGCGATCGCCGCAGATTTAATTCATGGGCTGAATCAGTCACGCCACAGAACGCTCAGGAAAGCCATAGAGCGAGAAGCCGTGATCCACGCTGAGGGCGCTCAAACTAAACAAGCTCTGCGGCAGAGCGAAGCGCAACAAGCCTTTTTGCTGCAACTCAACGATCGCCTGCGACTCCTGGTTGATCCAGAAGCCATCCAGTTTGAGGCAGCCCAACTGTTAGGGGAACGTTTGGGAGCCGATCGCGTGGGCTATGCCGAGGATCAGGGTGATGGTGAAACGATCGTCGTGACCCGCAACTATACCAATGGGGTTTCCGGTATTGAGGGGCGATACCGCTACGCCGACTATGGAGCAGACCTATTGCGAGAGATGCAAGCAGGGCGTACCTTGATTCGCCCAGATATTGCCCACGACCCGACTTTGACGGGAGTAGAGAAAGAGGCACATGCAATGCTCCAATTAGGAGCCACCGTGAACGTTCCTTTAGTGAAAGCGGGGCACTTGATCGCAGTATTGTTCCTGCATTACCGGTCGGCACATCCGTTTTCGGAGGATGAAGTGGCGTTGCTGGCAGCAGTGGCGGAGCGTACCTGGGATGCCGTGGAACGTGCCCGCGCCGAAGCATCGTTACGGGAATCGGAAGCCAAATATCGATCGCTGTTTGACTCGATTGATGAGGGGGTCTGTCTGTTTGAGCGGCTTCCCCTGCGTCCAGACGGACTGCGCGACTACCGTTACATTGCCATGAATCCAGCAATGCAGTTAATGTTCGGCATCCCCGATTTGAGTGGGCAGTCGATCCGCGACAACTTTCCCGATGAGGTCGAAGACTGGTACGACGACTACGATCGCGTGCTGGAAACGGGTCAGCCCATGCGATTCGAGCGGGAGTCTGAACCTCAAGGCATGGTGCTGGAAATGTTTGTCACCCGCATTGAGGACGCTTCTAAACAACGGTTGCTTGCCGTTATGAAAGACGTGACCGAACGCAAGCGCGTTGAAGATGAACGCAAAGGGGCTGAAGCCGCCCTGCGCGCATCAGAAGAAAAATACCGCACGCTGTTTGAGACGATCGACGAAGGATACTGCCTTATGGAGATTATTCGCGACGAGGATGGTTATCCGATCGATATGCGATATCTTGAAGTGAATCGAGTTTTCGAGCAGCAAACCGGATTGCACGATGTCGTCGGAAAGACACACGCCGATCTGGGACTGAAAACTGAGCAGCACTGGTTTGAGAAATACTATCAAGTGGCTCAAACAGGCGTGTCCACCCGGTTTGAAAGCTATCATCAGCCAACCGAGCGGTGGTACAACGTATTCGTATCGCGGGTAGATGAGCACTACTACGGTGATCGCGTGGCACTTGTCTTCAACGATATCACCGAACGCACCCGCACTGAAGCAGCATTGCGTGAGTCAGAAGAGAACTATCGATCGCTGTTCAATTCAATGAACGATGGCTTTTGCGTGATTGAACTGCTATATGATGAGCAGCAACAGCCGGTGGACTATCTGTTTTTGGAAACTAATGCCACCTTTGAACGCCAAAGCGGATTGAGCGGAGCCGTGGGTAAAACCGGACTTTATTTTGCCCCCAATCACGAACCCGAAATTCTGGCGAACTATCATCATGCAGTCGTCACGGGTGAACCAATCGACTTTGAGGTGACAATGGCAGATTTGGGGCGATCGTTCCGCGCCAGTGCAAATCGACATGGCGATCCCCAAAAGCGGCAAGTGGTGATTACGTTCAACGACATCACCGATCGCAAACGCCGCGAAGCCAACCTCGCCTTTTTAGCTGAAATTCAGAATGATTGTGCCCGACTCACGACGGCTGATGCGGTGATGCAAACTGTCGGCGAAAAAATCGGTTCCTACTTGAATCTGTCGATCTGTGCCTTTGTGGATGTAGACGAAGCCCAAGACCAGGCGATCGTACATCACAACTGGCATCGACCAGACGCACTGAACTTGATGGGTACCTATCGCATTGCTGAATTTGTGTCCGAGGCGTTTTATGTCGCAGCGAAGGCGGGTAAAACGGTGGTCGTTAGCGATACAAGCACGGATGCACGGACTCATGCAGAAAGCTGCGCTGCACTCAATATTGGAGCATTCATCCATGTGCCGTTGCTGCGGGATGGGCGATGGAAATTTCTCTTTAATGGCTATGATTCGCGATCGCGCGATTGGCGGCAGGATGAAATTGAATTATTCCGTGAGTTAGCGAACCAGATCTTTCCCCGCATCGAACGTGCTCGTGCGGAAGCTGAACGGGAACAACTGCTCGTTCGTGAACAAGCTGCAAGAGAAGAAGCCGATCGCGCCAACCGCATCAAAGATGAGTTTTTGGCGGTGCTGTCTCATGAACTGCGATCGCCCCTTAACCCAATCCTAGGC
>VRZD01000062.1 GCA_016743235.1 Pantanalinema sp. GBBB05 | reverse complement strand
CTATACACTAGCCCTTGGGCGTGTTGAAGAATGGTTTCCATGACCGTCTTCTGATTTTTTGCTACGCCCTTTCTTTCAGATTTTGGCTCCTTTGGCAACCCTTACTGAGAATGGTGCAAGATCTCAGTTACCCAACGTTGGCAGCATCGGTTTGCCAGTCGGGGTGATTTAAACGCCATACGAGTTAGCCAGAATGCACAGCGTAGACATTATGCTTGGCATCGATTCGTCTATACCGCGATCGTACCGATTTTATTATTAGCGATCGCCAGTGGTTTGGCCATGTATAAACCAGCTCAACTGGATTGGCTAGTTGGACTCTTTGGCAACTGGCAAACTCTTCGCACTGTCCACTTTATCACTGTGCCAATTGTACTTTTTTTCACCCTAATTCACTCCCTTCTAGCTCTCAAGGTGGGAAGATTCCGCTTAATTAAATCAATGTTTTTATAATCTCTCAATTCATTATTGTGTTATTCCTATGAGCCTTATTTTGCCTAGTCATACTTTTTCCCGTCGTCAATTATTGCAATGGTCGGGACTATCGATCGCTGGTTCGCTCCTGAGTGGTTGTGGATCAAATTTATTTTCTGAACAGATCGGGCAGACCTTTGAACCGTTAAACCAAAGTATTGAGGCACTCATGTTGTCTCAGAAGCCTGTCCCCGAATTTCCAGTTAGTGCGATCGAGGCAGATCAGTTACTCATTAACACCTTTGATCACACCCCTCAAATTGATCCGGCTCAATTTCGGTTAATCATTAATGGTGAAGTGAATTACCCGATGCAATTGAGCATGACGGAAATTCAACAATTACCATTAACTTCCATGGTGATTCGGCATGTTTGTGTGGAAGGGTGGGCGGCGATCGTCCAGTGGGGCGGGGTGCGCTTACAAGAGCTAGCGAAATTAGTACAACCGAAACCCAGTGCTAGTTATGTCTACTTCAAATCAGCAGATTTTTACTACGAAAGCTGGGATATTGCGTCAGCACTGCATCCCCAAACCTTAATGGCTTACCAAAAAAATGGACAGCCACTTTCAGTGGATCATGGGGCTCCATTGCGGTTAGCCTCTCCCATTAAACTCGGCTATAAGCAAAGCAAATGGGTGACTCAAATTACGTTTTTGCGTGATTTACCTAAAGATTCGGGCTACTGGGAAACTCAAGGTTACGAATGGTTTGCAGGTTTGTAGAACTGTCTCTATTGAGGCAGCGATCGACACTCATCCATCTTACTTAAAACTGGATAAAATAGTACATTGATCCTAAAATTGAGAGCGTTATAGCGATCGCCTCCAAACTCGACAATAGGAGAGGATATGATCACGCTCTATCAATTTACCCCTGATTGGGGATTGCCCAATACGAGTTCGTTCTGTCTCAAGCTGGAAACTTACTTACGGATGGCGCAACTGCCATTTGAGATTGCGGCGAACGTGGATTTGAAGAAAGCTCCCAAAGGCAAATTACCTTACATTACCGATCAGGGCAAAACCATTGCGGACTCAAACTTGATTATTGAGTATTTGAAAGCCACCTATGGTGATCCGCTAGATGAACACTTGAGCCGCTCCGATCGCGCGATCGCCCTAGCGATGCAGCGATTAATTGAGGAAAACCTTTACTGGGTAGCAGTTTATAGCCGTTGGCAAGATCCGGTGAATTGGCAAACAACCAAAGCCACTTACTTTGCCGATCTGCCGCCCGTACTGAAAACTCTGATACCGATGCAGGCTCGTAGCCAAATGTTGCAGAGTCTCAAAGGGCATGGGATTGGCAGACATACTCCCACCGAGATATATCAGATTGGGATCACCGATTTAAATGCCCTCTCCGATTTTTTGGCAGATAAACCCTTTTTGATGGGCGATCGCCCAACTACAGTCGATGCTTCTGCTTACGGGCTGCTAGCCAATATTCTTTGGGTGCCGATGGAGTCGCCCTTGAAAGAACGGGCTACAGCCTTAGGTAATCTCTCTGCCTATTGCCAACGGATGAAAGCCAAATTCTATGGCGATGAGCGATCGTCCTCAAATAGAATCATTCCCAAAACCGCAGGTGGATTGCCATGACTCTAACAACTCAGAGGCTCAGTTTCGCGGCATACCTTGCGTATGATAACGGCACAGACACCCGTTATGAACTTGTGAATGGAGAACTGATTCCATGTGTTTATAGAAAACTTCCCAATTCAATCACCTACCTTCCCTGGGTTGAAATTAACAGTGGCTCAAATTTTAGCCAGTACGTTTTAACTTAATCGACAATCAATCATGTCTTTTGAGCTGGTGAACTAAGGCAACCCAGTCATCAATCCGATCGCTATCTATTGCTTCAAATCCAGCTTCCGTAAGTGACTGATCAATCTCCGGTTCATATTCGGTGGTAAAGCCAGAGGTAATCAGAAAGCTCGGTTGGTGGTCAGTTGAACGCAGGGCTGCGCGGTAGTCTTGAATCAGTGACAAATGAATGCGTCCTAAAAGATTGGCAACAATTAAATCGAAGCTGGCAGAGGGTTCAATCGTCGGAACTTGATCGATAGTTTCCAATCCCATCCAGTGTCCCATTGTGCTGCCGTGCCCCAAACTGGCTTTCGTCACCGTCACTTGGGCATCTACATAATTACGGCTCACCGCATCTTGAGTCGCTTGGATAGCGATCGCATCATTATCGAGTGCTAACACCGTCGCGCCTAACTTAGCGATCGCCACAGTTAAAATACCAGAACCACACCCTAAATCCAACGTGTGCATCGCTGGGCGAACATACCGTTCCAGTAACCGCAAACTGAGTATCGTCACAGGATGAAGCCCACTACCAAACGATAAACTTTGCTCTAAGCGAATGGGAATCTCACCGGTACCAGGTTCATAGTTAGCATCAGGCGTGAGGATGACAAACGCCTGTCCAATGCGGTGGGGTGAGGCAGTAGCGGAGTCAGCAATCACATGATGTTCGAGAACTTCGATCGCTTGCAATGCTGTAACCATGCCAGTGCGCTGTAAAGGCGATAGCAATTGCGCGATCGAGTCTAAGCGTGAACGAGCTTGGCGATCGTGGGGCAAGTAGAAGCGTAGTGTAAACGCCCACTCAGACAGTTCTTGACCAGGATTAGATCGACCGGAGCGATCGTAAGGTATGACCGCCACATCACTAGTGTAATCCGTTGAGGAAAGTAACGTCCTGACCCAGTCAACCGCTTCGTGGGTCGCGTCAATGCTTAATTCTAGGCAGGACATAAAATTTCCTCGGACAGGGACTTCGGTATTCCACCGCTATCTGGTTATAGCAAAAGACGATCGCCTACGGGCAGAAAGTTCGAGCGGCAGCTACGCTAAGCTAGATCAGGTTCAGTTCCCTCTCCACCATGCTTGAGTTTGCCGAATCCCTGACCCACTGCTTCCTGCGGAAATTTATCCCCGCTCATCGATTTCAGCGGATTCAGACCCACACGATCGGGCGACAGCATGTCCATCAAACTCAGTTGGATAGTACAGCAATCCAGGTATTGAACTGGAATATTGCCAAGCAAAATTATGATTCCCGATGGTTACGGGACTTTCACAGCATTGTGCATCACTATCAGCCAGACTTGATCTTCTTGCAAGAAGTGCGCCTGGGTGTGGATGCCGACCATGCCGTAGACCTGGCAGACATGAGTTGGAACTATGCGCCTAATTTCATTGATGCTCACCACCAAGCCTACTCCGGCGTACTGACAGCCGCCAAGACCAATTCCAGCCGCAGCCGAGCGATCGTGACAGAACATTATGAGCCGATCGTGCAAACACCAAAAGCATCGCTGGTGACGGAGTATCCCCTAACGCAGCACTCCGAAACCCTATTAGCGATTAACAGTCATCTGATCAATTTCGTCAATTTAGAGACTTTCCATACTCAGTTACAAGATTTAGAGTTCACCTTATCGACTCACCCAGGTCCAATTATTTTCGCGGGAGATTTCAACATTTGGAGTGCGGCACGATCGCAACTGTTGGATCAAGCCGCAGCACGTCTGGGATTACAAGCCGTCACCTTTACCCCCGAAGATCAGAAGAAAATTAAACGGTTTTTAGGCTCACCCCCATTAGACTATATTCTCTACAAGGGGTTAGTGGAACAGCCGACGCATGCTCATGTGCTTGACCAAATTACCTCTTCTGACCATAAACCCATGTTGGCAAAGTTTGCTGTTAGGACAGACTAGAGGAACTTTACACATTACCCATGACCAGTAATGGACTCGTTGTTGCATATAGTGTTTTAGTAGCGGCTGTTCATACGCTGGGAGGGCTAACGGCAGCTCATGCTGTGATGCAAGTCCGATCGTCGCAAGGTGCGATCGCCTGGGGCATTTCGCTGATTACGTTTCCCTGGCTGGCGCTGCCATTGTATTGGGTCTTTGGTCGTAACCATTTCTTTGGCTATCAAGAGGCAATGCGGCGCGTCTATCTGCAACATTACGAACGCATCCATGAGATTTATCGCCAGTTAAAGACCCACCAAGTCAGCTTACCAGAACCGTTAACCCCGTTGGATCAGCTTGCCAAACTGTTTACTCCCCTCACGTTTACGTCTGGGAATACAGTGGAGTTATTGATTGATGGGCAACAAACTTATACCGCGATGTTAACCGCGATCGCTAGAGCCAAGCATTACATCTTATTTCAGTTCTACATTATCAACGATGATCAAGCTGGAAATGACTTCAAGCAAGCTCTGATTGACCGGGCACAGCAAGGAGTTCGCGTTTACCTGCTATATGACGAAATTGGTTCTCAGAAGATTTCGCGATCGTACATGCGATCGTTACGGCAACAGGGGATTCAAGTCAGTGCGTTTCATCCAACCAAAGGTAAGGGAAATCGATTTCAAATTAACTTCCGTAATCATCGCAAAATTTTGGTCGTCGATGGTGAAGTTGCGTTTGTCGGTGGCTTAAACATCGGGGATGAATATTTAGGAAAACATCCTAAACTCAGCCCGTGGCGGGATACTCACATGCAGGTAACTGGTCCTAGCGTTAAAGCCTTACAAAGTAGTTTTTTAGGGGATTGGTATTGGGCAACCAGCGACCTCCCAGAAGTCTCCTGGCAAGTGTTTCCCAGTTCCAACACAGCCACCGCTCTGATCCTGCCGACCGGACCAGCAGACCCTTTACCCGCCTGCCAGTTGTTCTGGCTCAATGCAATTAACCTGGCACAATCTCGCCTCTGGATTGCCAGCCCCTATTTTGTGCCCGACGAACCCGTGTTAGCCGCCTTGAAATTAGCCGTGATGCGGGGGGTAGATGTTCGCATTATCCTACCCAATCACCCCGATCATCTGTTTGTCTACCTCTGTTCCTTTGCTTATTACACTGAGTTGCAGTCGGTTGGCATTCAGTTATACCGCTACAAGCCAGGGTTCATGCATCAAAAAGTGATGCTGATTGATGATGCGATCGCCGGGGTGGGCACGGTTAATTTAGATAATCGATCGTTCTTCCTCAACTTTGAAGTTATGGGATTTATCACTGATTCCACTTTTATCCAGTCTGTGGAAACCATGTTAAAAGCGGATTTAGCCGCCGCCGTTGCGGTCAATCTAGAGGAGTATAGACGCAAACCCTTCTGGTTTCGCTTAGTGGTTAAAGCAACTCGCTTGCTATCACCGATCTTGTAAGATGTAGATGCCCCACGCGGCAAATCGGTGTATCCTCTTCTTCATTTAACCACCGTGCTCCAGCAGCAACGCCAGCAGACTTTCGACCAGTCGATCGCGCTCTAGGGGAAATCCTTCCTTGCCATAAAAAATCTCTTGTGCCAGCACATAAGAAACAAGGGAACCAATAAAAATGTGAGCCACCGCTTCAGCATCGGTAAAGCCTAACTCTGGATGCTGCTGAAAAAACTCAGTCATCAGTTGCCGCCCTGTTTGAATCACCGTGCGCCCATACAGTTTTGCCAGCTCTGGGAACCGCACTGATTCAGCAATAATCAAGCGTAACAACGCCACATACTCATCATCGACAATATGGTTAAGAAATCCCTCGGCAAATTGCCGCAGCAATAGGGCTGGTTCTCCCTGCAAGCGCTCCATGCCTAAAAACGTTTGGAACCGACGAATGGTCATCCGCTCCATTAAAGCGGTAAACAACCCTTCTTTGTCCTGAAAATGGCTATAGATGGTTTGTTTCGAGACCCCTGCCTCAGCCGCTACCCGATCCATACTGGTGCCAGCGTAGCCGGACTGCAAAAACACCCGAACCGCCCCCCGCAGAATTGCCTCTTGTTTTGGGGTGTATTGGGGCATGGTCGCGAATTGAGCGATCGCAGGAGCCGAGGAATTGCATTCAGCCATAAGAGGAAAATCCAGGCGGAGGTTCGTTAAATTTTGCCAACCTGTTTTTTATCATACTAGACGGTCTAGTATGATTAGCATTAGTTCATCATAAATGATGGTTCACAAGCATAGAGGTCAGGGCAATGGCAACATCAGTTTCTGCTCCAGATCTACCCACCGTGAGTAAACAACGGAAGTTTAATCCACGCCTTGTGTTAGGAGTGGTGGCTGTGGCAGCGGTTGGGTATTGGGGATGGCGACAGGCATTCCCGCCTCCGGCTGCCACCCTGTTGCGGGTTAGTGGTCGGATTGAAGCGGATGAAACCGATATTGGCGCTAAAACCGGGGGACGAGTTACCCAAATTTTGGTGCAGGAAGGAGATGCGGTCAAAGCGGGACAGGTCGTGGCAGTGCTTGAAGATGACGAAGTGAATCAGCAATTGCAAGCGGCGATCGCCCAAGTCAATGCTGCCCGCCAAGAGGAAGCTCAGGCTCGGTTAGAAGTTAATGTGGCAGACAGCCGGATTCAGGAAGCCCAGACCAATTTAGCCCAGTCCCAGACTGATTCTCAGGGGCGAGTCCGGCAAGCAGAATCAACGGTAGCCGCTAGTCAAGCTCAGGTGGCACAGGCGGAGGCACAGGTGGTACAGGCACAGGCGGAGGTAAAACGCGCCGAATCACAATTGAAATTAGCGCAACTCGATCGCGATCGGTTTGCGGCATTGGTGACGCAGGGAGCTGTTAACCGCCAGCAGTTTGACCAAGCACAAACGAATGCGGAAACGGCTCAAGCCACGCTCGATACCGCTCGGGCAACGCTGGCAGCCCAGATGGCAGTTGTCCAAACGGCGAAACGACAACTCCAAGCCACCCAGGGGACGTTGACCCAAACGGAATCGACGACCTTGAATCCAGCCATTCGGAGCAGTCAACTAGCTGCTTATCAGCAACAGAAAGCTCAAGCCCAGGCTCAGTTAGCCGCCGCCCAAGCTAAAGTACAGGCTGCGATCGCAAATCAACAACAGTTACAGAAACGGTTAGATTCCTTTAAAGTAACCAGTCCGATTACCGGAGTGGTGCAGGATCGCCCAGTGGAGCCGGGAGCCGTGGTCGCCAATGGCAAAACGTTGCTGACGATAATTAATCCCCAGGCGATTTATCTGCGGGCTTATGTGCCCGAAGGAGAGATCGGCAAGATTTATGTCGGCAAATCGGCGCGAGTATTTCTGGATGCCAATCCGCAGCAGCCTTTATCGGCAAAAGTGAGTTCTATTGACCCCAAAGCCTCGTTCACGCCAGAAAATATTTACTTTCAAAAAGATCGGGTTCGACAGGTATTTGGGGTGAAGCTGGCGATCGAGCAATCCCAAACCTACGCTAAACCGGGAATGCCAGCCGATGCGGAGATTGACTTGAAGTAATGTCTTACAGCGCCAAGGGGCATTATGACCACTGATTCTATGATGAATTTATCCCCTGCCAGGACGGACGCGATCGCCACCGTTCCACCGTTAATTCAGGTGCACAATCTACAAAAGCGCTACGGCAATCTTGTGGCAGTGCAAGGGATTGATTTTGCGGTTTATCCCGGTGAAGTGTTTGGGCTAATTGGACCGGATGGAGCCGGAAAAACCACGACTTTTCACATCCTGGCTGGCATTATGGAAGCCTCCGGTGGGCAGGTGGATGTGTTGGGCAAGCAACCGCGCCATGCGCGCTTGGATATTGGTTACTTAACCCAGCAATTTTCGTTGTATCTCGATCTCAGTATTGATGAAAACTTGCGCTATGTAGCCGGCTTACGCCGAGTTCCTCAGGCAGATTTTCAGGTGCGGCGAGACAAATATCTGAAGTTGATGAACTTAGACCAGATCGGCAATCGCTTAGCTGGTCAGCTTTCCGGTGGCATGAAACAAAAGCTGGCATTGTGTTGTGCGCTGATGCCGCAACCGCAAATTTTGCTGCTCGATGAACCCACGACGGGAGTTGATCCGGTCTCCCGGCGGGAATTTTGGGATGTGTTGGCAACATTAGCCAGTGAAGGCATGACGATCGTGGTGGCTACACCCTATTTGGATGAAGCCGAGCGCTGTCACCGCATCGCCTTAATGTACGAGGGACAAATTCACGAAGTTGGTACTCTAGCGCAATTACGATCGCATCTAGGATTACAACGGTTAGAAGTGCGGACGCCCGATATTCCAGCTACCGAAGCCGCGTTATTACCGTTGATTCAGACAGAGACGACGGGCATTGCCGATGTGCAAACGTTTGGCGATCGTCTGGATGTTTTAGTTGCCAATCCGGCAAGCGCAGAGACCCAGGTACGACAGGCGATCGCTCAACAGGCTATTTCCTTAACGAGTTTACAAACTACTGCCGCGACCCTAGAAAATGTGTTTGTGGCGCGATTGCGGCAACAAGGGTCTGATCCCCCGTTTATTCCATTGCCCCGGAGCAAAACGCCACCAGCATTGACTGCTGTTTCAGACTCCAGGATCGCGATCGGGGCGGAAAACCTTGACAAGACCTTTGGTAACTTTCGGGCAGTCAAGGGAGTCAATTTAGCGATTCACTATGGCGAAATTTATGGCTTGCTAGGGGCAAATGGCGCTGGCAAAACCACCACAATCAAAATGTTGTGTGGTCTGCTGCCTGCTTCTCAGGGCAGTATTGCTCTGGCTGGACAACGGCATGATCTGCGCAATCCTAAACTGCGGCAACGCATTGGCTACATGAGTCAGAAGTTTACGCTATACGACGATTTAACCGTTGTGGAAAACCTGGAATTTTACTGCGGCGTGTATGAGGTGCCCAGCCGCGATCGACGGCAAAAAATTGATTGGGTGCTGGAAACCTGCGGCTTAATTGGACAGGAGCAGATGTTAACAGGGCGGCTACCAGGGGGGTGGAAGCAACGGGTAGCCTTTGGGGCATCAGTGATGCATGAACCGGAAATTTTATTTTTGGATGAACCGACCTCAGGAGTTGATCCCTTGGCGCGGCGGCAGTTTTGGCGGTTAATTAATGATCTGGCTCGGCAAGGAACGGCGGTTCTTGTAACCACTCACTACCTGGAGGAAGCCGAGCAATGTAATCGGATGGGCTTTATGGTCGCGGGAGAAGTCGTAATCCAAGGCTCTCCCAGTGAAATTAAAGCGGCTCAACCCGGTCAACTGTTGGAATTGCGGGTCGATCGCAACCAAGTAGCGTCTGATGTCCTGAAAACTCACTTCGATCGCTGGCGAGTGGCAATTTTTGGCGATCGCTTGCACCTCGTCTTAGATCAGCCAGAAATGGAGATTCCCCAGGTGACAGCGATTTTGGCAGATGCCAACATTCACCTGAAATCCTGGCGTCCAGTGCCTTTTTCCCTGGAAGATGCCTTCATTAGTGTGGTGCAGCGCACCGAAAGCGGTACGGCTCATTTAGCGGTGTAAGCCATGAAACGAATTCTCGCGCAAGCCGTGAAAGAATTGGCACAATTTCGCCGCGATCGCCTGACACTAGCCCTGGCATTTATCCTGCCCATGATGACTCTATTGATTTTTGGCTTTGCGATTCGGTTAGAAGCCAAAGATATTCCGCTATTGGTGCAGGATTTGGATCAAAGTGTGTTGAGTCGGCAGTATCACGATCGCTTATTTGCCACCAATCTGTTTACGCCGGTCACTTGGCAAGGCAATCCAGAAATCGCGTTAGACCGCAGCATTGCTAGGGCAATTGTAGTGATTCCGCCCGACTTTAGCCGCCGAATTATAGCTAACAAATCGAGTGATATTCAAGTGATCGTGGATGGCACTGATGCGAACAATGCGCGAGTGATTCGGAATAGCATTAAAGCTACGACTCAATTCTTTCTCCAATCAGAACATTTAGCTCCTACGACAGCATCGATTTCAGCGGCGACTCGACTGTGGTTTAATCCTGGACGACAGGAATCCCTCTACATTGTGCCGGGAGTATATGGAGTCGTATTGTGGATTTTTCCCTCGTTACTGTCGGCGATCGCGATGGTGCGGGAAAAGGAGAAAGGCACCATTTTGCAGGTCTATGCCTCCGATCTCAGTGCAGGTGAACTGATTTTAGGCAAATCATTAGCATACTTGGTCGTTGGCATCGGTATGGCGATCGGCGTCATAGGGTTAGGCAGTCTGATCTTTCATTTAGGTTTCGTCGGCGATCCTACCCCTCTATTGTTAGGGACACTACTTTATTTGTGGGCAAGCGTGATGTTTGGGCTGATGTTAGGTGCCCGCACGAATAACCAAAATTCCGCTGTTCAAGGTGTAGCCCTGGTAGGATTTCTGACCGCCTTATTATTAAGTGGATTTATCTATCCTCTCAGTAATATTCCCTTCCCCCTATCGTTAGTTTCCAATGTAATTCCAGCCCGATATTTTATTGAAATTAGTCGGGATGCCTTTGTTCGAGG
The DNA here is from genome assembly GCA_016743235.1 of Pantanalinema sp. GBBB05. Taxonomy (GTDB): domain Bacteria; phylum Cyanobacteriota; class Cyanobacteriia; order Leptolyngbyales; family Leptolyngbyaceae; genus Pantanalinema. Next base: position 17,674 of record VRZD01000062.1, on the reverse strand, counting down.
CATTGGTTGGTCAGGAATCTGGTTCAATTTAGTGATTATTTTTGGATTGGGCATGCTGCTATTTACAGCGGCACGGAAAGCCTTGAGCCGAATGCAGCTAGGAGATTAGATATGCTACGACGGTTATTTGCAGGACGGTTCTGGGCATTGGTGCGTAAAGAACTTCAGCAAATTTTTCGGAATAAGCAGTTGATTGTGTTGCTGATTTTTCCCCCAACAATTCAACTGCTGATTTATGGATTTGCCCTGAACCCAGATGTGCATCATCTCAAGCTGGGTGTCGTAGATTATGCGCAAACGGCAGTCAGTCGATCGCTAGTAGCTGCCTTTACCGAAAATCAGATTTTTGATGCTCAAACCGTCACCTTTGATGAGAAAATCCTGACCCAGCAAGTAGAAACCGGAAAACTGGCGGCTGGCTTAGTGATCCCGCCCGATTTTAGCCGAGCGATCGCGAATGGCGACTCTGCCACAGTCCAGGTCTTCATTGACGGAGTGGATGCCAATACCGCCGGAATTGCCAACGGCTATATCAATCAAATTGTCCAGCAGTTTAGTCGGCAGCAGTTACAACCCGATATCCCTCCGTTAGTTTCACCGCAAGTCATTTTTTTCTACAATCCTGGGTTAACCAGCAGTTGGTTTTTTGTTCCTGGGGTGATGGGATTAGTGGTGACGCTGATTGGTTCAGTCGTGTCTTCTATTACTGTTGTTAAAGAAAAAGATACGGGCACTCTGGAACAATTGCTGATGACGCCTGCGGCCGCCTGGGAGATTTTATTAGCGAAGGTCGTACCGTTATTTGTTTTACTCATGGGTGATGTGCTGCTGGCGTTGACGATCGGTCGGGTGATCTTTTCCGTGCCATTTCGAGGCAGCTTTCTGTTATTTATGACATTATCTGGGTTATATATCTTTGTCGGCATTGGCGTTGGCATCTTGCTCGCCACTCTGTGCCAATCGCAACAGCAAGTCGTGTTAACCACCTTTTTTATTAACCTACCGATGGTACAACTCTCTGGCGCGATCGCCCCGATCGAAACTATGCCAAAGTTCTTTCAATACCTATCGATCGTCAATCCCCTCCGCCATTACATTGCCATCATTCGGGGGATTCTGCTTAAAGATGTTGGTCTAGAAGCATTATGGTTTAATGTTTTGGCATTAGCGTGCTTTGCCATCGTGTTGTTAACCATCAGCATCAAACGTTTCCGCAGCCAGTTGAGTTAATTAGAATGACTTAGTCTTGCCCAAATGATTGCATAGCCACAGTTCTAAACTGACTAATAACCACAATTTAACCCCATAACGACCCCAAGGATCCCCCTGGTAATTAAGCCAATCTCGGATCAGCGCTTGATTTAGGTAGGGTGCGATCGCCGCATGGCGATTTAATAATAGTGATTTAGCAGATCGGTTCCAGACCTGCCGAAAGCCAAATTGAACTGGAACCATCATGCCACTTTTAGGACGATGAATAATGCTGTCAGGTAATAGATCAACGACAGCTTGTTTCAGTACCGCTTTCTCCTGCACTCCAGATAGTTTGTAGTGCGGGGGAATCTGCATACTCAATTCCACTAACCGAGGATCAAATAATGGCGATCGTCCCTGTAAACCAACTGCCTGGGTCAGGTTATTGACCTTGGTCAAAATGTGATCCGCCCCTTTAAACTTAATATTCAATCGCATCAACCGATTCAGGTAGTTGATCGGCGCCTCTAGATCAGCCAAAAATACCGAAGGTACTGATTGCACCATTGCCCAGACCTCCGGCTTCAGCAATTGGGGTAGATCACTGGCGCATTTTTGGAAAGAGCGAAGATAGGCAGAGACACTATCCGTTACGGCAACAGAACTATATAAACTATTGAGCAACATTGGCTGATTTTTGGGTCCCCCGAAACACGGATCGCCGCCTTCTCCATTTAAAATCACTTGTACAGAGGCCTGAGCTAAACGTCCGAGCAACAAATTGGGCACTGTCAGTGGGTCACCGATCGGCTCATCCAAATACGCCATGGTTTGGGGCAACTGTGCCCACATTTCAGCTAAGGGAATTGCCAAAATATGATGCTGGGTTCGGCAATGTTGCGCCACCAAACTGGAAAATTCTAATTCATTCGCATGCTCTGCCCCAAAGTGAATTGAGTAAGTATGCACAGGGTAAGCATGCAACTTAGCGGCAAGGGCAGTAATGCTACTAGAGTCCAATCCACCCGACAGAAACACCCCTACCGGTTGATCGACAGGTAAAGCTTCCCCCACAACTTGCTCCAGTAGCGGGCGTAAGCGATCGCTATGCCACGTTAGGGGTTGCTCTACCCCGATAATTTGCTCTTGCAGTTGCCAATATGGCTCGATCGTTTCTCCAGGTAAACTCAGCACGGTTCCCGGTCGCAATTTTCGCACTTGCTGCCAAAGGGTACGTTCTCCAGGGACAAAAGCACAACACAGATAGTCTTGCAGGGCAACTACATCTAATGCGGCGGAATGATAAGAAGATAACGATCGCAGGTTAGGAGCAATCCAGCGGGTACTCCCTGTTGTGGTGTAGTAGAGTGTCCGCGCCCCTACTGGATCACGGGCAAGACAAAGGTGTTGGCGATCGCGATCCCATACTGCGATGCTAAACATACCGAGCAACTGCTCTAAGGTAGTTTTGCCCCAACGGTCCCAAGCAGCAGCAATTAATTGCAGATCTGATCCTAGCTGCCCATCATCGTCTGGTAATCCTGACAATAGGCGATCACGTTGACTGAGCCAGACATCACCAATAATCACAAATTGTTGAGATGGACTGATCGCGAAGGGGGGCTTTAACCCTGAGATTGGCGGCATCACGATCGCCAACTGCTGATCTCGCCAGATCGGCTCTGGAATGTGATCAACGCAACCCCAGGCTAACTGCCACGTTGGCAAACCGGTGGACAAAGAAAATTGCTGGCGCATGACTCAATTGAGTAGGCATGATTCAAGTAGTTGGTATGACAGTCTAACCAGAGGGTTCACAGAGGTTCAACTGTTTCGTCGATCGGGGTTTAGGGCATTCTAGAACGGGGACTACTCAAATCTTCTCTAGTGAGGGAAAATCTTGAGGAGCCCTGTGGGTCAGGACATGATTGGGAGGAAAAATTCATGGTGTCTATGCAGGAAAAGTATCGGTTAGTCACTCGCAGCGACTTTGATGGGTTAGTTTGTGCGGTTTTATTAAAAGAACTCGACATGATCAATGAAATCAAATTCGTCCATCCCAAGGATATGCAGGATGGCAAGATTGAGATTACCGATCGTGATATTACAACTAACCTGCCTTATGTTGAAGGTGCCCATCTCGTGTTTGACCACCACTCTAGCGAAATGGTGAGGAATGAAACCACTCAACAAAATTATGTCATTGATGCAAATGCCCCTTCAGCAGCACGGGTCGTCTATGACTACTTTGGTGGGGCAGAACGATTTCCCAGCATTTCTTTGGAGATGATGGCAGCCGTTGATCAAGCAGATTCTGCTCAGTTTAGTGCAGATGATATTACTAACCCTAAAGATTGGGTATTACTCAATTTTTTAATGGATGCTAGAACAGGTCTGGGGCGATTTAAGGAATTCCGAATTTCTAACTACAACTTAATGATGGAATTGATCGATTTTTGTCGAGATCATTCCATTGATGATATCCTTAACTTGCCCGATGTGAAAGAACGAGTTGATCTGTATTTAGAGCAACAGGAATTGTTCAAACAACAAATTCAGCGCTGTGCTACTGTACATCAAAATTTAGTAGTTTTGGAGTTGCGGCAAGAAGAAACTATCTATGCAGGCAACCGGTTCATGATCTATGCTCTGTTTCCAGATTGCAATATTTCTATGCATATCATGTGGGGATTAAAGCAACAGAATACTGTGTTTGCTGTCGGTAAATCAATTTTGAATCGCACTGCCAAAACCAATATTGGCGAATTAATGCTGAAATACGGAGGCGGTGGTCATACTAATGCTGGAACCTGCCAAATTGAAAATCAGCAAGCAGATACAATCAAACAAGAGTTGATTACTCAAATTACCGCTGACGGCTGAAGCATTCCGCACAAAAACAGCAGGATAGCTTAAACAAAACATAACTAGGGATGGATAAAAATTCGTCCCTAACTAGCAGATTCAAATTCGGCAAAACACTGCTGAAGTTGTTGAGCTAGCGTTTTCACATGAGGAGGTTTCAGCAACGATAGATGATTGCCTGGCACCTCATGTAATTGGATTTCACTTCCTAATAAATTCCAGCCTAAGGTTGGGTTATCACCAACCGCATTCGGTTGTTCAGCCGCCTTAAATAAGGTAATCCGGTGAGGATAAGGCTTTGGAGTATAACGATACGTTGCTTGAGCATTCGCATACACAATGGGCAATATGGACTGAATGGTAGATTCATCCAATAACTGTAATCGGGATGCTTCAGGAATGAAGCGCTCGATCGCAGACCATTGCCAACGCGAAAACCAGGGATGACGGGATTGCAGACGTTTGCTGACGAGGGTGCCATAGTCCAGCAAAAATGGTAGTGTAGACCACAGAGCAGTTCCCAGAAGAAACTTGAGGCTTTGACACAAAGACAGTTGATGGCAGGGTGCGGGTGTATCGAGAATGGCGAGAAGAGCCACTTGCTCCCCCATCTGGGTCAATTGTTGTGCCATTTCAAACGCCACTAGCCCACCAAGCGACCAACCCCCTAGAAAGTAGGGACCATGTGGCTGTAGGGTTTGAATTGCCTGAATGTAGTAGGCGGCGATCGCGTCCATGCGATTAAGTGGAGTGGATTTGCCATCCAGCCCTAACGGTTGCAGCCCGTAGAAACTGCGATCGTTACCTAAATGATGAGCCAGTTCCAGGTAAGGAAACACTACACCAAACATGGGATGTACACAAAAGAATGGAGAGGTGCGACTCCCGAGGGTTAAGGGAACCAGGGGTGATCGCGCTAATGTGACCGTGTGTGCCGAATCACTGGCATTGTCAGGTAGCGGAGAGTCTGGAACCGAGAGAGCTTGTGCTTGACTATCGGGTAAGTGCTGACGCTTACGGCGATAAGCCGATCGATCTAAGCGAATCAGTGGAGGAATGGGAGAGGTGCACGTCCGATCGCGCAGAGTTTCTAAAGCAGGAGCTAATTGGGCAATGGTCGGGGCAGCAAATATCTGCTTCAAGGGCAGTTCTACCCCAAAAGCATCACGGATACGGGAGGTCATTTGCGTAGCTAATAGGGAGTGTCCACCTAACTCAAAAAAGTTGTCATGAATATCCACTCGCTTCAATCGCAAAAGGTCTTTCCAAACGTTAATTAAGGTTACTTCAGTTGATGTTAATAAGGGAATTGTTGAGCTAGCTGGAGTCGTAGTGAGTGCTAAGAGATCGTCATCAGATTGGGCTGCCATCCTAACGCGATCGACTTTACCATTCACGGTTAGAGGGAGCTTTGCCAATGGTACGAAGGCAGAGGGCACCATATAGTCAGGTAATATTTGCCGCAAGTTTTGCTGGAGTTCAGGAATCAGTTGACGGGCAAAGTTTGCCTGGAGTGGCTCGTTGGTATAGTCATGGTGACCTTGGGTAAGCGGGTGGACGATCGGTAGATCAACGATTGAATCCACTAAATTGCTCCCATTGCGGATTAACTGCACATCATAATTACCTGTATGAGTTGGCAAGGACCAGAAAATCTCGATCGTGTAAGGTAACTGGGTTTCCAGATCCCACCAGTCTTGCGGATCAATCGCTGGTTCTGTAGCGTCCTGGAGTAGTTCACGCATACGTCCAACTGTTTTGGGAGTTGCTTTGTGGCATAACCAATCTGCGGTTTGCACAGCGGTCCTGACGCGACTATTGGTTACATTCGTGATCACCAGGCATTCAGGTTTATGTTCGGTCAGATAGGTTTGCACCTCTGGAACAGTCATTGGATTTATTTTCCAGTCATGATGTTGAATGGAGTTGAAATCGCCCTTCGGTTCAGTTGAGGCGCGCAATTCAGTTTGCTGAGGCGAGACAGTTTGCCCACACTGGGATGGAGATGGTTTAAGATGCAGCAAAACGTTATAGCGAAACTGCGTCATTTCATTTTGGCTACGCCCCCGGGAAAGCCGAATCTGTACCTGCTGAATTTGCGGAAATTGATGGCGTAAAGCATCAAAGAACGCTGGATCGATCGCCAACTCGGGTTCTTCAAACTGGGATCGATCGACTTGCTGTTGCAGCTGGGAGCGTTCCATCCCTGCCTCTGCCTGACTAAATTTCACCCAGGTATGAAAGGCAGTCAATAACGGCAAACTCCGCACATCGCCAATAAATAAAACACCACCCGGAGCCACGCTGTGGATGGCTGCCGTTAATACCTGCATCAGGTAATCTTGACTGGGAAAATATTGCACGATCGAATTTAATATCACCACATCAAACGAGGCTGGATCAATCCCCGCAAAATCTGTTGCCAGGCGATGGAGTAGTTGAACGTGAGGCAAATTCAGTGGCACTAATTGACTTTGAATCGACTCTAAAGCCACGGCTGAGAAGTCAGTTCCCACATAGGTTTGACAATAGGGCGCAATTTGAAACAGCAGTAATCCCGTGCCACAACCAATTTCTAACACCCGCTGAGGTTGTAGCGTCAGAATTTGCTGAACCCGATCATTCACCCATTCCTGCATTTGCTCTACGGGAATCGGTGCTCCGGTATAACTGCTCTGCCACCCTGTGAGATTAAATGGTGAAGTTTGCCGTGGAGTTTGATAGGTTTGGTTGTAGAGAGTTTGCCAGGATTGCAGCTGTTGAGTTTGGAGCGATGGCAGCATAGCTCGCTGGAAATATTGGCGATCGAGGCTAAAGTAGGCAACCAGACGCATCTCGTTAGCGGTCGCGCCAGAGGCAATGACTACGGCATCTTGGATCGCAGGATGCTGCTGTAAGGTGGCTTCAATTTCGCCCAGTTCTACCCGAAATCCCCGGATTTTAATTTGGTCATCTACACGACCGAGAAATTCGATCACCCCATCAGGACGATATTGAGCGCGATCGCCCGTTTTATACAGGGTCAAGGTTTTGGGTTTGAGGTGAATCGGTACATCATCCGAACTCAAATCTGCCCACTCAACTCGAATAAACCGTTCTGCCGTTAGCTCGGGACGATGGAGATATCCCTGAGCCAGTCCATGCCCCCCAATATATAACTCGCCTGGAATCCCAACGGGGACAGGATTCAAGTTAGCATCCAGAATATAGATTTGCGTGTTGAGGACCGGGCGACCGATGGTGAGGGGAGAATCCCCCGGAAAGAGTTCGGCAACCGTTGCCCAGATTGTGGTTTCGGTAGGTCCATAAGCGTTAAAGAAGTGACGATCGACCGCCCAGCGATCGATGACTGGGCTGGAACACACTTCTCCACCGGTAATCAGCACTTGGAGGGCAGGCAGTTCTGCAGGTGGGAGCACCGCCAACACAGATGGAGTGATCAGGGCATGGGTAATAGCGTTGTCCTGGAGAAACTGTACCAGTGCTATTCCTGGTAGTTGGGCAGACTGGGGAGGAATGTATAACGTGCCACCGGAACCCAATGCTAGGGCAACCTCAAAAATAGCAGCATCGAAACTGAGAGAAGCAAATTGCAAGATTCGACTATTGCGAGATAGATGAAACACTTGCTGTTGGGCAGCGACCACATTTCCTAAGCCGCGATGAGACAACAGCACTCCTTTCGGTGTCCCTGTTGAACCGGAGGTATAGATGACATAAGCCAGCGGCTCAGGATGCGGTGTATCGCCTACATCTTGCAGGACTAGAGAATTTTGAGCGATTTCCCCTACCTTTTCAACTGAGGGAACTGTAGGGCGCGATTTCGGGTTGCGCGGTAAGGGTTGATCCAAACACAGCACTGACGCTGATCCGGCAGGTAAATGTGCAACTAACCAGGATTGAGTCAGCAGAATAGCGACCTGCGTATCGGTCAACATCCAGTGGAGCCGATCGCTGGGATAGTTGGGATCAAGCGGAACAAACGCTCCTCCAGCTTTCAGAATTCCCAACAGTCCAATGACCATGTCGGCAGAGCGATCGACACATAAGCCCACTAACTCGTTAGAGCGAACGCCCATCTGGTGTAATGTGTGCGCCAGTTGCTCAGCTTTCTGGTTCAGTTCTTGATAGGTGAGAGAGCCTTGTTCTGATACCAGCGCGATCGCGTCTGGAACGGAGTGGACTTGAGCGGCAAAAATCTGATGGAAGTAGCGATCTGGGGGCAATCCAACTAAATTTTGCTGTGAGAGAAGTTTGGATACCCCGTTTGCATGCTCTTCAGCCAGGCAAGCAGGTTGGTTCCATGCCACTAAAAGTTGTTGACGTTCTGCGGGGGTTAATAGCGGCAGATTAGACAGGTGAGCGTCCGGGTTAGCCGCGATACCTGCCAATAGAGTTTGGAAATGTTCAACCAGGCGAGCGATACGATCGCGATTAAACAAATCAGTACTATAGGCAATAAAGCCACTCAAGCCTGCCTGAGATTGCCATAGGCTGCGTAATCCGTGTGTCGTCGGCTCCCATAGGTGAACTTCTAAATCAAACCGAGTGCTGCTTGACTCTAGAGGAGCTGGTTCTAATGTGAGTCCCGGCAATTCTAAAGCTGGCATGGGAGCATTTTGCAGAGCAAAGGCAACTTGAAATAGCGGATTACGACTGAGATCACGATCGGGATCAAGGACTTCGACCAATTTCTCAAAGGGTAAGTCCTGATGCTCATAAGCCGCTAACGCAACCGTTCGTACTCGCTCCAGCAATTCACGAAATGTGGGATTACCCGATAAATCCGATCGCAACACTAAACTATTAACGAAAAAGCCAATCAGCCCTTCGACTTGACTATGGTGGCGATTTGCAATCGGAGATCCGATCGCAATGTCCTCCTGCTCTGTATAGCGATATAGCAAGGTTTGAAAGGCAGCTAGCAGCGTCATAAACAGCGATGTTCCAGCTTGCTGACTCAGAGTAGTTAAGGCTTGGGTTAAGGTTGGAGAAATTGCCAACGGGTAGGTTGCACCTTGGTAAGTCTGAACGGTGGGACGGGGGCGATCGCTGGGTAACTGTAGCACTGGCAAGTTCTGTAATTGCTGTTGCCAGTAAGCCATCTGTTGCTCTAAAACTTCCCCCTGCAACCAGTGACGCTGCCAGCTCACAAAATCGGTGTATTGGATTGGCAGAGGAGATAAATCGGGCGATCGTCCTTCCACAAAAGCAGTGTAGCAGTCAGCCAGTTCCCGGATTAAAACGCCCAAAGACCACCCATCGGCAACAATATGATGCAACGTCAGCAACAACACTGCCTCCGTGGAGCTAAGTTGCAGCAATGTCAGGCGTAATAGGGAATCAGTAGTCAGGTTAAACGGACGTTGGGCTTCACTTGTAGCCAATTGCTGACTAATTTGTTCACGTTCCGGCGGCGGAACGGTTGATAAATTGACAACAGGTAAATCAACTTTAGTATGCCGTTTAATTACTTGAACAGGTTGCCCATCCACGGCTGTAAAAGTGGTACGCAGAGCCGCATGACGCCGCACAATTTCATTAAACGATCGCTCCAGGACTGGTTGATCCAACGTGCCTGTTAGGCGAATTGCCGCAGGCACGTTGTAGAACGGATTACCCGGTGCCAGTTGATCTAAAAACCATAATCGTTGCTGAGCAAAGGAGAGGGGAAAGCTGGAGGAACCAGGGACGTAAGGGGTAGGGGAGACGGGAGGTTCTCCTACTTGGCGATCCCCCTGACCGACTCCATCTTCTGAGGAGCTGTGATGGAGATAGGAGATCAGTTCAGCTTTACGATCGCTCAATTCCTGTCGCAGTTCAGGGGTCAGCGTTCCTAGGGGAGCCGTGCAACGCAGACGCATATTGGTTTGGGGCAGGTCTCTATCACCCTCGACGATGAGCTGCACATCCAGGCTGTCCAAGTGAGAAACGAGTTCTGTGATTGTTCGGTTCGTCATAGTTCGATTTCCTCACGTTGGTGCCAACTTTGGGCAGTCTCATGATTCATGACATGGCTAGGCGATTGCTGGGCTGTTCCGCTCAATGCGGCAATGGTTTGGGCAAGTTCGGCGATCGTTGGAGTTTCAAATACCTTACGGAGCGGCAACTCGATCTGTAACCGATCGCGGATACGTGAAACTAACTGAGTGGCTAGCAGCGAATGACCACCTAGTTCAAAGAAATTGTCATGAATACTCACCTGTTTCCGTCCTAAAAGTTGGCTCCACAGTTCCACCAACGATACTTCTAAAGAGGTCGTTGGGGCGATCGTTGGGCTAGCCGTTCTGATGGTATTCAGGTGAGGCGGTGGTAGCGCTGGCTGATCGACCTTGCCATTCGCCGTCAGAGGTAATGCGGCTAACACGACAAATGCTGCCGGAATCATATAGACGGGTAAGGTTTGTTTGAGGAACGATCGCAACTCCCGTTCCGTTGGTATCGCTGCCGTTTCAGGCACAATATAGGCAACTAACTGGCGTTCAGGCTGGATTTCAGTTGGAGCATCATCGGGCAGCATTTCCCGGACAACCACTACAGCCGTTTGGATCAGCGGATGATGAGCGATCGCGACCTCAATTTCACCCAATTCCACCCGAAATCCCCGCAGCTTAATTTGATGATCGGTGCGTCCCAGAAACTCTAAATTACCATCACACCGGTAAAGCGCCAGATCACCCGTTTGATAAAGGACAGCGAACTCAGTCTTAATAAACCGGGCTGCGGTCAGCTCCGATCGATGCAAATACCCCTGTGCTAATCCATCTCCCCCTAAATAAATTTCACCAACTACACCGGCTGGAACAGGATGCAAATCCTCATCAAGCAAATACACTTGGCTATTGGCAATCGCTTGACCGATCGGGATCGTTGTAGCCGCCGTTGGAATATCATTGACCTCGTACCAGGTAGAAAATGTCGTATTTTCAGTAGGTCCATATACATGAATTAGATGCTGCGGCTTACCCTGCTGCATCACCAATCGCACTCGATCGACATTAACCGTTTCTCCCCCAAACAGCAGATATTTAAGCTGACTAAACGCATATGGTACTTGACTCACGGTTTGATTCAACAATGCTGTCGTCAGGAATAAAATGCTAACCTGCTGTTGCTGTAATGTGGTAGCGAACTCGATCGACGACAGTGTAGTGTCTCGTTCAATGCCAATTAATTGTGCGCCATTCAGTAAGGCTCCCCACACTTCAAAGGTGGCCGCATCGAAGGCAAGGTTAGCGACTTGAGCTATCCGATCGTCTGGTGCTATCTGAATATAATTAGTGGCACATACCAATCGATTTACAGCCCGATGTGACACCATGACACCTTTAGGCGTTCCAGTGGAACCAGAGGTATAAATTACGTAGGCAAGTTGTTCGGCAGTAGTGAGCGTGAGTAAGTTATCATCCGGCTCTTGGGCGATCGCATCCCATTCCTGCTCTAAACAAATCACTTTAATCGTGTCCATTTGCAGGGTGGTTACCCAATCTGCCTGAGTTAACATGACTGTAATTCCAGCCTCCTGCACCATCAGATGCAATCGCTCTGAAGGATAACTTGGATCCAGTGGCACATACGCCCCTCCAGCTTTTAGTACCGCTAGCATTGCCGCGATCGCTTCTACCCCACGTTCTAAGCAAATCCCGACGGGCATTTCAGCCGTAATACCTAACCGTCGCAAATATCGTGCCAGCTGATTACTACCTTGATTTAATGCCTGATAAGTGAACTGTTGAGAACCAAATTGGATTGCGATCGCCGTCGGTCTTTGTTGCACCTGAGCTTCAAAGAGTTGATGAATACAAGTTTTGGCGGGGTAGCTAGACTGATTCCTCCCCCAGTGTTGGATTAAGCCTTGTTGTTCTTCCTGGGTTAATAACGATAGTGCCGAGAGCGGTGACTCTGGACTCGCCACAATCTTTTCCAATAAGGTCTGAAAATGATGCTGGAAGGTGGAAATTGTGTTGGGATCAAATAAATCCGTATTGTAAACAATCACGCCCCGTAAGCCATCTGACTGCTGCCACCCCTGCCCCCACAAATTTCGAAAGTTATCAGCACATTTCCAAACATATAGCTCTAGAGCGAACCGGGCTGTCTTCGTTTCTAACGCAACGGGGCTGAGCACTAATCCAGGTAGCTCCAATTGTTCCATGGGGGTATTTTGTAGCGCAAACACGACTTGAAACAACGGATTCTGTCCCAGGCTGCGCACAGGTTGAAGTTCTTCTACCAACTTTTCAAACGGCAAATCTTGATGAGCATAGGCTGCTAACGTGACATCTCGCACCCGCTCTAATACTTCCCGAAAGGTGGGGTTCCCAGATAAATCAGTTCGCAGCACTAAACTATTGACTAAAAATCCAATTAACCCTTCCAACTCGCTGTGATGACGATTGGCAATGGGAGAACCGATCGCGATATCCGTCTGTCCAGTATAGCGATGCAGTAGTGTCTGAAAGGCGGCTAGCAGAGTCATAAATAAGGTTACGCCTACCGCCTGACTTAACTCCTCTAGGGCATCCAGCAAACATTGAGGGAATTCCAGTAATTGACTAGCCCCCTGGTGGCTTGGTTGCAATGGATGAGATCTGGCTCCAGGTAAATTGAGTAATGGCACATCATGTAGCTGCTGCTGCCAGTAGCGTAATTGAGTATTCAGCACTTCTCCTTGTAACCATTGCTGCTGCCAGTGCGAAAAATCCGCATATTGAATCGGTAATTCTGGTAATCTTGGCGATCGAGCTTCCACCAAAGCCGTATACAATTCGCCTAACTCACGGATCAATACACCACTGGACCATTCATCAAAAATAATGTGATGCAGTGCCAACAGCAACCAATGTTCCGTATCTTGTAACTGCCAAAGTTCAACTCGAAATAATGGTCCTTGCTTTAAGTTAAATGGTTGTTGAATCGTTTGCCAAATCTGTGCTAAAGCAATCGCTTCACAGGTGCTAGTAGGAAATGAGCGTAGATCAGTCAGCCTCAGGGGTACGGGTAATTCGGATTTAATGACCTGAACTAATTGTCCCTCTACAACATCAAACGTGGTTCTGAGAATTTCATGACGTTGCCCGATCGCCTGCATACTGTGCTGAAGGTACGATCGGTCTAAAACCCCCGTCAACCGGAAGACCAGGGGAATAATATATAACGTATCTCCAGGTAGGAGTTGTTCAATAAACCACAGACGTTGTTGAGCAAATGAGGCAGGAAACAGAAATACATCTTCCTCAACCCCCTCCTGATCTGGCTGATCTACAATCATTCACAACCTGCATTGGTTTAATCTCTCTCTGTTGTAGAGGGAAATCAAACTAAAGCATTATGCTTTAAGGTAGATCTTGCGCTCAGTATGTGTGTTTTTTTATTGCATTCGTGATGCAAACTATTACGGTTGTCCAATTAATGTGAATGCAGCCCAATCCCGAGGATGAGGGTGTTTTGCCATCGTCGCTAACATCGCTTGACGCAATGCTTGAGCTTTATCTGACCGTTGTTGCATCTGCTGATAAAACTCAATCATCAAATCAGAGGTGGGGGCATCGGGCACTTCCCAAAGGGAGACCAAAACACTCGGTGCTCCAGCAGCAATAAAGGCACGGGATAAACCGATGACCCCGTCTCCAGTAATATTGCCTCTCCCAGTATTACAAGCACTGAGAACCACTAAACTAGCCGTCAAATTGAGATTTAGAATATTGGTTGTAGTCAAAAATCCATCACTTTTATCATTCGCTGTAGAAGTCGATTGATTGCTGGTTGGCGCTAACGCGATCGCACCTGGTACTCCTAACTGAGGAATATCATCCAGCAGCCCATGGGTTGCCAAATGCACAATGTTAGCCATAGGCATCTGGGCAACGACGGCAGGTTCCGTTGCCGCATTGGCAGTTAAGGCTTGGGTTTTCAGCAGGTGGGCAACCGCGATCGCTTCAGCTTCAGCCCCTGGCAAGGGAGACAAGGGTTCGGGAGGCGAGCCCAGGGGGAAGGAGAGTTTCGGCATCGTGGGATTGCCAACCACGAGGGGCTGACCAGAATGGGTCTGCATTTGCGCCTGGCGCTGATGAGTTAAGGCTAAAACCTGAATAGAGGGTGCTATCAAAACGGTATGCTGCTCGATCAGATACTTGCCACTAGCATCCTGAAGGGCAGAAAACGGAATCAGAAACAGGGAGCCATGGGGAAGAAAAATCACGTGGGCGTTGGGATCTTGGGGCAGCAAATCAGCGATCGGGGCAATTAATAAGTCATAGCTTTGACGTAACTGCCGATTTAACCGCCGTGGCTGCCGAGCACTAGCCACCGTAGTAGCACTATCAGGTTGCTCAGCCCTGGGAGTTTCGGCATTGGGAGCTGTGGTCGGATCCGGTTTGGTAGTGGCTACCGTCGATCGCATTCCGCGCACAAAGGTATTTAAATCATCCGTCGATCGTCCTATCGCTCGGTTTCTGCCGGTGGCAGCGGCTACACGGGTACTTTCTGCGGCATCCTCCAATGATGTCTCTAAATCGGTCAGTTTAACTGAGCGCAAGTTAACGACTCCATTAGGAGTAATCACCCAAATCAACAAGGTGTCTTGTACCAATGAATATTCGACCAACGTAGCATTCTGGACTTTAGCCACCTGGCGGATTTGCTCAATACTGGGAGGAGTAGCGGATGCAAATTGTTCAGACACTTTTGCCCCTAAACGAGAAGCCAGCAATTCCACAAAGGCTCTCGCTCGACTGCGTTCGGCAATTTCTAAGGCAGAGGTGGTTTGATTCTGAGCCACCAGGGCATTCTGCAAGGCACTATACGTTACTAGTTGAGTTTCAAACAGTGACACTTTGTTTTCATCCGTCAAACCAGGGCGGAGCGCTTCCCAAATTTGGATTGCTGCCAATAAGGCTTGCGTCGCTTTCGCATAGTTGCCTTGTTGTAGCCACGCCATACCAATCTGATTCAACGTAGCTCCCGTACCCGGTCGATCGCCGATTGCCTGCCGCAACGTTAACGCTTGCTGAAACAACTCTAAGGCAACGGTGGGTTGTTTCAAGCTAAGATACACTTCACCTAAATGATTCAATGTCGTAGCGGTTCCCGCCCGATCGCCAATTTCTCTAGCGATCCCTTCTGCCTGTTTTAAGGTTGTGATCGCCGTTTGAGATTGATTGAGATACCAGTACGTCAGACCGATCGTATCCAGTGCTGCCCGCTCGCCAAACCGTTTACCATCATAACCATCCGGCAAGACCTGGTAGAGTTTGAGGGCAGCTTGTGCCGATCGTAGGGCAGCTGGATGTTGAGCTAATTGATTCTGTACCTGTGCTAACCGATTATGTAAGGTTGCTTCATCCTTCGGTAATTCGTAAATCCCTCCTTCCAGGGGAATTCCCCCTTTTTGCTGTTGCTGAATATTCTGTAAAGCTTGCTCTAACGTCTGCTGCGCCTTCTGATATTGTCCCAACCGTTCGTAGGCAGTTGCCAAGCTAGTCAACGACACTCCTATCCCCGGTAGATCACCCAGTTCTTGCCGTAGGGCGATCGCGGTTTGATAGGCAGACAACGCCTGTGCATACTGTCCTAAGCTGAGCGACACATCGCCAATGCGGTTCAGGGTATCCCCTTGTTTCACGCGATCGTCGGCTTGAGTGTAGACCTTAAGCACCGCTTGAAACTGAGTCAGGGCAGCTTGCAGTTCTCCCTGCTGAAATTGAGTTTCCGCTTGGGCATATAGATCAGCCCCATCATTAGAAAAGATACAAACGGTAGCCGGACTGACGGGACAGCGCTTGGTTGCTAAGGGATTAGATAAAAGAATTAGAGTCCTGAGGCGATTCAACTTTGCTAAAGGGCTAACCTCGCGAATCTGATTGTTTTCCAGCACCAAATAGCTTAAGTTCGTCAGCGTTGCCAGAGGAGTGACATCACGAATTTGATTGCCTGCTAGTAATAAAAAGGTGAGTTTAGTTAACTGAGCTAATGGGGTAATATCAGTAACTTGATTAAAACTGAGATCTAGAGAAGTTAGTTGGGGTAAGGTGACTAGAGGACTCAGCTCAGTGAGCTGGCGATTTCCTAAACTTAACTGAGTCGTTTTTGCTAGCACTTGCTCGGCTTGCTGGCAATCAGATGTTTTGGCGATTTGCAACAAGGCGTCTACTGTGTCTCGTTGAGCCGCAGATAGCCGATCGCGCTGCGTACACCAATCAGCAAAGCGATCGCCAGGATGGTTACTATTTGGGGTAGCGGCAATTCCAGCAGCACTGAAGAGATAAGTCAATAAGACTAAAGTTAACCCACTACCAAACTTCCTAACGCCACTGTTTATCGCTAAAATCTGACGTAACATCTCTCAGTCCTCTTAGGAGCGCTGCACTCATTGTTCCCATCGGTTCACCCTTCTATCTATTTAACTCTCACACTTAAAAATTCCTAGGCGTTTGGGCGAGCCGCAATGTAAATATTTCTGTCGTCCATTGCTTCATCAAAAAAGTTATGACTCATCTATTGATTACTCGCCAGCTCGGCACTGATCTGTCTTCCCTAGAAGCCTTGGCTACTGTTGATGTTTGGGCAGACCGCCAACCCCCTCCCTATGAGATCTTGCAACAGAAAATTCCCCATGTTGATGGCTTGCTCTGCTTACTCACCGATCGCATTGATCAAGCCTTGATCCATACGGGACGATCGCTGAAGGTCATCAGTCAAATGGCAGTTGGCTACGACAATATTGATATCGCGGCAGCAACAGCTAGAGGGATTCCCGTCGGGCATACGCCAGGGGTGTTAACTAATGCCACAGCAGATTTGACTTGGGCATTACTCATGGCAGCCGCTCGACGAATTGTGGAGGGCGATCGCTTTACTCGCTCTGGACAGTGGCAAACCTGGGAACCGAACTTATTACTGGGCGCTGATATGGCTGGCGCTACCCTAGGAATTGTAGGACTGGGGCGGATTGGACAAGCTGTGGCACGTCGCGCTCAAGGGTTTGAGATGCAAATTTTGTATACGGGACGGCATCGCGGCGATCCTGCCCTTGAGCAAGCGTTAGGTGTTGAATTTGTTGACTTCGATCGCTTATTAGCCACTTCAGACTTTATTACAATTCACACACCATTGTCCCCAGAAACTCATCATTTATTTAGCGATCGTCAGTTTGAGCAAATGCAATCTACAGCGGTTTTGATCAATACTGCTCGGGGAGCCATTGTCGATCCAGAGGCACTATATCGGGCATTGCAAAATCACCAAATCGCCGCTGCTGCGATCGATGTTACAGATCCAGAACCGATCTCAATGGCTAGTCCGCTTCTAGAGTTGGAGAATTTGATCATTACACCGCACATTGGCAGTGCCAGTGTACAGACTCGTCAAAAGATGGCAGCTATGGCGATCGCCAACCTGATTGCTGGACTGAAGGGGGAACGATTACCTTATTGTGTTAATCCTGAAGTTTACGCGTAAACGATACAGATAAATTGCAACGTGATCAGATTGACAACTCCCCGTCCTAAAGGAGCGGGGATTCTTGGTTCATCGGGATAGCTCATGCTACTTGCCCTCCCCAAAATTCATTGCGATGTGCCCCACCGCTGTATAGCCACGCTGTAAAACCACTTGT
>VRZD01000061.1 GCA_016743235.1 Pantanalinema sp. GBBB05 | reverse complement strand
AGAATCTGGGCAATGGTATCAATGCTTTGTTGCAGTTGCGCTTGATCTTCTGGGGTCATACGACAGTTGGGACAATAGGCTTCTCTCCTAGCCTAATTTTTCTCCCAAGAAGGTGACACGCACCCATATCAAGGTTTAGGACAATACCCAAAAGCACTGGTTTTTTTTGAGCAAGCATTAGTAATCAATAAAGAGGTGGGAGATGGTGATGGAGAAATTATCATTCTTAATAACATTGGCAATCTCCATGAAACTCTAAGACAGTACAAACAAGCGTTTGAATTCTATCAAAAAGCCTTAAAAACAGCACAAGCAACTAAAAATCGAGTACAGGAGATCCGAGCTCTGGGAAATATAGGAAACCTCTATCGTAAAATTGGAGATCCTATCAATGCAAATACTTTTCAAAAACAATGTTTGCGCTTCGTGCAGGAGGTTGGACAGCAATATGCGAACTTATGTTTGGCTACTAAGACTCTCAGTGAGCAAAATTCATTTGGTAGTAGTAGGAGTGGGGGTAGGAGGAGAGGACTAGAGGGAAGACCTGGAAGAAGAGCTGGTGGCGGCACGAGATGATGTTGATTAGAGTCTGAAATCAAAGGTTTTCTATGACAATAATTCAAACTATGAGTCTTTTGAGCAGAAAAACCATTTACTTGGTACAAGATAAATCAAGCATTTACTTTCTATAAATGCTCTGATACTGAGCTAGAGCCGTGAGTTAACTTTCCTGCTGCACCCTATCACTATTGCCTTAGAGGATTTTGAGAATTGTGGTTGCAGTTGTAGGGAGTACAATCACGATGAAGCGAAGGGTGATCGCGGAATAGTTGGCGCTTGTAGTGATATTTGGAGTGATCGCTTTGGGATGAAGAGGGAAGAGACAACCACGGTGATGAAGGAGCGATTTCATTTGAGGCGAAATATTTAACGATCTTTTGAAAAATGAGTGCGCTTTTCAAACTGTTTCCTTGATTCTCCCCTGATACTTCACCATAGACTTGAACCACATTCCGCAATGATGGCATCTCCCTTCTTAAACGCTGCTCTTGCAACTGGGGCATTGCTCCAGTAAGCACAAGCTGTGATGTGGAGAAACTGCCACCACATCCTTGTACTACCAGGCTATCTAATGACAAGGCACCTCTCTATAACAAGTTTCACACAGGTGAATCGGTCGAAGCTGAAACATTATTCCCCAGTGAGGCAACATCTCCTGAAAGCGTGAAAGTTCTAGATTGATAAGATGGGCGATCTCCAAGTTGAACGAGAAGTTGTTTTGGTAATTCAGTGAAGCGTATGTGCCTCACAGCCCTTTCTGATATCCCTTCATCTCCACAAACATCATCTGGCGATTATGGCAATGTCCTTCCATCCAGAGGGCTGGAATCTTAAATCGCTTGCCACAGTTAGGACGTTCCGACAGTAAACAGAGTTGATGGAGATCGCCCTACATCCCTTTCTGATGCCCCTTCATCTCCACAAACATCATCTGGCAATTATGGCAATGTCCCTCTATCCAGAGAGCAGGAATCTTGAACCGCTTGCCACAGTTAGGGCATTCTGAGAGTAGGCGGAGTTGATGGCGATCGCATCCCCTCGTTTCTTTAAACTGCCACTCAAGCCGATGGTATGGCTGCTCCGCATAGCAAGCAGCACACAATCGAATTGGCTCATGCTTCATGCTCATGCCCTGTGGCAGCATAAGAGCAAGTTGCTCCATATCTAGCCGAACAACCTCAGCTAAAGCTGCTAATTGCTGCTGAGTCGGCGGGGGAATGAAGCGAAATTTTTCCCAACGGGCAAGCACACTGCCCAAACCAGTTTTCTGCCCTATTTGGTTTGACGAGGAATAATTGGCTCTACGAAAGCGCCCTAAAAAGTGGCTGATACTTTCCCCTTCATAAGGTTCTACGCTAAAGACCCAGGGAGGAATCGATGGAGCCTCGGTCATTTATACTCCTCAGAAACCTCCTTAAGGATGGCTTGATCAATCTGCATCATCCCCTGCTCTAGGGAGCGAATGGCTGCCTCACGTAATACCATATCAATTAGACCAATGTAGTACCCTCGCTGAGCAGCACCCGTCGCAACACGAATCAGCTTTAACATGGATTCAGTCGTCAGGTGAGATGCAACCGGTAGAGCAATGATATCGCGTTCCCAAACTCCAACAAGCTCCTTCAGCTGATTGCTCTGAATCGTCCCCATCCGGTAATTTGAGCGAAAGCGATTGTAAACCTGTTCGTCCTCCTGCACTGCCAAGTCTAACCGCTTCTTCGTCCCGATTAAAATCACAGCAATCTTTAGCTCATCAAAAATATCCCGCACATCCGCAAAGGTTTTCTTCTTGAGGCGATCGGCTTCATCAATAAACAATACCTCTGTTTTGCTCTCCCGCAAAACTTTGAAGACAAGACTACGGGCATCGCCAACCGTTCCTTTGGGTAAATCGAAGTTGTAATGCCCTAAAATTTGCCTGAACAGCTCCCTTGACGTACATTCCTGTTTAGGAAGAATATAACCGACCGGAATGACGGGAACTTTGCTGGAAAAATCGGGTTTGCCATATTTTTTGAGATAGGCATCACACGCCTTCGTCTTACCTGTTCTGGATTCTCCCGTAACTCGACCACACTGACGGGAACTGCGCTTACGCTCAAGCCATCGATGTAGCAATGTTACTTGCTCCAGCGCCACCGTTTTGTCTTTTCTCAATCGTTCAATGTGAGTTTGAAAATCATCTGCACTGTATTCTGTCACTTGTTCACCTCCTATTCCTCATCAAAATCCCAAATTTCAAACACAGGAATCTCCACCTTTGACTCAGTTGAGGTTAGAGATTGAGTAATGTCAGAATCACTTGACTTAACTGGGCTAGACGAAGGCTGAGTTTCAGTAGAATCGATGGACTTAATTGGACTATGTGGAGGTCGAATCGTAGCTTGCTCCTCCTTTTGGCGATCGCGTCGAGTTTTCTTTTTCTGCTCTAAAAAGGCTTCGCGATCGCGCGCTTCATCAAGCATAGAGTTGTGATTAACCGCCTTGCCTGCTTCGCGAATGCTACGACTCATATCTCGTGCTTCATCCAGGGAAATCTTCTCACCCTCTAGATCTTGAATCTGAGCAGATCCAAGAAAAACCTCTTTGATCCATTTCAAAGGTTGTTCCGACTCCGCCAACGGATAATCCGACTTTTCTCGTTCAACTTGCTGACGATAAACCAGCACGGTTGTAATGTCCCTTGGGTCATACCGCAGGACAACGGCTTCACCTGCATAGGCAACCAGATCATCACTTTGGTAGGTCAGGTTCTCAAATTGCAGATACCCACTACGATAAATCGTGCGGCGAGTTTGTTTCATGAGGCAGATATCCAGGTGTCGCTCTGGAATCTCAATTGGCTGTTTAAGCAATCCGGCTTCCCACCGCTCCATTCGCGTTTGATTGCCCATTCGAGCATCTAACCCCCGGTTATATCGATTCACAAGGTAAGCAACAAACAGTTGTTCAAGCTCTCGGAGAGTCAAGCTAGCTTCCTTCTCCGCTTCTGCGGGGCGTTCCTGAACATTGGACCCCGTATAGCCAGGGAGAGTTGAGAAGAATTCGGTGTTGAACGTGCCAAAGGGACGCTCAACAATACCGCCTTCTGAGGGGCGATCGCGTAAGTGACAGGTAAATCCTAACTGCACCCCAATCTGTTGAAGATGTTCCGAGCGAAAGTCTTTTCCGCCGTCTGTAAATAAGTGCTCAGGTGTGCCGTAGGCAGACCAATCAACATAGAGCTTGTATTCTGAACTGTATTTTTTAGGCAGAATTGCATGACGCAATGCTACAGCCACAACCTTTGAGCTAGGAGCATCAAAGCCTAAATTGAAGCCCACAATGCAGCGAGAGTAGGTATCAATGACTGTAGTTAACCAGGGACGGGTCAAAAGAACTCCGTGCTTATCCACCAATAAAATATCAGCACGCGTGTGATCACATTGCCAAACCTGATTACTGTATTCAACCGCAAGCTCATCTCCGTCACGAGTTTTTAGTGCTAGCCGGGAACCACGCCAACCAATATTACGAATGTTGGACGATTGCTCCTGCTTCTCAATATATGGAGCCAGCACTCGATAAACTGTCATGTGACTTGGATAGTTATCTTGTCCCTCAGCTTTGGCTTTGGTCTTGACTTGAACGGCAATCTGGGTAGGCGTACATTTACCCTTTTTGTAAACCGCGACAATAAACTTCTGCCACTCTTCACTAATTCGATGGGTGCCCTTGTCCCGCCTTCCATCCTGCGCAAGGGCAGCTAAACCCTCGTCTTCCCATTTCTTAACCAGACGTTGTACGGTACGAACGTTGCAATTCAGTTTTTCTGCTGCAGCTTTCAGGCGTTCACCATAGGTCTTGCGATCGCATGGCTCAATCAGCTTTTGAATCACTTCCAGCTTTAATTTTGCTTCAGCAGAAATAACTTCAGCAATAATTTCATTGGAGGCAAAATCAGGATTATCCAGAGATAAATCAGATGGCTGCATAGGAGACAGTATTTATGTTCTTAAGTACACAAATACTATGACCAGAGAAGATGACAGTCAATCTGTTAAAGATCAAGAATTGTAAAAACTCTCTATAGAAAAGGCGACAATTAAAGTGTTAAGAGGCTGAGCAAGAAATCAAAAAATAACGACAGCTAAGGTGTTAAAAAAACAAATTGCGACGCTTAATTTGATATGAGCGCTTATGTCCTAGTAACCACTACTAAAGCTTGGAAAGTAAGACAGGGAGGGGATTTTAGTAGGTGAGACTTCGACGACATCAATTCGTTAAGACGACAAATAAAATGTTATTCGACATGAATTATCGAATAACACTTTATTTGTTATCGTTAACGAATTCTTGTCGTCGTTAACACTTTTTTGTCGCATTACAACAATTGCGTCATCGAGCATCGAATTTTACATCGTTAACAGATTAATGTCGATTAACCGGCACAGGTATGAAGGAAGTGCGCCTTTCGCAACAGCACTGGGATTACATACAAGAAAGAGAGCAAATCTCAGGACTAGTAAGGCTTTCAGCTATTAGAGAGTGAACGGCAAGATTTGGTTAAGACGATAAATAAAGTGTTAATTGCAAAATCTGATAATTAGAGGCTGGGTTTTAGTTAGGCAGAAAGTGATCAGTGAAAGTGACTAAGTTTTTATATGTCTAACGCGGCATTCCTATAAATTACTATTTCCTAATTTGCCACCTAGATGTCAAAGTTAAAAGACTGATATGTTTGCCAGCAAAAAGCATCTTCAGCTTAAAAAAGTTTTGAGAAAAATCTCTCGTGTCTCTATAAAATAAAAGCTCTTTGCAATGAGAGGTTTAAGGTAAGGTTAAATCTATAACAATTGATGGCTGTGTGAAAGAAATCAGGTTTAGAGAAGGTGATAAGGTTTACTACACTGGTAACCATAGAAACCTACAGCACGACTATGGCAGTCGAGAACTCACTATTCTTGCTGTAGATACTAAAGCGGGTTCCACAGTGTGTAGAACTGTAGATGACCGTTGGCTTTTCGGAGTAGATCCCAGCGATCTACAATTAGCTAACAGTAGTAAACTTCAGTGTGAGCAAGAAGCTAGTTAACCCTGAATAAATTAATATAATTGATTTTTCCCTGGCTATAACTTATTTGTGAGTCGGTGATGAGTAGGTTCAATAATAGCTGAGTAGAAATGCTAAATCTCTTCAGCATTTAGATGGGCAATCTGTTTTCAAAATGTTACGCAATGATCTATTTGTGATGGCAACTAGAGTTAAACTGACTGAGAATGAGACAATAGAACTGTTAAGGACGAATGTTGCGGCTAATCAACCTTTCGTTAAGCAAGGGGAAATGCCAGGGAAATATTTATGAACGTGCAGACTTTAGATCCTGCAATCACACTAGCTGAGTATGCTCGCCACATTATTCAGCAAACTGTTAAGAAAATTATGGCTCAGGAAGCGGCTGTCCTGAAAGATAAAGACCCTGAACCATTGCATCAGATGCGGGTGGGCATGCGCCGATTAAGAACGGCTGTGAAAGTATTTAATACCACGATCGTGATACCAAAAGCTGCCAGTAATTCAGCGATCGGCAAAATTGCGAACACGCTGGGAGGGACACGCGATCTAGATGTTCTGCAACAGGAGTTAATCACCCGCTATCAACCCCTTTTGAAAAAATCAGAAAAGACAAAATTTGATGCTGTGATGAAGCAGGTATTACAAACACGTCAGCACAGTTTCTCCCAGTTACAGAAAACCTTGAATAGCGATCGCTATCAAAAACTGAAGCGATCGTTGCAAGACTGGTTAGATCATCCCGTTTATACCCCAATGGGTGATTTGTCTGTATTACAGATTTTGCCCGATCTACTGCTGCCGTTAGTTTGCCAACTATTTCTGCATCCAGGGTGGCTCGTTGGCACAACCGTACAAGCCGGGAATGTGACATTGATTCCCCTGGAAGAGACTGACGCATTAAATCAACAATTTCACCAGTTTAACCATCTCCTCCACGGCTTACGCAAGCAGATCAAAGGAGTACGTTACCAGGCAGAGTTCTTTTCTGGCTTTTATGACACCTCTTATCTGGAACGTGTCGAGGAGTTTAAGTCACTTCAAGAGATTCTAGGTCAGCTTCAGGATCATGTGGTGCTGCGGCAGTTTTTAGAGTCTACCTTGGGTACTGATTTAGGGAAAGTGCTTCATAGCGTCGATCGGGCGATGCAGCAGGATCAAGCCACATTTTGGCAAAACTGGCAACCGCTGCAGCAGCGTTACCTGTCGTTAGAGTTTCGTCAGTCTTTGCGATCGTTGCTGACGACACCAACAGCCTTAACGCCAACATCGCTCCCAACCAGTCAAAAGCAAGCCAAAGCTAGGAAACCAGGCAAAGTCAAGCCTGCAAACCCAGAACACTAATCCCCAGCAGCATCCTATCGCTTCAGGAGACTTCTATAGAGCCTATTTGAGATCTTGAGGAGAGGCCGCAAGCCGCTTAATCATTAGCCGAATGAAGCAAAGGTTGATTTTTGTCGTGACATTGACAAGCGTCCGCTCAAAGTTCTTGACTAGGATCTACACCGCTCCATCCAAGCATTCGATCGTTCCTAGGCTTCGTCCTGCCAAAGGCGTACGCCCACCTCGAGATCGCTGGAACAAATCCAGATTTTCCTCGTTCTGCTTTTTCTTGCTTTGAGGGCTTGGTTGATCATTTAAAGCAGATTTTCGTCATGATCTGCGGATACACCTGCTCAAGCGCATTCGTCAAATAGTCAACGTGGTACCCGTGGTCTAACAGGATTGTAATTTGGGGGATATTGACGGGCTTTGTCTTGAAATAATCAGGCATGGTATCTCAATTTGGTCAGTTGGAGCACCTAATTCCTATTCTAAAAGATGTCAAATGAGTTCTATATAACATGAGTAGTTAGGTTCACTAATAGCAATACCCAGATTGAGCAGCTGGAATCAATAGGGTGAGAGTATGACCACTTAATTACTAACAAAACAGTGGTAAATTGCTGAGTCGAATTTGGGTAGTCTAGGAATAATTCTTGCCCTATCTCGCACCCAATCGAGCTATGCCATCTGAAGTTTTTGCTACATACGCTCCGGCTCTAACTGTACTTCTATTCACCTTAGCTCTAGTTGTAGCCTACATCGCTTTTGAGCGGATGAGGTTAATGAGCATAACCTTAGGGCATCTGGGCAATGAGATCGCTAAACGGTGGCTCCTGGTTAATGCAGACTCGCAACAAATAGAAAATTCCCTTGTTGAGGAAGTGGGTTGCATCATGAACGACGCTATTGTTCAAATGCCATCAGAACTTTCTCTCTGTAGAAATGAGATATTGCAGACAAGTGAAGTCAGAAATCAGACCCTACTTCATGCTATTCCCGATGCGATTTTTCGGATCCGTCGAGACGGAACCTATCTTGACTTTAAACCTAGCCTGCATGGAGATTTGACCCTATCCCCAGAGGCAATTCTAGGGAAGCAAGTGTCTGAAATTATGCCAGCACCTGTCTCTCATCAAATCTTGTTGCATTTGCAGCAAGCACTGGACACCGGTCAACCTCAGGTTTTTGACTATCAACTTCAGAACAACAGTTTACAAGATTATGAGGCACGTATTGTTGTGAACGGCAAGGATGAGGTGTTGGCGATTGTGCGAGACATTAGTGACCGCAAAAAAGTGGAGCGGTTGAAAAATGAATTTGTTTCTACTGTCAGCCATGAGCTTCGTACTCCGCTTACCTCGATTCGAGGGGCGTTAGGGCTAGTTCTCGGTGGTGTCACGGGTGAAATTCCTCCAGAGGCCAAAGACTTACTCAACATTGCTTACAAAAATAGTGAACGTCTCGTACTACTGATCAACGACATTCTCGATATTGAAAAAATTGAGTCGGGGAAAATGAATTTTGTGATCAAGCCTGTCCATCTGCTACCACTTGTGGAGCAGGCGATCGCGGCTAATCGTGTTTATGCTGAGCAATTCAACGTTACTCTCAATTTAGTTGTTCATTGCCGACCAGAGCAAATGGTCAATGTCGATAGTGAACGTCTGATTCAGGTGTTGACTAATCTGCTCTCCAACGCCGCCAAGTTCTCGCCTCAGGGAGAAACTGTGACAGTGATTATCAGTCAGCATGATCGCATGATTCGGATCAGTGTACAGGATCGAGGATCTGGTATCCCCAAGGAGTTTCGCGATCGGATCTTTCAAAAATTTGCTCAAGCCGATTCATCTGATACTCGCCAGAAAGGGGGCAGTGGTTTAGGACTGAGTATTGCTAAAGCGATTACTGAACGATTCAATGGTCAACTGAGTTTTATTACTGAAATGGGTGTCGGTACAACCTTCTATTGCGATCTACCTGAATGGCTGCCTTACTGCAATCTGTCCAATACAGAACAATTGGCTACTACAGATCTATCTGCTAGCAAAGTTGCTGGACATATTCTGGTGTGTGAAGACGATCACGATATTGCCCTGCTATTAAAACTGATGCTGCAACGAGGTGGCTTCCATATTGATCTGGCATACACGGCAGCAGAGGCCAAGCGGTTACTGGCTCAGCACTCGTATCATGCAATGACACTTGATCTAGCGTTACCCGATCAAGATGGCATATCTTTGCTTCGGGAACTACGCACCCAGGAACAAACCCGATCATTACCCGTTGTGATTGTCTCCGCTAAAGCTCAACAGGGGCGGGAACACTTAGGTGAGGCAGAATTTGCCATCATTGACTGGCTCGATAAACCGATTGATCAAGAGCGCTTGATGTCTTTGTGTTATCAAGCCGTGTTGCAACGACCCAATGCTCGACCCAAAATTTTGCACATTGAAGATGATATAGATATTGCTCAAGTGGTTAAACGCATATTGAATGAGCAAGCAGATGTGCATCAAGCTCTAAATTTGGATCAGGCTCGGCAAAAACTTGAAGCTGAAGGCTTTGATTTAATCATTTTGGATATTAGCCTACCCGATGGCTCCGGGTTGGAATTGGCTCCCTTTGTTAATCACCAAACTGGTT
The DNA here is from genome assembly GCA_016743235.1 of Pantanalinema sp. GBBB05. Lineage (GTDB taxonomy): Bacteria > Cyanobacteriota > Cyanobacteriia > Leptolyngbyales > Leptolyngbyaceae > Pantanalinema. The sequence continues at coordinate 19,394 of VRZD01000061.1, read as the reverse complement.
TACCAATTCCAGTTGTGTTATTTTCTGCCTGCGACACCACCCCAGCGAGCAAACAGCAGGTAACTAAGGCACTGATTAAATCTCGCACATCAAATCAAGAGCTGCTGAATACCATTAAGTCGTTGGTTCAATCCCGCCGATAATGATTCAAGCAGAATGATAAGGAACACCCTATGCCAGTCCCATCTCTTGATCGCATCCTATTTGTTGAAGATGATCCGGACATCCAGTCCATAGCGCGTCTGTCACTAGTGGCAGTGGGGAAATTCACCGTTGAAATTTGTGGATCGGGTGCAGCAGCCTTAGAGAAGGCTCCCCAGTTTATCCCAGATTTAATTCTGCTGGATGTGATGATGCCTGGTATGGATGGACCGGGTACATTGATGGCTTTGCGGCAGATGCCTGAAACGGCTAATATTCCGGTGATTTTTATGACGGCTAAAGTACAGACTCATGAAGTGGCATATTATAAGGAACTAGGGGCATTAGATGTAATTGCCAAGCCATTTGAACCCATGACTCTTCCAACCACTATCCGCACGTTGTGGCAGCAATTCTATGGCTGATGCTTCCAGCGAGATTCAAGCTCAACTGAATCAACTTCACCAGGAGTATCTGCAACGACTAGCAGAAAAAGTCCAAGAGGTTAGGACATGCTGGAACCAGCTTACCAAGTGTTGGGATGCTGAAACTGCTAATACCCTCCATCGATTAATCCATACTTTAGTAGGTTCCAGTGCAACATTTGGACTCACTAGCCTCAGCGAAACAGCCCGCACTTGTGAGCTACTCTTGCAACAATGGTTACCCCTCGACGTTCCACTAGCGCTGGAGGTACAACAACAAATCCAAAGTCTTCTATTGGTGTTGCAGCAGCAAAGTGAGGCGCATACTGCGATACCCCAACCATCAGGTCAGACAGATGAGATGACCGAACCGTCTGGTCTAGGGAGCTTAGTGGATGTACCAAGTCCCAATCAACGCCTAGTGTGGTTAGTAGAAGATGATCCAGATGTGGCACGGGAACTTAAATTACAACTTAGCTACTTTGGTTATCAAGTCTGTACGTTTAATCAACCAGCAGCCGTTAAGCAGGCATGCCATTTGCTTGAACAGGCAGAGCTATTGATTCAGACTGCTCCCACTGCCATCATTATGGACATGACCTTTCCAGAAGGTGACTTAGCTGGTGCAGAGTGCATAGCTGAACTCAATCAGCAATGGATTGCCCAATATATCCCAATCATTTTTACCTCAGTTCGAGATGATTTAGTATCACGATTGCAGGCAGTTCGAGCGGGGGGAGATGCTTATTTCGCTAAACCAATTAACATTAATGAATTGATTGATACGCTTGATCGATTACTTGGGTATTCCCAACCTGAACCATACCGGGTTCTGATTGTGGAAGATGACCAAGCTGTTGCAGAATTTCATGCCTTGACACTGCAACAGGCTGGTATAGTCACTCAGGTTATTACCGAACCAATGCAAATCATGCAGCCACTGAGCGAGTTTAAGCCAGATTTAATCCTAATGGATATTTATATGCCAAGCTGTAGTGGTTTGGAGTTAGCAGCTGTGATTCGGCAACAGGCAGCATACGTTAGTATTCCGATCGTGTTTCTTTCGACTGAAACCAACCTGAATAAGCAGTTAGCTGCTTTGAGTTTGGGAGGCGATGACTTCCTAACCAAACCTATTCAACCTGACCATCTGATTTCATCGATCGCAAGCCGCGCTCAACGATCAGCCACATTACGATCGCTCATGATGCGAGACAGTCTAACTGGGCTGTTTAATCACACCAAAATTAAAGAATACTTAGCTATCAAATTGAAATGCGCCAAGCGTCAAAATCTGCCTCTTAGCTTTGCCATGTTAGATATTGACCACTTCAAATTAGTCAACGATACCTACGGGCATGCCACAGGCGATCGCGTAATCAAAAGTCTTGCTCGCTTGCTGCAACAACAGTTACGCCCAATAGATATTGTGGGTCGTTATGGTGGAGAAGAGTTTGCAGTAATTTTGAGCAATACAGATCGCCTAAGTGCTGTGAAGGTGATGAATCGAATTCGTCAACGTTTCTTACAGGTACAGCAACGGGCAAATGGAGTTGAATTTACTGTTACCTTCAGTTGTGGAGTTGCGGATTATCCCACTTACCAAGATGTGGCTCAAATTAGCTATGCCGCGGACCAAGCGCTATATCAAGCTAAGCGGTATGGGCGTAATAAAGTTGAATCTTAATTGATAATTAACTAGTTAATCACAGCATGTTCATCTGAATCTCTCAACGGTTTACCATCCTCCACAATCACCATTGGCACACCATCCAGAAGTTTTTCTATCATTGGCGATCGTACGTTTAAGTTACTCTTTATCCTGCCTACCGTCTCGGCTTAAATTGGTAGCTGCATTATTTATGGCTCTCTGGTGTTTTGTAGCAGGGCGATCGCTATCAAATCGCTCCTCTAAATCGAGAGAGCTTCTAAACCAAATCGACTGCTGCGGCACCCCTACGGTGAGGTCTGCCTCTGCTAATCTCAAGGTTAAACGACGACGAAATTCTCGTGCGACAGCCCACTGCTGTAATGGCAATGTTTTGATCCACACCCGAATCAAAATACCTGTGTGATTGAGCTCATCAATCCCCAAGACTTCAGGAGGTTCAGGCATCTTAGAGTTCCACTCCGGATCATTATACATTTCCTCTGATAAGTGGCGAATCACATTCAGGGCATGATCGGGATTAGTTCCATAGGCCAGATCGATCGCCAGATCTACTCTGGACCAATCCTTAGAGAGATTTTGAACAACCGAGATGCTGCTGTTGGGGACGGTAATCAGTTGTCCTTCACTATCCCGTAATTGAGTAATGCGGAGATTCATATTCTCTACAAAGCCAGAGACATTGCCCACAATGATCACATCGCCTACAGCGTACTGGTCTTCGAAGAGAATCAAAAAGCCATTAATCATGTCTTTGACCAGGCTTTGAGCTGCGAACGAGATGGCAAGACCAATGATTCCCGCTCCAGCTAGCAGGGGCAACAGATTAACGCCGACCACCGATAAGCTGGCAAGCAGACCGATGACAACCCAGATCACAGCAGCCCCACTTTTGAAGACGCGTGAAAACGTAGCCACTCGTAATTCGAGCCGTTGGGATGCCTCGGTGTAGAGAAAATTACCCCGGCTTAACGCACTTAAAAATCGCTCGATTAAAACATCGCTAAGTCGCATCAATATATAAACACCGAGAATGATCCCTAAAATACGGAGAGGAGTAGCCAATACCAAAGGTTGCAGCCAGCGAGTATAGGGAAACAACCCTAGCAGAAAAATCATCCCCCCTATCCAGATGACAAATTGAGTAAGATGCAAAAACCGGGTTTGCAATCCCTTTAGATCGCGATGCTGCTGCTTAGTGCGTTGTTGCTGAATTGTAGCGATCGCTGTCGTTGTATCTGCTGCTTCACTGGCTGGCTGTGCGCCAATCGTAGGCTCGGCTAGTATTTCGCGCTCAATCCGTTCGCGTCGTTGTTTCAAACGCTTTTGCCAGTGAATAATGACTGCACTCAAGACGAGCATGACTAAAACAATTCCTGTGCCGATCGCAGCCTGTTGCATCAGAAAATCAGGTTGGCGTTCTTGATGAGCCCGGATCAGAGCCTGTTTAATGATGGGGGTCAGTTGTTCTGCCCATCGTTCTGGTTGCTGTACTTGGAGTTGAGCGTCTAATGTTGTGACGGTCATTAAGTATTGATCATTGACATAAATCACAGGAAGATTGCTGTTGCCATCTATTTCTGTTGTCACTTGCACCTTGCTGGGATCCAAATTACTATTGGCGATCCGCTTGAGTGTGTCTTCAATCCCTTTAATTCGTTCTCGAATAGGAGATGTATTCGTTTTTTCACTCTGTTGCGTCAGAGCAGGAGCCGCGATCGCAAATAAATCGTAACCATCTAGGGTTACTTCGCCGGTTGCGACTTGATTAGCAGCAAAATTTGACAATGATGGCAGGGCTTGCTGTAAGTTTAGTTTAGGAATGGGAGTTTGTCCCCATGCTTTCATGACTGGAGTTAAGCTCAATCCCATGATCAGAATTCCAGCGATTGCTAGTGAGTTTAGAGCTTTCAATGATCGACCGTTAAATCGATTTCTACGAAGGTTAGAATAAATAGTTCTCACGTTTGAACACTTGACAAACACATCTCAAAGTCTCTATCTAGATTGCAGAGTCGGCTTCAGAATCACGTCTATCCGCTGGTAGATTCCGATATAGGGCTGAGAAGGAAGCAGTACAGGTGGGTAGTGGACTAGCAAGCCTACAATTAAGCAGCTTTCAATACCTAGAAACATCACATAATCTCCATCTGAAGGTTTAAGAACACTACAGGTGGATATGCCTCAAGAGTTAGAGGAAAAGATGAGTTTAGCCTATTAGGCTGGTTGCGTGAGTTGTGAATATTCGATCACTGGCTAACCGCTCATCTCATCCAGGAGAAACAAAATGAAAGCAGTCGTATTTCATGGCATTGGCGATATTCGTCTAGATAATATGCCAGAACCCAAAATTCAAGATCCAACAGATGCGATCGTGCGTCTAACTGCCAGTGCAATTTGTGGAACAGATTTGCATATGATTCGGGGAACGTTTCCAGGTATGAAACCGGGAACAATTATCGGACATGAAGGAGTTGGCATAATCGAAGAAATCGGTACTAATGTACGGAATTTGAAAGTGGGCGATCGCGTTGTTATTCCGTCTACAATCGCCTGTGGTTATTGATCCTATTGTCGTTCTGGATATCATTCTCAATGTGATACTGCTAATCCCAATGGACCACAAGCCGGCACTGCTTTCTTTGGTGGTCCAGCCGTTACAGGACCGTTTAACGGGTTGCAGGCAGAGTATGCACGCATTCCCTATGCCAATGCTGGATTAGTGAAGTTGCCAAATGAAGTAGATGATGATCAGGCAATTATGATTTCAGACATCTTCCCGACCGCTTACTTTGGGGCAGAACTGGCAGAAATTGAGGATGGCGATACCGTAGCGGTGTTTGGTTGTGGTCCTGTCGGGCAGTTTGTGATTGCTAGTGCCAAATTGCTGGGAGCCGGACGGATTTTGGCGATCGATACCATTCCCTCTCGCCTAGAAATGGCACAAGCGCAGGGAGCTGAAATTATCGACTTCAACAAAGAAGATCCGATCGAGGCAATTCAAAGTTTAACGGGTGGCATTGGGGTGGATCGGGCGATCGACGCGGTTGGAGTCGATGCCGTTGCTCCGAACAGTGGTCCTGCGGCTGAAAAAGCTCTAAACCAAGTAGAACAGTTTCAACAAGAGCTGCAAAAGATTGCACCAGAAACCAATCCGCAAAATGGCAATTGGCATCCCGGTAATGCCCCCTCTCAAGCGTTGGAGTGGGCAGTTCAAGGACTTGCAAAAGCAGGAACGCTTTCCATTATTGGCGTGTATCCATTGACACACAAATCCTTCCCGATCGGCATGGCGATGAACAAGAACCTGACGCTGAAGATGGGTAACTGTAATCACCGCAAATATATTCCCCACATTGTGGATATTGTTCACAGCGGGGTTGTTGATCCGAAGAAAATTCTGACCCAGGTTGAACCCTTGACGAATGTGATCGATGCCTATAAAGCCTTTGACCAGCGCAAACCGGGTTGGGTGAAAGTAGAACTCAAACCCGGTGCAAACAGTTCAAGCCAGAACCCTCAAGCCCAAAATCCTCAGAGTCAAGTGAAGGTTGGGTGAGATTGAGAATAGTGCTGCTGCCGATGTCCTAATTGAAACGCTAAGAATGACCAGCTTGAGTCGCAGAATCACCAGCTAGCCATTAGTCTGGGCGAATATGAGGCTCAAATATTGGTCTGGCAGTAACAACCGTAGCAATGTTTAGAAAAAGTAGCCGGAGAACGATAGGGGTATGCACAAAGAAATTCCGAGCGATCGCGGCATCGATCATACATTGTCGCTAATGTTAGAAGGTTATCACTTCGTCTTAAACCGATGTGAGCGTTATCATTCTGATATTTTTCAAACGCGGATTTTGTTTGAAAAGACGATTTGCTTTAGAGGCGAAGCTGCTGCTCAAGTTTTTTACGATACTGAGAAATTTTTACGTCATAATGCGACACCAAAACGTATACAGAAAACCCTGCTAGGTGAAGGAGGGGTGCAAGGCTTAGATGGTGAAGCCCACCGACAACGAAAGCAAGCCTTCATGTCGCTGATGACGCCTGAGCATATGGGGCAGTTAACTGAGTTAACTCGGCAGCAGTGGCAGAAGGCGGCTCAAAGATGGGAACAGCAGGATCAAGTGGTGCTGCTTGATGCTGCTCATGAGGTTCTTTGTCGGGCTGTATGTGCCTGGGCAGGAGTGCCATTGCCAGAGGCAGAGGTCAATCAACGAACGCGAGATCTAGCCGCTATGATCGATGGTTCAGGTGGGGTTGGTCCAAGACATTGGCGAGCTAGATGGGGTCGTAAACAGTCAGAAGAATGGCTTGGAACGATTCTGGATAAAATTCGTGCTCACGAGTTGGAAGTACCAGACAATAGTGCTGCCTATGCGTTTGCCTGGTATCGTGATCTAGATGGCAACCTGTTAGACAGACATGTAGCGTCAGTTGAATTGCTCAATGTAGTGCGTCCTACGGTTGCGATCGCTCGCTATATAACCTTTGCAGCTTTAGCCTTACATGAGTATCCAGACTGTAAGCACAAACTGAAGGATGAAGCTGATTATGCAAAGTTATTCACGCAAGAAGTTCGTCGATTTTATCCGTTTTTCCCGACGGCGGTGGCTCGTACCTGCCAATCGTTTGAATGGCAGAACTATCACTTTCCTAAAGGAGTTAAAGTACTGCTAGATTTGTATGGCACAAACCACGATCCACAACGGTGGGAGAATCCAAACGAGTTTCGACCAGAGCGATTCCGGCAGTGGCATGAAAATAGCTTTAATTTCATTCCTCAAGGAGGTGGCGATCACTATGTTAACCACCGCTGCGCTGGAGAATGGATTACTATTTGGCTGATGGAAATGACGTTAGATTTCCTGGTTAATTTTATATCCTATGATGTGCCACAACAGGATTTAGTAGTGAGCTTATCGAGGTTTCCAACCATGCCTAAAAGCGGTTTTGTAATCAGCAATGTAAGCCGAATTTAGCGATCTTAACAGCTGATTTGTAAAGAAATTCTAAAATACTCCTGGTTCACCTTCAGAACAAATCCAACAACTGCAAATACAACAAACTAATTTACAAACTGTACAGCAGCAGTACCATTCTGTACTCCATGAGCGAACAGGGAAATGGTCACTAAATTTCAACGGACATCATCTGCGGTCGAAGCCGAAATGGCTACTTGAGCCGAATTCATCATAATCGATGTGGGCTCTCGACCCGTAGATTACGGGTAATGAGACACTTTACAACTTCCATCTCAAGCGTTCTGATGGTACGACTGTGGCTGAACGGTTGTTTGGTAAGCCTGTACCGAACCTATTTGAATGGCTCGTCCAACAACTGCCTGACCTGCCGCAAGCACGTTGCTTTTCTGTTGCATCACCACAATCGTGTCATCGAGCATCAAATTTTACATTCTTTAACAAGTTGTTGCTCAACAAGCACCAGTGTGAAGGACGTGTGGCGACTGATTAGCTCAGTGACGATCGCATGAGCACCTCGTTAAGAGCCTCTTAGGATAGGGGGATCTCAATGGCTGAACGCTTGAGGGATCCCTCCAGACTCTTTTGCTGATTAGGTAAACTTCACAAATTCTGTATTATCTCTGTATGATAGAAATCCTGGTAGATGTATGGGTGGATTAAGCGTAAATACCCTTAAACTTCACGAACTCTTTATACCAAACAGCTGATGACTGCGTAAGTTCTTAAAGTTACTTGGGTAACTTAGACACAGTAAGGTCACTTACTTCCGTGATCACACTTGGTTGAATTACTGAGTTTGTGAATCCGGTGCGATCGCGCCATTTATCCACCGTCTCCATCCGATTTCGACTGTTCATTTTCGGGTGCCTTTTAGCGCTGCATTCAATTTTGTGTCGCTGTGATCGTCCTGTCTTGGTCGTTTCCTACTCAGTTTTTTTAGGGATTCAACGTCTATGAACCCGCCGTCCTCGTCTACTGCTGATTATCGTGCACTCTCGACCGCGATCTCTGCTTCACCAACGCCCTATCCCGCTGATGCCCTGCAACCGACTCCACTCCGTCCGGCATCTTCGCTGGTGTTTATTGATTCGGCGGTGGCAGACGCGCAATTTTTGGCAGCGAATGTGACAGCGGGCAGTGAGGTTCACTTTCTAGATCCAGCCCAGAATGCGATCGCCCAGATCACCAACACGCTGCTGGGGCGGGAGAATATCGCCAGTGTGCAGGTGTTGTCCCATGGCGCGGCAGGGGGACTGCAACTAGGGCAGGACTGGCTGAATCTGGCGACTGTGCAAAGCTACGCCACTCAACTCCAGTCCTGGCAAAACGCGCTGACGGACGATGCTGATATTTTGCTGTACGGTTGCAATGTCGCCCAGGGGGAAGTGGGCAAGGCTTTTGTGCAGATCCTGGGCCAGTTGACGGGTGCCGATGTGGCGGCATCAGAGAACCTGACGGGTAACAGTGCTCTGGGGGGCGACTGGACGCTGGAGTATCAGTTTGGCAGCATCGAAGCGGCGCAAGCGTTTCTGCAACCGGCTGAAGCCGCCTACCAGGGAGTGCTGGCGACCTTTTTTGTCATTAACACGAACGACAGTGGACTGGGTTCCTTGCGACAGGCGATTTTGGATGCCAATGCGCTGGTTGGTGCCGATATCATCGACTTCCAGATTCCCGGAACGGGGGTGCAGACCATTAACCTGGCTTCTGCCCTCCCAACCCTGACGGGTCAAGTCATCATCGACGGCTACAGCCAAACTGGGGCTACCCAAAACACCCTGGCAGTTGGCAACAATGCCAACCTCAGGATTGTCCTGAACGGCAGTGGGGCTGGCAGTAGTGTAAATGGGATCACGCTCAGCAGTGTAGCCGCTGGCAGCACGATTCAGGGCCTGGTAATCCAGAACTTCCAAGGCAGCGGCATCGTGATTTCAGGGGGCAGCAACGGCAATACGATCGCGGGTAACTTTATCGGCACCGATGCCACGGGCACGATCGATCAGGGCAATGCGCAACAAGGCATTATCCTTAACGCCAGCAACAACGTGATTGGGGGCACAACGGCGGCTGCCCGTAACGTGATTTCTGGCAACAATGGGGTTGGCATTGTCTTTCTCAGTGGCAGCAACACGGTACAAGGCAACTACATCGGCACGAATGCGGCGGGCACCCAAGACCTGGGCAACAGCTTCGATGGCTTACAAATTCAAGCCGGGAATAACCTGATCGGGGGCAGTGCCGCAGGTGCAGGCAATGTGATTGCTGGCAACGATCGAACGGGAATTTTGCTGGCGGGAACCAGTACGAGCGGCAACCAGATTCAAGGCAACTTCATTGGCACTGATAGCAGTGGCACCCTGTCCCTCGGCAATAGCTCCAGTGGCATTTGGCTGCAAGGGGGTGCAAGTAGCAACACGATCGGTGGCACTGCCACTGGGGCAGGAAACGTCATCGCCTTCAATACGGGTTTGGGGGTGGTGCTTCTTCCTGATGCCGGGGTGAATAACTCCATTCTCGGTAACCGCCTTTTCTCCAACACAGGGTTGGGCATCGATTTGGGGGGCAACGGCATCACTGCGAATGATGTGGGCGATGCTGACACGGGAACCAACAACCTGCAAAACTTCCCCGTTCTCACCAGCGTCAGCAGTACAACGATTCAAGGCAGCCTCAACAGCATTGCCAATACCAGCTTCCGGATTGAGTTCTTCGCCAATACAACCACGGATAACGAAGGAGAAGTCTACCTCGGCTTCCAGAACGTCACAACCGATGCCAGCGGCAATGCTGTGATCACCTACAGCTACACGGCAGTTGCAGGCAAGCCCTATATCACGGCCACGGCCACCAACCTGACGACGGGCGACACCTCGGAATTCTCACTCGTCAACCAAGCCCCTAGCTTGACTGCCGATGCCACCTTAGCCGCGATTCTGGAAGATGCCACCAGCATCAGCGGTGCGACGATCACCAGCTTATTCACGGGTCGCTTCAGCGATCCAAATTCTGGTTCCAGTCTCAGCGGGTTGGCGATCGTTGGCAATTTAGCCAACGCCAGCACCCAGGGCACCTGGCAATACTCCACCGATGGCACGAACTGGTTTGCCATTGGCGCTGTTGGGGATGATGCTACAGCGCTGGCCCTCTCTGCCGCAACCCGGCTCCGGTTCGTCCCGGTGGCAAACTACAACGGCACCCCCCCCAGCCTGACTGTAAGAGCGATCGACAACACCTACAGCAGCTTCACCAACGGGGCAACGCGCGTGACGCTGGATGCCAGCATCAATGGTGGCCAAAACGCGATTTCTGCTATCACCAGAGTGATTGGGACCAGTGTGACTGCGGTGAACGATCAACCCAGCTTTACTGCTGGCAGCAATCAATCGGCGGTGGCGGGTTCCGGTGCGCAAACTGTAGCGAACTGGGCCACCGGGTTTGATGCGGGGCCTGCTGATGAAGATGCGACGCAATCGGTGCTGAGTTACGAGATTGTCAGCAACGATAATCCCACCCTGTTTGCGACTGGAGGGACACCCACGATCGCGGCTGATGGGACGCTCACCTACACCCCCGGAACGACTGCCGGAACGGCAACGATTCAGGTGCGGGTGCGCGATACGGGGGGCACTGCCAACGGCGGCAGCGATACCTCGACGATCCAGACCTTCACCATTACCATCAACCCGCAAACCGTCACGCTCACGGCACCGGATGCTACTGCCGCTGAAGGTGGAATCGATAACGGCACATTCCGCATTTCGCGGGGGACTGTGACGGGTGGCAATTTGGTTGTGAACCTGACGATCGACGGCAGCAGCACAGCCTCTGCCAGCGACTACACCCTCAGCGGCGGCAGTGTCACAATTTCTGGTACCACGCTCACGGTCACCATTCCTGATGGTCAGAGTTTCGTGGATGTGAATCTGGCCGCCATTGCAGAAGCGGTAGGATTTGCCGAAGGCAACGATACCCTGCGGTTGAACCTGGCAACAGGCAGCTACACGATCGGAGCCAGCAGCAACGCCACGGTGACGATCAGCCAAAATGGCTTTGTGGTTATTAACACCAACGATAGTGGGGAAGGTTCCTTGCGACAGGCGATTTTGAACGCCAACGCGATCGCCGGAACGGACACCATTACCTTCGCAGGTGCCACCTTCACCGATGCCACGCCGGACACCATCACCTTAACAAGCGGCCAGTTAGGGATCAGTACCAATGTCACCATCACGGGCACCGGAGCGAACCTCCTTACCGTCAGCGGCAACAACGCCTCGCGGCTGTTCAACATTGCTAGCGGCACCGTCGCCATCGATGGGCTGACGATCACCAATGGTAATGCTAATGGTGGTAATGGTGGCGGCATTCTCAACTCTGGCAATCTCAGCCTCACCAATAGCCTGGTTCGTAACAACACTGCACTCTTCGGGGGCGGCATTCACAATTTGGGTGGCACTGCCACAGTGCTCAACAGCATTATCTCTGATAACACAGCCACTGAGGGTGGTGGCATCAACAACAACAACTTCTCTACCCTAATACTCACTAACAGCACCATCTCTGGTAATAGGAGCACGAATAATGGTGGCGGCATCATGAACATTAGTAATACCTCAGTGATGACGATTACCAACAGCACTATCTCTGGTAACACAGGCGCAAATGGCGGTGGCATTCGCAGCACGACGAATGCCACTCTGACATTGACTAATGTGACGATCGCCAACAACACTGCCACTTCAGGAGGTGGAGGACTTTCTTACGGCAGTGGAACGGTTAACGTTAAGAACACGTTGATTGCCAACAACACGCATGCCATCAGCCCGGATGTAGCGGGAACCTTTGTGTCGCAAGGTAACAACTTAATTGGTAAGAGCAACGGCAGCAGCGGATTTATCAATGGCACGAATGCTGATATTGTTGGCACGATCGCCGCACCGATCGACCCGCAACTTGGTGCACTGGCCAACAACGGTGGTCCCACCCAAACTCACGCCCTGCTGAATGGCAGCCTCGCCATCAATGCGGGCAGTAATACCGGAGTGACGGCAACCGATCAGACAGGCAATCCCCGGATTGTGAATGGTCTGGTGGATATCGGTGCTGTCGAGTCCCCGTTCGATCGCGTCAGCCTCACTGCTCAAGATGCCACTGCCACCGAGTTTTCCGTCAACCCTGGCGTTTACCGGATTCAGCGGGGTGGTAGCGTTGGGAATTTGGTCGTCAATCTGAGCATTGCCGGAACCAGCACCGCCTCTGCCAGCGATTATACCTTCAGCAGCAACGTCACTGTCTCTGGCTCCACTCTCACCGTTACCATTCCCGATGGTCAGAATTTCGTCGATATTACACTGACTCCCGTGCTTGATGCGATCGTCGAAGGCACCGAAACCCTGACATTGAATCTGGCCAGTGGCAACTATGGCATCAATCCCGCGCAAACAGCGGCAAGCGTCAACATCCTGGATGCACCTGTTCTCTCCATTGCCGCGACCGATGCCACCGCCACCGAGGGACCTGGCGACCCTGGCATCTTCCGGATCTCCCGCACCACCACGACGGGTGATTTACAAGTCAACTTGACGATCGACGGTAGCAGCACGGCCTCTGCCAGCGACTACACCCTCAGCGGCGGCAGCATCACGGTGTCTGGCTCCAATGTCCAAGTCACCATTCCCGATGGTCAGAGTTTTGTGGATGTGAATTTGGCCGCGATCGCGGAAGCGGTGGGATTTGCCGAAGGGAATGATACCTTGCGGTTGAATTTGGCAGCAGGCAGTTACGCGATCGGAGCCAGCAGCAACGCTACGGTGACAATCACCCAAAACGGCTTTGTGGTCATTAACACCAACGACAGTGGGGAAGGTTCCTTGCGACAGGCGATTTTGAACGCCAACGCGATCGCTGGCGCTGACACCATTACCTTTGCAGGTGCCACCTTCACCGATGCCATACCCGACACCATTACCCTGACATCGGGTGAACTGGGCATCAGCAGCGATGTCACCATCACGGGCACTGGAGCGAACCTCCTCACCGTTAGCGGCAACAATGCATCGCGGGTGTTCAGCATTGCTAGCGGCACCGTCGCCATCGATGGGCTGACGATCGCCAATGGTAGTGCAAATGGTGGACAAGGCGGGGGTATCTACAATGCAGGCACGTTGGGGATCAGTAACAGCACGATTCGCAACAGCAGTGCTAGCGGGGGCGGGGGTATCTACAATACAGGGTCCTTGACCATAAACAACAGCACCGTGAGTAGTAACACGGCAACGAGTCGGGGGGCTGGGATTCGGAATGAATCCATCGGGAGTACAGCAACTCTAACAATTACCAACAGCACCATCAGTGGCAATGCTTTAACGAGTAGCGGATTTGCAGGCGGTGGTATCGATAACTTCGCTAACTTAGGAACGGCAACAATTTTTCTGAGCAACAGTACCGTCAGTGGTAACACCTCTCAACGCTACACAGGTGGGATTAGCAATAATGGCACAGGCTCACAAATTACCTTGATTAACAGCACGATCGCTGATAACACAGCAACCATCGATTTTGGCGGCATCTGGAACGGAGGAGGAGGTTTTTCTGGTGGTGGTACTGTGACGGCTACCAATACCATCATTGCGAATAATACCAGTTCCACTATCCAGGACTTCTCAGGCAGCCTGACTGCGACCAATAGCCTGATTGGTAACTCTAGTGGTGCGACCATCACTGGAACGGGCAACATTCTCAACCAAGCTGCACTCCTGGGTGCGCTGGCTAATAATGGTGGCTCCACCCAGACGCACGCTCTACTGGCTGGCAGCCCTGCAATCAACACGGGCAGCAATACCGGAGTCAGCACGACGGATCAGACTGGTAATGCTCGGATTGTGAATAACGTGGTGGATATGGGTGCGGTTGAGTCACCGTTTGCTCGCCTCAGCCTCACCGCCACCGATGCCACTGCCACTGAACTTCCCGGTAACACAGGCACTTACCGAATTCAGCGCGATGGCACCGTCGGGGATTTAGTTGTGAATTTGACGATCGCCAACAGCAGCACCGCATCTGCTGCTGATTACACCTTTAGCAACAATGTCAGTGTTTCTGGTTCTATTCTCACTGTCACCATTCCCGACGGTCAGAATTTCGTCGATATGACGCTGACTCCTGTGCTCGATGCGATCGTCGAAGGCACCGAAACCCTGACGCTAAACCTCACCGCTGGTAGCTATGGCATCAATCCCGCCCAAACAACGGCAAGCGTAAACATTATTGATGCGCCTGTCCTGTCAATCACCGCGACCGATGCGACGGCAACCGAACTCCCTGGCAATCCTGGCACCTTCCGGATCACCCGCACTGGAGATACCAGCCAGGCTCTAGTGGTGAACTACACCGTCAGTGGTACAGCCACGAATGGTACCGACTACACTCCTCTGAATGGCACCGTCACCATTCTTGCCGGTCAAACTTTTATTGATGTGCAGGTAGATCCGATCGCTGACACGGTCGTGGAAAGTAGTGAAACAGTCGTGATGACCCTAGCCACAGGCAATTACGCGATTAGCGCCACTGACACTGCCACAGTGAACATTCTGGATGCACCTGTTCTCTCCATTACCACGACCGATGCTACAGCCACTGAACTACCTGGTAATCCAGGCACCCTCCGGATCACCCGCACTGGAGACACGACCCAAGCGCTGACGGTGAACTACACTGTCGGCGGCACGGCAACCAGTGGTAGTGATTACACTACGCTAACTGGGACGGCGACGATCGCCGTTGGGCAATCCTTCGTCGATGTCACGTTGGCTCCAGTGAATGACAACCTTATTGAAGGCACCGAAACAGTGGTACTGACGTTAGCCGCAGGAGAATATGTGGTGAGCGCCACTAACACTGCCACCGTTGACATCATCGATGCGCCGATCGTCACTGTTGCTGTTCCGGATGCGAGCGCTAGCGAAAGTGCACCTAACTCTGGTAGCTTCCGGATCACCTGCACTGGCGACACTAGCCAGGCACTGACGGTCAACTACACGATCGCGGGCACGGCGACTAACGGTAGCGATTACGCTACTCTCACGGGCACCACCACCATTCTTGCCGGACAAACCTTTGTCGATGTGCTGGTCAATCCGATCAATGACACGATCGCTGAAGGGGATGAAACGATTCAACTGAATTTAACCACGGGCGATTACAACCTGGGCAGTACTACCAGCGGTACCGTTACGCTTCTGGCCAACGATCCGACGATTCGCATCACGCCCGTCACGGTCAGCCAATCTGAAGGCGACAACGGCAGCAGCAACTCCACCTTCACCGTGGAGCTCAGCAACCCCAGTGATGAAGTGGTTACCGTGAACTATGCCACTGTCGATGGGACTGCGACGACGGCGGACAACGACTACACCGCCAACTCCGGAACGTTGACCTTTAATCCAGGAGTGACCCGCCAGACGATCACGATCGCGGTCAATGGTGACACGACGTTTGAAGCAGACGAAACCTTCCAAGTGGCTTTGAGTGCGGCAACCAACGGTACTCTGTCAACGACTGCGCAGACAGCAACTGGTGTAATCGGCAACGATGATGCCATTCCCGTCTACACCTTCAGCACCGCCAACTACCGCACATTAGAAGGTAACGGGCTGAACATCATCCCCCTTGCCATTACGCGTTCGGGCAATCTCTCCCAAGCTGCCTCGGTGCAGGTGCAACTGAGTAACGGCAGTGCGATCGCAGGTCGGGATTTTGTCGGGGGCGTGATCACAGTCAGCTTTGCTGTCGGACAGTCCGTAGCCTATCTACCCGTTCAAATTCTGGGCAACCGTCGGTCTGAATCAAACAAAACGCTGAATCTATCGTTGGTCGGCTTGAGTGAGGCAGGTCGCTACGGCGATCAGGCTCACTCAAGCCTAACGATCGTCAATGACGATCCAACCTCCCGCAAGATCTTCCATAGAGGCAAGGGTCGGAGCGGTATCAAGAGCAAAACGTCCAAGCACCGCAAATTGAAACGGAGAAAGTAGGGTGACAAGTCAGCGATTCAAGTTCGATGAACTGTCAGTGATGCTGTAACCTCATTGGCTCTGTCCCACAAGTCTCTAAGTTAATGAAGAGACTCCTACCAGTTCAGGATATTCATCGTCCATTGAGGTATGGAAGAAGAAGCGGCATCCCCCAATGGTGTACGGGGCATGAGTAGAGCCAGGATGGGAGCGAATGTAATCTCCAGCCCCGTACACTTCATTGCCAACGACGAGATCGCCTTCCAGCATGAAGATTTCTTCAATGGCAGCATGACGATGAAGCGGATAGTGGACTCCCGGTTCCGCCCGCAAAAAGCCAACAATCTCGCGCTTCATCTCATCGGTATGAACGATCGCAACTTCTACACCGGGGGTGGGGTGCGGCTGCCAATTTAGCTCTTGCGATCGAATGGCTTGGTAGGAAACAAAGGAGTATTGAGGAAGAACTGTAGACTGAGCGGGATCTAATTCGAGCTGATCAAACAGGCGATCCTTCAAGGTTGAATCCATGGGTAGCGATGGAACGGTGTAAGCCATGGCAGTCATGCCTAATTGATAGCCAATCAGTTCTTCTGCCAGATCTGGACACTCCACGATTTGCTGCTCAACCCAGCCGCGTTCCTCCTCGCTCAATTGGTCAATCGCGTAGAGGGGAGCCAGTTCACAGAAGCAGTACTTCTCAGTCGTCATACCAAATCAGCCTTCCAGTGATGTGCCATCGGGTAGCCGCTACAAGTCCTCCTTTGAGCCAAGAGCAGACTTTAACTTACTCAATCCTAACCGAGTTCGAGTTTTAACAGTGCCCAGCGTCATTCCCGTTTGAGCTGCGATTTGGCTCTGGGTTAGCCCCTGATAATAAGCGAGTTCTAACACAAGTCGTTGCTCATCCGGAACCGTTTGCATCGCTGCAATAATTCGACTGCGGCGTTCTCTGACAAATACATCTTCAAAGAGGTCTACATTGTCTGCTTGAGGTTGAATTTCTAACGCATCGATCGACAGGGTTGTAGAGGATTTACGGCTGCGAATTTTGCGGAGGCGATCGAGAATACGACTGCGAGCGAGGGTAAATAACCAGGTGTCGGCTCTGCCTTTTTGCACATCGTAGCGATCGGCAATTTTCCATACTTGGGCAAACACATCGATCACGATATCTTCACTTTCCTCCACCGATCGCAGGCTTTTGAAGGCTAGACCATAGATGATTCGGGCATAGCGATCGTACAGCGCCGACATGGCAGACTGGTCACGCTGAGCAATCCGGGTGAGCAGTGAAACATCATCAACCGTCGCAGGGGTCTCCATCCAAGCCTTATTTCTCTGACGAGGGGCATAGCTGTTCAGTATACCCAAGGTTTTGCCTGGCTCAGAGGAATTTTCTGAAGACGCAACATTTGTAGGGAAGTGCTCCACTGATAAATTGCTCATGCCAAAATTGCTCGGTATACGAAATGCACTATTTATTGTTGAATTTCAGCTTCAATTGCTAAACGCAGATCCAACGGATGTGCCCTGATCAGCACTCTCCGTAGCAATCAAATCAGCTTTAAGATAGGTTGCAAGTCCTTTTCCTCCCTGTGCCATGATCACGTTATGGTTCCATTCCAGTAAGGGACGAGCGATCGCTGCCAGTATGTTCAGCCAACGTTGAGTTGTCCGTACTGTCCAGGTGTAATTGACTGCTGTACCACGATCGGTTGTCGCCAGTTGCCAGAGTCCGTGTCCTTCGGTATCTCCTGTAGCAGTGGCTTCCAGCAACACCGGAGTTTGAATGCGGATGACGCGAGTTTCAAAGGTGAGGGTATAGCTCAGGGGCGTTTTCCAAACAAAGCGGCGAACGTTTCCTACTCCATCGGCTTTGCCCATTTCTAGTTCTTCAACTGAAGCGACTGCATTCCACCATTGAGACCAGTTTTCAGAATCAACAATTGCATCCCAAACGCGTTCAATTGGTGCAGCAATGTGCCATCGTGTGATGAATTTATACTCTGCCATAATTTGTGATTGTATTATTGGTTGGTGGGGATGGGTCAGGGTAAACGTTAAAGGAGTAGCACGATCGCGCAACCAGCATATCTGTCTTGTAGCTCCTCAACGACGGTGTCAAGCCGTTTACATGAATCAAGAAATTCCCAATTGCGTTATCATTGCCGTTGGATTCCAATACGCTTTGATTGATTGAATTTTCCCATCTGGATTGAACTCAAATACATCAACACCTTCAAACGCAACCTCAGAACCATTTTTACCAATTCCATAGCCTGACCATTTGACGGCAGCTTCCTGCCCGTTGATTGAAACAAATTCCTCAGTCAGTTCCACAGTGGCAAATAAATCCACGATCGTTTGAAAAAAATGACGTACTTCAGCTTGACCGTTGAGTATTGGTCCATCCGCTGGGTCTTGGGCGACACAAGTTTCAGCAAAACAAGCAACCATATCGTCAACTTTATTGTTACCTCGACTAGCTGCAAAGTAATGCTGAATTGTCGATTGAATGGTTTCGGTGGAAATGGTAAGTTGTTGAGTCGTCATAATCTTTACCGGTGAGTTGACAAGAGACAATAATTGAAAATATTCAGTTCACATCCTATGCAGTCAGATCTAGATGAAATTTAGTGGCATTGACGTTATCTAATAGGTGCTTCCCTAACAGGATGAGACCAACCCCAAACAGAGTAGCTCCGATCTCTGTGACGATATTGCCCATAGAACCTTTGCTGAAAAATAGAGCCCCAATCCAAAACAGGGGTGCACCCAGGATAAAGCATGCCCCTGAAACTTGATTTAGAAACCGTAAACGAATCAAACCAATACCAAAAACAACAAATCCCACGGAAAATATAAATACTGTCAAGAACACGATCGTTCTAAAGATCAGCACAGGTGTTTCAACCGAAACTTCCTCAATTTGTAAAATCAAGTCTGGAGCATGAATTGCCAGGTAAGGAATCATGAAAGAATCCCAGACTGCGATCGGTAAGGAGAGCACTGTCCCCATGAAAGATAGCCAGTAGCTAACTGAATCTTTGGGGTAAGCCACTGGTTCTACCAGTGCGACTCGCACAGCTTTGAGCGTTCCAGGCGTAAAGTAACTCCCACGGTGGCTGATGAGCAAAACCGTAGGAGAAAAAACAACATGTCG
>VRZD01000060.1 GCA_016743235.1 Pantanalinema sp. GBBB05 | reverse complement strand
GACTAGCGGAGTTACTAGTGTTATCGGTGACTATTTAGATGGTGGAGCAGGCAATGACACCATTTACGGAGCCGATGGAGTAGATACTATCTACGGCGGCACAGGTGACGACTGGATCTATGGTCTAGATGGTAATGACTCTGTAGACGCTGGTACAGGTAACGATACTATTTACGGTGGATATGGCGATGATTCCATCGATGGCGGTGATGGGGATGACTTCATTAGTGGTGGAGATGGCAACGATACCCTAGTTGGTGGTTACAACAGTGACACCATTTATGGTGGAGATGGCAATGACCTGATTTACGGTGGCGTGACTAGCGGAGTTACTAGTGTTATCGGTGACTATTTAGATGGTGGAGCAGGCAATGACACCATTTACGGAGCCGATGGAGTAGATACCATCTATGGCAGTACAGGGAACGACTGGATCTCTGCCCTGGATGGTAATGACTCTGTAGACGCTGGGACAGGGGATGACACTGTTTACGGCGGGTATGGCAATGATTCCATCGTCGGTGGTGATGGGGATGACTACATTTCTGGTGGCGATGGCAACGATACACTAGTTGGTGGTTATAACAGTGACACCGTTTATGGTGGAGATGGCAATGACCTGATTTATGGTGGCGTGACTAGCGGAGTTGGCAGCGTAGTTGGTGACTACCTCAGTGGTGGAGCAGGCAATGACACCATTTACGGAGCCGATGGCGCCGATACTGTCTACGGTGGCACAGGGAACGACTGGATCTCTGCCCTAGATGGTAACGACTGGGTCGATGGAGAGAGTGGAAACGACGATATCTATGGGGGTGATGGCAATGACACCCTATATGGAGGTGATGGCTATGATTACCTCAGTGGTGGATATGGCAATGATTGGTTAAGCGGGGAAGCAGCTGATGACACCCTGTATGGTAGTGCGGGCAATGATACCCTGTATGGCGGCGATGGCTATGATTACCTCAGCGGTGGAGATGACAACGATTACCTCAGTGGTGGCGTTGGCTGGGATACTCTCCTGGGTGGAGCCGGTAACGACACGCTGATAGGCGGTCTTGGGGCTGATACTGTTACAGGTGGGTTAGGGGCAGATGTCTTTGTCTTCAACTCCCTGGCTGAAGGTGGCGATGTCCTAGACTTTAGTTGGCAGCAAGGGGACAAGATCCAAATCGATCGCTCCGGCTTCGGCATTGCTGCTAACACTAATCCGTTTAATCAGTTCACCTACACTGGTAACCAATTGTTCTTCAACGGCACTCTATTAGCCAGCTTCACGAACGCCGGATTTAGCGCTTCGTTAGACATTCAGTTCGTCGCATAGTTCACGCAAACTGAATCACGATCGGGTTAATTAGCTTAACCCGATCGTGCTGGCTTCTATTGTTTGAAGGTAGTCAGCTCATACCAACCCTGCTAGTCAGGGTTTTTCTATATAAAAAGATTATGTTTCAATCAGATCAAGCACTTAGTCAAATTACTAAAGCGACTGATCCCCTGCCTTGCTCCGCTCTCAAGCAGGATCCGCCGATTAGCCAAAAATCTTCACCAACAAATTTTTGGTGACACCGCTCCAAGAAATAGTATCTTAGTTGGATTATGGCTGCGTTCACTCGACATACCGCGCTAAATGGAAACTTTTTTTGAACTGGTATTTCAGCAGGGGCAAAAGGCAATTGCGGCTTATCTTGATTCAATCACCAGCTTACCAACGGCTTTGGAGCAGCTTGGCTTGACCACATCCCGCCCCACCCTGGTATTAATCGGTGGAGCCAGTGGCTTGACCGACCAGGATGCAGATCAGCTTAAAACTCTTTTTCAGGAGGTTATTTGTCCCCTGGCTGAAGCCGCTGGGTGGAGCGTCATCGACGGCGGTACGGATGCTGGGGTGATGCGGTTGATTGGGCAGGCATACCAAAAACTGCAATGTACCTTCTCACTGCTGGGAGTGGTGGTTCAGGACAAAGCCATTACACCGGGCGCAACTCATACAGTAGATGAGGATGCTGCCGAGCTAGAACCTCACCATACGCATTTTCTCTTGGTTCCTGGTCAGCAGTGGGGCGATGAATCAGCCTGGATCGCACAGGTTGCCGCTCTATTGTCACCAGAAAACGCCTCGGCAACGATCGTAATTAATGGGGGGGAAATCACTTTAAAACAAGATATTCCCAATAGCCTCAAGCATCAGCGTCCTGTTTTGGTGTTAGCAGGCACAGGTCGAACCGCCGATCGTGTTGCTGCCGTTGCAACTGGCCAAACCAGTGATGCTGAAATTCAGTCATTGATTGATTCGGGCTTGATTGTAGCGATCGACTGGTTACAAAATCAAGATATGCTCTATCAGAAGTTACAAACTATTCTTAACCCTTCATCCAAGGGATTGAGCCGGTAATCTTGTGCAATCGGTAATAACCACGATAAGATTTTTTTGTTTTTACAAAAATCCATGGAAAGGGGAGGCTTTCAGTCACTCGATCGCCATCGAATTAGGGTTTCTTGTCATTTAGCCCCAAGTTCTCGGCTTTGGGAGTTCCCTGTCTTCTGTACCAGTTCCCTGTTAGCTGATCCGCGCTAGGTTTATTCTGAATCCCTCTACGAATTACCTGCTAGTCAAGGTGCTGATGGCGGCTCGAACCGTCGCGCTAATGAATAGGAGGCTATCCGTCGTCACTCATCAGGTGTGCATCTACCATGCTCTACTATCAACCTCGCTTGCTCTACTGTTGGAAAACCAGCAGTGAACTCCCTGCCGAAGACCTGAGACACCGCCTCGTCTCTCAGGTCTTCGCTAGGGAATTAGCACGATATAGTTGGCTCTTCCAAACCATAAAGCATTCCCGTGTATGGCTTTGGCAATCTGACCGAGCTTTGCCGCTAAACCACTTTCTCTACGTATAGCCTGCACAGTTGGTGATGACAACCCAAGGGAGTGCCTGATTCCCTGTGGGTTGGAGTCCCTATCGATCGCTATTTCACTTCATAGCTTTAAACCGATGGCTAAAAAAACCACATATTATGATTATTTGCGTCAGGAATTAGGAGGGTTGATCGAGCAGTTACAACTCCCTGAGTTGTATAAACAATCGCTCAAGCGACGGTGGCTAGATCAAGTTGTCTGGGCAGATAAAAAAGCAGCAGAATGTCGGCGTTGGCATTACCGGCTGCGATTGACCACCATTGTTGGGAGCGTGATTTTGCCAGCTTTGGTTGGGATTAACTTCCAATTGGGTAAGGATAATCCCTTATTTCGAGCCTGGTTTCCCTACGTTCCCTTCGCCCTCAGTCAAGTGATTGCTATTAGTGCCGCGATCGAAGAGTTCTGTCGCTATGGCGATCGCTGGCGGGACTATCGCCAAATGGCGGAAGATCTAAAGGCGGAAGGTTGGCAATATTTGCAGTTGAGTGGTGCGTATCAACAGAGCGACCATTTGCTGAATGGACAACTACAAGAGGCAATGCAGACGATCGCGGCTCGCAAACTGGACTCACCTGCCGCCCGCACCAGTAAAACCAACCACACACCCACAACCCACCTAAAAAGCTATTCACTATTTGCCAGTCGGGTAGAAAACATCATCAAACAGGATGTGCAGAACTATATTTCAGACTTAATCAAGCAGCAAGCCAAACAAGAGCAGGAGATTGAACAGTATTTGGAGGCGGCTCAGGCAACGACTCAGGATAAAACCTTGTTTGCTCAGTCGGCTACGAACGGCGATGTCACTCGAGTAGCCGCCCCGATCGCGGCTACTCCCACGATGCCGCCACCTGGCTACCCACCATCTGGATATGGTCAGACGATGATGGCGGTTAGCCCTAATCCACCTCTGGCAGGCAATGGTCAACCTGGCGGACTGATGCCACCACCAATCGTGTCACCGCCTCCCGTGCCACCCCCCCTAGTTGCTTCACCTCCGGTCATCTCACCAGCATCGCCACCGTCTCCTCCTCCGGCACCCACATTTTTCCCAAGCACCGATTTGAATGCCGCGATCGTGGCTGCTGCTAATCATTTACGAGGCATGTCTACCGCAGAGGGTCCCGATGGTGGCAATAATGCCTGTGCCTGGACGCTCAACAAGGTCTTGCATCAGGCAGGAATTGCCCCCCTGGGTGAAAATCCCAACTATGTGCCGTCTCTCCTGGATGCCCTGAAGCAAGGACGCGGCAAACTCGTTTCCCCAACCGAATCCCGTGCTGGCGATCTAGTCATCGCCTGTGGAGAAGCTCACATTGGCATTGGACTCACGGATGGTTGTAGTCGAGTGCTGTCTAACTCTTCCTCGCGCGCCTGCTTTGTCTGGGAATCAGATACCGATTTTGATGGGTCTTATGGCGGCTCTAGCACAATCTATCGCTTGTTACACTAAATTCCCGAATTTCTAGGTATCTGTCATTCCACCAGCTTGAGCATCAAAACTAACAGGGTGTCCCATCATGGCTAAAAAAAAGACTTATTACGATTATCTGCGCCAAGAACTCGGTGAACTGGTTGAGCAGTTACAGCTCCCAGATCTATACAAACAGTCACTAAAGCAACGCTGGCTCGATCAAACCGTGTGGGCAGATAAAAAATCGGGAGAATGTCGACGGTGGCACTATCGATTACGCTTGACCACAATTATTGGTGGGGTGATTCTGCCAGCCTTGGTGGGAATTAACTTTGAAATCGGCAAGAACAACCCCACATTGCGCACCTTCTTTCCGTATCTGCCCTTTGCCTTGAGTCAGGTGATTGCCGTCAGTGCCGCGATCGAAGAATTTTGTCGCTTCGGCGATCGTTGGCGAGATTATCGGCAGATGGCAGAAGACCTGAAAGCAGAGGGCTGGCAATATCTACAATTAAGCGGTTCCTATGAAAGCGCAAAAACGCACATGACTGGCTATCCCCTGTTTGCTAGCCGGGTGGAGAACATCATCAAGCAAGATGTGCAGAACTACATTTCGGACTTAATTAAGCAGCAAGCTCAACAAGAACAGGAGATTGAACAATATTTAGAGTCTGCTCAAGCTGTCACGAAGGATAAAACACTGTTTGCTCAACCGGAGCCACCTCGTCCTGTTGGGGCAATGTATGCCACTGCTGGCATAGCGACTGCGCCAGGCGGATATGTTCCTAATGGGATGCCACCAGGGATGGCAATGCCTAGTGCACCGGGATATATGCCCACGGGTGGGACTGGAGCCGCGACACTGGTTGCCCCTAATCAGCCAGGCATGGGTAACATGGCAGCGCCAGCGACTACTCCAACGATCGGGGCGGCTGGATTCCTCCGAACCCGGCAAAATACGGTATTTAAGCTCAGTCCCCAACCGTCTGAGTCATTGCCAGAATCCTATAAAGTGGCGGTGAATAGTGGCAGTACATTTGGATTGCAGGCGTATCAGGACGGTGGCTACAACCACCTGTATATTGCCCTGAATCAGGGTCTGGGAACTGAACAACGGAATGTCTGGTATGTCTATGCGCCTCACATTGAAATTTTGGGGCAGGATGGTCAGCCAGTGACTCTAGCGATCGCCACTCCAGCCCCGACTCCCCCCACAGCCGCCCCAACCGCTTCCCCAACAGTCACGGCTCAAAATGGTACTGTTCAATTGGCAGTCCCCTATCTGTCTCAGGTGGATAATAGCCAAAATCCATTTGGTAGCTGCAATGTCACTAGCATTGCCATGTGTCTGAAGTATTTGGGCATACAACAAACCAATTCCAGTAAACAATTTGAGGATGAACTTCAGGATTGGCTGGAAGCTAGAGGTCTCGATCGCCATGAGCCGAATGCCTTAGCCCAAGCGGTAGCAGGCTATGGGTGTCAGGACAATTTCACCACCAGTGCCACGTTGGATCAAGTGAAGCAATGGTTAGCCCAGGGCAACCCTTGTGTGACGCATGGTTATTTCACTAGTTCCGGTCATATTGTGGCGGTCATTGGCTATAACAACCAGGGCTTGATTGTTCATGATCCCTATGGCAAGTGGACCGAGGGGGGCTACGATCGCAATGACGACAGTAAGCCTGAAAAAGGTAAAGCTGTGATTTATGACTATGCCATGATCCAGCGAACCTGCATGACCGATGGGCAATTTTGGGTGCACTTTATCTCCAGACCAGGACATCAACCGTCTGCGGCTACTGCTCAATCGACACCGAACCTGATCACTGCACCGGGTAACGTATCCAGCAAGCTGAAAAACTTGCTGACAATTACCCAAAATATGGCTAATTTGCTGACAGCAGATCAGCTAATTCAAATTGCTGGAGCCAATGCGCCCCACGATCGTCTGCGTGAACTAATTTCTAGCGTTAATCAAACGTTAGAACGCTATCAAATTAATACCGCGCTCCGCATTGCTCATTTTATTGCTCAGGTGGCGCACGAATCGGACTGTTTCAATGCGATGGAAGAGTATGCCTCTGGCGAAGACTACGAAGGACGCGATGATCTGGGTAATACTCAACCTGGAGACGGGGTGCGGTTTAAAGGACGGGGCTTGATTCAACTAACCGGACGCTCCAATTATGCCGCCTTTACTCAAGCGATGAATGTTGATTTTATCGCCCAACCTACGCTCGTTGCCCAGGCTCCCTATGCTGTGTTAGTTGCAGGTTGGTTCTGGGATAAGAATCAGTTGAATTCGCTGGCTGATCAAGACGATTTGCGAGCTGTCACTAGAACGATTAATGGTGGTTACAACGGGCTAGAAGATCGGGAGAAGTATCTTCAAGCCGCCAAGCGCGTGTTGCAGTGTTAACGCGATCGCCAATATATCACCAACAGGGTCTCTTTACTTGTTCACCTGCTTAGTCTAATTGTCATCCCCCATTCAATTAATTTATTTACAGTTGTAGCTTAGTCATGAATCAGTTTCAGGATGCATTTATCTCCTATGGTCGGGCAGATAGCAAAGCCTTTGCTCAAAAACTCAACAACTGTTTGGTGCAACAAGGGTTAGAAATCTGGTTTGACTTTGATGATATTCCGTTAGGCGTAGATTACCAAAAACAAATTGATGATGGTATTGATAAATCAGATAACTTCCTGTTTGTCATTGCCCCCCATTCAGTCAATTCTCCCTATTGTCGGTTAGAAGTGGAATTAGCTCTGAGACGGCATAAGCGAATTATTCCAATTCTTCACGTAGAGCAGATCGATCGCAACATTTGGCAACAACGGTTGCCTAACGGCACAGATGACGAGTGGCAGATCTATCGAGAAAAGGGACTGCATTCCAGTTTCCCGAATATGCACCCAGAGATCGCCAAGATCAATTGGGTATATTGTCGGGAAGGCATCGATGATTTCCAGCAGGCATTGGCTAGCTTAATCACATTGATGGAGCGCGATCGTCCCTATGTCCGACAACACACCTACTTTCTAGCGAAAGCTCTGGAATGGGATCGTCAGCATCGTGAAACGCCCCTCCTGTTAGTGGGGGAAGAGCGTCACCAGGCAGAAGACTGGTTAAGATACCGTTTTCAGGAGACCCAACCTCCCTGTGTACCCACAGCTCTACACTGCGAATACATTACAGAAAGCACTAAAAATGCCAATAATCTGATGACCCAGGTATTTCTATCCTGGTCTACTCAGGATCGAGAGGTAATGGAGCAAATTCGCCACAGCTTAATGCGGGAAAATATCACTGTTTGGGTAAGTAAAACAGACATTAAAACTGGAGCAGATTTTCAGCAAGTAATTAATCGTGGAATCGAAGAAGCAGATAATATTGTTTATCTAATTTCTCCAGACTCATTAGAATCTAAATATTGTCAACAGGAAATTGACTATGCCTTAAGCTTAAATAAGCGGATTATTCCGTTACTAATGCGCGTAACTGATTTAGAGCAAATTCCAGAACAACTGCGTAATTTGCAATTCATCAATTTTGCAGATAACACGACTCAAGAGCAGTACGATCGCGATATTGCCAAGCTGATCAAGATTTTGCATCATGATGCTGACTACTATGCAGAATCTAAAATGCTGCTATGTAAAGCTCTGAAATGGGAACGGCAACATCAAAATCCTTGTATTCTACTGCGGGGTTACAACCTGCGTCATGCCGAAGCCTGGTTAAAGGTAGGACGACATCGTGATCAACATCGACCGATTGCGTTAATCGAACAGTTTATTGAAGAAAGTCTACGTCAACCGGCGGGAGTGGCACTGGATGTTTTCGTGTCTTACTCCCGCAAAGATGCCGATTTTGCCCGTCGCTTAAATGATGCCTTGCAAATTCAGGGAAAGACGACCTGGTTTGATCAGGAAAGTATTGCCGCAGGAAGTGCAGATTTTCAACAGGAAATTTATCGGGGTATTGAAAGTGCCAACCATTTTCTGTTTGTGATTTCTCCTAGTGCGATCGCCTCTCCCTACTGTTCGGGTGAAGTCGAGTATGCCGTCAAACTGAACAAACGCATCATTACCGTTCTAGCGCATCCCACTGACCCCAGTACTTTGCCACCTGAATTGGCTAGTGTGCAATGGATCGACTTTAGTCAAAGTAAAAATAATTTTGATGCCAACTTTAGTGTTTTACTCAGAACCTTAGACACCGATCCAGATTACTTAAAAACCCATACCTGGCTCCTGCTGCGATCGCTAGAGTGGGAGCACAAAGGTCGTGACGAGGGATTGCTATTACGCGGCAAAGTCCTGGATGAAACCTGTGATTGGTTATTAGAAGGCACGAATAAAAAACCAGAACCGACTCGATTACAACGTGATTTTGTCACAGCTTCCAATGAATCGGAAAGCAAGCGGCAACGAGCCACTGTGAGATTGCAACGAGTCGGATTAGCCTTGGTCAGCGGGATTTCATTGGTCGCGATCGGGTTAGGATTAACCGCCTTCAAGCAATACCAAGAAGCTACCCAACTCCAGCGCAAAGCTAATCAGGAAGAGATTCTGGCGCAAACCAAAACGTCTGATTCCATGTTTCAATCGGGACGATCGTTTGAAGCCTTACTGGAAGCGATGCAAACGGGCATTAAGCTGAAGCGCTATCAAATGGTCAACACCGATTTACAACCCTCTGTTTTAACGGCATTACAACAAGCTGTGTTCTGGGTACAGGAGAACCAGCGGTTAGGGTCACACGGCGGCATTATCTGGTCAGTCAGTGTCAGTCCAGATGGACAGCGAATCGCCTCCGCCAGTGCCGATGGTAGTGTCAAACTCTGGAAACGTGATGGGACATTGGTTCAAAAAATTGCGAGTACCAATCAGGAACCTGTTTTGGCAGTAGCATTCTCCCCTGATGGTCAATTCCTCATCATGGGTGGTGCCAACCAGCAAGGCGCTACAGGACAGGCGACGCTAGTCCGCTTATCAGATATGAAGCAGATCGCGTTGGGTAAGCAAACTGCTCCTGTGGTGGGGGTGGCTGCTTCACCAGATGGCACCACGATCGCGACGGCGAGTGAAGATAGTCTAGTGCGGCTATGGAATCGGGACGGTAAATATCTGAGAACGCTGGACGGACATAATGCCCCAGTTCGCTCAGTGACATTCAGTCCAGATGGACAAACAATCGCCACTGCCAGCGACGATCGCACCATTCGCCTATGGCAGCGAGATGGCACTCCCCTGAAAACCTTAGTGGGTCATACAGCTCAGGTGCGTAGTGTTAATTACAGTCCAGATGGTAAATTGCTCGTGTCAGCCAGTTGGGATGAAACCGTCCGACTCTGGAAAAGTGATGGGACACCACTCCGCACGATCGAAGGTCACAATACTCTAGTGCATGATGCCCGCTTCAGCCCCGATGGCAAGCTGATTGCCTCAGCTGGGTGGGACAAAAGCATTCGTCTGTGGACATTAGCAGGCACACTCGTTTCGATTCTGCCAGGGCATACAGCCCAAATTCGTACTCTGAGCTTTAGCCCCACCGATGGTGTCTTAGTGTCTGCTGGGGGCGATCGCTTAGTCCGCCTCTGGACATTGAACCGTCCATTATTAGCAACATTACAAGATCACTGGGCGCGGGTTTACAGTGTCACGTTTTCTGCTCAAGGAGTGCTAGCGTCTTCGGGAGCTGATAATACGGTACGCTTGTGGACTCAGCAAGGAAGTCCCCTGCGAGTGCTGAAAGGGCATCAATCGGTCGTTTGGGCCACTAGCTTTAGTCCGGATGGGAAGACCCTAGTATCCGCCAGCTCTGACCATACCATCAAGCTATGGAACACTGAAACCGGACAGTTACTCCAAACCCTCGTTGGTCATGCGGGTCCAGTCTACTCCGTGAAATACAGTCCGGATGGTCAGCTATTGGCATCAACTGGAGCAGATCAAACCGTCCGATTATGGCGCCGGGATGGCACGGCTATTCGGACTCTTCAGGATTTTAAACGGGGGTTATTGTCGGTAGCCATCAGTCCGGACGATCGCCTGTTAGCGGTGGCTGGTTGGGATAACACCGTCAAACTGTTGACCTTGACCGGAAAACCTGTTGCCGAATTTAAAGGGCATCAAGGTTGGGTCTATCACGTGACCTTCAGCCCCGATGGGCAGCGATTATTAACAGCTAGTTATGATGGTACGGCGAAGTTATGGACCCTGAATGGTCAGCTCATTACGACCCTCCAGGGGCATGAGGATGGTGTGGTGGCAGCAGATTTCAGTGCCGATGGTCGCTGGCTGGCGACGGCTAGCCATGATAATACCGTCAAGTTATGGACTAGTGATGGTAAGTTGATTACCACTCTCAGGGGGCATCGCGATCGGGTTAGTGATGTCACCTTCAGCCACGATGGTACGTTACTAGCCACTGCCAGTGAAGATAAAACTGTATTGCTTTGGGAACTGAAAATTCAAGGTGATCTGGATAAACTATTGGCGCGAGGCTGTCAGTGGACAAAGGATTTTCTACATTCCAATCCCACTGACTTTGCAGAAGTCCGGCAATATTGCCAAACCACTTCCGTTCCAGCTAACACAACTACTGCGCTCGGGCAGAAGTAGAGGAATTTTTCTAGTCGCCTAGCCCATTGCCCATTGCCCACTCCCAATATGATCTACGGTAGCAGGAGTAAATTCGATCGCCTGACCCGGCAATGGTTTTACGCCACGTGAGACTTGATGTAACCACCATAAATCATGGGTTTGGATAGCGCCAAATCCAGTTGCACCCATCCAGGCATCCACACTTTCAGCCGCATAGGACTGAATATAAGGTTCTTCAAAAATCTGGGTGAGCCACTCGGTTTGGCGTAACATTTTCTGGTTGCCATCGAGGATTAAAACTTCGCCGCCCGTAGTGAGCAAGCGATAAGCTTCTCGCAAAATCGCTCTAGCAATGCTAGGCGGGGTTTCATGAAATAGCAGTGATGCCGTAATTAGATCAAATGAAGTATCTGGTAATCCTGTATGTTCAGCTAAGCCATGGCGCCAGTGGATTTCTAGCCCAGCTTGGGCAGCTTTATACTCTGCCATGACCAGCATATAGGGAGATAAATCCAGCCCGATGACTTCGGCATCGGGAAACTGACGTTTGAGCAAGAGCGTGGTGGAACCTGTACCACAGCCTAAGTCTAAAATCCGTCGGGGTTTGGTTTGGATCGCATCAATTAATCCCTGCCGAACTAAGGATTCACCAGGAGGCAAGGCGTATTGGGTGATGGCATCGTAGGTAACAGCAGCACTAATGTTGAGATATCCCTGGTTGATGCCATGAAAATTTTGTTGACTGTAATAGTCTGGATAGACCAAATTCGGATGACTTAATCGAGTGGCGGCAGCATCCCAATCTAAGGTGTCACGCAAACGGCGCAGTTCAGCCTCGTTGATAAATAGCCGGGAGACCGGAGCCAGGAACCGCTCAAATAAGGTATCTTTACGAACTGCCATAGACAAGAATGATCCGACGTTGAGTCACGACAAGAATTGTGCATCTGTCTCAGAGTGTAGTGAATTCGGGCAGATTTGGGGAATGGTGTTGCTGAAAATTCCCTATTCGTGTAACGAATCAGCCTTCACACGAGACAAGGAGCGTTCTGGTTCTGCGGCTGGAGTCGGCTTCTTTTTCTTCAGCAATGGTAAAACGGTGAGTAACGTGAGTGTCCCTAAGGCCAGCGCAAAGGGAATGCGATCGCCGCCCTGCAACGCTTGTTTACCAGTGACCCCCAACCAGTTATAGGTGGCATAGAGGGGAATTAGTCCTAAAAATGTCCCGATCGTGTAGGTTTTCAGGTCAACGGGAGTCAGCCCAAACAGAAAATTGACCAGACTGAAAGGGGAAAGGGGCGTGAACCGGACGAGCAGAATGTAAATCATCGGGTGTTCGCCGATCGCCTGATTGATTCGTCTTAACCAGGCGTTATGTTGAAAACGCTTTTCAGCCCAACGATGCAATAAAATGCGGGCAATCAGAAAAGCTCCGACAGCGCCCAACGTGGCGCCCAACAGGGACCAGATAGTTCCCCAAACAAAGCCAAACACGGCTCCCGAAGCCACCGCTAGGACATTCCCTGGAAATCCCAATGAAATCGAAATGGTTGACAATAGCACAAAAGCCGGAGCCGCATAAACTCCTAGCCCATTGAAGGTATGCACCAAAAAAGTTTCATCAAATAGGACTCGCGCCGGACTAAAGATACAAACGGCGATGAATGCCGCTAGCCCCAGCGCCGTATAAAACCAGCTTTTATAGGGTTGTCTCAGACGAATGGATGAAAACCGCATCAGGGAATGGGGAATATGCACGACTTTAAGGATAGCTTGCAGAACAGGATCAGACTATGGGTTCTTTCCCCGATACCATCTGGCAATCCGGATGGGAGACACCTTTAACCGATACGCCAGAATAACCAGTTGATTCAATAGGGTTGTTTTGAGAATACCGAGTTTTTGCCAGCGTCGCCCGGAAGTGAGGACACTTGCCGAAGCGATCGTGATCTTGGCTCCCTGCCGTTTCAACCGTTGCATCAGTTCAAAGTCTTCCATAATCGGCTGTTCAGGAAAGCCACCTAAATCTCGAAAGACGGTTGCCGGAAAGAAAAGTGCCTGATCACCATAGGGTAAATGCCAAAATCGCGATCGCCAATTCGCGCCCCATTCCACCCATCGCAAGCCCCACTCCGATCCCGCGATCGCTAGTTCAAAGGCTCCGACCGCTATGCCAGTTGTCGCAAGTGTCTGCCGCACGATGTGATCGAAGTTAGGAGGTAAACAGGTGTCTCCATGCAGAAACAGCAAAATTTCGCCAGTAGCCGCTTTTGCACCAGCATTCATTTGATGCGCCCGTCCCGCTTTGGCGCCGATGACAGTTTCTACCTGATGGGCTTTGGCGATCGCGATAGTCTCATCGGTACTGCCACCATCCACCACAATCACTTCGATATATTTGCCAGATTGAACAGTTGCCAGAGTTTGAGCTAAGTTTGTCGCTTCATTCAGCGTCGGAATGATCACCGAAATCTTGGCAGTGACTTGTTTCCAGACCATCAAATCTTCTGGATAGTCTACATCTCGGAGTACGGGGAGATCTTGACTCACCTGCAAACCTAACTGCTGCGCGATCGTGCAAGTTTGGGCAAACACGCGATCGCTGCTCCAAGTAATGCCTTGAAATAACTCTGGAATACAGCGCCGCAAGCCAATCAGATAGTACCCTCCATCCGCCGCAGAGCCGAGGACTAAATCATGGTGTTGGAGTTGCTGAAAAGCAGTGAGCAGTACAGATGCATCTAATTCTGGACAATCCGTGCCAATGATGACTACCGATTGAAACCCGCGCTCAAAGGCAGAAACAAATGCCTGAGATAAGCGATCGCCTAAATCTCCGCTGCCTTGCTGGCGATACTCTAGCTCTGACCCCAACCAGGCAGACATCTGGGATTGCTCGCTACCCGTAAATTGGATCTCGATCGCGACGGGATACCGCGATCGCAGATCTCGTCCCTGAGCCAGGGTATATTCTGCCATTTGCCGATGCAGTTCGGCGGCTCCAGTTTCACCCAGGGCTGGAATCAAGCGAGTCTTCGCTTTCCCCGGTTCAGGATAACGCGTAAAGACAATTAAACAAGCGATCGCAGTCACAATCTCAGTCAATTCAACAGGTGCAGGCATCCATTATCATCCGACTATTACACTTTAATCGGGGTAAATTCGACTATGAAAATCACCCAAAATATCTATTTCATGCAGAATATTGATCCAATAAGCTGAACGGCTGTGGATACCTACTGGAGTCTAACGCTGATCACTGTTTCTGATTCTGTCACTTGATAACGAAGGGTCTAGATAATGAAGGTTTCAAGCACTTGTTTGACTGCGGTTCGGATAATCAGGTACGGGTGATTTACGATCGGGGGACGGATCGGGTTACGGTGAGCAACAAGGTGGCTGAAGACGAATTCTGCAACTATCAATTCATGGATGTAGACGAAGGGACATTTGTAGAGTAGCGTCGTGTCTTCAGTGATAATGACTGGCTACAGATAGGGATTGCGTTGCTACAGATCTCTGGCTGCCACAAAATGTCAGAGATCTGGCTCTGTTCTCTTGTAGGATTCATCATCACTCAATCCGAATTGATTTCTATGAAACCTTCCTCTGATCCACCGACTGCTGACGCCAAAAAATCGATCGTCAAAATTGGCGCCATTTCTCTGGCTATTCTCGCTGTGGTTATGGCAGTCACGAATCCCGATCAAAAGGCTTACGTCAAATACGTGTTAGATCAAAAAGCTCCCCAGCTAGAACACCAACTTTGTCGGGAATCTAAGCTTAACGATCGTGATCAATCCGCCGAGATGCGCGAGTTAGTTAAGGTGATGTGTCAGGGGGGATTTTTACTCAGTCAGACGATCGGGCGGGGTATCCTAGAAAATGTGATTGATACTACGACCAAACGCCAGAATTTTGGTCTTTTCAGCCTCTATACCACTGAAACTCCAGTGGGTAGACTCAAAACGATCGCGATACTCAATCAATTTGTCACCTTTGAAGCGCGCCAGTAATCCCTCACCAGAATGGTCGGTTGCTCAAACGAAAGGGTATCCTATTGATCGGAATTAATAGGTAAATTTGCTTTATTGCGGTTGAGCTATGGCAGGACATAGTAAGTGGGCAAACATTAAGCGCCAAAAGGCACGGGTGGATGCCGTCAAAGGAAAGGTGTTTACAAAAATTTCGCGAGAAATTATTGTGGCAGCCCGTAGTGGTGTGCCTGACCCGACAGCGAATTTTCAATTGCGGACGGCGATCGAAAAAGCGAAGGCGGCTGGGATTCCCAACGACAATATTGATCGCGCGATCGCCAAAGGAGCGGGAAAGCTGGGAGCCGATAACGCGGCACTAGAAGCGATTCGTTATGAGGGCTATGGACCCGGTGGCGTCGCCATTTTGATCGAAGCCCTAACAGATAATCGCAATCGCACTGCCGCCGATCTACGTGCTGCCTTCAGCAAAAATGGCGGCAACTTAGGCGAAACGGGCTGTGTCGGTTGGATGTTTGACCAGAAAGGCAGTGTTGATGTCTGCCTCACTCCTACCAAAACTGGACGCGGACGCCGAGGAGAGCCT
This sequence comes from Pantanalinema sp. GBBB05, assembly GCA_016743235.1. Taxonomy (GTDB): domain Bacteria; phylum Cyanobacteriota; class Cyanobacteriia; order Leptolyngbyales; family Leptolyngbyaceae; genus Pantanalinema. The sequence goes on along the minus strand of VRZD01000060.1, from coordinate 13,844 downwards.
GTCAACGAAGTCAGCGAAGAGGATCTGTTGGAAGCTTTTCTAGAAGGCGGCGCAGACACTTATGAGATGCTGGAAACTGAGGATGGCATGGTAGCTCAAGCTCTGACCGATCCAACAAATCTAGAACTGTTAAGTCAAACCCTCAAGGATAAGGGCTATAGCGTCACCCAAGTCGAACTGCGCTGGATTCCCAATAACACGATCGAGGTGAGTGATCCGGATCAGGCTCGTAGCGTCCTCAAACTGATGGATGCCTTGGAAGATCTGGATGATATCCAAAGTGTGACCGCAAACTTTGAAATGACCGATGAATTGATGACGGTCAGTGCCGCTTAAATAAAAACGGAGGAGTCTGAATGCCCCCATTCGACTCCCCCACGGATCTGTGCTCTACACAATTACTACGATACCGATTGTTACTGGGTTTCAACTCATCCGATCGACTCATCCATTTGGGTGAAATCGGTGACTGAGGATACAACTAGACGCTGGCGAGTTGGTAAGCGGCACCCAAGCCTGCACCCATTTCGGCGGGAGTAATCTTGCCATCGCCGTCAGTATCGATCGCGTCGAACACCGCATCGGTGCCCATCCATTCTTCGCGGGTAATAAAGCCATCCCCATCTAAGTCATAGGCATGGAAGATATCTTCCGCCGCATGACGAATGTAGCTTACCCCATCTAGTTGGGCTAACCGTTTGGCGAGTAAGGTTTCCAGGGTTTCTAATGCCTTGGTAAAGCCCTGAATCCCTTCTGCCAATTTCTCGGAGGACATGCGATCGGCAGCGTGCATCTGGTCAAAGGTGGCTTTGTCGATCGTGATCCGCTCCATTTCCATCGTTGCCGCTTTTGCTGGATCAAGTTTGCGGATTAAGGTGCCTTCGCTAGCGTGTAATTCTCCTAACAGCTTGGGTGAAATCGTCAACAAATCGCAGCCTGCCAGTTCGCAAATCTCGTCCATGTTGCGGAAACTGGCACCCATGACTTCGGTTTTATAGCCAAACTTTTTGTAGTAGTTGTAAATCCGTGTGACCGATTGCACACCGGGATCATCCGCGCCGCTGTAGTCCTGACCCGTTTCTTTTTTGTACCAATCCAGAATCCGACCCACAAATGGCGAGATCAGGGTAACTCCGGCTTCAGCACAGGCGATCGCTTGATGGATGCCAAACAACAGCGTCAGATTACAGTGGATGCCTTCTTTTTCCAAGACTTCCGCCGCTTTAATCCCTTCCCAGGTCGCCGCAATTTTGATCAGAATCCGTTCCCGCGAAATCCCCGCTTGCTCGTATTCCTTGATCAGATAACGGGCTTTGTTAATCGTGGCTTCTGTATCGTAGGACAGGCGAGCATCCACTTCGGTAGACACCCGTTTGGGCACAATTTCCAAAATCTTTTTGCCAAAGGAGATCGCTAGACGATCGAAGGCTAATGTCGCCACTTCCTTGTCAGTCGCCCCGGAACCCGCATCGGCTCTTGCCTGTTTCAATGTTTCGTCCACAATCTCCTGATATTCCGGCATTTGGGCGGCGGCAGTAATCAAGGAGGGATTGGTGGTGGTATCGCGGGGTTTGAATTGCTCGATCGCTTGAATATCTCCGGTATCGGCAACGACCACGGTCATGTCGCGCAGTTGTTCCAGTAATGTCGCCATAGTGCTGTCCTTGGATGCTGTGGTTGGTTAACTGGTGAGTCGCAGTGGGTTAGTTTCTCATTACTAGCTCTAGAGACTTGTAGGGAAGTCGTAAGCCGTACTTTGATCCCCCTAAATCCCCCTTTTTAAGGGGGACTCTGCTCAAGCTTAAATTAAGCCCCCCTTGCTAAGGGGGGTTGGGGGGATCTTATTCCTAAAACAATCCGTCTTTCTTCGCCATTTCCATCATCAGGTCGATTACCCGTTGGGAATAGCCCCACTCGTTGTCATACCAGGAAACAACCTTGAAGAAATTGGAGTTGAGTTGCATCCCCGCTTTGGCATCAAAAATGCTGGAACGAGGATCAGAGCGGAAATCCATCGACACCACTTCATCATCGGTATACCCCAGGATATCCTTGAGTTCCCCTTCAGAAGCTGTCTTCATCGCCTGACAAATTTCCTCGTAGCTCGTGGCTTTGTCGGTTTTGAAGGTCAGGTCAACAACTGAGACATCCGGTGTCCCGACGCGGAACGCCATCCCAGTGAGTTTGCCCTTTAACTGCGGTAGCACCAACGCCACCGCTTTGGCGGCTCCCGTAGACGATGGAATGATGTTTTGGGAAGCTCCCCGTCCCCCCCGCCAGTCTTTCTTACTGGGACCATCGACCGTCGGTTGAGTCGCGGTCATGGCGTGAACCGTAGTCATTAAGCCTTCGGCTAACCCAAAGGATTGATCCAACACTTTAGCGACGGGAGCCAGACAGTTTGTGGTGCAACTGGCATTGGAGACGATCGTATCTTTGGCGGGATCAAAGTCGTGATGATTCACACCAACAACGAACGTGGGGACGCGATCGGGATCTTTAGTCGGAGCCGACAGCACCACCCGTTTGGCCCCTGCCGTCAGATGCTTGGACGCTCCGGCATGATCGGTGAAAAGTCCGGTGGATTCCACCACGTAATCCGCTCCGTACTTGCCCCAGGGCAGTTCTTCCGGGTTACGGATGGCAAAGCAGGGAATCAATTTACCATCGACTTCGATCCCTTCCGGTTTAGCCACCACGCTACCATGATAGCTGCCATGGGTCGAGTCGTATTTCAGCAGGTAAGCCAGGTTATCGGGGGGAACCAGGTCATTAATTCCCACAAATTCGATATGAGGATTGTTGATCCCGGCTCGGAACACTAGCCGACCAATCCGCCCAAATCCATTGATACCGACTTTGATTGCCATGATGAACTCTCCTGTCAACGAGTGAATCTGTCATTCAGCATTTGTCGTTTGTCAAAGGTGATCGCTCCGAGGGTTATTTAAAGGCAGCACTGCCGATAAACCGCGCCGAGTTCCCCAGTTGCCGTTCGATCCGCATCAGTTGATTAAACTTTGCTACCCGTTCACTCCGGCATCCCGACCCCGTTTTGATTTGACCCGACCCTGTGGCTACCACCAAATCCGCGATCGTGGTGTCCTCCGATTCCCCGGAACGGTGGGAGACGAAGCACTTATAGTTGTGGCGGTTGGCTAACTCGATCGTGTCCAACGTTTCGGTCAACGTGCCAATCTGGTTGACTTTGATCAGAACGGCATTGGCAATCCCGGCGGCGATCCCTTCTGCCAGAATTTTCGAGTTGGTACAGAACAGGTCATCTCCCACCAGTTCCGTGGTGCCACCGATCGTGTCGGTTAGCAGCTTCCAACCCTCCCAATCGTTTTCGCCCATACCATCTTCGATCGAGACGATCGGGTATTGCCGCGTCCAGGATGCCCACAGATCGACCATTTCCTGAGAGGTCTTGGTTTCCTGCGTTGATTTGAAGAACAAGTATTTGCCGTCCTTCCACATTTCGCTAGTCGCGGGATCGAGGCAAATCGAAATGTCATCACCGGGCTTATAACCCGCTTTGCTGATCGCCTCCAGAATTACCTCAACGGCTTCCTCGTTCGACTTCAGGTTAGGCGCAAAGCCCCCTTCATCACCTACTGCCGTACTGTAGCCCTTGCTATGCAGAATGGATTTCAGGGCATGAAAGGTTTCCACCCCCATCCGGATCGATTCCACAAAACTGGGGGCATTGTGGGGGGCAATCATGAATTCCTGAAAATCCACATTATTGTCGGCATGTTGTCCCCCGTTGATCACATTCAGGCAGGGGACAGGGAGCATGGAGGCATTGCTGCCACCCAAATATCGATACAGCGGTTGTCCGAGGGAGAGCGCAGCAGTACGAGCCACAGCCAGGGAAACGGCTAACATGGCATTGGCTCCTAGCTTGCCTTTATTGGGTGTGCCATCCAGTTCCAGCATTGCCAGGTCGATCGCCCGTTGATCGGTGACTTCCATGCCAATCAATTCCGGGGCAATCAGGGTATTGACATTCTCGACGGCTTTCAGGACGCCTTTGCCGCCATAGCGACCTTTATCACCATCCCGTAATTCAACGGCTTCCTTCTCTCCAGTAGACGCACCGGAGGGGACGATCGCCGACCCGATCGTCAGTTCATCTTCTAATATGATCGTCGCTTCAACAGTGGGATTCCCCCGCGAGTCCAGTACTTCTGCTGCTGTAATGTCTTGAATCCGCATGAGACTGATATTCCTCTAGGTCTGAATGAATTGAGTAAACCGGTACTTGTGAGTCAGAGGTGATCCCTAAACATCAGGAATTAGCGGGCAGATACCTTCAGGGTGCCAGGCTGGGAGCGATCGCCCTGCAACAGCACACTCCGTTGGTTCGCATCCAGATGGCGGACAATCCGATAGATCGTTTCAATCTGGTCTGCTGCCCCTGCTTTCGCGGCTAGCGTTGCCAGATCGAGCGGTTGCCCACTAGCCTGGAGCGCTGCGACCACTTGCTTCTGCAATTCCAGCACCGACGCCGCCGCTTTCTTGCCTGCTTCTACCCCCGGTTGGTGATAGGCATTGATGTTGACCAGAGAGGCATATAGCCCCACAGCCCGTTCATAGAGAGCGATTAGCGCACCCACGGTTCGCGGATTCACCTGGGGAATAGTAATGGTGATGGAACCCCGCTGATTTTCGTAGAGTGCCTGTCGGGTGCCTTGCAAAAAGCCAGACAGAAAATCGCCAGAAGTGGCTCCGGGTTCGATGTCGATCGAAGCTCCCTGCCGATCTTCCAGCACTTCAATGAAGGTGACAAAAAAGTTTAGCACTCCTTCCCGCAGTTGTTGTACATAGGCATGTTGGTCGGTTGAGCCTTTGTTACCATATACCGCGATCCCTTGATGGACGACGTTCCCATCTAGATCTTTTTCTTTTCCGAGAGATTCCATCACCAGTTGTTGCAGGTAACGGCTAAACAGCAACAGACTGTCTTTATAGGGCAGGATCACCATATCTTTCTTGCCTTGACCGTCGCCCTCAAAGTACCAGGACAGTGCCAGCAATGCTGCCGGATTTTGTTTGAGCACGGGGATGCGAGTCGCGGCATCCATTTCCTTCGCCCCCACTAGCATGGCTTGAATGTCAATGCCTTGCAGAGCCGCTGCTAACAGACCCACAGCCGACATTTCTGAAGTCCGTCCGCCCACCCAGTCCAGCATGGCGAAGGAAGCTAGCCAGCCTTCCTGCTGAGCTACCTGATCCATTTGGCTGCCGGGCATGGTAATCGCCGCCGCATGTTGGCTAAAGTCCAGCCCTCGCTGAGTATAGGCATGTTTCACCTCGACCATGCCATTGCGGGTTTCGGGAGTGCCGCCCGATTTACTGGTGATGATCACCAGGGTACTGTTGAGCCGATCGCCAATGTGCTGTATGGTGCGATCGATGCCGATTGGGTCACTATTATCAATAAAATGGATTGCCAGAGGGGGATCAAGTGGAGCCAGAGCTTCTGCCACAAACTGAGGACCTAGGGCGGAGCCACCAATCCCAACAGAGAGGATATCGGTAAACTTAGGCGCGGTGGGAGGATGAATCTCTCCTGCATGAACCTGCTTTACAAAAGTAGCAATGTGGTCTAAAGAGGCGAGAATCTCTTGCTTGAGAGCGTCGTTGGGAGCCAGATCGGGATCACGCAACCAGTAGTGACCGACCATCCGGTCTTCGTCAGGATTGGCGATCGCGCCGCCCTCCAGAGCCGTCATCGCCTGAAAAGCCTGGTCAAACTTAGGCTGCATAGCCGCAACGAACCCATCATCAAAGGGAATGCGACTGACATCCAGGTATAGCCCTAAGCCATCATGGTAGTAAAGCCAGTCTTGGTAGCGTTGCCAAAGTGCGGCGGTATCCATCAGCTTATCCTCAAACGTCTTGAACCCGATTGCGTCTCAACAGGTTGCCGTAATTCATCATAAAGTTGAGCCTGGACTTTCCACGCTCAACCTTGCAATAAAATCATAGGGGTTACACAACCAGGCTCGCTTGATCATCCATAATCATTTTGCTGACAATCTTGCCGTTTAGACTAATTTCGTAGGCGATCGGTACCCCAGTGGCTAACTCCAGGAGCGGAATCACCTCCTGACTCATGTGCTCCAGATTCATCAGGATCGATCGCAGAGAGTTGCCATGTGCCGCAACCAGCACATTTTCCCCAGCAATCACATGGGTCATAATCCGACGCTGAAAATAAGGGACAGTGCGAGCAACGGTATCCTCCAGACTTTCACCTCCCGGTGGACGAACGGAATAGGATCGTCGCCAGAGTGTAACCTGTTCTACCCCATATCTCTCCGCAGTTTTAGCTTTATTTAAGCCCTGCAAATCCCCATAGAACCGTTCATCCAGAGCCACGGAGGGAAAAACGGGAATCTCTTCTTGGGGATCCCCCCTATGAGCGTCCCACCCATGCCAGTCGGGATCATCAGCTTCATGGTGGATTACCGGACTTTTGCCGTGCAGTCGGACCGCATCTGACTCAACTAGACAAATCATTGCGGTTTGGATTGCCCGGATTAACATGCTGGTGAAACACACATCCACCGCGATCGACTTCAATCGGTCTGCCGCCAGTGCCGCTTCTTTCAACCCTGTATGGCTGAGGGGCACATCGACCCAACCGGTAAATTTGTTTTCCGCATTCCAACAGCTTTGTCCGTGTCGAATCAAAATCAGTTTAGCCATAACCGGAAACCGAGACGGATCAACGGTTAATTCTATCGTCTGGTTGAGAAAATAGCCGGATCCCCCTAGAAAGATTAACGATTTGAGTGAGAGCATTACCACAACTGAAATCTCTCTGCCCTCGATTGCCATGCCACCTCATGGGAGAATGCTAGCAAGAATTAAAAGCTGCTTTACATTAATTTAATATGCTAGATGTGCCTGCTCCTCTTAGCTAATTTTGGCAATTAGTAAGATTTTTAAATTCATATATTCATTAAAATTCTTAAGCAATCAAGCCAGCAGTGATTTAACGCTATCAGTACTCTTCATAAGAGAATAACTTCATACCAACTTTGCCCGACCTTAGAATCTACATAAGTAGATAGTCATCAATAAACAGGCTTTTCGTAGGATGGGTTAGCGATCGCGTAACCCATGCTGTCAAAGGATTTGATGCGTTACTAACCCATCTTAAGTTTAATTTGGGCTACCTACTCAAAAGATTAATTGTTGAACCTATCCCCTGATCAACGACTCGATCGACGCTAAGGACTGGAAAAAGTCGGAATTGGTTAGCACAATAAAGAGGACCAACAGCAGACCTAACACTATCGATTTGGTGAAAGAAAATTATGCACCTAAACCGTAAGCGGCTGATGCTGTGGACGATTTCCCTATTCCTTGTGATTGGAGTAACAACCCAGGCGATCGCAGATAAAACGCCATCGGCAAATTCAGTCACAGCTCGTTCTACCAATCAATTTGTGGATAGTCTTTGTGTGACAACCCACTGGAGTTACACAGACACGCCCTACGCTCAACGCTATCCCGAAGTGAAACAAAAATTGGTGCAATCTGGCATTCATCATGTGCGAGATGGGTTGTATCAAGAGCGAGCCCAGGATCTGGGCAAACAGAATATTCGGATGACGATCGTGGCGGATGTGCCCAATTACACGGATGGCAACGATCGCACGATTCAAGACATCGTCAATCAAATTAAAACGAGTAATGCGGCTGGAGCCAAGATTGATGCAGTAGAAGGACCGAATGAAGCTGATTTATTTTGGGATGCCTCTCGCTTCAATAAAAAGTACAAAGGGCAAGGATTTCCGTCGGGATTAATGGCATTTCAGAAAGATTTATATGCCGCGATCAAACGCGACCCCGCCACTCAAGCGATTAAGGTAATTGGTCCTTCGTTGGGTGTGACCTACGATCCTGGTGCGGGCAAACCGAATCCTTTGGCTCCTGGTAGTTTGGCGTCAGCCGTCGATTGGGGCAACTTTCACCCTTATCCGGGTGGCAATCCCTTCAATACCCCCTTCGACTACAACACGATTCAAAAATACTACTGGAATAGTAATTTTCCCTCCATCCACATTGGCGAACATCCTTATTTATTTGATGTTTACCGCACTCCCTTTCAACCAAAACCAATGGCTGCCACCGAAACAGGCTATTCCACTTATAAGGGTGGTATCTCGGAAGCAGTTCAAGTCAAGTATCTGCCGCGATTGTTTCTGGAATTTTTTAGTAAAGGAATTCCCCGTACCTGTGCCTATGAGTTTGTTGATGAATTCGTCGATCGCGATCGCACCAATCGAGAGGCGAACTTTGGGTTATTACGGCAAGATTTAAGCCCCAAACCAGCGTATTTAGCGATGAAAAATCTAATTCAATTCCTGCAAGATTCTGGGGCAAGTTTTACTCCTGGTCAATTGGCTTATCAGATTACCTCTCAACCCGTTAAAGATTACCGAGAACCCAATTCGGGCATTGTGACCACCTACGATCGCACTCAAGATGTGCATTCATTATTGCTACAAAAGCGCGATCGCAGTTTCTATTTAGCCCTCTGGCATGAAGTCTCTAGTTACGACACAAGTAGTAATCCACCCCGGCTAATTCAACCACCTGCTATGCCGGTCACTGTCAAGTTTAATCAGCCGGTTCGCAGTGCAACGCTCTATAGTTTGGAACTCGATGGAACATTGAAGAGTGCCTCACTCAAACTGAACAATAATCAAGTTAGTTTATCCGTTCCCGATCGAGTTGTCATCATCAAAGTTAGCTAATTCCTGACCATCAGCCATCGCAAGAATCGGGTGGTGTTGTCTCCCAACAATCGGTACAGTGAGGAGTACGTGATGATGTGAGCATGGGCAGACAGGATGGAACCACTAGCTACTAACATAACTGACAATAGCGACACCTATGACCGCATGGCGAAAGCGATCGCGTTTATGCGGCACCATCAGTTAAGCCCACCGGACCTGAAGACCCTGGCTCAGCATGTCCAGCTTAGCGAGTACCACTTTCAGCGGTTATTTACAGCCTGGGCTGGAATTAGTCCCAAACGCTTTGCTCAATATCTCACGGTTGAATATGCCAAAGCAAAAATTACGGAAACCAAGAGCCTATTGGATTTAACGATGGAGACAGGCTTATCCAGTCCAGGGCGGTTACACGATCTGTTTGTCAAATTAGAAGCGATGTCGCCCGGCGAATTTAAGGTGGGAGGCGCCGGATTACAGATTCGCTATGGCATTCACAACACCCTGTTTGGGCATTGTTTAATTGCGACAACAATGCGGGGCATTTGTAATTTACAGTTTTTGGATCATGCCGATGAAACCAGAGCTGCCCATGATTTACGCCTTGCCTGGTCCCAGGCTGAAATGATTTATGACCCACAAGTAACGCAGGCAATCCACGATCGCATCTTTACTCCTAGCCTTGATCAGCCGCCTTTGATGCTCCATGTCAAAGGCACTAATTTTCAAATTCAAGTTTGGCGGGCATTGTTGCAAATTCCGTTTGCCGGAATTGCCACCTATCAAGGATTAGCCACCTCGATTGGGCGACCCACGGCTGCCAGAGCGATCGGCAATGCGATCGGGAGCAATCCCATTGCCTACTTAATCCCCTGTCATCGCGTGATTCGGGAGTCGGGGCAACTCGGGGGATATCGCTGGGGACTCGACCGTAAGGTGATGCTTTTAGGGTGGGAAGCCAGTCGTCAGCCTTAATTGCTGGGTCTAAAATTGTTGGTAAAGCGCATCCACTGATCGACTTTTCCACCTGTGATATTTAAGATGGGGACATTCATGGTTCTAGACGATCCACCGGATTCCTCAGCCGAGAAATAAATTGGCGTTTGTTCTGGTTGACCCAACCCATACGCGATCGCAATATCATTAGCCAATTTGCAGCTAATCGTAAAGTTACCCATATTGACCGAGCCACCGCCAGCGGAGTAAGACCAGATCGTACCCGGTGACAGCCGCCCAGAAGCACACATAAAGTGCGTCACCTCAAACATCTTGGCAATGTGGACATCATAAACTCTCAACCTGCCACCATAGGCGGGGCGGGTGGTATCAGTATCCGGCACAGTTAGACTGAACATGCCTTCCCCAGTGCTAATTGTCATTGGCAGTGCCGTAGATGCTGGCGTTGGTTGTGCAACCGCAATCTGACACGCTACTGCCGAAACCGCTAACAGGAGTAAGCTCTGCCAAATATTTTTCTTCATGTTGCATCCTAGACAAAAGGGATCTTTTTCAGTGTGCCCATATGATTGATGCAAATTGGTAGGTTTCCGGGAAATTGCGATCGCCGTCTGTAGGAATCTATATTTGCCATCTGGTAGACACAGTTCAAGGAATCATCCACTATGCCAAAATTTCTCTCGCGACAACTAATTGTTCTCAGTAGCAATGCTGTGATGATGCTAGTCAGTTGTAGTACTCCGTCGAATACAAGCTTACCTGTACAGTCCACTCCAGCTCCTACAGTGGAGGCTCAATCAACTTCTAGGGCTGAGGCAGGACCTGGCTTATCTCCAGCCCAAGTGGCAAAATTAACGAAATTACCGATTCCGATCGTGGCTCCAACCTATCTGCCGCCAGGGTTTCGGGTCGTCAGTGCGGATGGAGAGAGTGTAAAACTAACCAACGGCGACGATGATACGGGGTATTCGATCTTCTACCAGGGAGAAGACGGAGCTTGTTTTGTGATTAATTCTTCTCAGGATGGACCACGTCGATTAAAACAAATCGGGCAGGTGGAGTCGGCAGTAGGAACGATCAAGATGTATGAGGAAGTCTATGAGGGTAGACGCTCAGTTCAAAGCTTCATTCCAGTCAAAGGCAATCCGGTGATGCTTTCTCCGGTTTTGCAGTTCAAGCCTGACCAGGGCACTCATGAAGCGTGTAAAGCTCTCGATCGCGCTGAATATGAACGCATTCTCCAATCGATCGCGATCGTGAAATAACCGTTGCTGGAAACGTCTTCAATCTACTCAAGATCACAGATTGTGGAAGAAATTGACAATTCCCTCTTCAACTTTGATGCAGGGCAGAAATAATTGATATTCCCATCCGGCTCCGGCAGGAAAATCTTTCTTCGCAATATAGTCTTGTCTGGGTTTGCCTCTACCCTCTACCCCGGCATACTGTTCCACCATTTGCAGCACAGTTACCCGAGCCACCGCGTAACTGAATGAGTACAGGCATAACCCACTCAGCAATATCGGATATAACTTACTGACCTTCAGCATTGTTATCAAGACAGAGGTAGAAAAATTGATCACAACCTAGCACAGATCTATTCGCGATCCTGAGATCTTGCAGAATTCGTGATTTCCCATTTAGACAGCTATGTCTTCCCTTGGTTTTAATTACCAAACCTGAAGTAATCAACCCTGATTAAATCAGGCACTGCCGTTACTTTCCGGTTAGACCTGAGCACCAGAGTGTGCCCTAGATTCTGCACTTGATAACGTCCCCCACGCTTCAGAGAATAGGAGCCTAACAGATAGGCTGCATCAATAGCAGGATCATAAGCACCGGACTCACGCATAAATCGCTCTGCAAAATTCCAAATATTGCCAATCTCCTTTGCCGTCACCTTTCGACGCCGTGACCAAAAATAGGCAACCTGTTTTGCTTCAGGATCATCATCCGGATATGGCATTAATACATACCTTTGAGTCGGTAAGCCATCTGCATCAGACCAATCAGTTGATTCATCTTCTGACCCGGCAAAATACTCAACAATTTCTCCACCCTCAAATAACTCGTAGCCAAGTACGCCAGCCGTATCGCTGACATCAAATTTAATCACAGGTTGTTGCAATTGCTGGGAAAGCTGCGCCGCACTAGGTACGATCGCTCCTCCAGTATTGACAGGTTCTATGCGATCGTCGGGAACCATGATTGACCACGCTTGTCCACGGATTTGGTAGGCCAGCTCAAAATAACCGGATGATTCAATTTCAGAACCCAGGACATTCCGACGAGTTTCGATCGCGGTTGTAGCAAGAACATCTGAAAGAGCATCCAAGGGAGCTTTAACCAACACGACTGTTGCATTGCGATCGATTGACTCAATCCCCCGACGATTCCCCCAAGGTCTTGTAAAGTCGGCTGCTACCTCATTGTCCTGTTGTTCTGTCATCTTATACTTTTCCAAACTGTGAGGTACAGCCAATCCATCTTGGAAACCACTGCTACTAATTATTCCTACAAGGATGAGAACAGCTATGAGCCAAGGTCTGCCTTTGACACAAGACATAATAAAGACAATTAAGTAGGAATAGTCCAATTCTTACAAGAGTACCCAGACGGAGCGCGATCGGTGCAACAGAGGTTAGCTGATTAGCAACAACACTACCCATCATAGAGGTCACTTTGAGCGGCAAGTTTTAGCACATGGGGGTCAGGAATCAGTTGAAAGTTCTCATCCATTACCCCTAGTTGCTGCATCTTGACTCTGGCTCTGTGTCTTTTATATAGATCATCATTATCAATGAGCATATTAACTTTTTTGAGAAACTCCTGTGGATTGGCATAGAGATCGTCGAAGTACTCTCCCCTATCCCATACCCTTGTCTCAGGAATTAAGCTCAATGCACAATAGCACAGAGTAAATCCGAAAAACTGACGCAAGCCAAACCCACTGCCACAGTCAATATAGAATTCCCAATACGCTTCTTCATCCCCAAAATGATAGCGAGGATGACGTTCTACTAGAGAGCAGAAAAGACCATATTTCCCAACTGGAATAAACCAGTCTTTTTTGAGATAAGGTGCATTCTTAAGTTGCACTGGCTCAATCGTTCGCTCACGCGCATCAAACCATGAAAGAATTTCCAACCAATCATTGTAGGGAAACTCGGGACTTCTGAAATATAGTGAAAGATCATAACTCATCAGCTGATAAGCAATACAGTCGGCTTTGTGAAATTGCGCAGCGGCAGATAACTTTGAATATTTACGAATAGCCTCTGTTCCATCCATATAAAAATAATGTTATGCTGCCACGCTTCTTCAGGCTTCTCAGTGGAAATCACCTCAGTTGGATTCCTCAAAAAGAGGGGGGAAATCACGGCGACCGCTCACAACTCTCAGAATCTCGATACCGTCATCCAGCACTCTGTAAAAGATGATGTAACCTTCCAAAGATAGTCCTCTAAGTCCAGGGCGAATCACTGCATAGCTTTTTCCACTATTGGGGAAAGTAATGAGTTGTTGGCACTTGCGATTAAAAGCACGAAAGAACTTCTCACCCGCTTCGAGGCTGTTTTCAGCAAAATAATCAGCGATTTCGTTCAGGTCTTGGCTAGCAAGAACATTAATAACATAGCGGCTCATGTCTGATTTGCCTGCTGAAACCGCTCTAGAATGCCATTGACAAACGTTTCGCCATCAATGGGAGCCGTATGGTTTGAGGCTTCGATCGCGGCATCAATTTTGACTCTAACGTCTTCAACCCACTCTGCTTCGGAACGATCGTACTCATCAAGCAACCGCAACGCAATTTCTAAAATTTCTTCGACAGAGCGATATTTGCCAGCTTGAAGTTTGGTTTGCACAAAGCGTTCTTGGTCGGGTGTGAGACTGATGCTCATATAAACCTCTTCTCTTATCCAGACTACCAACTCTTTTACTCTCTTCCCTCACTTGGCTACCCCTCCTGCCCCATCTTTTTCGCTACGCTCTCCCCGATAACTCCTTCCGCATAACTTCCTTCTTTATCCTCTTCTCGTAACCTTCTTTTCTCACTCCCCCCCCTTCCTCCTATCGCTGTTCCCTCGACCTGTTCTCTTTACTGTGCCCTTCCTGTAGCAACCCTTT
>VRZD01000059.1 GCA_016743235.1 Pantanalinema sp. GBBB05 | reverse complement strand
CACTAATGAAGTCATCCCCATCACCGCCGTCGATGGAATCATCGCCATATCCGCCATAAACAGTGTCGTTGCCTGTACCGGCATCTACAGAGTCATTGCCATCCAGGGCAGAGATCCAGTCATTGCCTGTGCCTCCATAGATGGTATCGGCTCCATCGGCTCCGTAAATGGTGTCATTACCAGCCCCACCATCTACATAATCGCCAATTACACTGGAGACTCCACTAGTCACACCACCATAAATCAGGTCATTACCATCACCACCATAAATGGTGTCACTGTTATAACCACCAACTAGAGTATCGTTGCCATCTCCACCACTAATGAAGTCATCCCCATCACCGCCGTCGATGGAATCATCGCCATATCCGCCATAAACAGTGTCGTTGCCTGTACCGGCATCTACAGAGTCATTGCCATCCAGGGCAGAGATCCAGTCATTGCCCGTGCCTCCATAGATGGTATCGGCTCCATCGGCTCCGTAAATGGTGTCATTGCCAGCCCCACCATCTAGATAATTACTGACAACACTAGAGCCAACTGTGACGCCACCGTCGATGAAGTCATTGCCATCTCCACCATAGATTGTGTCGGCATCATAACCACCAATTAGAGTGTCGTTACCATCACCACCATAAATGGTGTCATCACCCCAACCGCCATCGATGGAATCGTTGCCATCTCCACCATAAATAGCATCGTTGCCATCGCCGCCATCTAGGGTATCGTTGCCATACTCACCTTCTACAGTATCATTGCCGTCGCCACCATAGATGTGATCGTCCCCATACCATCCTTTCAATGTATCGTTGCCAGTATCGCCATAGATGGTATCGTCACCATTATTACCCCAGATAAAGTCATCGCCAGCATTTCCACTTGCCCACAATACTTCACTACCAAAGTAGTTGAGGGAATCGTTACCGGAAGAGCCATTGTAGACGTAGGTCATAGTTTTTGATTACTCCGAATGTTACAGGTAGAGTTGGGGGTTCGTGATGCAGCCATAGATTCTGGCATTGCAAAAGTTACTGCTGCATTCAACTAAACACTCATACGATCGCGGGGTTAGCTTTATGCAGAGATTTCGATTTCTTTACAGAACTTTAAAGAATAAGTTGTTTGCAACAAGCTGGATGTCTGGGGAAGGGACAAGGCGAGGGTTAGAGAAAGTCACAGAGGGTCATTGAAGAGCTGGGTTTTCTGTGAGGAACGGAAGATGAGAATTTTACCCCGCGATCGTGAGGTCCGTTCTGGGAATGCATGTCTGGGGTATGTTAAGAGCAGTGTCACTGTCCAATGGTAGGGAGAACCTGAATGCAGAGTATCAAGCTCAATACTTATGTGGGTGAGGATGGGGTGTTGCAACTCCAGATCCCGGTGGATGTGAGCAATACCGAGATGGAAGTGATTGTGATTTATCACCCTACAACGGCAGACATGACTTTATCTAACCCGCGATCGCTCAATCCAGATGCAGCGATCGAGAGTGGTTGGACGGATGAAGCGGTAGCCCAACCTAAATCCAAAAAGAATTTGAAATAGATTAGGAGCGGCGATTAACCAATGGGTTGAATCTGCTCAGGTAAGATAAAGTCTTTCTTGGTGCCAGAGGTTATTTCTGGCACCAAATTCGTTTTACTGCCGGATGCCATCGTGTTCGATGCCACTGAATTCGTCTTGGCTGATCAAGCCTAGCCAGGGATCGTCTTTGGGAGTGAGAAAAAGTGAGCTATACACTTGATCATTTAAGCGATCGACGTTCCGGGTGCTGGTGCCGCGAATAAACCACTGATGCAGTTGGCTATGTAAGAGGTATTCATTCCGGACTGTATCCAGTGCCATCGCGGCTTCAAATTTCTGAATGACGGGAGTGAAGGACTGGCTATCTACCGAGGGTTGGGTCGCCGTGCCAATTTTTTTGGTTCGCAGTAAGGCGATACTGGCTGCATCTAATCGGGCTTGGTTGGCGTTGAGAGTGGCTAACTTTTCCCAGGCAGTTTTGTCGGTGATATCGGTTAAGGCTTGCTGGTTTTGCGAGACATCCCGCAAGAGGTTGGTAATTAACGGACTTTCGACCATTGCTTTGGTCATGGCAATTTGTCCAGCCAGGGCAGCACTGGGTGGTTGTCCGGCGGGAACCGCTTGGTCTGTGAGTTGGGGTTTGGTGGTGATGCCCAGTTGTGCCAGGTCGGCTGACCACCGAGTTTGCAGTTGTACTAAGCGATCGCGGTGGTAGCGTTGCAGCCATTCGTTGCGTTCCGTTGGCGACTGTTGCTGGTATTGTTTAACGGCTTGCTCTGCCTGTTCTAGTTGTTGCAGGAAGGCTTGCGGACCGTACAGTCCGGGGAGGGCTTCGATCGGTCGCCCATCGGGAGCCAGGATGTAGTGAATACTGTTGCCGGTAATGGTGCGTTCCATCACGCGCCCATCGCCAAAATCTACTGTTACTTTGGGAACGGGACGGACGGATTCCCAGTGCAGAATGAAGCGATCGCGAAGACGCTGAGAAATTTGGGTATTAGGATATAAGGCAACTCGGAAGAAGCGGCTATTGGCACAACTGAGGTCTTGATCTAAGCGTCCGAGTAGTCGGAGGGATAAGATCGGTTTTCCGGTCGCTTGGGCGGCAGCTTTAGCGGCAGCTAAATCGGTATACCAATAAAGCTGGGAGGTGTAACAATCTTTCTGCTGACACAGATGATCCAGGGCTTCCCGGAGGGCAGTGGGGGGAATTTGACCGGGACGCAGGTCGGTGGCATGGCGTTGCAGAAAGGTTTTGAGTCCGGTAGCACCTTGAGATCGCAGGTCGGTCGCTTGTTGCATCAGGGCAGTTTGATTAAGGGAAGTTGATTCTGCCTGAGCGGCGATCGCCCATCCTGAGCTAATCACACTGGCACTTAGGAATCCTACGGCTGCGATCGTATGACGTAACGTTGCTACCATTGTTCTCTCCCCCAACTGAGCCCACTGTTGTATTGTAGATTCGCGTTGGCTAGAAAAATTCCGGAATGATCCTTTATATCTGATTGACATTCGGACATTTTTTGCTCTATTCGCTCATCCATTAATGTTTATGAATGGTACGATTGCACCACTTCACCTTGTTTGCTAATGGCAGCCTGCACCGACCAGGATTCCCCTTGGAAAGAGATTCTTCGCCAATATTTTCCAGACGCGATCGCGTTTTTATTCGCAGATTTATATCGTCTGATTGACTGGAAGAAACCACCAGAGTTTTTGGACAAAGAATTTCAGCAGATTGCTCCAGATACTGAAATTGGCAAACGCTATGCGGATCTTTTAGTCAAAGTCTGGCGTAAGCGAGGCAAAGAGTTGTTTTTACTGCTGCATGTTGAGGTACAAGCGAAACCAGAAGCAAATTTTGCCGAACGAATGTTTATCTATGCACTGCGGATTTTTGATCGATTTCGTCAGCCTGCGGTGAGCCTAGCGATCTTGTGTGATAGTCAGAAAGATTGGCGACCGAACCGTTACGAGTTTAGCTATGGCAGAACGCAATTGTCATTTCAATTCGATACCGTAAAGTTGTTGGACTACCAGGCACGATGGGCAGAATTAGAAGCCAGCCATAACCCTTTTGCTACCGTAGTCATGGCACATCTCAAGGCGCAGGAAACCAAACGCAAGCCGACTGATCGCAAGGAGTGGAAGCTGAGCTTGGTGCGCCGATTGTATGAAGCGGGGTACAGCCGTCGAGAAGTTCTGAATCTGTTTAAGTTCATTGACTGGGTTATGATCTTGCCAGAGGGGTTAAAGCAGGCATTTTGGGTAGAGTTGAAGGCTTATGAGGAGGAACGTAAGGTGCCATATATCACCAGTATTGAAGAGATTGGTTTTGAGCGAGGCATTCAAGAAGGACGACAGGAAGGGCAGCGATCGCTCATTCTCCTGCTGCTAGAGCAACGAGTTGGACAATTTCCCGATCGCACCCACGATCGCATTGCTCAGTTAAGCCTGCCTCAGCTAGAAGCGTTGGCGATCGCCCTGTTGAATTTCTCTAGCCTTGCCGACCTTGAGGCTTGGTTAGAGACTCATTAGAGTAAGCGATCGCTGTGTTTATGAAGGCTCGTTGTTGAGATGGCTTTCTAACGATCGCTCTACAGCTTACCGTCGAAGCGTTGATACCAAATAATATTACCCAATACGGTTGCTACAAGGGCAGTGCCGCCACCGACCCAAGCTAACATGGGGTTATAACCCCCTCGGCTGAGGTTAGTCATCCAGAGATGGGTCAGATCGGAGGAGACGACGAGATCTGCTATGAAGGGTGAAAGATACATGAGGGCAGCACCGACAATCAGCCAGCCGACCATGGAGATGAGCAGAAAGATGGTTTTGGCGGTGGATTGGCTACCCATGAGCGATCGTGGTAAAGAACTACTGTTGAGATTAGCATGATCTCTACATAGATAGAGTTTGGGATAGGGTTGCTAGAATGACCATAGCTTTGCTGAGCAAGCTATCAGGTCTCTAATTCGAGCCACGATGAACATCATGCCATCCTCTCTATCCACGTTGAATTTGCATATTTTGCTAGAACAAACCAAAACCGGGCGAACGGTTGCATTGATCGCTGAATTAACAGATTGTCGAGTAGAAGCAGATAGCCGTAATGAAGCGCTAGTAGCTATTCAAGCATTAGTCAACGATCGTTTGAGTCAGGTTGAAGTGATACCGCTCGAAGTTTCCTTAAAGCCGAGCGATCGTGAGAATCCCTGGACTGAATTTATCGGTATGTTTGAGGGAGATGCTGAATTCGCTGAAATAGCAGCAGAATTACAGGCAGAACGAGATCGAGATGATTTAGCATGAACCGTTGGATCTTAGATACTGATCATGTTTCATTACTTTTGACAGGACAGCCAGAGGTAAGCCGCCGAGTAGCTGAAGTAGGCACAGATGTTGCTATTACAATTGTGACAGTTCAGGAACTATTTAATGGCTGGGTAGTGCGGCTTAATGATAATCCCAATGACATCCCTGCTCTGGTACGGTTATATAGCAAATTGAACCGTACAGTTTCATTATGTAAACATGTATTTATAGCAGATTTTGATTAGGCTGCTGGAGTATGCTATCAACAAATCCTGGCGCAAGTGCCCTCATTAGCAAAGAGACGGTTGCAAAAGGATGTAAGAATTGCTGCAATTGCGCTATCTATTAAAGCAATTGTCGTTACACGGAATTATCGAGACTTTTCCCAGGTTCCAGGGTTATTGTTAGAGGATTGGACCCAGGAAAAGTAAAATCGATCGCGCTATCCCAGGCTTGCTTTTGTCCCATTCCTGGAAGAATCATTCAATAGGTCGGTATCCAGGAAGTTCAGATCGGATAACGTTGTTTCTGATGTGGTCGAAGGGGCTGGTTTGGTCGATCGCTTATAGTTTGTCCGGACTTTACCACCGGCGATTTCATATTCCTTACTATTTTTGCCATAGGTCGCCGCCACTGCACTCAGCAACCGGGAAGACAGATCCGCCACCGAGGCTTCTGCTGCTGCAAACTCAATCCGATCGCGATCGGCGGCAGCTAGAGAGATGTTATAGGCTTGTAGTTGTTGCAGCGCTAGCTTAATCAGGGTGGCATAGTCTTGTAACGTTAGCCCATTGCCCAGATTTAGCTGAGGATTAAGAGATTCTAAGCCCTGTAATCGTGCCAGTGCTTTCTCTAAAATTGTGGAATTGCGTTTCTGATACACCATTGTTAGAACACCTCCAGTGTCTGTCGTGAACGGATGACTGTTTCACCGTAGCTGTAGCGTGGAGGCAACGAGAACCGTGATATTCTCTAAGCCAAAATAATTCAGTAATCCGTATAATTGCTAGTCGTAATCGCTCATTCCTCCGTAAATCTTTTTAAGTGAGCTGTCTGCGATCGTTGATTCAAGGGCAATCAGCCCTTCGGACTCCTCAAATAAGCTTTCGGACTTCTCAAACAAGCTTTCAGACTCCTCAAATAAGCTTTCAGACTTCTCAAACAAGCTTTCGGACTCCTCAAATAAGCTTTCGGACTTCTCAAACAAGCTTTCAGACTCCTCAAATAAGCTTTCAGACTCCTCAAATAAGCTTTCAGACTTCTCAAACAAGCTTTCGGACTTCTCAAACAAGCTTTCGGACTTCTCAAATAAGCTTTCGGACTTCTCAAACAAGCTTTCGGACTTCTCAAACAAGCTTTCGGACTTCTCAAATAAGCTTTCAGACTTCTCAAATAAGCTTTCGGACTCCTCAGATACTTTTTTAGAGAAGTAAAATAAAGCTCCATTTCTGGTTCTAGCCGAGGTCAGGGGAGTAGTCCTAGAGGCTAGGATTTTTGATCTGGGCACAATAAAATAGATGACATGGTTTTCACACCCAATAATGTGTTTTTCCCCTGCTACTACGATCGCTTTAGCACAAATTCTGGAGCAGATAACCGACATTACTCTCCAAATTCAGCAATTATCTAGCTTGGATGAAATCTTTACCTGTGCCGTCGATCGAACCAGAGCCATACTGCACAGCGATCGGGTCGTGATCTATCAGTTTGCCGCAGTAGGACAGGGAGCCATCAGCGCCGAATCCCCCGATAGTCAGTGTTCAGCTCACTTGAGCCAGTTGATCGAGAAGTTTGACTGTCAAGCTCCCCAGCTGGAACGTTATCAACAGAGACAGAATTACATCATTGAAGATATCTACACTCATGCACTGCAACTAGAGCATCTAGAACTCTTCGGGCAAGCTCAGGTACGTGCCAGTTTAGCTATGCCAATTTTATGCCATCATCAACTATGGGGGCAAATCATTGCCTATCAGTGCCATCATCCCCGACGATGGCAACCACTGGAAGTAAAACTGCTCCAGCAAATTTCTTTACAATTGGGGATTGCAATTCAACAGAATTATCTAAATCAATCTACTCAGCCACCAATCAAGCATTTATCAAACCTTGATCTATCACTTCAGCTAAATGAAGTTAAACATCGAGTGATCGTTGAAGATCAAACAGAAATGATTGCCCGATTTTCCCCCGATAGCACCGTCTTGTTCGTCAATGAAGCCTACTGTCGTTATTTCGGCATGAAGCGGAGCGATATGATTGGTAAAAGTTATCATCCTGTCATTTATGAACCCGATCGAGACACCGTTAACCAAAAGTTGCAATTACTCAATGCCGAAAATCCTACAGTGACGATTGAAAACCGAGTGATTAACGCTCAAGGGGAAATTCGCTGGACCCAATGGGTGAATCGGAGATTAATCAATGAACGGGGTGAGGTTGAGTTTCAAACTGTAGGACGAGATATTACCGAATTAAAGCGAACTGAAGAACGGTTCCGGGTCGTGCAGGAGCTTTCTCTCGATGCATTTACCATCTTAAAAAGTATTCGGGATGATACAGGAAAAATCATTGATTTTGAATGGACTTATGCTAATCCCAAAGCGGCTGAAGTGCTGAAACGTCCCATTGCCAAATTGGTTGGGCAGCGGTTGTTAGCCGTGCTACCAGGAAATCAACAAAATAGTGAATTATTCCAGCAGTATGTTCGGGTGGTGGAAACGGGTATCCCCCACGATATAGAGCTATTCTACGATGCAGAGGGCATTACCGATTGGTTCCGCAATATGGCTGTGAAGTTAGAAGATGGCATCGCCATCTCGTTTAGCAACATTACCCAACGCAAACAAACAGAAGCCGCCTTACGAGACAGCACCGCCCAACTCCAAACGGCGGTTACAGAACTGCAACAACTAAATCGGACCAAAGATGAGTTTCTGAGTACGGTGTCCCATGAGTTACGGACACCAATGACGAACATTAAAATGTCGGTGCGGATATTAGCCCTGTGTTTAGCCCAACCTCCTTCGCCCCAGCAGGAGCAGAAGCTTACTCAATACCTACACATTCTCAGTCAGGAGTGCGATCGCGAAATCAATTTGATCAATGACCTGTTGGATCTTCAGCAACTGGAGGCAGGCAAGAAACAAATCACGTTAGAAACGATTGACTTCCATCAGTGGTTGGTTGCCTTCATTCAACCATTTCAGGAACGAACCGCAGAACGGCAGCAACATTTAGTCCTCAAGCCCTTTAGCCGCGACGCGATCGCCTCGGCTGAAATTTGTTTTGATTTGAAAAGCCTGGAACGGATTGTCAGTGAACTTCTGAATAATGCCTGTAAGTACACTCCGCCAGGACAACAGATTATTGTCACGGCTCACCTACTCCCGGAGCGTCTAGACATTCAGGTAACCAACTTTGGTGTAGAAATTCCTGCTCAGGCGTTGCCGCACATTTTCGATCGCTTTTATCGTGTCCCCAGTGGCGATCCTTGGAAACAGGGCGGCACAGGGTTAGGACTGGCGCTGATCAAAAAATTGGTGGAACATCTCAACGGGAGCATTCAAGTCGAATCTGGCTCTGGTCGTACCTGCTTTGATCTCACCCTGGCTATTCCCCAACCCCAGAATTCATCCTGACGTTCAATGCTATGGTTTAAGCCCAGTCGCTTGCCATAACCAGGTTTTATAAACCGGAGTTAACTTAAAGTTAGTCGCCAGTCCTTGCCGCAATGCCTCGGTCGGACGGTAGAGGAAGATTGATTTAAACGTGGCAGGAATGGTGGGAATTTGGGGGGCGTGGATCAGTTGCAATTGCACTTGCGGATCCAGCAAATGAATAAAGGACAGGATTTGACCAGGTAAGGTTTCTTCACTGGCGATCGCCACCACTAACGGACGATCGCCCGGGTGTAACGACTGGTTTACCACTTCTGCCACTGCCGGATTGTAGCGGCTTTTAGCATAACTTTTATGCCACCAAACGGGCATCTGGGAACTAACCGCACAGGATAAAATGCCACTAATCAGTAATGCGATCGCGGTGGAACGCCAATAACGCTGATGGCGATTATCTGTTAGCGCTGTTAGTTTACTGGTTAACAAGTAGGCAACAGCGATTTGGATGCCTAAAATGCAAGGAATAATGTAGCGAGCATTATTCGATCGTCGTCCTCCTAGCACTATATCGGGAACCAGTAATGCCAATCCCAAAACACCCATTAAGGTCAGCACAAACAACCAGGTGCGACGAGGGGTATGCCGACATAAGTACACCACGGCATAAATCACTAACCCTGCCAGTAAATAAATCACTGGATTAATCCAACTGGGACCTTGATTCAAATCAAAGAAGATCCGACTGAGATTAAGAAACCAGCGTTGGACTAAATCAGGCATGGGATTACTGACCGATCGGGTATTATCTGCAAATTGCGAAAAGTTTTGCAGAATGACCCAGAGCCAGGGCGCAAATAACCCCACTCCTGCCAGGGTTGCCAATAGATAACGAATTAGGGATTGGAGCGCTTGCACCCGATCGCGGGCAGTGCCTGTCACCTTTGCCCAATTCGTGATGAATGCCACATACAACCCATGGGATGCCATGACAAACACAGAGAACGGATGGGTATACAATCCCAATGCCACCGCGATCGCATAGCTACCCCACGATCGCAGCGTTTGTAAGCGCAAAGCTCGTAATAACGTTGCACAAGACAGCAGAATGGTGACTGTCCACAGACTATATTCCCGAGCTTCCTGGGCGTATAAGACATGAAACGGTGAAATCGCTAGCAGGGCTACGGCAACTGCTGCCACCCATTTAGAGGCAAATAACTCCAGGCAGAGCCAGTACAACGCAGGGAAGCTGAGCAAGCTGATTATGGCGGACAGACTGCGAATCGTCGCGATCGAATTGCCCCAGAATTGCAACCAAAATCGCGCCAGCAAAAAATACAATGGCGAATGCTCCGGATTCCCACTTAATGCCCGCATCGCATCAGTCAAGGTTTTATCGGGATTGGGATATTGGTATTGCTGCAACAATTCCCCAACGGAGATCACCCGTCCATTAAATACTTCCTCAACGAACTCGGTTTTAATGTGACCCGAAATTCTCAGAGAGGTTTGGGTTTCGTCGTACCAATACACCTTGTGATCGAGGTGGAAAAACCGAAAGCCAATCCCGATCGCCAGGATCACTAATAGCAGCGATCGCAACCGCCTAAATCCCCATCCGTTCAAGCGCTCCCCCTGTTTTCTGTTTGAGACTGACTTGCCCCTATTTGCCTAACCCTTCTTGCTGCTTGGCTTTCTCCACCAAACAGGTAGCCTTCAAGACCGTCAGCCCATCCTGCTTGAAGGCTGTACAGGGTTCAGCCATTTGGGCAATGAAGGGGACTGTTCCCTGTTTTAAGCTATCCCGTGCCGCTTGAGCTGTGGGTTGATACTGCCAGATCCAAAACTTGGGACTAACATAATTCAGCTCAAATGCCCGTTTATCCAACAGCCAAAAATCAACATCATACTTTTCGATAAATCGACGCACATCTCGCGGGTTAGGGCTGTATTGGGCTTGGATGAGGGCTGATACCCGTTCTTTGAACTCGTTATAGTAGCCCACGTGGTAGGGAATGGCATATTCCCTCGCAACCAACACCGATCGCCGCGAAAACGTTGGTAAGTTATTCGCTTCCTGGGCTACCGAAGCAATCACACTATCCTTGGGTTGCTCGGCAAAGAACTCATAGAGTTCTTCTTTCCCCCCTGTCACAAAGCCTGGAATCAGATTACCGGCAAACAACCATTTCAAGCTAGGAATCGCCCGACCCAAGGGATCGGAAACCGGGAACAGCAACATAAAGGTGCCAATCACGATCGCGACTGTTAATGCCACTACGCGTCGATAGGGAATCGTCTTGGCGATCGCCCAGCGACATAAGGCATCTAATAAAATGGTTAAGGCAATGCCACCCGCTAATGCCATGCCAATGCGATAACTATGTTGCACATAGCGGCTGGGATGATGCAGGGTAAACAGCAGCAGATGTGCCAGAAAAAACAGCCCGATCGAGGGCAGCAGCAGGTGAATAAACACCCAGACTTTGTTGGTCACTTCCCGGACTAAAGGAAATGGGTGAGGCCAACGAATGAGCACTGGTAGCAGTAATCCCAGGAGCATTAAATGGGGCTTGAGGATTTTGCTTGTCCGGGGCAAAATGCCACTGCGGGGTAACACCACCCAGAAATCGAAGGCGTCCTTAGAGAAAAAGCTGGCTCGACCTGTGCCCCAAAACTCTGGCATGGTCATGGCATCCGCCGCTTTAATGGCTGGTCCAAATTCAGAAGCGCCTTCTAGGACATAGAGCAGCATCACTCCTGCTCCTACAAGCAAGGCAGCTCCAGAAAAGAGGTAATCCCGACGATCGTGGGAGAGTTGCAAGCGTCCGTCTTGCCACTGAATCAGGCGGACAATCATCATGCCGCAGGCTACCAACATCATCTGGGGATAGAACAGCCCTAGTAGCCCAATCATGAGCAGGCATGGTAAAGGCGACACTTTGAGCAAGTAGTAGAGAAACCCCAGAAAGAATGGGTAAATAAAGGCTCTAGGCGTACCTGAATTGACATCATCGGCAACGAGCAAACTTTGGTTGAGTAGCAAGGTGGTCAGGAACCCGGCGATCGGCACAGGCAAAATTTGTAAGCAAACCCCAAAGCAGTAAGCGGTTGTCACCAGTAGAATTGGCAACGGCACAAGCTTGCTAAAGACGATCGGATCAATGCCGACTATCGCGGCAAGCCGATACAGCGTTGTGTATCCCCCAGGTGCGACTGACTGGAAATAATCGGCAATCAAGTCACCCGAAAATAGTTCGGGATCGATAAATCGGGCCATCCAAAACACATGCTGGCGGGCATCATCCTGGACTACATACTCATCCGAAAACCCCTTGTGGATAATTGCTAACCCATAGACGGCAGCAAAGGTCAGGCTGAGGCAAAACCAGAAGATCATCCGAGACCGAGGAGTCTTGTCGGCTGGGGTACTCAGCATGTGTTGTAATTGAGCCACTAGCATCTGCTATCTCCTAATTTCCTGCCTTCTATGGAGTGAATCTGCCGATCGCCGAGTTCTAAGACTTGACCGACCTCAATGAACTGAGTTGCTTCGTCATACAGGTGGCATCCAGTACCCGCAATTTTTTCTGTTGGAGGACTGTACACGGAGCCATGAGCTGCTGTACCACTGGCACTGTTTGGTGGTGCATCGCCTCGGATGCCATCTGGGTAACAGGCTGGTATTGCCACAACCAAGATTTTTGTGAATTCAAGTAGTTTGGCTTAAAGGTATCCCGCTCTACAATCCAAAAATCAATGCCATAGGTGGTGATAAAGCGCTGCACCACTTCAGCGATTGGCGTGTATTGTGCCTGAATTAAATCGATCGCCCGTTGCCGAACTTGCTGATAGTAGGCTTTGTGATAGGGCATCGCATATTCTTTGGCGACTAATACCGATCGCTGAGCAAAGATTGGCAGGTTGTTTGTCGCTTCAGTGAGGGACGCGATCATACTGTCTTTCGGCTGCTGGGCAAGGAATTGGTACAACTTGTGATCGCGTCCAACGACATATCCGGGCAAAAACTCCGTTGGTAGGCAATTCTTCAGCCCTGGTAGCAATTGCTTCAGTTCTTCAGTCACCGGATAAACGAGTAGCAAGAGAGTCATGACTGTGGTGATGCCTAAGGTGGTCAACGATCGGGTCTGGTTGGGCTCTGCTTTCACCCAATGGAGTAAGGCATCTAACAACACCGTTAAGGCGATACCGGCGGCTAAGGTCATGACGATTCGGTAGCTATGTTGGGTGTACCGGCTGGGGTGGTGCAGGCGAAACAACACGGCATGAGCTAGAAAAAACAGGACGATCGAAGGAACAACCACCTGAGCCAACACCTGAACTTTTGGTGTGATTCGTTGGACCAGGGGAAACTGGACTGGGAAGCACATTAACACGGGTAGCAATAGTCCAGTTAACATCAATGGGGGTTTGAGTAAGCGATAAAAACCGGGCAGCATACCGCTGCGGGGTTGGACAATCCAGTAGTTAAAGGGATCGTTGGAGAAAAAGCTGGCTCGACCATCGCCCCAAAACTCTGGCATTAATCGAGCTTCGGCAACGGTTAGCGCTGGACCAAACTCTGCCGCGCCTTTGAGGCTATAGAGCAGCAGCAACATGCCACCTACGACAATTGCCACACTAGACAAGAGATACTGTGAACGATCGCTGATCTGCACGTGCCCTTGTGACCATACCAGCAAGCGGCAAATCATCACGCCACACGCCACTAGCATCGCCTGTGGGTAAAACAAGCCGAGGAGGGCGATCGCGGTTAGGCAGGGTAACCGGGCATCTTTGAGCAGGTAATACAGAAAGGCTAGGAACAGCGGGTAAACAAACGCGCGGGGGGTGCCAGAATTGACATCATCTGCCATCACTAAACTTTGGTTCAGCAACACTGAGGCAAGGCATCCTGCGATCGGGACGGGCAGAATTTGTAAGCAAGTGCCAAAGCAATAAACCGTTGTCACTAGCAGAATTAGGGCAGGCACGATCTTGCTAAAGACGATCGGTTCAATTCCTAACCCAGCCACCAGGCGGTAGAGAGTGGTATATCCCCAGGGAGCTACGGATTGAAAGTAGTTGGCGATTAAGTCATTGGGAAATAACTCGGGGTCACGAAACCGTGCCATCCAAAACACATGCTGGCGGGCATCATCCTGCACCATATACGGGTGGCTAAATCCTTCATGGAGGATGCAGCCAGCAAAAACGGCAGCTATTGCCAGACTAATATAGAACCAGACGAGCGTCCTGGAGCGGGACGAGTGGACTACCGGAGCAGTCAGGACGCTGTATAACTGAGGGATGGGCATGAGGGCAGATCACCAGCGTTTGGATCAGGCAAATCATCCAAAATTTTGCTTAAGGAGTACGGCAACATCGCGGGGTCATTCTAAGGGCGATCGAGACACTTGCGCAAGCCGATCTCCATTCCTTAAGCGTTTTACAGCCGAGAGATATTGATTGAAGAACGGTAATCCGGCGATCGCTGGAATTAAATATCGGGAGGTACATAACACTCCCAATGCTGCCGCTGTCGCCGCATTAAAGTAGGGCTGATAAAACAGAATCAATGCGGCATCTCTTGTTCCCACTCCAGCAAAGGTGAGTGGCAATAACCCTGCCAAAATCGCCAGGGGAGATAATGCCAGATTGGCAAGAAATGGCGCCCAGGCATTCAGCGCCAGAATAAAAAACCAGATTTGTAGCAGATGTAGGAACCAGATAAAGATGGAGGTGCCCGCAATTAAGAGAAAATGCCAGCGATCGCCCCAGAAGTAATCATGCATTTCTCGCCAGGCGGTCTGCATCGTTGCTAGTTTGGTTTTGAATTTCTTCGGCGCGATCGCTTGTCCAGCGAAGAAAAACAGTTGTGCGAATTGGCGGGAACCTAACAACAATCCACCGATGACCAGTCCCCCGACCACACTGAGCGTCATGACCCAGAACAGCAGATCTTTTTGGGGATATAACAAGAGTCCAAAGGCACACCACAGCAACAGCGACAACATATCGCAGGCTTTCTCAAAGATCACTAGCGACAGCGACAGGGAACCACTTAAATGTCCCCGTTCCCGCATGAAGTAGGCTTTGGCAATGTCGCCCATTTTGGATGGCAAGACCATGTTTAGGGTGCTGGCAACCAGGATCAGGCGATTGGCTTCAGCAAAGGTGAGATTGGGTGAGGGAGGTAAGGAGGGTGAGGCAGTGAACCTTTTGTCTTCCCCATCCCCCCTATCTCCCCTCCCGCTTTGGCTCTTTGGCATTAACTGCTGTAACCGCCAAGCGGTGATTAAGGTAATGGGAATGACCATACCGAGACTGATTGCCATCCATAGACCGTTACAGGTGCGGAAAGCGTGGATTAAGCCCTGAAAATCAATCTTCCAGTAGATGACCGCTAGGATGAATAGGCTAACCAGGATGGAAATCAGGCGTTTCATAGCATCAAGTTGAGTAAGTTCGGGAGCGGAGCAAGCAGGAATTGAGGTTAGACAATATTTGACCTAATAACTACTGTGGGCAGTCACGATGAGAAAGCTATGGTGGCGGGTATCTCAAGCATGGTCAAGTCGTCCCACCCAACAGGATTGGGGATGGGCGATCGCGTTATTAACGATCTACGGATTAGTCTACCTGCCGATCGGACTATTATCTGGGTTTCTCAAATTTGCCCCTCAGCTCTCTCCCTGGACGATCATTCAGGTGATGGTTGCCGCTGTGTTGATGCCAGGGTTAAACGAGGAACTGATGTTTCGGGTATTGCCCATTCCCCACCCGCATGAACGAGTAGCAACCAAGACCCGCTGGGTGTGGATTGGGGTCAGTTGGCTTAGTTTTCTGCTCTATCATCTGCTGCCTTGGACGCCCTTATTTTTCCGCGATCGGGTATTTCTATTGGGAGCGGGATTGGTGGGCATCATTTGCACGATCGCCTACTTGAAGACGGGTTCCCTCTGGATTCCTGTCTTTATCCACTGGCAAATTGTTGTCGTCTGGTTGCTGTTTCTGGGTGGGTTAGAGCGCTTCTCGCTGTAACCATTAACCGCATCCATCACAGCGATCGTTCTAGATGCAGAGTTTCTCTAGAAGAGAGAGATTTTGCTTTAGCGGTTAGATCGAGCCAGGGTTGCAACTGCCCACGCTGGAAGGTTCGGCTCATCACCACATAGATCGAGGTTTGATCACTACCGATTCCTACCGTTTGCACTCCTTGCCAAGACTCAGCTTTCAAATAGTCGTTGAGCTGCCAGCGTCCATTTCGCCACTCTAGCCGCCGATAGAAGCGGAAAGGGGCAGGCTTTTTACCCGTAATCAGCATTTTTTGGAGTAGTTTGCGGATCAGGTTAGGAAAAAATCGCCCTACAGTCAACATCACCACCCGCAAAATCATTAAATTGAGTGGGGTCATTTGCTTTTGTTTTGCCCAACCCAATTGCCCCTGGACTGCGATCGTGTCCTCACCCACTTCAATCTCATAGGTGCCGACCAAATGAGCCACCGCATTTTTCAGCTGGCGCCCCTGGGTGAGTTGAACTGAAAACTGGGTATCCGAAACGACCAGTTTGCCATCCCGAAATAACTTAAAGACCCCTCCCTTATTCAAGGCTAGATACAGTTCGGTCGTGGCGCGGCGATCGATCAGGATGCCCGCATTTTTCAACCAGAGCTGCCCAGGAGGACGGGACAAGGGGACGGGGCGCTCTGGGACAAAATCACGCCATGCCAGGAGATAGTTCCAGGTATGGTGTCCGATGATGTGATCGTCGGCATAGCAGGGAGCTAACCCGTCTTTTAGTCCTCGCAAGAACTGATCATTAATTTGAAGGGCTGTCGGTAACCAACGCCCGACCAACTCGAACCCGTGGGGAAAGAAGTTATACGTGTTGCGACTGGCATATTCTCCGCCATAGGAGCCATCGGGATGAATAAACTGGGCTGCCAAGTCAACTGCTTTGCTAAGGGCTGCCTTGACTCGGGGATCTGGTCGGAGTTGATCGATCCGTGCCAGGCAGGAAATTGTCAGAGTATGGTAACCAGGATCGCAGCCCTCGTACTCCTGAAACCAGCCTTCCGAATTTTGCCAGGACAATACCCGCTCCAGCCGCTCGACTCGTTCCTGTTCCCATCGCGAGGTATTCAGCAGATTTCCTAACAACTCCAGACATAAGACAATCAATGCCTGGTGGTTGGTTAACTGCCCGCTTTCATGATGATGGGCTAACCAGTTTGCCCGCCGCTCAAAAAATGCCAAAGCCTCTGGATTGTTCAAATCCATTAACTTGTAGCTGTCGATGCAAGCCAGTAGGGAAAAAGCGGCAGCGCCACCCGCCCGTTCAAATGGGAAGTAATCGTCGCAAGAACCATCGGGGTGAGCACTCCGAGCCGCATATAGAATTCCAGCTTCTACCCAATCCCGCAGCACAGGTTGTTGATAAAATGGGTTATCAGGAATATCGGTGTGATAAGCCAGGGCTAGAGGCAGCACAAACTCCTGCGACATACCACTGGGAAAGTCAATGATTTTGTATTGCCAAAAATTGCGATCGAAACACCCATACGTTGGGCTATGAGGATTGCGGTCTAACAGTGTCAGGATTTTGGGAATCTGTGCGATCGCCTCACGGGCAAACAAATCTTTCGTCATCAGCTTTTAGTAATCAGTGGTCAATTCTTAAAACGACTAGCGACTTTCCCCATCTCCCCGCTCTGCCTCATCGCCTTACCCCTCGCTCTGCCTGCTCCACTTCCGATCGCCGTAACCGCAATTGAATATCCTCTAAAATCTTGCGGTTCACCGATAGGAGTTCGGCAACTAGCCCAAAAATCCATAACTGGAAGCCAATTAAAATCAGGATGGCAGCCAGTACCAGACTGGGAACACGGGCTTTTTCAGTCCCTTCTAAGAAAAATAGGATCAGCCAGCGGATGCCTAGCAAGGTTCCAACACTAAACGGCAGGCTACCCAGCGTCAGAAAGAACTGGAGCGGTCGATAGGTCATGAAGATCAACAGGATCGTCAGGATCGATCGCTTGATATAAGACGGAATGCTTTTAACCAGTCGCGAGGGACGGAGATACCCATTGGTACGAATCGGCACCCAGGTCATTGCCATTCCCCGCTGTCCGGCTTGGATAATGGTTTCCAGCGTATAGGTGTATTCGTTAAATACATTCAATTGCATGGCTGCCGTGCGGCTGATTGCCCGAAACCCGCTGGGCGCATCGGGAATATCGGTTTTACTTGCCAACCGCACCACCCAACTGCCTAAATTTTGCAGCACCTTCTTTACGGGAGAAAAATGCTTGATCTGATGGATCGGACGGGCACCAATCACGATTTCTGCCTCACCCCGCAGAATCGGTTCAATCAGCTTCGGGATATCGGCAGCACAATATTGGTTATCCGCATCTGTGTTGACAATAATATCTGCCCCAGCTTTCAGACAAGCTTCTAACCCTGCCATAAAGCCCTTTGCCAGCCCCCGATTATGTTCAAAGTTGACAATGTGATCCACCCCATTGCTCCGGGCGACTTCCACTGTGCGATCGCTGCTGCCGTCATTAATAATTAGCCACTCTACCTGATCGACCCCTGGAAGTTGACGCGGTAATTCGGATAGGGTGAGCCCCAGGGTGGCTTCCTCGTTGTAGCAGGGAATTTGAATAATAACTTTAGTCATGGGGCGGCGATCGACAGGGATGGGTGACGGATACCGTAAGCAATTTTGACATACATCGCTACGTTGCAATGAGGTCTATCGGTAGAGGCATTTCTGGGCATCGTCTGCTAATCACCACTCATAGTTCCCGTGAGTAGGTTATTCAGGGATAGTGCGATCACCGTCTCGGGTATGGGTGTCTGGAATCTGCTGGAGCCCCCAGCGCACGATTGCCATCAGCACGGGACGCAGACTGTGTCCCTGCTCGGTCAACTGGTAATTCATCCGGCGGGAATGATTACTGTAGGGAATTTTTTCGACCAATCCCAACTGCTCCAGGGCTTTCAGGCGGCTGGTCAGAATATTAGTTGAAATGCCTTCGGGTGACTCTAGAAATTCTTCGAACCGCTGTTTGCCAAAAAACATCATGTCGCGAATCACTAGTAGCGTCCAGCGATCGCCGATTAAGTCCAAGGTGCAAGCGATCGGGCAAGGAGAACGACGGTCTGCCATGAAACTGCATCAAATCGTGGAGAACTTACTTGCATTTTACAAGTTATCGACTTACTATAACTTTTAACTTGCAATCTAAAAGTTATAAATTCTATGCTAACCACTGCATTACCGACTCGGACAGGTGAACACTTTGCCGCGATCGATTTGGGGAGCTTAACTAACCTCGATCGCTTTAGCTTCCAACTCCCGCAGCACGATCTGCAAGCCGACGGTAAAGTTTTTCTCAAGGAATTACTGCATCTGACCGGAGCCGAGATTTCCCTGAACAAACTACCGGCTGGCAAGTCGTTGCCTTTCTATCACAAACACCAGGTGAACGAGGAGATTTACATTTTCATTCGGGGAGCCGGTGAGTTCCAAGTCGATGGCACCAGTTTCCCAGTACAGGAAGGTACCGTGATTCGGGTTGATTGTGAGGGTGAACGCTGCTGGCGGAATCGATCGACGGAAGACCTATATTACATCGTGATCCAGGTTCCTACTGGATCCTGTAACCAATCAACGACTGCGGATGGGGTCGGGGTGGCTAAGCCGGTGCAATGGGTGGATGAATAGAGACCTCATCTTGGTAATGTCTCAATCTTGGTAGGGGGTAGAGCGTTTGGCAAGGGCTGTAGCTCTAGTAAGATCCAGTGCCTCACTACTCTAGGAGTTCTGCCTGCTTAGAAGTCGCCTCCCCCCTTTTTTCTACCTATATGTGGATTCTCTGCCTGTCACCAGTTCGTTAGGCTGCAAACAGCGTGATGAGTTAGGAGACAGAAGATGCGCGATCAAGCAGAACAGGAATTTGTCAGTCCTACCGATCAGGAAGATTTAGAAGCCAGTCTGCACAATTTTGGGGCACCGGTAGAGGATGAGATTGAACCAGAGGTAGAAGCCGATACGAATTTTGGTGATGTCCCCCAGGAGTACACAGAGTCCTATGGCACTGGGGTGCATGACCTACCGGGATACAACGAAGGGGGTCGTACCATGCGACAACGCGATCGCCAGTTTAATGCGGCAGAGCCGGAGTTAACGGGTGGCGACATTGATGCTAACTACGAACAAGCCTATGCCGTAGGAGATGAGGCGGTGGGTGGTACGGTATCTACTCCCGACCAGGATATTGTCGATGAACTGGGAGCTGCTGTGGGCTTGGAAATGGCGGATCAGGCTTTTCTTCGTACCAATGATATTTTGCTGGAGCGAGACGATCGGCGCTGGGAACTGGATCCTAAGTCGTCTGAGGATTACTCCGATCGGCGGGATGAAGAGTAACACTGCTAAGACTAGGGATGGTTGCCAGCCGGCGGATTATTTGGGCAACGGCTAGCAGATTTTGATCCCCCTCAATTCGCCGCCGCACCAGCAACAAAGGAGCGTTGAATGGCTTGGCTGCCCCGGGTTGGGGAGGATCAACAGCTTAACGACCTTGTCCCCTGATCTCTGGTTTGCTCCACGAGATGCAAGGGCAGCAATCGGTCACAAAAGGTCACCGAATGACAAGCATCTTTATTTATCAGATAAATATTAAGGAAGACAAATAAAGATTTACTTTAGTAGAACCAGCCTCTAGCATGGAAGGTTGAAATCCAAAAATTCAGTATTAATAGATTCATTTATTGATCAGGTACGGGGTAGTGAACACTGCTATTCCCAGGTTGCTCTTACCATTGTCTAGACTGACTCATAACGTTGTTGCTAATTTGCGATCGGGCTCCCAATTGATTGCCTCAGAGCATAAATTTAATCATGCCTAATTAAACCGGTGGTATTTGGTGGATCACGATCAACGATCGAATACCACAGTCATATCCTGGGTCTGATTTAATCCCCCATTCTGACTATCTGCCTACTTATTGCGCTTAGATAGCTTTAGAATCCTGATTGAACAACCCCTACTTGCTGCAAGCGCTAGACAAGGAGCACTGAGATCATGCAGGCACTACCAAAACGGGGCACTAACGGCAAATCTAGTTTTGCGGATCAGGCGCTTGAGCCCTTTCTCCAGTCGCCGATTCACTTACCGAATGATTTCAATGATCGGGATCCCCAGGGCTGCGATCGGGTCGGCATTTTCATCGATGGCTCCAACCTGTTTTATGCAGCTCTGAACATTGGCATCGAAATTGACTACGCCAAGCTGTTGTGTAAACTCACCGGACACCGTCGGCTCCTGCGGGCTTATTTCTATACCGGGATTGATCCCAACAACGAGCGGCAACAGGGCTTTTTGTTGTGGATGCGGCGCAATGGTTATCGGGTGGTGACCAAAGAATTGATCCAGTTTCCCGATGGTTCGAAGAAAGCTAACCTGGATGTGGAAATTGCTGTTGATATGATGACCCTGGCACATCACTGTGACACGATGGTGCTGCTGAGTGGTGATGGTGACCTGGCTTATGTCGTCAATGCGATTACCTACCTGGGAACGCAGGTTGAAGTGGTGAGTTTACCCTCTATGACCAGCGAGAGCTTGATTAATGTCGCTGATCGCTACACTGACTTGAGTAGCCTGCGTCAAGATATCCAAAAGTAGTGATTTAGGGATTGACTATCAACTGATCCGATCGCTAGGAACGGTTTGATAACGGGAAACTTGCTTATAATGCAAGACGCTCAGGCTACTAATCAGTTCTATTCCTGTCTCTGAAATAGAATGATTACAATTGAAGTCAGTGAGTAGTCCTTTATCTTGCATTCCCTCATTGGGTAGTTTCGCATGTTGAAATCGTTCTATCGTCGGCAACCTGTTGTTAGTTTTGTCGTTACTGCTGGAGCCGTAGATGTCGCGATCGGCGGACTGAGTGAACATTGGTCACTGCTAATTTTAGGGTTGGGAGCGGTTGGTGGTGCGATCGGCTTTAGTTTATGGCAATGGCAAGCCCGGAAACCGCTAGAACAGCCTGAACGCCCCCCTGCTTACATCTTGCCACCCCAATCTTCCCGCCCCAGTCTGCCAATGTTAAGCATGACCAAGAAACAACCACCCCGCTAAGGTAGGTTCTAGAATTAAAGTTCTAGAATTGACAATTGAGTCAGGACGATCGGTCGATGGTCACTTCTATCTCATCCCCCTTACTGAAAATTGGCGAAGTTGCGGCAGCTAGTGGTCTGCCAATCAAAACCATTCGCTATTACGAAGAGATTGGGCTGTTGGCTCCGACCGTCAGACGTTCTGAAGCTGGCTATCGGCTATTTTCTGACACCGTGCTCAACCGCCTAGCGTTTATCCGGCGGGTGCAAAGCTTAGGACTATCCCTCACCGAAATTGGTGAGATTTTGCAGGTTCACGATCAGGGAGAATTGCCCTGTGGCGAAGTGAAAGTGCATTTAGAGACGAAACTGGAAGAGATTCGGCAACAAATTGCCAGCTTGAAGACCCTAGAGACTGAGCTAGAAGGTTTACTATCCGGTTGGCAAGACCCTCTGACTAAAACAGCGATCGTGCCAACGATTTGTCCAAATATTCCGACGCAGTCGTCCCATTGACAATGCAGCTCATTTCAGATTAAGGATTAGCCGCGAAGGTATTGCATTGTTCTGGATTACCGGTTTGAATGCCCTGTTTGAACCAGCGGACACGTTGAGCCGCACTGCCATGGGTAAACGATTCTGGGACAACATAGCCTCTAGAGCGTTCTTGCAAGCGATCGTCGCCAATACTACTGGCTGCATTCAAGGCTTCTTCAATGTCCCCTTGCTCCAAAATTTGCCGCGATCGCTGGGCGTGATGTGCCCAAACTCCGGCAAAACAATCCGCTTGCAATTCCAACCGCACCGAGAGTTGATTGGCATCGGTGCGATCAACCTGTTGTTGCAGCGATCTCACCCGATCAGCGACGCCTAGAAGATTCTGCACATGATGTCCGACTTCATGGGCAATGACGTAGGCTTGAGCAAAATCGCCAGGAGCCTGATAGCGGTATTTCAAATCCTGGTAGAAGTCCAGATCAATATAAACCTTCTGGTCACGGGGACAGTAGAACGGTCCCATCGCCGATCGGGCAAAGCCACAGGCAGAATCTACCGTGCCGGAGTACAACACTAGTTTTGGTTCGACATAGTTAGCACCCGATTGCTGGAAGATATCACTCCAGGTATCTTCTGTGTCTGCCAGCACGACTGAGACAAACTCTGATAGTTGATCCTGACTGGTGGATTGTGGAGTACGCGTTGAGGTAGTGGGGGCGCGATCGCTGGGGGCGTCCCCTTGATCCCAGATTGCCCCTGGATCCCCGCCCAGAAACATGACAATCAAGGATAAAATAACGGCGCCAATGCCACCGCCAACGACGGGTCCAGCAACTCCTGCTCCCCGCCGATCTTCGACATTTGTACTGCGACGACCAAATTCCCAGCGCATATGTTTTAGTTAGTTCATAACAATAGGGCTGCGATCGGCTCTACATCAAGTTTTGCCAATAGCAGTAATTAATCTAGACAGTAATCAGTTCTCTGCGATTAATCCTCTATCTGTAAGATGAACTACTTCTACCTGCTGCCTACCGTCCGGTAGGTTAACGGCTATTCCCTTCAAGAGGCTTGTGGCTCAACGGTCTAACCTTGAGATTTTTCTTGAATCTTAAAGGTATGGAAGTTTTGGAATACGCCTAGGGTTTCCACCTGATACGAGGGCAGCGAGTCATCTAGCGAAAGATTGGTGGTATACAGGCTAAAGAACAAGAAATTGCGTTGATGGGTGCTATTGGCAATCAAATGCTGAATTTGGCGCTGATTAGACTGCAACAGAAATGTACATTGACTGCCCAGCCCAAACGGCAACGGCGTTCCACCACAGACATTATCTTCGATGTACGTTGACAGTTCTTGGGTGGCAAACCGTTCATAGGCGGTATCGGTTGGGTTCGTAGCCACCATAATGCCTGCTAAACCCAGCAATACCATGCCTCCAGTCCATATCAGTCTTTTAAAGCTGATTGCCGATCGGGGCGGCTCATGCCAAGGCGAATCCGAATTCCAAGTCATCCCAGGGTTCCTAATGGAAGAGTAGTTGAAAAATCTCCACTCGCGATTCTACTGTACCAGGAAAATTTTCAGAGACTAGATCTATTTGCAGTGGCTATGCTATATTAATAAACCGATGGCGAGCGTAGCCAAGTGGTTAAGGCAGAGGATTGTGGTTCCTCCACGCGTGGGTTCGAATCCCATCGTTCGCCCTTCTATCCTAATCAAAAAAGGTTGCCAGCGACAGACGAATGGTCGTTGGCAACCTTTTTTTGGGCTTAACTCCTGAGCAAGCGATCAGGAAAAAATTAGCAGTAGCAAAGTATTTCCCAAAGGCTGGGGGTACAAGTCACGACGGCTGGACAAGGCTGTAATAACTCTGAGCCTGAGTGGATGTTTCTGGGGCATCATTGGCAATCACTCCCAACACGGGGGTAGCCAAAAACTTTAATTCCTCTAGGGCAGCCAGAACCGATGAACGACTGGTTTTGCCCAAACGGACGACTAAGGCTAAGCTATCGCACTGCGCTGCCACTAAGCCACTATCGGCTAGCCCTAGTAAGGGAGGGGTATCAACAATCACGAGATCAAACATGCTGTGGAGTTTGTGGAAGACCTGTTCGACTCGATCGGGGGTAAACATTTCCACTGGATCAATGGGGGGGCGACCGGAGGTTAAAACGGTGAGGTTCTCGCAGAAGCGGAGAGATTGAGTGACACTGTTTACATCCTGCTCACCTAGCAGCAGGTTACTCAACCCTTGCTGGTTAGGCAGCTGTAACCGTTTATGCAGTTGCGGACGGCGTAGATCGGCATCTACCAGTAATACCCGTTGTCCCATTGCTGCTGTCGTCATGGCTAAATAGAGCGCGATCGTCGATTTACCGTTCCCCGGTTCGGGGGAGGCGATCGTAATGGAGCGGAGGGGAGCGTGGGTTTGCTTGAGTAAGCGGAGGTTTTTAGACAGCGATCGAAACGCTTCGGTGACAGGAATGGAAATAGCTCTGGACGAAGAGTGATTATGAGGAATTACTCCCAGCAGGGGCAAGTGGGTAGCCCGTTTTACCTCATCTGGAGTATGCAGCATGTCTTGGGTAATTTCGACTAAGAATCCTGCTCCTACACCCAATAACACGGCTAAGACAGCGATCAATGCCAAAAACCGGATCTTACTCAGGCTGTTGATCGGAACGGGTTGACCAAACTCATCCACTTCGAGACGGGGGGGAATGGTGAGTTCCCAGGGAATTTCTTGCTGAGCGGCGTCAATTTGCAGGGCTTCCTGCCGAGTGGCAAATTTGTTGAGGCTCTCGGTTGCTAATATTAACTCGCGTTGCAAATCGGTGTACTGACGCGCGATCGCGGGTAGCTGCTGCATTCTTTGATTCATTTCAGCTTGTGCCTGGTTAATGGCTTGACGACGGGCATTCGCGATGGCAATGGAGTCATTTGCCTTGCTGACAACCCGACTCGCTTCTTGGTTTAACAGATTTTGTAGATTTTGCCGTTTTTCTAACAAAGCCTGCATGGCTGGGCTATTGGGTTGAAATCGGGTAGAATCTGCGGCGATCTGAGCCTCTACCTCTTGATATTGGCTCAATAGTGCCTGATAGTAAGGCGTCTCGCCCAGAACGGACTGGGGACTGGCATTTTGGAGTTGTCGCGCCAAAGTGTTACGTTTCGCTACCGTTTCAGCCATCAGGGTTTGATTATCCGCTTCAACCTGATCCAATCTGCCGATCGCTGCGGTCAACTGCTGCCCCTGTTGTTCAGGATCTACAATCGTATACTGCTGCCGCAATGCTTGAATTTGCCGTTGTAACAGATCCACCCGTTGGCGCAAGGGAGGCAACTGGCTATCAATAAATTGGATCCCACGTCGGATCGTCGATTGTCTTTCCTTCAAGCTGTATTTTAAGTAAGTCTGGGAGAGGCGATCGAGGATAAATTTGATTTTTTCGGGATCACTGTCCTGGTAGCTGACATTGATCAATTTTGTGCCCTGCTCTCGTTTGTCTGACGTAAGTGTGGTAATCCGGGCAATTTTTAAGTTTTGAGTTAAGGTTTCATAGGTGATATCAGGATAGCGTTGACGTACCTGCTTCACGACTGGTTCTAGTAGCTTAGGACCCTGCAAAATTCGGATTTGCGACTCGTAATCCAGGCTGGACTGATCAATATTGATGCGTTGGGCGTCAGGTTCGTAAGCCCCCTGAGCCCGGGTAGAAGAACGGGCTAGTTGTTCTTCCGCTGTAATGGGTTCAACCAGGAGTTGAAACTTACCGGCGTATTGCGAGGGGGTTGATTCTGTCAGCAGCATGAGTCCCCCGCCCGCTAGCGTGGTGGTTCCTACAGCTACTATAGCCATCAATAGTGCCCGCCGCCGGATTACGGCAACCAGCCAGCCTAAGTCCCACTTCTCCTCCTCAGCCTCTCTAGAAGCAGTGGTTGGATCTAGAGAATAAGGTGATTTGCCGTTCAGTTCGGCAAAGATTGGCAAAGAATCTGGCTGTCTATCCATCTTGGTTTGGCGTCAATCAACGGCAGTTGGTAGAGTTACAGATTGCTCCACACAGCGAGATCAGCATGTTGAGTCGAGGGTACTCTGTCCCGTAAGACACTCTACAAACTGGGTTGAGCATAACCGGAAATATTCGCAAGCTTCATAGAACGCTAATAGAGTGAGTAACAGCAGTTGTCCTCAGTTGTCCTCTCAATTCACGCTTCTCAGAAACTGTAAGAAATCTACAGGAGTT
The DNA here is from genome assembly GCA_016743235.1 of Pantanalinema sp. GBBB05. Lineage (GTDB taxonomy): Bacteria > Cyanobacteriota > Cyanobacteriia > Leptolyngbyales > Leptolyngbyaceae > Pantanalinema. The sequence continues at coordinate 3,230 of VRZD01000059.1, read as the reverse complement.
AAACAAAAGGTGCTAGGGCAATTTGGATGAACAGAGCTCAATCAGATGATTGTTCCAGTCATTCTAGTGACACATCACTGCAACAGTAGAAAGACAACCGCTCTGTATACTGCTATCAGCATCTACGAACAGCTACAAGTTGTTGCTAAACTAGGCGTTCAAAAATTAGCCTTTTTCCTTTTGTCTATGTTTGAACGTGCTCTAAATAAAATCAGGCTGCACTACTTGACCAGGCTGCGAGAGGCAAGGCAAGCAAAGTTGCATAAGAAAACACCCCAACAGCCATGTCAGGGTGCTTTTTACAGTGGTGTTCGAGATAACTAAGAAATTGGGTTAGACATAAGGGGTAGTGGTTATGCCTCCGCTTCTGCCTCCGCCGCCTGCTCGGCTTTCCGTTTCCGCCATACACCTGCACCCATGGCAATTAATCCAGGTAATAGAGCTGGTGTAGGAACAGGTGTTGTACTTCCCTTCACAAAAACGTTGTCAATGTCCAAGTTCTTAGCACCGTTATTATTGTTTTGTCCAAACGGGTAAATGCGGAAGGTGATTCCACTTAAATCGTTTAGCGAAAGCGGTGTGCTGAAAGGTGTCCAGACATTTTTTGACCCTAATGCGCTAGCAAATAGATTGTTAGTGAAACCATCTAGGCTGGAGCGAATTAGGATGTTTGTTGGCGAAGCATTCCCGTTAGGCTGAGTTACAAACTCTAATCCAGTTAAGCTGAAAGACGCAAGTTGCGGCAGCTTAGTAATACTGAAGCTAAAATAGCCATCGGCATTAGAGTTGTTGGGATTGATGGAACTATCTGGTGAGAACTGATCAGCAGAAAATGACTTACCACCATTGTTTTGGGGATTGCCCTGCTGATAACCGACAGGATAGTTATCTGAACCTGTGCCAACATAGGTGAATTGGGAGAACTGCAACCCTGTAGCTACACCAGTAGCATTTGGCGAGCCTGGAGTAGGCGGTGGTTCAAATGTATATCCTCCCAATGATACTGAAGCTGAGTAAGCTGGCGCTACTGAAAAAACTCCAGTTGCGAGCATACCCATCAAAGCGGCACTTTTCAGGATATTGTTTTTCATGAGTGATGTTCCAAGTTAAGGAATACAGTGAATGCATCAAGAACACACCCTTTCGATAGCTACACAAGCTATTGAAGCGGTGCTAATCTCAATTCCGGTGCAATGCCACGGTGATTCCCTACTCCAGAGGAGGGTTAGGGATTACGTTTGCTACCAAGATCAATTGAGACTTGGTAGAGCCCCTTCACATCAGAATATGCTCCTCGTTTTCAGAAGCGATTTCTGTACATACCGAGAATATAGGCTACGTTGAATCACTTATCTACCTAATTCACTGTATCTTTATAACAAGATCAGCTTAGTATTTTTACGGTAAAGCCATTTTTCTCAGGTGAGCAACTAATTTGAGCTACTATCTGAATCTTTCGGCTACAGTAGCTAATGGTTGATTTAAAAACAAGCTTTGGTGTAGCTGAGCAAGAGGATGAATTTAACTAAAGTTGCTAGCATCGAGCAGTTTTTCAGCTCTAAAATCGACAAGGATCAGAGTGCGATCAAACACTGACTAACTAGGGAAGCTGCATAGAGTAAGTGACCCTTTTAGGCTCCTATGATTCAGTCGATCCAGTAGTGAATGATTCATGGCTGTTGCGACGTTGTGGACGCTTGCGCTCAACCCGCCGAGTCCCACCAGCCATTTTATACTCATTACTGTTTTTGCCATACTTGCTTGCTACACCAATCAGCATCCGTTCGGTCCACTCTGCCATGACGTCCTCAGAGTCCTCCATAGCCGTATAGGTCTGGTCTACAGCCGATAGAGACGTATTGTAAAGCTCTAATTTCTGTCGAGCATCTTCGATAATTTGGCTAAAGCTAGCCACAGTCAAGCCATTACCCAGATCTAGGGTCTGGCTAATTGATTTCAAGGCGGCTAGGCGGGTTTGAGCTTTCTCTAAAGCAGCGGATGAATACTTTTTACGGCGAGACATAGGGCTAATTCCTTTTCAAAAAATTTGAGTTCACCCTAACGCAGCTAAAGCAGGAACGATAACCGTAATTTTCAGGAAACTGAATTCATCCTCTCCAGGTAAGCGACCATTTATCCGTATGTTTGCTGAATAAAAATTTTGAATGCCTGTTCCTCTGGACTTTTAGGATATTTTTAAACCTAAAGCAACGATCGCAGCATGAAGGGATTTGAAGCGGATAAGCGCGATCGGATTTGGCTGACTCTCAATCAAAATCTGAGAATTGAAAGATAATTAATGATTAAGCAAAATCAAAAAGCGCTTAAACAGAAATTATCTATCATTATTCAAAGATAATTTCTGTTTAAGCAAAATCAGAAGTCACTTAAACAAGGATTATCTATCAAAAAGCGTGATCAGATTCATCATGAGGGAAATGAAATTTCCTTCTTTGTTGGAGCTGAACTTGAAGCAGTAACAGTACTCAAGCGAACTGCCTACTCTTGAGCCACTACTGCATTTACAAGTTCAGTCAAATTAAATCGATTTGTATAGTCAAAACTTGTCTGCTATGACAAGATAACTGCCATACAGAGATTTAATCGGGAAGTGATAGCCCAAGTATCGACTGACTTTTCCCGATCCATAGATTCTGACGTTTGAGAAGCCATGGCTAAGTAATCTATGGCGTAATATTCTTGGGTAATGTTGGGTTAAATGGCTAACACCATATATAGAAGTGCGACTGATCTTATTTTTTAAGTAGTTAGGATTCGGTGTTGTCAGCAATAGTCTGCCGCCAATCTTCAGTACTCGCTGAAACTCGCAGATTGTTCTATCAACATCGATCGGGTAAAGATGCTCAAGAAATTCGCCTGCGACAATAGCATCAAAGCAATTATCTTCTTCTGGTATTTCTGTAGACAGACCATATATTCGATGCGAATAGCATGAAGGCAGGGCATTCAATCTATCCCGTACACAATCTAATCCAAATAATTCTAGCGAAGGACAAATTTCTTTAAGATAGGCTCCGCCCCTGCCAGTGTTACAACCAACATCAAGAACTTTGAGAGTTCCTTTGAGAAAAAAATTAGAAAATTGTTTATATCGTTCTAGTGTAAAAGGATCAAACTCAGACTGCTCTTGTTCAATATTTTGAACTTCATATTTTATATGTGTACTAGTCATAAGTATACCATCTTCAATAAAGTCTTCCCTGTTAATA
>VRZD01000058.1 GCA_016743235.1 Pantanalinema sp. GBBB05 | reverse complement strand
CATTGAGAAAGGTTTGAATGCGGGCTCCAAGAGGCAATTCCCGGACAATCCAGGGACCGAGTGGACAGAAGGTGTCAAAGCCCTTAGCCCGAGTCCATTGACCATCTCGCTGCTGTAAGTCGCGAGCTGTGACATCATTAGCGATCGTGTATCCCCAAATTTTGGTCTGGGCCTGCTCGGGAGTGCAATCGACGCAGCGCTCTCCAATCACCAGGGCTAACTCTCCTTCATAGTCCACCCGCTCAGACTGCAACGGATATTGAATGATTGATTCGGCAGCAATCACTGCTGTAGACGGCTTTAAGAACAATAACGGCTCCTCAGGCACGGGAGTTCCCATTTCAACTGCATGGTTAGCGTAGTTTTTGCCCACAGCAACCACTTTAGAGGGGGCACACGGTGCGAGCACCTGATAGCTATTGGGCGCTAATTCCAGGTCGATCGGTTGTCCTTGTAACCAGGGCGGTGCATCTAACACCCGAACCTGACGATCAACTTGTAGTAATCCATAATAAATTTGCCCGTCTGCTGTTTGAACCCGGACATAGCGCTGTGCCATAGCCTAGACAATTCCCTATAGGTTATTAGTGATTATCGATCGAGATGCTTCCTCATCAATAGTGATTTCTCAGGTTACTTCGCTCAGCTGGGTAGTTAACTGATTAGTCAACTCGTTGCTATGAGCAGATGCCATACTGATCTGGACATCTTTAAGCGTCAGGATCGAGGGTAAGAGGTTGCAGGACTGAATCACGGTCTGTATTCTCGTTCCCTCTCCCTTGAAGCTGTAAATAATTGCTCTGCCTAGGCACTGGTCAGGAAGTGCATGACATCGCCTTCTGTCACGACATATTCTTTGCCTTCACTCCGAACTAAGCCTTTATCCTTAGCGGCTTTCATGGAGCCAGAGGCAACCAGATCAGCATAGGCGATCGTTTCTGCCCGAATAAAGCAGCGCTCAAAGTCAGAGTGAATTACCCCGGCAGCCTGAGGAGCCAACATGCCGGCATGAATCGTCCAGGCACGGGTTTCTTTAGGTCCAGTCGTAAAGTAGGTGCGTAGTCCCAATAATTCATAAGTGGCACGAATCAGAGATTTTAGCCCACCTTCTGTCACACCCAGCGATTCCAAAAAATCAGCTTGTTCGGCAGCAGGTAAATCAATTAGCTCCGACTCGACCTGAGCAGAAACGACCACGACCTGAGCATTCTCCGTTGCGGCGATCGCGCGTACCTGCTCGACCCACTGGTTGCCCGTTGCTAAGTCATCTTCCGAGACATTGGTGACATAAATAATTGGTTTACGGGTCAGTAGCCCCAGGGGTTTAATGACGAGTTCTTCTTCTTCCTTCAGTTCGACCGATCGCGCGGGTTTGCCGTCATTCAGAACGGGCATCAGCTTTTCCAGGGCTTCTACTTCGATTTGAATCTCTTTGTTGCCTCTGGCTTGCTTACGGGCGCGATCGAGCCGTTTCTCAATTTGTCCTAAATCCGCCAATGCTAGTTCCAGATTAATCACTTCAATGTCGCGCATTGGATCCACGGAACCAGCTACATGAATAATGTCATCGTTCTCAAAGCAGCGCACCACATGAGCGATCGCATCTACTTCCCGAATATTGGCAAGAAACTGATTGCCTAAGCCCTCGCCTTTACTTGCCCCTTTTACTAATCCAGCAATATCAACAAACTCTACCCGAGCTGGAATAATTTCAGCTGACTTCGAAATATCCGCTAATACTTGTAGGCGCGAATCGGGGACTGCCACCACGCCAGTATTCGGCTCGATCGTGCAGAACGGAAAGTTGGCAGCAGTTGCTTTGGCATTCGCGACCAAGGCATTAAATAAAGTTGATTTTCCGACGTTGGGCAGCCCAACAATTCCAGCTCTTAGCATTGATTTCCGCTCTCAGGTTGATCCCTATAAACAAGACTTCGCTCGATCGACGAAGTGCAGGGCAACCCCTATTGTAAATTTTGGCTTCACAATTTTGAAATAATCTAAGGAACTGTTTGCGGAATTGGTGCCGGGACGGGCTGAGGAATCGGAGCAGGTACAGGTTCGGGTGCGGGTCCTGGAATGGGTTCGGGAACGGGTCCTGGAACCGGTTCAGGGCTGGGGTCGGGGCTAGGATTGGGTCCTGGTAAAGGATTTGGAGTGGGAAAGGGTGGGTCAGGCGTGTAGATCATGATGGCGATCGCTGAGTGTGACCCTACTAAGGTAGAAAGTCACACACTGGCAAACATCTGCCCAAATAGTGACCTTGAGAGAGAAATTATTCGTAATGGATGAATTACAGGCTAACTCCGACTGTCAACCGTCCCAAGAGGGGTCAAATCCGTTAAAGTGTTCCAAAGGTTAATTTAACTTCCAGTGAATCGTGGCTTAAATCAGATCCAGAATTGAGTTGTGAGTAGAGGCAAGTCATGAATCTGCTCATACTACCTGATCGGGAAGTTAATCATGCCGTGATCTTTAATGTTGAGCGAACTACGTCCTATGCCCTGGACCCGGATTCTCAGTGGAGTTGTCGCGATCGTGGTTGCCCTAACAATGATTTTGTTGGGTGGCTGGTATTTCACGATCGGTTTCGGCATCATTATCTATTTAGGACAATTAGAGTATTTTCAACTTGCTAGGGCTAAGGGCATCGCTCCAGCCGCCAAAACGACCCTGGTCGTCAGTCAAGCCTTATTGATTATTTCCAACCTGTCACCGACTTTAGCCGATGCCATTTTCCCGGTTGCTGGGACATTCATTTGTTTCTATCTGTTATTCCAGCCCAAATTTGCCACGATCGCGGACATTTCAGCCTCGATCATGGGCTTGTTCTATGGTGGCTATCTGCCGAGTTACTGGGTGAGATTGCGATCGCTGGGTCAGATGGAAGCCAGTAACCTGCCGCTCGATGGCTTCTTTCCACAAGATTGGCTCAACTTAAGTGCCTACCCGCAGGGATTAACCACCGTTTTGTTAGCCTTTCTTTGTATTTGGGCAGCCGATATTGGCGCTTATCTCTTTGGTAAATCCTTTGGTCGGACGCGCTTGTCCGACATCAGCCCTAAAAAAACTGTGGAAGGGGCAGTATTCGGCGTGACCGCGAGTATTGCTGTGGCGATTTCTGGCTCCTGGTATTTGGATTGGTCAGGCTGGCCAGCTACAGGAGCTGCATTGGGTTTACTGATTGGGATGGCGAGTCTGTTAGGGGACTTAACTGAGTCCATGATGAAACGGGATGCTGGAGTCAAAGATTCCGGTCAACTCATTCCTGGTCATGGGGGCATTCTCGATCGAGCCGATAGTTATGTGTTTACGGCTCCCTTAGTGTTCTATTTTGTTACCTTGATTCTGCCGTTATTACCACAGTAATATCATCAATAAAATAGGGCGAACATTTTGCTCGCCCTAGATCAAATCTGACTTGTTGCAACCCTAGTTGGAAGCGATTGGCGGTTCTGCAACTTCTTCATGCCCATAGTGCACTGTTTTTACCCATTTCAGGCGCTTTGGTCGCACTGCCATCCGGGCGGTTGTACTTGCCACCACAGGGAACCAATGGAACATATACAGTACACCATATAGGGCTTGGAACAGATTGGAAATTACACCCAGCCGAGGTTCTGGAGACAGAGGGGGATGGCAGGAATCGGCAGCACTTGATGCCACGATCGCCCGTTCGGCCCGCCGGACTCGCCGGACTCCAAATAACATCCCTAAGATCGATAGGGTGACAGTTAGGCTGGCGATCGGTCCGTAGATTAATGGACTATTGCGCAATACTGCCATCAACAGATCAGGAATCGCAGCCGTCGGCAGAAAATACTGGGTAATCCAGAACATGATTAGATCGAGGGTTTTTGAGGTGCCCATCCGGTTCCGAACTAGCGGTTGCCAGTAATCTAGATACCGTTGATACCCCCCTTCTGCCCAACGATTGCGTTGGTGCCATAAAGCGATCGCGGTGGTGACACCTTCCTCCTGCACGGCTGGAATGGTTGTACACTCAATATCCCAGCGATGTAAATGGAGCCGGATGGTTAAATCTAAGTCATCGGTAATGGTTTCCTCATTCCAACCCCCACAGCTTTCCAGAGCGGCTCGGCGGACAAACTGACCATTGCCTCGGAGTTCGCCAATCCCACCGATCGCGATCCGTTGTTGCTGGAAGTAGGCATCTAACGACATTTCCAAAATTTGTCCCCGAATCCAGGGATTCTTGGGTGGGTTAGCGATCGCTTTTCTGACTTGTACCGCTCCTAATGTCTCCCGCCGGAACAGAGGTAGCACTCGTCGCAACAGATCAGGTTGTACCTGAGCATCTGCATCAAAGACACCGATAATGTCGCCTTTTAACAACGGTAAGACCTGGTTCAAAGCCCCGGATTTACCGCCACTCGCTCCGGGTGGACGGCGAAAGACGCGCAATTGTTCGTACTCTTGGGCAAGTTCTTCTAGCACTTTGGGGGTGTGATCCGTACTGGCATCGTCGATGACCCAGAGTTCATAACAATCACTGGGATAGTCCAGATTGCACAGGAGTTTGACCAAGCGGCTAATCACGGCTTCCTCGTTTTTTGCCGCCACCAATAGGGATACATTGGGCAATTTACCCTCAGCATCAAGTGACAACGGTTCTGGCGGTGGCAGTGGACGGGCAAACAGAATCCGCACCGCATGGATGCCCATCAGAGTCGTTAGCCCTAGAATCAACCAGGACCCCCAGGCCGAAAGATGCAGAGCGATCGTGCCACTCCAAATCACGACCAAGGCGACAGCTGCCCGACGACGGCGGCTCCCCGTGCGATAAGGTTGAGTTTCCGGGGGGTCGTCATCCATATCAGGTAAAACAGACAGGTCAGCGAGTAGCGCACTAAGCGGTTCTAGCTCGTTGTAAGAATCGTTTCCGGGCAAGGAACTCTCCGGCATAGGTTACTTGATTTAACCACCAATACTTGTCTAAACCCTTGAAGAAGCTAGGAATCAGGTAACACCAAACGGTGCAGCCCTCACAAACCGAGAGCTTACCCTGCGACTGACGATAGCCTTCAACAACTTCTGATTCCTTGTACAACTCGTACAGGCGACCGTTGATGGGAACTCCGGTTTGAGCAAAGTGGTAGCAGGGTAGCAGCAACTCATCGTGAGGTGAAATCGCAATGACCGCGTCCACCGCTTTACAGCGAGGGTTATTGGTGTCGTTGCCACCTGCTTCAATAAAGGCGAGTGCAGCTTTATTGTAACCAAGATTGTCATACTGTTTGGCAGCCGTCTCGATCGCGGTCACCATCTCCGGAGTGGGGTTTTTCTTCGAGTTGTAATTGCTATGGGCGGTAAAGGCAGGATTCAACCAAATCCGCGCTCCCAGTTTTAGCCCTAATTCTGCTACTTCCCCAATCCGGTGATAATTCTGAGCCGTGACCGTATGATTCAATACCGGATACTCACCGAGGTCATGAGCAATTTTGACGGACTCGACTAAGGTATCAAAAATCTTGACGCCTCTAGACTGGTCGTGGGTTTCGGAGTCCGGTCCATCCAGCGAGAAATTGAGAAAATCGACCAACCCTTGAATTTCCTTCGCCCGTTTGGGGTACAGAATTGTATTGGTGGTCATACTGGTCATGAACCCTTGGCGTTTGGCTTCTGTGTAGATTTCAGCCACATCAGTCCGTAGTAGGGGTTCGCCACCGGTAAAGTCTACATACTTAACATTAAGGCGGCGGAGATCCCGCAGATTCTGCTGAATGGTGGCAAAATCGGCTTCTTGTTTGGGTTCTAATGCCCAAATATCGCAAAAGTGACAGCGAGCATTACAGCGGTAGGTGAGGTAATAATTTGCAACCAGAGGTGCCATAGGGTTCTACCGTAAAGTTTTCTCAAAAAACCACAATAAATCTAACAATAAAGTAAAACAAGGGCTTCTTTAGAGAGATTTTTGATATTGACTGGAAGGAATAGTTAGAGTGGGCGATCGTCTTTGTTATCCAGTCTGCCTTTGACCAATGTGTTGCAGATTAATGCAAGATTGCGCCTCGGTCATCATTTTTGGGAATACTGGCAATCAAGACAACGCAGGTTGATAGAGATCTGGGTCGGTTACAGCCACTCTAGAGAACAATCTTTAGCAATGGTAGTACTTGGTAGCGCTTGTGCTGCCATCGTGCAAAAACCGACTAGTATTTCTGACATGAAGAGGGTATATTCCCCTCACAATCCTGTTGTCGTCTTAGTCCACTCTATTCTTGTCCTTCCGATCGACAGAACTATAGGGAAATAGCACATGTCCATCGACAAACTTCAGCCTGCCCCGAATCAGCAGGTCGGTGTTTATACTCCTTACTACCCACAGCAAGCTAAACGATCGCTGCTGCCCTATGCCATCAGCCTCTACCAAAAAGGGGTGTTTGAAGGGAAACGGAAAATCGAAGGTGGGGAGGGCATTCCGTTTGTAGCGACCTGGAATGTTTCCACCCTACCTGCTGACTTAACCCGTTGCCGGATTCAATTTGATGGTAATAATGAGCTGAGCTATGAATTAACCTTAGCGAACTTTGAGTTTGTAGACTTCCTGATTGAGGTGATTATGAACTTCAAACGGGCGCGTTTAGCTGACTTTTCGCAAACGTTTTATCGCAAGCTATTGCGACTGGATGAGTAATTGTGTCCTCGGTAGTTGGTAAGTAGTTGATACTTGGGTAGCTGTAATCAGGTCTACTCGCAATCAATCTAGATGTTCTGTCATGCTGGTGTAGATGGTGAAAGTGCTTTCTCGTTGAGGAAGACTTTCACAGCTACTCCTGACTTATAATTAATTTTTTATTTATCTGATTTAAACTTGTTAGTCTCACATATAATCTATTAACCAATGACATTTTTTGATAGCTTGATTTAACACTATGAATCTAAAAATATAGATAGTTGCATCAACACATTGGGCTGAATTAGCCTAACACTAACCTATCATTTCATGGCATCCCCAGAGGGTTTCTCAGCTAGGTTAGCAAATACCATTTGAGCTTTCAGAATGTAGCCTGATTCTGATGGAGTTAGCTGTCCAATCCCTAGAAATTGCCTGTTGTCATCTAGAACTCGTAGGATTGAGCCACTAGGTAGATTAGTGCTGGTTTCGATCGCAATCCGTTGTCCCTGACACCAGCGTTTGGCTTCGCTTTCAGGTAGGTTAATTGTAGGTAGATGAGTTAATGGAAATTCGGCTGGAATAGCCTGAAATGTTCCAGCTTGAATTTGAGCTTCTAGCATTTCTAAAGTCAGGCTATGCGTTAAGTCAAAGCCACTACTAGAAGTACGCAGTAGTTTCGCCAAAGTCCCACCTGTTTTTAAGACGTGACCTAAATCTCGTGCGATCGCTCGAATATACGTACCCGATCCACAGGCGATCGCAACATCAAGTTGAGGAAAATCACCCGATCGCCAATCCAATATCTCTATTTTATAGATCTTAACTAACCGAGATTGAGCCTTAATTTCAACTCCGCTTCTGGCCAGATCATACAAGCGTTTACCTTGCACTTGAATCGCACTGTAGTTAGGAGGAATCTGCTGAATTTCACCTTGAAATTGTTGTAAGGCGGCAGCAACTATCTCCAGATTTATAGTTGCCGAAACAGGATGCTTTTCTAAAACTTCGCCTGCTAAATCATCAGTTGTGGTGACCACGCCAAGCTGAATTGTGGCTCGATAGGCTTTATCGGATGGTAAATATTGCAGTAGTCGGGTGGCTTTGCCAAAAGCGATCGGTAACACACCTGTAGCCGCCGGATCGAGAGTCCCCGCATGACCAACCCGCTTCGTTTTTAAGAGTCGTCGAACTTTAGCTACACAATCATGAGATGTAAAGCCAGCGGGTTTATTTAAATTCAGAAATCCGTCCACATGATCCCCTATCAAGTGATGCTCTAAACTAACTATATTAATGCAGCGAAAAGCCGTTTTGCTCCGATTGCTATGTTCTGATAAATTTGTGAGCCATCATGACTGCTTTAGTCTCCCTGGCTCACTGATCCGGGAAGTGGTGGTTCACCAAGAGTGATGCAATAGTGGTATTCTCAATAAGTTTAGCGATCGTCCCTCATTGTAATGAAAATTGCCACCTGGAATGTTAACTCGATTCGCACTCGTCTAGAACATGTGAAAAATTGGCTGATAGCGAATCCGATCGATATTTTATGTGTTCAAGAAACTAAAGTTATTGATGATTTATTTCCTCAGCAAGCCTTTAGTGAGTTAGGTTATCAACTGATATTTTCTGGGCAAAAAAGCTATAACGGTGTAGCGATTTTTAGCCGAACCGTAGCCAGTGAAGTGAGTCGAGGATTTGCTCCTGTTTTAGGGGATACTTTCGCTGATCTGGATGAGCAAAAGCGGGTGATTACGGGTGTGTTTAATGACATTCGGATTGTTAATCTCTATGTGCCGAATGGTTCAGCGATCTGCAGCGATAAATATGCCTATAAATTACGTTGGTTTACTGCCCTACAAGCTTATTTAACCGCTTTGTTGCAGCAATCTGAGCATGTTTTAGTTTGTGGTGACTTCAATGTTGCTCCAGAGGATATTGATATTCATGATCCGAAAGGGCGGGAAAAACAAGTAATGGCAACCGATGCCGAACGGTTAGCACTTCAGCAGGGCGTGATCGATCTAGGCTTGGCAGATGTATTTCGTAAATTTACCTCTGATGCTGGACATTTTAGCTGGTGGGATTACCGCACCGGGGCATTCCGCCGCAATGCCGGCTGGCGAATTGATCATATCTACCTCACACCAGTCTTATATGATTGTGCGATCGCCTGTGAAATCGATCGGGCGCCTCGGGAACTAGAGCAACCGAGTGATCACACGCCGGTAATTGTCACTTTAGGCAGTTGGCAATGATCCCTGGTTCATTGTTAGGTTTTAGGGGTCAGCCATCGCAGCATTAACCACTATGTTCTTAGTCACCGGAGCTACTGGCGGATTGGGTCGGCGGATTGTGCGATTGTTGCGCGAACGGGAGTCTCCTGTGCGGGCATTCGTGCGCCTTTCCTCCCGGTATGGAGAATTAGAACACCGAGGCGCAGAGATTGCGATCGGGGATTTACACCGCGAACGCGATATCCAAAAAGCCTGTCAGGGCGTGCAATACATTTTTAGCGCCCATGGCTCGAATGAACGATCGGGGGGTGATACGGAGCAAATTGACTATCAGGCTAACATTGACCTGATTGATCAGGCAAAAGCTACTGGAGTAGAGCATTTTGTGTTTATCTCCGTTCTCGGAGCCGATCGTGGTTACGAGGATGCCCCCGTGTTTAAGGCAAAATGGGCTGTAGAGAACTACCTCCGTTCTAGCGGCTTGAACTATACTATCCTGCGACCTTCTGGCTTTGCCTCTAATCTGTTGCCTTTAGCAGAACGGTTTCGGCAGACTGGACTGTATTTACTAATTGGGGATCCACAGAATCGCTCGTCGATCGTCAGCACCGATGACCTGGCGCGGATAGCAGTCAACTCCGTGGCGATTAAAGCTGCTCAGAATCAGGTATTCCCCGTAGGAGGACCTGAAATCCTAAAACGGGAGGATATTCCCAAGATTTTTAGCCGTGTATTGCAGCGAGAACCGATCCTCCTCAATCCACCCTTGTTAGCATTTGATGGTTTGAGAGGTGCTTTAGGTTTCCTAGAACCAGAACTGAAGGCATCCTTGGGTACTCTCCGCACTCTACTGGCTAATGAGTTTTTCTGTACACCGACTGATATCGAGCGTTTAGAAACGGTATTCGATCTGAAATTGGAAACGTTAGAAACCTTTCTCCGTCGCTATTTATCGATCTAAAGCCATCTCCTAGACCCTTACTAAAAGGGGATATCATCTTCATCCTCATCGTCCTCTAGAGCGTGAGTTACCTCAGTAGCGGCATTGGGCAGGCTATCTTGTGGCACTTGGCTGAGCTGGCTTGGTTCAGGGATAATCGGTTCTTCTTGGGCATCATCGAGTTCTGTCTCCAAGGTCAAATCATCGGTAGCAAAGGTACTACCGGACTCAAACGCATCATCCTCAATGTCAACTACTTTACCTGCAAAAAAATCAGCTAGTTGTTTAGCCGCTTGGGTGACTGGATCATCATGCCAAATTCCAGTCGGCGGTAAGGTGTCTGGAGCTTCAAGTAGAGGTGATGATGGGGGTGTTGCCTGGTAGTTTGGGGTAATTGCTTCGATCGCGGGCGGAGGCTCCGGTGGTTGGGGCATTGGCGATCGTTGTGATGGCGGAGGTTCCGGAGGGGCATTTCTTTGAGGTTTGCTGATTCCAGAATCTAAGGTTGAATGAGCACTGGGAGCAGCAGGCGGCGAACTATCCCCAGCTAGCATGACTTCTAGCCCAACTCGCACCGGGTGCTGGCAAAACTGAGCAAAAGCCGCTTCTACATTGGGCAGACGCTCCTTAGCCATACTAAACAGCTTTTGCGATCGAGCACCAATCCTCGCCTCCTGCCCATTGAAGCCTAATAACTGGCATTGTTGCCGCAACATAATTTGGGTGGAGTAGGGCTGCACTAAACCTAAGACTTTTTGCCAGACCTGTTCTAAATCAATATCTTCTGCATTTGCTGCTGGCGTGGCAGCCGCAGGTGGTGGAGTTGGTATGGCTTGAGGTGGTACTTCGGGTTCAGCAGGTAGTTCTGAAACAGGCGATGGCTGAGCTTGGGGTGTAACCGTAGGTGGCTGAGAAATTGGCGGATCGGGCGATCGCTCGACAGCTGGAGTTGTCCTGGGAGGAGGTGTTGCTGGACGGACATCGTTTCTGGCAGGTGATACCCGGTCTGGAGCGGACTGCGATGATGCTTGGTGAGGTGTTCCACTGGCTCCAGCGATCGCCGATGGTAGTAACCCCATCAAGGTAATTTCCAGCCACAACCGAGGTTGGGTGGTATTTTTAAGCTGAACTTCGGCACTGCGGAGGTGTTGTTGTCCCAGCAAAATTGTGCCAATTTCTAATTGCTGGGCGAACTGACATAATCGCTCCCAGGTGGGTAGAGTGACGGCAATCAAGTCATGGCGATCAGGAGCCGTTTTGGCAATTAACAGATCGCGGTAGAAGCTGGCTAAATTTTGCAGGACAATCAGCGGTTCTCGTCCCCGATCCATCAGGCGGCGGGTACTATCCAACATGGTTTCTGGATCATCCTGGGCGATCGCTTCCAGCAAACTGAGCAAATCCCGTTCTGGCACTGATCCCACCAAATCCCAAACCTGCTCGGCGGCAATTTCACCACTCAGCAGACTCAGTTGATCCAGCAAACTCTCAGCATCCCGTAACCCGCCTTGGGCAATCTGTGCCACTAAAGTCAAAGCATCTGCCGCGATCGGAATCTTTTCCTTGGCGGCGATCGTCGTCAGATGTTCGACCATCGCCATTAACGGAATCCGGCGAAAATCGAACCGCTGACACCGGGAAATAATCGTCGGTAATACGCGCTGGGGATCAGTCGTCGCTAAAACGAACACCACGCGATCGGGCGGCTCCTCCAACGTCTTCAACAACGCATTAAACGCTGCTGTACTGAGCATGTGGCAGTTATGAACGAGGAGTCCATTGGCCACAAAATTGTGATTATCTTCAACTTCAATGTCGTAAACCCGCTCAACTCCAGCGAGGCTGACAGACTTGACCGCTTCCAAATTTGTATGCCACTGCTGTGCCGCATCCGCATTCACAGGGGATAGTATCTTCGTTCCTTCTCTGATGTCTTTTGCTGCTATCCATCCTGTTGCAGTTCTGATCAAGTGGTTGTCAGTACACTTGATCTTATAATGCTCTGTCTCGATCGTATAGGTTTGCCGTTCCCCTTGATCCAACCACCGAGCGACAGGCTTAAATTCCCATTCTTTGAAGGCTTCGTTGTAACTGAGAACCTTTGTTCCTTTAATGCGAGGGTCATCAATTCTGTACAACCCAGCATCAGTCGTGACTAGCGTATCTCCAGTTAGACACTCATCCACGACATAGACTTTGTAGCGGCATTGGACAGGGGCAAATTGGGCTTTCTCAATCAAGTCGCGGATGTTGTCAACGCCAGTGTTACTAGCCGCATCGATTTCAATGATGTCTAGAGCTGAGCCATTGGCGATCGCTCGACAAACCTCACATTTGCCACAGGGTTGTGCCGTTGGAACGTTAGACACCAAACAATTTAATGACTTGGCTAAAATCCGGGCACTGGAAGTTTTTCCGGTTCCCCGTGCCCCAGTAAATAAGTATGCTGGAGCAATCTTTTGTTGTCGAAGGGCGTTGCTTAGGGTTGCCGCGATCGCTTCCTGACCCACCAATTCCGCGAAGGTTTGAGGACGATATTTGTGATGAAGGGGTTCGTAGGTCATTGATTTACCGCAATTTCCTACTCTGTAGGATCAAGGACTTTAAGTGAAACATTTGTACTGTTTCTATATATATTTTAGTGAGGGTGATCGGGCGGCAACTGAGCCCGATCACCCGATTAGACTGATTCTCCGTAGAGGTTACCGATTTCTATTTCAAGATTCTGTGCGAGTTTGTCTAAAATAGGCAGGATTCCTCTGGATTAGTTTACTGATTTCCGATCGTATGGCTTGTATTGTCCAAAGTATTTATACAGATGGCGCTTGCTCCGGTAATCCGGGACCGGGGGGCTGGGGCACAGTAATTTATTTCGCTGACGGCTCCTGTCATGAACTCGGGGGAGCTGATCCCCAAACCACAAATAATCGGATGGAAATGCAAGCAGCGATCGCTGCTCTGGAATTTCTGACCGCCTCTGAGCAAACTCAGCCAATTGAACTCTACACTGACAGTGAGTACCTGAAGAACGGCATTACTCAGTGGATTAAGGGCTGGAAGAAAAAAAACTGGGTCACTTCCTCGGGTAAACCCGTTTTAAACCAGGATCTCTGGGCAATTCTGGATGAGTTGAATACTCGCGTCAGTAGCTCGGTTGCGGTGCAATGGCGTTATGTCCGGGGACATGCCGGCAATGTGGGGAATGAACGCTGCGATACGATCGCTCGGGCGTTCTCTCTCGGCAAGACCCCTCAACTTACCCAAAAACTGCCATCGACTCTGACAACCTCTGAACATTCCGGTGCTGATGTTGCCATGACAGATTCAACTGCTTCTTTTTCTCCAACTGATTCTCTTGAAGAACTTCCCCGTGAAGTTCGAGTCAATCAACTTCGGCATTTGGTTGAAACCCTGCATATGGCAGATGAAATTGCTAGCAAAGGCTACCTCATTAGTAGCTCGGAACTAGCGGATCTGATGGATGTGAATGCAAGTGCCGTTACTAGTCGTGGGGATCATTGGGTCTGGCGAAACTGGGTTGTATCACGTGTCCGGCGGGAAGGGAATCAAATCCTTTGGCAGTTAGAGCGAGTTGATTAACTGCCTTAAGGACGTTCAAAGTATGATTTCTACCCAGAAACTTCTGATCTATGCCACCACCACGTCTGCTAGAAGATTTTTGTTGGGCTAGCCAAATAAACCAAAGGGGCAGCTTATGCTGCCCCTACCTATCTAGGTCACTGTTCCTGTCTACTTATTCTTAAAGTCTCGCGGACCTGTATATCCTGATAGTTTGGCTAACTCTTCGAGCGGCACTGTGCCTTCTTTCAATTGACCATTAATTACCCAAGTTGGGAAAGCCCGCACTCCTGCCTGTTGACACACTTCCGGTTTGGCATTTCTGCCACCAGGGTAACACTCAACATAATCCAACTCTTTTGCTGCTTCTGCTCCAAATAGTAGTTTTTGGTCATAGCAGTGAGAACACCAGTATGCCCCGTACATTTTGGCTCCTGTCCGCTTCAGGTGTTGAGCCAACTGGATCTCTGCATTGCCCGAGGTGGTTGTGACCGCCGGACCAACTTCCCCAGGTATATCACTTTCAGCCGCTGGGTTTTGAATCGGAGCATAGACGGCTAGTGTGCCAATCAGCGTCACCATGATGACGATCACCCCGATAAATAGCAGTTGACCAATATCTTCCCAATCTCTTCCCAGTAAGGTGAGGACAAATAGGCTCAACGAAAACAGGGCGGAGCCGACACAGAAGTAACAAACACCTTCCCAGCCTAAGGGCACGACAAACTGGGAGGTCATGATAAACATCAGGTAGCCACTGAAAACGGTCATGGCGGTTGACCCAATAAACAGGCACAACCAAGTCCAATTTTCCAGTTGGGTACGAAGTTGCTTGTTAGACTCCGATCGCACAGCGAGAGGAGCTAGTGCTAACGTTGCCATGACACTGTATCCCAATAGCCCGATCAGGGGTAAGGGAATCCCATAGATACTTGCCCAAGGACTAGACAGGACTTTTTCACACCCGCTGGTTGGGCAAACAGCTTGGGTGTTCGTCACCTTAGTAAAGGTAAGGTAAGCCGTGTCTAAGATACCGAGCGTCGCGATCGCCCCAATAATTTGCCGCGACCACCGTTGAATCCACGGCGTATTCCGGCGACGACTGGCAAGGGTTTTTGACATAGCACATCCTCTAAATCCAGCGAACTCCTCGGAGAACCGTTACGCTCCTATTCTGCCTTATCTGGCTTAGAAATTTTGCGAACCTTGATAGCCCGACAATTTAGCTAAATCCTCTAAGGATTGAGTTCCGGGATAGAATTTTCCATTAATTTCCCAGGTCGGATATCCCTCAATTTTGGCAGTGCGGCATAGAGCTGGTTTAGCATTTTGCCCCCGAGGATCGCATTCAATGTAGTTAATGTAACGGCTGAATGCTGGGTTACCAAACAACTCCTTTTGATGCTGGCAGTGCGGGCACCAGTAAGCTCCATACATCTTGGCGCCAACCTGTTGCAAATGCTTGGCCAAGTCCTCGATCGCCGATTTACTTGTGCCAGTTTTGGGTGCTGTAGGTTGTCGGCTAGGTTGAGCTAGCGCCGGAGAGGGATCAGCGCAAAAACCAAGCCCTAACCCGGCGATCGCGGCGAGCACCGCCACTACAGTATGGAGTCGTAGAAATTGTTGAGCCATAAGTTTCGGTTACGAAGGCACACTCACTGATGATACTGATGGAGATTCAGCCTTAGGCGCATAACTCCGCCGTGCTGCTTCCACAAACCGACTAACTCGGATTGGATCAATCGGCTGATCACGCCGACCATGTCGTTTTAGAGAGCTACAAGCAATCACACCGTCTACGGCTGGCATTAGAGTCGAGATATTTTCCCAATCGGCACCACTGCCAATAAATACAGGTGTGCCGTTAGCCGCCGCTTTGGCTAACTCTAGGTCTTCTAGAGTCGGAGGGCTGCCAGTTGCCCAGCCTGACAGAATAATGGCATCCGCTAAACCGCGCTCGATCGTATCTTGAACGGCCACCGTTAGATTGGGTGAACTCAAGGGACGGGCATGCTTGACCAGCACATCCGCCAGAATCTGGACCTCACCGCCCAGTTCCCGCCGATAGCGCAGCAATTCATGGGCACGCCCTTCGATCAAACCCTGATCGGTTGCCATCACTCCAGTCAGGACATTGACTCGAATGAATTGAGCTTGGGTACAACTGGCGATCGCCAACGCACTATGAGCATCATTCCGCAAAACGTTGATCCCGATCGGTAAGGGCACCATCTGGATCAAGCGCTCCACAATTAAACTCATGGCACTCACAACGGCGGGATCAACCTGATCTTTGGCAAAGGGCGCATCAAAGAAGTTTTCCACAATAATGCCATTGACACCGCCGGAAGCAAGTGCCATAGCTTCTTGTTCGGCGCGGTCGATCACTGCCTTGAGATTTCCTCCCCAACGGGGCGAGGTCGGCAAGGGTAGAAGATGAACTACACCAATAATGGGGTTTGGGGTCTTGAAAATTTTGTTTAAGTCCACGGGTATAAGGGATTAGGACTCATCTGCAAGGATCTAGATTACCAAAATCATAGCGGCTTACTGTGTCTGTATTTGCGGTTCTGGCAGATCTCATTGGATTGTCGCTAAACTGTAAAGAAGACGTAATAGCCGAAAAAATTTGTGTAACAGATCGTAATATTTTCGATTTTGCGTTATTATAGCTGATAACGTCATCTGAGCGATTGCGGCAGGTAGAAGCCACTGTGTTTCTCCATTCGGGTTTGAGGCGAGGGGATCATCCGTCGCAATAGCGATCGCTACAGCTTAACGACTGACCACTCTTGCTGAATTTACCCACTTATCACGGACTTCATGGGCAACAAGCCAACGATTGCTGTCTCACATCTAGGCTGCGAAAAAAATCGAATCGATACTGAACATATGCTGGGTTTACTGGTACAATCCGGTTATCCAGTAGACACCAATGAGGAACTAGCCGATTTTGTCATTGTTAATACCTGTAGTTTTATTCAGGCCGCCCGCGAAGAATCGGTGCGTACCCTGGTAGAACTAGCAGAGGCCGGTAAAAAGATTGTGATCACTGGCTGTATGGCACAGCACTTTCAGGATGAACTGTTAGCTGAATTGCCAGAAGCCGTCGCCTTGGTTGGAACGGGTGATTATCACAAGATCGTGAATGTGATTGAACGTGTCCAGACCGGAGAGCGAGTTAAGGAAGTTTCCCTCGAACCGACTTATATTGCCGACGAAACCACGCCACGTTATCGCACTACAACTGAGGGTGTGGCTTACCTGCGGGTAGCGGAAGGATGTGATTATCGCTGTGCCTTTTGCATCATCCCTCACCTCCGGGGCAATCAGCGTTCGCGCACCATTGAATCGATTGTCGCAGAAGCCAAGCAACTAGCGGCTGAAGGTGTTCAAGAATTAATTCTGATCTCCCAGATCACCACGAATTATGGGTTAGATATTTATGGTGAACCGAAGCTAGCGGAATTACTGCGAGCTTTAGGAGAAGTAGATATTCCCTGGATTCGGATTCACTATGCCTATCCCACTGGTTTAACCCCGAAGGTGATTGAAGCGATTCGGGAAACGCCCAACGTTCTACCCTATCTAGATTTGCCTTTGCAACACTCTCATCCGGAAGTGCTGCGATCCATGAACCGCCCCTGGCAGGCGCAAGTAAATGATGGCGTGATCGATCGCATCAAAACTGCGATCCCCAATGCCGTGTTACGCACCACGTTTATCGTTGGATTTCCAGGTGAAACCGAGGCGCACTTCGAGCATTTATTAGAGTTTGTCCAACGGCATGAATTTGATCATGTGGGTGTGTTCACGTTCTCACCGGAAGAAGGCACTCCAGCGTATGACTTGCCCAACCAACTGCCTCAGTCGGTGATGGATGCTCGTCTAGATGCGTTGATGCAAGTGCAGCAACCAATTTCCCTGAAAAAAAATCGGGCGGAGATTGGCAAAGTCGTGGATGTACTGATCGAACAGGAGAACCCGGATACTGGGGAACTGGTTGGTCGCTCTGCTCGGTTTGCCCCCGATGTCGATGGTCTGATTTATGTGCAAGGGAATGCACGACTGGGTTCGTTGATCCCCGTCCTGATTCAAGATGCCGATGTCTATGACCTGTATGGTCGAGTAGCGACAGCAAATGATGTGATCCCACTGCGATCGTTGACGGTTCCATAACGACTCGTCACGTCAGATACCTGCCTCCGGCAATAGTCAGAGGCAACAGATTTTCTAGTACCTCAAATCCCCTTAACTCTTAGGAGATGTAATGACTCTTTCTTTCCACAGCCTTGGCATTTCTGAAGCGCGAGTTCGGTTTTTGGAGGAGAGTGGGTTTGCCACTCCCACACCGATTCAGGCACAGGCAATTCCTCATTTACTGTCCGGTCGTGACGTGGTCGGACAAGCGCAAACGGGTACAGGCAAAACAGCGGCCTTCTCCCTCCCAATCCTGGAACGGATTGATGTCAAACTCCCGGCTGTACAAGCCCTCATTCTCACCCCCACCCGCGAACTGGCACTGCAAGTGTGCCAAGCCATTCGCGGCTTTAACGACGATCGCCGCCTGAAAGTGGTTTCTATCTATGGTGGACAGGCGATCGAGCCGCAAATTTCTCGGTTACAACGTGGTGCCCAGTTAGTGGTTGGTACCCCCGGTCGGGTATTAGACCTCCTCAGCCGAGGCGATCTGAAGCTGGATCAACTGAGCTGGATCGTGTTGGATGAAGCTGATGAGATGCTCAATATGGGCTTTATTCAAGATGTTGAAAAGATCCTCAACCAGGCTCCGACCGAACGGCAAACCGCCTTCTTCTCAGCCACAATGGATCCCTCGATCCGCAAGCTGGTAACGAAGTTCTTGCGATCGCCGATCACAGTGACGATCGAGCAACCGAAAGCCGCTCCAACCCGGATTAATCAAGTCGCTTATCAAGTGCCCCGTGGCTGGACCAAAGCTCGGGCCCTACTGCCGATCCTGGAATTGGAAGATCCTGAATCGGCGCTAATCTTTGTCCGGACTCGGAAAGCCGCCGCAGAACTGACCAGCCAACTGCAAGCTGCCGGTCATAGCGTGGATGAGTATCACGGTGATCTCAGCCAAACCCAACGGGAACGTCTGTTACTCCGGTTCCGGCAACGGCAAGTGCGCTGGGTGGTAGCGACTGACATTGCTGCCCGTGGGATTCACGTTGACGACCTCACCCATGTGATCAACTACGATCTACCGGATAGCGTCGAGAACTATGTCCACCGGATTGGTCGGACAGGTCGGGCGGGTAAAGAAGGCAAAGCAATTTCGCTGATTCAACCGTTCGATCGCCGCAAATTACGTGATATTGAGCACCACATTCGCCAACGTTTGGATCTGGCCTCAATCCCCACTCGGGCACAAATTGAAGCGCGGCAACTAGAAAAACTCCAAGCTCAAATCCGGGAAGCCCTGGCTGGGGAACGGATGGCCTCCTTCTTACCGATCGTGGCTCAATTATCCGAAGAGTATGAACCGCACGCGATCGCGGCAGCGGCTCTGCAAATGGCATATGACCAGACCCGTCCTGCCTGGATTCGGGGTCATCAAGATGCTGGCGACTACATTGAAGATGCACCTCAGAACGCACCCAAGCCGAAGCCAATCAAACGCGGTAAGCCCGTGATCCGGTCAGAGCGGTAAGGCTGAAGTCTGATCAATTAAATCAGCTCCACCATTAGCGCCTCAAAGGGACGAACATTTGTTCGTCCCTTTGAGCTATTCACGTTAACAATGCAGTTTACGATCTTGCCTGGAATGCTCCATGTCTAGTAAATCTTCTGCTGATCTCCTAGCCCACTACCGTCATGTCAGTCAGCAACTTCTGACGATCGTCGATGTAGAAACCACCGGACATCGGGCAACGGAAGGGCGAGTGATTGAAGTTTCGGTGCTGCAAGCGACCTTAGCAGACGGTATTCTTCACCAGCAGACCGATCTGATTAATCCCCAAATGCCTGTACCCGAAACAATTACGGCGTTTACGGGCATTTCTCAGGATATGGTAGATCAAGCTCCTTTAGCGACCGAAGTTTGGCACCGTTATTTACCGTTCCTGAATCAGGGCGTTTTGACGGCTCATAACCTGAGTTTTGACTATGCCTTTATTCGCGCTGAAAGCGATCGCCTGGGAACCAGCTTTGAGCGATCGCGGGATCAGCAATTCTGCACCGTAATTTTGTCGCGCTTAATGCTGCCAGAGCTACCATCCCGGCGGCTGCCTGATCTAGTCAAGCATTTTGGCTTTGATATTCATGAATCCCATCGAGCTGCTGCCGATACCTTAGCTTGCTGGTGTTTAGCCAAGCGTTTACTGACTGAGATTCAGAATGAAAGCGACAAGGCTTTGTTGCAGCGATTCACCAACCAATGGCTACCCTTAGGGGATGTAGCGGCACTTTTAGGTTGTTCTGGTCGGGAAGCGCGAGGCTTGCTACAACGGGCAGGGATTAAACCCCGGTTGATCGGTCGTCATAAAACCCCAATGTATCAGCGGGGTAAAGTTGAGCAACTGCAACCAAGCCAGACTGTGCAATTATCCTGGTTTTAGCCGACAAGACAGAGGGACGCTGGTCACCCAACGTCCCTACACCCTATCGTTCTTGAAGCGGTAGATGCACTATCGAGGTGGTTGTGCTCCCTGATCCAGCACTCGTTGGACGCCGGGACCCGGCGTGTAGCTATAGCCAAAAGTGCTACGTTCCGAGTCATCCAACACCCGGGGAGTTACCAAAACAATTAACTCCTGCCGTGAGTTTTGCCGTTCGGTGCGGCGGAAGAGAGCCCCTAGGATTGGAATATCACCCAGAATAGGA
This sequence comes from Pantanalinema sp. GBBB05, assembly GCA_016743235.1. Lineage (GTDB taxonomy): Bacteria > Cyanobacteriota > Cyanobacteriia > Leptolyngbyales > Leptolyngbyaceae > Pantanalinema. The sequence goes on along the minus strand of VRZD01000058.1, from coordinate 9,593 downwards.
ATCTTAGTAACGGCGGCTCGGTCTTGATCCTGAATCACCCCGGCTAGCACCAGCGTTTGTCCATCCCGCATCCGCACTTGCCCGGACTGCAACCGTCGCTCTGAAAGTAGCGTAATCGTGTTGACCGATGCCGCCGAACCACCCGTGCCTGGAATTGAGATATCCTGGGTATCAGCGGGTGCCGCGATCGTGGGTGCTACAGACATTGAAATAAAGCCGTTGTCATCAATCCGATCGACTTGGACGGGCAAGATTAACCCTGCCGAAGCTTTCTCAACCGTAATCGTGATCTGAGTAGAATTATCGGTTGCCGTTACCTGTTGCTCAAAGTTCGTGACAACCTCTTGAGTTAGCCGGACCTCCGCTCTTTGTCCTTCTTGGATTACCAAGGTAGGATCGGTGACAACCTTAGCATTACCATTAGTAATGGCAAACTGCAACTGGGCAAAGAAGTTGCGAACGAAGTTGAATGGGAACTGACTGAATGAGGTTAAACCAACGACCCCTTGACCTACCGAAGCTCCGCTAAGCCCAGCGTTCGCAGGCGTAACCTTACCAAAGTTAATTACGCCAACCCCGCCCTCATTAACGACTCGGGTATCTTCTACTCCAAAGGAGAAGCTGCTATAAGCCCGATCTAACGCCAGCAGGTTTACATCAATCACGCGGACATTGACGGCAACTTGACGGCGGCGAACATCTAACTGAGTAAGTTGCGCTAGCGCAATTTCAATCTGCCGAGGAGAGCCAACCATGGTCAGCATATTCGTGCGCTCGTCCCCAGATATCTGCATTCCTCGTAAGAATGGGGTTGAATCTTGAAAGTCTACCCGCTGAGTTTCTAATCGCTGTTCTGTAGTGGTCTGGGTTTGAGTAATGGCGCTTTGGGCAGCCCCAGCTAATTGGGTTACAGGGACAGCATTTACACTAGTGACTAGGCGTTCCCGACTGATGACGCTCTCTGCCCCTAAGCTCACCAGGTAATTCAGGGCATTCACAACGGGGACCTGATTCAGTCGCACACTGCGAATGACAACATCTCGGGCGCTGTTGGGTAGGGTTGTTCCAACAAAGATCGTGTTACCTTTGCGATTGGCTTGCAGCCCCGATACCATCAACACATAGTTGAAGGCGTTTTGGACGGGGACATTTTCCAGATCTAGGGTAATTCTGGGACCATCCGTGGTGGCGGCTCCTGGTTGTCCTGGCTGCTGTTGTTGATTAGTGCTTTGCTCACCAGTAAAGACTAGATTCAACCCAGCTGCGCGAGCCAATAATGCCAACACTTCGCGGGCAGGAGCATCCCGTAACACCAAGCGAGGCACTGTTTGCGCTGTGCCTAAATCAACTAGGCTGGGTGCGGTATCGATCGAGGCGGTTGAAATATCGCCGACTGGCGGTGGCACAGCTCTAGGAGCAAGGGGGACTCCGGGTACGGGGGCGGGTCCCTGTACCCTGACGTCGGGGTTAGGAATTAGCGGAGGAGGACCCTGCATTGGCGCCACGATGGGTGCCTGTGCCACAGGGGCAGGAATCATGCTCTGTTCTGATGGTTTTGCCGGTTTCTCGACCACCCGAACATTGGCTGGAATTCTCCCGAAGCCAGGGATAAAAGCAGGACTCGATGATTTAGCCGGCGCGGTTTGTTGCGCGATTAGTTTAGGGGCTTGCCCGATCGAGCGCTGACCAGGTTTGGGCGCGACAGTTTGCAAGCTAATACTGCCTGCTAGCCGATCAATTTTAGCGATCGGGGCATTGGTTTTACCGACTACCGTCACCCGAACTCGATCCTGCCCCAATGGTGCTACGGTAATCTTGGCAATGCCAGGAGCTGGATTGTTCCGCCAGAGACCTCCTGGAGGCAACTTCATTTGGCTATTGACGACATCGGCTGTAAGCCGATTTCCCTGACTAGCCGCTACTACTTGAGCAGGTGCTTTACCGGGTGTGGCTAACAACACATCTACTCCTGTTGCCGTTGCCTTCAGTTGCACATCGGCAGTTTTAGTGGCAACAGCAGGGGGCGGAGTGATCAATGTAGCCGCCCCGAGCATCACACCACCAATAAAAATTCCTGTTAATCCCTGAGTCTGTTGCACGGTTCCCTCCTCACATCGTTAATCAATCTGAAGCCTGCATTTTGGTTGTATTCATTGGGGCGATCGCGAATCACGCTACTGAGCGGGTGGCGCAGTGGCAGGGGGTGGCGCCAGCTTGGCTTTATCCGCAGCAGTCAGTGGCATTAAGGCATCAAGCTGAAACTTCATATTGATGCGAGTTTCAGGCTGACATTTAGCCAGAAATTGGACGTTGCCGCCCCGAACTTCGTATAGCCGCAACTGTTTTGGTACATTGGCATCAACATTCCGAAACACTAAAAACGGTTGTAACCGTTCCATATTTCTAAGGATTGCCATCATTTGGTCGTAGTTCGCTTCTAGCTCCACATTGACCGTTTCCCGCCTGAGCTTGTTATTAATCGTGGAACCGTAGGAACTATCCTGAATCACTCCAGTGACTTTGGGCTCTGGAGTAAACTCGCGCAGCTCGGACTTCACTACAAAAGGCACACCGCCATTTTCTTTACTTTCTAATGCAGCGATGTTGGATCTTACCCAAGCCGGGCAAGATGCGAGCAGCGCGGTTCTAGCCGCTGGCAAACCACTATTGCGTGCTTCAATCTGACGATTGATGTCTAGTAGCAAAGTATTTAGGGTTGCTTCATTCGCAAACAGGGCATAAACATCTTCCTGTTTCTTTTTTGTGGCTTCTAATTCTTTTTTGGCATCCTCAATCTGCTTGTTCAGGTTTTGCTTGGAAGTGACCTGAGCCTCTTTTTCGGCAACCTGACTGGATAACTGTTGATAACGATCCCATTCTGGCTGTACCAGGTTCAGCAGGATCGCTAAAGCTCCAACTAAACCAACTACTCCAAACAGCACTCCCAGAATCATAGGCGTAAGCCGAATGCCAAATACCACAGGAGCATCAGGTATGGAATCGCCTGGCTGATCGCCTGGAATAAAATCTCCAGTTGCACTCATGGCTGGATCACCCCCTTCTGTTGCAATGACTCGATCCGTGTCGTCAGACCAACAGCTCCAGCCCGCTCTAATTCTCGTTGTAGTTCCGATGCTGGAACGTCATTGAGAGCTGTTTGAACTTTAAACTCCACTTCAGCTGGAACCACAGGCTTTTCTTGATCAGGGATTTGTACTTGGGAAACTCCCTCTAGCTTCAGTCCTTCCAGTGCTGTAGGCTGACCGAGCTTAGAGCTGACGAGTTTGGTTTCGTCTGCTTTCAAGAACTTAGATCGTTGTAAGACGAGTAAGAAGTCGTTGACATCATTGAACGATCGCGCCTTACCAGAAATCTCGATTGTGCCAATCTGAGGTGGGATCTTGCCACTGGCATCTGGGGTAGGAGCTTGGTTCGGTAGAGGTGGAATTTGTTTAACTTGAAGGATTTGTACGGCTGGCGGTGTGCGTTCTCCCAAGTCTTTCATCATGGCAGACCAGGGTTTTACGGTATTAAACACACTGGCTAAAGCCGCCGTTTCTTCCTGGGCTTGTTTGACTTGAGTTTGAGCCGCTGTTAGTTCCGCTTCCAAGTTTTTTAAGTTGCCCAGTTGACCGTCTAACTCGCCTGATTTGGCAGTTAACGCTTCATTTTGGGATTGTAGATACCACCAAGCACCACCAGATAACCCGAGCAACACCACCATAGCTACCAGTCCCAAAAGCATTGGCGTTTTACTTTCAGTCGCCCCAACGACTCCCGCTCTTGGGACCCGTGCTGCCGCCTCTGGCTTATACTCTGGTCGATCGTTGAGAAAATTGACATCTAAACTATACATATTACGAAGCCTCCCGCAATCCCAGACCTAGCACAACTCCTAGCCCTGATCGCTGTGTGTCTGGAACATCCTGGATGATCTCCAAGCCGAGCGCGGCAATGGGATCAACCTGGCTGCAAGGTAGGCTCAAGCGTTGGGTAAAGAACTCATCCAACTGCCCGATCGCAGCCCCTGGACCTGCCAGCAACAACTGTGCAACCTCTAGGTTGTCACCCTGATTGAGATAGAAATCAATGGAACGCCGGAGTTCATCTGCTAATTCGCCAATAATGCGGAGCATGGCAGCTGCACCCGGATTAGTTCCCCCCATTCGGCTGGGAGTACCCATGGTGGATTCTGATGGCGTGACCGGAATGGTCATCCCCTGCAATAGCTCGGTGCTACGACTCGGCGGCAGGTTCATCGCCCGGGACAGCGCACTTTGAATTTGATAGGTTCCGATCGGAACAGTACGAGAGAATTGTGGTACTCCATCGACCGCAATTGAAATCTCTGTGCTTTCAAATTCAATATCAACAAGTGCGACCGCTTCTTGAGGAGAAAACTGCCGCAATTGCTCACGAATTGTGCGAATTAGGGCAAAACTACTAATCTCCAGCACATCAATCCGCAACCCAGCATTCTCAAAGGTTCGGATGTAAGAATCGGTAATTTCCTTACGGGTGGCGACTAATAAAACTTGGACTTTTTCGATGCCATCTTCGTCAACAAATAGCCCCAGTTTTTGATAGTCAACATCGGCTTCTTCACGGGGGAAAGGTAGGTATAGCCCTGCCTCCTGATTTAGCACCATTTCTCGCAATTCCCGATCGTCCAATTCTGCTGGAACAGGAATAATTCGAGTGACCGTATCTCGACCACCCATCACTGCTGTAGCGACCTGTTTCACCTTGATCTTATTTTCTGCCAACACCGATTGGATGATTTCTGCCATCCCCGGTGGGTCGAGAATTCGACCTTCTTGAAACAGTCCTTCTTGTACCGGGGCAGAGGCAAGAGTTGTCAGCTTAAACCCTTGCCCTTGTTTGCGTAACTGAGCGACATTAATCCGTTCTGGAGTTAATTCAACCCCGATACCTTTAGATTTACCCGACAGTATATTTTTGAAGGCGCTAACCACAGCGTTGTCTGCTCACTGAGAAGTTGGAAATTAAAACAGTTTGGAAAAGATGTGATAGAGCGAACCAAAGCAATCAATACACAATCAAGACGCTAATGCATGGTAACTAACTTTTGCTAAAAGTGACCACTTTTAATCAAAATCCGTAACCCTGCGATCGCCCTTCTGGGAAAGGGGTTGATAGCGACAACAAATTATAGATGCCTTTCACAAAACTGACGCACAATTCCAACAAAATTTGCTTGAATTTAGCTGCCATTTCATGAAACTTTGAGAGGGGAAGTGGGTATGCTTGAGCATTCACCGGAATCTCGATCTCGTTCCCGCTTCATCACTTACTGATTCCTATCAAAGCAGAACCAGGAAATAAGTTCAGTTCCGTGATCTTTAGTCCCCTTTCTGGATTTGCCTACCGCGATAGTACACACAATTTAGAAAGTTGAGCACAATTTTTTGGAAGTTGCGAGATGTTTCAAACTACCCGTCGTCGTTTGGCATTGTGGTATACCACGGTGACGGCAGTGTTGCTGCTCCTGTTCGCCAGTGGCTTTTATCTGTATGTCCGCAGCACACTGATTGAGCGGATTGACGACACCCTCAATCATGTTGTCGAAGTGGTGCAGCGATCGCTGGTGATTGAATCGATCAACCCTCACTTTGAGGGCAGCCCACTCCGAGTCAATATTGAAGCCAGTTTCCGCGATAATGCGACCCCTGGGGAAGACGACCATATTGATCTGGAATGGTTTAGCCCATCAGGAGCGCTGCTTTGGTCAACTTTGTCAGAACCTCTAGATATTCCGTTACAGACGGATAGTTTCAATCAAACGGTAAGGGTAGAGCGGCGACGGGATGGCGGAACGGGAGAAAAGAGGGGAGATAACGGAGATAAGGACGGTAGGGCAGATAGGGGAGATGGGGGCGTAAACATTGTGTCCTCATCTTCCTCACCCTCCTCGTCTTTCTCACCTCCCTCATCCTCCTTATCCTCCTACTCCGATCCTCTGATCCTGCGCCAAGTCACTCAGCGGGTGACGATCGGTCACCAACTCTTGGGCTATCTACGAGTCAGCCATCCCTGGTTTGAAGTGACGAAACCTACTCGGCGCTTGGTGGTGGATCTAAGTTTGGGCACTGGTCTGGTTTTAGTCGTGGTAGGAGCGATCGGCTGGTGGTTATCGGATTTGGCAATGGAGCCGGTTCGAGAGTCATATCAACGGTTGAAGCAATTTACTGCCGATGCTTCTCATGAACTACGGAGTCCGATCGCGGTGATTCAAACGAATGTGCAGGTTGCTCTGGCGGATCCCAACCCTGATCTGGAAATGCAACGGCAGCATTTGCAAGTGGTGGAACGCTTAACTCGGCGCTTAGGTCGGTTGGTAGATGATCTCCTATTCTTAGCGAGGCAGGATAGCGGCATGGTGCAACTGCGCTGGTCGAGCGTGGCTTTAGATGAGTTATTGCAAGAAGTGGTTGAAGAACTGCGATCGCTGGCGACCGATAAACATCTGAAACTGCTGCTGACTGGATTCGAACCAAATGCTAACTATGGGCTTTATGGCGATCGCGATCAGCTGATTCGTCTATTTACCAACTTAGTGGGTAATGCTGTTCAGTACACGTTAGTCAATGGACGGATTACTGTAGAACTGCGACAGATTAAACGGGGGGCAAACGCAGCGTTCCAAGTCACCATCCAAGATACGGGAATTGGGATTCCTGCGGAAGCTTTACCCCATGTGTTCGACCGCTTTTATCGGGTTGACCCTGCTCGGAGCCAAACGGCAACTAAGGGATCGGGGTTAGGGCTGGCGATCGCTCAGGTGATTGTTGAAAAACATCAAGGGCAAATTCAGGTCAGTAGCACTGTGGGACAGGGGACGACTGTGACGGTAGTCTTACCTCAACGCGAGGAGTAAGGGAAGATGAGGAGGATAGAGGAGATGGGCAGCAGGCGTTAAACTTCAAACTTCTCGGTATTCGGGAATGGCTTGGTAGTTCACCTCTTCGTAAGCGGCGAGTTGGAGTTTGAGTTGTTGATTTTGCTCCTCGATCGTTTGTAGTTCTTCCAGGCGTTCCAAGATCCGTAGGGTAAAGTTATCCGCATCTGGTAGCTGATCAGCAATCCAAGAGGTATCCACTTCAATCTCAACCATCTTGGCAGTGCGCTCGTATTCTCGAATTAAGCGATGACTATTAACAATCTGCTGCTGCAAAATTTTGACGGCAGAGCTGGCTCGATAAATTCGGGCAGAGTATAGGGTTTGATCGACTTGGGTCATTTTTTGCTTCAGTGTTTCGACCTGCTCGATCAACACCTGATTGGATTTACATTCATGACGCAATTCATCAATGCGCGTTTCGATCTGGCGCTTTTGAGCGATTAACCGTTGATCGGCTAGCAATCGCCGACCTTCTCGCACCTCATTCGTCAGAACAGGGGTGCTGAGATGGGCAATGTTAGTACTTTTTAAGTAAAGTAAAATGCCTACCGCACTCAAGCCGGTTGTGAGTAGCATGTTGGCTCCCGAGAGGGCGGCAGCAACAATTAGCCCGATCGCCATGGTGCCCATCGTGACTGTCAAATAACTGGGGCTGGGAATGGGGCTATCCAATACATAACTTTTGCCTGTGGTGTGATTCGTGATAGCAACCAGTTTCTTCATCACGTAGCCCTGGATTGTATACAGGACAGACACCATGTCTCCAGAGTGCACGGGAACTCGATCGGCTTTGCCGGAAACCGAAAATTGCAACCGCTTCAGGGTGCGCTCCGGTGTAGTGATTTGAAAGGTATAGTATCGCTTGTACAGGCGAGGCAATTTAGCAGTCAGGTAAAGCAGAACTTCGTAAATCGAAGCACGGGTAGAGAGCTTGCCCGAAATTACTCCATAGCGCTGATTACAGGAGAAACAAGTAACCAGAGGTGTGGTGTAGTGAAAATCTACGATCGGGCGAGAGCAGACCGGGCAATAGAGTGACGGCTTCATCGAAACTAATATTCCGTAAGAACTGGTTCAGAGCGTTCCCAAGTTCATCTGGAAGACAGGCTGACTGCCTACATCCTGTGGATCTTATGACTAGAAACTCGAATCTAGCAGACTGATGTCATACCGTTTTACAAAAGTTCAGAAATCAGTGGAGATTGAGGCTAGGTTGCTTGTCATCCATCCTAACTAATGAAACTAGGTCAGGTGGAAAAGGTGTATAGAACGACGGACATTGAGGAATCAGCGATTTAGTACCGTGGTGTATTCCTCAGTTCGATCGTGGCTCTGCAAGTTATACGAAGTTCGGTTGGGATGAGCTTGATTAGAAGTGCTTGAGATCGAGAGGATTCAGTGATAACACTCTCACTCTGAAGTAGCGCCCAAGCGAATTTCGTACCAGTTGAACAAGTGAATGAATTTCTAATGAGCCTAGTCAAACTAGGAGGACAGAATCATGAGAAAGACTGAGGAGTTCTCCCTAATGTATCAACTTTAGTAGAGGTAAATTTCGCTAAACTTAAACAGCTTATTTTGATTGATCACGAAATTTACCTCTACAGCAATGGCATATTCACTTTTAGAAATGACCCAAGCAATGCAACCTTCTTAGCCTATGATTCTTCGATCACCCAAACAGTATGACTAAATTTCAACTAATAGATATTACTGGGTGAAATTAGTCAGTATTAACGATTTTGGGCACTTTGAAAAAGTCCTCATCTCGATCGGGCGCACAGGTCAAAATCGCTTCCCGATCGGGGTAAGGTTCTAGGCGATCAGGACGGGTAATATTACTCGCATCGATCGCCCGAAAGGTTGGCTGCACCTCACTCACATCCAATTCGCTCAATTGCTGGAAATAATCCAAAATGCTATTGAGTTGGGTCGTAAACTGCTCTTCTTCAGCTGCCGATAGGTCTAATCGAGCCAGATGAGCCACTTTATGCACTTGGTCACGATCAATCATGCTACCGCCCTCTAGAAAAACACATCCATTTGCGATCTCCCACTGGTTTTAAGCCAGTTCTGAGCTTCGATATAGTTGTTAGGAGCAATCCGAATGGCTCGCTTCCAAAACTCGGCTGCCTGGTCATACCAGCCATTCGCTTCTTCGTCTTGTCCCTCTTCTTTTGCTCGATCGCCTTTGTAGTGATAAATCACCGCAATATTGTTCAATGCTTGGGGGAGACGGGGGTTCATTTCGATCGCTTGGTGATAATATTCCAGGGCGCGATCATGTTCACCATTACTGGCATGAATTAGACCAATGTTGTAGAGGATGTAGCTGCGATCGTATTCATCCTCTTCTAACTTCAAAGCCTCGTAGTAGTTCTCCAAAGCTTCGGCATACTCACCATCCGCCTGAGCAGACATGCCATCCCGATAATAGGCAAAGGCTTCTTTTTCTTTCTGAGTTGCTGGCATCAGCTTCAGAATTAGGTCAGCCATGACCGTAAAGCTTTTGTCAATGAAGTTGTCGTTGCGTTGAGATCTTGGCATAGACAGCTTAGTAGTGAAGGCGAGTCGCAACCGCGATCGCAGAACGTCTACTAGTGTAGCGCTGCATAGTCCCTCAGTGAAGCATTCGCGATCGCCATCTCCCCATCCCCTCATCTCCCTCACC
>VRZD01000057.1 GCA_016743235.1 Pantanalinema sp. GBBB05 | reverse complement strand
TTAGGTTGGTAGAGGGGGCGGGTGGTGCGGGGGGTGGTGCTGGTAATGATGGTGGTGATAGTGGTGGTAGTAATGGTGGCACCTTTGGTGGCGGTTGGAGCAATAATAGCAATGCTAATAATACTGGCTTTGATGGGGGGGGTGGCGCCGGGTTGGGTGGTGCTATCTTCATCCGCAGTGGTTCCTTAACATTAAATACCATCACGTTCACTGGGAACTCCGCAACCGGTGGTGCGGGCAGAATCTATTCGGGTCAAGGTAAAGGCGGCGCCATCTTTGTGCTCGATAGCTTGACAAATGCCAACGGTAACAATCAGGGAATGCCCACGACGCTTCCCACCGTACTGGCTTCCGGAGTCACTTTTGCCGGCAACAACGCTACCGATAATGTCAGTTCGACGACACCCACGGGTGGCATCGGCAGCAATCAGGACAATGAAGATGTTTATGGCACGATTGCATTTGGTAGTAATGCCCCGGTGGTCACCGTTGCTAATAATGCCCTGACATACACCGAAAATGGTGCGCCGATTCTGCTCGATACTGGAGCAACCGTCACCGATACTGACTCCGCTGATTTTGCAGGCGGGGCGCTGACCGTTCGGTTTGCCAGTGGCGGCATCGCCAGCGATCGCCTCACCATTCAATCAGGTGGCAGTGTGACGCTCGACGGCACGAAAGTATTGATTAGTGGCACTCAAATTGGGACCTATTCCGGTGGCTTGGGCACAGATAATTTGGTCATCTCGCTCAACAGCGCGGCCAATGCGACGACTGTGCAGACCTTGCTAAGAGCGATCGCTTACAGCAGCACCGATGAGCGCTTATCCACTACCCCGACAAATCGCACTATAGAAGTTACCCTGGCGGATGGCGATGGCGGCACCAGTACAGCGGTCACTCAGAACGTGACGGTTACAGGTGTGGATGATGCCCCGATCGTCGGTGAGCGCCGCGTTCTCTATGATGGGTCACTCAACACTACGCCAGCGGCTCAAGGGTGGGTGGCTGTGACTGCTGGCTCTGTTGAAACCACGAGCGGCGGCGCCACCACCCTCAACTCCACCGCCTCTCTCAACCTCTACGCTGGCTACACGCGGACTAGCCCTATCGCCCTCGACGCGACCCAAGGCTATGTCCTCAGCTTCCAAGCGCAAGTGAATGCCGAGAACCGCAACGCCACGCTCGGGACCGGTGCGGATAAAAATGGGGATGGCAAGTTCGATCGAGCTGGTTTCAGCCTGTTGGTTGTCAGTAGCGATAACACCCGGGCGCTCGAGCTGGGCTTCAACCTGATCGGCACAAATTTGCAAATCTGGGCCCAAGAAGATGGCACCAGCCAAAGCAACCCATCGACCCAAGCGGGCAGTGTGGGCGATACCAATCTGTTATTTACTCAAGCCGAAGGGGTCACGATCGCCAATCCAGGGATGGGGAGCTACGATGTAGCGGTCCAGGGCAACACCTACACCCTGTTCCTCAATGGTACCGCCATCCTCAGCGGCAAATTGCGGAACTACACAGCCGCAACAGGTCCGATCGACCCGTATGAAACACCGAATCTGATTTTCTTTGGGGATGACACCACGTCTGCCAGCGGCAGCTTTAGTTTAGCGTCGGTGGGCGTGACGGTGGCGGGCAACATCTCCGACCAAACCACCCTCGAAGATGCGGCTGCCACCCTCATTCCCTTTGGGGCATTCGATCTCGAAAGCTACACCTTGCCATCAGTCACGGCTACCGATGATCCCACCCTCGTCGCCAATGCCACGTTTGGTGGCACTGGGATTGCTCGCACCCTCAGCCTGACCCCCATGACCAATGCCTTTGGCACTGCTACCATTCAATTGGATGGTAGCGATGGCGCTCTAGCCGCAACTGACACCTTCAACATCACGATTCAAGCGGTCAACGACCAACCTGACACCACACCGGGAGCCAATCAAACGGTGACTTCCGGCGCAGGGGCGCAAACGGTGGCGAACTGGGCAACGTTCACCCCCGGACCAGCCAATGAATCAGACCAGACGGCAACCTACACGATCGTCAGTAACGATAACCCAAGTTTATTTAGTGTCGCTCCTGCGATCGATGCCAGTGGCAACTTGACGTATACGCCTGCGGTTGGTATCGCTACAGCGCAAACGGCAACGCTTACCTATCGCGTCCAAGACAATGGCGGTACGGCAAACGGGGGGGTGGATCTGTCCGATGTGCGATCGTTCACAATCACGATCAATCCCCCCACCATTGGTCTAACGGCACCGGATGCTACTGCGGCTGAAAGTGGTACCGATACCGGCACATTTCGGATTTCGCGAGGGAGTGTAACGGGTGGTGATTTGGTTGTGAACTTGACGATCGCGGGAACCAGCACCGCATCTACCGCTGATTACACCTTCAGCAATAACGTCAGTGTGTCTGGCTCAAATCTCACCGTCACTATTCCCGACGGCCAAAGTTTTGTCGATGTCGTCTTGACCCCCATCCTAGATGCGGTTGTCGAAGGTACCGAGACCCTGACGCTGAACCTCGCCACGGGCAGCTATGGCATCAACTCCGCGCAAGCGACGGTCAGTGTGGACATCACCGATGCGCCCGTTCTCTCTATTACGGCACCGGATGCCACCGCCACCGAACTACCAGGCAATCTGGGCACCTATCGCATCACTCGCACTGGTGATACGAGTCAGGATCTCGTTGTGAACTACACGATCGGCGGTACCGCGACCAACAGCACGGATTATGCCCCGCTGACTGGCACGACCACGATCGCGGCCGGACAATCCTTCGTCGATGTCTCGTTGGCTCCCGTCAATGACAATCTCGTGGAAGGCAGCGAAACCGTTGTGCTAACCTTAGCGGCGGGAGACTACGGCATCAGCGCCACCGATACGGCAACGGTGGACATTCTGGATGCCCCCGTTCTCTCAGTCGCCGCCACCGATGCCACGGCCAGTGAACTGCCAGGGAATTCTGGTAGCTACCGGATCACCCGCACCGGGGATACTAGCCAAGATCTCGTGGTGAACTACACGATCGGTGGCACCGCGACCAGTGGCAGCGACTATACAGCGCTAACTGGGATGGCCACGATCGCGGCCGGACAATCTTTTGTCGATGTCACCCTCACGCCAATTAACGATACCCTGGTGGAAGGCACCGAAACCGCCACCTTAAGCGTATCGGCGAACAGTACCTACAACCTCGACACGGTTCAGAATACTGCGAGCGTTGATATTCTCGATGCCCCTATCGTCTCAGTCACCGCCCCGGACGCTACCGCTACAGAACTAGCGGGCGATGCTGGCACCTTCCGAATTACCCGTGCTGGTGACACCACATCAGCGCTAATCGTGAATTACACCGTGGGTGGGACTGCCACCAGTGGCAGCGATTACACACCGCTGACTGGCACGGCGACGATCGCGGCGGGACAATCCTTTGTCGATGTCACGTTGGCTCCCGTGAATGACACCAGCGTTGAAGGTGTCGAAACAGTAATATTGACGTTAGCGTCAGGGGATTATGCGATTACCAGCACTAACACAGCCACCGTTGACATTAGTGATGCCACGATCGTCACCGTGTCTGTTCCGGATGCGAGTGCTAGCGAAAGTACACCCAACTCTGGCAGTTTCCGGCTCACCCGCACTGGGGATACCAGTCAGGCACTGACGGTCAACTACACGATCGCGGGCACGGCGACCAACGGCAGCGATTATACAGCGCTCAGTGGAATCGCCACCATTGCGGCGGGACAATCCTTTGTCGATGTCCTAGTCGATCCGATCAATGACACGATTGCCGAAGGGGATGAAACGATTCAACTGAGTTTAGCCACGGGCGATTACAACTTGGGTAGCACCACCAGCGGTAACGTCACGATTCTGGCTAACGATCCGACGATTCGCATCACACCCGTTACTCTCAGCCAGGTCGAAGGTGACAGTAGCAGCAGCAACTCCACCTTCACCGTGGAGCTCAGCAACCCTAGCGATGAAGTGGTCACGGTGAACTATGCCACCGCCGATGGCACTGCAACGACAGCGGACAACGACTACATCGCGAACGCCGGAACGTTGATCTTCAACCCCGGTGTAACTAGCCAGACGATCACGATCGCGGTCAATGGTGACACGACGTTTGAAGCGGACGAGACCTTCCAAGTAAATTTGAGTGCAGCCACCAACGGCACTCTGTCAACCTTGACGCAGATGGCAACTGGTTTGATCGGCAACGATGATGCCATTCCTGTCTACACCTTCAGCACCGCCAACTACCGCACGTTAGAAGGCGACGGACCGAACGTTATCCTGCTCGCTATGACGCGTTCGGGCAATCTCTCCCAAGCTGCCTCGGTGCAGGTGCAACTGAGTAACGGCAGCGCGATCGCAGGTCGGGATTTTGTCGGGGGCGTGATCACGGTCAGCTTTGCTGCCGGACAGTCAGTAGCCTATCTGCCCGTTCAAATTCTAGGCAACCGTCAGCCAGAATCAGACAAAACGTTGAACCTATCGTTGGTTGGCTTGAGTGAGCCAGGCAACTACGGGGAGCAGACCCAAGCTAGTCTCACAATCATCAATGACGATCCGCTCTCCCACACGATCTTCCGTAAGGGCAAGGGCCGGAGCGGCATCAAGGTCAAAAAGCCGAAGCACCGCAAATTGAAACGGAGAAAGTAGGGGTCTAGTCAGATCCCGTATCCCTCCTTGTTGCTAGCCTGGTTAAGAGCCGTCATCCCAGTCAAGACTGGGACTAAGGGTTGAGTATCATCCGAACAGCAAGTCACGTTAAGGAGTGTACCAATTAAACCTATGCGGCTAGCATCGTTCCGGTTCGTCGCCTACCATTGGTACAGTGAACAGCAACTCCATATCCAAGGTTGTTTTGTTCATCGACAAAATCCTGTAACTCCTGGATTTGTTCCAGGCTGGGTGGCATCCTGCCCTTGGTAGATAGCCAGTGATGTGGTATCCCCCCTTGCTCATATAAATCTAGATTGGAGAGATCATCCATCACCGAAACGATCGCACCCACGCCGGCTGTTTGAAGCTCCACGATTTCATCGGCGGTAGGCTTGCGGACTCCTGCTAGCTTGCCAGGAATCACCCACCATAAATTTTCTGTGATTGGTTGTGTGACTGCTTGTGCCATTGCATTCATTCCACTTAACGTGACTGCTGGAGAGACTCAATCAGGTCAATCACTCGTTTTCGGATTTCATCGCGAACGTTTGGGAGCGTCTCTGGTTTTCCGGTTGGATCATCCAACTGCCACTCTTCAGACCTCTCCCGTAATCGCCATTGGGATGGAAGACTACGATCGTTGTCCCCTAAGGAGATGACAATATCAAAGTTTTCAGGGTTGAATTGACTCAATGCCTTTGAAGTTTGACGACTAATATCCACTCCGATCTCGTTCATTGAGGTAATTGCTTCTGGATCTACCTCACTGGCTTCTAAGCCTGCACTGGTTACTTGCATAGTGCCAACCCCCAAATGTTTGGCAAAACCCTCAGCAATTTGAGAGAGGGCTGAGTTGTTGCGACAAATAAATATAATGCGCTTCATCACAGTAATTAATTGAGAAAGACAGTCATTGTGGATGAAGTGATTTGAAATAGCGTCGCTCAAACCAGAATGCTAAATTCACTAGTGTAATTAAGGCAGGTACTTCCACTAATGGTCCTACGTGGTATTTGGCGTTTGTCACGGCTTCTCGGGAGGGTGCCACGGCTCCTTGCCCATTATCAATGCCTAATGCCTTGAGTCTGCCTTGTGCCGCTTCAAAGTAGGCAAAGGGAATGTAACCTAGAGCATTTGGATCTTTTTCAATTCCACTCACCAAGACCGTATCATCTTCACTACCTGTATAATCCTTCCGACTCGTATCCACGTTACCCACCACAACTTCATTGAAATAGTCGTAGGTGCCAGAGTCCTGTCCTGCTCCAAACAGTTTCAATGGTCGATTGGGATAGGAAGAACGGATTTGATTCCAGTTCGTAATCTTACCTGCGGCTCCCGGTTCCCAAATTTTTCGTAGCTCATCCAAGGTAATGTCTTTTGCCCAATCGTTTTGGGGATTCACAGCTAAGGTCAGCGCATCAAAAGCGATCGGTAATTTAATAAAGGGAACTCCAGAATTGGCACAAACTTTGGCTTCCTGGAGAAGAATCGGACGGGAAGCATTACTAATTTGGGTTTCTCCGGCACAGAATTTGTCAAATCCGGCACTGGTTCCAGAAAATTTGACTTCGATCTTCGTACCACTGTTGATTCTGGCGTATTCCTTGGCGATCGCATCTGTAATGGGATAAACAGTGCTAGACCCATCAATCTTGATCTCTATGCTGTTGGTACTTTTTGCAGGAGTTGAACTATTTACTTGATTCATCGTGCAACCAGGAAGGGTAGTTGCAGCGATCGCGAGAGACCCGAATAACAGACTAGAGAGTCTATACTCACCCGTTACCATAGGTTGATTTACCTTCAAGTAGGATAATTCTAAGAACTTCAATTTTCTCCACCAGCTAGGCATGTGGAGTCATTGCAGCACTCTCAAGAATTCATTGCTTTAGCTCTTCCAAATCAAGGAAGTAACCTTTATCATTTCAAATAAACTTGTTTTGGCAAGTCGTCTAGAACACTTGTTAGAAAAATTCACTTAAAAAAGTTGATGGGTTTTGGTTTATTCCGAGACAAAAAGGCAGCAAAACTAGGCTGAAGCGATAACCCAACAGAAGCTTGCTAGTCAAGAAAGCGAGAACAGACCTGCCTGTAAAGTTAACTAAACTAATCAAGCTTCTCCAAGGTAGAACTAAAGTTTCTCATGTAATTAGTTGGTGTTCGTCATTTTTACTAGTCTTGGTTCTGGGATACCGGAGAAAATTAGAATAATTAAACTTGATGGGGGCAAACTTTTCCACATCAGGTTTTATTGATTATGTTTTTGTTTTGGAAACACTAGCTGGTTTAAGTGGCGCTGTTGTGAAGAATGCTTGATAAGGGACAGTCTAAGCTTTTATCAAGCTAGGAATCAGGTGAATTAATTTTTCTGGTTCTATTGGTTTAGCAATGTGCTTCTGGAACCCTGCTGCCTGTGCTTGTTGCTGATTCATGTCCCCAGCGTACACCGTGAGTGCGATCGCTGGGATTCGTCCTCCTTGTTCAGGGGCAAGCTGTCTCACTCGCTGAATCAGCATATAGCCATCCATATCCGGCATTCCAATGTCGCTGAGTAAGATATCCGGCTTGGCTTGAGGCAGAATGAGTACTGCTTCATGGGCAGAAGTAGCGACAGTTACCTGTGCCCCTTGTTGCTCCAAGATAAACGCTACCAATTCTCGGGTATCAGGTTCATCATCCACAATCAGAATTTTGATGCTGCTTAAATCGAGAGACGGCTGGGGAACGAGATCGTCCTGGTTTTCTTTGGAGGGTGTGGACATCAGCGGCAGCCGAACCGTAAACGTTGCACCCTGCCCTTCGCCAGGACTTGTAACACCCACTGTGCCACCGTGCAGTTCGACTAGGCTCATTACCGCTGCCCTCGCCACCGTAGGTTTGGAAGAACTGCTGACAGCCGTGTATTGTGTACGCCGACAGTCGGAACCTCACGGCAAGCTGCTGACGGAAGTTGAGCAATTTCTACTGTTTAATGGCGATCTCAAAGACCGCCTGAAGCAGACCATTACGGACGGCTGTGGGTGCGCGACCACGGCGGATGTCCCGTCTATATCCTGTGAGAGCCAGCAAGCCATTGCCCTTCTCCATCAAGTTCCTGGCATGACCCGAACCCACCACCGAGACTTTAAGAGTTCCCAGCCGATCGCTCGATTGCGGGATGGGAGTGCGGTGCGGGTCTGGAAGAACATGGTTGGGGTAGATCATGTATTCATTGCTACCACACCGACCACATGATTTATGGCGGTTATGTAGGCTGGGTGCATAGCGAGGGACTGCAACAGACACTCGCCCAAATTAAACGGGAGTTAACGTAGGACGCTCAGAACCAGAATAAGACTTCAGCTACTCCAGCTCAGTTCTCCTGAGGACAAGGATTAGGTTCTGTGTCAAAACATGCGCATACCCACTTAAGTCGATATGCACATATAGGGATGGCTAATCTCAAATATCACTTCTTTGGGGTCACCATATAAGGCTTTCCAGACTTGCACTCGCCGCTGCACGGTTCTGAGAGTCGGCTCATACTGCCCTAGGTATTTCTCCACCAGGTATTCGTAGAGGGTCATCGCCTCCAAGCGGGGTTCCTGTTTAAGCATCGGTTCTAGTTCACTCTCCCACACCTGGGCTAACGGGTCAGAGCGTGTCCGCTAGGTCCGTTCCGCCGCTAAATTTTGGCAACGCTCCCCGGACTCCATCCGGCGACCGCTACGCTCAGAAAACCCAGCAATAACCGCAGACTAGGGCTGGGTACAGCCCTGCTCACGTGCGCGCATATACACCTGAACTTGATCAGGTTGAAGCATCTGCACTAGTCCTCGTCCCGTCTTTTCTTTGGGAATGATCTAGTGCTTTTTCTATGGTTTTGGCTAGACCTATCTAGTTGTCAGTACACGAGTGATTCAGACGTGGAGTTACCGTTGGGCTTGCGAGATCTTTCATGAGTTTTGCAAGCAAGTAGCGGCTTTGAGTCGGCTCAGGTGCGTAACGAGGAAGCGGTCGAACCCACTTCCGCTTAAGTTGCGTAGCGCAGTCGTTCTTGGGGCAAGGCACCTGTGAGGACAAAAAATCGGAACGATTTGCATTTGCCAAAGAACAGCAAACCGTAGGACAACGGCTCTATCGGTTGACTCGTGAAGCTTACCACCAACTGCTGCATCTGGTGCGAGGGTTGTTTGCTCAAGGGCAAACCTGTGAACAAATACTGGAGGTGATAATGCCTGCGTAAAATCATCTGCTTTTCTATTCTTCCTTCATAACATTCCAAGTCGTGTTCCACAGACTAAGCAGGCTAAGGAGAGAATTTACCTAATACAAGACTTACCATACAGGCTTTCACTGTATTGAAGGAGCACAAATGAATCATGGCAAAGCCTGAGTCAGACTAAATCGCAATTTAGAGCGTACTCATTCACTGGAGTTCGTTAGGTAGACCTAGAAGCAAGTCTAAGTTGATAGAGCGTAGAGTAGATATGGGCGGAACTTGTGTCAATTCTGGATGGGTAATTGAATAAAGAAATCACTACCTTGCCCTAACTGAGACTGTACATCCAGGCTACCACCATGGTTTTCCACTACAATTTGACGGGAGATTGCCAATCCTAATCCTGTCCCTTTGCCGACACCTTTAGTGGTAAACAAATGGTCAAAAATTCTGGTTTTCACGTCTTCAGCCATGCCTTTACCATTATCACCAATCCTGATTTCAACTGTGTTTTGCTGAGTGACTGTGGTTTGAATGGTAATGGTTTGAGGATGAGTTTTGAGATCGTTCCCAATGGAGGATTGAGCTATTTCATCAAAGCTATCGATCGCATTCGCCAGAATATTCATAAATACCTGGTTTAATTGTCCAGGGAAGCATTCAACCAGAGGTAAATCACCATAATTTTGCACCACTTGAATTGCCGGGCGATATTCATTGGCTTTGAGCCGATATTTCAAGATTAACAGCGCACTATCAATCCCTTCGTGCAGGTTAGCCCTGATTTTGTGCTCTGTATCAGCACGAGAAAAGGTACGCAGGCTGGTGCTAATGGACTTAATTCGATCGGTAGCCCCTTTCATTGAACCCAGCAACTTAGGTAAGTCTTCAGTGAGAAATTCCAGGTCAATATCTTCGGCATGGTCTTGAATCGGGACAGATGCATTCAAATCATGTTGCTGATAAAGTGCTAAGTGGGCGAGGAGATCTTGTACATAGTCTTCGGCGTTGTCGATGCTGCCATTGAGAAACCCGATCGGATTATTGATTTCATGGGCTATACCCGCTACTAAGTTCCCCAGCGATGCCATTTTCTCGCTTTGTACCATTTGTAGTTGGGTACTTTGTAGATTCTTCAAGGCTTGAGCCAATTCCTCAGACTTCTGGATCAAGGCATTCTCGGCCCGCTTGCGATCGTCAATATCAGCGCACGATCCAATCCACTCCCGAATGCTGCCATCCTCGGCTAAGATGGGCACACCTTGAACATCAAAGTAGCGATATTTGCCGTCTGCCCCTTGAATTCGGTATTCAATTTTGTAGAAATTTTTCGTCTCACGCGCATGGTTCCAGACGTTACCCACGTGCTCGATATCATCGGGGTGCAGCGCTTCTAACCAGCCAAAGTTCTTGAGTTTGTCCAAACTCTGTCCGGTGTAAGTACACCAGTTGGGCGACTCAACGCTTAATCCATCTGGGGTGGCAATCCAGACAATTTGCGACGACACCATGATCAACGAGCGATATCGTTCTTCGCTCAGACGCATGGTGGCTGCGATGTCCTGACGCTCGGCTTCAATCCGCTTGTGATCGGTGATGTCAAGTAGCATACCATCCCAAACAATTTTGCCATCTTCTCGGCGTTCTGGTTGGGAAGCGGCTTTTACCCACTTCACCTGCCCGTTAGGGGTAATAATGCGCCACTCATGGCAAAAGGGGGTGAGCGTTTGAGCGGACTCAACAACGGCCTGAAACGCGGCGGCTTTATCATCTGGATGTTCAAAATCACGCAGGCTGCATTTTCCTGCCATCAACTCCTCTGCGGCCACGCCATACAGGGTTTGACAGCCAGAACTGACGTAGGGCATAGAAGCGGAACCATCTGCTTCAATCTGAATTTGATAAATTAAGCCAGGAACATTATTGGCAAGTTTCTGAAAGCGGGCTTCGCTAGCTTGTAGCTCTTCCAGAGATTGTTCTAACCGTTGAGCGTTGGTTTGAGCCTGTTGATAGAGGCGAGCATTTTCGAGGGAAATAGCCGCTTGGGCACAAAGGAAGTTTAATAATTCCAGCCGATCGTGGGTAAACGCGCCAACAGTGACCTGATTCTCCAAATACAACATGGCAACGAGTTTTCCCTGATGGAGAATGGGGATACATAGCAGACTCTTGGGTTGCTGTTGCAGTACATAGGGATCCATGCCCAGAATGGGATGGACCGTCGCATCTAAAATCACCAGCGGTTGCAGACTGTGTTTGACACTGTTAATTAATCCCTGGGGGAGCGCTTGGCTGCTGGAGAGGGTGATCGATTGTACCTGGACTGGCTGATCAAGGTTCGCCACGGCTTCCACAAACCACTGCTGATCATGGGGCATGAGCAACACACCTTTATCTGCCCCAGCATTTTCTAGCACGATCCGCAGCAACGTTGCCAGGAGTTGATCCAGTTGAATCTGTTCAGAAAGGGTTTGCGACGCTTTCAGCACGGTTGCCAAATCCAGGGTGGCTGAAACACTACTACTACTGGAGGCGGAAGATGGCATCCAAGTTTCCTGAAATGAGGTCGAAGCATCTACAGCAAACACCGTTTCAGTCACCTGTAAAGCGGTGCGTGACTGTTGCAAAATGGGGGCGAGCAGCTTGGGGTAGCGACGCTCTAAATCCTGAACTTTGGCTTTTGCACCCCAGTGAGCATAGCCGTAGTAGGCTGCCTGGAGGTAGCTGGTCGCGATTTTTTCTTTGCCCCAATCCAGATAGAACTGGGCCGCCAGTTCATTGGCCAGGGCAGCGTCTTGAATGTACCCGTTGGTCTGAGCCGCTGCGATCGCGGAGTCATAGTATTCGATCGCCGCTGCCTTCTGGTTTAATACCCGACATTGCTCAGCAGCAACCAACTGCCAACGATGTTGATGGTTGCCAGGGGCATGGCTCGCCCAGTGCTGGAGCTTTTCCTGGTGTGCCCGAACCTGGGTCAAAATCTGGGATTGCTCTGCCTCCGTGGCATGCTGATAATTTGCTAACTGAATCAAGGCATCATAAAAGGAGTGAAGCGGCACCACAAAGGTTCCCACTCCGGCATCCAAATGCGCTTGAACTAGGGTGGATTTTTGGGTAGCCAACTCATAATGACCAAACAAGTAACTGAGAGCAGTTTGGTTGGAGAATAGATACAGTAATGCCGTCCGATTATTTTGAGCTTGCAACAGCGGCAGAACGTTGCGTTCATCCAGAATCGTGCCAATCAGTTGATAGGGGCTGTCACTGTCTCCTAACAGATTCAACACCGTCTGATAATAACTGGCGAGAAAATACTCTGGCAGTGCTTGCTTGAGTTGCCGAATCCCGTGATAGTAGGTATCCATTTCGCTGGCAAGGCTAGTGAGTTCCTGTCCAGCGTAATAAGCATAAGCGCAGTAGGCTGCTGCACTCAAGCTGCCAAAATCCCAATCTCCTGTTTCCAACCCGATCTGAAACCCTGCCTGCAATTTGGGAAGACAAGCCTGTAGAGGCGATTGCCAATGCTGAATATAGGTATAAACGACGTACCAGGCTCTAGATTTGAAAGACGTGATCTGGAATTGCTCTAACAATGCTAATGCCAATTGACCAAACTCATACCCCGCTGGAATATCTCCCATCACCCCACACAGCATCAGACCATAATCGACATAGCTGTAGATGGACGTGGGGCAATTCCCATACCGAATCGATAATTCAACCTGTTGGCAAATCAACACTGCCATTAAGGCGGGATTGGCGACATAGGCACAGGCCCCTAGCCAACCCATCATCGGCATGGCAGCGAGATAATTCGCCTGGGTCATGGCAGGGAGATCGAGTAAGGTGAGGGGAGATCTGCCTTGCCAAAGCTGATGCACATGGCTAAACGCCTGATTCACATCCGTCTGAGTCGGTTGGCTCGGCAGATTGATCCCTAATGACTGTAGGACTTGCAACCCAATGTGCAGGGCTTCCGGTAGATGCCCTTGGACTCTGGCGCCAATCAACCGAGTTTGCTGAACATGAATGGTATCTAACAACGTTCTGGCATGGTGGAGTACCCGTTCTGCCCATTGCTCCATCTGCTCAAACTCACCTTGAAGGCAAGCTGCTTCCACCCGATTGCTCTGGAGAGCGAGGGTGAGGTCATAGTGATGCTCCCAAGCATCGTCGGGTAATAGGGAGATGCCGATCGTGAAATAGCTGATTGCCGCCTCATACGCCGTCGAGGATTTGGCTCGCTGTCCTGCTGCCAGGTTTAACTGAGCTAGTTCTTGACGCTCCTGCGCGGTTGTGATCAGCGATCGCCCAGCGTTCAAATGATTCACAATTTCAAATCGCTGTTCTTCCTGTTCACTCGCAGAGAGCTTGCGTAACAAAAGCTGACCAATCGTCAAATGAATTGCCTGTTTTTGTGAGTCTGGGATCATCTGGTAAGCGGATTGCTGGGCGCGATCGTGCAAAAAGCGATATTTAGGATTGACGCTAGTTTGCGAATGGGCTGGCTCCAGCAGTTCCGATTGAAAGAATTTATAGACTTGGTTGGTTGGTAAAATCAAGCCTTCTTGCAAGGCTTTCCATAAGGCACTGGCAGTATCACTAGGAGCTTGTTCAGATACGATCGCCAAGGTGGCTAAGTCAAACTGGTTGCCAATACAGGCAGCTAATTGCAGCACCCGCTGTGTTTCTAATGGCAATTTATGTAGCTGCAACGCCATGAACTCGACCACATCATCGGGCAGGGATAGAGCATTCACCTGATCAATGTCACCGCTCCAGTAGCGACGATCGACATCGAAGCGAAGATGCCCTTCTTCATATAAAGCTTTGAGAAATTGGGTGGTGAAAAAGGGATTACCTTGGGTTTTGCGATCGATGAGTTCCGTCAAGGGTTGCGCCAGTGGTAGTGAACACTTTAACGTATCGGCAATCAAATGATTGGTATCGGCAAATGCCAGTGGTGCCAGGGTAATGGTCTGGACGATCGCCCGAGCTTTCTGCAACTCTTTGACCGTCAACATTAATGGATGAGTGGGTGACACTTCGTTGTCGCGATAGGCTCCCAACACGAGTAAATAGCCATTGTCCGTCATCAGCAACTTGATCAACTGAAGGGAGGCGGCATCTACCCACTGCAAATCATCGAGAAAGATCACTAACGGATGGTCTACCGTGGTGAATACTGCAATGAATTTCTGGAACAGTGAGTTAAAGCGATTCTGTGCCGCATTACCCAATAACTCTGCCGCTGGGGGCTGTTTGCCAATAAGCTGCTCTAATTCGGGAATCACCTCAATCAAAACCTGACCATTTTCTCCCACGGCAGCGAGAATTTGAGTGCGCCATTGTACCAGTTGAGCATCGGACTCTGACAGCAACTGCTCCATCAATCCCCGCAGCGCTTGCACAAACGCAGAAAACGGAATATTGCGATTGAATTGGTCAAACTTGCCTTTAATGAAGTAGCCCTGCTGTCGCACAATGGGCTTATGAACCTCATTCACAACCGCCGTTTTACCAATCCCTGAAAAGCCTGCCACCAGCATCAGTTCTGAAGCACCCTCGGCAACGCGATCGAACGCGGCTAGCAGGGTCTGCACCTCGGCGGCTCGACCATAGAGCTTTTCGGGAATCAAAAAGCGATCGCTCAAATCGCGCTGCCCCAGTTCAAACGCGGCGATCGTCCCGGTTGCTTGCCATTGCGTCAAACAGTGCTGTAAATCATGCTTTAGTCCTAACGCACTTTGATAGCGATCTTCCGCATTCTTCGCCATCAGTTTTGCCACGATCGCCCCCAGCATTTCGGGCACCTCTGCCTTGACCTGATGAACAGGGACAGGCACCCTGGCAATATGACAATAGATCAGTTCTAAGGGCTGATCGGATCTAAACGGTAGGGTTCCTGTCAATAGTTGGTAGAGAGTCACACCTAAGGCGTAGAAATCAGCCCGATAATCAATGCCACGATTCATCCGTCCAGTTTGCTCCGGAGCTAAATAAGCCAGTGTCCCTTCCAAAATGTTGGGACTCTGAATCTCCTGGGTTTCCTTCGGCAACACAGAGGCAATACTAAAGTCGATCAGTTTGACTTGTTTCGACTCTGGATGAATCAGAATGTTAGCGGGTTTGATATCTTTGTGCACCACTCGCTGAGCCGCCAGATCATGGAGAATATCGGCAAGTTGCAGGGCGATCGCCAACACCTCTGTCAGAGCCAACGGTTGCTGCTGGATATAGGTTCCCAAAGCAATGCCGCCAAAATCCTCCATCACCAGAGCATAACTGCTTCCGATCGGTTCCAGGCTTAACGGGGCAACAATGCCAGGAATGGAGAGATTTTTAGCGATCGTATATTGATTGCGAAACTGCGCCAACTCACCAAAACTTGGATGCTCACGCCTCAGCACCTTAATCACCACAGCTCGCTGCGGCATTGTTTGGATGCCTCGATACACTGCCGTTCGAGAGCCTAAATATAGTTGCTCGACGATGGTGTAGCCAGAAATGGTCGGTGAATCAGAGGAGGTAATTGCTGGACGCATCATAGGCTTGGGTAGGAGCAGGCTCCTAATCGATTGAAATTACCTCTAGAATTCCCAATAGTTTGAGCAAGAGTACCATCTATGGAGTTAGACTTAGCGGATTGAACAGGTGTGCTGCTGAGTCCAACTTTGTTGCCAAATTAAATTCTATTACTGTAGTAAATAATTCACTCAATAGGCGACGGAGAGAAAAAAGTTGGTAATTTGGGTTCTATTGGGGCAAAGGTAGCGTAGCTAAAATTTAGTACCATTTGAGCTCTAGAACAAATGAGGATAAAGGATGCAACAAAAACTGAAAAACAGCAACTTGCTCAAAAATGATCATTAGATTACCCACAAAATCTACGACAGAAGTATCACTATTTGAAGCTTTTTTCTACAAAATTTGTCTGACAATGACCATTGCTTGAAATGTTTTAGCTAAATCATAAATTTCTTCTGAAATCCTTATATAACAATGGGGCGTCAGGCTTAGGATGGGCAACTGCACTATCTCGTGTCACTTCTTTTACCTCACTGACGATAAAAATCAGTCGAAAAGGTTGCCCCATTTCTCGCGCTACAAATGCTTCTAATAGCTGTACTTGCTTTCGAGTAATTGGTTCTTGGGCACGGACACTCAGCCGTACGCGTGGGGGTTGAGCCAACCAATTCGTATCAATATCTAGCAGTTCAATGCGCTGAAATGTAACTGTTCGATTGACCAGTGCTGTTTGGAGACTATTTTCTAGCCGACTCTGCCGAATCAATTCAGCAAAGCCAATACTGAGAGGAATGAGTAGTGTAGAGGTGAGCGCGATCGCCCAACCTAAGGCTTTCTTGGCGCGCCACAATGGAGTACAGCCTGTTAGGAGGAAGGTCAGCATACAGGACAGTGTGATTCCCAGTAAATTCGTCAAGTAAAGCAGGGTTGCGCCTAAACTGAGTGCCCAGTCGGCTCGGGATAGACCCAGCCCAATCACGCAAATGGGAGGCATTAACGCAACAGCGATCGCCGTTCCAGCTAAACTTCCCGAAATTTTGGGCTGAACTTTGGCATAGCCACTAATGCCTCCAGCGGCAACTGCAATGCCCAAATCGAGCAACGTTGGTTGAGAGCGAGACAACACCTCGCTGCCAAAGCTGGGAAGTCCGACCAGTAATCCTAAAATCCAGGCTAAGACGATCGCGAGAAACGTTCCCGCCGCGACCGACACTAATCCTTGACGAAATAAAAGCACATTCCCTTCGAGGGCTCCAAAGGCCAACCCTCGAATTGGCAGCATCAGTGGCGCAATAATCATCGCACCGATGATCACTGCCGTACTATTGGCAAGTAGCCCGAATGTAGCGATCGCGCAGGAGCCAACAATTAGAATCAGAAACAGGAGACTTAAGCGTGATTCCTCCAACAAGTCAGCCTGGAGTTGCTGGAGTTGAGGCGCTTCGACTTGATGCTGTTTCATACGACGGAAGCGATGCTGGACGGATCGATATAGCTGCCTCAGACGAGTTAACTTAGACACTATCCTTTCCCCATTTCACTACGCTCTCATGCCAGTCGTTTCTTCTGACAGGTGTTATCAAGGAGAAAACCGACTACGATCAAGCCGTTGTTTACATCATATTTTGGCATGGCGATTGCATCAGTGCTGATTAGTCAGGTCGAACCTGCGATAGAAGAAGCTGACATAATGAATACAACGCTACAGAGATCCACCCCCAAGCAATTGCATGAGGAATGGTTGGAGATCGCAGTAGATCGATATGCAGAGTTCGTTTAAGCTGGTCATTTGAATCGAGAACTTGCACCTTAACTTCAACCAATCTCGAAGAAGATGCAAGCAAGTAGAGGCAATGGAGTGACGTAATGAGTCGAGACCGTACTAGCTTAAAACCGATTGAGGGCGCTAATCGATCGCTTCGCCGCCAGCTCACTCTTAGAGATGAGTTTGCCCTGGCTCTAGCACCAACTGCAATTGTGTTAGGAGTTTTGGCTTTAGTCGAAGTTCTCAGCCGTCAACGATTGCTGTTTGCCTCCCTTGCCTCCAGTGCCTTTCTGATTTACCTTGACCCTCAACATGGCACGAATTCAGTTCGTACCCTGATCTACGCGCAAACCTTGGCAGCCATTGTTGGATTTTTAGCTTATCTATTCATCGGCTCTGGATATATCTCAGGTGGCGTAGCGATGGTCATTACGATCGTGCTCATGATTCTACTGGATGTGGTCCATCCACCGGCTGTTTCTACATCACTCAGCTTTGCATTGCGGGCAGGCAACGAAAATAATCTAGTCATTTTTGGGTTGGCAGTTGGAGTCACCGCAACATTAGTTCTACTAGAACGATTTGCTCTATGGCTGTTGGCTCGTTACAGTCGGTCAAATAGCTAACATATTCTCTTTCTTAGCTAAACCTTCCCAATATTGATGATGTTTAACTCAAACTGTTTTGCCACGCTCACTTCTACCTAAAGATCAAGATAGCATTTCATGCCTATTTCATTTTTAGTTGAAATGATTCAGGTAGCAATATTTCAGTATTCTAGCTGCTGATAGATGGCTCATTCAGCGCAACACTACATTGTTGAATCACGATCGTCATATTTTTCTCAAATCAAAAAATGAATGGTTTGACAGCCTGTTATCAACGTTTAGAGCATCTAATGACAATTCCGGCTATCTCTGATTATGGCGTGATTGGTAACTGCCATACAGCAGCGCTTGTCAGTCGATCCGGATCGATTGACTGGCTGTGTTTACCTCGCTTTGATTCACCGTCCTTGTTTGCTCGCATTCTGGACTTGAACCAGGGCGGATTTTGGGCAATTCAACCGCTATCTCAGTTTGAGAGCCAGCATCGCTATATTGATGCCACGAATGTGCTTAAAACCAGCTTTAGTTGCAATACAGGTGAAGTACAACTTCTAGACTTTATGGAAGTTACGGATAGTCACCAAATCTGTCGTCCCCATGCACCCGGACGCCTGATTCGGATTGTGGAAGGGTTGGCAGGAACGGTTGAAATTCTTTGCACCTGCGTTCCTCGGTTGAATTATGCTCAGGAAATACCCCAATTTCAACATTTTGGTCAGAAGATCACGTTTAAGCAGTTTCAGATTCATGCCCCGATCGCCTGGAACATTGACCCGCAAACTCATACATTAACTTGTCGCTTTACCTTGCATGCTGGAGAGCAAGTCGCTTTTACCTTGGCATTACAAGACAGTTCAACCCCTGATGCGGAACCGTATGAAGCCCTAGAATCTGCGATCGCGTTCTGGCAGCACTGGGCAGGTCAGTGTACCTATCAAGGGCACTATCGAGATGCTGTGATTCGCAGTGCCTTAGCCCTCAAATTGATGACCTATGCCCCAACAGGGGCGATCGTGGCTGCACCCACAACCTCTTTACCCGAAGAAATTGGTGGAGAACGCAACTGGGACTACCGCTATACCTGGATTCGAGATGCTTCTTTCACCCTGTACGCCCTGCTACTGGCAGGCTATTTAGAGAACGAAAGTCCCTTTTTTGATTGGTTGAAGCAAACTGTGCAGGTTGAAAAAACAGGGATTCAAATCCTGTATCCGATTACGTCTGAGGGGCAAACCGTTGAACAAACGCTGGATTATCTGCAAGGCTACCGCAACTCTCGCCCCGTACGAATTGGTAACAATGCCGTCGGACAGGTGCAACTGGATGTCTATGGGGAAGTGTTAAGTGCAATTCACTTTGCCTGGAAAGCCGGGAAATATGACCCATCAGAGTTATGGCATGACATTTGCCCCATGCTGAACTGGATTGTTGAGCACTGGCAAGCTCCAGACAATGGCATTTGGGAAGTGAGAGGTGGCAAGCGGTGTTTTGTCTACGGAAAAGCCATGCTATCTGTGGCTTTACGGTGTGGGGTTGAGATGGCAACATCGCTAAACCTACCAGGAGATTGCGATCGTTGGCAACAGGTCTGTGAGCAGATTCGAGCCGAAGTGCTGGAAAAAGGTTGGAGTGATCAATTACAAGCGTTTAAGCAGTCCTATGAAGACGAAACCCTGGATGCAGCAAATTTGCTCTTGCCGGTAATGGGATTTATTGAAGGTACTGATCCACGGATGATCTCTACGATCGATGCCACCCTTAAGCACTTAGTTTCTAATGGCTTGTGCTACCGCTATCGTAATGCGCCGGAAGGAGTCACAGGACATGAAGCCTCCTTTGTTCTGTGTACATTCTGGCTCATTAATGCGCTGATCTTAGCTAACCGCGTTGATGAAGCGGCTGCCTGGTTTGAGCAAATGTTATCACGCAGTACACCGCTCGGGTTATTCGCTGAGGAAATTGACCCAGCAACAGGTGAACATTTGGGCAATTTTCCGCAAGCTTTTTCTCACATTGGTGTGATTAATGTTGCTGTTTCGTTAGCCCATATCGGTCACACAGGAACAGTAAAATCTCAGCATAAAGCTGCCGCAGATGCCGCTGGTCATGGTGGCAGCGGAGCCGCAAAACAGAGGCGATCGTCCGAGTAACAGCCTAAGAAGTGATTTAGGCTACAAGTCATCGGCTTAGACAGAAAGAAGACATACGAAAATGAAATTCTAGTGAAAACTGATCATACCTTAAGATATGAATTTTTTCTGTTTCCTCCGTGGGAGGAGTTTGTTTTAGAATCCCTTTAAGCTGAATCAGAAACGTTTGTTTAGGAGGTTGTATGACTCACAAACAACATCAATCCGTATTAGATGCAGCAACTGATTGTGCTTACGAGTGTGAGCATTGTGCCGACGCATGCATTAGTAATATGCCTGAATGTGCTCGTCTCTGTCGAGACTGTGCCCAGATTTGCTGGACTGTATCAGCTTTCATCAGTCGCGGATCTCGCTTCATTCCTCAAATCGTTAAATCCTGTATTGAGATCTGTGAAGCCTGTGCCAAAGAGTGTGAAAAACATCAGAATGAGCATTGCCAAAGTTGTGCAAAAGCTTGCCGTCAAGCTGCCAACGAGTATCGCAAAATTGCAGGCGTCGCGGCTGTAGCCTAGCCAGCATTCAATTAATCGGGTGGGAGGAGCATGTACAACCGAGATAGGGCGCTTGTACTCAATCATGAAGTAGCTTAAGGGCAGCATCTTCCTCCCGCTCGTATGCCGAAAACAGATGGACCTGACATGCTGAAAATGATGGATTAACTGGCTGACAAGCAGCACCCCAGAGACATCAGCATGCGCATCACTATAGGTAACAGCATGATGTGAATTGGTTTCTGGCTGGAGTGGTCGGCTCATTTATCGGTGAGAGGTTGAAAGATATGCACGAAACCCGCGATAGTATTGCCGAGATTTGGGGAGAACGAACGCCTTACGTGGGTGAATGGCCCATCCGAGTAGACGAGCGCACACTTGAAGAGCCAGATCAATGGGTTCAATCGGCTTGTGTCCTTTGCTCTAATGGTTGCGGGATGGATATCGGAGTAAAGGATGGAGTGATTGTCGGTGTACGGGGGCGGGCAATAGATCCTGTGAATCATGGGCGGCTGGGACCGAAAGGCTTGCATGCATGGATTGCCAATCGTAGCCAGGAACGATTAACACAACCTTTAATCCGACGGAATGGCAGATTAGAAGTAGCCAGTTGGGATGAGGCTATGAATTTAATTGTGCAGCGTTCCCAAGAGATTTGTGCTCGCTATACGAGTGGAGCGATCGGGTTTTATACGAGTGGACAACTGTTTTTAGAAGAGTACTATACGCTGGGAGTGATTGGCAAAGCGGGATTAGGTACACCGCACATGGATGGTAATACCCGCCTTTGCACAGCAACTTCTGCGGCTGCCTTAAAGTCTACTTTTGGGAGTGACGGACAGCCCGGAGCCTACACCGATCTGGACACGACGGATGCAATTTTGCATGTTGGGCACAATACTGCCTCTCAACATACCGTGCTGTGGATGCGGATTCTGGATCGTCGGCGGGGACCGAACTCCCCCAAATTGATCGTGATTGATCCACGGGAAACGGCAACCGCAAAAGAAGCAGATGTGCATCTAGCATTGAAAATTGGCACAAATATTCCCGTGCTGAATGGTTTGTTGAATTTGATTATTGAAGCTGGACAAATCGATCGCAATTACATTGAGGCGCATACCGTTGGCTTTGAGGTGCTGAAGAACACCGTCAGTCATTGGACTCCAGAGCGTGTGGAACAAGTTGCCAATGTCCCTGCAGCGAAACTGCGAGCCGCTGCCGAAATTTTGGGGACTGCAAATACGTTGGTTTCCACTGCCCTGCAAGGAGTGTATCAATCGATGCAAGCTACGGCGGCAGCCTGTCAGGTTAACAACCTGCATTTAATTCGTGGGTTAATTGGTCGTCCTGGTTGTGGCATTTACCAGATGAATGGACAACCGACGGCTCAAAATACCCGTGAATGTGGAGCTGACGGCGATCTACCAGCTTTTCGTAACTGGGATAATCCAGAACATGTCGCGGAACTGGCTAAGCTGTGGAATGTGGATGTGAATATCATTCCACATTGGTCGCCGCCCACTCATGCAATGCAAATTTTCCGCTACTGTGAGCAGGGTTCGATCAAACTGCTCTGGATTAGCGCTACAAATCCTGCGGTGTCAATGCCAGAACTAACTAGAATTCGTCAGATTTTGCAGAAAGACGATCTATTTGTGGTGATTCAAGATGCTTTCATGACAGAGACAACAGAGCTAGCGGATGTGGTGTTACCGGCAGCAATCTGGGGTGAAAAAACGGGTTGCTATACTAATGTCGATCGCACTGTGCATATTTCCCATAAAGCGATCGAGCCACCGGGAGGCGCCCGTTCTGACTTCGATATTTTTGTGGATTATGCTCGCCGCATGGACTTTCGGGCTAAAGATGATGCGCCGCTGATTAAATGGAATACCCCCGAACAAGCCTTTGAAGCCTGGAAGGAATGTACGCGTGGTCGTCCCTGTGACTATACGGGATTGAGCTATGAAAAGTTGAGTCGAGGTGGGGGCATTCAGTGGCCCTGTAATGAACAGTTTCCGGATGGTACCCCTCATCTTTACCCCGATGGTCAATTCAATACCAGTTACGATTATTGCGAAACCTATGGACATGATCTGGATACGGGAGCCGCTACCACTCCAGAAGAATATCGCGCCAATGCTCCAAAGGGAAAAGCGTTTCTGCGAGCTGCCGATTATCTGCCACCGCATGAACAACCGGATCAGGAATATCCGTTGTGGTTAACGACAGGGCGGCTGGTATATCACTTTCATACCCGTACCAAAACCGGGAGATCGCCCGCGCTCCATGAAGCGGCTCCTGATGCGTTTGTCCAAATTTCTGTACAGGATGCTAAACAATATGGCATTACTGAAGGGGAGATGGTCGAAGTAATTTCTCGTCGAGGGCGGGTGGTGGAAAAAGCGATAGTGGGAGAGATTGAACCAGGGGTGGTGTTTATTCCTTTTCACTATGGCTATTGGGACAAGCCAGAGCGATCGCGGGCGGCTAATGAGTTGACAATTACTGAATGGGATCCGGTGAGTAAACAACCCCACTTCAAATATGCTGCCGTTCGCATTCGTAAAGCGGCATTGGTTATAAATCAGATTGCAGATGCCATTGGGCAAGATGCTGACACAGTAACAACAGTTCTTAAGCCGTGAGGGTAAGATGCATCTTGGTAACTATTTAGGGTTAGTTCACAGCAGTGAACAGCAACTGGTAGATGCGTTTAAGCAAGTTGCAGAGCATCACGGAGATGAGCCAGATATCTATCAGACCTGTATGTTGTTATCCTCCTGGTCACAGGAGCATGTTAAAGCCTTGAAGCCGTTTGTCGATCGCTACTCTGAGGAAAAAAATGATGAGCCAGAACGGTTGAGTCAATCGTTGTTTGAAGAACCGCGATCGGGTAGTTTAGCCCTGTTGCGAGATCTGCATGATCTTTGGCTGATTACGAACGAGGTGCATTTATGTTGGGTTGTCATTTTGCAGGCAGCTCGGGCACTCCGAGATGTGGAATTAGAAAATCTTTGCCAACGACTAGATAATCAAACCCATCGTCAGCAAGCCTGGTTGTTGACTCGGATTAAACAGGCAGCGCCCCAAACCTTAGTTGTTGCGGCTTGAACAGTGTATGACTTCCACCAAACCCTCTCAACGCGATCGCGGCTCTCGCACCGACCATTATCCCCCCGGCGTTCCAGGTATTGTTTGGGCACCGCTGGCCGCTGCACTGCTAATGTTGATTGTGGGATTGCTCGGACTGCTGGCTCATCAACCCTGGCTGTTTCCCAGCTTAGGACCTACCGCCTTCCTGCAAGCAGAACAGCCGGAACAGCCAACCGCCCGATTTTACAATACGGTAATGGGTCACCTGCATGGTTTGATTGCAGGAATCCTTGCTGTGCTCGTACTGGGAGCCAGTGTTGCATCTCCAGTACTTTCTACAGGGGAATTAACTCCTGTGCGGGTGTGGGCTGCCGTGATTGCAGTAGCACTCAATATGTTGTTGGGCTTGATTCTGAAAGCCTCTCACCCTCCCGCTGCGGCAACGACTTTACTGGTTGCTCTAGGTGGATTTAAACCGACCTGGCGGGATGCCAGCACGATCATGATTGGTGTTTTGATTGTGGCGATCGTAGGGGAACTGCTACGCCGCTTGCGGACAAAAGGGGCGATCGCATAAATGCAGACTTTAATAACAATTCCATCTATTAGGCGTAATTTTGTCGATTAACTTCCAGGCTTCCCGGATGTTATATCAGCCAACATCACCAAAAAACTTTCTGGTCATGCAAGACTTATGCCGCAATTCTTCGAGTATTTTCTACTAACCATTTTTATTGCAGGACTAATTTTTATTAGTCATTGGATCGGTCAGCAAGCCTACACCTGGATGCCTCCTCAAGCCACGGCGGAAGCCCAACGAGTGGATGATCTGTTTAGTTTTCTAACCACGATCGGAGCGTTCATTCTTTTGGGGCTAGTGAGCATGATGCTCTATTCAGTGCTGTTCTACCGGGCAAAACCCGATGATTACAGTGAAGGACACCCTTCTAGGGGCAACGCCAAACTGGAAATTTTCTGGACTATAACTCCAATTCTGCTAGTCGCCTGGATCGCGTTTCAAAACATTAATATCTACAAGCAGTTGAACATTCTCGGTCTCAAGCAAATCGTCCAGTTTCCGTTAGACGCAGCCCCGGCTGAGGCAGCAATGGTTCAAAACACACCTAAACCTGCGGCTGAAACAATTCAGGTGATTGCCAAACAATGGAATTGGAGATTCCGTTACCCCAACGACGTTATCAATCGAGAACTCCATTTACCTGTCAATGAAAGTACTCGGCTCAATTTGCAGGCGGAGGAAGTGATTCACGGGTTTTATATTCCCGAATTTCGTCTCAGGCAAGATGCGATTCCCGGACGCGATATCGCGATTGTGGTTACACCGATTAGAACGGGCAAATATCGGTTGCAGGATGCTGAATTTAGCGGCACTTATTTTGCGCTGATGCAGGCAGATGTCTATGTCGAATCGCGGGAAGCCTATGAGCGATGGTTAGCTAGGGTAGCTCAACAACCGATAGAGCTAGTAGATGCAGCAGTGGCTGAACAGTCCCGATCTCCTCGAACGCTGCTCAAAACAGGTTGGTATACAGGTTTATCTGATTCAGCTTCCGTTGCCGATTCACTCAGCCCCAAGGATGGTGGTAATTCATGACGCATTCCTCAAATGAAGGTGCAACAAACCCGCTTGAACCAGAACGTAGCAATCAACAATTTAATTGGCGATACTATTTACACTTCAGTACCGATCATAAAGTCATCGGTGTGCAATACATGGTGACGACCTTTACCTTTTTTCTCATTGGTGGCTTGCTTGCCATGTTGATCCGGGGAGAATTGGTGACACCAGAACTAAACTTAGTCGATCGCCCCCTCTACAATGCCTTATTCACCCTGCATGGCACTGTCATGATCTTTCTGTGGATTATTCCCTTTAATGCAGGCTTGGCAAACTATCTAGTGCCGTTAATGATTGGGGCACGAGATATGGCGTTTCCACTGTTAAATGCCCTCTCATTCTGGCTCATTCCCCCTGCCGGAATCTTGCTGATCTCCAGCTTTCTCTTACCTAACGGTCCGGCTCAAACAGGGTGGTGGTCCTACCCGCCTATGAGTTTACAGTTTCCACCGGGTCAACCGATTAATGGGCAACTTTTTTGGATTATTAGTCTGATTTTGCTGGGTATCTCCTCCATTATGGGAGCTGTTAATTTTGTCACCACGATCGTTTGGCTGCGGGCACCGGGAATGACCTTCTTTCGCATGCCCGTTTTCGTCTGGTCAGTGCTGAGTGCTCAATTACTTCAATTGATCAACCTGCCATCGCTTACAGGCGCATTGATTTTACTGATGTTTGACCTATCCTTAGGCACCAACATTTTTAAGCCGCTGGAGGGTGGTGATCCCGTTATTTATCAACATCTGTTTTGGTTTTATTCCCATCCTGCGGTTTACATCATGGCATTGCCTGCTTTCGGCATTTTTGCAGAGGTGCTACCTGCCTTTGCTCGCAATCCGCTGTTTGGCTATCGTTCCTTAGCACTGGCTTCTTTAGGGATTGCCTTGGTCAGCATCTTTGTTTGGGTGCATCATATGTTTGCTAGCGCCACTCCCGATTGGATGCGAGTATTGTTTGCAATTACATCCATGCTGGTTGCGATACCCACGGGAGTCAAAGCATTTGGTTGGACAGCCACGATCTGGAAAGGGAAATTGCATCTGGATACCCCAATGCTGTTTGCCATGGGTGGAGCCGCAATGTTTCTGTTTGGGGGGATTACAGGAGTGATGCTGGCTGCCAACTCATTTGATTTGCATGTGAATAACACATACTTTGTGGTGGGACATTTTCATTACATTGTGTTCAACACAATCACAATGGCAATCTTTGCTGCCATTTACTTCTGGTTTCCTAAAATCACTGGACGGATGTTTGCAGAAGGATGGGGTAAGTTGCATTTTTGGCTCACGTTTATCGGTGCCAATTTAACGTTTTTTCCCATGCATCCTTTGGGTTTGCAGGGCATGGTGCGTCGAGTTGCCTCCTATCCATCGGAGTACCAAGGATGGAACATCATTGCCAGTTTAGGAGGATTTCTGCTGGGAGTATCGGTCCTACCATTCATTGCCAACGCGATCGGCTCAATTTTAGATGGACCTAGAGCGACCGATAATCCGTGGGAGGCGACTGGTTTGGAATGGACAACCTCTTCACCGCCCCCCAGAGATAACTTTGCCGAAATTCCGCAAGTCATTTTTCCACCTTACAATTATGGCAATCCGAGAGCCTATGGTGAGGACTCTGCAACTCAATCAGGTGAAGAAGTTTCCTCGCATAACGAATAAGTTTGATGCTGTTGGTGATGAACTCTGCGCTGTAGTCTTTAAACCATGACCCGATCGCCCTCGACCAGTCCCCACAACGATGAAAGCCCGATTAACCTGGAGCGTATCCGACAAAAATTTCCACGTTGGCTCAGGCGGTTTTTACCCAGCGGCGGCGGTAGTCATGAAGACCATCATGGCAAAGGTATGTTTGGCTTCACCATATTTTTGCTGTCTGAGAGTATTGTCTTCCTGAGTTTCTTCTTCACTTACGCGGTACTCCGACTGACAACTCCTAATTGGTTGCCAGCTGGGATTTCCGGTCCAGAGCCATCAACATTCGTAATTATCAACACCGTGATTCTGCTCTCGAGTAGTCTGGTGATTCAACTAGCAGAGCGATCGCTGAATCATCATCACTTGAAGCAATTTCGTTGGCTATGGCTACTTACGGCATTGATGGGCACCTATTTTCTGATTGGGCAGGGAATTGAATGGAGCCAGCTGCATTTTGGCTTAAGAACTGGATTATTGGGTGCAACGTTCTATATCTTGACGGGTTTTCATGGTTTGCATGTTCTCAGCGGTGTGATTTTACAGGTGATTATGTTGGTGCGATCGTTTATCCGAGGTAACTACAATCAGGGTCACTTTGGAGTTAGTGCAACGACGTTGTTCTGGCACTTTGTCGATGGTATCTGGGTAATTTTGTTTTCGCTGCTGTATCTCTGGTAGATCAACGCAATCAAGTGGTTGACTGACCTCCTACAATGGCGTTGTCATATCTACTCCTGGCTCTTAAAATCTGGAGTCTGTTTGAATTGCACAATCATTAATACCGCAGGTTCATCACCAACCGTCCCTGAAAGATGCCCCCGTCGTCCTTGCGCGTCTGCTTGTGTGTTCTGGTCTGCTCCAAACGAAATCTCACCCGATCCCATTTCGACTCGCTGTCCATCCATTGTTTCAACAAACCAACGTCCCGATAGCGGAATAATCCACTGCGGTTTGGGGTTCTCATGCCAGTCTCCTATCCAACCGATCGGCAAGACTGCAAAAACCACAGTCGCACCCTCTTGCTGTAACGCCCCCATCCACTGAGGTGCAGCGGGAGGTGAAATGCTTTTTAATGTAAAGTCCTGGATTTGACGACGAGACTGATGGCTAATACCGTTAGCGTCTGTCCAAACGTGCCAGTAGTCAATGATGGGAGGCATTGGCTGATTAGCAGGATTTCCCTGGATAGGAGATTGGGATTGAGATCCACGATCGCTCATAACTAGTTACCTCTCCTTGTTTAATTTTTTGGGATTGAAATTATGATTCTCAGCTTCTCCACACATTTATCAGTTGCACAACAAAATGAAATTCGTATGAAATTAATTTACTACTCAGGATTGAATCAGGATCTCCTACAAACGAACGAGGCATGATGGCTAATAGTTCTTTTATAGTTTTGAAGACTAATGAAATGACGTTGAATATACTTGAATAACACTCCTTCGATCAGATATATACAATATCCTGGTTGCCTAAGAATCACACCATGACAGTATCCAATCGCTACGATGTTATCATCATCGGTACAGGAGCAGGTGGAGGAACTCTAGCGTACCGTTTGGCAGCAACGGGCAAGACGATCCTTGTATTAGAACGAGGTGACTTCTTACCTAGAGAAAAATCGAACTGGAGCGCGTTAGATGTTTATCAAAAGGAGCGCTATCATACCGACGAACACTGGTTCGATCGTGATGGCAACTCCTTTCGTCCCCAAACTGGATATTGGGTAGGTGGCAACACAAAAGTTTATGGAGCCGCCCTGCTCCGCTTGCGAGAACGAGACTTTAGTGCAGTCACGCATCAACATGGGATTTCTCCAGCTTGGCAACTGAGTTATTCTGAGTTTGAGCCTTACTATACTCAAGCAGAAATGTTGTATGACGTGCATGGCAAGCGAGGCAGTGATCCAACAGAACCCCCTGCAACAGAGGAATATCCTTATCCTCCTGTGAGCCATGAACCAGATATGCAGGCGATTTCCGATAGTATTCGCAAGCTGGGCTACTACCCGTTTCATTTACCTTTGGGCTTGAAATTGAATGAGCAAGACCGCACTAAAAGCCCCTGTATTCGCTGCGATACGTTTGATGGTTATCCCTGTCTAGTGGGTGCTAAAGCCGATGCCGAGGTAAATGCTATTCGTCCAGCCCATGAGCAATATAGTAATTTCACCCTGTTAACCAATGCAAAAGTATTAAAGTTACATACAAGTACATCAGGACGGGAAATTACTGCGGTCGAAACTGATGTCAACGGAGAAATCTATCAATTTACAGCGGATATTGTTGTTGTTGCCTGTGGGGCGATTAATTCAGCCGTGTTGCTATTGCGCTCTGCCAATGATCAGCATCCGAGGGGATTGGCAAATCGGTCTGACCAGGTTGGGCGTAATTTCATGAAGCACATTACAACGGCACTGGTATCCATGCATGTAGACGTGAATCAAGCAAGTTTTCAGAAGACGATCGCCGTTAATGATTTTTACTGGGGCGAACCTGATTATCCCTATCCTATGGGAATGGTGCAGAATACGGGGAACGTCCTGGCTGATATGCTTCCGGCTGAAGCACCACCATTAATGGCTCCTATTGTTAAATTAATCCCAAAGTATGAGCGCCATTTAATTGCTGAACGTTCTGTCGGATGGTGGTTGCAAACGGAGGACTTGCCTGATTCCCATAATCGCGTTTGGGTCGAGGGCAATCAAGTTCATTTAAACTACAAACCCAACACCACCGAAGCCGCCGATCGCTTGATCCATCGCTGGACTTCCATCCTGAAAGCAATGGACCGTAATGCCATGCATGTAATTCCATTTAGTATTTATCCCCGAAACCATATGCCTTTACAAGCGGTGGCGCATCAATGTGGCACCTGTCGGTTGGGGAGTGATCCGCAAACGGCTGTGCTGGACTTAAACTGCCGCACCCACGATGTGGATAATCTCTATGTCGTTGATGGTAGCTTTTTTCCATCCAACTCTGGTGTCAATCCCACTCTAACGATTATGGCAAATGCGTTGCGGGTTGGAGAGCATTTGGCAGAACGATTGGGAGCCAACCGATGAGCACCAAAACACCGCATGATAACTCCCACGCGCCAAGATATTTTGAACCTGGGGGCGATCGTTCTATTGCGAACCTTGTTGAACTATTTCCTAGAGCGGGAAATTCAGCAAGGTGAACAAAATCGTCAGAGCTATGCAGAACAGATACAGAGAGGAAATCACCATGAACGAGTCGATGCATCCCAACCATTTGCCAGCCGATCGCCCGAATCAGAACAATTCTGAGCAGGATCCAGTTGAACAAGCTGCATCCGTGTCTCCTGCCATTGCCGAGGAGGTTGGTGCAGTCGTGGGTGGTATCGCTGGAGCCGCGATCGGGAAATCTATCAAAGGCAATGTTGGTGCGGTTGTGGGTGGTGTAGCGGGTGCGATCGCCGAAGGCATAGCCGCTAACTCCGCAGCCACTTTCACGCAAGCATTAATCCAAGAAACACAGCCAACCTTGAGTTTAGGACTAGGAGCCGATGACAAACCGATCGACCTGCCTAAACACTATACCTGGGAAGAATTGCAAGCACTCTCCAAACCACAACCAACATAGGCTAATGATTTGATCCACTCCCACGGCTAGAAGCGCGTGGGATTCAGGACTCAGGCAGGGATAGCAGTCTGAGACTATCTGACATCCCCTAATCCTATGGCTGAGACCCCAGCCATTTTGATATTCACAGCAGCATTTTCATCCCGGTCATTCTCTGAATGGCAGGATGGACAACGCCACCGTCTTACTGACAAATCAAGCTCATCCAAAACATGACCGCAATGAGAGCAAGCCTTGGAACTGGGAAACTACTGCGAGACGTAGACAATCAGCTTATCCTTCTTTTTAGCAACCCATTCCAGGATGTGCATAAATTCTCGAAACGCAATGTCGTTCACCTTGCGTCCCCAAAGTCGCTGCATTCCCTTGAGGTTTAACGACTCAAAACAGAGAACGTCGAATTGGGCAGTCAGGTTGTGAGCCAACTTCCAGAACCAATCTCGCCTACGGTTGGCAATGTCCTCATGCTTTCTGCACAAGTTCAATCGTGCTTGCTCTCGGCTATGGGAACCTTTCGCCTTTCTGGATAACTCACGGCTTGCCTTCTGGATGGCATGGAGGGATTGCTTGAGAAACTGAGGTGACTCAATTTTGAAACCCTCAGAGCAAGTGAGGAATGTTTTCAGCCCAAAGTCAAATCCAGCGGTTCTACTCGTCTCGAATTTTGTTTGAGGCTCAACAACATCGTCAACAACTACGACTATAGACTTGTCCGGGAATTTACAGCCCATGCTGTGTCCCGCTTTGAGCATGATTGCACTCAAAGGAAACTCAACGACAGAATGCGGCTTGGGAATAGTTTCTGTTAGTTTAGTCCCAAACCATAGCG
>VRZD01000056.1 GCA_016743235.1 Pantanalinema sp. GBBB05 | reverse complement strand
GTTTGAGTTCCTGGGGAACTGGGTTGCTTTGGATAAATTGTTCTAGGGTTTCCATGTGCTGATCGTGGGAGATTCTCGGTAGCTTTCTCAAGCTAACATTGTTCAAAACCTATTTGGGGTCGCTATATCCGGCATTGTGATTGATCGTCTGCTTCACGGCTGAGATAGCAAAAATCTGTACATTTTCGTCAGGGTCGTTGAGGAGCCGCCGCTCTAGATCGATGCTTCCACAGAGAGGGCTGAAATACAGGGGATTGGTGGAAGTTTTGGCAGCTTCTAGGGCAAAGAGCCGCAGTTGCGGGTCGGTTGAATTGGCAAGGGCATTGAGGATGGGACGGCTGTTTTCTCTGAGCTGGATGAGTAACTGTTTGGATCGACCGTTCCTAATCCGAACGGGATCAGAAAGTTCTTCTACGCAGCAGTCAATTTCTGCACCAAAGGGTCCATCAGGTCTGAATAAACTGTCAAGTTCATTGGCTGCATCCGAGGCATAGGAGCGCATGTAGTTAGACATCTCGCCCTCGTGGAGATATTCTTCCTCGCAGTCAAGTGCGGTCCGAAGGTAAGAACGGATACGAGAAAGGTGGACCTCGTCCAAGCTTCTTTTTCTCCTTTGCTCCTCGCGAAACTCCTGACCCAGAGCTTGTCGAACGACGCTCACGCGCAAGGCAGCTCTGGTACTGTCTCCATACAGTGCATAGAAGCTTCTGGTGGTCGGCACAAGGTCCGTTAACCGCTTGCCATACTTTTGCTTGAGGATGGCGGCAATTTCCTCAAAGCGATCGTAAACTTCCCAACCCGTCTTTTCCTGCCAAACAATTGAGTCTCGATGACGAATGATGCTGTCGGCTTCAATCTGATCCCATTCCAGGTGCAGCATTTCGCCCTCCAAATCCGGCAATTGACTGGGGGATGAGAGCCGTACGGCTTCAGGTTCTCTTGGCGCATCTTTCAGTGGAGAACAAAATAGCTCGTGGGTTGTGGTGGCTGCCTGAATCGCCATCTTGGCATCAAACAACTTGCGCGCCAATATTTCAGACCACAAAGCACGTCCGCCCGCTGCTTCGGTTGGGATGACATAACTCTCAGGTCGTTCGTCCGTGAACAGATAGATTTCATCAGACTCCATCCAATCCCCCGTCTTGAAGCAGACCTGGATGATGCGCTCCCATGAAATTATTTCTTCCCAGGCGATGCCATTGGGCGGACTCACCCGCAATGCGATCGCCCTGTCATCAAAGCCAACAGAATACCATTCACGTAAAGGGGCACTTGGAGATTCGTTTTCCATGACAGCTCAAGCCTCGTTGAAACGTAATGTTGGATTTAGCGTCGGATTAAAAATAGTAGCCAATGCCAGAGCCACCCGAATATCTCTGGAAGTGTGATTTTCTTGGGTGTTGCCCCTGTGCTTCGCCCTGCCCCCACGACATGCTGAAGCTGCAGTTCTGTGGCAATCCCGGCTGGCACATTTGCCGCCATTGGCAATGGGGAGTGCTCACCTAGTAGCAGGTAATCAATCAGAAACATCAACAGTTTCTCATCGTAGTGATCGTCAACCCAGGTGTACTGGCTCGGGTCGCGATTGACCAAAGCACGACTGATTGCACAGGTGGAGTCCTCTCTGGTGAGGCTCAATTGATAGATGCAATACCCTGTCCAACTGCGATGCACGTAAAGAATATCGTTTTCCAGGAAAATGAACCATTTATCTTCCATCCGGTCTGGAATGAAGCCATCACAGAGACGCTCATACTCCGGCTCAGTGAATTCTCGCTGGAGGGAAAGGGTCGAGCGTTGAACGGGCAAAGGCTGAAGATTCGACCAGGACTGGCGGGTGGCTGACATTTGATTCGCCCTGTTTCTATATGATTGTCACTCCGGATAGACTTCTAACGACTCCAGGGACGGCTCTTGTCCCTGCATAATGGCTCGCACTGCCGCTAGCTGCCACTCAACAGCCGCATCGCGATTGGATTCAGGTGCCGTCTTGGCTGCCAGCCGCGCCGCATCATCAAGATCTGTCGCCCCAAACACCCAGATCGGCTCCAGGAAGTACCCAGGGTAGTCAGAGTAACGCACGCCCCCGTCCCAGCACTCGCCCCCAGCCCATGCACAGACGTTAAAGGCTACTTCTGCTGTAGGGTTTTCCAACCACTCAGCCGCCCGATCGCAGCCGTAACGGTGCCCATCATCAAGCTCTTCCGGCGGCAGTCTCTGGCTCACGTAGTAGATCGCCTGTCGCACCAGAGCTTGCCGAAGCTGGATCTGCTGTTCCTCATTTAGCTTGGATACCAGTGGTTCTAACTGGCTCAGTTTAGGCATCTCGTTGAGTGGCTCGTTCATCGATCCTCAATTTTGCTGCAAGAGGGGGTGCTGGCAAGGAAGCATTTCCGGCTGCCTAATGATCTCTTTCACCCGCGGCTAGTCAGTTTTCGGACTCCATCAACCTATTGAATACGATCGGTGAACAATGAGATTGTTTGACGGCACCTCGCTTTCATCGCGGAGTCTAGTAGTACGATGAGTCAAGAGCACCTGTTGCGCGCTCTGTAACTGCGAGTTCGATTGACCACTACACTTCAACAAAGTACCTTTGTAAGGACTCAAGATAAAGAACTGCATCCGCAGACTGAAAGATGTCTTGTGCGATACAAAGCCCTCGCTTGAGCCAAGCGATCTGGCTGGGATGATCTTCGTAGATTGGGTTGAAAGCATAAAACCGAGCACTCCTTTCGGTGGATTGAATCCGATACCCGGCGAGGATGCCATCCCGACTATTCGTATCGACATTTGGGAGTTCCCAGGGCTTGGCTACTAAGGCTGCTGTTGAGAATGCGTCCATCATTTCTGGGGCAACAGGTTGAATGTCTTGCCAGCAACCTACTTTCCCATCCTTGGGAACTGAGCTAAATAAGACTGCCAAATACGCTGTTGTGCCGCTCACCGACTGCTCAAGGACGAGCGTACTAGGAGAGTGGAACGTGGGCGAGAAGACAAACTGATGTAAAGTATCACCACCATTGAGTGGTCGGGCGGGATCGAACCCAAGGTGTCCGTTGAGCAGCGTCTCGATGTCAATGAGATGATCGCCGAGTGAATTCATCATGAGTTCAAGCGTCTTCATTTGAATGGGTTGGCATAGGGTGAGTGATGTTCACGCCCTACCATTCCCGGTAAGGCAACCCACCGATATTCTTGCTGGCAGGGAAAGGGGCGATCGATCAACCAGTGTTCGTTTTGTTGAGCCTTTAATCGAGAAATTTGGCTCCCTCGCGTCTCAAACTGCCCATGCATACAAATGTCTCCCTGGTGATCTCGCAGAATTGATTTTGCTGTCTCTACCGTGAACTTGCCTTGGTGCATTTGGCAGAGCGATCGCACCCGTCCTTCCCTGGAATAAGGAGACAAGGGATCCTCGACTCCACCGTCCGAAAAGAGTTTGGCGAAATCAAAATTAGACTCACCCTTGCATCGTCCTTGAGCAACTGCATCACGAATCACATCAGGATGGCGCAAATCTCCGGCACTTCGGATGCTGAGGTTGTTGGAAATCGATCGCGTCCCTTGGGTTACTCGCTCAGCGACCCAATATTTCCCAGCAGTTTCTAAAACCCAGGTTTCTTTGCGATCGGCAATGAGAAAGGAGTTGTGGTAGGTGAAGGAGAAATATTCTGCACAATTGCCGCCCTGCCCATACTGCTCCAGCAAATCAACGATCACTTGCAGAGCAGCAAAAGCAGTTTCTCCTCGTTCCAATCCCAACCGGACTAAA
The DNA here is from genome assembly GCA_016743235.1 of Pantanalinema sp. GBBB05. Classification (GTDB taxonomy): domain Bacteria; phylum Cyanobacteriota; class Cyanobacteriia; order Leptolyngbyales; family Leptolyngbyaceae; genus Pantanalinema. The sequence goes on along the minus strand of VRZD01000056.1, from coordinate 28,549 downwards.
TCCCGGTTCATTCTCCCGATTTTGGTGTGACTCTGACTTCTCGTCTGCCACAGGCTACTCATATTCTCGATCCCAAAGAGGGAGGTTCTATTCTCTGGACGCGATCGCGCGATATTCTATCAAAGCTAAAATCTCATGTGTCGCAATGAACAGCACAATCGTTGATGTCGTCGCCTGGATTTGCATTAGGGATAAACAGGTTTTATGTGCCCGGACAACGGGCAAGGATGCATTTTATTTTCCGGTGGAAAGCGGGAGAAAGGTGAGTCTGACTGGGAAGCCTTGCACCGGGAGGTTCAGGAAGAACTCAGTGTCAGCCTGATTGCTGAAACCTTAATTGAGATGATGGTCGTCCAGGAAGTTGCTCATGGGTATGCAGAGCCAACTCAGGTGACAATGCGCTGTTTTGGGGCAGACTACACGGGTGAGATCACGGCAAATTCTGAAATCGAAGCGATCGCATGGCTGAGGTATAGGGATGTAGACCAATGTGCTCCAGCCACTCAACGGGTACTGGAGTATTTGTATCAGCAGCAGTGGATTGATTAGGCGCGATCGCTTCATCCAGGAAAATCTGTCTTTTATCTGAGAATAAAACGCTCAACTGGATAGCGGTCCAGGGGTTGTAATCACGACTGAAGGAACCGATCGCTCCATTGCTCCGTGGTAAACCGCTTCAATATTATTGCCATCGGGATCAAGTAAAAAAGCAGCATAATACCCCGGATGGTAGTGCCGTTCACCAGGCGCACCATTGTCTCGACCACCTGCTGCCAGTCCTGCCTGATAAAACTGCTGCACGGTTGCTTCATCGTTGGCTTGAAAGGCAAGATGAACGTTTGATGGTGTACTATCTGCCTGATCGACAAACAACTCATCGGCAAAAAAATAGCCGTCCCCTTCGCCATCAATATCTCGTCCTAGCGATCGCAATACCGCCTGGTAAAACCGCTTGCTGGCAGTAACATCAGCAACCCGAAGATGGACATGATCAATCAGGCGCCCCCGATGAAATTCCATAGTGTTATCCTGCCTCTAAAAACGACTCATTCTCTGGTCAACCCTTGTTCTACTTGAGTTGCTGCTCAAGCTGCTCATCCCAGAAGGCGGCTTCTATTTTGTGTCCATCTGGATCGCGTACAAAACAACCGTAGTATGCCTCACTATAGTCGGGTCTGCCACCGGGGGCACCTTCGTCTTTGCCGCCTGCCGCTAATGCTGCCTCGTAGAAGGCGTGGACAGATTCTTTTGTAGGGGCAATAAAACCAATGTGAGTACCATTACCAACCGTTGCAGGTTGCCCATCGAAAGGAGTTCCCACCCAAAATTCGGGATATTTTTTGCCGTAGGCAATTGCCCCCGGATGCTCCATCAATCGCTTACAGCCTAATGTTGACAACACAGCGTCGTAGAAGGCGATCGCTCGTGCAAAATCATTCGTGCCGATTGAAACGTGCGAGAGAATGCTGGGGTTGTTGTCCATCTCTGAATCCTCAAAAGTTTTTTGGACAAGGTGTCGATTTGAGCAGTCGCCGTTCGACTGACTGACAAAGGTGAGCTAAAGTTCAATTGTACTAGACAAAATTTTTTGGGCAAGGTGTCGATTTGAGCAGTCGTCGTTCGACTGACTGACAAAGAAGGTAAAGCTCGATCGGACTCAACAAAAGATTTTTCAATGAGATGTCGATCTGAGCAATTCCCATTCGACTCAATCACAAAGGAGGCAACCGCATGAAATATTTGCTGCTGATCTATATGGACGAAAACGCCATGAGCGACACTGAGCGGGAGCATTGCTACGTGGAGTCTGCCCAAGTCGCTCAGGATCTCCATACAAAGGGACAATTTGTGGCATCGGCTCCCCTCCATCCCGTTACAACGGCGACCAGTGTTCAAGTCCGCGACGGCAAATCCCTTGTGACCGATGGTCCCTTTGCTGAAACCCGTGAACAATTGGGCGGTTTCTTTCTCGTCAATGCTCAGGATTTGGATGAAGCCATTGCGATCGCCAATCGAATTCCAGGAGCGCGAGTGGGCACGGTCGAAATTCGCCCCGTTCTCGAAATCGCAGGGCTTCCAGTGCAGTGAACTTGAGGATTGTCATCATGCAAATCAATCACACGATTACCCCCTGTTTATGGTTTGATGATCAAGCTGAAGCCGCCGCGCAGTTTTATACGTCGATTTTTCGCAATTCCAAAATCGTCCACATCAGCCGATACGGAGAAGCTGGACAGGACATTCATGGAAAACCCGCCGGAACCGTCATGACTGTCAGCTTTGAACTAGATGGTCAGCCGTTCACCGCATTGAACGGAGGTCCAGCCTTCAAATTTAATGAAGCGATCTCCTTCCAAATCTTTTGCGATACCCAGGAGGAAGTGGATGATTACTGGCAAAAACTGTCTGTGGGTGGAGATGAAACCGCGCAGCAATGCGGCTGGCTCAAAGATCAATATGGGGTTTCGTGGCAAATTATTCCTCGCATTTTGATTGAGTTGCTCAATCATCCCAACACAGAAACATCCCAAAGAGTGACTACTGCCATGCTGCAAATGAAGAAGATTGAGATTGATGAACTCAAGCGCGTTGCTGTGGGTTAGCGATACGCACACTAAACCCTGGCAATTCAACTTAAAAACATTCAATTAGGAGATTTCACAATGAAAGTTATGGTCTTTGTTAAAGCAACCCAAGACTCTGAAACTGGAATTATGCCGAGCGAACAGCTTTTGAGTGAAATGGGGCAGTACAACGAAGAACTAGCTAAGGCAGGCATCTTGCTAGCTGGTGAGGGGCTTCATCCTAGCTCAAAAGGGGTGCGAGTCCACTTTGCAGGAACCGATCGCACTGTCACTCAGGGACCCTTCACACCAGCACAGGAGCTAGTGGCAGGGTACTGGCTCTGGCAGGTGAACTCAATGGAAGAGGCGATCGCCTGGGTGAAGCGATGCCCCAATCCAATGCCCGGAGACTCTGAGATTGAAATTCGTCCTGTATTCGAGGCAGAGGATTTTGGTGAAGCCCTGACACCCCAATTAAGGGAGCAGGAAGACCGCATTCGTGCCCAGGTTGAAACGCGACAGCAAGAGTAATGTCATCTGCAAACGACCAGCCAAATTCACCAAAGGAATCTGTCATGACAATCAATTCTTATCTCATGTTCGATGGAAATTGTGAGGCGGCGTTCAAATTCTACGAGCAATGTCTTGGTGGCAAAATCACCATGATGATGACGCACAAAGAGGCACCTTCGGCAGAAAATGTTCCGTCTGAATTGCACGACAAAATTATGCACGCCTGCTTTGAGTTAGAGGGTCGCCTCCTGATGGGATCTGACTGCCCTCCGGGATATTTTGAATCCCCTCAAGGCTTCTACGTTCAGGTGAGCGTCTCTGAACCAGACGAGGCAGAACGGATTTTTCATGCTCTGGCAGAAAACGGCAGAGTGAAAATGGCGATCGCGCAAACCTTCTGGTCCATTCGCTTTGGCATGTTAATTGATCAGTTCGGAACACCGTGGATGGTCAACTGTGATCAAGTCGTTTGAGTTTGTTGGATCAAACGAAAATCTTTGACTTTGTACCTCCTCAGCCGAGCATTCAATGACTACATTCAAAACATCCCGTGAAATTCCAGCCACCGTAGAACAGATCTTTGCCGCAATCAGCGATCCAGAACGTTTGGCGCGGTGGTGGGGACCAGCCAATTTCACCAATACGTTCAATGTTTGTGAGTTTAAGAACGATGGTCATTGGTCTTACGTCATGCACGGACCAGATGGTAAGAACTATCCAAATGAAAGTGTCTTTCGTGATATTGAGCCATACAAACGAATCGTCATTCAGCACGTATCACAGCCGAGGTATCTTCTTACTGTCGTTCTTGAGCGAACAGACAGCGGTAAGACTCTTGTTCGATGGGAGCAGGAGTTTGAGAATTCAAAGGTTGCTAGCGGCATTGAACATATCATCGTTCCTGCTAATGAGCAGAATCTTGACCGACTATCGGCTGAGGTTTTGCATAAACCAGGCAATTAACCTGCGCTGCAAAGAATCCATTCATCATGTTGCGGTAACTTAAAGCACAGCAGAATTGCCAATACAACATTGCTTATTGCCTGAATTCAACCATTACACTGTGGAGATTCAAAATGATTCAGAACACAATTGCACATCCCAAAATTGTTGGAAAAGATGAGTGGCTGACTGCTCGTAAAACGTTACTGGAACACGAGAAAGAGTTGACCCGGCAGCGCGATCGCATCAACGCAGAACGACGCAGGCTACCAATGGTCAAGCTTGACAAGGAATACACTTTTGAAGGGTCAAACGGCTCTGCCAAACTCATTGGTTTGTTTGAGGGACGAACTCAACTGATCATCTACCACTTCATGTTTGATCCAGAGTGGGAGAAGGGGTGTATGGGTTGCACAGGCTTTGTTTATTCGCTGGGCAATCTATCTATGCTGAACGAACGCGACACGACCTTTGCGTTAGTTTCTCGTGCGCCGCTCCCTAAACTGGAAGCCTATAAGCAACAGAAGGGATGGACGCTGCCCTGGTATTCGTCATTTGGCAGCGACTTTAACTACGATTTCCATGTCACGTTGGACGAAACCATTGCGCCCATCGAATACAACTATCGAGATAAGACAGAGTTAGAGGGATTGTACGGACATAGTGTAGAAGGTGAAAGCCACGGACTCAGCGTTTTCTTCCGTATGGGTGACGATGTGTTCCACACCTACTCGACCTATGCCCGTGGGGTTGAATCCCTGACCGACTCCTATAGTCTGCTGGATGTGACCCCCTACGGACGACAGGAAGACTTTGAAGACTCACCCCCTGGATATCCGCAAAAGCCAACCTATGGATAGAGACACGGCACTTCTACGGTAGTGCAATCGCACTCTTCATCCTTCATCACAAGGAGACAAAAAATGGAAACGACTCAAACCGAACAAACCTCATCCATGCCTGCTCAACCTCAAAAAGAACATCAGTGGCTCCAGAAACTCGTCGGTGAGTGGACCTTTGAAAATGAAGCAGTGATGGGGCCTGATCAACCTCCCCTAAAATCAACGGGAACCGAAACGGTGCGTTGCCTTGGGCACGGCGAAAGCCGCTCGCTGGGTGGACTCTGGTTTCTGGCGGAAGGACAGGGTGAAATGCCGTGTAGTGGAGCACCTGCAACAACGCTGATGACCCTTGGCTATGACCCACAGAAACAGCGGTATGTGGGCACCTGGATCGGCTCAATGATGACGTATCTCTGGATATATGACGGTGAATTGGATGCCTCTGAAACGGTATTAACATTACACAACGAAGGACCATCCATGTCAGGTGGAGACAAGATGACAAAATACAAAGATGTGATCGAGTTCAAGAGCGACGATCACCGAGTCTTGACCTCCCACCTATTGACAGATGATGGACAGTGGCAGCAGTTCATGACTGCCCATTATCGGCGCAAGTAATAAGCCGTATTTTTCCGTTGATGAAACCAAGACTTAGCTGCCATGCGACACTCAATAGGATTTGCCATTTGGGTGTCGCGTGGATCTTTCTCTTCCACGACAGTCATTTGAATGCTGGGTAATTGGGGAGAGAAGGTGTACCTCTCCAGCGCTGCTGCAACAAATCCAACAGCCGACTAGCAGTGCCATGCAAATCCGGCAGTTGATTGAATTCTTGCGCGGTTGTGATGAAGGCTTCTAAGCGAGCCAAAATCCGTTGGCGGGTGGTAGAAATTCCCCAATTTAGATCTCTTCGTACAGCAGACTCAAGATGTCGCGTTAATGTATTCAACATCCAGTAGCCACAAGCTCTGACTAAAGCGGTTTCAAAAATGGGATCACTCTCTACACTTGGACGCTGCTTAACCAGAATGACGCGATAGGTATTCTCCATCTGTTGCACCACATTCCGTGGTAAGCGATTTGCACACCAACAACTCGGAAACATCATTCTGCCATAGGCAATATCAATAAAAGCATGACCAAAATGACCCGTTTCAAAATCAATTAATCGTAGTCCTTCACTCGTATCCAGAACATTATCGGGACAAGCATCAGCATGAATATATGCTAAAAAATCACCAGGATGGTTCATCGCCTCATTAATCATATTTAAGTCATGCAACCAATTGCTTTCAGGCTGAATTCCTAAACTGTCTAATAGATATTGTTGTTTAGGAATATCTACACTTTCTCGCCTGAATTGTGCTTTGGGAGCGATCTCTCTAGCAAGTGCCTCAAATTCTCCTGCTCTATCGAAAGTATCAACGTGGAGTTGAGCCAAACAAGTTGCATACTGAAGCAATGCGCGTTCTGCTTGATGACGATCGTCTCCTAAAAGAGATTCCACTAAGCGGGCATGATGCGGCACATCCTCCAGAATTATGAAGCCTAAATTCAGATCGCCACCATAAAAGCGAGGACTATGGTGGTACTGATCAGAGATTGTGCTGAGGAATTGGGCACCGAGCCAATCTCTAAAGAAACGCAATGTATCCCACGAGTTTATATCGTCTGGTTTGTAGGAATTTGCTTCTACCTTTTTGATAATCAAGCTGGAGGGCAAACCCGTATCAGATGGACAATGGCATCGCAGTAATAAATTTCTTCTTCCTCGTTCAGAAATAAACTCAACTTGGGTAAATTGCGTTGGATGACCAACTGTCATTGAGAGAATTCCCTCAGCCGCAGCGATAGTAAGCGGATCGACTTTTCTAGGCACTTGGGCACAGACAAAGCTCATTAATCGAAGCGGCAAGGCTTTTAAGGGGAACCTGGAAAACTTTCGTGCCATGTTAGGCTTGCTCATCTTTCACTTTCCTTATGACTGCCTATTACTGGCACAAGCGATCAGACGGATCGTTCCGTTGATGGAACCCAACCCTGCACACAGACCCAGCCAAAGAATCACATCTGGCATCGCTCGGAATAGTTGTTGGTAGTTGAAGATGCGATCGCTCATCATCCCCACTAACCAGGGCATCACCAGCACTATAACGAAAGGAAAAAACATCCATGCGATACTCAAAAATATCTGCCATTTGGGTGTCGTGTGGATTGTTCGTTTCCACTGGGAAAAATATAGGAGACTGCGAACTGCCAATGCCACACCAATGACTGTTAACACTGCAAGACTGATACCCCAGAGATTAATACTGAAACCATCTGGAGGAAGTGTTCCATCTGTAAGTAACTGGATTAATCCCGTTTTGATTTGCGGTAGTGCAAACGCAATCAGCGACGATCCACTAATGCTGTAGAGTAGAGCAATGCCATATTTTTCATTCGGCAATACAGTAACATCGGTGTAGAACGTGGACAAAATACCGTTATGCTGGAGAATTTTTCTACCATTTTCTGTTGTGACAAACCATCCCATTGCATAGGGGCTATTAATCTGCGGCGGTGGCGTATGCATGAGAGCCATGTTGTCTGAAGTTAGCAATTGCTTGTCTTCAAAACGTCCCTCATTACTGTGCAGAATCAGATACTTAGCCATATCCTCTGCCGTGGAAATAGCGCCAGCATTGCCGCCTAGATAGCCTGATAGTTCTTGAGCTGCAAACGGAATTGCGAACGCCATTAAATGTCCCGTTGCCATACGATCGCCGCGCTGAAGTGCCTCAGCCATTGTTGTGGCATGAAATGTCTCTGACATCTGGAGGGGTGTGAAAATGCATGATCGCAAATACTCCGCAAAAGATTGACCACTAACTACTTCCACCACTCGCGCCAAGACATCATAGTTGGGGTTGAAATAGTGAAATTGGGTTCCAGGAGCCGCAACAGGACGTGCGTTATGTAGACTTTCTACTCGTTCTGCATGGGTGGTGGGTTGAGGTAGAAATGCTTCTGAAAAACCAAAATCAGACAATCCACTGATATGGTTCAGCAGATGACGAATTGTGATCTGATCAGCCGTTTTAGTATCAGCCAGAGTGAAGTCTGGCAGGTATTGTTTCACAGGGGCATCCAGATCAATTTGTCCGGCTTCTACTAATTGCAGGACTGCGATCGCCGTAAAGGATTTGCTCAGTGAGGCGACTGGGAATTGAGTTTGTGGTGTGACAAGTTGCCGAGTATTTGCTTTGCCATAACCTTTGACATACATCACTTGATTTTCGTGAGTAATTGCTAGAGCTAGACCAGGAATGTGTTGAGTGGTCATCCGGTGAGTGATAAAGCGATCGATTTTCATCTCAAGGGTTAGCTGAACCGCATTTGCTCTGAGTTGGAACACCATCATAATCAACGTCCCTAGCAGAAGTAATCTGTAGCGCAGCCTCATTCCATTCGCTCCAGAATAGATCGTCTTTTAGACCGCTTCACTCGAAAATGGGTCAAGTGGTTAGCTGTTCCAGCGTGAAGTAGTAGGACGCATCCCCCGTTTTGAACAGCCCATACCAGGCTTCCAAAACAGGAGGCTCGTAGAGGTCAAGCTTTTTGAAGATGTGGTAGGCAAATTCAAGGGGTGCGGTGGAGTTTGCTGTAATCACATTACCAGCAGTGACAACGGGCTGGTTTTGATACAGGGCTGACCCTCGATAGTTTGTTGCTTGCAGATACTCTGGGGCATTGCTGGTGTGAGAAATATCATCCAAAATGCCAGCACGCACTAATCCTGCGGTGGCACCACAGATAGCAGCAACCGGAATATCCGCTGCCAACAATGCTTTCGCAGACTCCAGAATTTTTGAGTTTTCACCTCTGTCCCAGGCTTCACCTCCTGGCAAAATCAACATGGCTCCAGGTTCCAGTTCATTGAGGGTAATATCAGGAAGAATCGTGATCCCACCGATCGTAGTAACAGGTTCAGCATCTAAACCAACCGTTTGGATCTGATACCGTCCAGGTTGTTTTTTGCATGTCTGGATTATTAATTCCAGCAACGGCATATCCCGTTTCCCAGTCAGCCAGCGTATTGAATACAAACAGATGAATAATTTGCTTTTCCATGTTTAGACCTCTATGCAGAAATTCTTATTGCCCCCGTTCATCCGTCGCCGCAAAATGCGCCATCTGGTCTGCATGTGCCTTCACGAACGACGGGCGAGCCGTGGCGCGTGCAACGTAGTCACGACAGGTGGGATATTCCGTTAGCCCATCGAACCGATCAACAAGGCGCAGCACATCTGCCATAAGAATGTCGGCGACGGAAAAGGTTCCGGCCAACCATTCGCGTCCTATCAATACCCTTTCCATATGCGGCAACCGCGACTTCATCAAGAAGTCGTCAAAAAAATTCCGCATCGGCGTTTCGTCGGCGTCACCGGAAAACTTGAAGAGAACCCAAGGCTGGCTGGCTGCCTCAACCGAAGCAAGCGCTGCAAACAGCCATTGTATAACTTCGATGCGACCACTCGGATCGTCGGGCATCAGGACTCTACTACGATTACCAAGATGAAGTAGGATTGCACCACTCTCGAAGATAGAGATGTCTCCATCCGTCAACCACGGCACTTGACCGAAGGGTTGGTGCGAGAAATGCTCGGCACCCCGATCGCGAAATGGCACGCTATTTACACGATAGGGCAACCCAGCCTCTTCCAGTGCCCAACGCACACGGATGTCGCGCACATAGCCTCGCGGCATTTCAGGAACCCAATCGAAAGTGGTGAGAATCAAATCGTTCATTCAGTGACTCCTTTCGTTTGCGCCGTTGTATTCTGTTCTCTCCAACTGATCTAGTGTGACGCGACCTTTTCACTGCTTCACTAGCCGGAAGGATAGGTCTTGCAATAGTCGGTTCTGTTACGATAGCAGTCTCAGTTCTCTGGCTCTTGCGACTGCCTGTGTACGATTGTTGACCTCTAATTTGCCATAAATATTCCGAGCGTGCCATTTTACTGCGGCGAGACTCAGGAATAATTGGTCGGCGATCGCCTGATTCGACATCCCAGTTGCCAGATATTGCAATACCTCTAATTCGCGATTGCCCAATAGCTCAATTATGGATCTGAGTTGGTAACAATCCCGTCTCGTTGAGCAGCAGTCGTAGTTTGGCATGCGGGAATGGCGTGTTCTTCTGGTGGTTTTCCCACATTTCAGCAAAGAAGCCTTGCATCAGTGCAATAATAGCGCGGTATTTTATGATGCAAGAAACATAAAACTCATCTAAAACCAGGTCTCCATCTGCCTGAATCTGCTGAATGTTATCGAGTAATATGGCTCCCATCTCGTAGGGTCGCAAACCGTCTTTGATGCTATATTTTTTCATAATCCTATACTTATCCTTCTCAGAACATGAGTTATAGGGCGATCGAATCAAATGTCCCAAATTTCGTAGGACTTCTCCATAGTCATACAACCTGTTTTGCTCAAAGAACATTTCTTCCTCTTCTGTCAACGCAAGGTCATAAAGATTTTTGGTAGAAAACAGGTTGCTATATTCAATATCTGTGAGCGGAACACGTTTCACAAACACTTTGGATTGTCCAAAGACAATCATGTGATTCATCCCCCAACCTGTACCCGATTCATTGGACTCACTCTGGTCAAGCAGTGAATTTAGTGTCTTATGATTCAATTGAGAAAGGAGTGAACTAATTTCAAAATATTTCTGGCTTCTAAGTTCTAAAGAACTGTTATTCATTGATTATTACCAGAGCTACAAGAGCGATCGACTCTCGGTTCCTTCACCGGGCGTGATAAATAAGACTGAACAGGGTGTATGAACCTTTGCCGTATGCCATACTCCGCGTGGCACTAGAATGTACTGACCAGGGGTGTTGAGAGACACGACTTCTTCCCCTCCCTCTTGCTCCAGCACGAAATCCACTTGTCCGGATAGCAGGCACACAAATTCCTCTCCAGCAGGGTGCCTTTCCCAGCTATCCCAGTCCTGCTCGAACGTGTAATAGGCAATCAACCGCTTTCCCTTAAAGTCACCAAATTGCTGGTCTAACTTTTCGTAGAAGCGATCGCCAACCGCAATCGGAATGGCATTGTTCGCATCATCAAGTACAACAAACGTTGAGTTGATATTTTGTGGGGTAACTTCAGCCATCATTTGATTACTCCTGTTGTGACCGTGAACAGCTATCCATTTGTCAAATCAAAATGCGGATTCCAGGCAATTTCCCACAGGTAGCCATCTGGATCGGAGAAGTAACCAGAATACCCACCCCAATCCGTATCTCGTGCAGGTTTGAGAATAGTAGCCCCTGCTGCTTTGGCTTGTTCAAGAACGGAATTGACCGCTTCCTTTGACTTCACATTATGTGCCAGAGTAAATCCTGGAAAACCGTTGCCTGCTACTGAAACGTGAGCATCGGCTGCAAGTGCCTCACGGGGATAGAGAGCCAGCCAGGTTCCTTTCAGATTCAGAAACGTCACGCCCTCAAACTCTTCTTTCGCAGGTAAACCCAACCCCTGCTTGTAAAAGGTGGTGGAACGAACAAGGTCAGAAACTCCAAGCGTTATCAGGCTGATATATGGTTCCATAAGTTAGATGGTTCATCATGTACTCCTTAAGTTCTACCGCAGGCTGGGGAAGCGTGAATTAATTTACGGGCTGAAATAAACAGGAAGAGAGGAATTCTGATACGTCACTCATATTCTTCCTGGCTTGAAAAATTTTGGGGCTGAGGGCGTGATTCTCGGATACGTTCTAGTAGTTTGTTTGTTTGAATAGTCCGACAGCCAGCAAAACAATACCCGTTAAGAAGAGATAAGTGTTTTGAAGGAGATAGCTATCAGCAATGATTCTTCTTAAGGTAATGATCTCTGGACTATCCGTTATGACGCTACCGCGTTGATTAACCAGTGATGAGATTAATAGATTGAGACGAAGGCTAACCAGTGACGGCAGGAAAAACAGAATGATGAAGGCGATCGCAATCAAAATGATGCCGATCGTGACTAAGTTTGAACTGGAAGAAAAACGTCGCATCATGGTTGATTCGTTGGAAAATGAGAACCTGCAAGAGTTATCCTTGATGGGTCATCCCGTCACTTTGTCTTCTGCAAAATGAATTTGATATTCATCTCTCCTGCTCCCAAAGGTGAGGATATCTCACGATCGCCCCATAATCGTCTACCTCTAAAACATCGGCATAGTCTAGGCTCGGTGCTGAGTATTCGTAGCGATCGTGAGATAGCCGATGGTAGTGTTGCTCCAATGGTTTCAGCGTGAAGTCTGGAAAGTCTAGCCATGCAGCGTTGGCTTGCGATCTCTCTCCAATGGCTAACGATAACCGACGAATGGCAACTAAATTGGTGGCTGGAGTAAAGCCTAGATCTAGATCAATGCAGCCTGCTGCCTCCTGTAATTCTATGTTATTGATGCTCCAATAATGATTTGGAGTACGAGCGATCGCCAGAGTAACGACGGATTTACCGACATAACCTGAAATGTTGGCGGTGCAGGTTTTCCAGTTGATATTAGTATTCACTTCATAGGAGAAAAGACAGGGCTTCTGATCGAACAGGAAGATGGCTGTTCCAGATAACCGCCAACTATCACTAGTCTTCCAAAGACAACAACTATCATGTCCAGGACAATCTAACCTGCGCCAAAGGATCGTATGTTTCAGTGAATTCATCGAACTCTACAGTTTTAGTGAAGCATTGAATGCCCTTGGGAATAGGGTTGCTGCGATGAATGCAGCGATCGCCCGAATAGGATTCCCAAATATTCAGCTCTTGCTGCATTATCACATTCTTAAAATGAGTTGTTCAGCGGAAGAGTGATAGCATCAAGATCTATCCAAAGATAGAGAAATTTCGCTCTCACCTGGTTGGGCGAGGTGGATTGGAAAGGCGATTGCTACGCTAGGAAGACTGTGACGAGATGAACTCATGAATAAGACCTATCAAGGGAGTTGTCACTGTGGTAAAGTTTGCTTTGAAGCCGATATTGACTTAAGTGCAGGTACAGGTCGATGTAATTGTTCAATCTGCGCCAAAAACAGATTATGGATGGTCATCGTCAAACCTGATGCATTTCGTCAATTATCGGGTGAAGCCGATCTGAGTGATTATCAATTTGGCTCCCAGAGTGTTCATCATCTGTTTTGTAAACACTGCGGTACAAGACCCTTTGGACGTGGGTATCTAGATGAAATTGGTGGAGCGTTTTATTCAGTCAATATTGCTTGTCTGGATAATGTGAGTGATGAAGAGTTTGCAACAATTCCTGTTCACTATAGTGATGGGCGTAACAACAATTGGCAATTCCCTCCATCAGAAACCAGGCATTTGTAGGAGGGGATAGTGTGGATGTCTAAACTCATCCATTTAGCGTCCGGTATACAGTGTGATCACCTCCTTTGCCGCTTCTACAACGCGATCGCGTAACTCTAAAGGTTCAATCACTTCCATTTGTGTGCCAAAGCTCAACACATAGGCACAAGCGGCTTTCTCGACATCAAACCGCAGCGTAATCGGAATCCAGCCATCAGCATCCGGTGGATGAATCTGTTCGATGCGAGCAAAATATCCCGCATATCGTAACCAGGGCATTGCCTCTGGAGCAACCCGCACCGTTATGCCATAGTAAGGCAGATTCGCTTTGAACTCCACCATCGATCGCTGCCAATAGTCGGCTAAGTTGAACCCAACTGGACGAACACAATGAGAATCCACTAGCACTGCATTCTGCACTCGTGAAATGCGGTAAGAACGTACGTCTTCCTCCACGGCTGCGACCAGATACCAAACGCTCCCTTTGGCAACTAATCCCAACGGATTAACCAATCGTTCAATTCGCTGACCGTTGCCGCGTTCATAGCTCAACAAAACTTGCCGTTCCTGCCAAATGGCGGCTTGCAACACCGGGAATGCTGCCATCTCTTCATCCCAGTGCTGCCATCCGGTGGGGTCAACATGAATGCGTTGGCTCACCAATTCCGCTTGCTGACGATTGGCGGCAGGTAAAGATGCCAGAAGCTTGAGTAATGCGGCTTCAAACGCCTGACCCCACCCTAAATCCGCTAACAGATGAGTTGGTTTTGGCACAAATAACGCCTGAATCTCTGCCAGGTTGAGTCCGGTCAGGGTAGTTTGATACTGCTCCAGCAACCCCCAGCCACCACCCTTCCCCCGTTCTGCCACCACCGGAACTCCTGCACTGCTGAGAGCATCCATATCGCGGTGAATGGTACGCTCAGACACTTCCAGTCGTTCTGCCAGTTCGCGTGTGGTTAACCGAGTATGAACCTGCAACAGCATCAGGATGGAGAGGAGGCGATCGGCACGCATAACGATTTCTAGAATCCTCGCAACTTCTTCTACACTACCGCTGAAATATGACAGGGGGTGTCATGAAGTCAACCTTATGCTGTGAGTATGACCATTGGAAGAAATCAATTATGCAACCACTAAAAGATAAAGTGGCGATCGTGGCGGGAGGCACTCGTGGAGCAGGGCGAGGCATTGCAATAGAACTTGGTGCAGCTGGAGCGATCGTGTATGTAACAGGACGAAGCACCCGTACCCAACGATCAGATTACGATCGCCCTGAAACGATCGAGGAAACCGCAGAGTTAGTGACTCAAGCTGGTGGACAGGGCATTGCGGTTCAAGTGGATCATTTAGACCCAGAACAGGTGCGATCGCTCATCTCGCGGGTTGAGCAAGAACAAGGACAGTTAAATATTCTGGTGAATGACATCGGAGCAGAACATTTTGCCGAGTTTTATAAACCCATCTGGGAGGTTGATCTGGAGCGGGGACTACGCCTGTTAAGTTTGGCGATCGAGACTCACCTCATCACTAGTCACTTTGCCTTACCGCTACTGATTCAGCAACCGGGAGGATTAGTCGTTGAACTCACCGATGGAACAGCGGATTATAACCAGCAGCACTATCGGCAAGCTTTGATTTATGACATTGCCAAAAATTCAATTATTCGGATGGCGTGGGCACTAGCACAAGAACTTAAGCCGTATCACTGTACGGCAGTATGCCTGACTCCAGGTTGGTTGCGATCGGAAATGATGTTAGATCATTTCGGAGTGAGTGAAGCCAACTGGCAGGATGCTACAGCCAAAGAACCTCACTTCATTATTTCCGAAACACCCTGTTATGTTGGACGTGCTGTTGCTCATCTCGCTAGCGATCCGGAAGTAGCTCATTGGAATGGTCATTCGCTTTCCAGTGGTCAACTTGCTAAGGTCTATGGTTTTACCGATCTGGATGGTTCTCAACCGGACGCCTGGCGCTACATCCAGGAGGTAACAGAAATGGGTAAACCTGCTGATGCGACTGGATACCGATGATCATCAATAATTGTTCCGACAAACGATCATATTCAGTAGACGTAGCTATCTTTGCAACTGAACCAAAAAGGCTGATATGTTCTGCTGCAACATAGTTAGCCCCTTAGGTCGTCGCCACGAGCAGTTCCTCTGAATTATTGGGCGGACGAAGTCCATCTGTCCTCTCTGCAAAGTAGCGTTGAGTAAGCATAGCTGCCGATACGTGGTGAACTTCTCTGAAGCCTGCATTGTGCGCCAATTCCAACATCTCATCTGGCGTGAAGAAGCTGATGAACGGAGTACCGTTTGCTCGTGCCCCCTCTGCCGCCCGCTCAACTCCAAGACGCACCTCAGGCTCCACCAGTTCAATCGGGAGCATAAACGACATAACGAGTGTGGAACCCGCAGCGATCGCTGCAACTTGGCGGAGTGTCGTGGCGATCGCGTCTTTGGTTAGGTACATACTGACACCCGTAGATGCCACGATCGCAGGTTGGCTGGAGTCGAAGCCCGCCGCTTCCAGCCGCTCCCACCACGTATCCCCTGCCTCGAAATTGACAGGTACAAACCGCAGGAACGATGGGATGCCAAAACCGAGATCAATGAGGCGCTGGCGCTTCCATGCCTGTGGACCCGGCTGATCAATCTCGAACACGATCAGGCGGGAAGCAAGCTCCGATCGACGCTGAGCAAAGGTGTCCAAACCCGCTCCAAGGATAACGTACTGCCCAACGCCATGGGCAGCTTGTTCCACAACCAGATCTTCGACGAAGCGGGCACGAGCCACAATGGAGGCGCGGAAAGGTCGCGTGAACGGACTCATGTCTGAGCGATCGCGCCATCCCTCATCCGGAGCCACCAGCTTTAAACCAACTTCGTCTTCAAATACGTGCGGCGGCGAATCGACTTCTACGTGCAGCGCCCGCCATAGGGCAGTGCGAACGGCTGTGTTATCTGGCACCGCTACTGGCTGATCATGCATGATGCTTTCTCGTTTCAGAACTCAGTGAGGGACTCGTTGATTGCGTCCACCACCCTACCAGGAGCGTCCAACCACACGGCATGACCTGCCTCTGGGATACGCACGACTTGTACGCGAGGGTTAGACAATGCAACCGCTTCACCCTCCTCTGGAGGGCACCAAGCGTCATTCTCACCCAGGATTAAAGTTGTCGGAACGAAGAGCTTTTTCCATCGCTCGCCGATCAGTAGCTCAGGCTTCATTCCGCGAACATCAATGGTGCTATCAATCAGGCTGAACCAACTTGGAGCGTTACGAGCCTGGCTTGCGGTCAAGGCGTCTAGCAGCTCAACTTCAAGGCGTTCCGGATGTGCCACCATCAACTGACTCCAGAATGCAAGTGTGCTGTCGCGCGTCGGCTTCAGCATCATCGAGCGAACGAGGGTCTTCAAGATGGGCAGCGTACCCAGGCGCATTTGCAGAGGCACCTTGCGCCGAATTCCCGCCGGAGCGCCAAGCAAGACCAGGCGCGGCACACGCTCGGGACTTTCGATGGCGAAAGCGATCGACCATAAGCCTCCCATTGAGCTTGCCACGATAGGCACAGAGGAAAGCCCTTCAGCATCAATTAGCTCAGCGAGAAAGCGGCGGGCATGGGCGAGCACATCGACTCCTTGATAATCAAATGGGTCGGCCAGCCCATTGCCGGGACGATCCACCGCAATCACGCGGTAGCGTCGGGCAAGCAGCGGCAGAATCGATCCATACTGGAGTGCTTCACCCATGCCGCCATGAACCAGGAGCAGTGCAGGTCCCTCGCCCAGCTCGATCACCTGCGTCGAGCCACCCGACCATTGGACGCGCCGAGTCTGATAGCCCGGCGCACAACGTTCGAGGTACGTGGTCTGAGCCAGTTCGAGGCGATGATCTAGCGAGGCAGTAAAAACGTCGATATTTGCGGTCATTATCGTTCAATCCATTACGTGAGTCGCGAGATTAAGCCGGAACGTAGGTCAACCTGAGTACATCCTCGCCAATCCGATCATGCGCCATCAGGCGGAGCGGCGGTCGGGGTCCGGCGAAGTATGGCTTGCCGTGACCTAGCACAATGGGGTGCAGGTAGATGCGATACTCATCGATCAGTCCAAGTTCGGTAAGGCTTTGCGCCAAGTCTGGACCAGCAACTTCGATCTCCCCCTCACGCTCAGCCTTCAGATCGCGGATCGCGCCCTCAAGATCATCCTGAACAAGCCTGGCGTTGGGTCCGACCGACTTCAACGAGCGCGAGACGACCCATTTCGGCTGGTTCCGCCACGCCGCTGCAAAGGCGTGTTGCTCTGCATCCCACTCAGGATGATCGTCGTCCCAGTACCGCATGGCCTCATACATTTTGCGACCGTACACACTGCCCGCCTGCCCCTGAGCCTCCTCAGTGAAGTGGCGGAAGAGCGGGGGGCTTGTCGCAAAACCTACAAGATCGACGTAGCCGTCAAGGGACTGGTTCATTCCGAACACGAGTCTAGCCATACTTCTTCCTTTCCTCACACGGCACATCTGACGATGTCTTTGGTGTCTAGCTATCTTTAGACAAAACGTTTCTGCATCACATCCCTCATACGGCTGATTAGACGGGCTTTCCACATCACCCCTCAATTCGGGTAGGCAGAAATATCCTGCATAGTACCTCAAGTTGAGGGATTAGCCAGAATGTGGTGCGATTGTACGATCGCCTCTCAATAAACACACTTGGATCAATCTTAAATAGGATGCTTAATGCTTTAATTTGTGCAATTAACAGTTCGCGATCGTCCTTCAAATCTAGAAATTTTGTGAATCTACCCAATCGGGCGATGCGAGTCTTTGTATGTAGACATTTGATTAAATAGTCCTTGTGTACATAAGTCCCATTCGTATTTGAGGAAAGTCTTGTGAAATTTACTTTAACCAAGGCTTATGTTAGACAGGCGATGAAATAGTATGATTTGGCAAGAAGTACTCGAAAATAGCAACGTATGGGTCTATGAGTATGTTGCTAATGGATACAAAGCCAATGCATTTGCCTTTGTGCTGGGTGGCAATCATCTAGCCATCATTAGCCCACCCATTGGAATTTCTGACGCAGATTTTGCAGCGATCGATGCAAAGGGTCAGGTAACCGCCTTAATTGCGCCTCATTCGGGTCATGATTTAGGTCATTTGGCATGGCAAACCCGTTATCCCAATGCTGTTTCCTATGCTCCAGAGACTGCGCTGAAGCAGATTAATCAGGATAAACTTCGCCCCTTCCTGCCGCTTGCAGAACTTACGGCTTCCCAGGTGGAATTGCGAGAAGTACCCGGCACGCAAAAAGGAGGAACCATTGCAATCGTTCGACGGGGAGAACGTCCGGTTGTGTATCTCGATGAAATCGTCAGTCATTGGACATCCTTACCCGACAACTGGCTGGCAAAGTTTTTGTTCTGGTCAACGGGTAGTGCACCTGGACTCAAGGTGAATCGGGTGTATCTGAAGGTGCTTTGCTCAGATGTCCACGCAGTGGCTCAGACAGCCTTGGAGGCTTTGATGGATGATCCAGTCATCGTGCCCGCCCACGGTATGCCCCTGATTAACCCAGGTGATGCAGAGCGAGTGCGATCGCTGGTGGAACCATTCAAAAAATGAATTCATAGCTGCGAGTGCGATCGCATACACCAAGAATATTCATCCCTTCAAACTATGCTCTATCGTTTTGGCTCAATTTTCAGTTCAATTTTGCTGATGAGTGCAGTTAGCGTACAACTTTCTGTTTTCGCTCAGTCGACCTCTACAACCCAGTTTCGCGACATCGCAGGGGATATTTACGCGAACGAAATTGAGCAAGCTGTCACATTGGGAATTGTCGCAGGATTTGAGGATCAGACCTTTCGTCCCCAAACACCTGTAACCCGTGAGCAATTGGTGTCAACGGTGGTTCGTGCAATGGGAAAAGTCCCGTTAGCCAACCAATCGCAAACTACCAACTCAACCTTACCAACTGTTCCGACGCAAATTACAACAAATCCTTTCTCAGATGTAGACAAAACCCGTTGGAGTGCTCCCCAAATTCAGTACTTGAAGGATTTGGGGATTGTTCGGGGCTACCCCGATGGAACATTCCATCCCACTCAAACCGTGACCCGTGCTGAATTGATCGTCATGCTGCAAGCAGTCGATCGCTATTTGGTAGAGTTTCGAGGCAACTGGGACGGGCGCAGACCCTACACCCAACCCGTTCCACTCAATTTCTCTGACATTCAAAATCACTGGGCACGAGCCACCATTACGGAGATGTCTGGAAACTGCCATACAGGGCAGGTTGCAACCCCTTTGAATGAGACGGGCACCCAATTTGCCCCAAATACAGCGGCTCAACGGAATTATGCAGCGGCAGCGATCGTGCGAGAGGTAAGATGCTTGAGTGTTCCGGCTATCTCGCCCTAAAGATGACGCTCAAGCAGTTGTTCTCGGTGGTATAGAAAAAATGGGAGAGAACAGCACAGCCCAACTCCAAACGTTAAACCGATATACAGAATCATCCAGGAACGAGAGACATTCAACCGTTTGAGTTCAATCCAGACAAAGCAAAAGAAAACAACGGCTGAGATGAGCAAATCTGTTGCCCATGTGCTTGCGATCGCATTAGCAAAGGTTTGTTGTAAAAATAAAGCAGGGGATAGTAACGCAGATAGATCCTGCAAGAGCCAGTACCAGGGCGCAATGGTTCCCGCGATCGCAAATAACAAATACAGTGACTTCATCGAGCCGAATGAAACGGTGGTTGAGGTTTGAGTTGATTTCAGCACGGTTTCTTGTTGTAAATGGGTTAAATTTCGTAATGAGAACAAGGTTCATTTGCCTCGAATAAAGGTCAACAGATCTTGATTGAGTTGTTCTTTGTGGGTAACAAACAATCCATGAGCGGCTCCTTCATACACTTTGAGTTGGCTACCAGAAATTGCATCTGCGGTTTTCTGCCCCGTGAGTGCGATCGGTGTGCCCATGTCGCGATCGCCATGAATAATCAAAGTCGGTACGGTGAAAGCAGCTATATCATCTCGAAAATCCGTTTCAGCCTGTGCCTGCATCATCTGGATTGCTGCTCTTGGAGAAGCTTGGAGAGCCACATTCACCAACCATTGCGCTATTTCTAGTGAAACGGAACCATTGGATAAGCCATCGCCCAAGACACCGGGTGCCATTGCCGTGAAATAGTGAGGGCGATCCTGTTGGAGAGAGGCGATCGCTTGCTCACAACTCCTTGGGTCGAACCTATCAGGATTATCGGTTGTCCGATACAAAAAAGGCGTAATGGTTGCAATAAGAACGGTTCGCTCAATTCGACTGGTTCCATAACGCGACAGGTAACGAGCAATTTCGCCGCCGCCCATTGAGTGAGCAACCAGAGTGACATCCTGAAGGTCAAGCTGTTCAATCAGGGTTGCGAGATCGTCTGCAAGGGTATCAAAATCATAGCTATCCCCCGGTTGACTGGAGCGACCACACCCACGTTTGTCATAGGCAATGCAACGCAGTCCTTGGCTAGAAAGAGCCGTCATTTGGTACTCCCACATTGCAGCTCCCAATACCCATCCGTGTACGAAGACAACGGGTTTACCTGTGCCCCAATCCTGGAAAAATAGGGTGGTTCCGTCTTGCATTTCGATGAGTGAGCGATTGGACAACTGGTTTGTAGAAAGTGTCGTAGGACGCTGGATTGTTTTCAACATCATTTTTACCTCGATCGGTATGCCTCTATGATGTGAAAAGGAGATAATCGAAGCAATTACCTCCCAGGTAATTAAAGTGATTGTTTTTGAACGTCCTATGATGCAGCAACGGACTTCGCCCTCAGAGCAACAACTTGACTCCTTTGGGCTGCTCCTCAAGCAATGGCGCAGTCAACGGGGATATAGCCAGCTTGATTTGGCTATAACTAGTCAAGTCTCTCAACGGCACATCAGCTTTCTTGAATCCGGACGTGCCAAACCCAGTCGAGAGATGGTGCTGCAACTGGCAGAAGTCCTGGAAATTCCACTGAGGCAGCAAAATCTGATGCTGACGGCTGCCGGATTTGCCCCTATTCATGCGGAAACCGATCTCTCGGCTCCTGAAATGGCTGCGATTCGTAAAGCTTTGGACTTCATGCTGCGACAGCAAGAACCTTACCCAGCGATTGTGGTCGATCGCTACTGGAATCTCCTGCTAACAAACAACGCTGCAACTCGGTTGTTAACCACGTTCATTGCTCCAGAACAACTGCAAACTCACTTTTATCGAGATGGAAAAGTCAATCTCATGCGAGCGATGTTTCATCCGCAAGGGTTGCGTCCATTTGTTGTAAATTGGGAAGACTTTTCAGGACATTTACTGCAACGACTGCACCGAGAAGCGATCGCCGATGGAGAAAGTGAGCAATCCAGAGCATTGCTGGATGAGTTGATGAATTATCCTGGTATTGCTGAAACCTGGCATCAGAGCGATCGAACCGCTCAAAACACGATGCTGCTCACTGTCCATCTCAAGCGAGAAAAGTGGGAGTTGCAGTTTTTCTCGACGATCGCCACTTTAGGAACACCTTACGACATTACGTTGCAAGAGCTGAGAATTGAATGTTTATTTCCCGCAAATGAAGCGACAGAACAAAACTGGAAACAAATCAATCTCACCAGCAACAATAGCAGCTTCTTTAACGGTTAATAACATTGGGCTAAGTTTCGGTCATGGCTCGGTGCGTGCTGTCCCTTCTCGATCGTGCTCATATCGCCGTGCAACATTAAACGGGGGTAGCCAATCCTCCCGACGACATGTCCAGAGTTCATAGGTAGGTGTCACTTGGTTTGGTGTATCGAAGGTGCCAGCAGGGATTTCGATTTCATCACCCGATCGTCCGAAGACTGAGGAGCCGCAAGCTGGGCAGAAATAGCGATCGCGATAGTTAGCTGTCGTGCCGGTGATGCTCACCGCATCGGCAGGAAACACTGCAACCGTATTGAATATTGCCCCGTGGTGCTTGCGACAGTCTAGACAATGGCAAATACCCACCCGATATGGTTCAGCAGCAATTTCCAGACGAACTGCTCCACAGAGGCATCCCCCGCGATACTGTACTTCTCTCATCCGTCCTCCATCATACGTTGCTATTAAAGTTAGGTGCTAAAGCCGACTCACGCTTAGCGACCAAGAAAGACATACCAGGCTGATAGTTCTTTGCCAATCAAATGAGGATTATCATCCTGAAGGTAGATGATCTATGCTCAAACTTTTACCATACATAAGGCAGCAGCCTGTATCGAATTCGCTCAGTATAGGCATCGTATCCACTTAATTCTTGTTTCAGGAATTTTTCCTCAAACACAATTCGCACTGCCAACAAGATAATTGGAACGATCGCAAACAAAGCTGCGCCGTAGGATTCTAACCACAGCGGCATCCCAATCATCAGCAACACAGCCCCGGCATACATGGGATGGCGGACAATGCTGTAAACTCCGGTATCAACGACTGTTTGATGCCGTTCTGCTTGATGTTTTACTACCGGAGCCGCAAAGGTATTTTCCTTGAAGGAAAACGCGATCATCCACCAACCTGCGATGAATAGCAGCAAGCCCAATCCCGAAGCGATCGCACCGGGTCTGCTCAACAGATGAAATCGAAAGACATCCAGAGGAATGGCAGCAACCAGAGCAAAGAAGGCGAGCACAAACAAGCTGATGATAATTTTGTCTACCAGAGGTTGCCCCTGTTGAATGGGCGGTTTGAGGCGTTCCTTCCAAAGTTCTTCATTCTCTCGAAAGGCAATGATCATAGTTGCAATGACGCTAACGGCAACTACCCCCAGAAAGACCCAGGCACGCCACCAATTCAACGTTCCTGCGGGTAGAAATAGTAACCCACCAAAAATCACAAAGTTCCCTAGAAGAGCGTATAGGACTTTGAGAATAAACATCGTTGTTCCTCCCTAACAAACTGAGTGTGGCGTACTGGCTTTAGAAGCGCACTATCCTTTCGGCTAGGCTTCCTGCTTACACTACTGTGTCTGCTATTCATCTCGAAGGAGTAAAGTTTCAATTTCTTTGCGATCGCCCTTCTAAGGTCAGTTGCATGAGTTCTTCTGTACTGCTATCATGATGAAACCTCACTCTCATGCAACCACGGGTGAGTTTGGTCGTCACTCTAGTCATCTCAGAGATGCGTTGACCGCTGAGATTAGGAGGATTTATGGCTAATTCAGCCAACCTGACATCGCTTGAGCAGGATGAGCAAGCCATTCGTCACTTGATTGCCACCTGGCATACGGCAACAGCAAACGGTGATTTACCCCAACTACTAAACTTGATGGCTGAAGATGTCATCTTTTTAGTACCAGGAAAACCACCAATGCAGGGAAAAGAAGCGTTTTCAGCAGGGTTTCAACAGGCAATTCAGCATTACTGCATTGAACCGAGTGGAGAAATTAAAGAGATCCACATTGCCGAAGATTGGGCGTACTGTTGGGCTGATCTCTCAGTGTCCATCACTCCTCTACAAACAGGTTCCCCAATGCGCCGCACCGGAGATGTCCTCACAATTCTACATAAGCAAGCCGAGGGGGACTGGGCGATCGCTCGTGATGCAAATTTGCTAGTGGTTGAACCATCAACTGTCAATGAATGAGGACTTCCTATGTCTGAGATGCCAAACATCGTCAACATGAACGACTTGAAGTGGGAAGAGGCGCATTACTCAGAACATTACTCAGGCTGGTCTAAACGCTTAACCCCTTCTATGAATCGCAAGGAAAGTCACATGGGAGTCGTGGTGGAACGGTTAAAGCCAAAATCACTTTCCTGCCCGTTTCATTATCACGTTCATGAAGATGAGTTTTGCCTGATCCTCAAAGGCAGGGCGATGTTGCGCTATGGCGATCGAACCACCGAAGTAAAAGAAGGGGATGCTATATCCTTCCCTCATGGCGAACGCATTGCTCACCAGTTCTACAATCACACCGATGAATTTGTAGAGATTTTGATGATGGGAGAAAACTTGCCTTACGAAGTTTGCTACTTTCCCGACTCAGACAAGTGGCTATCGCGATCGATGGGCAAGGTTGGAAGATTTGAAAGCACGGATTACTGGACGGATGAACCTGATCCGCCCATGATCAAAGTCCAGGAGTGATTGGAATATGGGGGGCTAGAAGTTGCCTTCATTTGAGCCAACCAGAGGGAGAAGGGTTTTGAAAAAGAATTTGATTTTGATCGCTTTACTCAGCTTTCTACTAACAGCGATCGCCTGTCCGCAAGTTTCAGCCAGGGAAATCTGGTCCTATGACCAGTTTATGCAAGCGGTTGAGCAAAATCAGGTCGAAAAGGTTACTTTTACAAACGATCGCACACAAGCCCTGGTGATAACGAAAACAGGTGAGACGGTGAACGTTAATTTACCTAACGATCCCACCCTTATACAAAAGCTAGATCAGGCAAACATTGACATTTCTGTTGCCCCAGCCAGGGATAGCGATAGCGTGTTAAGCAGAATGCTGAGTACATTGTTCATTCCCGGAGTCATTGTGCTTTTAATGCAAGGATTTTGGCTATGGATGCTAATCGATTGTGCAACCCAGGAAGCTCTAGAAGGGAATACCAAGATTGTGTGGGTTATCATCATCTTATTAATCAACTTTGTAGGTGCGCTGATCTACTTCTGGGTCAGAAGACCTCAACGCTTGAGGGAGTTAGGACATTAAGAATCACAAATAAAACAGCTTGTTATTCTATTTGTGAGAGTGGCAACGCTACTCCCGCAAACAGAATGATAGGTTCATCAATACATGATCCTCAAAACCTGTTTGAAAGTTCTCGCAACAGTTCTGGAATTACACCCACACAAAGATTTGACGCGCTCATTATGTATAAGTTTGCCGCTGCTTCAGAGCGTGAACGGATTGTGTTTGGCTCCGTCCGCTCCCGATACAGCAGCGAGAAGGTCAACGAGTGGATTGAGTTTATGCAGAGCCAGGAGATCAAGCGGGTCTGCTGTTTGCTTCCCGAATCTCAACTCGTTCGCTATGCCAATCTGCTTGACGTTTATCGACAAACGTTTGGAGTAGACCAGGTGTGTTGGGCACCGATCGAAGACATTTACTATGCCGACCCAGATTTACTGATTGATCAAATTTTACCGTTCTTAGCGACTGCTAATCAGAACAATGAGCGGGTTGTGGTTCATTGCTCAGGTGGAATTGGGCACACCTGATCCTTGAGAGCCGTTATTGGCAGGAGTTGAAACAGAAGGCATCACCATAGAAGTTCACCTGAACTAGACAGTAATTTGAAAGCGCTCAGGTGTCTCATCTATCTTGTCACAGAGGGATCTGCCGCTTTGTTGTAAGGCTCCCGTCGTAATTTCAGAGAGAGTATAGTAATACCAATTTAAACGGTAGGAGCGACAGATATATTAGACTGAATCTAACGATTTAGGGCGTTAGGAATGGCAGGAGTGACATCGGTTGAAGTTCAAGAAAGGTTAGAGGAATTAACTGAACGGTTACGACAAGTCGGTGACGCTCGGCAAAAGGAACGGTTGCAAGTGCTGTACTGGTTGAAGCAGGAGCAGGCTCCAAGCATCAGTGCGATTGCCAAAGCCATTGGACGCCATCGATCAACAGTGCAGGAGTGGTTAGCTGCCTACCGGGACCGAGGATTAGCTGGGATGCTAGAAATCCAGCATGGTCCGGGTGGCAAGCGGGTGATTCCGGTCTGGGCCGAACAACGCTTAGCCCGCCGCTTAGAGGAACCCGAGGGATTTAAGAGCTATGGGGAAGTGCAGGGGTGGTTAGAGCAAACGTTGGGAGTTGAAGCGGAGTATCATGCGGTATACCAGATGACCCGCTACCGCCTGAACGCAAAGTTAAACGTGCCGCGACCGCAAAACAGCAAACAGGATCCAGGCCAACGAGAGGCGTTTAAAAAAACCTTGCCGATGATTTAGCCCTGCTGAAGGTGTATGCGAACCAAGGGGTGCATGAACAGCGACCAATTCGCTATTTTGCCCAGGATGAAAGTCGCTTCGGTCTCAAGACAGTGATTAGACAATTGATCACTGCTTGTGGCGTCAAACCGATTGGTCCATGGCAGTGGCAGTTCAAAGCCTTTTGGCTGTATGAAGCCGTCGAACCGTTAACTGGGGAGCATTTCATTTGCCAGTTTTCTCATGTCGATACCGATTGCTATCAGCAGTTTTTGAATGAGTTTTCTCAAGCCTTTCCCGATAGTCTCAACATTTTGCAAGTGGATAACGGGCGATTTCACAAAGCGAAGCGACTGCAGGTACCCAAGAATATCATTTTGCTGTTTCAACCGCCTCATTGTCCTGAGTTGAATCCAATTGAGCGATTGTGGTTGTATCTCAAGCGTGATTTACGGTGGAGTTTATTTGAGGATCTCACACAGTTGCAAACGAAGATTGATCAACTGGTGTCAGAACTCGCGCCTGAAATTGTTACTTCAGTTACAGGTTTTCCTTTCATCCTGGAAGCTCTATCTGTCGCTAATATCATTTAAATTGGTATAAGGTTCACTCCCGCAGAGCAATGACCACATCAATCTGAGTTGCGCGTAGAGCAGGAAAAAAGCTGGAACCAACCCCCACCGCGATCGCCGCTCCCATCGATAGGGCGGCATTTTGCCACGAAAAGGTGTAAGGAGCCTGAATGATTGTGGTGGTAGTGAGATGAGTTAAACCATGAACACTGGCGATCGCGGTAACTCCTCCTAGAACACTCAGAATCACGGATTCTAGAATAAATTGCAGCATGATCTCAAAACGTGTTGCCCCGATCGCTCGTCGCAGTCCAATTTCTTTGGTGCGCTCTAATACTGCCGCAACTGTAATATTGGCAATTCCGACACCACCAATCCCTAATGCAATTAATCCCACGACAGCCAATGCCTTGGACGAGGTTTGGTGCAACTCCCGCTCCTTGACCAAATCTTGGGCGTTGCTATCACTAAACGCCGTCGTATGAGGATGGCGTTTTTCCAGGATTTGTTTCACCTTCGTTTCCAGAATAGGCATATCTTCTAAACGATAGGGCGAAATTTGCAGGGTGTTCCAACTAAAGCTAGCAAAACTTTCAGCTAAAGGTTTTGGCAACCACAGAACTCCCGATGACCGTCCGTATTCCTGCCCTGCCGATTTGGTTTCGACAATCCCTACAACCGTTAATCGATTGCCCTGGACATAGATGGGTTGGTTGACCGGAGACTGGTGCTTAAACAAAATGGTGGCTAATTTCTGATCCACGATCGCGACTGGACGGTACTGGGCAAAATCAAGCGGGTTAAAAAAGCGTCCTTGTAGGATGCGTCGCCCCGTTGTTTGAATAAAGTTTTGAGACACCCCAGAGGTTTGAACCTCCTTCACCTCCGTGCCTTCAAACTGCACCGTTTGAATCACCCACACCCGAGAAACACTACTAATAGAACGAATTTCTGGCACGGTTCGTTTTAATGCCGCTTGATCGTCATCGGTAATTTCTGCCCGGTCAAACCCACTTTCTGTATCTAGGTAAGGCGCAATGTACGGTTTATCCCGTTCTGCCAGCTTCTTCTCAATTTGGGCATGAGTAATGTCAGCAATGTTTAAGGTCGCGCTCACCGCCGCTACGCCCATATACACGCCTAGACCCGTTAAGCCGGAACGCACCCAATCGCTTTGCAGCGATCGCCAAGTCAGTTTAACTAGATCGGGAAAGGAAATTGCCATAGCTCAAGGTGCCGCCGATAGGGAATTTGTTGAGTTGGTATCTTCTTGCAGTGTGGTCCCTGGAGTGAGTGGTTGCGTGGGAGATGGCAAGGCAACCGTTTCACCTGCTTGCAAACCCGCAACAACTTCAGCCGTCGTTAAGTTTTGCAAGCCCAATTTCACAGGACGCTTTTCGGCGTGTCCAGCAGCATTTTTGATCCAAACGAAAGGGGTACTCTCGAGTTGTTGAATCGCTTCTAGAGGCAGGGTCAAAACATTGCGCCGCTGCTCTAGTACAATCTCCACACTCACTTGACTACCCGGAATCAGGACATGGCTAGAGTGATCTAAGGTAACCGAAGCATTGACCTTAGCTTGCGGTTGGGAACCAAAAGAATTTTCAGATTTCTGTGAAGAGGCTTGCGGCGACAAACGACTCACTCGACCTAAAAAAGTTTTTGGATTTGGTCCAATCATCCTGATCCGAGCAACCTGGTTAATAGACTTGTCCGGGAATTTACAGCCCATGCTGTGTCCCGCTTTGAGCATGATTGCACTCAAAGGAAACTCAACGACAGAATGCGGCTTGGGAATAGTTTCTGTTAGTTTAGTCCCAAACCATAGCGT
>VRZD01000055.1 GCA_016743235.1 Pantanalinema sp. GBBB05 | reverse complement strand
TGTTACACGACGTGAAGTTAAGCCTCTAAAGGGACACAAACATAGCCCCGTCTCCAGCTAAGTGGGAGGATCAAAGCAGAGTATAGAGCGTGGGAGGTAGAGATGCCGACCGCTATTGAACGACCCATTCGCCAGCTGATTGTTGAACGACATGAGCAAGGGACCACGCTCAATGAGATCGCGACGACGCTTCGATTGTCTTACTGGAGTGTGCGACGGATTTGGCGGCAGTACCGCCAGCACGGACAAGCTGGATTAGAGACCCGATATGCTCGCTGCGGTCATCATGGAGTGCGCAGTGAACGGCAGATTTATCGAGCCGCAATTTGGTTGAAGCGACGGCATCCGGGTTGGGGAGCAGGGTTGATTCGGGTGATCTTAGCTCAGCGATACTCGCCGAATCGATTGCCCCATGAGCGCACCCTGCAACGCTGGTTTGTGCAGGCTGGGGTTCAGCGGTCTCGGTTGCGTCATCATCGCTACCGTTCTGGGGAGCAAGCCCGCGCCCAAAGCGTACATCAAGTTTGGCAGTTGGATGCGACTTCACATATGCACTTGGCGGATGGCAGCGACGCAAGTTGGTTGAGTGTGACAGATGAGTACAGTGGGGCGCTGCTAGACAGCATTGTTTTTCCCCCTGTTCCAATTTGAGGCAGTCAGCGCTCGCGCGGTTCAGCAGGGATTGCAGCAACTGTTTGAGCGTTGGGGGTTACCGCAGGCGGTACGGGTGGATAACGGTCAACCCTGGGGCTGTCGCAGCGATTTGCCGAGTGAACTGATGCTATGGTTAATTGGCTTGGGTGTGGCGGTGATCCATAACCGTCCTTACCAACCGACCGACAATGCTCGGATTGAACGCACTCATGGCACTACTAAAGCGTGGGTGGAACCGAGTCAATGTCCAGACTTAACGACGTTACAACAACGCCTCGATTGGAGTGCCAACGTGCAACGAGCCCAGTATCCCAGTTGCTCGGGATACTCTCGCCAGCAATGCTATCCTCAACTAACCGCCAATCCGCGCCGCTACAGTCAGCCACTTGAGGCGCAGCAATGGAGTTTGACCCGAGTCTTAACCTTTCTCGCCCCGCAACGCTGGGTTCGCAAGGTCGATTCTACGGGTCGCATCTCTCTATTCAACCGCAGCTACCCAGTGGGACGGCGCTTCCAAGCCCATTGGGTGTATGTGCATTTAGATGTAACCTCGTTATGTTGGGTGATTGAGTCGGCTCAAGGTGAGATACTTTCCTCTCCTCCCTCGTGTGAGCTCTCGGCGCAAACCATTCGGGAACTTCGGGTGCTTTATCGCAAACCATCACGTCAACGGCGACCGGCATAACTTTTGGTCTTAAAAGGGCTTAACCTCATGTCGTGTAACAACCTGGCAATCCCACGGGATCGTAACGGCGAGTTTGAACCCATTTTGGTACCCAAGCACCAACGCCGATTAGCGGGACTCGATGAGAAGATTCTGGTGCTGTATGCACGGGGGTTGAGCACACGAGACATCAGTGCTCAATTGGAAGAACTTTATGGGGTCAACATTTCACCCTCCCTCATCAGCGAGGTGACCGACACTGTCAGCGACGAGGTGAAAACTTGGCAGGTGCGTCCTTTAGACGAGGTGTACCCAATCCTTTATCTGGATGCACTGTACGTCAATATCAAGGTTTCCGGGCGCGTCAGCAAGCGAGCGGTGTATGTAGTTTTGGGCGTCAACTGCGAGGGTAATAAGGACCTTTTGGGGCTATGGATTGGAGAGGCTGAAGCCGAAGGGGCCAAGTTCTGGCTGAAAGTATTGACGGATTTGAAAAACAGAGGATTGAAGGATGTTCTGATTGCCTGTTGTGATGGGTTAGTGGGCTTTCCCCAGGCGATTGAGGCCCTGTATCCCAAAACCCAGGTGCAACTGTGTATCGTGCATCTGATTCGCAATTGCTTGCGCTACGTTCCCTGGAAAGATGCTAAGGCAGTAGCAGCAGACCTCAAGCCGATCTATCAAGCCGCTACCCTTGAGGAGGCAGAAGCGGCTCTGGATGCGTTTTCAGCCAAATGGGACGCGCTTTATCCAGCCATTAGCCAGATTTGGATCCGGCATTGGGAGAACATCATTCCCATCTTTGACTATCCGATGGATATTCGCAAAGTCATCTACACCACCAATGCCATTGAATCGCTCAATCGCTCATTGCGTAAGGTGATTAAGACCAAGGCTGTGTTCCCGGATGAGGAGTCCGTGTTCAAGTTGATGTATTTGGCAATGAACAACATCGCTAAGCGATGGAATAGGCCGATAAAAAATTGGAAGGCAGCCTTGTCCCATTTTGCTATCCTATTTCCAGGACGCTTCAACTATTGACAATCTCAAAGCTTACACAAAAATCTAAACACTCTCGATTAAATGTTGGGATTAACCGGATCATCTAAATCAATCTCTGCCAGGGTTCTTGGTTCATCCCCTATTTGTTCCACAATCAGCCGTTCCCGTTGAATTGGCACTTCAATAATTTCGGTTTCAATCTCTTTCCGCACCACCACTTCACCAGCTTTCCGCTTTTTGCGATCGACAATGACCCGTTCTTCCCGCAGCGGAATCACCATTTCGTCGCGAATGCCAGTTGTTCCATGAGCAGGCATGACTCCTTCACGAATATTCGCGACTGGTGGCGCGATTGTTTCTTCTTGGATATTCGCGACTGGAGCTGAAGTCACACTGGGCGTTGGCGGGGGAGAAACAGTACGAGGCGGCATGGTAACAGGAGGTTCAGTCGGTGGCACCACCGATTGGTGTACCGTTGTGGCGGGTTCCGCAGGCGGAACGACTCGATGTGCCTCAGTGCGATGCTCAACAACATAGCCTTCTAATGGGGCGGATGCTTCCAGCGGCGCACTCTCTTCCAGGGAGCGCATCGGCATCACTTCTCTTACGACTTCTGTCCGATGCCCCGTCGCCGTCATTGGATGAACTGACGTTTGATAAGGTGGTAGGCTACTCACTTCTGCTTTGGTCAGTCCCTGCACATAAACCCGCTGAGTTTCTAAATCAACCTGAGCATTTTGGAGCGGAATTAGAACTTGTTTGCCTGCCATTAAAGAATTCAATTCCACAATGAAATAGCGTAAGTTGCCAGCTTGATCTAATAGAACATCAATTACCCGACCAATCTTCAATTTTTCCTGGCGATCGCTATAAACATCAAAGTTCTGCATCGCTACATGATTGAGTTGATTGTTATAGCCCATTGGGTCATGATTGATCGCCATAATCCCTTTCCTTCAAAAAATAAGTTTAATTAGTACTTTCACCATAAAACCTGAATTTCATCCATTCATCTCTCAAATGAGAGACAAATAAAGCTGGCTTGAATTTAACATATGTTAACTATTTCAAAAGTTATATCTTTTCAGTTTGAAGCTCCAATTGTAACCAGAGCTAGCTAGTTAGCTTCTCTCTTTTAGGAGACGTATTCGTAGTAGCAAATGATTAAGGTAAAGCCATACTAGCGGTAACGATCGCCGTAATTAATAATATGGAGGCTATTTCATGAAAAGTGATGATAAAAGTGGTAGCAATCAAACATTTGACCCCACAGATGCTAATCCCGATCCGATTACTGGGCAACCAGGTGCACATCCAGTTGGTACGGGTGTTGGTGCCGCTGGGGCAGGCGTCATTGGGACTGTGATTGGTGGTGCGATCGGTGGTCCTGTCGGTGCCGTAGTGGGAGCTGCGATCGGCGCGGTTGCCGGAGGCTTAGTCGGTAAAGGCGCGGCTGAACAAATTAATCCCACGGTTGAAGACGAATACTGGCGCACGAATTATGCGTCTCGTCCCTACGTAGAGCCGGAGCACCGCTATGAAGATTATGAACATGCTTACCGGACTGGCTACGAGGGCTATGGTCGCCATGCCAGTAGTGGCAAGACTTACGATGAGGTAGAACCAGACCTCAGAAGTGACTATGAAAAACGTCATGGTGGTGCTGGTCTAGCTTGGGAAAAAGCAAAACATGCTACGAAGGATGCATGGAACCGGGTAGCCGATGCGATGCCAGGTGACCACGATCGTCACGACAACCGAGCGGATCAAACCATCAACCTGTATGAAGAGCGGGTGGTTGCTGACAAGCACCGCGACAAAGTCGGTGAAGTGATTGTTGGTAAGCATGTAGAGACCGAAACGACCCATGTCTCTGTTCCTGTGGAGAAAGAACGGATTGTGGTCGAACGAGTTGCCCCAGTTGATGCTGGAACTCCCGTTTCTCCTGATGTTGTAGACTTTGGTCAAGCTGAAGTTGCTCGCATGGAAGTCTACGAAGAAGTGCCAGATATTCACAAGCAAACCATTGTGCGGGAAGAAGTAAATGTCAAGAAGGTCGTAGACCAGGAAGTGGCGAATGCTGATGAAGAAATTCGGCGGGAAACCCTAGATATCGACGCTCCGAATCAAATCATTGCCAATGAGGATCGTCCAATCAACGATCGCATCTAATCTTTAAGGCATTGGTCTTCACGATCGCTCTCTTCAAGTAAGGGGGCGATCGTGTGAGTGGCTCCTATGTTGGTTGCCAACCAGCCAGTCCTAAGAACTTATTTTTTTCTATAAATAAAATTTATTTTTGTTTTCCATAACCTATTGTTTATCCATAGGCTGCAACAAAATGCATCGAAGAGTTTGAGATTTTGCCAAAAACTTGGGAATAATTCAGGATAAGACTATCCCGCTGGTGCCATTTGTTTCTATGAAGTAGGGTCAGTTTTTATCTACCAATTCTATTCTTTCCTCGGGAAATTTTCTGGACAGTTGAAGTTTAGTTAAATGAAAAAAGCCAACTTATCTCCAGTATCGGCAACTGAGCCAGACTGGAGCCGTGAAGAACCTCGCGATTGGTGGGATCCTGGGCGTCAACTCCTTAAATCAATTCGGCGCTACCAAAAATGGAAGAAGAAGGGTGGGCTTCTAGGCCTCTATTTCTGTAAGCTAAGTGTCTTCCAGCATCGGTTTTGGAGTGTTGTTGCTGGTGCAGACATTCCACTTAATTGTCAAATTGGTGGAGGGCTGGTACTGGTACATCCGAATGGAGTGGTCATTCATCCTGATGCCCGCATTGGCTGTAATTGTTTATTGCTGCAGCAAGTGACCGTTGTTGCAGGAGTTGAAATGGGTGGACATGTAGATGTTGGAGCAGGGGCAAAAATCATCCGAGCGGTAACTATTGGCGATCATGCCAAAATTGGTGCTAATGCGGTTGTCCTGAATGATGTTCCAGCCGGGGCGACTGCTGTGGGTGTGCCAGCAAAAATTGTCAGTTTAGCTGCCCAAACGGACTAAAAGGCGACCTGGCTGTCTCTCCTCTTCCTTCACAACCCAATACTGTTGGGTTGGCATAGGTTGTAACTGCTTGCCCGATCGCTGGTCTTTATGGTACCCAAATGGGGATGAGGGCATGTTCTGGCATGTAGTCGCGATAGCGTCCCCCGTCAGATAGCACCATCGTCAGCCGCAGTGACCAGTCGGGATCAACTTGCAGGTCTGCCCAAGGTACAGCAATTTCCAAACAGGACTTTAGCCCAACTTGGGCCCGACTCGCTCGGGAATGCCAACGAGAATATTCTCCAGCTTGCTGAAACCAGATGGTTTGGGTCAGCAAATTAATGCCCAAGTGATGGTGGAATCGGTAATTCAGTGGCGCTTCATCGGGTAGCTCTACCAAAGGTACGGGGCTATTTGACATCAAGTGATCGGGGTAATACCAGAGCAAATTTACTTCTGGTGGGCAATCAACTCCCGGTGTGATGCCCGTTTGAAAATCCAACCGCAAATAGAAATTTAAGTGATCTACTCCATACCACAGGCGTTGGATTGGGCTACTGCGATGCATGGTTCCCCGAGCGCCCCCCACATTAAAACGTCCCGCTCGCTCCCAGTCTTGCTCATCGCCAATGCCATCAATAACGGGATGAATGAAGCCTTGCGGAGGGTGATCGCCTTGGGCCATATGAATTTCGATCGGTTGCCGGACACTGGCAGGAACCGGTTCATTTAAGGCTTGGTATAACGCGGCCAGATGTTCCCGGAAGAGTTGGTCAAACATGGCATCCTGGTTGGAAGAATGCCCTTCGCCAAACCACCAGAACCAGTCGGAGCCTTCGGCTGCATATAAAGCTTCCCAGGCTTCGGGATTATTTTCTTCCGTTGCCTCTGGATGGTTGGCTAAGACCTGGCGAGCGGCAGTGAGTAAATCCCAGGCACGATTTTTTACCGGATCGCCAATCCAGGTGGTGAAACTACCATCGACCCAGGATCCACTATGTAATTGGTCAGCAGGCAGGGTTGTGGTCGGTGGAAACTGATCCAGAAACTCGGCAACGGTGACCAGTTGAATATCAGGATCATGACTGAGGGTTTCATACAAAGCGGTCAGGAAGGGTAAACCATCCTGCGGATAAAACTCCCAGCAGTTCTCGCCATCCAGAGCGATCGTAACCAGCCAAGGCTCGTCTAGAGCAGTGCTGCCACTAGTTTGTTGCGCTTTTAAGGAACGAGAAATCGCTTCTAAGTGTCCCACTAGATCTCGGGCAGCTTTCTCGGGTGGCATGGAGCTATAGGTAAAGCCTAATAGGTCTGACAAGCGATGGTCGCGGAACACGATCGCCAGATCCCCATGTGGGGTTTCCAACCGATAAGGACGATAGAGTTTATCGGGTTCGTAGACATTCCCTGAGCCATCACGGCTGAAGAAATGCTCCAATGTCCAACCTAGGACTGCCTCATCGGAACAAATCCACTCGAACCCTTGTTTGGCAATGTCGGGGAGAATGATGGGACTAACGGATTGTTCAGAGGGCCACAAACCGCGCGGCGATCGACCGAAGCGTTCCTCATACATTTCCCAGGCTTTTTGGAGATGGCGGGGAATGTCTTCTGCCCACTGGAAGCGATGTTGCGGTAATACCATGTCGGGGACAGCGACACGTCCGGCATCAGTATCGGCTAATAACGGCAGAATCGGATGTGTGTAGGGTGTTGTCGTAATTTCTAACTGTCCTGTCTCCTGCATCTTTCGATGTTGCGGAATGATGCGACTGAGAATCTGGCGTTGTTTGGAATAAATGCGTTGGCGATCGCTGAGAGTAAAGCCTTTGCCGCGATCGAGCCAATCTGCAATGTCTGGATCATCCCAGAAGAGAGGATCGATCCACGAGAGATTATGCCAAGCCGCTAAATCACTGTAATCCTGGGCTGTCCAGTGTTCTAAGCACCAGGTTAAGCCTTGGTCATGCCGTTGATTAAATAGATCGGCGTAGCGAGGATGAGGATCGATTAAGGTGCGGTGGTTGCCATCAAAGAAATGTTGGATGGCGAATTCTTTTTGCTCCTGGGTCAGTTGCTCAGTTGGTAAGAGCGCAATCTGCAAATAAGGATCAAGCGCTTTCCCAGCGACATAATCCTCAATTTGTAAAATTAACGATGGCACCAGGTTCACCGTTTGATGCAACTTGGGATATTTTTCCAGAATCAGCACTAAGTCCAGGTAATCCTTCGTACCATGTAACCTGACCCAGGGTAAGCGGTATTGCCCATCCGTAGCAGTCGATGCCGCCCGACTTTTGTACAACGGTTGGTGTTGATGCCAGATAAAGGCGACGTACAGAGGATGAGGCATAGGTTGGCTGATAGGGATGGGCGAGGAACTAAGGGGATTGATACCGGAGTTAGGGATCCGAATTCTGTTGGGTTCGTTACAAAGCTTACGATAACAGATATGTCTGGTTCACTCGGTGTCCACTACAGCACAATGCACTGCAATAGGGGCAGATTCGTCGATCGCCCCTACAGAGATATCTAGATAGATGGCTGGTTTGCGCTACAGCACTTGCTCAACCTCAGCAATTTCAGGAATAAATTCCCGTAGACGACGTTCAATCCCCATTCTCAGGGTCATAGCAGAACTGGGGCAGGAACCACAGGCTCCCTGAAGCCGCAGTTTGACGATCGGTCCATCAATCTCCACTAATTCCACATTGCCGCCATCTGCCAGTAGGTAGGGACGCATTTCATCCAATACGGTTTCAACATTTTCAGAGGTTAGTGGCAGCGTTTGAGTCATAATTCACCTTTGGGATGTCAGGTCAAATTCATTCAATATCGATCCTAGATCCAGAACGTCATTATAGGTTGGCAAAAGAGTGCAACGGATCATGGAACATGTCCCTCTTCGCCCGATCGCGGCAAGTTGCTGGTGATATTACAGGAATAAATTGGGCAGGATTGGACTCATCAAGCGACCCAGAATTGCCAGTTATCCCTACTAAAACTCTAACTTTCGGTATAGATCATCCCTAGTTCGCTTGACTATAGTCGGAGCTATAGCAAGTGGGGAGCATAGATTAATTGGGGAGGGAAATGCTATGAGCCAAACTGATTCCCAGACAGCTACACCATTGCTGCAATCTTTGCCTCGCACATTAGCCACTGCTATTCGAGATACACTGCAACTTTATACTGACCATCCTTCTTCTCGGGAGCGTGAGCAGCTAGTCGCGACGTTGGCACAAATTTCTCCAGTTGGCATCTTTCGAGCCGATGCTGATGGGCAGGTAACTTACGTTAACGATCGCTGGTGTGAAATTACAGGGATGACCCTGGAGCAAGCCCAAGGAAACTGGTCACAAGCTGTTCATTCTGAAGACTGGGAGCAGGTGATGGCAGCCTGGACGAAGTCTACCCAAACTCGACAACCGTTTCGGCAGGAATACCGGGTTCACCGAGCAGATGACACTGTCATATGGGTATTAGGGCAAGCCATTGTGGAAACTGATGAGCAGGATCAGGTCGTTGGCTATGTCGGCACTATTACAGATATTACCGATCGCAAGCAGGTCGAACTTGCCTTGCAAGAGCGGGCAACGGAACTGACCTATGTCAACACCATGTTGGCACGGACGACCGCTTTACTGAAGAAGCGCAATCAGGAATTGGATCAATTTGCTTATGTTGCCTCCCATGACTTGAAAGCGCCATTACGGGCGATCGCCAATTTATCAGAATGGTTGGAAGAAGATCTGGACGAGCTGTTGCCGACAGAAAGCCGTCATCAAATGCAACTGTTACGGGGGCGGGTGCATCGGATGGAAGCATTGATTAACGGCTTGTTGGAATATTCCCGGATTGGTCGGTTGGAAGCTGAGATTGAACCCGTTGATGTGAACGCCTTACTCATGGAGGTGATTGATTCCTTAGCCTTGCCACCCACATTCACGATTATTGTGGGCAAGAACATGCCTACACTGAAGACAAAACGGCTCTTACTGGGGCAGGTGTTTGCCAATTTGATTAGTAACGCCGTGAAGCATCATCCGCATGACCACGGGCAAGTGACGATCTCAGTTCAGAGCCAAGGTGGACATTACGAGTTTGCCGTCTCCGATGATGGCAATGGCATTGCACCGGAGTACCACAACAAAATCTTTACAATTTTTCAAACTTTAGAAGCTCGCGATACTAAGGAAAGTACGGGTATTGGACTGTCGATCGTCAAAAAGATTATTGAAACTGAAGGTGGCAGTATTACCGTAGATTCTCAAGTGGGAGCGGGAGCAACCTTTCGGTTTACGTGGCACCCGTGATCTCTGAGGCGAGAAATTCAGACTCTTGGATGAGGCAAATTTAGTTACCCTCTGTTTACCATTTTTAATAAATGCTACCGTCATCAGATTTCCCATCAGGGAAACGGGCGAACTTATAACTCATATCCGTTTAGTTACCAAAGGTGCAATATCCAACAATGGAAAAGCCTGTGATTAATATTCTCTTATTAGAAGATGATGCGGTAGATGTGATGAATGTCCAACGCGCCTTTAAAAAAAATCACATTGTTCATCCTCTATATATTGCCCAAAACGGTGTGGAAGCATTGGCAATGCTGCGTGGGCAGGATAGCGAACCGCCCATTGTCCCCAGCGATCGTCGCTTAATTCTGTTAGACCTAAACATGCCTCGGATGGGTGGTATTGAGTTTTTGCGAGAACTGCGAGCCGATCCACACTTGCAATCAATTCCAGTTGTAGTTCTCACGACCTCTAATCAGGATCAAGATCGGGTAGAGGCTTATCACCTGAACGTGGCTGGCTATCTGTTGAAACCTGTGACATTTCAAAGCTTCGCCGAGCTGATGGCAACCCTGAACAAGTACTGGGCGCTGTGCGAAATGTTATGACTACACTGTACCGACCCCGACCCCTGTTGGTTGCGTTATCCCTCTATTGCTGTTCAACCACTAACAACTTATGGAACCAATGTTAAAAATCTTAGTGGTAGACGATGATGAAGTCGATCGCATGGCAGTTCGGCGGGCTTTAAAGTCGGCAGGGGTGTTTATGGAATGGTTTGAGGTAGAGGATTGTGCTGCCGCGATCGCCATTACCCAAACGACCCATTTTGATTTCATCTTTTTGGACTACTGTCTACCGGATAATGATGGGCTGAACTTGGTTCGAGAGTTGCGCCAGCGTGGCGTTCGGGTGCCTTTGGTTGTGCTCACTGGTCAGGGCGATGAAGAAATTGCCGTTGAATTGATGAAGGCGGGCGCTTCGGACTATCTGGCAAAATCGAAAGTGTCCTCCGAAACCTTGATTAGAATTCTGCGGAATGCTATGCGCGTTTACCGAGCAGAAGTGCAGGTAGCGCTGGCTAACCAGCAATTGCGCGAAAGTAATGACCTATTGCGGCGGAAGAATCAGGAATTAGAGCACCAACGGCAACAAATTCAACTACAAAATCTCAAGTTACTAGAGGCATCCCGGCTCAAGTCGCAGTTTTTAGCCACTATGTCCCATGAACTGCGGACCCCTCTAAATGCGATTATTGGGTTTTCGCAGATGTTGTTGCGTCCTAGCAAGGGACAACTTAATCCTCAGCAACTGGATATGCTGCAACGCATTCTTAACAATGGCAGAAACTTGCTGGAGTTGCTGAATGATATTCTTGACCTGTCTAAGATCGAGGTGGGTCGGTTAGAACTGGTTCCTGATACCTTTAATCTGGAAACTGAACTGCGGACGACCCTAGAAGGTTTACGATCGCTAGCCGCCCAAAAAGGGTTGTTTCTAGAATTACAAACCACTTTACAAAATCCCCAAATTACCAGCGATCGCCAACGGTTGCGGCAGGTTATGGTGAATTTGCTGTCTAATGCTATTAAGTTTACGGAAGCAGGGGGAGTGTGGGTCGAAGTGAGCGAGCCTGAGCCGGATCATTTAGCGATCGCCGTTCATGACACCGGCATTGGTATTGATGAGGCTCATTTAGAGCATATCTTTGAAGCATTCCGGCAAGTTGATCAAAGCATTACCCGCCGCTACACTGGCACCGGGTTAGGGTTAGCTATCACCTATTCTCTAGTCAAAATGCTGAATGGCGCCATTATTGTAGACAGCCAACTCGGTAAAGGCTCAGTCTTTCGGATCGAGTTACCACGTACCCTATCTGGCACGTCTCTCAGCCACGATATTCAGGAATTAACCTTTACTTCTCCCCGCGCCCCGAAGTCGATCGATCATAGGCGGCTAGTGAGGGGGCATGATCAATAAGTTAGACGAATTAGGCTTAAAGTAGAATTTCTCTGTCCTAACTCCTACTTAAGAAAGACCTATACTTCTTTTTAAAATCTTAAGATGGAATGTATCAAGACTATCTCTTGGCAACAGTTAGGAGCTGGTTCGCTATTCATTCAGCTTCCGCCTGTCGTAGCATCATGATTGAAGCTACGACACTAGGGTATGTGGCTCTGGCTGCATCCTAGTTTTAGCCTATGGTTACCGATCATTAGTAATGCGTGGTTCAGTTTACCTGTACTTAATTCATGTCATTTAATAAAAACGCCTCTAGGACTGACCATATTCTGGTCGTAGATGATATTCCCGATAATCTCTTTTTAATCAAAACCATCCTGGAAGACGAAGGGTATTTGATCACGCTAGTCGAAAATGGTACGGATGCCTTAGCAGAAGTTCATCAATCTCCGCCGGATCTGGTCTTGCTGGATGTGATGATGCCCGATCTGGATGGTTATGAAGTGACCCGTCGGATTCGCAACAACACCAAACTACCTTATATTCCGATTCTATTAATCTCTGCTCACGATAATTCCAGTGTGGTCATTGGTCTGGATGCAGGAGCGGATGATTTTATTCGCAAGCCTGTTGATGCCGATGAATTGTTAGCTCGGGTGCGATCGCTCCTGCGCTTGAAACACAGTATCGATGAACGAGAGCATATGTCTCGACAACGTGAAGATTTTGTCTCTCGGCTCACGCACGATTTACGCACTCCATTAGTGGCAGCCGATCGGATCTACACGTTGTTTCAGCAAGGGGCTTTTGGCTCCGTATCGTCGGATATGGCGACTACGATCGATAACTTGGTTCGTAACAACCAAAATCTATTGCAGATGGTGAATACACTGCTAGAGGTTTATCGTTATGAAGCTGGTCGGAAAAATTTGGTGCTGGCTCCTTGCGATCTTAAAGGGTTGATTGAAGAGGTGGCACAGGAATTAATGCCACTGGCACAAGAGAAAGGCTTAGCGCTCAAAATTAATATTGAAGAGTGCGATCCATCGCCAGATATTGGCATTATCAATGGCGATCGCCTGGAATTACGTCGGGTGTTGACGAATTTAGTTGCCAATGCGATTAAATTTACGGATCAAGGTCATGTAGAGATTCACCTGACTGAAGTGGACAAGCCTCTGTCTGTGGACGAGGGGAATGGGCATCATCCCCCATCCTGGCTGACGATCGATGTGATTGATACCGGAGCCGGAATTACCCTAGAGGACCAAGCCGTGATCTTCGATCGCTTTCGCCAAGGGCAACATAAGCGATCGGGGAGTGGTTTAGGGCTGCATTTGTCACGGCGGATTGTTGAAGCCCATGGCGGGAAAGTTGGTGTAGCCTCTCAACCCGGACAAGGTAGTGTATTTACGATTCAGCTACCTAAGCCAGCCTGAAAGTAGCCTTCATTCTTACTCTGCTGGCATGAAACTGGGCTGGCAGGGAACCATTCTACGCTTTACAAAAACTTTGGCTTGATCTAATTTGGGTGGATGTTCTACCCCAGTTGGGTGCGTTTTCCTGTTGAGATTCTCTGCAGGGATCGTGCCGTTTGATTAGGGTAGCTATCTCTGCTGTATTAACAGCTTTCTTGAAATTCGTTGTCTTGTAGATCGTCCCGGTGATTTTATCAAACGTTGTTGCTAGTCTGGCTGATTATGTAGATTCAGCAAACTCAGGCTGAGAAATCCTGATCTCGTCTGTAACCTGAACTAGGATGAAAAGAATTTGGACGGGGCTTCTATCAGTTAGGTAATCCTGCATGAATTTAGTTTGGGATCGGTCTGTGAACAACCCCATCTCTCACGATTTACCTCAGGACAATGTGAATACTGGATCTTTTGCCCACAACTTGATCGCGGTTGGCGAGAGTAAGCGAAGTGGCTTAATTCTGTGTAAAGAACACTATGCTGAATTTGCTGGACCAGGAGCCGCTGTAGGCAGTTCCGTAGAGCAACACTATACAACCGTGATTGCGATCGGAGCCCCAGAGATCGTGGAAGTGACTACTCACGAAGACCGCCAACGCGCTTATAGCCGCCGAATTCAATGGGTACGGTGGCTACACAAAATCGTTGATCACCCTGATCCAATCCAGCGGGTTGAAAAGCTATTTGCTGGGTTTGATGCCTTTTTTGGCAATGAAGTATTAGCCAATTTATCCGATGACATTCTGGCTCGATTAGCGGGCGTACTGCCTCAGACGGTAGCGACACTCAGAACGCAACATCGTCACTTTGCCAACCCCAATCGTCTGGAAGGGTCAGTAGGTAAAGCTAATCTATGTATTCGTGCCATTCATCTAGAGCCCATCGGGTTGTTGGCTCAACGCCCTGAAGTGCCAATGGCATCTATCTATCCCAGCCTCATCACAGCCCTGCAAAGTTTACCTTGTCCTGCATAGTGGAATGCCCACACAAACTGATTCATGATCTGTAAAAGCTGATAATCTGGCATCCATGAC
The DNA here is from genome assembly GCA_016743235.1 of Pantanalinema sp. GBBB05. Classification (GTDB taxonomy): domain Bacteria; phylum Cyanobacteriota; class Cyanobacteriia; order Leptolyngbyales; family Leptolyngbyaceae; genus Pantanalinema. The sequence goes on along the minus strand of VRZD01000055.1, from coordinate 18,263 downwards.
TCTGCAATATCCTCATCGTCAGAAGCAGCTAGAACAGTTAGTTCAAAAGTTGGGTGTACCAAACTCAACCGCGATCCAGTGGCAGCTATTAGATCGGGCGCTAACGCATTCCACTATCTCGGTCGAGGCCAATTATGAGCAACTAGAGTTTGTCGGTGATGCCGTCATTCGTTTAGCGGCGGCTGAGTTCTTATGGGAGACTTACCCCGAATTGCCTGTAGGTGAGTTTGCGGCAATCCGATCGGTCTTAGTCAGCGATCGCATCCTGGCACAAATCGCTGCCAGTTATCACCTCGATCGCTATTTGCTAGCGTCTAATAGTGCGATGAACGATAAGCTGGGGCAGGAATCGCGGTTAGCTCAGGCGTTCGAAGCGGTCCTAGCCGCTCTTTACTTAAGTACCCAGACGCTGGCATTAATCCGACCCTGGTTGGATCCTCATTTACAACGGTTAGTCGTGGAAATTCGCACCGATCCGGCTCGCCAGAACTATAAAGCGGCGCTACAAGAATGGACCCAAGCCCATTACAAAGTTCTACCTGAATATCGAGTTCAGGAGACCACTGCTGTTGCTAGTTCTGAACGATTTATGGCAGAGGTTTGGTTACACGGCAATTGCTTGGGGCAGGGATGGGGACGATCGATTAAAGCGGCAGAGCAATCGGCTGCCCAGGTGGCGTTTCTCGCTGTACATAATCCCGCCCCAGCGATTAATCCCGCCCCCAATGCTTAGTCGTTAGCGATCGTAGGGTAACCAGATGCGGAAAATGCTACCTGCCCCAGGAGTCGATTGAAACGATAGGGTCCCGCCGTGTAATTCCACCAGCCGTTTGGTTAGGGCTAACCCCAGTCCTGTCCCTTCATGTTTGCGAGTCAAAGAAGAATCGACTTGAGAGAACGGACGAAACAGTAAGTTCCAACGTTCTTTGGGGATGCCAATGCCAGAATCCTTCACTTCCAGGCATAGATAGGCTGTAGTGGGGTTAATTGGGCTGTGATCCGGACGATTGTCCTGGACGAGTTGCTGCCCATAACGAATTTGACCACTGAGTTCGACATGCCCTCCCTCGGGCGTGAATTTCACTGCATTCGACAACAGATTAATCACCATTTGCCGAACCCGTCGTTCATCCAATGGAATCTCACCCATCTGTTCATCAACATCTAGAGCAAGAGTTAACCGTTTTTTCTCAGCGCCAGGCTGAATCATACGTAGACACTGGTGACAAAGATCCTGAATGTGTACAGGTTGCAAATTGAGTTCGACTTTGCCTGCTTCAATTTTGGCAATATCCAACAGGTCATTAATAATTTTCAAGAGATGAATGGCGGCGTCGTCTGCTTGTTGCAAGAACTCCAATTCTTCTTCACGGGTATCACAGCAGTTGTCACGCACCAGTCGCACACAGCCAATGATGGCATTTAAGGGAGTCCGCAATTCGTGAGAGGTGGTGGCTAAAAAGTCGCTTTTCAGTTCACTAGCGATCTGCGCTTCTTGCCAAGCTGCCTCCAGTTCTTCTGCCCGTTCTTCTAACCGTGTGACCATACTATCCAGAGCGGCGGCTAAATGGTTCAGCTCTTGAATCCGAAAATTTTGCGGCGATCGTTCTGGATCGGAACGGCTATGAATCTGTAACGCATAGCGACTAAGCTGCTCGATCGGTCGGGCTAACTCTCGTGCCATATAGTAGGTGGCGAATAATAACGCAGCGACCAGCCCGATCGTGAGAATCATCAAGACCTGCTGAATGCCTTCCAGCCCATATAGAGCATTATCGGCAGGAGCGACGGCTAACACAGTCCATTGCTGGGTTTGATTGGCGCCAATGGGAATTGTGATCGGGCTAGAACTGACTAGCCAATCTTTGCCCTCAGCCTGGAACCAGGTCAGTGATTGATTCTGATGTGGTTGAGCGTTCGGATCAAATACGCCTTGCCAGATCAGGGGCATCAGCGTCTGGCGAATATTCTGTCCAATCAGAGCTGCATTAGGATGGGCTAGGATCCTGCCAGTTTGATCGGCGACTATCGTGTACCCAGTCAATGAACCAGGCTGACTGGATGATTGCCGATGTAGAGAAGCTTGCACACTCAAGAGATAGCGTGCTTGATTGTTGCCAACTGGAGCACTGAGGACAAGATTTAACTGGCGTTGGCGTGGGGTTTGTGTGGCTAAACGAGCTGAATTCGTTGGTGTTAGCTGCACCTGCGATCGCAGATCTTGCCCAGTCGGTGTTGGGGAGAGTGGACGGTCTTGCCAGTTGGGATGAATCGCTTGGTTGCCGCATGTACTCCCTACCAGTCTCTGAGTTTGCAGGTCAACCAGTTGGATACATTGCACATCTTGACCTAACCAGGATTGCATTTGCTGCACCAAGCTTGATGCGACCTGAGGTTGAGCCAGTTGGACCGAAAAGGCTGCACTAGCGGTCGTCACCGTCGATCGCAGGTCTTCAATGCGATCGCGAATGTTTTCTCCTTTGCGCTCGGCACTCTCGGTCAAATTTTGCTGCGCTGTTTGTAAGAACCCTTCACGAGCTTTGCGGTAAGTGACGTACTCTCCTAGCAGTAAGACTGGAATGCTGAGCAACAAAATTTTTGAGAGCAGGATGCGACGAAAGGAATATTGACCCAATTTCGGCATAGACAATGTCTCGCAGGCAATTCTTAGAGCGATTTGCAGCGTTAATCTAAACGAGGAATGAGCAGTTCCGGTGAATCTCACTCAGTTCCAATGGTTGACCGCTGTTAGTAAATTCATCAACTCGGCAGTTGCCGATTACCGTCGTTCCCGTTGAATCAGGTCAGATTGTTCTGAGCTAAATCTAATGACAATTATTACAAGGATTACTCCGCTTGGGGATGGCTTCGGCGATCGCCCCACCACAACCGTCGTTCTCGCCATCAGTGTGGATGGCAAAATTGCTGATTTTCGGCATACCGCTGCCCGCTTTAGCTCTGCCACTGATACAGCCCATCTAGAGCAACAAATTGCCCACGCTGATGGAGTCATGTTTGGCGCAGCAACCCTCCGGGCTTACGGCACAACCCTCCGAATCACTAATCCAGCCTTGCTAGAACAACGAGAACGAGCTGGAAAACCATCTCAACCAGTGCATATCGTGTGTTCGCGATCGGCAACACTCGACCCGGATCTCCCCTTTTTCCGGCAAGCTGTACCTCGGTGGTTATTCACATCCTCTGAGGGATCTGTACATTGGCAGAACTCCAACCAGTTTGAGCAAATTTGCATTTTAGAGCCACCCGAATCTGCAACCACTGAATTTGATTGGAACAGCGCTTTTCATTATTTGTCTACCTTAGGCTGGAAACACGTAGCCGTTTTAGGTGGCGGTACTTTAGTCGCTTCGCTGCTCGCTGCTCAACTGCTCGATGAATTTCAGATCACCCTTTGTCCCTTACTCCTCGGCGGCACTGCTGCCCCAACTCTTGTCGCCGGACAAGGATTTCTGCAAGCGATCGCCCCCCGCCTAGACCTGCTCAGCGTTAACCAGATTGATCACGAAGTCTTCCTCCACTACCGCTTCCGCCGCGAATTTTAGCGCCCCTTATTGTCCTCACCTCTCTCATCTCCCCCACTCTCCCATCCCATGTATTACGCTGTATGAAGCTCTGAACCTCAACCTATGGTGGAACAAGTTAAGCCTCGTTATTCTGCAAGCTGGTGCGATCGCATTGCCGATATTCCCCAAACTGCATGGGATGCTCTAGCCCTACCGCTAAAAACACCATTCCTGGAATGGGAATGGTTGCACAATATGGAGACGTCTAACAGCACCACCCGATCAGGCTGGTCGCCAAAACATTTGGTGATCTGGCGCGATCGGCAGTTAGTCGGAGCTGCACCTCTATACATGAAAGAACATAGTTCTGGCGAATTTGTCTTCAGTCATTTTTGGAGTAATGAAGATGTTGCCCATCGGTTAGGGGTGCGGTACTACCCAAAATTGTTGGGGATGTCGCCCTTTACGCCAGCAGAAGGCTATCGCTTTTTGATTGCTCCCGATGAGGATGAGGATGAGCTGACAGAACGCATGGTGGCAGAGATTGATTATTTCTGCGCTCGTCACCATATCACGACCTGCAACTTTCTTTATGTGGATCCGGATTGGCGACCTGTAATCGAACGGCATGGGTTTTCGTCCTGGTTACACCACAGCTACATTTGGCAAAACCAGGGCTATCAAACGTTTGATGATTACTTGGGAGCGTTTAATGCCAACCAACGACGCAACATTAAACGGGAACGTAAGGCGGTGAATACAGCCGGGTTGACGCTACGAACCTTAACCGGAGAAGAGATTCCTAAGCCGCTATTCTCCCAAATGTATGATTTCTACAGTGATACCTGTGACAAGTTTGGTTGGTGGGGTAGTAAGTATCTCACCCGTAAGTTTTTCGAGCAACTTTATCCCAACTATGCTCACCGAGTTTTGTTTGTAGCGGCTTATAGTGAAACTGACGATCGTCATCCGGTCGGTATGTCGTTTTGCTTAACCAAAGGCAGCCAATTATACGGACGTTATTGGGGGGCTACCCAGGAAATTGATTGCCTCCATTTTGATGCTTGCTATTACACTCCGATCGAATGGGCGATCAATCAAGGCATTACAGTCTTTGATCCCGGGGCAGGAGGACGACATAAGAAACGCCGGGGATTTCCAGCGACTCCGAATTACTCCGTGCATCGGTTTTATCATCCTCGCTTAACGCAAATCTTTCGTTCCTATAGTGATCAAATTAATGATTTGGAACAACAGGAGATTGATGCTATTAATGACGACTTACCGTTTAAACAAACGAATCTAATTCCAGAAACCGATCTGTAAAATTGGAATTAATAGCATTCACTTGCTTGTGGTTCTGATGCAATCGAGTGTTGATTACGATCTGGCTGACTGATCATCTTTACCAAAAATCATCACATGCTGTTGGGGTAGAAATCCCTGAGTTTCTTGCCAGGTTAAGCCTACAGTTGCTAGTTCTTTTTTGACTTGTTTTTGGGTCATTTTGTGTAGCTTTTTGATGGGCACAAAAGGATTCTCGCCCCGATATTCGACTAATATGACTCGTCCACTCGGTTTAAGCGCTTGGACGATCGCCTGCATCATTTCCTGAGGATAGGTAAACTCATGATAGGCATCAACGAATAGGGCTAAATCAACACTATTGGGGGGCAGATGGGGATCGGTTTCACGACCGAGAATTGGCTCGACATTTGTGATCTGATTTTCTTGCTTGAGGGCGTCTAAAATCTCCAACATTTCTGGTTGAATATCGACCGCTAGCACTTTGCCTTGTGGCACTAAGGGCGCAATCCGAAAACTAAAGTATCCCGTTCCGGCACCAATGTCTGCAACGACATCGGTAGGGTTCAGGTTTAAGCGATCGATCAATACCTGCGGCTGTTCTTCGACTTCGCGACTGGGACGTTCTAACCATCCCGCGCCCAGATGTCCCATGACTTGAGCAATCTCTCGCCCCAGATAAACCTTGCCAATGCCATCACGGCTAGCAGGTCGAGTTTGATAAACCGGAGATTCGGTAAGAGCTAGAGTTGGTAATGGGCTGTGCAGGCAAAGCCCGATGCAGAGTAGGAAAGTGGCGATCGCTCGCAGCCAGCGAATAGAAAGGTGATTCATCAGTATGGTTGTCAGCTAGCGGTTTCAGACAAAGTTGTAATTTTTGTATTACAAAAGATGGATTTGTAGTATGATTTTGCGAAATTGCTTCCGCGTCTAGTGTAGACCTCGGCACCACCCATTGTTGTTGAGGTGCAGAATGACCGCACTATTGCTTCCTCCATTTACGGCTCGCGCCTATAGAGGTGAGATCGATTTGCCCGCAATCGTCGAGTTGATCAATACCTGTAATGTGATCGATCAACTGGATCATGTGGTGACTATTGCAGAGTTGCAGAATGATCTGGACAATCCCGATCCTGATCCAGTGGATGAACTACGGTTATGGACCAATGCCGAAGGTCAGTTAATTGGCTACTCTCGACTTCGGGTTTTGCCAGCGACGACCACTGCCCAAGAGGGCTTTTTCAATATCAAAGTCCATCCAGAGGCACGGTATCAAGGTGTGGAAGACCAGATCCTTGCCTGGGCAGAATCGACGTTGCGGGATCTGAGTCGATCGCTCCCTGTCCCTCTTTACCTGCGGACTGGTGCACGGGACATTCAGACAGAACAGATCACTTGGCTAGAACAGCATGGATTTTCAGTTGTCCGTTGCTTTTACCGCATGACCCGATCGTTGGTAGACCCGATTCCTGCACCACAATTTCCGACGGGATTTACGGTGCGATCGTTGCTGCCGGAGGAGGTACCTGTCTGGGTCGAGATGTTTAACCAGACATTCATCGATCACTGGAACCATCATCCTATGACAGTCGAGCGGCGACAGCGCTGGTTAACTCACCCCACCTATGATCCTGAGCTGGATCAAGTTGCGATCGCGCCCGATGGCACATTTGCCGCCTTTTGCTTCAGTCTGATTGATCAGGAAGACAATCGCTGGACAGGACGGCTGGACGGCTGGATCGGTGACTTGGGCACTCGGCGGGGCTTTCGTCGCCTGGGGTTAGGTCGAGCCATGTTGTTGACGGGAATGCATCAACTTAAGGCTAAAGGGATGGACACTGCCCTGTTGGGTGTGGATGCTGAAAACCCCTCAGGAGCCTTAAAGCTCTATGAGTCCGAAGGCTTCCGGCAACAATGGAGTAACTTTGCGTATTGCAAAGAGCTGTAATGGCGAGGCTAGGGTTTAAGGGCGGCTCAGGAACCGCCCCTAGCCACAATTAACCACTTGGGCGGGTCAGGAATGGACGGAGTTGCGATTTGGCTCAACCCGTATTCCGCATTCCGGCAGCAATCCCGTTAATGGTCAATAATGCACCCCGGAGGAGTTCACCTTTGCTATAGCGCGATCGCACTAATCCGGTCGTCTCGACCTGATCCTTGTACTGTCGCAGCCGTTTGATTAAGGAGACTTGGAGTAAACCAAGGGGGACGATCGTGCCATTGCGCAAATGCACAGACCGTTGCAAATCTGGGTTGTCATCCAGTAAGCGATGGTGTCCGTTAATTTTCAAGACGATATCCCGCGTCCGGTAGAATTCGCTGGCGATCTGCTCAAAGATCGGTTCAAACCGCTCGCGATCGGACGGACGGCTGAGTTCCTGGACATAATGCTGGGCGATTTGCAGATCGACTTTCGATAAGGTCATCTCCACTTTCGACAGCACTACTTTGAAGAATGGCCACTTGAAGTAGAAATAGCGCAATAGCTTCAAATGTTCTTCGGGCTGTTCATCCAGAAAACTTTGTAGGGCGGTGCCCACGCCATACCAGGATGGCAGCAAGAAGCGAGTTTGTGTCCAGCTAAACACCCAAGGAATCGCTCGCAGTCCACTCAAATCCCGCTTGCCGCCACTGCGACGGGCAGGACGAGAACTGATCTGAAGCTGACTAATCTCTTCGATCGGCGTGATTTGCAGGAAAAAGTCGAGGAAATCGGGTTGCTCGTAAATCAGCGATCGATAGTGGTTACGGGCACGGGTCGCCAGTTCTTCCATAATTTCGTGCCATGGCTGGATATCATCGAACCCCGTTCGCAACAAACTGCCTTGAATGACTGCTGTAGTCACGGTTTCCAGGTTATAGAGGGCAAGCTCTGGTAAGGAGTATTTAGAGGCAAGCACTTCGCCCTGTTCCGTAATTTTGATCCGTCCATTCACACTGCGTCCTGGTTGCGCCAGAATCGCTTCGTAAGCGGGACCACCCCCACGACCCACTGAGCCACCGCGCCCGTGAAAGATCCGCAGATCAATGCCATAGGTTTCGGCAATGCGTTGTAGGGCTTGTTGGGCTTTATGAATCTCCCAGTTGCTACTGAGGAAGCCAGAGTCTTTGTTGCTGTCTGAGTAACCCAACATTACCTCTTGCAGGTTTGGGGTCAATGGTGAGAGCGACTCACCCTCCTGGCAATGTCCCCCGGCTAGCATCGTGCGATAAAGCGGCAGTTCAAACAGTTCGGTCATGATCGCGGGGGCTTTCCGCAAATCTTCCACCGTTTCAAACAATGGGACGACTTGAACACAGCTGGCGCCAGTCGCGGGATCATAGAGTCCGGCTTCTTTGGCTAGCAATAGCACTTCCAGCAAGTCACTGACATCATGACTCATGCTGATGATGTAGGTCTGGCAAATGTCGGGACCGAATTCCTTCTGTAACCGCCGTAACATCCGGAAGGTTTCGATCGTCTCGCAGGTTTTTTCCGAGAACGGTAACTCTGTGGAGACCAATGGGCGACGGGTTTGGAGTTCTGTGGCTAACCACAAAACTTTTTCGGGTTCTGAGAGTTCGTTATACGGTTTATGCAGCACCTGTAGATAGTTAACAACTTCTGTTAACGCATCCAAGTGCCGGGTGCTCTCCTGCCGAATATCCAGGTGTGCCAGATTAAACCCAAAGATTTCCACCTGACAGATCAACTCGTCCAGATCGGTGCAGGTGAGTCCGGTTTCTGCCAAATTGAGTTTAATCAGGTGCAGTTCGGCTAAAAACTCTTGACTAGAACGATAAATTGTCGCGGGATTGGTTTCTGAGAGCGCCGTGGTTAAGTTACTGTAGTCGCTGTCATACAGTCGATGATTGCGCTCGCGAGTATTTTCCAACCGTTTCTGGATGTAGGACAATTTGAGGCGATACGGTTCTTGACGGTAGCGAATTGCCAAGCGATCGTAGACTTCTGGCATCTGAAGCTGATCTTGCTCCAAAGATTCCAACAAATCGGGTAAAACATCACTCCAGTGCAAGGACAGACTGAGTAAATCAATCAGCTTGCGAATGGATTGAATGTAACGCTCTAGCACCAGACTGCGTTGATAACAAGCCGTTTTCCAGGTGACAGCCGGAGTGACTGATGGGTTGCCATCGCGATCGGAGCCAACCCAGGAGCCAAACTTGCAGAAGTTATGCTTTGGCAACTGCATCCGAGGAAACGACTCTTGCAGATCATGCTTCAGCCGTTGATATAACTGCGGAATCGCTTCAAACAAAACTTCCTGGAAGTAGTGCAGTGCGTAGTCTACCTCATCCAATACAGTTGGTTTAAACTGATGCAGTTCGTCGGTACGCCACCACAGCCGAATTTCTTCCGTTAGTTGTTGGTGTAATAGTTTAGCTTCCCAAGACAGGGGAGCATCCTGAGTCGAACTTTGTTCTTCGGCAAGATCCAGTTGCCGCAAAATTTTGACAATGCGCCGCTGTTTGCCCCGAATTGTGTGTCGCACAATCTCGGTTGGGTGTGCCGTGAAGACCAGCCGCACATCCAGACGATTAATTAAGTCCTGCACATGTTGAGGCGGCACATTCAGGCTGCGCAACTTGGGAAACAACCAGTGGAATGTGCCTAACTCTTTGCGTGACCCGGCTTCTTGCAGAGCTTTTTCTAACAAATCGGCTTCTAGGCGGCTGCTAGAAGTTGTGGCTTCCTCCGCCAAACTCCCGATCGCGGTTTGACCGTTCGTGGGACTGTGGGGCGGTGTTTTAGTTGTAGAAATTGTTTCACGGGAGGCGCGGTATTGCTGCTGCTGATCGCGTTGTTCGTAGTGCTGCTCGACAATGTTGATCAACTGAAAATACAAAGCAAACGCTCGGGCTGCCCGAATGGCTTCATTTAGATCTAGCCGCTCCACCAACTTCAACACTTCTGATTCCCGGAAGGTATTCGCCTGTCCTTCTGGAGAACAGAGATCGCGGAGTTGGTTTAACAAGTCAACTAGTTCTTGCCCACACTCCTGTCGTAAAACGGTTTCCCACAGATCTTCTACAATGCCAAGCCTATGCCGCAGCAGTAAATCAGAGGGAGAAGCAACCAGCACTTCTGCTGGTGTTCTGGTTTCTGTAGCGGCTCCAGAACCAAATACATCATCCGCTGAAGATCGTGTCGAAGTCATGGAGTCTGCCCTAGCCAAGGATATTCAATACATTTTATGGGTTTACTTCTGGATTTTGGAGTCGCCAGGACAACGAATTATCGGGCTAGATAGAATTACCGCCGCTGGTCGCATCGTTGTTAGCATGAGAATCAGAAGTCTCCGGTTGCTCGATCGCAGTGGGTGGAAATGTCAACAGAGGCAGACGATCTCCCCGAAAGATTTCTTCGCTCAGTTGTCCTAGCTCCTGTACTGCCTGGAGAATTCCCCGTCCCCCTAATACTCCCATTAGGATGGGAACCGTTGCCAGACTCAACCATAAATCGGGCGATCGTGGATCGGTGCTGGGAGCATTGGGGACTGGTTCATTCAGTTCATGAGGTGACATAGTGAAATTCTTTTAAGTTATGTAAATAAACAGCTACCAACTTTTAGCAGTAGCCACAGCCCTTGCTAAAAACAGGTGCTTATGGAAAAATCTCTGCGACATGCAACCCTAAACGGTATATTGGCTCTGCGACATCAGTAACCTTTAACTCGGTGATAGATGACTGCAACCATCGTCATCATATCGAGCTAGATGCCATTCTGGGTGGCAAGTATGCCAAATTGCAATAAGTGTGTTATTTCTATGGGGCAAGATGGCGGTATTCGGTGGCTAGTTAGAGCTAACAGCAGGTATCAACTCTCTCATGGCGAATGTTGATGGACATAATTCATCACCTTCTGGCGGGTCGTTTTCCGTAGAAACGGCAACCAAGCGCGTTTCCCTGACCCACTGGATACATCGGGTGATTGGGCTAAGTCAAGCCCAAATCAAAATGCGGTTGCGCGGCAATGTGTTACATCTGCTATGTGAAGGGCAGCCCTGTCCGGATGCTGAAGCGATCGTCTGGCGACTCCAACGTGCCTTTGCGATCGCTCCTCTGGAAAAACTGCTTCCGGCTGGCTCACCCCAAATCTTCCAGATGACGATTTATGGGCGCGAGTTGGGTGAAGCTAATCCGGCGTGGACGAGAACCATCCATTTCCACTGCTCTAGTCTAGCTGTTGAGCTGATCGACTCATCCTCAGAGAATACAGTCACACCGCCTCCAGCAATTAGTGCAGCGGTTACCGAATCTACTACAGGTGAGACTCGAGCAGAAGGTACCTCGGCGACTATTGTGCCAGAATCAATTACCTCAGAAGCGATCGCGCCAATCAGTGCCGAACCAGTTGTTTCTGAGTCTGCCATGGCTGAATCATCGGCTTCTGCAGCCTCTGTGCCAGAATCCGCCAGCTTAGAAGAGGCTGTTGTGCCCTCCCCGGCGTTACAAGAAAGCCAGGTTGACATAGAGTCAGATCGAGAAGCTGCCGCGATTGTGCATATTGCTGATCTGGCGCGCCAGGGACAACCCGATGCGCTCGCGTGGTATTTGAGTGAGGTTTTGAGCCATTTAGATGTGGCAGTACGGGTCAAGATCGAGGTGGGTAAACCAGCGAGCGAGGATGCTGGAGAGCCAAATAGCCAGGCTACAGAATCAACCTCGCCCATAGAGCCACCGAAACGGTTGTTGATTTTATGCGAGTCAATTTATGCTCCTGATCCTGGGCGATTAGCAGAACCGATCGCTCAACGCTTGCGAGAACTGGAATTATCGGGGTTCCAGCATGCGATCGTCTTTGGTCAGGTACAGGGAGAAATCAGACCAGAATGGCTATTACGGGTCGATTTAACGCCACCCGAAATCACCTTGCGGGAATGGGCTCGTTGGGGCGATGTGCAGGCAATTAGCCAGCTATTGAACCAAAATCTGCGTTCTCAAGAAATCCAAGTATCGGCGCTATTAAAAGACTCCACGCTGCATTTATCTTGCTCTGGCATGGGCGTGACGGCTCCTGACAAATTGACAACGTTGGGAACGATCGCGCCCTTATTACAAGAGCTAGCTCCGCAAGGGATTCATGCCGCGACAATTTATGGCTTAATTCGTGATCCAGCGAATACCGTAGCCACGGCAGAAGATGATGTCGTCTCGCCGCTGTGGGTACATTGGTTGGACCTGCCAGCAACGACTCAGCCCGATCGAGCCTTATCGACCTTAGAACTGACTCAGCAAGGCAATCTCGAGGCGATTACTTTTTTGTTAACGCGCCTCTTGAATCCTGACTTGGCAACCAAGCTGGCAACGGGTGGCATCCGAGTGCAAATTCGTCAGAAAGGTGATCTGCTGCATGTGATGACGGATGCGCCCAACTGTCCGCGACAAAGTGATGTGGGTACGGCTGTAGTCCGGTTCCTGAAGCCCTTGGCGATCTCAGATGTGGTCGGAGTCCGGGTGTATGGGCGCCGAGCTGGACAAAAGCAACCCTTGTGGAGCTATGGCGCAGATTTTGCCCCGCGTAGTCGGTTAGTGCCAGAAGCCACTCCAGAATTTGCGGCCTCTGATGCTTATGTGAATGAGTTGCTGTCGTCCCCTGGCGCCATAGTCCTGTGGTCAGAATTGCCGCCTAATGACTGGCGATCGGTGATTCAAGCTGCCTGTGGGACTGCGGTCGGTTGGTTGCAGCGATCGTTAATCGCCTCACAATTATTTGTCCCGTGGGAATCTGTTACCCTCAATGCCAGCACTACTGAGGCAAATCTCGGCTCAGAGACAGGTTCTGCCACCCGTTCAGCTTATGGGGTAGGAGTGGCTCTAATTTGGAGTGCGGTGGGAGTGCTGCTGGTTCTGCAATCTGATTGGCTGTTAGGCGGCTGGGTACAACCATTGTTAACAGAGCAGTTAACACCGATCGCGCAACAACCTGCTGCTCCAGCTCCAACCTCTTCTCCAGCCCCCCTGCCCAATTTACCTTTGCAAAAATCTCAACCTGCTGCCTCTGAGGACTTCAACGAGTCTGGGTTTACTCGCCCTGGCTCAGTTGTAGTTTCGCCTCAGAATCCTACTGAGACAGGTCAGTCTGCAGCTGCGGAAGTCGCCTTACTGGCTTCCCCTTTACAGCCCACGGCTGAGAGTGTATCTGCGATCGCAATGTCTACCTATCCCACCTTTAATAGTCGGCAGTTTGATACTCAACTGGCGCTATATCGGCGGTTTTTAGAGCAGCATGGTACGCCAGATGTGTTAGTGATCGGCAGTTCCAGAGCTTTACGTGGCATTGATCCAGTTGCCCTGCAAACGGCGCTGGCAGAGCAAGGGTATCCCGGCGTCAAAGTCTTTAATTTTGGAGTGAATGGGGCAACTGTACAAGTAGTTGATTTGTTAGTGCGCCAAATTCTGCCGCCAGAAAGGCTACCTAAGTTGATTCTTTGGGCGGATGGGGCGCGAGCATTCAATAGTGGTCGGATAGATATCACCTACAACGGCATCGTGGCTTCCGAAGGCTATCGAACATTGCTTGCTGGTCAACCCCCGATCCCTGGTACAACCGTGGCTCAAGCCGCTGGAACGGGGACTAAACCTCAAGCTGATCCAGATAAGGCTGGAACTGAAGAAGTGACGGCTTCTCTATCGGGCAGCTATCGGGTACTGAATGATTGGCTGAATCAACGGTTAGCGGCACTATCTGTCACTTATGGACAGCGCGATCGCCTGAAAAACCGATTACGAGAACAGGTGTCAGCCTGGTTGCCCCAAAGTGGCACGTTAGCCGCTTCAATGCGACTGATTTCCCCTAATTCGCTCGCTGATTCCACCAGCCCGGCGGCTTCAGCCTCTACTTCTGTGCCCCCAGTGTTAGCAGAAAGCCAGAGCCAGATTGATGTGAATGGCTTCCTGCCGCTAGCGGTGCGCTTTAATCCGGCGACGTACTATCAAAAATATCCTCGTGTGCCTGGAGATTATGATTCTGACTACGAATCCTTCCAGCTCAACGGCAAACAAACGGATGCATTGATCGCGTTAGCGCAGTTTGCTCAAGTTCAACATATTCCGCTAGTGTTTGTGAATTTGCCGTTGACAGCGGAGTATCTTGATCCGCCCCGGCAGCGCCATGAAGCTGAGTTTCAGCGTCACCTGTTGCAGTTAGCACCCCAGCTTGGCTTGATTTATCGGGATTTGAGTCAGAGTTTGGGCAACCGATCGGAGTATTTTTCTGACCCTAGTCACTTAAATCGGTATGGTGGCTATGAGGTGTCGCGGCGGTTGGCTCAGGATGTGATGATTCCCTGGAGCCAAGCCCGATAGATTACAGAAGATCGATCGTGCCTTGTTGCCCATCCATTCGCACAAATTGCCCATCTTTCAGCAAATGAGTGGCGTTATGCACGTCCATAATGGCGGGAATCCGATATTCTCGTGCCACGATCGCGCCATGCGATAACCGTCCTCCTACCTCGGCAATTAAGCCTTTGGCTCTGGCTAATAGCGGCGCCCAACCTGAATCCGTGTAGGGAACGACCAAAATGGTGTCTGTACTGATTTCTGGCATGGTCTTGAAGTCTCGCACAATCCTGATCCGTCCTTCTACCTGACCGGGACTCGCCGCAATTCCCCGCAGTTGTTGAGCCACTTGCCAACCTTGGGTTTTTAACATCGGTTGAGGCGGATCATCTCCATAAACCAGGAACGGGACAACATGAAGCTGACGATCGCGCTCCAGTTGTGCTTGACGCAGTTCAACCCACTGAAATACTTCTGACGGAGCGGCGGCTAGTGAGGATGGTTGGATCACCTGCCGAATCTCATCGAGTTCTAAGAAAAAGATGTCCCCTGGATGTTGCAGTCGTCCGGCTGCTAGCCATTGCTGCTCTAAAGCGATGACTGCCCAACGCAATTCTGCGAGCAGGCGGCTGTAGACTTCTGTCACTCTGCCTTTCAGATCAAATCGTTGCTGCACTGCCTTAACTTTTCCCGTCGCTTTAGGAGGTGCAGAGGCGATCGGCGGTAGATACAAACAAAATTGCTGAAACGAGGCTCGGACTGACGTGGGATCTTCCTTCCAGGTGGGAACTGCAATATCCGTCCCCACTTCACTTAAATACCCATAGTGTTCGAGCAATTGCTCGAACTGCCCTAAAATCTCCCTGCCCTCAGCCGTCGTCGCCAACACCACAAACACATCAGCGCTAACTTGCTCATCTCCCTCATCTCCTTTGTCTTCCCCCTGCCCCCCCGATCGCTCCAACACCGCTCTCGCCTTTCCTGCCAATTCCTGTAGCGATCGCAATGCTGCCACCTCCGGAGTTGCCTGTGAATCAATTTGCTCGTCACTGACTTTGGCGATCGCCTTTCGGAGCGCGGCACTTAAGGGGGCCATAATGCTGTAGTAGGTGGCTAGCTTCAGCAGGTTCAGAATATGGTCAATTCGTTGGAGTAATTCGGTCGCCGAGAGGGTACTGGCTGGCTGCTGCGCCAGTTCTAGCAACGCCGGGGTGAAGGTTTGGCGATCGTGCTGCTGGAAGTCTCGATCTAACCGACGTTCGCGTTGCCACAGGCGTAAAAGTCCCGGCAAACTGCGTAAGGTCGATCGCAGCGGTGGTTTACTGAACTTCGCTCCTCGGGTTAAAAACTCCAGACTTTCGGGTGGCAAGCCCATGCGACGAAAAATTTGTCCCAGCAGGGAGGCATTAAAGTAGGCGCGGGAATAGTGCAGGGTAGCGGTTTGACCAAAATCCAGCCCTGTTGCCCGTTCGGCTAAGACCAAGGTGAATAAATCACCCCACACGCCACAGGTCAGGGGGCGATTAATTGACCAGGTCAGCGGTCGAATCATGCCGGGAATCACTTCACTGGCGATCTTGCGCGTCCAGATCGGCAACAAAGTTGTAATTGGACGAGATTGCAGCAGCCATAACGTTTGTCCGTCGTAGCTCCACTCGATATCTTGGGGAATGCCATGATAATGCTGTTCCAAACTCCGAGCCAGAAATGCTACTTGCTGAATCAGTCGGGGGGGAATATCTCCGCTACCCTGCACCGTTAAACTCAATTCATCCGGGAGTTGCCAGGAATGAGCAGCGGTTAAATACTGTTGTTGAATCGCATCCCCGATCGTCACCTGATAACTTTCTGGCGTCACTTGCCCCGAAACCACCTGACTGGCATTCCCCGGTAGGGCTTCAATCACAACCTCGTCCCCTTGCCGTGCGATCGGATCGCGACTAAAGGCAACTCCCGAAAATACGCCCCGAATTTGTTGCTGCACAATCACTGCCATTGAGGCATCGGCAACTCCCCGTTGCTGGCGATACTGTACGGCGGATAGACGATCATAAGAAGCTAAACACCGATGGATAGCGGCTGGCAGTTCCTCTTGGCTCGTCACACTTAAAACGGTTTCATACTGCCCGGCGGCTGAAGCAATATCGGAATCTTCCCCAACTGCGGACGATCGCACCACGAAGGGTTGCTGCGGAGAAGGTTGCAGTTTGGCAATTAACGGGGCTGGATCATCACCTGGAGCCAGTACCCAACCGATTGGCACAGGGTAGCCCAACCGTTTCAGATCAGAGAGAGTTGCTGCCTTAGACCCAACCTGATCGGCATCCAGTGATTGATCGAGGGAGCGGAGGGCACGATCGCCGCGAAAAAACTTAAACATCGTTTGAGACTCCGTTTGTCCAGTCGGGGGGCTTAAATCCAGATCATCCGGAATTTTGGTGTAAATCCAACCCAGCAAGGCGGATAACGCGATCGTGGCGACAATCAATTCTGTTTCATGAATATGACGTAGAGCGGTAATGAGCGGCAGCAAAATTAACACGCCGAATCGTCCTTGGCGGCGCTCTCGCAGGATGGTGAAGCTAATGCTGCTAATCAGAAATAGGAGCGCCGCACCGACTGGATCAAAGGCAATATATCCCCAAACCACATTCGTGGTTCCAGCCCCCTTGCCCACCCAGTAGCGACCCATCACCAGGGCAATTAACGCCACCATCACCCAGGCAGGACTAAGGGGAAAAAAGGTGCGAGCTAACCAGACAGCCGCAATGCCCTTACCCGCTTCTGATAGCACTGCCAGGATGCCTACAGCCTTGCCACCGTGATAAAACGCAGCTGATACGCCAATATTGCCGGTTCCCAACTGGGATAATTTTTTGCCAGTCAGAGCCTGAGTGATCCAACCAACTAACGGCAGCCCTCCCCAGAGTGGACAAAGGATAAAGATGAGCAGAGCGCCCCAAACCTGCGTCAATGTCATGATGCTTCAGTCCATAACCAGTCCAAATGCAGCTTGAATCCCGGTAGCACTGGATTTCCACTCAGAACGCTGGGAGTTGGTAAGACTTCTACAGGTTGCCCCGGACGATAAATTTCAACCTGTTGATCCTGGGGGTTAATCAGCCAGCCCAGTTGTAATCCATTGTCCAGATACTCCTGCATTTTGGTTTGTAATGGCTGTAACTCATCCGTAGCAGACCGCAGTTCAATCACAAAATCTGGGCAAATTGGCGGAAATCGCTTTTTTTGAGCCGGAGTTAAGGTGTTCCAGCGATCGCGGCGAATCCAGGCAACATCGGGTGAGCGATCGGCTCCATTCGGTAGCTTAAACCCAGTGGAGGAATCAAACGTAATTCCCTGTTGGGTCTGACGATTCCATAGGGCAACATCGGTGGCAATTTCGACGTTATAGTTACCTGTTTCTCCTCCCGTAGGCGACATGATCATTAACTCCCCATTGGCAGTTCGCTCAAATTTCAACTCTGGATTGACCTGACACAGTTGATAAAACTGTTCATCTGTGAGCGTGATGATGGGGTTTAGGTTAATTGAGTATGCCGTCATGACCCGAACAACTCCCAATCGGCTATATCTCCATCATTCTACGATCGCCTTCTCTGGTTGGCTGCCCCATAGCAAAAAGCCCCTCTGAACCAGAGGGGCTTTTGTGTGATCAAGAACTAATTAGAATTAGCCGTTGATTGCAGGAGCGGTCAGCGCGATGGGAGCCGCTTCGCCAGCAGCCAAGTCGAGCGGGAAGTTGTGAGCGTTACGCTCGTGCATCACTTCCATACCCAGGTTGGCGCGGTTCAGCACATCTGCCCAGGTACCAACCACACGACCTTGAGAGTCGATGATGGACTGGTTGAAGTTGAACCCGTTCAGGTTGAACGCCATGGTGCTGATGCCCAGGGCGGTGAACCAGATCCCCACTACCGGCCATGCACCCAAGAAGAAGTGCAAGGAACGGCTGTTGTTGAAGCTAGCGTATTGGAAGATCAACCGACCAAAGTAACCGTGTGCGGCAACGATGTTGTAGGTTTCTTCTTCTTGACCGAACTTGTAACCGTAGTTCTGAGATTCGGTTTCGGTGGTTTCCCGCACCAAGGAGGAGGTCACCAACGAACCGTGCATGGCGGAGAACAAGC
>VRZD01000054.1 GCA_016743235.1 Pantanalinema sp. GBBB05 | reverse complement strand
CACTTTTAGTTTCTTTGACGTGGCTTTTGTGCTAAAATGGCTTTCAAACTATTCACTTTCCTAGGTTCTCACGGACCCAGGAGCAACTCGCTTTCGCTCGTCCCCCCTCGACCGCTTTACTAACATAACCAATCTCCAAATACCTGTCAACTGGGTCTTGAAACTTTTCTTGCATACCCTAGCAAATGGCGCATTTGAGCGAGAATTGAGTGTTGGGATTGTGCGAGAAGGAAACGGTAGTTATGAACTTCCAATCAGTAATTGCGACGTTGCATCAGTTTTGGAGCGATCGCGGCTGCTTAATTGTTCAGCCCTATGACACGGAAAAAGGGGCTGGCACCAAAAGTCCACATACCTTTTTACGAGCGATCGGTCCAGAACCTTGGTCTGTAGCTTATGTCGAACCCTGTCGGCGTCCGGGTGATGGGCGGTATGGGGAAAACCCAAATCGGGTACAGCATTATTATCAGTATCAGGTTCTGATTAAGCCGTCACCAGATAATATTCAGGATATTTATTTAGACTCCTTACGCGCATTAGGCATCCACCCCGAAGATCATGATGTGCGGTTTGTGGAAGATAACTGGGAGGATGCGGCGGTTGGTGCTTGGGGTGTTGGTTGGGAAGTGTGGCTGGATGGTATGGAGGTGACGCAGTTTACCTACTTCCAGCAATGTGGTGGACTAGATTGCCGTCCGGTGTCGATCGAGATTACCTATGGGCTAGAGCGACTAACCATGTACCTGCAAGGGGTCAACTCGATCTTTGACATTCAATGGAATGATCAACTGACCTATGGCGATGTGCATTTGCAAGGGGAAGTTGAGGGTTCCAAGTATAATTTTGAGGCATCGAATCCAGAGTTACTATTCACTCTATTTAAGTTGTATGAGCAGGAAGCGCAGCAATTGATGGAGAAAGAATTGGTGCTGCCAGCGTTTGATCAAGTGTTGAAGTGTTCTCATACCTTTAATCTGCTGGATGCGAGGGGCGTAATTTCGGTGACCGAGCGAACTCGCTACATTGGGCGAATTCGGAATATGGCGCGGCAGGTGGCTCAGTTATATCTGAAACAACGAGAAGAGCTGGGATTTCCGCTGTTACAGGCTGAAGCTGTGAAAGCGGCTTGATCAGAGATAGCGGATTGCATCGGTCTTTGCCTTGGTTTAAGCAGACTGACGATTGAGCCAGATGCTTTGTAACCCGGCGGCTTTTGCGGCCTGAAAGTCTTCTTTATAGCTATCACCAATATGCCAAGCTGAGGCGGGATCACAATGGTGCTTCTGGAGGGCGATCGCGAAAATGTGGGCGTCTGGCTTGGCTGCTCCTACTTCTGTGGAGATTGTGATGGAAGTGAAATAGTGGGCTAAGTCGAGGGCTTGCAACACGGCATAGAGGCGGGAGTCGAAATTAGACAAAATTCCCAGTGGGATGCCCAATTGCTGCCAGCGTTGTAGAGCGGGTTGTACATCGGGATAAACAAACCAGGGTTTTGCGGTAGCAAAGTGATCATAGAGTTCGGCAAAAAATTCACCAAAGTCTGAGAACTGGTGGAAAGCGCCAACTTGTTTAAAGGTATGGGTGGCGATCGTCATCCACCAGGAAAACTCTTTTGCCTGTAGCTCAGAGACATCGATTTCTGGGAAAGCTGGTGCGCCCACGGCTTGAAAGCTGTGGGCAAACGCCTGATCTAAGAGGGCAGGCGAAACGGCTACACCATGCCGACGGGCAACATCACTGTAAACTTCTCCCACACTGCCACGCACTCCAAACAGCGTGCCGACAGCATCCAGAAAAATCACTTCTGGTCGGTGGGTAATTTGTCGTTGCATGTTGATAGTTTAAATTTGGTTACGGTCAAATCGTAAGATAGTGAAGGCGTGACTGGACGGCGATCGTGAAAGCAATTTCTCTTCTTGGCTCAACTGGCTCGATTGGCACACAAACTCTTGACATTGTCACCCATCATCCTGACGAGTTTCGGATTGTGGGTTTAGCGTCTGGGCGAAATGTCGAATTATTGGCACAGCAAATTCGGCAGTTCCAGCCTCAGATTGTGGCAATTTGTGATGCCGATAAACTATCAGAGTTAAAAGATGCGATCGCTGATGTGGAGCCACAGCCGATTGTATTGGCTGGCGAAGAGGGGGTAATTGAAGTTGCTCGGTATGCTGACGCTGATGTAGTAGTAACCGGGATTGTCGGTTGTGCTGGACTGTTACCCACGATTGCCGCGATCGAGGCTGGAAAGGATATTGCTCTTGCCAATAAAGAAACTTTAATTGCTGGTGGTCCCGTCGTTCTCCCGTTGATCCAAAAGCATGGGATTAAGTTACTCCCGGCTGACTCCGAACATTCCGCGATTTTCCAATGTTTACAGGGAGTTCCAGCCAAGGGGTTACGACGAGTTCTATTAACGGCTTCCGGTGGAGCGTTTCGCGACTTGCCCGTGGAGCAGTTGTCCCAGGTGACGGTAGCAGATGCCTTGAAGCATCCGAATTGGTCAATGGGACGCAAAATTACGATCGACTCCGCTACTTTAATGAACAAAGGGTTGGAAGTGATTGAGGCACACTTCCTATTTGGGGTGGATTATGACCAGATTGCGATCGTCATTCATCCTCAAAGCATCATTCATTCCATGATTGAGCTACAAGATACGTCGGTGTTGGCACAACTGGGGTGGGCTGATATGCGGCTGCCACTGCTGTATGCGCTGTCGTATCCCGAGCGGATTTACACCGATTGGGAACCTCTAGACCTCGTGAAAGTGGGTAGTCTCACCTTCCGAGAGCCGGATCATCAGAAGTATCCCTGTATGCAACTGGCGTATGCGGCGGGACGGGCTGGGGGCTGTATGCCTGCGGTCTTAAATGCAGCGAACGAGCAAGCAGTAGCCTTATTCTTGGATGAGAAGATCCAATTTTTAGATATTCCCCGGTTAATTGAGCAAACCTGCGATCGCTACCATAGCCAAAATCGCTCGACCCCAACTCTCGACGATATTTTAGAAGCCGATCGCTGGGCTCGACAGGAAGTGTTGACGGCAACTAGCCCATCGATGCTGCCAGTGGGGTAAAAAGTTGAACTAGGCTAAAACGAGGCAGGATAGAGAAGATGATTTAGTCTCTTGAGCCGCTCGTATGAATCTGATCCTGGTCATTGCTGCGATCGCCATTTCCGTCCTAGTGTTTACCTGGCTGATCAAGATGGTCAAAGCCACGATCGGAACCGCCATTTTGATCGCGGCGATCGTGCTGGTGTTGCAACTTGTCTTCGGAATTGGACCAAGTCAGTTGTGGGAACAGATTAGCCAAATTCCCCAAACTGTTTGGAACCTGGTCACGGGTGGGAAATAGAGATCGCCACAGTTTACCGTTAAGTTCCAGATAGTTTTAAGAGGGCATCTTTAACCGTGGGGGGTAACTGCCGCATAATTTTGCCTTTCTCACGATCGACGGCTACAAGAGTCGCCCGTGCCGTCACGAACAAATCTTTACCATCCACTGACTGAATATGGTAGTCCCAATTGATGCGGACTCCCTCGATCGCCGCCATGCGGACTCTGACGATCGCATCCATACCCATACGAATGGATTGGTGATACCGGGCAGCGAACTCGACAACTGGCAGATCACAGCCTAACGCCACCAGATCGGCAAAGTTAATCCCAATTGAGCGGAGGCATTCCACCCGGGCTTCTTCCATCCAGGCCACATAGCTGCCATGCCAAACAATGCCACCATAGTCCGTATGGTGAGGATAGGCATGGACAGGGTAGTCAAACCAGTTAGCATCCATCAGTGCTAACGAATCTTGAGCCATCCCCTCTGACTTGACTGAGGAAAAATTTTGCGAATCACCTGTCATGCTACAAATTATTCCGAAAAACAGCTTCTACAGTAATTTCTAATTCTTATATAACTGATTTGTGTGACTTCAATCATTAGTAATGTGGCTGGTCGTGACTGTCAGAGACCAATTTTGTCAAAAGCTGGAAGCAGATTAATTCAAAATAATTTCATGATTGCTTGCCAAGCTCATATCAGTGTTCTGCTTGGGTTCCAGCTTGGTTTAAGGATTTTACCAAGATTTAAATAGATTTTTAAATGCTAGAAATTTTCAAGAATCAATTTGATATTTCTTTACATTTTTCCAAGTTAAGTGGAATGCTACAACTCAATGAGATTGGGCGATTCTGAAGGTATAATTACTGATTGAAACTCATATCTTGATCCGATGCGGGATGCGGAGAGACATTCGGTGGGACAACCTTTCATCCATTGAAAATGGTGGTGATAGGCAACCAAAAGCCGCAATGATGGGCAGTAGGCGATCGGGTCACTTCACCAACTCAACATTTGATGTTGTTGAATGAGTCTGAGGGTTTATAGAGGCTGAAACTGTTTTAGAAGTCCGAGGCAATGTAATGATCAATAAGATTCTTTTGGCTGACTCTGGAACTGGGCATTCTGAAGAAATGTTGAAGGTTTTGATGGAAATTCCACCCCTTCGGAATGCCAATGTGACTGTTTTGCATGTTGTTCCCTCGCAAATCACCACAGATGTAATGACTGAGAAATGGGAAGAGGGTGGCAAAATCCTGGCAAACGCAATTCAGAACCTCAATCTAGACCCTAACTTAGTGACGGCAATGCTGCGGCAGGGCGATCCCAAGGATACCGTCTGTAAGGTCGCAGAAGAAATCGACGCCGATCTCATCATTATGGGATCGCGGGGACTGAAGCGGTTAGTGTCCATTTTGGAAAACTCGGTGAGTCAGTACGTGTTTCAACTGTCCTCCCGTCCCATGCTGCTGGTCAAAGACGATCTTTATGCGGTTCGGCATATCCAGCGGGTGATGGTCGCAATGGATAAATCTGATTCCGCCAGCCAATCATTGAAGCTCGCGCTATTTCTACTTCGGGATGTTAAAGATGGGCAAATTATTTTAGTCCATGTCAATCCTGACCTAAGTGGCAAATCAGGGACCACCCTAAGTAGCACTGAAGCTGAACGTGACCCAGTCTTAGCGCCCGCGATCGCTGAAGCTAAACGGATGGGTGTTGGCTACAAATGTGTTGTCACTTCGGGTAAACCCGGTGAAGAAATTTGTCGTCTTTCCGAGGAAATGCACATTGATCTATTGATGTTGGGATCGCCCGATCGGCGTCCTTCGATCGCCCGTGGGCTACCGGATCTCGATCGGCTACTTGGAACCTCACTGTCCGACTATGTTCGAGTCCATGCGAACTGCCCCGTATTGCTGGCTCGGACGAACGCTTAAGCTGTTGCAACCCCTGGCTGAAGCCTAAAGAAAGCCTGAAGGCTACCCTGAATAAGCTGAAGGATAGAGTAAGCTAATCTATCCTTTAGCTTATATTCGTTTTTAAGACCCAAACGCCCCAAAGTCAGAACTAGAAAAATGGTGGTATCGTGGTGTCAATGAGCGATCTAAAGCGGTTTTACGACATCTTAGGAGTACAGCCTGGTGCCTCACTGGAAGAAGTGAACCAGGCTTATAAAGACTTGGTGTTTATTTGGCACCCCGATCGGGTTCCGAAAGATAATCCGCGCTTGCATCAAAAGGCGGAAGCCAAGATTAAAGAAATTAACGAAGCTCGCGATCGCTTACGAGAACATCAAGAACAAGTGCGGGTACAGGCAGCACGAGCCAAAGCCCGCAACCACTACTATCAACCTTATCCCCGACCTCACGAGTCTCAGTCAGCAGAACGGGAGAGCTCGCAGCAGCAATCGAGTAACGAGCAGTCTTCTAAACGCCAAGCTGCTAGTTCCTCCTCTGGAACTGGTCATCAAGCCAGCTACCGTCCACCCAACAACAATCAGACAAATCATCAGGGCGGCAGTCATCAAACCAACCATCAGGGGAGCAGCCACCAGAATAATCACCAAGCGGCTTCCCAAAGAGAGCGGTCAACTTATCAAAGTTATGCCTCTTATTACCAGCCTTATTCGCCCTATTATCATCAGGGATCAGGTGGACAGAAGCCAACCAGTCCAACTCACAATCACCAGAGCAATCATCAGACCACTAATCATAATGGCAATGGGCAGAACCATGCCAAGCCACAAACCACCAGCCCTAGTAATTCGACCTTTCATAGCTGGAATCAAACCCCTGATTTAACTGGGGTAGATTACAGTGAACGCAATCTGAAAGAGAAAGACTTTGCTGGGAGAAATCTGACTCGTGCGAACTTGAGTCGGGCAGATTTAAGCGATGCCTTTTTACATCGGGTGAACTTACACGCTGCCAATCTAGAACAGGCAAACTTGTTTCGCGCCAATCTGTTAGAGGCGAATTTGCAACAGGCTAACTTGCGGGAAGCTAACCTGATTGGAGCGGATTTAAGTGGAGCAGATTTATCCGGTGCCGATTTAACTGGAGCAAAGGTGGGTTCCAGCGATCGCATTATGGTTAAGCTAACTGGCGCTAAACTCACAGGGACAATTTTGCCCGACGGCAGAGTCCATGAGTAGTGGTGTTTAGACGGGCTATAAATCTCGATCGCTAAATGGGTAGGGTGTAGTTGGCATTTGACCTGACCACCGCAATCGCACGACCTCCTCCCGCATCTGTTCTTTGGTCGCCGTCGCTAGACGAGTCCTGAACAAATCAATGTCAACAAACTCATAGCCCAAGCCCTGCGCCAAATCTCCTAATAGTTCTCCTGTTCGGATCAAAACTTGCAGATAGGATTTTTGATCGCCTACTACATAAGCCAACTGGGCACCCGGACGTAGGATATGCCGGAGATCGGCTAAATGCTTTGCCATACCACCGAAATAGAGTTTCACCGCTCGATGATATAACCGTTCAAACCCGCTGGTTTTACCTAAGGTCAGGCGACGCTGTTCAATTTCATTGGCAATTCGTTGAATTTCTGGATGGTGAGACACCCAGATATCATCAGTATCTGCCTTGAACACATTACGAGTGTTAGAGCGAATTAATCCTTCCTTAAACGACCGCAGCTCTGCCTTATTTTTGATAAAACCCAATAGCACAGACTCTAATCGAGTTGTGCGAGTGTAATCCTTTTCGTTGGGGTAAGGCGGTGAGGTGATGACGGCATCGATCGATGCCGGGGCTAAGGTTTGTAATACTTGCCGCGCATCGGCGTGATGAATCGTGGCTGGAGCTGGGGGTAACGTTTGTAAATAGCGCAGATCTGCTGCGATCGTCTGTACTTCTTGCCGCCAAGCCTCTATTACGGGTGCATCTAGTTTTGCTTTACCTACTCCCACTTCAGGACCAAACCGTAAATTACTGATGGATGTGATCACAGCCTTTGCCAATGCTAGTTGTAGATGTCGGCATGCAGAATCGGTAGCATAACGCTCGATCTGCTCTAGTAACACTAAGGTTTTATGTAGAGGAAGAGGGCTAATCGAGTTCTTGAGAATGACTTTCTGGCTTTCTGCTGGCAGCGTACGGAGCGGTTCGGCAGATTGAGCGATCGCTTGTTCTGTAGCCCTACCAATTTTTTCTGCTAGTTCTAATAGGCGATCGGGGTCAGGAGTCCAATCGAGTTTGACGGAACCGGCAAACCACGCCATTGGGTTTGCCTCGGTACCAACGCTAGGAATACCTAATTTCTTGCATTCAACCACTGTGGTTCCTGTACCACAGAACGGATCAAGTATCTGCTGCTCTGTGGTAATACCAAATTTCTGAATATAATCCTGAACCAGGTGGGGCGGAAAGGACAAGATAAAGCGATACCAACTATGGGCAGTACGATCGCACTCCTGAAGCTGGTTTAGTTCGGGACGATGGCGATCAAGTTCAGAGGCAGTAGCGCTAGGAATAGGCTGCAAAATGGCGACTCTAATCGGTGACAGAGGATAAGGATCTTAAGGATTTTATGGCAAAAGCTGCTGATTGCTCACAACAAATTCTTTGAAGAATTGTAGATCCCCAGATTAATCTACGGCATGACCTAAGCAAGCCTGATATTTTTTAGAGAAACAATGGGATTCGCAAAATCACAGCAAATTTGCTAAGTCAATTTTGAGTACAAGATCCTTGATCAGGATTGCGGCTGAACATTACTAAAGGAAGTAATCACAAATTGAAATAACTTTTAGTTCAATGAATTCTGGTAACCATATTCCTTTGAAATTCATGACTTAACGGGTACCCAAAAGTCCTAGCTAACCCAGATAAGCGTGTTTTACGCGATCGTCTTCTAACAAATCAGCGGCACTGCCAGTGAAGGTAAGCCGTCCCGCTTCCAACACATATCCCCGATCAGCATATTGCAAGGCTAAATTAGCATTTTGTTCAACTAATAAAATTGTTACTCCGGTGATTCGCAGCTTTTGGATAATGCCAAAAATCTCTCGAACGATCGCTGGAGCTAATCCTAAACTAGGTTCATCCAATAACAACAATTTAGGACGGCTCATTAATGCCCGCGCGATCGCTAACATCTGCTGTTCACCCCCACTTAAGGTGCCAGCGAGTTGATGTCGCCGCTCGGCTAATCGGGGAAATGTCTCAAATTGTTGTTCTATATCTGCCTTAATTTGCTGAGGGTGCGATCGGGTGTATGCTCCTAACTCTAAGTTATCTAACACTGTTTGTCGCGATAACACGCGGCGACCCTCCGGACTATGGGCTATCCCTAACTTTACGGTTTCATGAGCTTGACAACGGGTAATATTGCGCCCAGCATAAATGATGTGTCCTGCTCGTGGATTCACAATCCGTGAGATTGCTCGTAATGTTGTAGACTTCCCAGCTCCATTGGCACCAATCAGCGTTACCACTTCACCCGGATGAATCATTAAGTCAATCTCTTGCAGGGCTTGAATACCACCATAGTTAACGCTAAGCCCAATGATTTCTAGAAGTGGGGATGAAGCAGAGGTCATAGACAATGAACCGTAAATAATGAACCGTAAACCAGAAGAAATGACCTAGTGAACACTAAACATGAAAATAGTTCATTGCTCGTGATAATAATGGTTATTCTCCACCTAAATAGGCTTCAATCACAGCAGGATCGTTACGGACTTTAGCCGGATCACCTAAAGCAATAAGTTGACCAAAATCTAAGACGGCGATGCGATCGCATAAGCCCATGACTAACGGGACATGATGTTCGATGAGTAAAATCGTCAGATTAAATTGGTCACGAATTTGGCGGATAAATTCACTTAATTGCTGCTTTTCGTTAGGGTTCATGCCCGCAGCAGGTTCGTCTAATAACAACACTTGGGGAGCTAATGCCAAAGCCCGGGCAATTTCTAAGCGGCGTTGATCTCCGTAGGCAAAATTTTGGGCTTGTTCTTGAGATCGATCGCTTAATCCAACGAGATCTAATAGCTCTAACGCTTTTTGTTGGGTAATTCGCTCTTCCTGGTTAGCTGGTGGCAATCCTAATACGCCATTGAATAAACCACTACGGGTATGGATATGTTGAGCGATCGTTACATTTTCTAATGCTGTGAGATTACCGAATAAGCGAATATTTTGAAACGTACGCGCAATGCCCCTGGTCGCAATTTGATAAGGGCGCTGACGAGAAATTTTTTCGTTCCGGTGCAGCATTTGCCCACTGGAAGGTTGAATTAATCCCGTAACTAAGTTAAATAGAGTTGTTTTTCCAGCTCCGTTAGGACCAATTAACCCAAAAATCTCTCCTTGGCTGACTGTAAAAGACACCTGATTGACAGCAATTAAGCCACCAAACCGACGAGTTAATTCTCGCGCCTCTAACATGGGGTAATTGCTTGTTTTAATACTCTCTAGGTTGTGCTCTGACTGATTCATCCAAACTTTATTCCTGATCACTAGAGACGGTAGCTAGAACTACTGATTGATCTAGCAGAATTTCAATTCTAAATTCGATACCCTGGGTTAATACTAAGTGGCAAATTAATCGATTTAGGATTTTCTATAACAATTTGATAATTAATTTGTATCGATCGCAGTTGCCAAGATAGTCATCAATACCGGATTGAGTTGATTAGCATAGCATTCGACTCAAGTTGTCATCGTGTTTTACTACTTGAAGAGTAGGTTGAGTCACTATTTCAGGATAGAGATCCGATTTGAGGTGAATCTATTACTCATCAAGGGCACTCTAACCCTAAGCTATAGGTCATCTTGGAACCTGACAATGAAAAAAATTATCGCTACTCTGTTGTTTACTCTAGCAGCGACGGCACCTGCTTTTGCAGAGGGCAAAGGGGTTTATATGGGACGAGCCTCAACAGGTGAACCCGTTTACTATCATGGTGCTCGGGCGCAATGTGGTGACTTGCCTCGGACCCATGAATGCTGGAAGAACCCCATGCTAACTTATACGATCGGCTCCGATGAGGTGACTGCGATCCCCGATTGTCGGCGGGGGGTGTTTAAAGAAGTTTGGGTCGATGGGCAATTGGTAGAACGTAACCTGCGTCCGCAATCTGAAGCAATTCGTCTGGTTTTGAGAACAGCCTGCAATTCCGTGCGTTAACTCCGGCGCAGACGTTTGAACCAGTTCGGTGTGATTAAGCCCTGCGGAAAAAAGATCGTTCCCAGCACAATCAGTAGTCCGAAAATAATTAACCGACCATCTCGGAGAAATTGGGCTAACCACAGGGGTAAACCTGGAACATCTGCCATCGCCCGCAGGATCTCTGGCAAGGCTGTAAATGCCATACCCCCTAAAACGGGACCTAAAAACGTGCGAGAGCCACCAATTAATACAAAGGTTAAATAAATAATGCTGGCATCAAATGTACCTTGACGGGCATTCCAAGTGTTAAGAAAGTGGGCGCTGACTGCCCCAACCATGCCTGCCAAAATGGCACCAAGCATAAATGCTAATACTTTGTAGTAAGTAGGGTTGATGCCCATCGCATCGGCTGCCAGTTCATCCTCCCGGATTGCAATAAAAGCTCGTCCGACCCGAATTTTTTCCAGTCGATAGAGAAATCCCATACTGAGTAGTAGCAAAGGTAACGCGATCCAAAGGTAATCGATCGCGCTAGCAAAGGGCTGTGGTATGCCAAAGATGCCAACAGCCCCCCCAGTAATTTCCAGATTCAGACACAGAATCCGCAGGATTTCCACAAAGGCGATCGTAGCGATCGCCAGATAAATTCCCCGCAACCGGAGGGCAGGCATTCCTACCAACACTCCCAGGATGCCGCACACAACTCCGCTAATCAGCATTTCCAGCAGTAACAGGGGAATTGGGAATAAACTTCCCTCAAATTTGAATCCCTGAGTCGATAAAATGGCAGCAATATAGCCCCCTAACGCATAAAAGCCAGGACTGGCTAACGATAACTGTCCTGCCATCAATGGTAGATAGAGGGAGAGTCCCAGGATGGCTCCTAGTACCATTGAGACGAGTAGCGGTCCATAGGTGTTGAAAAAGTCAGACATGGAGCGATCGCAGTTTCTTGCCGTTTAGGGTTAATGTTATCGTGTGGCGGCACCCCGGAGGAATTATGGAGCCATCGGCAGATCTGCTCAATCAACTTCAGGCAGCGACCCAAGGGTTGCTATGGATGAGCGAGTCAGATTATCCGTTTGAAGTGGTGCATTGGCAAGAGCCGACAAACATACCAATGACTAAAGAGCGATTACTCCAGTTAACGGATCATTCACCCGAGACGCCGATCGACCAGGTTGATCTAGAGACATTTTTTGGCATAGCCACCCAGTCTGCGAGTTGGTTTGGGGCTGGAGAACAAGCGCAGGCGAGTCAATATCAACACCTGGTTGAGTTATTGAAGCAGCATCTCAAACACCCGATCGTTTATCGA
The DNA here is from genome assembly GCA_016743235.1 of Pantanalinema sp. GBBB05. Taxonomy (GTDB): domain Bacteria; phylum Cyanobacteriota; class Cyanobacteriia; order Leptolyngbyales; family Leptolyngbyaceae; genus Pantanalinema. The sequence continues at coordinate 21,090 of VRZD01000054.1, read as the reverse complement.
ATTGGCTCAATTAATTTAGATCTTTATATCCTCGGTCAGACTGAAACAGGGGAATGGGTGGGACTAAAAACTAAAGCCGTTGAGACTTAAATTGACCTTAGGAAGGTTGAATTAACGGCTCAAGCGTTGTTCTAAACTAATTGTCGAATAAATCTCGATCGGATAATATAAAGTTAAGATATTTTTTGAATAAATGTATCAGAAAATACTTGTTTTATATGTCCCAATGTTACAGGATGAGTTTAATGGTTGTTAAAATTCATTGGCTGTGCTGTGAATTTAGTTTGTAATCTATTGAGCTATTACGGCTACGCTGATCCCTGTGTGCCAATGTTCTGACTCGGCAGAAATATCCGTGGACGTTTAATATATTTCTTCAACCTAAAAATCAGCATTATATAGAGGCTTTACCTTCAACCCCATGTTTCAGGTAAGCAGCTATGACTACCTCTAAGCAATCTTCTACCAGCACTCTAGATACGGTTCCGCTTGTTATCAGAGAACAAATGGTCGTTCTGTTCAAGTTTTATATGGAGCAGACCATTTGTGAAGGAATGACCTATTGTAACGAACTGTACCGATTAGCCAAAGTATTTGGCGTTAAAGAACGTCTGGAAGCCTATCGCTTTGGCTGCGAACTAATTTTGCAAGGTGCCCCAGTGGTAATTACCGTTTCCCAAGAACGGTATGCCGTCTGGGTAAATTTGCGAAATCTGTCTACAGCTACCGAAGTGCAATCAGCCGCCTAAGAACAATCAGTTTGGTTACCCAGCCAGCGATCGCCGTGGAGCAATTGAGAGCCGCAGATTAATGTTTAACGTGAAGCAAAATACGTTCTATCGAGCCATTGGTTGGCAATGCAGATTAGGAGCGACTAACCATCCCCATGCCGCTCCCTATCGAGGTCAAGAGTGTCGGATTGTGGCAGTGCGGTTAATGAGTAGCAGCGAACCGATGCTGGTAGTTCAGTTTGCGGATGGTCGTCAACTCAGTGGGCTATTTTTTTGTGAATTAGAAGATCTCAGAGGTCGGCAATTACAGCGACGAGATTTTGAAAGGCTGACGAATGCCTCTACTCTCTGTGCTTAGTCTACTCAGCCATCTGTCAACCCTTGAAGCGTGACAATATTAAAGCCCGCGATCGCCTTAACGATCGTGGGCTTAAGGAATTCTGCCATCACTATTGGATGGTGAACCGAATTAGGCAATCTTGCCTTTCCACTAAAAGCAGTCAGTAGACATCATTGAGGGTCAGTTAACAGGAGTACCCATTGGGCTGAACCTCGACAGAACCCTGCTGACCGCAATTAAGCCTTAAGGCATGGGGTGGAATAGCAGATTAGGGAAAAAGCGGTTGAACTCAATCAAAATTCCGGCGGTGATGGTGAGCCAAATGGCTGCCAGCACAGGAGCCGTAGATAGGTACTTAACAAAGTATTGCATCGATAAAGTCTCCTAGGATGTCAGCAGAGCCAAGACAAACTAGTCAGCTAATCAAGCAGGTTTGGATAGATCAGAATTTGATCAAAGCCTGCTCAACTCGGGTGAACAGGATAGATCAACCTACCAAAACCACTAGATAGGGGTGACTAGCGAGGTGAGATGGGGATCTCGTTGTCGTTTGCAGTTAGCTTGCCAGTGGTGAATTCGCCTAACGCGGCTAGGGGCCAGGCAAAGCCAGTCAACATGCAGGTAATTGCCAAAGGCACATTGATGACTACTTCGCCCATCTCAGGAGAAGCGTTTTTCTTATTCGCTTGCAAGTATGCCCGACCAACCCAACCAATCCAACCTGCGATATACAGGAAGAGAACGCTAGGAATCAGAAATTCACCAGCGTGGGGCAAGGTGCCATCCACGATTAGGTGGGGCAGTCCATCTTCGCCACACATAACGCCAGATTTAGCGTAAAGATCGAAGCGTTGAGCCGCTGTCGAATTCTTAGAAGCCTTAGCCCGTTGAGCAAACGCTGCCGATTGACTACAAGGGGTGAGATGTGAAGCGTAGGCTGGAGGGGTTGCCGCGAACCCAAACCAGAGGGTGATTGCCAAAATCAGAGCAAACAATCGTCGCATGGAATTGTTTCCCTTCTTACATATGTTCTACAAAAAGAGCCAGTGTTTCATGATACAAGCGTTCGCTAAACTGAGGAGAGCATCAGGCTTTTGCAACAGTCCAGTTAACGCTTAAGCTTGAAAACAGCTTATTCCTCCAAAAAGTTACCAGCAAATGGCGACCATTTTGGCAATTGAAACAAGTTGTGACGAAACAGCTGTGGCGATCGTGAAGAATCGTCAAGTTTTGAGTAGCATTGTGTCTTCTCAGATTGCGTCACATCGTCCTTACGGTGGGATTGTGCCAGAAGTGGCTTCTCGCCAGCATGTGGAAATGGTAAATCCGGCGATCGCTCAAGCGTTCACTGAAGCCGGACTCGATTGGTCGGCGATCGATGGGATTGCCGCGACCTGTGCCCCTGGGTTAGTCGGGGCGTTGTTAGTTGGCTTAACTAGTGCCAAAACTCTAGCACTGGTGCATCAAAAGCCTTTAATCGGTGTCCATCACCTGGAAGGGCATATCTATGCCTCCTACCTGAGTGAGCCGACTCTCCAGCCGCCTTTTCTGTGTTTGCTAGTGTCCGGTGGTCATACCAGCCTGATCTATGTCAAAGGGTGTGGTGATTACCAGATTTTAGGGCAGACCCGTGATGATGCGGCAGGCGAGGCGTTTGATAAAGTGGCTCGCTTACTCGATTTGGGCTATCCCGGTGGTCCTGAGATCGATCGCTTAGCGAAGCAGGGCAATCCGAAAGCCTTTCCCTTGCCGGAAGGACAGGTATCGCTACCCACTGGAGGCTTCCATCCCTATGATTCCAGCTTTAGCGGACTGAAGACCGCTGTCCTCCGGTTAGTACAAAAATTGCAACAGGACGATCGCCCTTTACCAGTGGTGGATCTAGCCGCTAGTTTTCAGACTACAGTCGCAAAGGCTCTGACGAAACGGGCAATCGCCTGTGCATTGGACTATGGGCTAACGACGATCGCGGTTGGAGGGGGGGTCGCTGCCAATAGTGGTTTACGCCAACACTTGCAAGCAGTAGCCGCCACCCACAATCTCAACGTTTTATTTCCGCCTATGAAGTTCTGTACTGATAATGCTGCCATGATTGGCTGTGCAGCAGCAGATCACCTTGCCCATGGACATACTTCCCCTCTGACATTAGGAGTCCAATCCCGGATGGCAATCTCTGAAGTCATGCAGCTTTATCAGCCCTAACTGGCTTTTCACGCTTCCTGCTCTGTTATTGATTGCTCCTGAGCTTTACCTTGGCTTATAAGTGAATCTACTGATAGCGGAGCAGGTTAAGTGAGCGAACTTTAGAACATAACACCTTCATGAAGACTGGCACAACTATGGCAGGCAGTCTTAGAAAACATGTGCTCGATCGCAAAGGGTTTATGGCAGTAGCGGCAATTGCGGAATTCGCGCCGTCTAGCCGTTAAAGTCGCTTGGAGTAAATCGGGTAATTCATTGGCCCAGACCTGATTCCACTGAAGCCGCTTCCAAAGCTTACTAGAAGGTTTCGGAGCATAGCTGCCTGCTGTCCATTCCACAGTGGGTAATCGCAGTTCTAAGGCTTCTGGTGTTACAAACAGCACAATGCCTTCTGTGCCGTTGTAGTTGATCTGGATCAAGTCACGAGTACGCTCTACCTCAGCCCCGGGCAGATGTTCGAGTAACATTAACGCTTTTTGTTCCACGATCGTCACTTCGTCTAAAGCAAAAAGGGCTTGAGGGTTCCATGAATTATGAGAGACTGGCTCGGAAACCGGCTTAGTCTCATCTGCTGAATCATCAACAGGAGCATGGGATGGTGCAGGATCATCTAATGGGGTAGCAATTTCTGCCAAACCGAGATCGGGATCATTGACGAGCGTTGTGAGATAACTTAAAACCTCAGCTAAGTTATCGGTATTGGTTGGTAATTGAGGATTGGTTGATTCAGTCATACAAAAACCCTGATGCGTTGAGTAAGCTGTGATGGTGTAGAGATGCTATCGTCTTTATTTTTCCCCGTTTTGAGCAAAAATCAGCGGATTCAAAGCAACTCTAAGTTGGACTGGTCACTAGCTGAGCGCTAAGGCAAGATTGGAGAGAGATTTTTGTTTGTCACCCTTGAGTTATGCCGTCTCCAACTTTTTTGCCAGAGATTACTGTCAAAACTACTCCTACCTCACTGTATGAACTTTTAACAGAGATGACTATGGAGTTAGTACCCAGAATTTTGTGGGCGATCGCGATTCTGGCATTAACCCGTTTGATCATTGGGGTGGTTGGACGGATAACCCGCAGGCTGTTGCAGCCAATGGAACCAACGATTCGTAAATTTTTTATGCAAGCGTTGGAGATTTTGATATTAATTGTGGGGATTGTAGCGGCATTAAATGTATTAGGAATACAAACTGCTACGCTCGTTGCTATTTTAGGGGCGGCAGGTTTAGCGATCGGTTTAGCGCTACAAAATAGCCTGTCACATTTTGCCGCCGGAGTTATGCTGGTTAGCTTCCGCCCATTTGAAGTAGGAGATTTGATTGATGGGGCAGGAGTTTCTGGAATTGTTGATAGTATCGGCATTTTTTCTACCACAATCATCACGCCAGATCATGTCAAGATTGTGGTGCCAAATAATAATTTGTTTTCTGGCAATCTGAAAAATCTGACGGCTATGGGAACCCGACGGGTTGATCTGGAGGTGGATATTGGCAACCGGTCGATCGAATCCACGATTACCCAATTATTAGCCGTTGTAGAACCCCACCCATTGGTACTAAACGATCCCAAAGTAACTTGCCATGTCCTAGCGATTGCACCAGAAAAAACGGTGTTGTATTTGCGTCCCTGGTGTGCGGCTGAAGTTTATGAGCGGGCACGATCGGAAATTCAGCAAATTGTCAAAGAAACCTTGAAAGAGATGCCAGTAGAGGTGTAGGCATCACAGCTTTCCAGGAGCAAGAGTGATTAGCTAAAAATATAGTTAAAACTAAGACTGACGCGATCGTTATCACTGAGGTTAGGTTCTACCCCATGTTTTAACCAGCTGGGAAAAATTAAAAGTAATCCAGCTTGTGGCTCATACGCGATCGCATCAGCTGTAAACGGAGTAAAATCCTGGACTAAAGGCTTATAGAATGTCCGGGCACTTCGGGGATCGTAGAACATCAAATTGCCACAGTCTTTAGGGGTTTTGAGGTAATAGACGCCGCTCAGCAAACAATTGGCATGATCATGAATTTTATTACTGGCGTGTTTTGGGCTAACATTTGCCCAACAATTTGCTGGGGTAATCCGCACATTGCCATAGCCAATGGCTTGAGCAACCTCTGTGATTGCGCTATCAACTAATTGCTTAAATACCTGAAATTCGCCATCCAAGTTGAATAAATTGCCTCGGCTATGCCAACCTAGGACGTTGGAGGCAACAGCGCCCGGATCACTCGCTTTTAACTGATAGATGATCTGCAATAATTTATGATCCATTGCTTCATGGTCTTGCAGATTGAAGACAAATAATGGAGTAGGGAACAGTTGGTGATAACTTGCTTGCCAGCGATCGGAGCTACTCATGAGTTGCTTGCATAGGGATACGGATAGGAGCACATCAATATTGCCCGATCTCTGGTGTGTAGGTACTGAAATCTGGCAAAGGTTAGCTTTTTCTACATTTAAGGTTTCAGTAAAATCACTTAAGCAATTATGCAGATATTGTATAAAATGCAAAGCATCGATAAAGTTTCTCTCTCTGTGCTTGTTGATCTGTTAAAGCGGGGAAACATAGGCTTGCGACTGTGGAGGGTATAGCTTATGGCAGATAGCAATCTTATTGATAGTAGTGCGAATAATACTGTGCGGAATATCTCCGCTGGTTCGGGGCTGCAAATATTCAAGAACGCAGGAACTGATACTAGCTATTCCCTAGGACCAGGGGACTCAGACGATTACTACAGACTTCAAGTCGGTCGTAGTAGCACTCTTGTTCTAACACTGACAGAACTGAATGGCAATGCAGATTTGACCTTGCTAGATAGTTCTGGTAATCCGCTTACAGGTCAACTAGGTAGCTCTACTAACCCTGGTGGTCTAGCTGAAAGCATTATTACCGACGTTCTGAATGATGGAACTTACTATATCCGAGTATCTGCCGCCGATACCAGCACAACCATCAACTACACCTTAGGGGTTAACTCCGTTACAACATCGCGTTCTGATATCATCTGGCGGAACGCCCCTGTTGGGGCTAATGCCGTTTGGCGGATGAACGGCACTCAGATTGCCAGTACTAGCCTAGCTGGGCCTAATTTATCTAGCACAGAATGGACAATTGTTGATGTAGCTGACTTCGACCTCGATGGTCAGGACGATTACATTTGGCGCAACACGGTGCAGGGCTATAATGGCGTCTGGCTAATGGATTCCAGCGGTAATCTGCGAGGCACAGTGGCTCTGACACAGGTTGGTGCCCCCTGGGAACTTGTGAGTGCGGCTGACTTTAATGCCGACGGTAACCTGGATTTACTGTGGCGAGAGCCTAACTTGGGCGTAACAGGGCTGTGGCTAATGAACGGGGGAACGCTGTCCACCACGGTTTCCTTGCCAGGAATCGGCGCTCCTTGGCGATTGGAAACAGCAGCGGATATGAATAACGATGGTAGTGTCGATCTGATCTGGCGGAATGCTAGTACAGGCGCCAATGCTGTCTGGTTTTTTAATGGCACGACGTATGTATCCGCCGCTAGTATGGCAGCTGATACCAACGCCAATTGGAAAATTGAAAGTGCTGGTGATTTTAATGGTGATGGCAATCAAGATTTGTTATGGCGTAACAGTACCAGCGGCGAAAATAGAGTCTGGTTCATGAATGGGATTACCAAACTGTCAGAAGCAGCTCTAACAACGGTCGGTTCGCCTTGGGCGATCGGTGGGGTTGTCAAAACGCCTGGCACAGTTGATCTAGCGGGTAATACGCTGGGAACTGCCTTCAATATTGGTACTCTTGACAATAGTACGGCAAATGATGCAGCGACTTATAGCGATAACATTGGTACAGTATCTGACCAGAATGACTACTATAAGTTCACTCTACAAAATTCCTCAACAGTGGCCCTGTCTCTGGCTGGGTTACAAGCGAATGCTGATCTCTGGTTAGCCCGGGATACTAATGGCAATGGGTCGTTAGATGACGGTGAAGTCATTGCTCAATCGAATAACTCTGGTACTGAGAATGAACTGATTTCTAGCCAAATTCTGAGTGCTGGGACTTACTTCATCCGGGTGCGATCGGCGGCTCCTTCTGCATCTACTGTGACTCCTTACTCATTAGCTATTGCCGCGAGCCAGGCTCCTCCGATCGATTTAGCGCCAACGAATTTAACCGCAACTCGCAGTAGTGTTGATCTAACACAAAGTACCCAGCGCACGCTTTCAATTACTTACTCGGTGCAGTACTCTGACCCCAATCCTCCGGTAGGTGGGAGAACATTTAATCTGGGCGTGTATTTGTCCCGTGATGCCGTGATTACGGCAAGCGATCGCCTATTTGACCTCAATAATGATGGCATAAGTGATGACAATGACCTGATTACCTTTACTAATGTGCAACCAGGGACGTTTACCCGCACAATCACTCTCACCTTACCGGGTAATAGTGATACTTGGTGGGGCGGGAATCAAACTTACTACATTGGCGTTTTAGCCGATCCTAACAACAACACCGTAGAAACATTCGAAAATAATAACTATCGAGCAACAGGCATTGCGATCACTGGAACGGTACGACCTGATGCGGTTAGTAGCGGGTTTGATATCGTGCAGTCTAGTCAAGCGGCTGGTAGTCCCATTACTCTGCGCGGCACTATTACAAACCAGGGTACGGTAGCCACAGGTCCAGCAGGAGGTCGCTTCTTAGTAAACTTCTATCTGTCTACCGATGATGTTTTGGATGGTAGTGATTACCGATTACTAACCAATGCCTATATTTCAACATTGGCAGCCGGGGCAAGTGCTAACTTCATCAGCACGACCGCCCAAACTCCTGGTACACCGCAGGCGTCCTACTTTACCAATACGGATGTTCGGCTACCGAGTGCAGGGGAATGGCCAGGCTGGCAGGGCAATGGGCGCTACTACATTCTGATGTGGATTGATCCAACCACATTAGATATTCCTTCAGAAACTTCTGGCGGTAAGGAGAACAACCTTAACTATGGTCGCACGGTGCCGCAAGTCTTCAATAGCTACATTGGTACCAATGTTTATCGAGATTATGACTTTATTGATGTCACCGGCTTGTAGGTAGAATATTGACGGCTTGTAAAGCATCGTCTTACAGCCTGAATTAAGCGGATTCCCCTAACTTCTCTCTGGAGAAACAAGGGGAATTTTTTTATGGTGGCTAACGATCGTCTCCCTTCACCTTCCCCTCATCCTTCACCATCTTTACCGCTAAATAAAAGTGGAGTTTGGCGATTGCACCCCAGTCACTCCTGTCTTACTAGTGGCTCATCTATGGTATAGCAGCATAGACTTGAATCAATCATGATCCCTGGTTGGGAGTGATGATTAGATTAATAGTCAAATTCAATCAGATTAATTGATCAATTTAATCACTGGCTGAAGCCCTGAAATATCGGGTAACTAAGGCTTATATCAATGGTTGCGCTTAGAACTATCGATTAACCCAATCATTGTAAATATGCTTGAATTCTAATAACGCAAAAGATTAAGAAAAACTAATAACCCGTAGCTCAGGAAAAATTGGCTTCCTAGGCGTGGCTGTTTTTGCGTTTATTGTTGGAGTCCTATGAGGTAATTTGGATGGCTTCCCTCCTCCTACAAACAATTTGGTTAGTTCCGATCTATTCCCTCATTGGTGCAACATTGTCAGTCATCTGGTTTCCCTCGATTACCAGGCGTACCGGACCGCGTCCGGCTGGCTATGTTAATGCCCTAATGACATTCATCTCGTTTGTTCATGCGCTGATTGCATTACAAGCCGCTTGGAATCAACCTGCGTATGAATTATCCATTACCTGGCTGCAAGTTGCCGATCTCAATCTCACCTTACCGATCGTGGCTTCGGCGTTAACGGTAGGTGCGGTGGTATTAATCACTGGTATGAACCTGTTGGCGCAGGTTTTTGCGATCGGCTATATGGAAATGGATTGGGGTTGGGCCCGGTTTTATTCCTTGCTGGCCTTGTTTGAAGCCGGGATGACCGCTTTAGCAATCTGCGATTCTTTATTCTTCAGTTACATCATTCTGGAAGTGCTGACCTTAGGGACTTACCTATTAGTCGGCTTCTGGTTCAACCAATCCCTGGTAGTAACGGGTGCCCGCGATGCGTTTCTGACTAAACGGGTTGGCGACTTGTTCCTATTGATGGGAGTGATTGCTTTATTACCCCTAGCTGGTACCTGGAATTTTACAGAGCTGGCAGAGTGGGCAAAAACAGCGGAGGTCAATCCTCTGGTAATCACCTTAGTCGGACTGGGACTAATTGCAGGTCCAATGGGTAAGTGCGCTCAGTTTCCCCTGCATCTCTGGTTAGATGAAGCGATGGAAGGCCCCGTCCCCTCCACAATTCTCCGGAATACGGTGGTGGTAGCAACGGGAGCCTGGGTACTAGTGAAACTGGAACCGGTATTGGCACTGTCTCCGATCGTGTTGTCTGCCACGATTTTCATTGGTGCATTAACGGCGATCGGGGGTTCACTGATTGCCCTGGCACAAATCGACATTAAGCGAACCCTGTCTTACTTGGTCAGTGCTTATATGGGGATCGTCTTTGTGGCCGTGGGGACGCAACAAGTGGATGCGGCACTGTTACTGGTCTTGACTCATGCTGTGTCGATGGGCTTGCTGGTGATGAGTACGGGCGCGATCGTCTGGAACAGTGTGACTCAAGATGTGACTCAGCTAGGAGGATTGTGGTCACGTCGCCCCATCTCCGGTTTGGCATTCGTCGTTGGCACGTTAGGGCTAGTGGCATTTCCACCCCTGGGCGGTTTTTGGGCCATGCTGGATCTGGCAAGTAGTATTTGGTCAACCCGTCCTTGGTTAGCCGGATTGCTACTGGTGGTGAATGGGTTAACGGCGTTTGGCTTGGTGCGGGTATTCAGCCTGGTGTTTGGCGGTAAACCCCAACAAATGTCGGAGCGATCGCCAGAAGTCCATTGGCCGATGATTATGCCAATGATGATTTTGCTAGGCTTTACGCTGCATCTACCGTTAGTGTTGCAGGCATTCTCATTACTACCCAGTTGGGTGCAACTGAACAAAGATATGGCCCTGTTGCTGATCTGGTCGAGTATTTTGGGTGGCAGCTTGAGTGCCGTCTTATATCTCGGTAAAGCAGTACCCAAGCCGATCAAGTTTCCCTGGAAAGGGTTGCAAGATTTGGTGGCGTATGACTTTTACACGCCGAAACTCTACCGTTCCAGCATTGTATTTGGGGTGGATTTAATTTCCCGCCTGACCTCCTGGGTGGATAAGTACCTGGTGGATGGCATGGTCAACTTATTTGGATTCGTCACCCTTTTAAGTGGACAAGGTCTGAAATACAGTACTTCCGGGCAGTCCCAGTTTTATATGTTGACCATTTTGGTGGGATTAGCATTCTTGGGCATTTGGCTCTGCTTCCCATTGATAGCTCAGTTGTCATTGGACCCAGCCATTAGCTCTCTGCTGACATCGATTAGTGCTTTATGGTCTAGTCGAACCGCAGGCTAAGAATTCAGTTAATACTTCATTCACACGATCGGATAGCTATGCCTCAAACCACTCAAAATCCCCTCTCTCGTCGTCACTTACTACAGTTTGGAGCCGGTGCGATCGGGACAGGTGTGCTCACTGCTGGATTAAAGGGAGGGTTCGTCACCCCTCAACCTGCGATCGCGAAAGAGAACCTGGCTCCTGACCAAGCGATTGATTTGCTAATGGCAGGCAATCAACGGTTTGTTGCCAATAAACGGAAAAACCCTCATCAGGACAATGCTCGCCTGACTGAAGTCGCCAAAGGCCAAAACCCATTTGCTGCCATTCTAGGGTGTGCCGATTCCCGCGTTCCTTCGGAAATTATTTTTGATCAGGGATTAGGCGATTTATTTGTGTGTCGAGTTGCTGGCAATATTGCGACTGACGAACAGATTGGCAGTCTGGAATTTGGTGCGGCTGTCCTGGGCACAAAAGTGATTATGGTAATCGGGCACGAGCGCTGTGGTGCAGTGGATGCCACGCTTAAAGGAGCGCAAGTTCCCGGTCGTATTGGCACTTTATTGGAAGCCATTCAACCTGCGATCGCTCAGATGAAAGCTCCTGCTGGCGATCGGATGGAAGCGGCGACTAAAGCCAACGTGTTGTATCAGGTTGAACAACTGAAAACCTCACCTGTACTGGCTGAGCTGATTCAGCAAGGCAAATTGAAAATCATTGGTGGCTACTACGATTTGGACACAGGTGTAGTAAGCAGAGTGGGCTAGGGTTCCATTGATTGCCGTGTAGAAAAGAAGCAGAAGACGCTATGCTAAGTACCTTAATTTGGCTACCTTTAATCGGCGCACTGTTGGTGGCATTTTTGCCAAGTAGTGTTCCGACCAAGCAATTGCGATTAGGCACGATCGCTATTGCTACTAGTGCATTGCTCTGGAGTATTTGGCTCCTGACTCAATTTGACCTCAGTGCTACCGGCTTCCAGATGCGGGAATATGTGCCCTGGATTTCCACGCTGGGACTCAGTTACTCTCTGGCAGTAGATGGATTATCACTACCTTTGGTGGCATTAAGTAATTTGCTAACGATCATCGCTATTTTTGGCAGTGATTTAATTGGCAAAAATGCGTTGCCGTTACAACGTCCGCGCCTATTCTATGTCCTAGTGTTGTTGATCAATGCGGGGATGGCAGGGGCGTTAATGGCACAAAACCTGCTGCTGTTCTTCCTGTTCTATGAACTGGAATTGATTCCCTTCTATCTACTGATTGTGATCTGGGGCGGAGCCAAGCGGGAATATGCTGGCATGAAGTTTCTGATCTACACGGCAATCTCCGGTATTTTGATTCTGGCAGCGTTTCTAGCGATCGGTTGGTTGACCGGTTCTAGTTTTGATTATGAAACGATCCAAACCGGAGATCTGTCCCAACGGACACAGTTGATTTTGCTGACCTTGCTGCTAGTGGGATTTGGCATCAAGATTCCCTTAATTCCCCTCCATACCTGGCTACCCGATGCCTATGTAGAAGCTTCCACACCAACCGCAATTCTGTTAGGTGGCGTGTTGTCAAAACTAGGAATTTATGGCTTGGTGCGCTTTGGCTTAGGATTGTTCCCGGAAACCTGGTCACTGGTAACACCGGGATTAGCCCTCATTGCCGCCATCTGTGTCATGTATGGAGCCATGGCTGCGATCGCTCAAAAGGATATCAAGCGGATGGTGGCGTATAGCTCGATCGGTCACATGGGCTATGTCCTGCTAGGCGCAGCGGCGCTGACTCCGTTAAGTATGGTTGGTGCCGTATCACAGATGATCAGCCATGGTTTGATCTTGGCACTACTGTTTTATCTGGTCGGCACGATCGAAGCCAAGGTCGGCACCCGCGAGTTAGACGTGTTAAATGGCTTACTCAATGCGATTCGAGGCTTGCCCATGACCAGTGCGCTATTGGTCTTAGCGGGGATGGCAAGTGCAGGAATTCCTGGCATGGTCGGTTTTATTAGCGAATTCTTGGTCTTCCAGGGAAGCTATTCCATCTTCCCCTTAGCCACCTTGTTATGTGTGGTGGGCACTGGGTTGACAGCAGTTTACTTTGTGATCATGCTGAACCGCACCTGCTTCGGTAAGCTGGATTGTGCCACTGCTTACTATCCGCGAGTTACCTTGTGGGAACAGGCTCCGGCGTTGGTGTTGACGGCTTTGATTGTGTGGTTAGGAATTCAACCCACCTGGTTAGTCCGTTGGAGTGAAACCACCACAGCAACTCTGGCTGCTTCTGCCCCGATCGAACGGCATGCAATCTCGTTGGAAGCTTCTGCTGAGGTGAGTGCTCCCCTTGCACCTCAAATTGCGATGCAGTAGCGGATCCGCTTGAACATGGTGATGAGTGTCAGATTTACGTCCACTTCATTCCCTTGCGTTTTCCCGACATGGTTTTCCCTAATGCTTGAAGTGAGCTTGGGAACAATGATGACTCCGGTTCAGTGCTAGAACATGTAGAGAAATTCTTAACTAACCCTATGTCTGGAGGTAAATGGTGAACGAGGTGGCTAAATCTAACTCTCGACCTAGCAAAACCCCCAAATCAAAGACCTTTGCCCAAAGGCTTTGGTCCCTGCATTGGTGGATGGCAGGAATTTATCTCCTTCTGTTTGTAGGGGGAACCTATATGGCAACTCTACAAGGGGATGTGACCTATCGCGGCAGTCTATACAATTTCCATAAAGCGTTAGGTGTACTAACGATGGGTTTGTTAACCGCCCGGATTCTAGTTTTACTGCTGTCGCTGCGCTGGAAACCAGCTGCCAAACGTCCACTGCCTAAAGCCGATCGCATCTGGGCGATCGCACTCCATACCATCCTGTATCTATTTATGTTGGTGGTGCCGTTGAGTGGCTGGTTCTTTTCCAACGCGTATGACAAAGATGTAAGTTTCTTTGGTTTATTGTTGCCCCGTTTATTTTCTGCCGATCAAGCCGTTGCCGAATTAGGGCGCAGCCTCCACTTCTGGCTAGCCTACGCTTTCCTAGCTTTCATCTTTTTACACACGATCGACGAACGCAAATTTTTCCGCGCTATGTTACGTCGCTTCTCTCAATCCATGCGTAAAACGATCGTCTCTAAATCAACTTAAGGCTCATGACTACAGCCATGAGCTAGCCCCCATTGACAATCTGATTTTCTATTCACCCTACTCCTCGATCGCCCATGAACATGCCTGCACCCCAAACTAAACTGCCTCCCTCTCAGCATCCCTTTGCTGACATCATCCATCGGCTAGAAGCGGGTGGCGCGATGCTACCCGATACGCCAGAAAACCTGATGCAAATCATTGGGCTGTACAAAGCGTATGCTGTGCCAATGGATTTTTATTGGCGGGATCTACTCTACATTGCTGAGCAAATCTTTTTAGCTCCGTTGCCATTCTTTAAATACTTGATTCCGAAGGACTATTTGGAGCGTCACAATCACTATGCAGGTGATGATGCAGATTTACGCATTTGGCGGGGTGAGGCGACGGCGCATCCAGAGTTGTTAGAGTTCATTGAAAAAGGGGAACTGAAACTAAAGTTACCCCGAGTTTTACATCACTGGTGGCACGATCGCATCAACATGGAATTTGCCGAAGAATGTATGCGATCGATGCTATGGCATCGCAAAATGTATTGTCCTGTGAATCAATTTGATCCTTATCTGGATAGTCAGGAATACCGGGATAATGCCGATCGCGCCATTCGAGCCTACTTCCAAGGCAATCCAGTCATGTTGGGATTATACAAACTGTTTCCCGAAATGTTTTTGGAACAGTGTCGTCAATCTTCCTATTACGCTAACTTAGGCTTGTTTTGGGAAGTGATGGCTCCGGTATTTTTTGAAATGTCGGATTTGTATGATGAAGGCAAGATTACTAGTGTGCCAGAGGCGATGGATTTTCTGGTGAACGGTATCTTTGCGATCGCAGGTCGCCCGATTTACCACCATGTCTATATTCGCGGTGAGTGCTACGAAATTATTCCCAAGTCGAAAGGCTTTACCTGGCTATATGAAGCCGCGTTGCCTTATGTAGAAGCCGTATTTTATCGGACTTCTCCCTTCCGAGGTACAAAGTCTTACAATGCTCAGGCCAGGCAGGTTCCTGCCAACCAAACAGACTTCCACTATGGCGTGTTGTATGCAGATAAGTTCCCAGTGGGAACAGCAGGCATTCCACCGACACTGCTGGCTCAGGATATGCTGCATTTTTTGCCGTCCTATCTAGTGGATTATTACCAGCAGTATTGTCGGGGTGAAGATGACATGTTAATTCAGTTAGCCGTCAGCTTCCAGCGATCGATGTATTGTGTGACTTCAGCTGTAATTCAGGCCCTACGCACTGCACTACTGTATCCCCTAGATGATCCGAATCCCAAGCACCTGAAAGCAAATCGGGCATTCTTTGAATCCCAACTCGATCGCTTCTTGCGGCCAGAAGCTCGGTTACGGGATATTCAACGGCAGGACTACCGTTAGACAACTATAGATTACTTAAAGTTGCACCAGCGATCGTTGGTGCAACTTTGTTATTTCTTGAGGTGAGCGGTTGATTAGGGCGGACTCAATTGCTAATTTAACCTGTTATCCGAGATTATTTAGCACTACTAAGCAATTACTAATAGCAAGGCATCAGCGGATAAAGTTACTACATAGTCCTCGACATTTATTGGCACTGTATTCGGTTCTACTGGGAAACTATAAATCTAATGGCTAATTGGAATTTGAATCACAAATTCCGTTCCTTGATTTAGGGTTGAATTACACTCAAACTTACCACCATGATTTTCGACAATAATTTGATAGCTAATAGATAATCCCATACCAGTGCCTTTGCCAACTGCTTTAGTTGTGAAGAAAGGATTGAAAATCTGCTGCTTTATACTTTCAGGAATACCAATACCATTATCCGCGATCGTAATTTTCACCCAATTTTTCCCCACAATTGAGGTACAGATTTTGATCTGACTGGGGTGCTCTTGAATGTCCTGCGAGGTTCGTTTAGCATCGGCTTCTTCTAGTGCATCAATGGCATTCACCAGAATGTTCATGAACACTTGGTTGAGTTGTCCAGGATAACATTCCACCAATGGCAAATTGGCATAATCACGAATTACCTCAAGTCCTTCCTCGTCGGCATGATCGTTCAGACGATGTTGCAAGATCATTAAGGTACTATCAATGCCCTCATGGATATTGACCGCCTTAAATTCTGCTTCATCCATCCGCGAAAAGTTCCGGAGGGATAAGACAATTTGGCGAATGCGATCGGTGCCAACTTTCATTGAAGCGAGAATTTTAGCTAAGTCTTCCTGCAAAAACTCGAGGTCAATTTCATCTGCTTTGGTTTGAATGGCCGGCACTGGGCTGGGGTGATGCTTCTGATACAGTTGCACCACATCTAATAAGTTTTGGGCATAGTCCTGCACATAGCTCAGATTGCCGTGGATAAAGTTGACCGGATTATTAATTTCGTGGGCTACACCCGCGACTAGTTGACCTAAGCTAGACAACTTCTCACTTTGCACTAGTTGAAGCTGTAGACTTTGTAGTTCTTGAAGCGCCTGTTGGAGTACCTGAGCTTGCTGCCTGAGTTGTGTCTCAGATATCCGCAGTTGCTCGGCTTGGGTTTGGGCTTCCAGCGCAATCTGCTCGGTTTGGGTATAGAGATCTGATTGTTGAATGGCAATCCCTAGTTGACCAGCTAACCGATGTAATAAATTTCCTTCTTCCTCTTTCCAAACCCGTGGGTGGCTGCATTGATGCACAATCAGTAGTCCCCAAAGTTGCTTCCGAACCATGATTGGCACAATCAGATTTGCCTGTACCTGTAACCGTTGTAAAAACTGAAGATGGCTTGGATCTAGCTCGGCAGCAGCTACATTATCGATCGCTCTGATGGCTCCTTCGTGATAACGATCGAGGTAGGTCTGGGGAAAACAGTCATCTGCGGCCTCACCGATCGTCGGAAACCAGGGTTCGACCACATCTTCCAACACGACTTGTCCACGCCAAGTGGCATCAAACTGATAAATGACGGCTCGATCGGTTGCAAAAATTTTGCGGACTTCACAAACGGCAGTTTGCAGAATGGTGTGTAGATCGAGAGATTGCCGAATCTGTGTAGAGAGCTGATTAAGCAGTTCTTCCTGGGTGGCTAAGCCTCTAAATTTAGCTTCAGATTCTTTTAAGCGGTGTTCTGTTCGCTTTAGCTCAGTCACATCATTAAATGTACAGACCATCTGAGTTGCACCAGTATGAGAGATCTGCATTGGAATTGCATTCACTAGGAGTGCTGTCTGCTCTCGCTGGGCTGAGGCTTCAATATAAACAACTGTATTGTGTACGGCTTGTTGAGTCGCAATTTCCTGTAATACGGGTTGAATCGAATCAAGATGCGTTGCTTCTGGATTACTAGATGCAAATGGATTTAGCTGTTTGGCGACTGCATGATCTAATAAGTGTTGTAATTCTACTTCAGTAGAAAGATGTAATAACTCTAAAATAGCCTGATTAGATAATTGCACGTGAGCCTCAGCCTCAATCACTAATACCCCAACTTGAATGCTTTGGAGCAGGGTTTTGAGGTAGGTTTGACTTTCCTGAATTGCTTGAGTGTAGTCAATTTGGGCAGATAGTCGGCGATCGAAGAAAGCTGTTAGCAATGCAAATCCTAAAATAATTAGCGTTCCGATCACTACAGCTGTAGCCAAAGAAATGACATTTGCCGGAGGTTGTAAGCTGGCTTCCAGCACTGTATGTGGCATTGGTATGAAACTAGCGGCTGCCATACCGATATAGTGCATGGTTGGAATTGCTGCCCCCATGATTATGGCAGCCAGAAGTTTTTTCCAAATTTGATAGGGGGGCGTTGCTTCTCGTAACTGGAATACTAGAAAAAGTCCAACCCAGCAGACGGCGATCGCAACCAGAATCGAGAGGAAAACTAGCCAGAGATTATAGTGCATGGAGACATCAGTCTCCATTGCTGCCATGCCAATGTAGTGCATTGAGGCAATCCCTAATCCCATGAAGAAACTACCTCCAGCCAGCTGGATCTGACCTAGGGTAGGACGACTAACTAAAAATAGAGCCAGCCCTGAGGCAATAATGGCAGGCAAAATTGAACCCAGAACCGTAAGGAATTTGTAATGGACAAGCACTGGGAGTCGAAAGGCCAACATACCAATAAAGTGCATTGACCAAATCCCAATGCCCATGGCAGTACTTCCACTGGCTAGCCACACCATTTGGGTACGCCGTTGGGTGGCTGTAATCCGCCCAGCCAGATCGATGGCGGTGTAGGAAGCTAAAATAGCGATTAAAACTGAGACAAGGACGAGTTGAAGATTGTAATCAGTACTTAAGGAATCAGTCATAGAACGAAGAGCAATTGAGTACGTAATATCAGTAATGGAGATGCACTGATCTCAAGGTTCCATCACGTCATCCGTCTGAAAACAGGCGAATGGTTCTCGTCAGCAGGTCTACAGTGGTTAACTGGAGCAATATCTCTGGTATAGATAGCCCCTGCGAAGAGATAGGACTTAATAATAGTTTAAACAGTTTTGAGAGAAAAGTCTTGTCAAGTGGATCATTACTTTCTTACCTGGCTCAAGTACCTAACGTAGAACCAGCACTGCTTGCAGCTGTTCTGGAGTGCCTATTTAGCGCTTTGAAAAGGGGTGAATTCAGGCAAAAATCGGAAAATATCAGCGATATAGCTGGATTTTTAGAAGTTACTTATTTGCAGTATTGCAAAAACTTCCCTAATGATGTGTCTGCTGATGAGGCTATTATCAAAAACTAAAAAGGGCTCAGACACTTCTATCTGAACCCTTTTTAAGTTAGATCCAGTCTCAACAACCAGACGACTAACTTTGCTTTACTATTTGCTTAGTTACGAGAGAAGCTATCGCCGCCTCTGCGTCCGCCACCAAATGAACCACCCCGATCTTCACGAGGTCTGGCTTTGTTAACCTTCAAATCCCGCCCCATCCATGCTGCACCGTCCAGTGCTTCAATAGCAGTCGTTTCCTCGGAATCTGCACTCATTTCCACAAAAGCAAAGCCGCGTACACGACCTGTTTCGCGATCCGTGGGCAGTTGAACCCGCTTGACAGATCCATACTCTGCAAATACAGCCGTTAGATCGGCATCTGTAACGTCATAGGACAGATTGCCTACATAGATTGACATAGCTTGTCTCCAAAAGATAAAGGGGATGTAGAGTCAAATTTCGGAGAGAAGTCTGTCAATGGAAAAACGCGAAAATTCGTTAGTACTATAAACAAATGTTGCTAACCGATCTCTATTCTCTAGGCTCACCATAGCACGTTTGAATAGCTTCTGGGAAATTGAGGCGGTGAGATTCAAGAAATCCTAGCTTGTAGCTCTAATCCTGTTGGCTAGAGGGCGCTGATATTGTATTTCAATCCAGACGTAAAGGTGGGCAGGAGTAGTCTTTGCCTACTGGTAACCCACAGCACCCGAAATGAATCACTGAAGACTGCGCTGTAGTGTTTCTACAAACTGATTTGCTTGATCTGGGGTAATGAGTAGACTATTGCCCGTTGAGCGATCGATACAGACTAGATGATCAGCGCGTGAGATATAGAACTCAATGAGACCTCGCTGCGATGTCCATAGCCAACCGAAACCACCCCATAATCCTCCTACACCAATCCGCATCGCCTGACCAAACTCCCGACAAAACATCTCTTTGCTGATGAGGCGGACACGGGAGATAGTTCTGATCGGGATTCTACGTTGCCAAACAGGAAACACAAGCTTCAGATCGTCATGGGAAACAACGAAGCAAGCGGGGCGGCAACAGAACCAGATAAACCCATAAAGAGTCATGAGGAGCAGGAATATCATGCCTGCCCCTTGGTTGTGCGATATAAGTGCCCACAGACCAAAGCACAATGGCAACAATAGCAGGAGGATGGTAAGCCCCTTTATACCAAGGGACATTGGAGCCAATAAAAACGTGCGGCTCATAGAATCGCGCTCTCCCAGTAAGCCAAAGAACAGGAGGATAACAAGTATGTATCGCCCCTCTTTATTATTCCCTCTCTAACGGATGACGGATACAGGTTGACTAGGATACTAGCTCTGCTCAGATACTTTTAGGCAGCAATGCATGATCAAAGTCCAGCCAGAACACAACTTCCCCCATTTGACTCCTACATTGACTGCGTGACTACTTAGTACACTAAGAACAGTCCTGATTCCCTATTCATACTATTGCCTCGTCTAGGTTGGATTTCACCTGATGAGTGACTCCCATCCGTGCCATTAAATGATCCGCTACTCGTAATGCATTCGCCATAATCGTCAATGTCGGATTGACGGCAGCACTGGAACAGAAGAAGCTACCATCGACGACATACAGATTATCAACGTCATGAGTGCGGCAATTGAGATCCAACACTGAAGTCGTTGGATCATCGCCAAAGCGACAAGTGCCACATTGATGAGCAACTCCTTGTAAGGGCAGCTTCTTGCGGAAATAGAAGGAGGCAGGAATAATTTTTTCACCACAGCCAATCCGCTTCAGCACCCCAATCCAACGATGTAACAGGCGATCGTAGGCAGCGGTATTATTTTCGGTGTAATGTAACTGAATCGAGTCTCCTCGTAACGTCACCCGATTATGTGGATCGGGCAAATCTTCTGCCGTCAGCCACCAATCCACTGAGTGAGCTGCGATCGTTTCAAACACATACCGATCTCGGAATGATAAACCCAACACGGAGGGAGATTCCTGAGCAATCATATCTGCATTCACTTTACCCAGTAATTGGACATGACCCATTGGGTAATCAAAATCTTCATCGCCCCAATAAAAATCATTGATAGCTAAAGTTTTCTGAAATGATGTCAGATTCGCTTTTGTCGTCACACCAATAATCGCGCCATTTTGATGCTTCATTAAGTTACGTCCAACATGATCCGAACTGTTCGCTAGTCCATGCGGATGTTGATCATTCGCAGATTTCAATAGCAAAGCCGCAGAGTTAATTGCTCCACAGGCAACAACGACAATATCACTAGAAAATAGCTGAGTTTCACCATGCAATTCAACTTCTACGGCAGTCACTTCTCGCCCAGAAGCACTAGTATGCAACCGTTTCACCTTTGCTTCTGTTAACAGCGTGACATTATTGGGTAGTAATGCATAGTAATGGTGATTTGATAAGCTGGGAGAATCAAGCATTGCAGCTAAGTCGATGAACTGTCCCAAGTGCCAATCTCCTCAAATTATCAAATACGGGCATACCCATTACGGCAAA
>VRZD01000053.1 GCA_016743235.1 Pantanalinema sp. GBBB05 | reverse complement strand
CCCCATCCTGAAGGCAGATTCTCACGCGTTACTCACCCGTCCGCCACTATGTCCGAAGACACCGTTCGACTTGCATGTGTTAAGCATACCGCCAGCGTTCATCCTGAGCCAGGATCAAACTCTCCATGTTGTTGAGTTTGTTGGCTTGGTTCCGAACTGAAATTGCTTTCGATTCGGAGACCTGTTAAGTGTTTGTTTTTTGTTTTGGGTTAACCCCAAAACTCAAAGTTCTTTAACGAGGTTTATGATGCTTGTTTGGCTTTCAAACTATTTTGTTTTCCTGGTTCTGTGTCAGCGTTTCTTGATACTTTCTCGGTATAGCGAACCGCTACAGACAAGAAAGTTGTGAAGCCGCACTATATAGATCGGATTGCGCCATATCTAGTAGTTTGGTTCACCGTCAAGCTTCCAAATTGTGTTCGGAACCGCTTGGCACTTTATCTAGGTTAACAGGGTGATCCGGAAAAAGCAACACTTTGGCAAACTTTTTTTGGAAATGCCTGAGGTGTTAGCTGGAGCGGGATTTTGGCGATTAAGGTAGGTCGGTGCTGCCCATGAGGTAGCGATCGCATTCTCTGGCGGCTCCCCGTCCTTCATTGATCGCCCAGACGATCAGGCTTTGGCCGCGCCGACAATCGCCAGCGGCAAACACACCGGGAAGGCTAGTGGTGTATTTTTCGTACTCGGCTTTGATGTTGCTGCGGGCATCGCGGTCTAACCCGAGGGCATCGAGTAAGGGTTGTTCGGGACCGAGGAAGCCCATTGCCAGAAGAACGAGTTGGGCGGGTAGGACTTTTTCCGTACCAGGGATAGGTTGGGGGATGAACTGACCTTTCTCGTTTTTCTGCCATGCCACCTGGACGGTATGAACGGCTTTGACCCGCCCATTTTCATCACCTTCAAAGTGAGTAGCAGTGGTGAGATAGGCGCGAGGGTCGTCACCAAACTGGGCGGCGGCTTCTTCCTGCCCGTAGTCGAGGCGGTAAATTTTGGGCCATTCGGGCCAGGGGTTGTCGGCGGCGCGATCGCTGGGGGGTTTGGGCAGAATTTCCAGTTGCACCAGGCTGTTGCAGCCATGCCGAATCGATGTGCCCACGCAGTCTGTGCCTGTGTCGCCGCCACCGATAATGACGACATCCAAGCCTTCAGCAGAAATGAAATTGTCTCCGGGTTGGTGATTCAGGACGGACTGGGTGTTGGCAGTGAGGAAGTCCATGGCAAAGTGAATGCCTTTAAGGTCGCGTCCGGCGATCGGCAGGTCGCGGGGTTTGGTGGCTCCAGTACAGAGAACGACGGCATCGAAGTCACTCAGGAGTTGCTCGGTCGGGAGGTCTTTGCCAATTTCGGTGTTGCAGACAAAGGTAACGCCCTCCGCTTCCAGGACATTCAGCCGTCGCATGACGACCTCTTCTTTGTCCAGCTTCATGTTGGGA
This sequence comes from Pantanalinema sp. GBBB05, assembly GCA_016743235.1. Classification (GTDB taxonomy): domain Bacteria; phylum Cyanobacteriota; class Cyanobacteriia; order Leptolyngbyales; family Leptolyngbyaceae; genus Pantanalinema. The sequence goes on along the minus strand of VRZD01000053.1, from coordinate 32,289 downwards.
ATGCCATACATCAGCAGACCACCGGGACGATCGGCCCGTTCAAACACCGTCACCCAATGTCCAGCTTTATTCAGTTGGGCGGCAGCAGATAGTCCGGCGGGACCCGAGCCGACGATCGCCACTTTCTTGCCGGTACGTTTGCTGGGTGGTTCGGGAGTGATCCAGCCCGATTCCCAACCTTTATCGACGATCGAGCATTCAATGTTCTTGATCGTGACGGGGGGATTGGTGATGCCCAGTACACAGGAGCCTTCACAGGGAGCGGGACAGACGCGACCCGTGAACTCTGGAAAATTATTGGTTTTGTGCAGGCGATCGAGGGCTTCTCGCCAGAGACCGCGATAGACCAGATCATTCCATTCGGGAATCAGGTTGTTGATCGGGCAACCGCTGGCCATGCCACTGATTAGAGTGCCGGTGTGGCAGAAGGGAGTGCCGCAGTCCATACAGCGAGCGCCCTGCGTCCGGAGTTTGTCCTCGGGCATCGGCAGATGAAATTCATCCCAATTACGAATGCGATCGAGGGGAGCCAGTTCTGAGGGAAGTTCGCGCAGATATTCGATGAATCCGGTGGGTTTGCCCATGATGATGACCTGAAGGATTTAGCAGTGAGATTTGGGGTGAACAACTAACATTTCGTTGCCGCCGCGTTGCAATTCGTAGCCAACGCGTTGCACGGAGACGGCGTAATCTTGGTCGATTAAGGATTGGATGACGAACTCTAAATGCGGCGATCGTTCTCGCATCAATGTGAGGAGGGGAAAAATCCGGACTTCGGTAGCCGCTCGCAACATGGATTGAAGCGATCGCAAATGGAATTTGGCATCAAAATGCTCAGAATAAAGAAATAGAAAATGAGAGCAAAGTGCCAGGTCAAATTGGTTGGTGGTAAAGGGTAGTTCGGGCAATTCTGCGGTGAGATAGCGCCCTTGCTTTTTGCCCTGATCGTAGTCTGCCAAAAAGGTTTGGATGGCTTTGACCCGTTTGGCTCGGAGGTCTTCCGGCGATCGATGGTAAGACCAGACCCAATCATTTGGCGTGGTTTTGATCTGCTGAATAATGTCATTTACGACAGCATTAAATCGAGCTTGAATTTCAGCTTTAGTGAACTGATAGATCGGGTCGATCGAGGTAATTTGGTAGCCCAATTGTGTCCCTTCTGCATTGAAGCTAGCGGGACCGTCAGCGACCGCCAAAATGTTGCCAGTCAAATCGGCGGGTGTCAGGTTGAACATGTGGACATATTCATCCAGCGATCGCCCAAATGGCACCACTTTTTCTAACACCATTGCCATACATTCACCTGCATTTTGGGACGATTAGCTGCCACCAATTCGGGCAACATCGCGAGCATTCGCTTCAAAAGCGGCGGTCAAGGCATCGTCACCACTCAGACCAGAAGCGATCGCATCGGCGATCGCCTGCAACACCCGTTTGTAGTCCTTCGGCATCACTTTGACGAACTTGGGCAGCATATCTGACCAGGCAGCTAACACCTGCTGGGCCTTTTGGCTCCCCGTGTACTCGGCATGACGCTGAATCATCTGGTGAATTTCAGCAATTTCCTCTGGATCGTCGAGGGTTTCTAGCCCTACCATCGACTGGTTGCAGCGGGTGGCGAAGTCTCCGGCTTCATCCAGAATGTAGGCAACGCCACCGCTCATTCCAGCGGCGAAGTTGCGTCCAGTGCTGCCCAGAATTACGACTTTGCCGCCGGTCATATATTCGCAGCCGTGATCACCGACGCCTTCAACCACGGTGTTGACTCCAGAGTTGCGGACGCAGAACCGTTCCCCGGCAATGCCTCGAATGTAGGCTTCGCCGCTGGTAGCACCATAAAAAGCCACATTGCCCGCAATGATGTTTTCCTCCGCCACGAAGGTCGAAACCTTGGGGGGATAGAGCATGATCTTGCCGCCGCTCAAGCCTTTGCCGAGATAGTCGTTGGTGTCGCCTTCCAGTTCCAGCGTTACGCCTTTGGGGACGAAGGCACCGAAACTTTGACCCGCGCTGCCTTGGAAATGCAGGTGAACTGTGTCTTCCGGCAAGCCTTCCCAATGCCGCTTAGTGATTTCATTGCCGAGAATTGTCCCGACGACGCGGTTGACATTCTTAATCGGTAAGGTGGCTTTGACCGGTTCACCCCGCTCGATCGCGGGCTGGCACAGATCCAATAGCACCGTCATATCTAAGGATTTTTCTAGCCCGTGGTCTTGGGGGATCTGGCAGTAACGCCCGACATCAGGAGTGACTTCCGGTTGATAGAGGATCTTGGAGAAGTCCAGTCCTCTAGCTTTCCAGTGTTCAACGGCTTGCTTCGGCTCTAACACATCGGTGCGACCGACCATCTCATTCAAGGTGCGGAAGCCCAGTTGTGCCATCAGCTCTCGCACTTCCTGGGCGATGAAGGTCATGAAGTTGACCGTGTAGGCGGGGTCGCCCGTGAACTTCTCGCGTAGTTGAGGGTCTTGGGTGGCAATCCCGACGGGGCAAGTATTGAGGTGGCAGACGCGCATCATAATGCAGCCTAGAGTCACGAGCGGTGCAGTCGCAAAGCCAAACTCCTCGGCTCCCAGGAGAGCGGCAATCACCACATCCCGACCCGTCTTCATTTGCCCATCGGTTTCGACCACAATCCGCGATCGCAGATTATTCAACACCAGGGTTTGATGGGTTTCTGCCAGTCCTAATTCCCACGGTAATCCGGCATGTTTGATTGAGGTCTGGGGAGACGCACCGGTGCCACCGTCATAGCCAGAAATCAGCACGACATCCGCATGGGCTTTAGCCACGCCAGCGGCGATCGTGCCCACACCCACCTCTGACACCAGCTTGACGCTAATCCGAGCCGCCCGATTGGCGTTCTTCAAGTCGTGGATCAGTTCGGCCAGGTCTTCGATCGAGTAGATGTCGTGGTGTGGTGGTGGGGAAATTAGACCCACGCCGGGGGTCGAGTGCCGGACTTTGGCAATCCAGGGATAAACTTTGCGACCGGGTAACTGACCGCCTTCGCCTGGTTTTGCGCCCTGCGCCATCTTGATTTGTAGTTCTTTCGCCTGAGACAGATACAAGCTCGTGACTCCGAAGCGACCGGAAGCCACCTGTTTGATGGCGCTATTTTTGGAGTCGCCCTGGTCATTCGTCCAGGTGTAGCGATCGGGATCTTCGCCGCCTTCCCCAGTGTTGGACTTACCGCCGATTCGGTTCATGGCGATCGCCAGACTTTCGTGGGCTTCCTTGGAAATGGAACCGTAGCTCATGGCTCCGGTTTTGAACCGGGACAGGATGGACTCAATGGGTTCCACGTCTTCGATCGGAATCGGCTGTCGAGCTTTGAAGCTGAGCAATCCCCGCAGGGTGAAGTACTTCTGATTCTGCTCATTCACCAGTTGAGCGTACTGTTTGTAAGCCTCGTAGCTGCCAGTTCGCACCGCCTTTTGCAAGGTGTGGATGGTTTCGGGACTGAAGAGGTGGGCTTCCCCATCCTTGCGCCACTGGTATTCGCCGCCGACATCCAGGTTATGCCCGTTGACCTCCCGATCGGGGAAAGCATGGTGATGGCGTAACATCGCTTCTTTCGCGATCACTTCGAGATCCGCGCCTTCGATCCGGGAAGCCGTCCAGGTGAAGTATTGGTCAATCACCGATTGATTTAGCCCGATCGCCTCAAAGATCTGAGCGCCTCGGTAACTCTGTAGGGTGGAGATGCCAATCTTAGAGGCGACTTTTACCACACCTTTGGTCACAGCCTTGATGTAGTTTTTGCTCGCGGTTTCCGGCTCCACATTCACCAGCAAGCCTTCCTGAATCATGTCGGCGATCGTTTCAAACGCCAGGTAAGGATTGATCGCGCCACAGCCATAACCAATCAGTACGGCAAAGTGATGGACTTCGCGCGGTTCACCGGATTCCAGCACCATGCCAACGCGGGTGCGAGTGCCATTGCGGATCAGGTGGTGATGTAGCCCAGCGACCGCCAGGAGTGCCGGAATCGGAGCGTGGGTAGAGTCAATACCACGATCGCTGAGGATCAGAATGCTGACACCATTGGCGATCGCCTGGTCGGCTTGAGCGCACAGTTCCGTGATGGCAGCTTCCAGACCTTTCACCCCATCTTGAGGGTTGAATAGAATCGGTAACGTGCTGGACTTAAAGCCAGCGGTATCGATCGCTTTCAGCTTCGCAAGGTCGGCGTTGGTCAGAATCGGCGTTTTCAGTTCGATCAAATGACAGCTTTCCGGTTCCGGTTTCAGCAGGTTGCGTTCCGCGCCGATCGTCGTTTCGGCGGAAGTAATGATTTCTTCCCGAATCGAGTCGATCGGCGGGTTCGTCACCTGGGCAAACAGTTGCTTGAAGTAGTCGTATAGCAGTTTCGGGCGATCGGACAACACGGCTAGAGGCGTATCGGCTCCCATTGCTCCGATCGCTTCCACGCCATCTCGCGCCATCGGAGAGAGTAACAATCTCAGTTCCTCGAACGTGTAGCCAAATGCCATTTGTTGTTGCAGTAACGGGATGGCAGTGGTGGCATCTAGAGTTGGTGCTGTGGCTGGTGTCGGTAACTGAGCCAGTGGCATTAGATGTTGATCGAGCCAGTCTCCGTAGGGTTGAGCCGCCGTAATCGCGGTCTTAATTTCCTCATCCGCGACAATCCGACCCGCTTTCATATCTACCAGGAACATACGACCGGGTTGCAGCCGCCCTTTGAAGGCGACTCGCTCTGGCTCGATCGGTAATACGCCTGCTTCTGATGCCATAATCACCAGATCATCTTTGGTGACGTAGTAGCGGGAAGGTCTTAAGCCGTTGCGATCGAGGACAGCGCCCATCATCGTGCCATCGGTGAAGGCGATCGAGGCAGGCCCATCCCAGGGTTCCATCAGGCAGGAATGGTATTTGTAAAAGGCTTTCTTCTCCGCGCTCATCGACTCGTGTGCCGTCCAGGGTTCTGGAATCATCATCATCACGGCATGAGGTAACGATCGTCCTGCCAGCGTTAGCAATTCCAGCGCATTATCGAAAATCAGTGAGTCACTGCCATCGATGTTGATCACAGGCTGAACTTTCTGCATGTCGTCGCCAAACAGCTCCGACTCAAACAACGACTGGCGGGCGTGCATCCAGTTGATATTGCCGCGCAGGGTATTGATTTCGCCGTTGTGGGCAATGTAGCGGTAGGGGTGCGATCGCTCCCAACTCGGGAAGGTGTTGGTGCTGAAGCGAGAGTGTACCAGTGCTAGCGCACTTTCCAGATCGGGGTCTTGTAAGTCGGGGTAATACTGCCCAACCTGAACGGGCATTAACATGCCTTTGTAGACGATCGTTCGGCAGGACAAACTCGACGGATACCAATAACCGTTAATTCCCGTGGCGCGAATGGCGTTGTGCGATCGCTTGCGAATAATGTAGAGTTTGCGCTCGAACGCTAGGTCATCGACCAGATCTGGACTGCGCTGGATAAACACCTGCTGCATGAACGGTTCGCTGGCTTTAGCTGTGTTGCCGAGCGAGGCATTGTCCGTCGGCACATCTCGCCAGCCTAAAACTTGTTGCCCTTCCTCCGCGACGATCGCCTCAAACAGCCGTTGGCTGTCTGCCCGGACGGTTGGATCGGGAGAGGTATAGATCATGCCCACACCATACTGCCCAGCTTCTGGCAAGGTGACGTTTACGGCAGCGGCAACCTTCTGCAAAAACTTATGTGGCACTTGCATCAAAATCCCAGCCCCGTCGCCAGTATTGATTTCGCAACCGCAAGCGCCTCGGTGATCCAGATTCAGCAGAATGGTTAAACCTTGCTCCACGATCGCGTGGGATGGCTGCCCTTTCATATGCACAATGAACCCAACTCCACAGGCATCATGCTCAAACTGCGGATCATACAGACCTTGTTTTAGTGGCAGATCATGACTATTCATGGGCAGGCTTCTCTCAATGTGATCAAGGCAGAAATCAAACAGCAGGTGAGGCAAACGTGGGCAACCTGAGCATGCAGCAACTGATGACAGAATAGGCTGTAGAAGAGCGGCGTCAGGGAATGAGTAATATGGTCTATAGCATGATTAATAGACTAAATGCTCTGAGTTTGAAGCGAATAAATTTTGAAGATTTTTGTGGCTGCAACGAAATTCTGTGGGAGCAAGGATTCGAGAATTAATTAACTGAAACTAAACAGCGATCGCGCCTCGCTCAAGCGGTTTGTTAGCGATTCTTGACGACTAACCCAGGCGTGTTGCAACAACCTTGGTGGTACAGGGCGGACCTCACAGAGTTTCATCGTGATCAGGTGATGATGAACTGGCTTATTGATTGTATCGAGTTGAGTTTAGCCGCGTCGGTTTGCTTCAGAAAATATCAACAACTGTTGACCGGAAAGAATTTCGCTGAAACTGGAAAGGCGTGGTAGCTATGAGATGGTGGTGCCAAAAGCGTCACCATACTGTGGCTTAAGAAGAAGGGGTGTCGATGAAGCGCTTGGTAGTCTGCTGTGATGGCACTTGGAATAAGTTGGCGAGTGATTGCCCAAGTAATGTGATTCTGATTGCTCAAGCGGTGAAACCGATCGCTAACGACGGCACTCCCCAAGTAGTTTTTTATGAAGAAGGGCTGGGCACTAATTGGTACGATAAGCTGCCCGGTGGTGCTTTTGGTTGGGGAATTGATACCAACATCAAGCATGCCTATCGCTTTCTGTGTCTGAACTATGAACCCGGAGATGAGATCTATTTTTTTGGGTTTAGTCGGGGAGCTTACACCGTTCGTAGCCTGGGCGGACTAATTCATTGTTCTGGCTTGCTATCTCGCTCCAGTATTTGTGCGGCGGATACTGCCTACGAGATCTATCGGATTCGTGGCACTGAGCAACGGCAGCAAGCGGCATTTGCCTTTCAGCAGAAGCATCAAAGCCTGCGGGTGCCGATCACGTTATTGGGTTGCTGGGATACAGTCTGCGCTTTGGGACTGCCCGATTTGGTATCGTGGCTGCCCTTCGATCGTATGGTGAATGCTCGGTATAAATTTCACGACTGCAAGTTAAGCCCACTGATTCAGGTGGCCTTACATGCGGTGGCGATCGATGAACTCCGCCATATTTTTGATGTCACCCTGATGGAACAACAAGCGGCATCGCGATCGCAAATTTTGCGCCAGGTTTGGTTTCCCGGTGGACATGGTTGTGTCGGTGGAGGCACTACCCAAAATCGAGGACTGTCTGATAGCGCTTTGCAATGGATGATGGATGAAGTCCATCGTGCGGGACTCAAGCTAGAGTTCGATGCATCTCGCATCCAGTACAAGCTCGTTTCCCAAGCAGCTAGCGATTTTAATAACAATCCCGGCTGGTATGGCTATCTCCCTAATATGATCCAATGGCGCCAGATTTCCTCAGATGCGGAGCTACATGACAGTGTGAAGCAGCGCTGGCTGAAGCGATCGGACTACCGTCCCCAAAATTTGGTTACGCATCCTCAACTTGTTTCCCTGTAGCTAGAAATTTAAATCACATCTTTTGGTTATCCAGGTCATAGCATTGAGCCAGACTGGATCACGAATTTGTTGTGCGTTTAGACATAGAGCTGACTGCTGAATCTCACTCACATCTCTGGTTTCAGTCACTTCATGAAACCAGGAAAACCGGCAAGATTAATCCTATAAGCCCAACGAAACTATCAGGAACTAGCTCCATGAGTCTCTTCTATCGCGGAACGTCTTACCAGCCTGCCCCCTCTCTGGAAGTTTCCGATGTTCACGCAAATGGTAAGTATCGCGGTGTGTCCACTCAATTTAAAACCGCTGCCTCACGACCAGCGTTCTCAATGCAAACCCTGACTTATCGTGGCGTAACTTACGCTGGACTGCGATAAGTTTCTGAACAGAATTCTTTCTATCTCTCTAGCGCTTGATTACAGTCTCCCCGGTTGGCTCTCAACCCTTGCTCAAAAGACGAACCTCCTCCTAATAGACCCTATAGAAAGCCTGGTAATTTACTAGGCTTTTTTGTTGTGTTGCAATTACGACGATTTTCTCAAAAGAATCACAACTAGCTCGTTAATTTTTAGGATTTAAACTATGACAGTTGCAATTTTTTCTAAAACTGTCATTAGTTATAGGTAGACTCTATCCTATTGACAGACCAATAAGTTGAGCTCAGCCATTAAGTTGAAGATAGACCCAGCAAAACAGCAGGGATATCCATCGTTTTGCAGCCTTTGCTAAGTCATAGTAGGGGCTGCAATTTACTAAGAATTCTAGATTATCTATAACAATAGCCTTTGTCGATTACTGACAAAGGCTAACATTTAATCTTCAATTGCTTGGATAGCTAGAACTGATAAAGCAGAGTTCTAGCCGATCGCTTGGGTTTTAGTAAGCACCCCGACGAGCGATCGCGTAGTAGATAAACAGAGCAATGATTGCGCCCAGAACTGCAACGAATACGCCACCAATACTCAAGCTAGAAGCTGATAGGGCAATGGTTCCATTGACCAACAGGTTGTACAGAGAACCACCAACGAAAGCACCCACAACACCCAAAATTAGTGTTCCTAGAATGCCGCCACCTTGACGACCAGGATAAATTGCCTTAGCGATTGCACCAGCTAAAAGACCTAAAACAATCCATGCAAGAATGTCCATCATTTCCTCCAAGTTCAACGTTCACAAAGAGACCTGCAAAATAGCGCAGTTTAGTTGATTGATAATTGGTTCATATAACCCTAGACGGTCATTATTCGGACATCATTTTAGTTGAATTAAGATGATGGAAAATGACAAAGTAGCTGAATAAAAAAGGTCTACACGTCTTGGTTAGTGTCCTATAAGCATTGGTAACAACTGCGCGATTACTTTAGAGAATCAGAAGCAATTGGGACGATAGAATTTGTCCGACCAGTGCAGCTTTCATGATTCCAGAATATCAACTGAATTCAGGAAAGGAACCTACCAAGAGAAGGGCTATATAGTGCACAGAGGATAGAGTTTTTGGAGGGGCTTTTCTATCTTTGTATAGAAACAAGAGGGTTAATTTGGCTAGCAGCGATAAATCTAAAGTTGGACCTGGGCTAACTAGCAGGTCCTTCTGCGGCAGCCGCAGAAGGGCAATGCAGCCATCAGACTTGTGGCGATCGCTGTCAACGACAGAATGCGGCTTGGCAGGCTCTGTCACATAGATACTACAGTCCAAATTTAGTCCAACCTTGTAGTACGTTGGCTGGCTGATTTTTGTTCTTAAGCGACTTGGGGCAAGGGTGGCTCTGGGATCAAGATGGGCTTGGGCGATCGTGCCCTTCAGAACGTCATCCTCTGCCCCAAATAAAATGCTCAAAACCCGTTGACACCCCCAGTTCTATCCAGTATGGTGACAGGAAAAGCGAGGTCAGAGCGCTACAAGACCCTTGCTGTTCAAGATTTGCCAGTCTTGCAACCCCCAACATTTGGAGAATTGAATATGTTTGGTGTTGTTCTGTTTGTGGTCTATATGTTCTGCATCAGTTGGCTGATTACCCCCAGCCAGCACCGAGTTACGCCTACTAGGCTCTCAGCCTCTGAGTTACCTCCAGTTCCAGCCAGTTTCCCTGTCTCCGAACTGGTGCAGCCGGATCCCGATCTATCCGGCTACTCTTGGCGGCAACTCGTAAAACTTGCTCAGGAGTTGCGGCGCGATCGGGGCTATCGCATCAAAAACTATAAGAACATCGGCATTGACCAACTCCGAACCGCGATTCTAGAAGCTCGGATGGCACTCGCTACTCACAGCTAAACGTCAGCAATCAAGGCTTCTAATTTAGCCAGTAGGGTTTGGGCTTGTTTCCATTTCTTCGGGTTTTCCCAGAGTTTGGCTTTCACGACCCGTCGGGCTAAGGATTCAACTGTAGTTTTGGGGGACGGTAAGGCTGCCTTGGGGGTACTACTGTGGGCGATCGTGGTAATCCGTTCCCGTAGTTCGGCAATGGATAAGTCCTCCTGAATCGTGGCTTTGAGCAAGGCTTGGCGCTTACTAGAGTCTTTGACCCGAGAAATGGCGATCGCTTTGGTATAAGCAATTTGACCTTGCTGAAGCGCTTCGAGGATGTCGGTCGGCAAGTTCAGGAGGGGCAGCCGATTTTTCACAAACGAGTCCCACGTCATCAGTCCTAAACTGGCAAAGACGGCAAGCACAATCTCTTCGGGAGCCTGTTGCGCAGTGATTTGCTGTTTCTGCTTGCCCGGTTTCGCCCTTGTAGGTTTAGTGGTTGGCTCTGCCGGTAGACCTTGAGCTTTCAGACGAGCTTCCTGTTCTGCCGTGTTTTTCATTTGATACAGCAAACGGCGAACATCGGCAACTGAGCACTCCAATTTGATGGCTAATAGTTGGAGGATACCTTCCGTTTCTTCAACTGGATTGAGGTCTTCCCGTTGCAAGTTCTCAATCAGTGCAATTTGTAAGGCTTCCTGGTCGGTCAGCGATCGCACTACGACCGGAACCGTCGTTAAGCCTGCTGTTTGGGCAGCTCGGTAGCGGCGTTCACCCGCCACCAGTTCATATTGGTGGTTAGGGGTGAGTCGAACGAGCAGGGGTTCCAGAATCCCATGCAGCTTAATCGACTCCACTAAGCCCTCCATTTTTTGCGGGTCAAAATAGCGTCGGGGTTGTTGTTTAGGTAGGTGAATTTGCGCTAGAGCCAGCGTTTGGTCGGCAGCTGGAGCCGATTCCAGGCTTAAATAACTGTCCAGTGCCGTCAGTTGTCCCAGGTAGGGTTGGTGGCTTTTCCGACTCACTTTAGTTGCTCCAGATTTTCGGCGATTTGATTTAGCAGGGCTAAAGCTGGATGTTTGGGAGAGTACACTGCTAGTGGCATTTGGCGCTCAGATGCGTCGGCAAAAGCGGTCGATCGCGGAATCGGCGGATAGACATAGGCAGCCGCAGGCAGCCGTTCTTTTACGGCTTCTAGCGTTCGGCTATCTTGCGAATTGCGGGCATCGTACAAGGTAGGAATAAATCCAGCGATTCTTACTTTACAACTCGGATTGGTGCGCCGGACAGTGGCGATCGTCCGGAGTAACAAATCGGTACTCTGAAACGACTTAAACTGCGTCTGAATCGGTACTAGCACATAGTTAGCTGCGACCAACGTGGCATAGTTGAGCAAACCTAAGCTGGGTGAGCAGTCGATCAAAATAAAGTCGTAGTGCTTCAGCACAGGCTCCAAGGCTTGCTTCAAACAATTCTGCCGAGCTGGATCGTTCGCCAGTTGGTATTCTGTGGTACTTAGGTTCAGGTTAGCTGGCACCAAATCCATCTGGTGGATCTGGGGCTGAATTGGTAAGGGTTTTTGCTCTACTAGAGCGTTATAGATAGTGGCTGGTAGCTCTAAAGGATTTAACCCCATAAACAGCGTTAGTGATGCCTGGGGATCCATATCCACGAGCAACACTCGATAATTACGCTGGCTCAGGGCATAGCCGATATTGAGGCAAAGCGTGGTTTTCGTCACGCCTCCAGCCTGATTAAACAAGGCGATCACACAACTCATGGGAATGACCCGCAGATAAGGCATTCAGCTCTGCCTGCGATTTTAATGGCAATTCAGGCGATAAAGTCATAATAATACGCCTGAATCACCCATCTAGCCTGGGTTCTAGCGATTAGTGAGTTTGAAGCACTTCGACCAACTTTTTATAGCGGCGGGGGTCGCCTTCCGGCAGCGTGTGCGATCGCTCCTCAAATTTCCGCTGATATAGGTTGTCTACTGTGCGCTGCCAGTCCAGTTCCAAGCCGATGCCAATGTCTGTCGCGTAGACCAGCGATGGGCTGGATGTTGAAGGGGCTCGTAGTTGTTGCTGTGCCCAGCAAATCCGGGTTCGTACCGTTAAATCGGTTTCAGTTTCAGCGAATTGCTTCAGGTGGTGCTGAATGTCTAGAACTAAATTGGGTTGTAGGGTACTGGCAGCGCTCGCTAACGCTTGCAGTCCAGTAATGGCAGCATAACGGACGACCCACTCTGGATCCTGGCAGACCTTCAGTAGCGCCGTAAGGGCAGCTACTTGAGCCGCTTGAACCCGATCGCTGGCTAACTCATACCAGTGCAGGGTCCCTAACCCCCTAGCCGCCGCCCGACGGACACTCAAGGCAAAATCGTTCTGGGCAGCATCTAATAGCTCATCTAATCCGCGTGAGTCGCCAATCCCAGCCAGTGCCCGAATCGCCCAGGCACGGGCAGTGTAGTTATGACTATCTAATAAATCGAGTAAAGGCTGAACCGCTGGTTTTCCGATCGCGACCAATCCATCCACAGCCGCTACGGCAGCACCGGGGTTATTGTAGCTGAGGGTGGCAATCAAGGTAGGTATAGTTTCTTCCAGCTGAGCGGCAGCTAGCTGCTGCACCGCTTCCAGTAAGCTGGCAGCAGAAGCAGCCTCATTAACGGCACGAATCAGGCTTTGAGCTAGAGCAGCATTGGACATAAGCAGGGGATGTTAAAAGTGGACGTTTCCTATCTGCCTTTCATTGTTCGCTATGCGATGACTGTCGATCGATAAGTAACAAACTGTAAATGCTTGATGTGATGTCAGAAGTCACGGAGAGGTATAGTCAGCAGTCTTGCTCAAAGCAGACTGTCCATCAAACTCATAACTCGGATCGCCTCGGCTGAAACCTCGCTAGAGGGAGTTTGATTCACCTGATGTTCCAGTAGTCCTTTGAGGGAAATTAGTTTTAAGCTATTTTCGGCAAGGGTTTCCGCGATCGCCTCAGCTGCCGGAAGATACCCGATCGCTCCCAGGTCGGCAAGTGCGGCTCGGCGCAATTGTAAGGTACTACCAGACAATGCCGTGACCAGACGCTCTCCGTACTGTGCTTCCCCAGTGAGTTGATATAAGGCTCGTGCCGTGGCGTACTGCACGATCGCTGTAGGATGCTCTAGAAACGGTTGCAGGTGTGGAACTGCTGCGGTAGCGCCCAATGCTCCCAGCGCTTCAATCACGGCATCATAGGGTTGGGCTAGATGAGGACAGCCAGGAATCGGTTGAGCCGCCTCAACTCCCCCGGCTAACAACTGTAAAAGGGGTTCAGCCGCCGCCCGATCGCCTAAAGAACCCAGAGACTGGGCCGCCGCTTCCCGCACATAAAAATCCGAGCAGTCCAAACACTGAATCAGGGCAGGAACTGCTCGGCGATCGTTCAATTTTCCTAAGGCTCTGGCGGCATTGCGTCGCAGCGGATACCCCCCATCGGGAGTGCGATCCGCCTCGTCGGTTAGGGAGGCTATTAACGCCTCAACCGCCTCCGGAGTGCGAACCCGGAACCGACCTAACCACCAGGCTGCATAGTATCGTTGTCCCCAGTCATCGCCCTGGAGATTGGCGATCGCCTGCTCGATCGTGAGCGAAGCCGCTTGGTCGGCTGATGAGTCAGCACCAAACTGCTCAGAAGTGAACTCATCCATAGCTCTGAGGGGAATAAGGGGGACTCGATCGGGGAATACAACTGGGGGCTAATTAGCCGATCGGCTTAATGTTGACAATCTTGCCGCCCATCCGGGTAATCCGCTGCATGGCTTCATTCATCCGGTTGTAAGGCACGGTCATGAATACGCTGGCACTAGAACGAATTTGATAATTCATCCCTTCGGTGTCATCGCTCTGACGCAAGCCTTGCACTTCATACTGAAAACAACGACTGCTACCAGATGTTCCAGTCACAACTTGGTTCATCATAATTCCTATTTCTCCAAACAAGATTTAATCGCAGTGGAATCTGAAGGTAGAAAACCAGAACCCAGAGCCGAGTCTGAATTCTGGTTGCTACGTTCAAGCGTTTAGAGCGGAGTGATGCTAGCGATTCTGCCGCCTTCCCGTTGCACCCGCTGCATGTGATCAGACAACTGCTCGTAAGGAATGATCACGGCTTTGTTACTGCGGCGAACGCGAGGATAGCGAGGAGTCGAGAGACCAGCTACTTCTACCCGGAACAACCGACCAGAGCCAAAGGCGGCTGAACCTTGGAAAGCACTGTTTGGGGTAACGCCTTTCAGCGAAGCCCGATAGCCCGCACCATTGCCGCCCGGAGCCACAACGGTAGACGCCGTATTGCGACCTAATTCAGTCACTAACCGAGGCGTTTTGCCACCGACTTGCGCCCGATCGCTGTTAGCGTAACCCCGGTACAGTTGGAAGATTCGGCTGAAGCCAACTGTCCGTTGTCCCCGACCATTGGTTTCTAGATCTCGGTAGTAGGGCACAATGTTTTCGCCAAAGTACCGAGTGTATTCGGGGGAATCGATGTAGGAATCGATGTCAGCATCGTAGCCCTCGGTTTGATAGCGATCCAAATGCTCGATGATTTCCGATTCATCGTAAGGAGCGCGACCCAGTAAGTGCTTGATGTTGAGTTCGATCGTGCGGCTTTGGAAGTTGTTGTAGAAGAACTTCGTTTTGTAGAGGTCAGATTTTGCCACTTGGCGGACAAAGTCACGCACGGTGATTTTGCGATCGCGCAACAGCGATTCTGCACTCACCAACCGCTCCGACTTCATCAGGTAATCATTGCCTAGAACATGGCGATAAACGGCACGAATGACGTTCTCGACATCCTCTTTTGTGGCAACTGGGCGCAACTCAACTGGAGCAGTTTCACTAAAGGCGGTTGTTCCCAACCGGGATGCTTCTGCTGTAATAGCCACCTAAAATTCTCCTTGCGTAACACGGCTAATTTTTGAATAAGCCTATTCAGAAGATATGGGTCATAGGCGATAGGTCATAGCTAGCACTCTGCCACCCATGACCCATCACCAATGGTCTGAATTTGCTTAGGATTGGGTAATACTGACCACTTTGCTACCAGAGCGGTTCAATTGCTGCAACTTACTAGACAGTTGCTCATAAGGAACCAAAATCTCGGTAGCACTGCGGCGCACAACGGTGGTGGTCGAAGACGCGGCTTGCGTCACCCGAATCCGATACAACCCACCGCGAGGTCCACCGGCTTGCCCGGCTAATGCGCCTGAACCACCAGGAGCGCTGATGGGAGAGGCTGAATTTTTGGCAACTTCCCAGGTTAACCGTCCTTGTTTCTTGCCTTGCGCCCGATCGCTATTGGCGTAACCCCGGTAAAGCTGGAACAGGCGGCTAAAGCCTACGGTTCTTTGACCGGGGTGATCCGTTTGGAAGTCCCGATAGTGAGGAACAATACTCTCACCAAAGCTTTGTTGATATTCCACAGAGTCAATGTAAGAGTTAATCTCTGCTTCGTAACCCTGGGATGTATAGAGATCAACGTGGTAAGCAATTTCTGACTCATCATAGGGTGCGCGACCCAGCAGATGCTTATAGTTCAACTCAATAAACCGAGTTTGAAAATTGGAATAGAAAAACTTGTTCCGATATAGTTCCGACTGCGCGATCGCTCGCACAAAATCACGAACCGTAATTACCCCTTGGCGCAAGAGTGACTCGGCACTGGTTAGCCGCTCACTTTGCATTAAATGCTCGTTCCCTAAGACTTGACGATAGGCAGCCCGAATGACACTTTCTACATCATCAGCCGTCCAATTCGGACGGAGTTCTACTGGCTGCACATCAAATGGTCTAATTCCCAATCGTCCCGCTTCTGCTAAACCCGCCATGATCGTATCTCCCGCTATTAACGCGACCTAGAAACGTTTTTAGAAAGGTTGTTTCAGCCTGGTTCCATGCCTGTGTGCAAAAAAACTGCCCGGTAAGGTAAACAACTACGAGCAACTGCCGATAGCCTGCTTACCTTGCCGGGCTAAAAAACGCGATCTAGCTCAGGGCGTTGATAGCGTAGTCGATGTAGGAGTTAGCTTCAACAGCAGGATCTCCGCTCAGGCCGTGGTTAGCTTTGATGTGCTTCAGAGCTTCAACGTACCAGCTAGGAGACAGTTCGAAGGTGCTGTTGATTTCAGCCAAACCAGCGATCAGGTACTCATCCATCGGACCTGTGCCACCAGCGATCAAGCAGTAGGTGATCATCCGCAGGTAGTAGCCGATGTCACGAACGCACTTGGCTTTACCACGAGCATCAGCTGCGTAGTTGTTGCCCTGCATTTGGGTGGTGTAGGGGAACTTTTGGTACACAGCGTTAGCAGCGCCTTCAGCCAAGCTTTGAGCTTTGCCGGACAAACCTTTAGCGGCTTCTAAGCTAGCGCCAGCTTGACGCATACGACCGAAAGCAACTTGGAGTTCGGTGCTGCTCAGGAAACGACCTTGAGAATCAGCAGCTGCAACTGCTTCAGTTAAAGGGGTCTTCATGGATCTAGTTTCTCCCTAGTGTTTACAATTTTGACGTTGAAAAAAGACTGTGTTTGACGAGTTGCGACCTTTAAGGCATCAACTCAGACAACGGGAAAGTTAAGCAACTGCTGCTGCTGCGCGATCGAAGTAGCTGGAGATTTCAGCCATCAGAGCGCTGCAATCGCCACGAGTGATGTTGTTAGGATCGTTAGCAATTGCTAGAGCTGCTTCTTTCATCTTTTGAACGCCAGTGGACACAGAACCACCAGGTACACCCAGAGCCAAGTAGGTTTCTTTCAAACCATTCAGGCAGCGATCGTCGAGAACGCTAGCGTCGCCAGTGAAAGTAGCGTAGGTCACATAGCGCAGGATGATTTCCATGTCGCGGAGGCAAGCAGCCATCCGACGGTTGGTGTAAGCATTACCACCAGGAGCAATCAGTTGAGGTTGCTCAGCGAACAAAGCACGAGCTGCATTTGCAACGATAGCGGAAGCGTTACCGGTGATCCGGTTAACTGCATCAAGGCGCTTGCTGCCATCGCGTACGAACGCGCTCAACGCATCAATTTGATCGCCGCTAACATAATCACCACGTGCATCAGCCTGGGCAACAACCTTGGCAAACGCGTCTAGCATAGCTTGAATCTCCTAATTGATCGGTTGAGTATGGGTTTCTTTCAAAACTGAAGCAAATCAGTTATTGATTGCAGGCTACAAACGCAGCCCTGAAGAGAATAAAAACAGACCCAAATCTGATAGTTCAAACTTTCCAGTCCTGAATGCCAGCTCACAAGTGATTTGGTCTTGTTTTTCAGACTCTAATTTCGAATCTGAGAAAACTTCATAACAAGTATGAGAGGCTGGAAAGCCCGGAGAATCAGGGCTTTGGCAAAACTTGTCTGCGTTTTCCCCCTTCAAAATCCCTTTATACAATGCTGGAGTGACCATATTTGTTACGAATTGTGAGAAGTTGTTATTTTTTCACAAACCGTAACAATTACCGTCTTTTCCAGAGGTACGGGTAGATCGGCTTCTAGCCTTTTCCTATCAGGCGATCGCGCCTCTATAATTCCCCGAAATCCTTAATGATTTTGCTTAATATTTCGCAATAAAACCGCTCTTGACCCAGTTAAGTTGCCAATTCTGTCAACACTTTTCGCTCAGAAGTAGAGAAACTTAACAGGTAATATTTCGCAATAAAAAAAGCCCTGTTTAGCAGGACAGAGCTTAAGTATTTGTTAGATTTTGCGGAAGTTCAACCATTAGCTGGTATTGGGCTAAATTCGGCGTTCTAAATATTGCCCAATCATCTGTTCCTCACCGGCACGGGAGATGATGGTTTGGCGAGTGCGATATTTGCTGCCAACCAGTTTAATTTCCTCTTCGAAGACGGATTGGTTGTATTCCGTTCTCAGCCGTAAGGTGGTCGGTTCAGGCAGCGAAAACTGAGCGGTGATGGGTTTCGTAGTGGCAAACCCGCGATCGCGATAGAGCCGATCGCCCAACACCCCAAACACAGTTGCCCCCGATGACTCTTTCCGGTCAGTCATGGTGTAGTGGCTATTCCAGGTCGTTAAAGCCCCACAGGTCAGAGCCGATGTGTCTGCTAGTTCATGGGCTTGAGCCAACTGAATCAGCTCTGGGCTACCTTGCGGCAAGAACTGCACCGTAACAAAACTGACGACTTCCTGCGTTTCCCCATTGGTCAGGGTGTAGTAGCGACGTTCAGAGCGCCAATTGCCCTCCGATCGCCGAAAAAACTCTTCCACTAAGGCTTCAGCAGATAGCTGCGCGGTGTTGATCGGAAATGTCATCGAGACGGAACCTCATTCAGAGTAGCAACTACATAATAAGAAGTTTGAGTCAAGAAAATAACAACATTTTTTTACTTTCTGTTGTATTTGTTCATCATATGGGGTGAACTAGCGGATCGATCAGGTGCCAGGTCGGGGGAAGGGGAGAGGTTTAGCAAGCAGGTTTAGCAGATTTTGGCAGAATGCTAGATAGATTCTGTAAGTATTTATACTTTCAGAGCGTATTGGGCTGGCGAACTGAATAGCAGCCCTTAGGAGACTGAGTTAGCAGAATTGTGAATATTGCTGAATCTGGGTCACTTTAACGCCTAAATTCTTAGCATTTCCAGCTTATTTGCACTATAGAGTGCCCAAATAAGGCTAAGACAGTATCCGCAGAAGGATTTTCGCTCGCTCGAATAGCAAACGCAAAACCTGCCTAAAAGGGTACGGGGATCCCATTCAAGCAGGTTGCGCGAGATGGTTGGAATTGGGTTAGGGTTCGATCGCTAGCTGGTGATGCCGTGATACGCGCTATACGCGGCAATCAGAATCAACAGAATGCAGGCTGATATCCCCACGATGTACATGGTGGAAGGCTTGACATTCATATCCGTACCTTCCGGCGGGCGGGAGGTCGGCGGATCAACCTGGTGCATGGGTGTGGTGTTTTCGGGGGGTGTCATAGGAATACTTACAGGGGGAATTCAACGCAATGTGCTTAACCATCAGGGTGGCGTGGCAACCCTGATCCAGCATCTACCCCCTGGTGGAAGGTCAAAATGCAACGTAGTTTACCGAAACCATCGCTTATCCTGACTTCTAACCGTTCTATCTGGGTTGGAAACAAGCTATGGATGCCGTACAGCAGTTTCAGCAGTTTTTTGAGCATTGTGTGGGGCACTGGACGACCGAGCGCACCTACCACTACTTGCCGCAGCAGGAGGTCGAGCGATCGCACACAAAGTTTGCCATCCAGCCATTAACGCCTGATCGCAAAGCCAAAGTGTTAAGCGATAACCAATACGCTGATCGCCCGGATGTTGAGCAGTTTCCGGGATTCCATCTGGCATTCGACACAGTGTCTGAGAAAGGTGAACGGGTGTCGCAATCCCTGAACCTAATGTTTGTCTATGAACCGTCAGGCTCCTCAATGCTGACTGGAGACTATCTGCGCGATCAAGCCTATGAAGAAGCCAAGCCGATCGTGTCCAAGTTTCAGTTCAATGCCGAGAGCCGCGAATTGCTGATGACCACCTACTACAGCCGTGTGGTGTCTGTAGACTCGATTACGTTGGTCAACCCCAACCTGCGGATTCGCAAAATTGTGAACTATCGCCGTCCTGAAGAGGGAAACCCTCTGGATGAGGTGCTGCTGGTCGGCTTTGGGGTGGAACAGAAAACAGTTACTAGCTAGCCAAAGGCTGAAACCAATACCCACTAGCGCTTAACAGGGATGTTAACCATATCCCTGTTTTGTTGAAGACAATAATAAGGAAGACTAATCGAGAAAAAGTCAAGCTTTGTTGCAAATTGTTACATTTGCTGTTACATTAATTTACATAAGGCAAGAGACACATTCCCCCAGAGGTCACCACCATGTACACCACCACTTCAGAAGGCATCCTAAACAACTACGCCGTCGAGCCTGCGATGTACTACGCTGAGTACCCCACCGAAATGGAGCAAAACCGCTACAAACTCCAGGGCGCAGTCGCCTCTCTCTTGGTCGCCTTCATCGTGTTAACCGCTTTGGCAGTCAGCTAAAAGACGCCAGTCATCTTCCAGCCAGTCAGTCACATTTACAGTAATTAACCAGAGGAAATTCTATGTACACCACTAACGAAGAAGGCATCCTGAACAACTACGCCGTCGAACCCACCATGTACTACGCCGAGTACCCGAATGAAGATCAGCAAAACCGCTACATGCTCCAGGGTGCACTGGCCAGCCTATTGGTACTTGGGTTTATTCTGACCTCCTTTGCCGCTAGCTAAGCCTAATTGGGAATCCTCCAGACCAGCATCAGAGCAACGTTTTCAGAAGAATTGAGACTCTCTAGTGAGAATGGATTACCTCAGTCGAATTGACTGAGGTTTTTTGTTGCGACCAGAAACCGGAAAGCCAGGTTTTATGATCAAAGACGTTGAGCAATGAACGATCGATAAACGCAATGGACGCAGTAGAGTTTTTTCGACAAAGTGCTGGCAGATGGCGATCGCAGCGCACAACGCAGCACTTAGCCTTCCGGCGCTCAGAAGTCGGTGATTCAGAAATTGTGGTGGAATCGCTGGAGGCGGATCACCCCGAGATTATTGAACTATGCCAATTACACAACGTTGACCCCAGCTTGACCGTAGGTGGCTCACGGGTCCGCTGGGCTGGTTCCATGTCTTGGGACCGGGAAGGCGAAGAAAACCACGAAGGCAAAACCGTGTTTGCGATCGTCCCAGATGAAGGGAACCCCAGACAGGGCAGATTGTTACGCGAACGGGGATATGCCGAAATCATGCCCGTCGTGGGACAGTTCCACATGGATGAAGACGGTGGTTTAGTGCTGACCACCGAATACGAAACCATGAGTTCGATCGAGCGATTCTGGTTTGCTGGTCCCAATTTGCGGATGCGCACCAGCACTGTGAAACGGTTTGGCGGTTTTAGTACAGCCTCTTTCTGTACCGAAAGCCGGATCGAGGAGGATGCGCTTCCCACTAGCGAAACAACTGCCCAACCTGCCATGTTGCAACCGGTCTTCGGCTGGTAATGAACTATCCGTTGACCGATGTCGCTGCCTATCAGCGAGGAGTGGAATATATCCAACAGGTGCAGGCGTTGGTGTTAGAGCCGGGGATGGTGGACGTGATGCAAAATTTGCGCGATCGCGTCGCCATCTGCACCTGGATTGGGCAGCAAATTGAGGCTGTCAACACCGAACTTCAGCGATGTCTGGAGGCTTGCCATGCTTGCTTTCATCCCACCGATCGCCCAGCAGTCGAAATTTTTGCCGTACCGCTAGCGCCTGCCTTTGGCATTGATGGGTTGTGCAATGTTCTGAGTTGCCCGATCGCGATTCTGGTGGATGTCGGTCGGATCCTGCCACAGGACTGGCTAAGCATTGTTGCGCATGAGTATGCCCATGCTTACAGCGGCGACTTTGGGCATCATCAGCAGTTTGTCAACGTTCTCCACCATCTCTGTTTAGGGCTGGGTCTAGAACCTCCTAACGGAGCAAATGCCGACCAATTGCGTTACTGGCCCTTCTGTCAATCCACCCAGGATCCCCTGGCCTTCTGGCGTGGTGAAGGGTAAACATTAAAAATTGTTAAATATTACAGATTGTTACTTGATTTCAGAAAGGGGAAACTAAATCTCCTACTCTGAGAAGTGATTGTAAGCGGTCAACAATTCGCCATTAGCCGCTCGTTGACAGTTGTTTAGTTGTCAGTGGCTCAGTAATGAGTGTGCGACTCAGGTGCGGTTGTCCAATCTGTGAGTCAACATTTTGATAACCGATAACCACCAACAGCAGCTTAATTCCGAATGACTGTTTACTCGTTAAGGCTCATAAACCCTTGTCAGATCTGCCATTTCTGGCAAAACCGCTTACACAAGCAGTGACTTTAACGTTGATTAAATTCCATTAAGATTACGGAGGCTCCAGCGTGCCTATTCCCCTCTTAGCCTACGCTCCCTCATGCAACAACCAGCGGGTTGCTGGTTATGAGGTTGGCAATGAAGAAAAACCTAGAATTTTCTCCACAGACAACATTCTTTCACCCACTGACATGGATGCGTTGATCGGCGCCGCTTATCGGCAGATCTTCTTCCATGCCTTCAAGTCCGATCGCGAAATCGCTTTAGAATCCCAACTCCGGAACGGTCAAATCACCGTGCGGGAATTCATCCGGGGACTGTGTCTGTCTCCTACCTTCACCGAAAGCTTCTACAACCTCAACAGCAACTATCGCTTTGTGGAGCACTGTGTAGAGAAGCTGCTGGGTCGGTCGGTCTACAGCGAGCGTGAAAAGATCGCTTGGTCGATCGTGGTTGCCACCAAGGGACGGGCAGGGTTCATCAATGACCTCCTAAACAGCGAAGAGTACCTGGATAACTTCGGGGAAAATATCGTGCCTTACCAACGTCGGCGGGTATTGCCCTCTGGCACCGTTTCCGAACTGCCGTTCAACATTAAGTCTCCCCGCTACGACGCTTACTACCGTGCTAAGCTCGGCTTCCCTCAAATCATCTGGCAAACCGAAGTGCGACGCTTTATTCCTCAAGACAAGCGCTCTCAAGCTGGCGATCCGTCGCTGTTCATGAACATGGCTCGCAGCATCAGCCCGATGGGGAATGCACCGCAAAATATTTCGCCTTACAACATTGACTACGAAAAGGCTGTGCCTTACCGCAAGGTCGGTAGTTAATTCTCTTGACCAAACAAAATAAATAATTTTAAGGAGCTGGACGTTAGGAGCCAGAGGCTAGAGGTAAGACTTCTGGTTTCTGGGTTCTAGAGTTTGGCTCCTTTTGGCTGGCAGGAACATAAGGTATGGTGAAATTCACCGCCGCACCCCGTCAGGCCTTTTTATGACCGCTGTCAGTTTCCCGTTGCCGATCGATACCAGTCGTATCAAAGCGTGTGCTAGTAAGCTCCGCCGCAATCGATCGTTTCGGCATCTGGTCCTGGTACAAGTGGCAATGGGCGTTAATCAAGTCCGGCTCGATCGGCTGGCAATGGGTATCAGTGAACCTCTGGATTTATTGCACCTGTACCAAAACACAGATACGCTCCATGCTCTCGAACCAGAGAATCTGAGCAAGCTGGAACTGAGTTTTAAGAAAGCCCTGCGATCGACGGTCTTATGGGAAAAGGCGGCAATCTGGTTTTTGACTCAACTCGATACCTGGGAACAGCACCGGGAAATTGAGGATGAATCCGCTATCCCAGACATTCTTTCAATTCTGCCTGACCCCAAAAAGCCTGGCGAAGAAAGTTGGTTAGAAGCTCGTTTACTCAGCCTCTTGGCAGCTCAGGTAGCTCATCAATTGCTCAGCCCATTAGACCTGGCAAGCTATTCGATCGCAGAGTTAGAAGCGTTGTTAGGAGTCGAGCAACCGGCAACCAAAGTGCTCCCGCATCGCCGCTCGTCACCAGCCAGTAGCACCACTGGAGGAACGCCACCTGTCAGTCGCGAGTGGCAAGCCCCCGAATTATTAGCCTGGCGATCGTGGATTGGTGACAGCTTTATTGAGCATCAGATTCTTGAGCAGAGTCCAGAAACGCAACGGTTGGAACTGATTCCCGGCAAAGCCGCCTGGGAAATTTTGCAACAACTCGGCCCAGAAGCCGCGTACCTGTTTCTGATTTTTGCGGCCTATGCCAGCGATGCCGATCGCCCGTGGCAAGACCAGATTCGGCTCACAGGTCGTGAACTCCTGCGCTTTTATGGCTGGGATCAGCACGATGATTCGACCCCAGGTGGCACTCTCAAACGGATTAGTAGCCTGGTGCAGATGGTCTGTGGTCTCTCTGTGGCGATCGTCCAATGTGATACGCAACCGCACTCTAGCGCCACCACAGGTGCCATTTGGGTCTTGGAAGCTTTGGAATATATTGGTACCCGCTCAGTCAACCAGGACGATCGTTCACAGGAACCCAAAGCAACCGACCTGGAAGAATTAGTAATTTGGGTCAAACCTGGTCGCTGGACAGAACGCTTTTTGGCGAATCCCGAGCCAGCCGCGATCGCGGCGCTGCGGCAGTACGGCTTCATGGTCAAAAGTACGTTACAAATTAATCCCTACCGCAAACGCCTGGCGGCAAGACTTGCCATGTTTTTGCTGGTGATGAGTCGGCTGCAACCGAGTGGACGCTATCGGGTAGGCACGTTACTGGCGGCGATCGAATCCCAAAGTCTGGTCGAAGAACTCCAGCAGAACCGCAACCAGCGCCATCAATTACTCGAGCAGTGGGATAGTGCTCTGCTGACGTTGACTCAACTCGGCTGGGAAATTAAATTTGACCCTCGCACCTACCCGCGATCGCTGCAACCGACCTGGAGCCGCACCGAAGGTAGCCCAACCCATAGCCAAATTCGCCCAAAAGCCTGGCTCTCACAGTGGCTGAATGCACACCTGGCGATTACTCCAACTACTCTGATTCAGCACCGGTTGGAGGTTAGCAAAACCCTGACAGTGGATCATGAAGGGTTTGGCGATGGCTTGAGCGATGCCGATGCCAACCATGTCCCAGAAACCATTCCTGGCTATGCGTTGGAGATTGCCTTAGCCGCCAAAGGCTGGAGTAAAGCTAAACTTGCCGAGCAGTTACATCTGAATCGATCGATGGTGACGCACTGGATCAATGGCACTCGGGTGATTCAACCCCACCACCGCCAGCAACTCTGGCATCTTTTAGGGCGGGAACTACAACAAGTCACCGGCATTCGCCGGTAACGGCTGATTGATTCACACGTTGAAGTTGCTTAACTTTTGATCTCTTCTCTCAAAAGAGAGGACGGAATTAAAAAGGTGAAAGCATAGATGCCTTTGCAAGATAGGGGGCAAGTCTATCTTGCAGGGTTTCACACATAGCCTCTAGCACTACCGATTAGAATGCTGACCAGCCAAGATTCGTAAAAGCTGATAAGGGGAATTTAACTATGGCAGGTAAAGGTTTTGCACCGCAGCCAGCGCCCAAACAACCAAGCAAAGCATCACAAGTGCCCGCTCAAAGCGATGCAGAGATTTTTGCAGAGATGATTGAGGCGATAGGGGAAGATCACTATGCGCTGACGCTGGAAGAAATGAGAGCAATCAGCCAGGTATTAACACCATCTGAAAGGGTCCTGCTGTTGCACTTCAAAGTATTGAACCCTAGGGGTGAAGGCTCACAAACTTTTGAACTCCAAGCGTTAGCTAAGGATTGGAAGATGGATCGGAATACGGTCTACCAAGCACTCAAACGATTGCACGAATTAAAGTACCTCAATATTGAGGTACTGGAGGAAGAGGTAGTTGTATCGATACCCGAGTGAAGGAGTGGGTTGGGAGAGAATTTGCTGTGAGGGGCTGAAAGGGCTGAACGCCAATGACTGTTGTCTGGAAACAACACCTGTTGTCTGGAAACAACACCTAAGCCCCGAAAGTCCCTTACGGTCTACGTTTCCAGCCTCCCTAAGACTTTAAAAGATTTAAATAAAGAGAGAGAGAAAATAAAAATTTAGTTAGAGAAAATCTGGGCAAAAACAGCCGAATTAACAAGGAATGAACCCGCAGCTTAATACTTCTTCACAAATACGGTTGGATGTTGCAGCAATAACAAGCGAATTTTGCCGCAAAATAAAGATGCCCGGTGCGACAACACCGGGCATAAAAACATAAAAAATAGGTAACCCTATTATGCCAAATTTGAGCGCTGCTCCGACAGGGAAGCAAAAATCTTTTCGTACCAATCATAGCCGCGATCGCGTAAACCACAAGCCGTTGGCTGGGCTAACCTACTATCCCATGACGTATGGCGAGTGGTTGGATATTCGTCGGGAGCTGATACCGTCTGAAATTGATGTGTTGATGTGTCTCAGAACCCTATCTCCGTTTGGCGATCGTCCCATTGATATTACGGTGAGAGGTCTGGCTAGAGATATGCGACTCGACCCAGCTACTGTGAGTCGAGCATTAAGGCAACTTAACAAGTGTGGCTATCTTGATTTGGAAGTGTTGCCATCCAAAATCAGAGTTTATCCCAGAGGCATACTGTATGAGCGGATGTATGCTCGGTTTGAGGAAATTGATTTCCTAGAGAAACCAAGATTAGAAGTCTGCAAGGAAGAGCTATTACAGACCAGCACTATCGTTAACAACATTGTTGAATCTGAATTAGAAGTTGTTGTAAACAACAATTTTCAACATCGGGAATTCAAGTCTGGTGAGGGTTTTGGTCTATCTAAAGTTAATCAAGATCCTGTAAATAAAGTAGAAAGAGAGACGGAAAAAGCGATCGCACCAGATGCAGAAATTCTCGATCAAGCAACGACAGTAAAAGAACAGAAAAAATCTGTGTCAGGTTGGGAGAGTTTTGTCGCGCCTGGTAACGATCCAGAGTTCTTTGCATTCGTGGTGCGTCGTACAGCAAAACTGCCGCAGCCGCCCGCTGATGCCCCATGTGCGGCTGAAGGATGGATCCGCAAGCAAGGACATATACTGTATCCGCAATATGTGGCTTGGAAATTCCGCCAGACCGTATTGGCAGAGCCAGCCCCAACCAGTGCGCCACTTGCTACAGAACTGCCAGAACTGACGTTAGCGCAACGATTAGCGAAGTATCAAAATCTGTGGCAGATTCCAACTTGCCGGAAAGGAATTCGATTGGTGATCGCGGCGCATCCAGAATGGGGATTACAAATTGGAAAAGCCGGACCAGAAATCATCGGCGAGAAAGCGGCGATCGCCTGTTGAAATTCTTCTCCACGCCAAATGATTCATCATAAAATTCGGATCAAAAGATATTTGATTCACTCCTTCAGATGTACTCATAACATCCCGAAAATGGGTGAACCAGATATTCCTTGAATTTCGTATGTCATTGGGTTTTAGCTTCCTCATTTGGGTGATTTATTGGGATTTTTAAGAAACGGCAATTTGGCAGTTTGTAGACAGTGATAACACCAAACAAACACACATTTCACTGGAGCCTCCCCAATGAATTACACAAACGCAGAATTTCGCAGTATCCTCTACGGACATGGTTTTGGTTACGCTCCCGAACCCGATCCTAGCTTTCCAGTTTCCAGCAACAATCGTCCTCTCACTGACAAGATTACGGTTGATGCAATCAAAGAATTCCAAGCTTATTTTCAACTCAAAGTTGATGGAATTGCTGGACCTAAAACAATGGCTAAGGCCGAACAGGCAATGCGGGTTCTACAAGACAATTTAAATCGTGTGATCAAAGCTGGTCTGCCGCAAAATCAACCATTTTATGGTCCTAAAACCACCGCAGCAGTCAAAGACTTCGAACGGCGGTATGGTTATACCGTAGATGGTGTAGCGAATTTAGAAGTTCGCCGCCGTCTGAATGAGTTGGCTCGTCAAGCCGCTTAATTCAAGCCTAATTCTAGAATCTTCTGCCCTCAAAATACCTTTGTAGAGCTTTGACTTACAAAGGTATTTTTGTGTTTAATCAGTCCTTAATTGAACAAATCAATTGATATAAAAAAACCTGGTATCTCTACCAGGTTATCACCGTGAAAAAGTAGGAGAGTCAAGACACCGTGATTGAATTTTTAATTAAGCTTGGGCAACTGAGAACCTTGGGCTAGTGAACTGGCAAGGTGTAGTGAATCGCCAGTTAGCTACCTTAGGAGATTGGGGAGTTTGAATTGGCATTTGCACTGTATTAACTAAACCACGATATACCAAGTGACGCGTCACAGTTGCTGCTTTGAAATCAGCAGCCGTAGCGGGTTGAAAGGTGAGGGTTGTACCGCGGTAGTTCAGTTGCATACTAGTTATCCTTTAGTTGTGTTTGGGGCTTACAGAACTATAATCCTGCGTTTTCCCAAGTTATCTAGTGACAACTACCCTAGTTATTTTGTGATGTTCTAGAGAATTTATAGCGATCGAGGTCACAAGCACGGCTACTTTCGGCTCCTGCAACGCAATCGCGAGTTTTTCGTCAGCGAGTGATTAAGTGGCAATTAGTTTGGGCAATCTATGGTTAGGTGACGGGTTAAATTTGTTACCCTGCTGCCTCACTTGCACTTACTTCATTCTGCATTGCAAAGGAATTGTTGTATGAATAAACCCTGGCTCCTAGCTAGCTTGACTATTTTTGCAGGTACAACCTCCCTACTATTCGGTGCACAAAGTGCCTCGGCAGAATCAGTCACCTTTACCTTGGTGAATAGCACGAGTCGGGTGCTGGAAGAGTTTTATGCTTCGCCACCCAGTACAGATGATTGGGAAGAAGACATTCTGGGTGTAGATGTCTTAGCGCCAGGTGAGTCAACCCAAATTACGATCGATGATGGTCGCGAAGATTGCCATTATGACTTTAAGGGAGTTTTAGGCCCTGGCGAAGGGGTTGGGCGAGGAGCGTTAGTGCAGTCCTCCGTCAACGTTTGCGATGGTGGCACATACGAGTACACCGAATAGGTAGCTCACAACCTGCAACTGAACGAGCAGTGCCAATTTGTTGATGACTACCTACCACAGTTAAACGCCCGACGCTCATTTAAGCGATCGGGTGTTTTTTTATGGCTTCACTGAGCAACATGGGTTCGTCGAGAAATTCAGTCATATCGGGTCGCAGATACCAGTCGGCTTTTTTGGGATTGAATTTGGGGGGCGGCGCAGTGTAGTAAAGCGACTCGTTGCCATCCTCACCCAGTAACCATTCCCGTTCCCAGGCTGCTGCTAACCAATCTTGCTCCGCCAACGTTAGGGGACGTTTCCGCAGTTTCGGCAGATCTTCGAGTGGATTGTAGAACCCAGCCAACCAGGCTTCCTCCAAATCTTCTGATTGTTCCTGCTCAAATTCGGCAAAGAAGGCCGCGACTTCGGCTTCAATCTCAGCTTGTTTCGGGTCGATCGCGCCTGACCCACTTGCAGCCTTTGGTGCAGTGGCTCGTTTAGTCGTCTTAGTGGTTTTTGACGAAGCGGCTCCAGATTTGCGCGGCATGAAACAGACCTCCGACGGCTGAATGTGCTCGATCGTCCGTTAGTTTGGCACAGCAAAATCGATCGGTGCTACACCAATCAAGATTTTTTCAATTTTCGGTCTGTTTTGGGCGATCGCCAGCCTCATTCAGGAGGTTTTGCCCTTGGTTGAGCCAGCAAAAATTGCTGGGCTTCAGCCATCAAAATCGGATCGCCACTCTCCAGCCACTCTTGCATCCGATCTCGATAAGCCTTAGCCCGAGCCTCTTTCCGCTTTGCCTGTTCAGATTGCAGTTGCTGGCTCATATTGGCGATTGCAGCTCGAACCTCCTCTGGCGCAATAGTTTCAGCAATTCCAGCACTTAGAGAAACGGCTGTGGATAACCCCCCAGACCCCCCAGAGGCTAAAAGTGCTAACGCTTGCCCTGAAGGGGCAGCGTTACAGGCACCAAACTTATTGGTGATTTTGGTCTGTAACGCTTGATCTGGTGGAGGCTCTGGCGGTCGATCGATCTCCTCTGGCGGGGGCGCGATCGGCATAGGTCTAAAATGGTCGGGATGCCATAGCGCCTTATAGCGATAGAGCGTGACCGGAGAAGTATGGCAATGGCTAACCAGTAACACTCGGCGCTTACCCGCATCCTCTGGTAAGCGATTTTCTGCCATTAATTCCGCTACCCCTCGCCGAATTCGTTCCTGGGCATCCTGTGCCCGTCGTTCGTTCAAACTCAACATCACTGGCTGATTGGCTACTTGATCGGCTGGCTCCACAGGTTTCGGCTTGGCGTTGCGAGCATAGCCATAGGGGTAATAGCGGCTGGTTTCGATCGACTTGGCATAATACTTGGCTCGATCCAGCAAGTCTTCTTGGTGTCTACAAAAATCGCTAAATCCAGGGGTCGATCGCGCCACCTCCACGATCGCATCGACTAATGCCTCACCATTCAAGGGTTCACACTGGCGCTGCACATGCCCAAACACAAACTCGCGCATGGCAATCCGACCGAGAATAAAGTTGGTTTGCCCGAAACCACTCCAGCCATCTTCCACGACCTGATTCAAATCATTGAGAAACTTGCTGGCTCGACCCGACATGCGGGCGCGGCGGCGTTTTACTTGCTTCACCATCCGTTTCATCACCGTTGGATCAATCTGGTTGCGGTGTTGGGCCGTTTTCCAGTGTTCGACAAAGGTATGCTGATCACTCCAGATCGGCTGGAAATCGCGATCGAGGATGTAGGAGCCAAGGCCCATTGGTAGGCGATGCCCAGCATAGTTGCTTAAGTGATCACTGTAGGGTCGCGGGTTGGGAAACAGTTCTAGATGACCGGGAAAGGGTTTGAAGCCGACTTTCTCTAGCAACCCACTGACGGCAAAGGCGATCGCCCAGGAATCTTGCGGAATAGAGAACGGTAGATAGAGATGAATCCCACCGCTATAACTGCTGGTGATGGTGACTCCAGCGACCAGACCTAACGGTTCTAGCGCGGCCATGATGCGGGAGATCGCCAGACGATCGCGACAGGGATGATAAGGACTTTGACGATCGATATCCAGCATGATGTACTGGGTTTGTTTGCCAAACCGTACCCCATACAAATAGTCACCCTGGAGAATGGTGTAGTCATTCAAGGGATAACGGCTTTCGGTATGCCATTTGGGTCGATCGCCGGGACGGACATGCTCGGCCCAAAGGAAATCGAATCGATGGGGAAACAGGGCCAGAAAATCATTCAATGGCGGCAGAGTGGCAAGGGCTGGATCAGCGGGTGGGTTTGACTCCGCCACCGGGGATTTGTCAGCCTTCAGTTTTTGGGTAGCTGCCTCATACCGATCGAGAATGCGGTGCTCAATAATGCCGCTATGGGGTTTAGGGGTTGACCGTTGCCTGGAAGCAGGTTGCTTGTGAACGCCAACATCAGTTTTGGCAAACCCTGGAAATGTCAAGGAATTTGGCTCTGGATCGATCGCTTCTAATGAATGTTGCAGATGCATAAAACTTCCTGTCTGTAGAGTGCTGAAACTACAGAGAGATAGGCTTCTATGCACAATCGATTAGAGGTTGGCGGCAAATGTCCCTAAGGTGGACAGCAATCTGACCAGTCTGCAAATTACATCCATCTTTGTCCGTTTTGTCCGTTTGCAGTATTGACCCTAACGAACCTGCCCTGGCAGTGTACCGAACAGCAAAAACCCTGGAGAAGTAGGCATTACGGGGAATGGCAACCTTCGAGGGAGGACGGATGAAGCAGGAAGCTTTCAAGAGCGATCTTAGGAAGCCAGTACTGAACCTATCAGGGTTGGGGACTGGAAGATGTCACAAATTGCTTCACTTTTCGCAAGAAAGGATTGAATCTTTTGCCAACTTACCTCTAGAATTGGCTTAGCCAACTTATCTCTAGAATTGGCTTAGCCAACTTACCTCTAGAATTGGCTTAGTTAGCGTACCTCTAGAATTGGTTTAGCTAGCTAGATTGCCTCTTGAATCTGTATAGCCAGCTTGCCTTTTGGGGCATAGCCAGCGTACCTCTCGATTCGATTGAGCTAACAACGTCCTTGCCTTTTAGGTCTGGTACGTCGCGGACAACCTAACACAACATAAATGGTTTTGCGCTGGGTTAGAGTTGTTTGCCTATCTCATCAAACAAATGATTAGAAACTTCAAAGCCCCTTCTGCTTGCGACAGTGGGGGTTTTTGATGTTTCTAGCAGGTGGTTATCCCATCACCGTCACCTCAACTAGAAATGAACACACAAAAACCTGAACCCGTTGCCACGTCTGCCTTTGAGCAAGACGGCAATTGATCGGGCTTTAAGCAGTATAGGAGAGATCTCAGGTCAGATCTGCACTTCCGTTGCAATTTTTTTGATCAAATCGTGGGAATTGCCCAACGATCGCCCGTTACCTGACTAACCAAGCTGGGATTGGCGCAAGAACTAACGCTTGGTTCTGGGCTGGCTTTCCAGTTTGTCTAGGGCTTCGCTCAACAGTTTGTCGGTCAGTTCGCCCATCGACATTTTGTGGATCACGCTTTGCAGTTTCAGGCGATCGCGCAGGGAAATCGGCACTTTCACCTGAAGCATGATTTCTTCTTCGTCTTGTTCCTCTTTCAGTTTTTCCTTTGCCATGAGAGAAATCGGGGAATAGGTGGATAGAGATTCGGGTGACATCTCCCGCTGCTCCCGCTGACGCATAGAGCCACGGGTTGCTCAGTTAACCCCTCTGGCACATCCATCGGGCGTTTCCTGAGCCTTGGTTTTACGTCTCCATGATGCCCACCGGAGACAAGCGATCGACCTAGTAGCAGCGAGACAACTTTTTAACTTCTCGCTAACACTGAAGAATATAGTATCCTTACTCCATGCAATATGTGCAATATTTTTATTAAATTTTTGTAAAATCTTAAAGGTAGCTACTCTCATTGGTCGAAAGATAGCGCACCTTCCGGTCTTTGAGGATTTGAATAGCTAGTAACTGTTCAGATTCGGGTATGTTTAGCAATGGAACAATAAACAACGCTAAAGCTAAAACCTTTGTCTGGTAAGGGTTACAGCCTCTTTTTCTTGTAAAATTCAAGACATTTAAATCGCTGAATACCCCGATAGATATA
>VRZD01000052.1 GCA_016743235.1 Pantanalinema sp. GBBB05 | reverse complement strand
CGGACGCTTAGTTCGTAAAACCTTGTCCTTCTCCAAGAAGTTGAGTAACCACATTGGTGCAATTTGGTACTTTGTGCATCATTACAATGCCTCTTTGCGCTCTTAACCATTACCATTCATCACTACCTGCCTAGAAACCCGAGCTTTGACCGTGACATCATTCATGTCTGTGGTGATTCCTAGTTAGGTCTCTGGGATATCAAGCGATCGCCCTTCAAATCGAATATGCACCATTACTATCACCTCTTGCGAATTAATCAAACAACGGAAACTGGAGGAATCGAACCTCTACAGCGTGAACTGCACGCCTGTTTTCGAGACAGGTTATCGCCCATCGATCGCAGCTTCCATTTGGGGTGACTGACGAGAGTTGTTCGCGAAGCGTTGCCAAAGGCAATACTCGTGAACACTGGTGTCACAAACCAGTCCCTTCACCACTTCGGGTAGCCCCAAAGGGGCGGCTTCGCCAACAGTCACAGTGGAGCCAAGGGGACTTGAACCCCTAACCTCCTGTTTGCAAGACAGGTGCTCTAGCCAGTTGAGCTATGGTCCCAGTTGGTGGATCTGATCGGAATCGAACCGACTGCCTCCCGATGAGAATTGCACTCATCCCTCGTACAAGTTCACAAAGCTGTTTTTGGCTTCTTAACAGGAAGTTAGGATGTAAGCTTTGCTGATTAGGGTACAAGGTGGTTTGGGCGCTCTGCTACTAGAGCTATAGACCCAGGTTTGGTGGATTCTGGTCGGATTTGAACCGACATCTTTCTGATTGCAAGGCAGACGCTTTCCCAGTTAAGCTACAGACTTATATGGCAGGAGTGGCAGGATTTGAACCTACACAAGTCGATTTAGAAGATCGATGCCCATCCGTTAGGCGACAATCCCATAGGTTGGTAGTCCTGGCAGGATTTGAACCTGCAACCCTCGTTTGTAAGACAGATGCTCCACCCTTGAGCTACAGGACTACGAGAGCGAATGGCGAGACTCGAACTCGCATCTTAGAGATTGGCATACTCTAATGTTTGCCCTTACACCACATTCGCATTTGGTATGGACAGTGGGACTCGAACCCACACCAGGAGGTTGGAAGCCTCACATGCTACCGCTACACCATGTCCACATTCTGGGGCTGGTGACAGGAGTTGAACCTGCAACCGACTGTTTACAAGACAGTTGCTCTACCGTTGAGCCACACCAGCATTGGGTGACGGAGGTGAGAATTGCACTCACTGATGTGAAGGGTATGAACCTTCCGAGCCACTGTTGCTCCATCTCCGCATACCCCTGACAGGACTCGAACCTGCAACACACTTGGTTTAAGCAAGCGATGTCTACCCGTTGCATCACAGGGGCATTTGGTGGGCTGTGTAGGATTTGAACCTACGCACTTCCGCTTAAGAGGCGGCTGCTCTGCCAACTGAGCTAACAGCCCATTCATTTGTTGATCAACCAGAGGTTGAACTGGGTCGCCCAGGGGTTGAACCTGGATCTCTCCGCTTAAAAGGCGGTTGCATAACCGCTCTGCCTTTCTTGTATGCCCAAAGGGCTTTACGACCCAAACGTTTGGTACACCGAGCAGGAGTCGAACCTGCTAATAACACGCTTATCGGGCGTGCGCGTCCACCACTTCCGCCTTCGGTGCTTGGTACTCCCGGTGGGAATCGAACCCACAAAATCTAGATCCTCGGTCTAGAGCGTCTTCCCTTCCGCCACAGGAGCATCAGTACCCTTGGTGGAAGTCGTTCGCGCAGCGTCTCCTTCGGAGAAACCCACAAAATCTGGTCTCTGAAGCCAGCACGTCTGCCAGTTCCGTCACAAGGGCAAATGGTCGGGATGGTAGGATTTGTAGCTTGCTTCCGCGAAGCGGTACCCACGACTCCTTGGTCCCAAACCAAGGCTTCTGACCACTGAATTACATCCCGATAGTTGGTACTGCTGGTGGGAGTTGTAGCTTGCTTCCGCGAAGCGGTACCCACAACCTCTGGTTTCTAAGACCAGCACCTCTTCCAATTGGGCTACAGCAGCATGATTGGTACACAAGAGCGGGAGTCGAACCCACACGTGACTGGTTTTGAGACAGCCGCCTCTTCCAATTGGGCTACAGGAGTGAGAAATGGGAGGAATACAGGGGATTGACCCAGGCGACTGTTGACCTCCCAACTGCCCTGCCAGGGTTTGAACCTGGAATCTACGTTTTCAAAGAGCGGGATGTTGCCAGTTACACCATAGGGCATTAAATTGGATGCCGAAGCTGGAGTCGAACCAGCATCTCCGTGATTCAGAGTCACAGCGACTTTCCAAGTCGTCCACTCGGCAATGAATGGCTGCCCCAGTAGGATTTGAACCTACAACCGTGCGGTTAACAGCCGCCCGCTCCGCCATTGAGCTATGGGGCAATGAGACTGTTAGAACGCTATGCCAAATGTAGCTGTCTAACAGTTAGTGGGAAGTGACAGGATTCCCCATGCGGGGACGCTTCGCGAACGAACTGCCTTCTCGCCGTCTTCAGCGGCACGTGAGCACCAGCTTCACCAATTTCCCACAAGCGGAAAGCAGAGGAATCGTTCGCGTCAGCGTCTCCCTTAGGAGAAACCCCTAGCCCGAAGACTACCCTGGTTTTCAAGACCAGTTGCCGGCTATTCAGCGGTGCTTCCCATGAGTGGCGAGGACGGAGGGACTTGAACCCCCACTCTTCAGGTTCGTAATCTGAGATGTTCGGTAGTGCCTTTTTATAAATGGTAGAGAAAATTAGGGGTCGCTATTATGGATCAACCCTGATTATGCACGTACTCCCAGCCTTGCTCCATCATGAAGCCGTATCTCCTATGCCCAACCTGTGGTTCCGATGACATCATGAAAAACGGCACCACCCGTCGGGGTAAACAGAACTACAAGTGTCGCGATTGTGGTCGTCAGTTTGTGGAGAATCCTCAATGGAAACCGAAAGATAAAGACACCTGTGCGTTGATTGACCGACTGTTGCTCGAACGCATTCCGCTAGCCGGGATTGCACGAGTGCTGCAATTGTCCGAGAGTTGGTTGCAACAATACGTGAATGGTGAATATAGCAAAGTTCCTCAACACGCCGAGGTGGTTGCCAAAGCAACGACTCGATTGGGGGTGCAGCTGGATGAGTTATGGTCATTTGTGGATAAGAAGGGCAATAAGCAGTGGGTCTGGCTCGCGATGGATAGAGCAAGCCGTGAAATCATTGGGTGTCATGTGGGTGATCGTTTTGCTCAATCGGCTCAAGCCTTGTGGCAGTCTCTGCCGCGTCAATACCGTCAATATGCGCGGATTTATACCGACCATTGGGACGCTTATGCTAGTGTACTGCCGAGTAAACGGCATTTTGCAGTCGATAAAGATTCAGGTTTAACGAGTCATATTGAGCGGTTGAATAACACGTTGCGTCAGCGAATCTCCCGGCTAGTTCGACGCAGTTTGTCATTCTCAAAGAAACTCGAAAATCACATAGGTGCGATTTGGAATTTCATCCACCACTACAACCAGAAGATTCGGGAGAACTTGCAACGAGAGCAAATGGCTGACTTTTCTCTATCCTTTACCTAATGGCACTACCAGATGTTCATCCAGTTACACCACGTCCTCAAAGGCGGAGAGCAGTGGAGTCGAACTACAATTGTTCATCCATCTGTTTAGCAAACAGCGTCGCTCGCCTGATCGATTTACTCTCCATTTGGGGTGTCTGACGGGACTTTAACCCGTTACTACTGGAGTCACAAACCAGCGCCGCGATCGCTTTGGCTTCAGACACATTGGGTAGAGAGGGATTTGAACCCCCAGCGGTCAGGGACAACTGATTTACAGTCAGTCTGCTTCAGCCATTTGCATACCTACCCATTTGGCAGTGCCGACGGGAGTTGAACCCGCAAACACAAGATTGAAAGGTCCTGTGGCTTTACCCATTTGCCTACGGCACCATGCTTTTAGATTTCTACAGTGTGCAAGTTTGAGAAGCTGTTTTTTCAACCTCCAAGTTGGCGGAGGTTGTAGGATTCGTAGCTTGCTTCCCGCAGGGTACCCACTTCGCTGTTCAGGCGAGTGACCAGTATGTAGGCTTCTCGGATGAGGGCACACCGTAGAACGCACAGACCAGGATTTGTAGCTTGCTTCCGCGTAGCGGTACCCGGACAAAAGGCTTTGGAGACCCTTGTGCTGCCGTTACACCATCTGTGCATTGGTCGCAGCGGCGGGAGTCGTAGCTTGCTTCCGCGAAGCGGTACCCGCAATGACCAAGTTATGAGCTTGGGGCTTTAACCATTAAGCTACGCTGCAATGATTGGACTCCAGGGTGGGAATTGAACCCACGAATAGTTGGTTTTGCAGACCAACGCCTTCCCACTTGGCGACCTGGAGATTTGGTGGAGATGTGGGGAATCGTAGGCTTTGCCTTCCCGAAGGGTACCCCAGTCCTGCAACCGTCCGTTTGTTGGTTTCGGAGCAGTCGAACACCGATCGCATCCCCATGAACGAGGATGACAGGGATCGTAGCTTGCTTCCGCGAAGCGGTACCTGTGACTTCCTGCTTCGGAAACAGGCGCTCTGTCCATCTGAGCTACATCCTCATTGGGAGCCTTGACGGGAGTTACACCCGCTGCTTTCTGGCTGAGAACCAGAACGACTTCTCTATACCCTTCGAGAAGCAAGCTACGTCCACAAGGCTGTACGGGGATGATGGGATTTGAACCCATGATCTTTCGCTCGACAGGCGACTGCTTTGAGCCGGACTAAGCTACACCCCCAAGGTGGCGATTCAGTTTTCAAGGTTCAAGTTGGCTGATGAATCAGCCGGAATTAGAGAAAATAACGCCGTTCCAGGGAATAGACTGCCTGGAGATTCGGTCGCCTTTTCGTGTACTGAGTGAACGATGACTTTCCCTGATTGGCTGGGTCGTCTTGAAGTGGCGTGGAAGTGCCAGAACAATGAGTTGGCAGGAACGCTAACAGCTTCAAGCAGTAACCGATTGGAGTAAGGGAATGAGTGCTCATTGGATGGCCTCCTCTGTCTCATCTTATGCTACAAATATAATACAACGTACTACAGGCGTCAAGGTCATACTACAAGTTTTTTGAGAAGGGGAGAGAGCAACGGTTAAAGCATTCCTCGTATCGCTCTCTCCTACTGGGCTTCGCTCATTTGCCACTTGGGCTTCCAGTTAGGTCTCAACAGACTGCTGGTCTTTCCAGAACTGCTCGGCAAAGGCGATTCCTTCGGAAAGCTTCGCTAACGCGGGGTGCATCGGTGCTTTAGGTTTGGTTTTGAGCAACATTCCGGTTTCATGCAGGAGGCGATCGCCCTTAGCCGAGTTACACTTCGCGTACGCAGTCACCACGTTATCCCAGGAATGGGTTCCACCTCTTGAGCGGGGAATGACGTGATCCAGCGTTAGGTGCTTGGTGCTGCCGCAGTACTGACAGGTGTGGTTGTCGCGGCGGAAGACTTCCCGACGATTGACAGGAGGAAGCTTCCAGTGCCGCTCTGGATTGCCGCTCGTCAACCGGATGTGATTCGGAATTTGTAGTACGACGCTGGGCGAGCGGACTTCCCATTGCTGAGTACTGCTGAACTCCAGAGTCTCTGCCTGTCCGGTGACCAGAAGCACGGTGCCTTCGGCTCACGCGAAGCGTATTCGCCCGTTTAAGGTTGATGCGTACCAGGAGCAGGTAGTTCTTAGAGAACACCACGACCTGGTTTTGGAGTATGGGAATTTTCTGTCGCTGCTCGGTCTGCATCAGTTTTCTCCTCAAAAAATAACCCCCGCCTCTGATCACCAGGAGCGGGGGTTGGGGAAGTGGATATGGGTTTCCCTATGTCGGTGTCAGGATTGCCCTGCACCTCCCGCTGCTCGTGAGTTGATCCGGATTGAGCCATCCGGCGTTCGCGGAGCGTTCCGCAGGAATTGTGCTATCAATGCCTTCGCTGACGGATTTACAGCCACTAAACCGATACGTCCTCTCAAACGCAAACAGCGCCACTGCTCTACCCGAACAATGTTGGGGTCGAACATGGACGCTGGTTAAGGTGGCGAGGATGCGTATCATAGAAAGCTGTAGTATTTGTATTGCAATTCTGGATGTCTGCATACTACAGGTGTAGTATTAGGTTGTCCACCCTTTTAGAGAAATTAGGACGTTGGTTATGAATACACCCAAACGAGGTAGCACTTCGGAAATGCAGGTCATGAGTATCCGCTTAGAACCGGAACTGAAGGAGCGATCGCGGGAGATTTCCGGAGAACAGGGCTATCAAACCCTGATTCGAGAAGTACTTTGGCAGTTTGTGGATCAGCAGCCAATGCCTGATGGGAAACGATCTCGTGTAGTTAAACATGGGCGATTACCCCGAAGGGGGAACTGCTTCGCACCGCTATCTCATCCCACCTTGTTATCTATGTCAGATATTCGAGCGACGTTTAGGGCGATCGCACAACAAGAAGAAAGGTGTGCCTTCACCGATCGCATTATTGAACCCCAGCAAATCATGTGGTTAGGGCTAACTATATCTGGTGAACTTGTTCCTTTAAGTACTACAACACCTGACTGACTGATAAAAATAGGGCTAACGACCTACTTCACGCACCGCTAGAAACCTTGCAAACTCAACGAAGAAATTCGATAGAGTCGGTGTGCAAGCGGATCTTAGCTAGCTGACGCGTACTCAATATTTGTTACACCAAACCATAACCCTTTGCGGACTCTAACGGAATGTCTGGAAGGTTACGAAGCATCTCATCCCACGTATTCTGTGATTGCAGTGCCTCTACGACGATCCACAAGGGTTCGGCAAGAATCACTGGAAAATCGGCTTCTTCAGGAAATTGAATCTTAAACGCTAACTGCTCTTGAGGTGGACTGAACTGAGCGTTAACTCCTTCTTTATTACCTCTTGCATCAACTCGATACCAACCTACTTCAGGTAAATAGATGGCGTTAAAGCCGTGCAAACTGTATGGTGCACCCTTGTCATCAATACTCAACCGCTGATAACAAAATCCTGCTGGAATCTGGTTTGCTCGTAACAGTGCTGCCAATAAATGGCTCTTAGCGAAGCAATAACCTGTTTTGTGCTGAAGAACGTCTGAAGCTCGACAAGTCACAGGATTCATTTGATAGTCAAAACTGTGAAAAATTTCGTCTCGCACCCACTCAAAACAGGCTTGGGCGATGCGAAACAGTTTCCCCTGCGGGGTAATCGCCATTGGTGTTTCAAATTCTGATGCGATCTGTTTAGCTCGCTCCATAATCTCAGGATGCTGCCAGTCGATAACTTCACTCACCTTCAAATACTCTTCCATATCACTGGATACGATACAGCCTCGACTGCAGTCACCTTACCAATAATTTCAAATCACTACACCCCAAAAACTCAGCCAATTAACGACCGTGTTCAGTTTACTTACGATCGCTTGATTGCACCATCTGCCAGAGATAATTGTGCAGTGAAGTCACGCCCCGCTCAACAGAGTTCAAGTCTAGAAATGTTTCATCGAGTGTCACTGCTGTCATGTTGGCGAAAGATTCGGCAGCCTCGTTCGAGAAGCCTATACGCTTGAACGTCACCAACCATTGGTCACGCGGAACAGATTCAACAGAAACGGGACGACCCAGTGCCGTCGCAAATGCCACCGCTACATCTTGTGGCGAGTAGCGATCGGGACCTTCAACATAATGAAGCCCCGTTTGTTCGATCGGTTCAGTCATTAAACGAGCCGCTATCTCACCGATATCGGATGGAGCAACCATCGGCAATTTGAAATCTTCTGGATAAAGCGTCTGTACCACTCCCTGTTCGCGTACTGCTGGTAGAGATGCACGCCAATTGCTCATGTAATAAGCGGCTCGAATAATCGTTGTGGAAATAGATTGGGCAGTGAGTGCCTGCTCCATTTCATAAAGCACCCCTAAATCGCCGATTCGCTCTCCAGGTTGGGCTCCATACGTTGACTCGGCTACGATTTTTTCCAAACCTGCCCCATCGATCGCGCTCAAAATGGCTGCTAAACTGCGGCGCTCTTGGGCAGTCGTATCGGAGGAAGGAGCAGCGGGCGGATTGAGTAGAAACAACCGCCGACCTTGACGAAAGATACCATGAAGCGTTTCCGTATCATGCACATCGGCTACTGCAACATTGGCACCGTCCCGGCACAACCCTTCGGCTTTTGAGGGATCGCGAGTGATGACAAGAACTGATTCACGACGTTTGAGCAGTGCTCGCGCTACGGCTGAACCAACATTGCCAGTACCTCCAAGGATGATATGCATCCAGTACCTCCGAGGATAGTGTACATTTCCTAGATCTAGGATAAAGAATTACCGAGTACTGATTACTGAGCCAGCTAACGGCGAAGCACGGCGTCCGCTAACACCTTCGTAGACTCACCAGTGTCTCTGATTCGTCCGCTGCCGTGGCGTGCTAGATGTCTCTTACCAGAAATACAGCGTGATTTTCCTTTAGGAACAAGGAGTGTAGGGCAAGTTTAGCGACGAGCAGGATTGCGGAGCAACGTTGTAAAAACGAATTCCTTGACATCTACCTACTAGTAGGTAGATAATCGAATCATGAATGAAACAGCTCAGCAAATTTTAGATGTCGCCCAGAACCTTGTTCGCAACCGTGGCTATAGCAGCTTCAGCTTCGCCGATATTTCTGAACAAGTGGGGATTCGCAAAGCCAGCATCCATTATCACTTCTCCTCCAAAGAAGAATTGACCAGGGAATTGGTCAAGCGATACCGAATGGCCTTTCAGCAAACGCTTAAGCAGATTGAACGATCGAACTCTGATCCTCAGGCGCAGTTACGACAGTTTTTATCGCTTTATCGCCAGGGATTGAGCCAGTCTCAAATGTGCTTGTGTGGCATCTTATCGGCTGAAATGGCTGTTTTACCTGCCTCTGTGCAAGAGGGGGTGAGAGCATTTTTTGCAGAGACGCAAACCTGGTTACAAACCCTGATAGAAACGGGAGCGTCTACGGGTTGCCTTCAACCTCGCCTACCCCCTAAAGATGAAGCGTCTTTGCTTCTGGCATCTGTACAGGGTGCTCAATTGATTGCGCGGGCATCTGAAGCGAGTGAATCGGCGTTCGATCGCATTGCAGATCAGCTTTTAGCCTCTATCTGTCCAACCCCGTAATTTTTTTACTCTTTTATCTATCTACTGGTAGGTAGATTATTGATTGTTTTATTCTCCAAGAGGTAATCCCATGACTCAGCCATTTGCAGAACAAAAACTCATCGTGGCGGGTGGCACCAGTGGCATTGGCAAAAGTGTTGCTCAGTTGGTGCTGCAAGGGGGCGGCTCGGTTGTCCTCATTGGTAAACGAACTGAGAAACTCCAGGCAGCCATTACCGAATTGCAAGCGTTCGGAACCGTTTTTGGTGAACAGGCAGATATTGCCAATCCTGATGAACGACGGGTGCTCAGCGAGCGCCTCACAGCCAAGCATTCTGATGCTACGTTACTTGTCAATGCGGCGGGTATCTTCCTACCGAAGTCGTTTCTAGAACATACGGAAGCAGACTATGACCTTTACCTGGATATCAACAAAGCCACCTTCTTCCTCACCCAGACCGTTGCCCAGAACATGGTGAAGCAGGGACGCGGCGGGGCGATCGTCAATATTGGCTCGATGTGGGCAAAACAGGCAGTTCAAGCCACCCCCTCCTCCGCCTATTCAATGGCAAAAGCAGGACTTCACTCCCTGACTCAACACCTCGCTATGGAACTTGCCAGTCAAGGCATCCGCGTGAATGCAGTTTCTCCGGCTGTGGTCGAAACGCCAATTTATGAAGGCTTCATTCCCAAGGAGCAGGTTCACACTGCGCTAGAAGGATTCAACCAGTTTCATCCGATCGGGCGAGTCGGAAATCCAGAGGATGTGGCTGAAGCAGTTGCTTTCCTCCTCTCAGATAAAGCAACTTGGGTGACCGGTGCCATCTGGGATGTGGATGGCGGCGTCATGGCTGGACGCAACCAGTATTGATCCAACCTAGTAAACTGGGTGCCAATGACAACTTGAAACCAGAGAAACC
The DNA here is from genome assembly GCA_016743235.1 of Pantanalinema sp. GBBB05. Lineage (GTDB taxonomy): Bacteria > Cyanobacteriota > Cyanobacteriia > Leptolyngbyales > Leptolyngbyaceae > Pantanalinema. The sequence continues at coordinate 27,165 of VRZD01000052.1, read as the reverse complement.
AGTTTCTTTCCTCACTCAACTCATCACGCTTCAGGAAACCTAAACGATGAAATTACATGCAGACTTGAGCCAACGAGTGGTCATCACCAGTGAAGCACTTCTCTGGATTGATTCTCCAATGCCCGGTGTCCAGCGACGAATGCTGGAGCGGGATGGTGAAGAGGTTGCCCGTGCTGCGTCCATCGTCCGATATGCACCCAACAGCCATTTCTCAGCCCACACACATGGGGGTGGTGAAGAGTTCTTTGTTTTAGGTTGCCTTTTGGAAAGGCGGCTCGTGCAACTGCTGCGGTGTCTTCTGGAACGGGAGAAATGGATTGGGGTTGCATGGACATAATGCACCTCTGTTCAGCCATGGACCTTTACCCTCATTTTACGGGAGACCCTTCGCCTAGATTTTTCTCTGATGAGTTCGCCAACGGTATCTTCGCTACCTTTACCCCGGGTAAGGTATTCCGCGAACAAGCTGGAGCAAGGGACATCACGCGATCGTTTCGTTGTTTCGCCTCTTCCCTCTTGGTCTAATAGGAGTAGTTGAAAGGCGGTGAACAGAAAGTGAGGACAGGACATAAGCACTGAACTCGATCGCCCCACACCAAATCGTCTACTAGCAGCGATTCTACAATCGCAAGCTCTTGGCACATACAGTCTGTCGATGGCTCGACCAGCATAGCTGCAAGCCTTTGCAGTTCGAGCAGCTTGTCACTGTCTAAGAGTAGTCGCACATCGCGTCAGGTATGATACTGCAAGATAACTGAGACAAACCTCAACTTACGGCAGTCAGCACTTAACGGAGAGTTGTTCATTATTACAACAACAGAAGCAATCCTATACTATGTTCAACCGAGGTATTTTCCGCAAGGAAGCACTTGAGCGCCTTTCCACACCTGAACAGCTTGATCAATTGCCGCAAGTCACCGGAAGTATGAGCTGGTTATTTCTGCTCACCCTGAGTGGCTTGATTGTAGGGGCATTTGTATGGAGTTTTTTGGGACGCATTCCGGTTACAGTCGAAGGCAAAGGGATTTTAATCCGTCCCAAGCATCTTCTACCCTTGCAATCCCCAATTTCAGGACAACTCGTCTCTTGGAAGGTGCAAGTAGGGGAATGCGTTAAGCAGGATGCTATCTTAGCCACAGTCAACCCTTCAGATCTAAAACAACAACTACAGTTATCACAGGAAAAGCTGCTAAACCTAAAAGAGCAACGTCAAGCAGCCAATGAACTATCTCAGCAGCGCCTAACCTTGGAAACAGAAAACCTCCTAAAGTCACGGCAGAATTTGAGCCAGCAGTTGCAAGACGCGAATGCACTAGCCCCAAAATTGCAGCAAGAGGAGATTAACGCCATTCGTGATAAGCAAACGAGTTTGCAAGAACAACTTGTAAACGCCCAAAAAATTGCACCATTACTCAAGCAAAACTTGGCTAGGATAAAAGCTTTGCATGAAGAGGGTGGGGTTCAGACCCAATCTCTGCTCGACGCTGAAAGAAATTATTATGCTGCTCAGGAAAGTATTGCTACTCTTACAGCCCAACTGACCCAATTAAAAGTTGAGGAAACTAAAGCTCAACAGAATTATCGAGATACCCTGGCGAATATTGGGACCTTAGAACAGCAACTTCAAGAATTGGCAACTCGCCAGAAACGGCTTGACCAGGAAGAGCTTAACCGGGTGAATCAACAAGATCAACAGGTTCAGGAGATTAGCCGAGAGATTGACCGTCTCAAGCAACAGATCGTGGACAATAGTACTGTCCGGAGTCCGACCAACGGCTGCATTGTAGAAACAACCCTCAGTATTGGTCAAGTCTTGCATCCTGGCTCCCAACTCGGAACAATGCAAGTTGAGGGAAGGGAAGCACCCCTGATTGGGGTCAGTTATTTTGCGGTTAAGGATGGGAAATTGGTACAGCCGGGAATGTCAATTCAAGTTACCCCAGATACGGTGAAGCGACAACGGTTTGGGGGTATTGTTGGCAAAGTGAAGCAGGTGTCGGCGTTTCCGATTACAAAAGAAGGAGTCACATTGCTGGTGGGAAATCCTGAGGTCGCTGCGAGTCTATTGACTCCTCAACCGACAACTGAGCAGCTTTCTGGTGCGGGAACTGTAGGAATGATTGAAGTTGTGAGTGAGCTACAGCGGAGTGATACGACCGTCAGTGGCTGGCAATGGTCTTCGTCCCAAGGACCATCACTCCAAATAACGTCAAACACGACTGTAACCAGTCGCATAACCGTGGAGGAACAAGCCCCGATCGCCTTCGTTTTACCAATTCTGCGGGACTGGACAGGGATTTATTAATGCTATCCAGATGCCATCAATCCGACAGAGTTGGTTTTTTGAGTTGATCCAAATAATTGGAAGGGTTACACGTCAAATTGTTCTATGCCAAATACTAAAGCACTGAGATTGGGTCGAGTCAAAACGCCAACGCTCTTGCAGATGGAGGCGGTTGAATGCGGTGCAGCAGCATTAGGGATTATTCTTGGCTATTACAAGCGGATCGTGCCCTTGCCAGAACTGAGGGTCACCTGCGGGGTCTCACGGGATGGAAGCAATGCTCCCAATATTCTTAAGGCAGCACGACACTATGGGTTAGAAGGGAAGGGATTTAAGAAAAAGATTGAGGGACTCAAGGAACTTCAGCCCCCTTTCATTGTGTTTTGGAACTTTAATCACTTTCTGGTTGTAGAAGGATTTGGCAATGGACAAGTCTACTTAAATGACCCTGCCACTGGTCCCCGGAAAGTATCAGAGGATGAGTTCGATCGCGCCTACACAGGCATAGCCCTTTTATTTGAACCCGGTAAGGATTTCCAGCCAAGTGGTCGCAAACAGAGTCTAACTTTCGCCTTGCTCAAACGGTTGGGAGGGTCTTCAATGACCCTAATGTACTGTCTGTTAGCGGGGTTTTTATTGGCACTTTTGGGGATTGTCGTTCCCGTATTCAGTCAAGTTTTTGTAGATAACATTCTGATTGAGCAGCGGGAAAATTGGCTACGACCGCTGCTTTTAGTAGCAGGGATCACATTAATTCTTCAAGGACTCTTGACCTATGTTCAACTGGGGCATTTGAAGCGACTCAAAGTGCAATTGTCTTTGAAGATGTCTAGTCAATTTCTTTGGCATATCTTGCGGTTACCTACAAGGTTTTATGCTCAACGCTTTGCGGGTGAGGTGAGCAACCGTCTGAAACTCAACGATCGCGTAGCGGATGTCCTTTCTGGCGAGCTGGCCACCAACACCATCAATGTGGTCATGGTGATGTTTTATGCGGTGGTGATGTTTGCCTATGATTGGGTGCTGACAGCCCTTGTAGTCTTGTTTGCAGGGCTGAATATGGCGGCGTTGCAATGGGTCTCCCGACAACGCAAAGATGCTTATGTACGACTTGCCCAGGAACATGGAAAAGTTACAGGCGTTGGCATTGCTGCCCTGCAAAGCATGGAAACGTTGAAAGCCTCTGCACTAGAGTCAGACTTTTTTGCACACTGGGCGGGATATTACACGAAGGCAATCAATGCACATCAGAGCTTGGAGGTGACTAACCAAACCTTGACAGTTTTACCCACATTGTTGACGGCTCTAACAACCATGTTTGTCTTGGTGGTCGGGGGAATGCAGGTGATTGGCGGACAAATCAGTATTGGGATGTTGATTGCCTTTCAACTGTTAGTCCAGAATTTTCAGGAACCGATCACTAAGCTGGTGGAATTTTGGGGACGCTTGCAAGAGTTGGAGGGAGATCTAACCCGTCTTGATGATGTGCTTCAAAATCCAATCGACGAGCAGTTGAGTGAAGCCTATCAACCTCAGACTGTGGGGCTGGAAGGGCTGATAACGAATGGATCTAGCACTATCGAAAACATCAGCCATCGGCTGCGAGGACAGGTAGAACTGAAGCAAGTCACCTTTGGTTACTCGAGGACAGGAGATCCTTTGATTCAGGATTTTAGCTGCACGATCGAGCCAGGACAACGGGTTGCTTTAGTGGGGAAGAGTGGTTCTGGTAAGTCCACGATTGGTCGGTTGATTGCGGGTCTTTATCAGCCCTGGGAGGGAGAGATTTGTTTTGATGGTTTACCGATCGCTCAGATTCCTAGACCGATTCTGACTCACTCTTTAGCCTATGTGGAGCAGGATATCTTACTGTTTGAAGGCAGTGTCTTAGATAATTTGACGTTATGGGATCATACCGTTCCGGATCGGCAAGTGGTTCAGGCTTGCCAAGATGCCACGATTTGGGATGCCGTTCGGGCGATTCCAGGGGGACTCCAGGGACTATTGAGTGAGGGAGCTGGAAACTTAAGTGGGGGGCAACGCCAGCGGTTAGAAATTGCGCGTGCTCTTGTCAATAATCCCTCCATTCTGGTCATGGATGAGGCAACCAGTGCGCTAGATGCGGAAACAGAGCGGCTCATCGATCGTAATTTGCGCCGACGAGGCTGTACCTGTGTGATCGTGGCGCATCGGTTGAGCACCATTCGAGATTGTGACGAGATTATTGTCCTCGATCGAGGGAAGGTGGTTCAACGGGGCACCCATGAGCAGTTGTGGGAAGCAGGCGGCAAGTATGCCCAATTAATTCAAGAAGAAAGTTAGCCGATTCGTTAAGGATTTAAAAACTCTAAGTGTGCCAGCGATTGCTCACGGAAGTGCGTCAGCTTACCGTTAAATTTAGCGGTTCCCTGATCAATCCAGAGAACCCATTCAGCCCGCTCAATCACATTGGGGCGATGACTGATCAAGAGAGTAGTTTTACCCGATCGCTGGGCTAGCAACTGATCCATCACGTTTGCTTCGGTGGGCGGGTCGAGGTTGGCAGTGGCTTCATCCAAAATCAGGATGGGTGGATTCATCAGGATGGCGCGGGCGATCGCAATCCGTTGTTTTTGCCCTCCAGACAAGTTGGCGCTGAAGGTTCCTAGGATGGTGTCGTATTGTTCGGGAAAGGATTGAATGAACTCGTGGGCGGCGGCAATTTTGCAAGCCGTTTGGATATCATCGAGGGTGGCGTCGGGTTGAGCAAGGCGGAGATTGTCAGCAATGGATCGCGTCAGGAATTCGGCTTCTTGGGGAACTAGCACCACTTGGCGGCGGAGGCAATCTAATGGCAAGTCTTCCAGGGGGCGATCGCCCAATTGGATAATTCCGGCACCGACTGGATACAAGCGGGTCAATAGCTTTGCCAACGTGCTTTTGCCACAGCCAGAGTAGCCGATCAGGGCGATCGCGCCGCCTCCAGGCAAGGTAAGTGACAGGTCTGCCAATAGAGGTAAGCGACCGGGGTAACTATACTGCAATCCTTGACAGGAAATGTCTGCTTGAGGACTAATGTTGATCCAGGGTTTGCACTCATCCTCAAGATTTTCAGGGATACAATCGAACAGTTCATCTAAAAGTTGCGCGGCGGTTTGCACTTGCGTGAAATTGAGCCAAAAGTTTACCCCCGCTTGAACGGCGCTTAATAGAATCAAGTTCAAACTATACACGGCTACAAGCTGACCTAAACTGAGACGTTGCTGCTGGTAGAGCAGTGCCGCAAAGACCAACAAGACTAAGCTACCAATCCCCAAAACCCAATGGGAGAGGGTCTGGTTCAAGTTGATCACCTGGGCATTGTCGCGATTGGCAAGGGTTTCTTGGTAAAGGCGATCGTGGATTTCTGGGCTGAGGTGGGGGGGCGCAGCGGTGGTTTTCAGAGTCAGGGCATTTCTAAAAACTTCCGAGAGTAGAAATAGATTACTGCCTGTGGTAATGGCACTGCGATAACTGGCTTGGCGAACTTTAGGGTGTAGTCTAATCGTGATCAGGGCAACGGAGAGTGCAACACCTGTGCTGGCTAGGGCGATCGCAGGGTGATAAACGGTTAAAACCACCATCACAGCCAGTCCACTAAAGGTTTGGTGAGGCAACGTCACCACAATTTGGTTGAGGCTCTGGCTAATGGCTTGGATATCTCGCAATACCCCGCGTACCACTGAGTCATAGCGCGCTTCATGGTAGGTCAAAGGCAGTTGCAAAATTTGCTCAGTAAAATCAAGCTTCAGGCTAGTTTGGAGGGTTTGAGAGAAGCGGGTAGCCAGCCACAATTGCCCCCAAGTCAGACTGCTGCCCAGGGTTTGCCATACTGCAAACATCATCAGCAGGCTAAATAACGGCTGGGTTGGGTTAGGTTGGATGACCCGATCGATCACGAGCTGCAAGAAGATCGGGAAGATCAACACCGATGCGCCCAAACCGATTCCCAAGAGGATTAAACTCAAGACCATCCAACGATGGGGATAAAGCCGTTGTAACACATTGCCCCAGGGATCTACGGCATCATTGGGCTGGGCGTGGAACCAGAAGAGGTGAGGGCTGAGGAGTAACGTGAAGCCCCCTTGCCAGCCGTCGAGTAATTCGCTCCGAGACAGGTAACGAATACCGATGCCGGGGTCGGACACGATGTACTGGTCGTTTTCCTGACCGTAAAGCACCACAAAGTGATAGCCCTGCCAGTAAATGATGGCGGGTGGACTGAATTTCTCAATGAAGTGATCGAAGTGTTCGGGATTAATTTTGAGAACTTTAGCCTGAAATCCCAAGCTTTCAGCGCCTTGTTTCAAACCCAGGAGGGTAGTGCCCCCTTTTGCTGTCCCGATGACTTCGCGCAGGCGACTGATTTTGAAGGTCCGTCCGTAGTGTTTGGCAACGATCGCGAGGCTGGCGGCGGCACAGTCTGCACCACTTTGCTGACGAATCCATTGATATTGGGGCATTCATTCAAGATTAAGTGATCACCTATTTCACGATTGAATCCCAAAAACCTGCGCGATCGAACATGTAACGGATTTGCGCGTACTGAAACAGCATCCCCATCACGCTGGGTCGGGTTTCGGGTTTTTTCGCCATTGCCTTAACAATACTAGACAACATATCCATCTCCTTTGCCCCTAAAAAGGCTAGGTTCCAAATGACTTTGGCACTGTTGGCATGAACTTGTGCCAATGAGCTGTTTGGAGTTTGAGGATTCCTCGTATCTGGATACGATGGCACCTGGAGCTTCTCGATATAAGCAAGCATCCGTTGGGTAAACGCCTCTGGATGATAGAGACGATTTGCCAGACTCCGAATCCCTGCGAGGAGTTCTTCGCGGGTCATTTGTAGGGGGATAATGTTGGTATGCCAGGGTTGGGTGTCTGCACCACTATTTGCATCAGTCACCAAGCGCCCCTCTCGTTTCAGGCGCTCAAACAGGGGAGTCGCACTCGGAGCAACTAATGCCCCGATGCCGAATATGGGAATTGAGGAGGCTGTGGCAAACTGATATTGCTGCTCGAAGATATCTGGTCCATCCGCATCAAACCCCACCGTCAAACTGCCAATCACACAAATACCGTTTTGGAAGAAACGCTCCACGGACTGAACCAGGTCAATGTTCAGGTTTTGTCGCTTTTTTGTCTCCCGTAAACTTGCTTCATTGGGGGTTTCGATGCCAATAAACACGTTAAAGGGACCAGCTTCTGACAGGAGTTGGAGAATTTCATCATCCTTCGCGGTGTCGATCGAGAGTTGAGTGGTAAAGGCGACGCGACCATCGGTTCGTTGGTTGTTCCAGTCTCGAATGGCAGCCAATAGTTGCTTGGCCCGGTGTCGAGAGGCAGTCAAGTTATCATCAGCCAGAAAAATTACTCGATACCCGCATTGATAGAGTGTCTCTAGCTCAGCCAAGACTTGCTCGATCGATTTGTGTCTCTGCTTACGCCCCACATATTGAATCACATCACAAAATTCGCATTCAAAGGGGCAACCGCGTGAGGTTTGCACACTTCCCGTCAGGGTGCGCTCATTGGGGTAAAGATCCCACCGGGGAATGGGGGAGTGGGTCATGTCGGCTCTACCACCGGAATATTCAGCTTGCCAAGATCCAGCCCGCAGGTCGTCAAACACCTGTTGGGCAATGTCTTCTAATTCCCCACACACGAGGATATCGCAGTGGGGGCGGAACTGCTCAGGGCAAAGAGAGGCTTGGGGGCCACCAATCATTACAATTTTGCCCCGCTCCCGATAGATTTTTGCTAAATCCAGCATCCGGTCTACCTGGGTGCATTTGCCAGTGATCCCCACGATCGCGGCGGTGGTGTCTAGATCGGCTGGCGAGATCTGCTCATCACATAGGCTAATCTCAAAATCGTCGGGCACTAAGGCCGCGACGGTGGTGATGCTCAAATTAGCGATGTAGGCGGCTGAGGGATAACCATAACGAGCAAAAACGTCTGCACTGTAGTAGGTCGGGAAATTATCGACCGGATTAATTAGATAGATCGAATTGGGCATGAATTGCTCTCATTTCTATCAGTGAAGTGCCTCATCGAAGCTCCGTCACGTAAATTGCCAAAGTCAAGCTGATTTAGGTTATCTCTTATGTGTTCTTGCAGCTCGTTGTGGCTCCACCAGCTACAACTGCTAATTCCAGATCGTTGAGTTCCTCGCCCAGAGTTTCCTCTAGAAATACACTTGGATCGGCGATCGCGGCTTCGACTTCCTCGTGCGTAAACTCAAACCCGTGACTTGCCCCCAAGCTCACCGCTTTGTTCACATACTCCGACGGATCGGTAATCCCTTCAAGTTGCTGTTGCAGGGTCAGATCGGTTCTGAACGCTTGATAAAAAGCTGACAGGTTCTCTTTGGACATGAATCTAATCCTTCAACGATTGCTTGGTGATACCTACAATGTCGGCTTGGGTGTCTAGATCCGCTGGCAAGATCTGCTCATCACACAGGGTAATTTCAAAATCGTCAGGGACTAGAGCAGCGACGGTGGTGATGCTCAAATTAGCGATATAGGCGGCTGAGGGATAACCATAACGAGCAAAAACATCTGCACTGTAGTAGGTCGGGAAATTATCGACTGGATTAATCAAATAGATCGAATTGGGCATGAATGGCTCCCCTCAAGTATCTTTATCATAAGAATTGGCGTTGATGATTTCGGATGTGAATGAGGAAAAACGTAAATCTGGAAAACCCTCACGGGTCAGCTTTTATCCCCTAATTGAGCAACGCCAGTAGGATTTGAAAAGCAATCTACCACCCCACCAGACACAACTGCTAATTCCAGATCATTGAGTTCTTCGCCCAGACTTTCCTCTAGGAAAGCACTGGGATTGGCGATCGCGGCTTCGACTTCCTCGTGCGTAAACTCAAACCCGTGACTTGCCCCCAAGCTCACCGCTTTGTTCACATACTCCGACGGATCGGTAATTCCTTCAAGTTGCTGTTGCAGGGTTAGATCGGTTCTGAACGCTTGATAAAATGCTGACAGATTCTCTTTAGACATAAGGTGTGATCCTTCAACTAGAGTTACTATTTTTTGGGGAGTACCACTCGAAACAATTTGAAGTTCTAGGTCGCTGAGTTCTTCGTCAACAGTGCCTCACCGAAGATCCGTAACGTAACCAAAGTCAAGCTGATTTAGGTTATCTCTTATGTGTCATTTTTACAGCTACGTGGGCTCCCACCAGACACAACTTGTAATTCCAGATCGTTGAGTTCCTCGCCCAGACTTTCCTCTAAAAATTCACTCGGATTGGCGATCGCGGCTTCGACTTCCTCGTGCGTAAACTCAAACCCGCGACTTGCTCCTAGGCTCACCGCTTTGTCCACATACTCCGATGGATCGGTAATGCCCTCGAGTTGCTGTTGCAGGGTCAGATCGGTTCTGAATACTTGATAAAATGCCGACAGGTTATCTCTGGACATGAATTTAATCCTTTAACTGGGGTTTCTATTTTTGGGAGTACTACTCGAACCAATTTGAAGTTCCAAGTCGTTGCATTCTTCGTCAATAGTCTCCCCAAAGATCCGTAACGTCAATTGCCACAGTTAAGCTTATAGGTTATCTCTTATGTGTTTTTTACGAAACATCTGACTACCATCCCACCAGCCACAATTTGTAATTCCAGATCGTTGAGTTCTTCGCCCATACTTTCCTCCAAAAAGTCACTCGGATTGGCGATCGCGGCTTCTACTTCCTCGTGCGTAAACTCAAACCCGCGACTTGCTCCCAAGCCCACCGCTTTGTTCACATACTCCGATGGATCGGTAATACCATCTAGTTGCTGTTGCAGGGTCAGATCGGTTCTGAATGCTTGATAAAATGCCGACAGGTTCTCCTTGGACATGAGTTTGATCCTTTAACTAGGGTTTCTACTTATAAAAGTACCACTCGAAATAATTTGAAGTTTTCGGTGGTTCGTTCAGAGTAGCTGTTAGAAAATAAACGCTAAAACCCTGGCTAGGAGACAATTCCCTCTTTGACTCTGATTACATTGACAAAAGAGGGATAGTTCTCCTGAAACAACTTGTATAAGACTTACGCACTATACAAGTGACCCATGCTATGAATCAAGGCAAATACGTCGTTTTAGCTTTTTATCACTTTCTAGAAGGGTCTTGATTGTTACTTAAGAAGGGTCTTGATTTTTACTTCCACTATTCCCACCAGCTACAACTGCTAATTCCAGATCATTGAGTTCATCACCAATACTTTCCTCTAGAAAAGCACTCGGATCGGCGATCGCGGCGGCTACTTCCTCGTGCGTAAACTCAAACCCACGACTTGCTCCCAGGCTCACCGCTTTGTCCACATACTCCGCCGGCTCGGTAATGCCCTCTAGTTGCTGTTGCAGGGTCAGATCGGTTCTAAAGGCTTGATAAAATGCCAACAGGTTCTCTCTGGACATGAGTTCTGATCCTTATAACTAGAGTTTCTATTTGTAGGAGTACTACTCGAAATAATTTGAAGTTCCAGGTCGTTGAATTCTTCGTCAACGCTTTCTTGATAGGAGTACTTTCGGAGGGGTGATAGCTGCTGCCAATTCAGCCCTATCAAACTTGGCTGTAGCAGGATACCTTGCAGCCTCCTGCGACAACTTGTAATTCAAAATCGCCGAGTTCTTCGCCAATACTTTCCTCCAGAAATGCACTCGGATTAGCGATCACGGCTTCTACATCCTCATGAGTAAACTCAAACCCGCGACTTGCCCCCAAGTTCACAGCTTCGTTCGCATATTCCGACGGATCAGTAATACCTTCCAGTTGCTGTTGCAGGGTCAGATCGGTTCTAAAGGCTTGATAAAATTCCAGTAAGCTTTCTCTTGACATGATCCAGGTTCCCTAGAAGATTTTATACCATCCACCTAAAATGGCATAATAGCTTGATTTTGCCAATATTTTGTAGAGTAAAGTTAAGTGACCTGATTCCCTTACGACTGCCTTAAGCGACTGGAAACCATTCAGTCTTGCCCCGATCATAGGAGAGATTTGGTTGCCGTATAGGATCGGCGAATCTCTGAAATGTAAGGCTTAAGTCGCCGCTGCACCATGTTGACCATATTCTGATTGCTCGGCTCAAAATTGAAGGTGGCATAACATTCCTCAGGTAGGAGGCGAATCGACTCTGCCAAGATCAGCAGTCCTCGGCTCAGGGGTTGCGTGTCTGGATCAACGAAAAGTTGGGTGTAACGAATGGTGTCTGGGGCAATGCGATGATTCACCATCCAACCGACAACTTCGCTGTTGTGCCGGAGTCCGATGCTGTTGACCGGCTCGAAGATAGATTCCTCAATAAACGGATTAAATTTTTTGTAAAGCGGGTTTGTATCAATGCGAGCTTCCAGGGTTGCCCGTTCACCCGGAGTGAGCTGGCTCCAAGGAAAAAGCTCGTAGCCCGGAGGGAGCGCCTTGGTCAGGCGATCGATATAGTCAACAAGATGCGGTGAAGGGGCACTCAGGACTTTCGCTTTCGAGGCATAGCAAATCACCCCCGTGTTTTCGATCGACCACCCTCCAGATTGGTTCAGCAGGTTCTCTAGCGGGCGAGTTTTGAGGCTAGCGAGGTAATCTAGGCAAACGGCTGGACAACCCAGTTGCTGAAGCTTCCCTTCTAGATGGCAGAGTAAGGCACGACCCACTCCCTGCCGACGATGTTCAGATTTAACAAATAACGAATGAATCCAAGCTAGTTCTGGTGTGGTTTGCTGATCTGTCTTAAACATGATTTCAGCCAAGATTAAGCCGATCGGTTCAGACTCAGCCACAGCACCTAAGGCAACCACTGAGCCGTTGCCGCTCAAACTCTGAAGTTTAGAACGAAAGCGAGGAAACGTGAACGGTGCGTATAATGTGGTGTCAGTGTGCTGGTCAAGCACAACAACGTTAGCTTTAGTCAGCATTAGGATTTTCTTGAAAAATTATCAGTGTTGTATATTGTCATACATAAACTGCTTAGAGAATTCTTTAAAAATCCTACTGCCTGTAGCAAACTGTAAAAGCTGCCTAAATTCCTATGATCACGCGCGGTGGCACTAGAAAAAGGGGAATTTTGAGCGGATTTCCCTCTTTTCATCGGTGCAGCCCTGCCACAGAGTAGGGGAACTAGGGGGATGCTCCGAAGGAGATGCTTCGCGAACGGTGAGCGCTTAACATCACACACTATACCTTTTCAAACATCTTCTTCAATGCCTCTGCAATGGAACAAACATCGCCATCCCTAGCCCCGATCGTGGTTCTGCAAGGAAATCAATCCCTTACTTTAGACAACCCGGATTGGGGTTGGTGGGTTGAAGCTGGTTCCCTGGCAATCTTTGCCCATCCACAACATCAGGGGCAAGCGGCGGCTCGCCAATATCTCTTCACCATTTCCGCCCAAGAAATGCTCTGGGGCTTTCCGATTCCAGGCGACAATGCTCCCAATCAACTCATTGCTTTAGCCCTAGAACCCACCACCCTTAAACCTTTAACGCTCAACGATCTACAACCATTCAACCCCTCTCCCAATGACACTGATCGCCCACAGTCACCACCCCTGATCCAGACTTGGAGCGATCGGTTGAGCCAATTTTTTACCCAAGCCCAAATCCCCTTCTCTGGCTTGTTAGCAGCTTCCTGGCAGTCAGAACATGATCTGCACTCTGCCCTGCAAACCCTGCACCACAACTTTCTCTTAGCCTTACAACAGTGGCAAGCCCAACAGCTCCTCCAAGATCGCCAACATTTCCTCGATCGCCAGCGCCTCAATCGCCAAGTGCGAATCAATGCCCTGGGAGAGTTAGCCAGTGTTCTCCATCCCAAAGCCCAAGAACAACACCAAGAAGGCGACCTCTTACTCCTAGCAGCGGGAGCGGTGGGACACGCCATGGGCATTCAGATTCACCCCCCCGCTCGCTCCGAAAATCTCGATCGCTGTAAGCACCCGTTGGATGCCATTGCTCGAGCTTCCCGGATCCGCACCCGCCGCGTTCTCCTCACCTCAGACTGGTGGCAACATTATTCTGGACCGCTACTCGCCTACAAAGATGCGGATCAATCCCCCGTTGCCCTCCTTCCCGTTCCGGGCGATCGCTACGAACTCTTTGACCCCGCCATCCGGCGACGAATTCCCGTTACCGCTGCCATTGCCAAACAGATTGACCCTGCGGCCTATCTCTTCTACCGTTCTCTCCCAGATCAAGCTGTTAGTGGCTTACAACTGATCCAGTTTGCGCTCCAGGGACAGGAAAAAGCCATGCTTGCCCTTTTAGCCGTCAGTCTCCTCAGCATCCTCCTGGGAATGCTCATCCCCCCCGCAACGGCTATCATCATCGATCATGCTGTCCCCGATGCGAATCGGGGTCTCCTGCTCCAGATCGGGGGCGGTCTCCTAGCCACCAGTTTTGGCATTGCCATTTTCCAACTGCTTCAGTCCCTCACGATCCTCCGATTGCAAGCGATCGCTGACACTACTAGCCAAGCAGGTCTATGGGATCGGTTGATGAAGTTAGAATTGTCTTTCTTTCGTCAATACTCCTCCGGTGATCTGCTCTTACGAGTTTCTGCCATCAATCAGATTCGCGAACGCCTTGGGGGTTCCGTCATCCGAACGGTGCTGACCAGCCTGTTAGCCGTGATCAATCTTGGGATCATGGCCTTCTATAGCCTGCAACTGGCTGGTGTTGCCCTTGGGCTGGGACTCATCTCCCTAGTCATCACCCGCACCTCAGCCCATTTCACGACTCGCAAACTCCGCCCTCTGCAAGTCTTAGAAGGCAAAATTTCTGGTCTCATGGTTCAACTGATTGGTGGCGTATCCAAACTCCGGGTTGCTGGTGCAGAAGAACGGGCGTTTGCGGTTTGGAGTCACTTCTACACCCAAAAACTCAAACTTTTACTGAGCACCCAAAGGATCGAAGACGGCGTTAATACATTTAACAAAGTGCTTCCCTTGCTTAGCTCAATTTTAATGTTCTTAACCACTGCCCTGATCATTAAGGACAAGCTGAAACAGGGTGAAATTCCGCTTTCAACGGGTCAGTATTTAGGGTTCAGTGCCGCCTTTGGCATTTTCATCAAAGGCATCACTGAACTCAGCACCACCCTGATCGATATCCTCGACATCAGCATTCTCTGGGAACGCGCCCGACCCATCCTCACCGCCCAACCTGAAGTCAATCCAGCCAAAACCCATCCCGGCAAGCTCAGGGGAACGGTCATCCTCGATCGCGTGACCTTTCGATATCGTTCAGATGGACCCCTAACCCTGAACCAGGTTACGATCAAAGCCCAAGCGGGTGAATTCATTGCCCTGGTGGGACCTTCTGGCAGTGGCAAATCCACCCTAGTGCGTTTGTTACTGGGCTTTGAAGTCCCGGAGGAAGGCACCGTCTACTACGATGGTCAAGATTTGAAGGGGCTAGACCTCAATGCTGTTCGTCGTCAGCTTGGGGTTGTGTTGCAGAATGGTCGGATCCAGAGCAATTCAATCTTCCAGAACATTATTGGGGGGCAACTAGCCACCTTAGATGAAGCCTGGACTGCGGCTGAGATGGCAGGCTTTGCCGCCGACATTCACAGCATGCCGATGGGGATGCATACGGTGATTTCCGAGGGCGGAACGAACTTATCTGGAGGTCAACGACAGCGGCTCCTGATTTCACGCGCCCTTGTCTCCCAACCCAAAATCCTGATCTTTGATGAGGCAACCAGTGCCTTGGATAATCAAACCCAAGCGATCGTCATGCGCAGCTTAGAACAACTCCAGGTTACCCGCATCACGATTGCCCATCGCCTCAGTACCATCCGCAATGCCGATCGGATCTATGTTCTAGAGTCCGGTCAGGTGGTTCAAGAAGGCACCTTTGACGAACTTGCCAACACTCCAGGACTGTTTGCCCAACTCATCACCAGACAAACGGTAGGTGCAAAAACTTGAATCCAGTTCTTGGATTCCTTCCTCTAAACTAAGCCTGAACCTGTTGCATGAACCAATCAAACCGAGAGCCAGCGATCGTGGTTTGCTCCAACATCTCCAAATCCAGCTCATCGGCATATTCCATCTCCGTTTCAAGCGACTGTCCCTGTTCAAAAGCAACCTGACCATACCCATACTGTAGGAGGCGATCCCGGATCCGATCGCCCAAAACAATGGCGATCGCCTGATAAAAGCGAGCTGCAAACCCAACATTTGCTTGCATGTGAGTTGCTAGAGTCCCACGAGGCAACGCCAAGACTAATGTCCGCCGTAGACAAGTTACGGTTGCAGAGGCACTTCCAGCAGCAACGAAAGAAATTTCACCAATAATTTCGCCACTCATCAAGGTGGTCAACACCTTCTTAGTCGTGCTCCCTTGCTCAGAGGCGTGAATTGAAACTTCTAACTCACCATCAATCAGGATATAAACGGCCTCCACTGATTCCCTTTCCCGCACTAAAACAGTTCCAGCCTCACACTTTTGCTTCTTGCCTACAGAGAGGAACCAGTTCAGATCCGTATCTTCAAAAACGGCAAACATCGATAAGGCTTTCCGTAATGACGGAATCGGCACGGTGTCGCTCGTAGTTGAGAGCGCATCATTCTGCTGTAATCGTTGAGATAACAGTTGCGCAATTATTCGATAAAAGTTAGCGGCAAAGCCCCGATTTTGTTGTAGTTGTTGTACAAGTTCTTGGTGCGGAATCACCAGCACCTCTGCTGTATCCAACACATTCAACGTTGCGATCGGAACTCGCTGGGTAATAAACGAGATTTCGCCCAGAATCTGACCAGCAGTGACCTGACCAATTACGTGAGTGCTGCTCCGCGCCCCCATATCGCTTCTATTGAGAGAGTCCGTGCGAGAAGTGACCACTTCCAACGTCCCTTGTGTGAGCACATAGAGTGCTGCAATTGCCTCCCCTTCTCGAATCAAAACCGAGCCAGGAGTAAGAGTCTCGAAATAACCCGCCTGGAGTAACCATTTGCGATCTTGATGACTCAATGATGCCAGACTCTCAAAACTGTTCAGGATTTCATTCACGTTTTGACCTGCTGTGCTTACCTGTACTTACCTCGGTATTTTATGCTGTAACCAGCATTTATTAGTTTTTCAGGCTTTTTCTGATTAAGGAGGCTAAAAAGAATAACTTGAACTAATTCCTGCTAAAATCTTTGCCTGGTGACGATGAGCCGTTAATACCGAAAAGCTGCAAAGCGTGATATCACGTGGGACATTTTGCCCACTAAATCCAATACAGGATTTAAACCAAGCTCTTGACTCATCGAGTAGGGAAATTAGAGCTGTGGGCATGTTAAACAACCGTGCTGCCAAGCGGGTAATACGATCAAAGGTGGCTTCGGGTGGTGTATCGAGAATTGTGTAGCGATGTAGGGCTGCCAACCGTTCCGCTTCGTTTGTGGGAATCGGCACAGTTAGAGGTTTTTGTGGCATTTGGTCAGTCATCGCAATCAGTGGAGGCAGTGAATTCAGCAATGAGTTGGGAATGAGGCATGCCCAGTGCATCGGCTTTTATCCAGTGAGCAAAGTGCTAATTGCTCTGACTAATTCTTCTGGCTCCACAGGTTTACTCACATGCTGCTGAAATCCCGCTTGTAATGCCTGTTGCTGGTTGAAATCTCCGGCATAAGCCGTGAGAGCGATCGCTTTGACCCATCCCCCCTGCTCTGGTGGCAGCGATCGGACTTGTCGCATCAGCATGTAGCCATCCAGATCAGGCATGCCAATGTCGCTAATCAGCACATCGGGCGAAGATTGCGTCAACGCGACAAATCCTTCGCTGGCAGTGGTGGCAGTCGTCACGTTGGCTCCTGCTTGCTCCAGGACAAACGCCACAAATTCCCGTGAATCGGTTTCATCATCAATCACTAGAATTTGTAAGCCTTCTAGGGGTTTGAGTGCTGAGTGCTGGGTGCTGAGTGCTAAATTCTCAGTCTTCAGTCCTCGGTCCTCAGTCCTCAGTAACGGTAGGTTGACGGTAAACGTGGCTCCCAGTCCTTCGCCTGCACTGGCGACTGCCACCGTACCACCATGCAGCTCTACCAAGTGACGAACGATCGCTAAGCCCAAACCCAAGCCGCCAAATTGACGAGTGGTGGCGCCATCTTCTTGGCGAAAATAGTCAAACACATAGGGTAGAAAATTCGCTGGAATGCCTTTGCCGGTGTCGCTAACCGTGATTTGGGCTTGGTGGTCAACCGGCTCTAATCGCACCTCCACTCGTCCGCCCGTGGGCGTGAATTTCACAGCGTTCGAGAGCAGATTCCACACAACCTGCTGTAAACGAGTGGCATCACCGGAGACTGGTTCGACTGCATCCAAATTGGCTTCTACGGTAATGGATTTGGCTTCAGCGGCAAGTCGCACCGTTTCGATCGCGCCGCGAATGGTAACGGCTAAATCAACTGGGCTAGCATTGAGGCTGAGTTTGCCTTGCAAAATCCGAGAGACATCGAGTAAGTCTTCGATCAGTTCGGATTGTAACTTGGCGTTGCGTTCGATCGTCGTAATTGCTTGAGCCGTTTTAGCCGCGTCCAAATTGCCAGCTTTGAGCAGTTTTGCCCAACCGAGAATCGGGTTGAGGGGCGATCGCAGTTCGTGAGACAGCACCGCTAAAAACTCATCTTTGATGCGATTGGCGGTTTCTGCTGTTTCTCGGGCGGCTTGTTCCCGGTGCAGCAGTTGCTCTCGCTCGGCTTGGGTCTGCCTTTGAGTGGTTTTGTCCTGCATGATTTTGACAAATCCCTGTACGTTGCCTGCTTCATCCTGCAATGGCATGACTATGCCGCTGCCCCAAAAGCGACTGCCATCTTGCCGCACATGCCAGCGCTCGTTTTCCGCCCGTCCTTGAGTCAGCGCAAGCTGTAGTTCCCGCTCATGGCGTCCCTGTTCCTGGTCTTCTGGGGTAAAAATGATCCGACCGCTGCAACCGACAATTTCGGCTTCTAAGTAACCTAATAGCCGTTCGGCACCCGCATTCCAGCCTGTCACAACCCCATTCAGGTCAAGGGTGAAGATGGCGTATTCTTTGGCACTTTCTACCATCAGGCGGAAGCGGGATTCGCTGTGACGCAACGCTTCCTCTGCCCGAGCCCGTTCCAACCGGGGAAAAATTTGGTTGGCGAGTTCACGAAACACCTCAATCTCATCCTCCCGCCACTGGCGCGGGCGTGAGTCATACCCGTTGAATAGAAACTTCCATTGCCCGTCGTGCAGAAATGGCACATGGATGAATGCTTGAACGTTGAGAGCGGCGCAATTCTCCGCATTCGTCCGTGCATCCGTGTTCGTATCGTTGATGATCACAATCTCTCCAGCCCGTGCCGCTCTGTAAAATGCTTCAGTAACAAATTCGGAAATGCGATAGGTGCCCATCAGGTTTGGTGCGTCTTCTCGGTGCCAAGTGTGATAGACGATCGCTCGATCGTGAGCTTCGTCCACATCAACAAAAGCACAGATCGAAAGATTCAAATAGGAGCCGATTTTTGCCCCGACGGTCTGCATCATTTCGGCAACCGTGGTAAGTCGGGCACAATCGGTTTGAATTTCAGCTAGAAACGCCAGATTGGCTTCGCGGCGTTTGCGATCAGTAATGTCGTTAAACACAACGGCAATTTGGCGACTGCCTGCACCGCCAACCCGCGAGGCAAAAACGTTATACCAGCGCTGAACCGGTTCAGTGTAGTACTCGGTACGCGCAGCTTTGCCAGAAAACACAACGTTGCTGTAGAAATCAATCCACTGCCGTTCAAAGGTGGGGGCGATTTCCAACAACGTCTTGCCCGTGGCATCCGCGAGTCCAGTTTGCTGCTCCCAGGCTGGATTGGTTTCCACAATGCGGAAGTCATAGGGATTGCCGGCCTCGTCGAGCATCATTTCCAGCAGGTTAAAGCCCTCGTCGATCGACTCAAACAGCGATCGATATTTCTCCTCTGATTTGCGTAAGGCGGCTTCAGCGCGGGTACGCTCTATGGCTGCCCAGAGGCGATCGGCGGTTTCGCGCACCAGTTCAATTTCTGTTTCCGACCACAGGCGCGGCTGGGATTCGGTGACACAGAGGGCGCCGACCAAACGCAGCGCATCCAACAACGCCACCCGAAATGTATCCAGGTTCGCAACGCGACGCAATTGGGCTTCTGCCTGCTTGCGATCGCTAATGTCATAGGACATGACCAACACGGCATAAATGTCTCCACGATCGTCATACAGCGGTGTGCCGTGAGAAATGTAAGAGCTGCCGTGACTCTCATGCTCCAGGCTAAACGGTGTGCCACTTAGCGCCTGACGCAAGTTAGGTTCATAGTTCTTTGCCAGAGCGGGATCAAGCGCTTCCCAGATTGTTTTACCCACCAAATCCTCGGAACGCATACCTGCTGCTTGCAGGGCTTCGCCTGCAGCTAGCAAATAGCACCAATCGCGATCCAGGATGAAAACAGCCCCTTTGGGTAAATTAGCCGCCACTGCATGAAACCGATCTTCGCTTTGCCGCAATGCCTCCTCCGCCTGTTGGCGTTTAATTCTCGCGCCCTCTTCGCGTTCGATGGTTTCCTTGAGCGCCTGGTAATCGGCTCTGGCACGATTTAAAGCCATGCGCCGGGAGTGATCGAGCCAACTGGTCAACGCAGCGGTGATCGCAAACAATCCCAACCGCACTCCAGTCCCAACCTGAACGATCGACCACAAAGAGCGCGGCTCAATGAAACAGTAGTGAACAGCTAGCGTAGACAGCACTGTTGCCAGCAATCCAGCTTCCCATCCGCCCACCCCTGCGCTCACGATGACCGCTACAAAAAAGAATGGCGTGACGGTCGGATAAAGCCACGGCTCAAGTAGCAGCGTCAGTCCCAGTGCCACAGCCACACTCAGCACTGCTATGCCACCGTGAAGCAGGCGATTGCTCTCAGGTTTCCTCCTAGCCTTCATGCGTTTGGTTCCTTGCCCAGAACATATTTGCTGCGGATAGCGTGGCTCCGTCGCCGCACCTTGCATCGGAGGATTGAGATAGGTAGTTCAGCAACCTGTTGATTTGTTTAAGCGCTAGAGGAGAAGGCATAGCGTGGCCATTTTCCCAGCGATTAATGGTGGCAAAGGTCATGCCCAGCTCGTCGGCAAACTTTTCCTGCGATAGCTGCATGATAGCGCGTAGTTCCCGGACGAGTTGAGCGATCGCAGGTTGTTGCAGCCGACGCGGTCTGGGTTTGAGGAGCATCTCAAAGGG
Organism: Pantanalinema sp. GBBB05; assembly: GCA_016743235.1. Taxonomy (GTDB): domain Bacteria; phylum Cyanobacteriota; class Cyanobacteriia; order Leptolyngbyales; family Leptolyngbyaceae; genus Pantanalinema. Next base: position 6,650 of record VRZD01000052.1, on the reverse strand, counting down.
CAACTATATAGAGCTACATATCACTTTCGATGGGAAGCGCCTTTTTGCCTACCCTCCAAAGTTAGAAACCCAGCCTCTGTTTAAGGCTAATATAGGGGGCTGTCTGCATAGGCGATCGCTTGCAACCGCATCTGAATCTGGAGGAGCATAGTAACGAAGGCCCTAGATGTGCTGCTGTTAAACCACTTCTACACACGATAAGCCGTTTCTAAACTTTTGCTCAATTTATGCTTTAGAGCCCGCTCAAAGAAAGGCGGTGAGGAACAGGATTATGAGACTTTCAGGCTCTAAGTTGCTCAATTTATGCTTTCTGATTTTGCTCAACTATCCTTACAGTCACACTTCAGGAGGGGAAGGAGGTAGCTTTTGATCCGATTATCATTAAGTTACTAAAATAAGTTACCTTAACAAAACTTTAATATTTCTCTGTGAGATGCATAGTCGATGGCTCTCGTACTTTGGGAACTATAGCTTTCATATAAAGTTAATCAGTAATTCGTTGACTTGAAATGAAGAGCATCGGGTTCAGCCAAAAACTCCTCAAGGTCACGTATAGTGCACAATACCCTACAAGCGTATAGGGGGCTACGCCTGCCCTATCAACACTTTCTAGTTATAACGATTGGGATTGCCGTTGTTCATTATGGGCTGGCAATGCTGTCTCAGTCTGTTTCATTTGAAAATGGAGCGTCGGCTATTTGGCCTTCATCGGGCTTCTATTTAGCAATTGTTCTATTGTTAGGCTATCGTGTTGGATTTCCTATTTTTATCGCTGAGCTAATTACGAACTCACTGTTGTTCTATAAGGATGCTCCGACCATTATTGGGATTGCTTTAATTGGGGTAGTGGAACCACTAATAACGGCGTGGTTACTTAACCGGTTCATTGATTGCCGCAACTTATTTGAACGATCGCGCAATGTCCTGAAGTTCCTGATCTTAATTTTACCCAGTCCAGCGATCACGACAAGTTTTGCAGTTGGGATTCTCTGTTTGACAGGGAAACTGCCGTGGGAGTTTTATGGAACGGTTTGGGTTACCTGGTCTATTAGTGTTATTACGGGCAGATTAATTATTGCCCCGTTGGTTTTGGCATGGGCAACACACCCCTGGCGACGAGAGCGATTGAACTGGTCGCGGATTGTCGAGTTTATGATGATGTTTGGGGTGTTAATTGGGATTAGTCGAATTGCGTTTTGGTCAGGTAATCCTCTTGAGTATATGATGATTCCGCTGTTGCTCTGGTCTGCCTTCCGGTTTAGGGCAACGGAATCTACGCTGATGGTCGTGGTCATTGCTGTGATTGCGGTTTCTGGTACGGTCCGTGGGTCAGGAGCCTTTGCCAGAAATTCAATCATCGAATCGTTTTGGTCATTGCAATCGTTCATTTGTGTCATTGCCTTGACGGCTTACTTTCTGCTGACCGTCGTGAACGAAAATCGCAAATCTGAATTTAAACTGAGGCATGCGAACGAAGCCTTGGAACAGCGGGTCGAAGAACGTACACTAGAACTTCAGGTTGCGAAGGAAGCCGCTGACGCCGCCAATCAGGCAAAAAGCGAGTTTCTGGCCAATATGAGCCATGAGTTACGAACCCCGCTCAACGGTATTCTGGGCTACGCTCAAATTCTGCAACGCTCCAAAACACTCACTGCCCATGAACGTCGAGGTGTCAGCGTCATTGAACAATGTGGCTCTCACCTGCTGATGTTAATCAACGATATTTTGGATTTGTCTAAAATTGAGGCTCGTAAACTTGACCTTGTAGAAACTGAGTTTCACTTCCCCTCTTTTCTGCAAGGCGTGGCCGAGATTTGCCGGGTTCGGGCTGAACATAAAGGGATTAACTTTGTCTACCAGGCTGATTCAGAGTTGCCAATGGGAATTCGAGCGGATGAAAAGCGGTTACGTCAGGTGCTGATTAATCTCCTCGGCAATGCGGTTAAATTTACCGAGCACGGTGGCGTTACCTTTCTCATCAAGGCTCAGAAGTTGGACATAAGTTCCATGTATCGCTTGCGGTTTCAGATAACGGATACTGGTGTTGGCATGACTCCAGAACAGCTAAAGCAGATTTTCCGCCCATTTGAGCAAGTGGGAGATCGGCGCAAACAAACTGAGGGAAGTGGTTTAGGGTTGTCGATTAGCCAAAAAATCGTTGCCATTATGGGGAGTGAGATTCAGGTGCAGAGTGAAGTTGGTCAAGGGAGCACCTTCTGGTTTAATGTGGAATTGCCCGAAGCTCAGGAGTGGGCGATCGCGTCTAGAAGCACTGACCAAAGTACGATCATTGGTTACCAGGGGACGCAGCGCAAAGTGTTGATTGTGGATGACCGTTGGGAAAATCGCTCTGTGATTGTGAGCTTGTTGGAACCGTTGAACTTTGTGGTGATTGAAGCCAACAATGGGCAGGAAGGCTGGGATGCGGCGATCTGCCATCAACCCGACGTTATCATCACTGATTTGATGATGCCAGTGATGGATGGCTATCAATTGCTAAAACACATCCGTGCCTCCGAAGCATTGAAAGAAGCGGTAGCGATCGCATCTTCTGCGAGCATATTTGAGAGCAATCAGCAGGATGCGCTCGAGGCTGGTGCAAGTGTATTTTTACCAAAACCTGTACAGGCTGATTTGTTACTCCAAACATTGCAGCAGCAACTAAAGCTGGAATGGATCTATGAGCAGGTTGAAGTAACACCTGCGTTGAATCACTTGGATGTCTCAGAGCCAAATTCAATGGCGCTACCAGCCACTGAAGTGCTACAACAGTTGCTCATTTTAGTACAAGACGGTAATACTCAAGGTATTGTAGCAGCTGGCAGACAACTTTTGGACTCGGATATAACGCTCGCTCCCTTTGTACAACACATTACTCAATTAGCAAATAGTTTCCAAATTAAACGATTACAAGCATTTATTGAAGCACATTTAGATTGATTATTTCTTTGAATTTGCAGAACACAATCTCAAATAGCTTTGTAAGTTTCCAACTATAAACTTTATGGTCTTTATAAATGGAAATAAGATTAATGTTCTATTCGTTTGGTGGTTGAAACAATAATGCTAACAACTGGAAATCCCAAATTTATCCTGATTGTGGATGATAACCCAATGAATCTATCGGTGCTTTCAGACACACTGAGTAGTGCCGGATTTCCATTCCGGGTAGCTGTAGATGGCGAAAGTGCGCTTGCTCAGGCTGCCCGAAGCCAACCCGAACTTATTTTGCTCGATGTGCAAATGCCGGGAATCGATGGATTTGAAACCTGCCGTCGCTTAAAAGCAAATCCTACAACCCAATCGATTCCAATTATTTTTACTACTGCTCTAACGGATGCTGAGAGTAAAGCTAAAGGCTTTGCTTTGGGGGCAGTTGATTATATTCCGAAACCATTTGACCAAACCGAAGTGCTGGCACGAGTGCGGGTACATTTGCAACTGAAACAGTTGACCGACTCTTTAGAAGAGCAAGTCCGCGATCGCACAGCCACTTTACACCAAATGCAGGTTCAATTAGTGCAGCAAGAAAAGCTGTCAGGATTGGGTGAAATGGTCGCAGGCATTGCCCATGAAATCAACAATCCAATTAACTTTATTGCTGGCAACATTAGTCCGCTGCGAGACCATATCGAGGGAATTAGCCAGATTTTGCACTTATATCAGCAGGAGCTGCCAAACCCATCTGTCCAGTTGAAGGAGGCGATCAACGATTTAGATCTGGAATTTACACTCGAAGATCTGTCCAAAATCTTAGAATCTTTAACCTTAGGCACTGAACGAATTAAGACCATATCGACCTCACTCCGAACCTTTTCCCGATCAGACAATGAGACTCAGATGTTTGCAGATTTGCACGAAGGACTCGACAGCACATTAATGATTTTGCAACATCGCCTCAAAGGAAATGGGGATTGTCCTCGTATCGAAATCCTTAAATCTTATGGTTCAGTACCATCTGTTTTCTGTTATCCAGGGCAGATGAATCAGGTTTTTATGAATCTTTTGGCAAATGCAATTGATGCCCTTGAGGAAGCCGTCGTACAAGGTAAACTCGCTGAGCCAAATCCTCAAATCTATATCTCAACTCAGGTGTCCAACCAACGAGTCATTATTCAGATTGCAGATAATGGTATTGGCATTCCAGCGTCAGTTCAACCGCGATTATTTGAACCCCTATTTACAACGAAATCAGTTGGTAAAGGCACAGGGCTAGGACTTGCGATCGCTCATCAGATTGTTGTAGAAAAACATCATGGTGTCCTCAACTTCAAGTCGCAAGTCGGGCAAGGAACAGAATTTGTAATCGAGCTTCCTATTCAATGTAGATAACTATCCGGGTGTGAGGAAAGCTAAGTATTACAGTGGCTTTGTTGCATGATTAAAAAGTGCCAGTTATCTCTATCTCAAATCCATCCCAATTTTTCTTCGACGGTGAAGAAACTAGGGAAGATCGCTGGGGTGGAGGATATTAATCCGCATCGGTTCCGGCATACGTTTGGCACAGAGGTGACGCGGAGAGGGGTTGATCCGCTGTTTGGGAAGGAGTTGATGGGCATTAAGAGAGATCGCATCTTCCAGCGCTACACCAAAGGCGTGTTTAAGCAGGCGGCAGCGGAGGCGTACCTGAAGGCGATCGGGGAGGAGGAGGGGTTGTAGGATAGCCGGGGCGATTCATTGATGTATCTGGATCTGCGTTTGCCAACGGTATCCATCTGTTTTTGAAACACTCCGATGAGATGGCTATTCTGTCTGTTAGCCTGTCTCAAAAGCTGGCAGTTAGAGTGGTATGGTCAAGCCTTGAGTTCCTTGATCCCGGCACAATCCCCTGATCAGCCAGTAGATCGCTGTGGGCAATATTATCCTGATGATTGAGGGGCGGCAACTGGTTCGCTCAATGAAGAGCGCGATCGTCAGTGGCTCTCTCTCAACGGAAAACACGCGCATCTCGTGAAGAACCTTGAGTGAGGACTGGGAAATCTCAATGGCTCAATGCTTGCATGCTCCTTCTAAACGCTCTTGTTGATTGGGGAAACTTCACAAATTCCGTATTATCTCTATGCAACAGAAATTCTTGATAGATACACGGGTGGAGTGACATGTAGATACCCTTAAACTTCACGGATTCTTGGTATTTAGGGCTTGATAACTGCGTGATTATTCAAATACACTTGGGTACATTAGATACAACAAAGCAATTGTAGTCATGTGATTGAGGTCGATTTAGCGATCGCGCCTGATTTACGCACCTGATCGCTCCATGTACTGACGTTCTGTGTGCGATCAGGGCTTGCCACTTGGGCGGTGGATTTTAGCACCGCCCAAGTGGTGGCGATCGTGCTGTCTAGAGCCGCTTCTTAACCCAGCCTCCCAAGGAATTCAACACTTATGGACCTGCTGTCCTCATCCGCTCCTGACAACCAGGCTCTCTCGACCACGATCGCCGCCTCCCCAACGCCCTATCCAACCTCGGATGCCCTTCGGTTAACGCCGCTGCGCCCGGCGTCTTCGCTGGTGTTTATTGACTCGGCGGTGGCAGATGGACAGTTTTTAGCGACCAACGTGACAGCGGGGAGTGAAGTGCATTTTTTGGATCCAACGCAGGATGCGATCGCCCAGATCACGAACACGCTGTTGGGACGGGAAGGCATTGCCAGCATCCACATCGTCTCCCACGGAGAAGCGGGTGGACTGGACTTTGGTTCTGGCCAATTGAATCTGAGCGATTTGCCTGAATTCACCAGCCAGATCCAGTCGTGGAAAACGGCACTGACCGATGATGGGGATATCTTGCTCTACGGCTGCGATGTCGCTAAAGGCGAACTTGGTCAAGCATTTGTGCAAATCTTGAGCCAATTAACAGGTGCAGATGTTGCCGCATCCAATGACTTAACAGGCAGTGAGGCGCTGGACGGCAACTGGAATCTGGAATTTAATACTGGAAAAATTGAATCTTCTGAGGCATTTCAATTTCAATCGAAATTCGCCTACAACCATACGCTAGCCACTTTCACCGTGACTAACACCAGTGATAGTGGTGCAGGCTCTTTGCGTCAAGCCATTCTAGACGCAAACGCTAGCACAGGTGCCGATACGATTACCTTTGCAGGTCCAACGTTCACGGATGGCACTCCCGATGTGATTCGCCTTGCCTCAGAACTCTTCGTGAATGATGACCTCATCATTCAAGGCACTGGCATTAATAACTTAACCATTAGCGGAGATGCCAATAACAGTGGCAGTAATGATGCAGGGGATGTGCGTGTATTCTTTGTCAATACCGGTACCGTTATTCTGCAAAATCTCAGTATTGCCAATGGTCGGGCTCAAGGTGGAGATGGAGGAGCAGGTGTTGGTGGCGGTGGCGGTGGTGCTGGTCTGGGTGGTGGTTTGCTCATCAATGATGCAAACGTGACACTGCAAAACGTTGCCTTTAGCAATAACCAGGCGATCGGGGGTGCAGGCGCGAGTGGTAGCAGTAGCATTTCGTTTAGTGGTGGGGGTGGCGGTGGGATTGGCGGAGCCGGTGGTAGTGCGACTGGTTATGACTTTAATGGGTATGGGGGGGTTGGTGGGAACGGTGGCAACTTTGGGGGTGTGGGGGGGGCTGGGCGCAGAGGTGTGGATCGAGGAGAGGAGCCCGTGGAGAT
>VRZD01000051.1 GCA_016743235.1 Pantanalinema sp. GBBB05 | reverse complement strand
GTCCACCTATAGCCGCTCCAGTACTAGCTGTACCAAATAATCCAATGAGCGCTACTGTACCCTGCCCTGCTGCATATGCTGCCCCCATAGCTTGGAAACCACCAGATGCAAATTGTTTCGCTTCCAAAGCGGCTGCTTTGTATTCTTGGATCTGCTGAGGAGAAACACCATCTAATCCTTCTAAAAACTGCATGTCCTTTTGAGAAGCCTGCTGCCCTATCCTTTCAATGAAGGAGACAAAACGACCAATAGTTTGCAGCTTAACCTGAATTTGAAGTTGACCATATTCTTCTGCTAGCTTTTGAGTTTCCTGCAAATTCTTTTCTACTGATTCGCGAGCTAACTCATAGCGCTTTTGAGCAGCTTTTCCAAGCTTCTCCGCCTCCTTCATTTTGGAAACACCATCCACTCCAGCACCAACTCCAACAGCAGCAGTGGCTAAAGCTACAGCTCCAAGAACAATTGGAATGATAAAAATCATGCTATTTCCTACAAGGTAGAGGTACGTTCTACAAAAGATATAGATGCAGCAGGCAGAATTTTCCGAGCAATTTCTACCAAAGTAACAATGAAAAATGTACCCCTTCCTCAGTAACTATACTGACGTATAGAAAATGATTAAATTATTCTTAAGAGTTTCTACCGCAGCAGGAGAGAGGCAGATTGGAGCAAGCCAATAATGAAGCCTAAAATGCCGCCTAGGTTGACGATCGCTTGGAGTTCACTTTTGACAATGCCGTTAATGGCAGATTCTAAATCTTGGGGTGATGTGGCATTAACTCGATTAATAATCACCTGATCAATGTTCAGGATGGGAATAGCTTGCTGAACCAGGGATTCTAAATCGCGTTCCAGGTAGCGTTCCAGAATTAGTGCCAACTCCAGGCTGATCACCTCTAGCGATTCATTCACCACAGGTGATGTGCGGAGGCGATTGAGAATCACCATTGCCAAATTGTCCCAGTCTACCGACTTGCCTAATTCCTCCAAGACCTCAGCCCCTTTGTCTTGAGCATAGCTGCGGACGGTATCTCGTAAGGTTTTCCGGAGTTGACGCACGGTCGAAATGGGCAGATTTTGCAGCGACAGATTTTGCAGCCACTCTTTCAAGCGTGGTTGGATATTCAGAGATTGAAGCAGTTCAGCAATTCGCGCATTACTGGCATCCCGTTCATCCAGACAAAATGTCCGCAGCCGTAACAGAGCATTGCGGACGCCAAATAAATTAGCAATCACCCAGTACGTACCACTGGTTTTCTCGCGAAAGCCTTCGTCAATCACCTGAATGTTGCGATCGGTCAAAAAGTCGATCAACAGTTGCCGGATCACATCCGATGGCAACACAACCTGTAATAACCAATCTGCGAGTTTAGTCGCCTGTTCCTCACTTAAACGAAACTCCAGCACGACCTGATCAAAAATCTGGTTTAACTGAGTTTCCAAAAAGTCTTCTTGCCGTGCCAGTACCTTCAGCAGCCGAGGTAAGGTTTGCCCCAACAAATCATGTAAAATCCCTGCCAGCACTTTGGCGGTTTTTTGTTGGGTATTGCCCTGCAATTGCTCGATCGCCAATTTCAACAACCACAGCAACGCCGCCTGCACTCGCTCGGTTTGTAATAAGCGTTGAGCCAGTTTTTGCAGTTCCTCTGGAGTCAACAGCGAGCCCATGATTGTATCCGAAATCCGCTTGGCTAACCGATCCTGGTTACGGGGAATTAAACCAGGCGTAAACGGTAGCCGCTTCCCGCCCAGATATAACGGACGGTAAGGGCGAAACAGCATTTTGATGGCGATATCATTGGTGAAATAGCCAATAATGCCACCCACTACTGGAGGACCAACAAACAGCCAAATGGTAGAGGGATCCAAGGCAGGGATAAAGATAAGGAGTGCGTGATTCCAGTGGATGAGGTCACCTGACGTGAGGCAACTTGTTACTGACTTATTGCCAACCGCTTAGGATTTACTCGCCACTAATACCCCCATCGTACCCCCGGCGATCGGATAGTGTGTGGTGGCGGAAAACCCTACCTCCAAGGCAAGGTTTACCTGCTGGTCACCTGTAGGAAATCGCTCCAGGCTGGGGGCAATGTAAGCGTACTCATCCGTCAAGCCAAAGCGGTTGGCAACTGGCACTACCAAATGATCCAAATACCATTGCTGAAACGCCCGCATTTGGGGATTGTGGGGATGGTTAAAGTCCAGGATGGCAGCTTTCGCTCCTGGTTTTAACACCCGCCACAGTTCTCGCAAGCCCTGGGAAATGTCAGTGAGATTGCGCAGTCCGTACCCCATCGTTAGGGCATCAAAGGTATTGTCTGGAAAGGGCAAATTTAAGGCATCACCCTCTTGCCAGGTAATCGGCAAATCCAGGTAGCGATCGCGCACCCGTTGCCGAGCCACCTCCAATTGAGCGGTCGAGAAATCGAGCCCGACTACATGCCCGGTTGAACCCACTCGTTCCGCTAATAATTGCGCCAAATCACCACTGCCACAGCAAACATCCAGGCAGGTGTCCCCCGGCTTCGCTCCACTCCACTTAACCGTCATTTGCTTCCAGACCCGATGCTGCCCCAGACTGAGCCAATGATTCAGCGGATCATATACTGGGGCAATGCGATCGAAAATGGCACGAATCTGCTCAGAGGTCGGAGTCATGAAATTTAGGTTCAGGCAACAGGACGGTAATGCCGGGTACAGGTGAGCGCTAAGGCAACTTGTTGTGCCGATAAATGCAGCAACACCAGTTCATCTTCCCGTAGCGTAAAAGGTTGTTGCCATTGCAACGACAGCACCGCTAACACTTCATTCCGGTAAGTAACTGGCACAATTAAATGTGCTTGTACCCCAGAGGTATTGTAGTGGGCAATGGATGCCAGATTGCTATCAGCTGGGATATTCACCACAACTTGCATTTTGTGAGAAGCGATCGCTTCCTTCACCAACGGATCTTGATCCAACCAGTTTTCTACTGTCCCTTCCAAGCTGAAGGTTCCTTGGCTTGGCACTAATGTATTCCCTTCTACTAACTGTAGAATGGCGCCATCCGCATGAAAGTTTTTGCCAAAAGCAGTCACGATCGGTTCTAGACAAGCTTCCAGGCTAGAGGACTCCTGGGCAACCCGGACAATAATTGATAGTAGGGCTGTTTGAGCCTGCGATCGTTGCAACTCTTCAGTGCGCTGTTTTAGCAACTCATAGGTTTCAGCCGCCCGTTGCACAACGGCTTTCAGTTCATTAGGATCCCAGGGCTTGGTGATGTACTTATAAACTTGTCCAGAGTTGATGGCTTCCACCAGGTCTTCCACATCGGTAAACCCAGTTAGAATAATCCGCATCGTATCGGGAAATTGAGGCACAGTGCGGCTCAGGAACTCTGTTCCCTTCATTTCCGGCATCCGTTGATCGGAAATAATCACAGCAACTTCGCCTTCCGTTGCCAACATTTCTAGGGCTCGCACACCACTTTCTGCCTTCAATACCTGAAAATCACGGCGGAACGTCCGGTAGAGCAGATCTAAGTTGTCTGGTTCATCATCCACAACCAACATCTTGGCTTTTTTGGGCCGCTCCAAGCTCATCAACTGTCGGCTAATCGTGTCAAGCTCGGGGATTGCGTAGTCCATAGTTAAGATAAGCTCCAGTAAGATAAGCTCCGTTAGCGAACTGAAAGACTGTACAACTGTGGCATCTATCTCCAACAGGCTAGATGCGAAATTCAGCAGTTATGTTAGCCGATCGAGTCCTGTCTAATGCATCGTAGCTGAACTTAGTCTTGCCACTTCTTACTAATTTCTAACCTGGATCGCTCCATTCAGTTCAAGCAACCCTAACTTTTCTACTCTAATCAACTTAAAACGGGCATTCTGCCAATCCAGCGATCGTGAGCAAGATCCCGTTTAGCTGAACAAGCGATTGTTAAAAAGAATCACCCATGGGCTGAAATTCCAAAGGAAAGGATACTTCGGATAAGGGGAATGCTTGCGCTTCATTGCCCTCCATCGGTTCTAACTGGGATATCCAGATTTGCACTGCTTCCTCAGTCTGGTTGGCTCGATGGGCCATTTGTGCCATATAGCCAATGTAATTTCCCATTAAAAAGTAGACTGCCACTAAAGCTGCGGCTGAAAACGCCACTAACGTTCCTGCCAGCATCAGCGAGAACTCGCGCCGATCCATCGCCTCCTGCATTAAGTGCAGCGACCAGGCAACCAAAGCAACCGTTATAGCAAGAATTGTAATCAGCATATTTTACATATTGTAACAGTCACTCAGGCAAAGCTGCCAGATGCGGAGCCGAGAGAAATTTAACTCTAGCTTACGAGAGCTTCAAGGATTTCGCTGGAATCTACCGAATCTATTTAGCTTGATGACGATCGCGGACTCACGCTGAGGTCGATCGCACGGGTACTTGATGGTCTGCCAGGTAAGACTTTATCTGAGAAACGGTTAACTGTCCGTAATGCAATAAGGATGCAAGCAGGGCTGCCTCGGCTTTGCCATCGGTCAGGGCTTGATAAATATGGTGGCAATTCCCTGCCCCACCGGAAGCAATCACCGGAATCTCGACGCGTTCTGCGATCGTGCGAGTTAGCTCCAGGTCGTACCCGGCCTGCGTCCCATCTGCATCCATACTGGTGACGAGTAATTCTCCAGCTCCCCGTTGGGTGACTTCTTCTGCCCAGGCGATCGCATCCAATCCGGTATTTTCCCGCCCCCCTCGGACATAGACATCCCAGCCCGGATTGGTCGGATCTTGCCGTCGCCGGGCATCGATCGCCACCACAATACATTGGTTGCCAAAGCGATCGCTGGCGCGGTTAATAAAATCGGGGTCGCGTACCGCCGCCGAATTCAAGCTGACTTTATCCGCCCCGGCTCTTAACAATTGTTTAATTGTCTCTAAGTTTTGAATCCCACCGCCGACAGTTAATGGAATAAAGACCTGATCGGCTGTTCGGTACACTACGTCGATCAGAATTCCGCGGTCTTCATGAGTCGCTGTAATATCTAGAAACACTAACTCATCAGCACCTGCCTGGTTGTAAGCCTGAGCTAATTCCACTGGGTCACCAGCATCCTTCAGGTCTACAAAATTCACCCCTTTCACCACCCGACCCGCTTTTACATCCAGACAAGGTAAAATCCGTTTTGCCAGCATTTTTAAGTTCAAAAATCGTAAACATTCACGCCTGAATTTTAACCTTGTACAGGACGCTGATACACTGATTTTTGGTTGATTGTCTTGGAGTAGCAATGGAAGTCGGTCAAAAAGTTCGGATTCGTCGGTTACGTGATCGTGTATCGGATGCCGTGGTCAAGCGTCTAGGTCAGGTCGGCACGATCCAAAGCTATAAAATGACAGATGGCAGTGGAGTCGGTGTCCTGATTCAGTTTGACGACAAGTTTTCGACCTGGTTTTTTGAAGATGAGGTCGAACCTGCCTCGTAAACCTTTTCTGAGAAATACGCCTGCTAGAGGACTAGACCGCTTGCGGATGTGCGACATACTGGTTGAAAATGGCGATGCTTGCGGCGCAAGGATCGCTATTGCAAGAAGTCTAGGTAAAAATCACTCATGGCACTGATCTTGACATTTTTAGGCAAAGGCGGGGTGGGTCGAACTACCATCGCGATCGCAGCTGCCAAACGGCTTGCCAGTCAGGGCAAACGCGTACTACTGGCAAGTCAGTCGCCGGGACCTGCCCTCGGCATTATGCTCGAAGCCGCTAGTTTAGGAGCAGATCCTCAGGAACTTGCGGCTAATTTTCATGTGGTGCAATTGCACACGGCAACCTTGTTAGAGCGCAGTTGGGATGAGTTGAAAAACCTGGAAACTCAATACCTCCGCACTCCATTTTTCAAGGAAGTGTTTGGGCAGGAATTGGGGGTATTGCCCGGTATGGATAGTGCCCTAGCACTGAATGCCCTGCGGGAATATGATGCCAGTGGCAAGTATGACGTCATTGTGTATGACGGAGCCGGCGACCAAACCACCTTGCGCATGTTAGGCATGCCAGAAATTTTCAGCTGGTATCTGCGGCGCTTCCGGCGGGTGTTTGCCGACTCGGATTTAGGCAAAACCGTGATGCCACTCTTACAACCGATCGCCAGTACAGTGCTGAATGTCAGTTGGTCGGGGGATATGTTTGATCAACCCGCCGCCAAACAAGCCAACAATATGCTGGAAGACGGTAAAGCGGCTGTGGCTAATCCAAATCGAGTTGCCGCTTATCTCGTGACCACACCGGATGAAGCCGCGATCGTGACTGCCCAATATCTTTGGGGGGCAGCACAGCAGGTTGGGGTGACCGTTGGCGGCGTAATCGTCAATCAAGCCGACAGTTCCCTAGCGAGCAGTGCCAACTTTGATCCACTGCCTGTCACTTCTGTCTCAACCCAAGTAGTCAAGGATTGGCAACCCTTAGTAGACGCCCTTCCTAACTTTGATCAAGCACCTCAGGCTCCCCACCCGATCGCGATTAATGTCGCTGAACGAAAAGTGAGCCTCTTTTTGCCTGGCTTCGATCGTAAGCAGATTAAACTCACCCAGTACGGTCCTGAGATTACTGTAGAAGCTGGCGACCAACGTCGAAATTTGGCATTACCTCCAGAGCTGAGTGGTAAGCCTGTCGCTGGCGCTAAGTTTCAGGATGGTTTTTTAATTATTTCCTTCTAAGGTCGCGATTCAGTTCACCCTACCCTTTCTCTCTATGTCTGACCAGAATCCTTCCCAAGCCTCTGTGGATACTGTCACTCCAGCAGCAGTTGAGCCGATCTCTGCCTCCCCATCCCTGAGTGAACCCAGCGAGTCGGCTGAAGCTACACTCGATCGCAGTGCCAAAACTCGGCAAATGCTGGGCATGAAAGGGGCGCAAACCGGAGAAACATCAATCTGGAAAATTCGGCTTCAGCTGATGAAACCGATTACCTGGATTCCGTTGATTTGGGGCGTGGTCTGTGGGGCAGCATCCTCTGGCAAATTTATCTGGTCGCTAGATCATGTGCTGATTGCCGCTGCTTGTATGTTGATGTCGGGGCCACTGCTGACAGGATATACCCAGACAATTAATGATTTCTACGATCGCGACATTGATGCGATTAACGAACCTTACCGTCCGATTCCCTCCGGAGCGATTTCAATTCCGCAGGTGATTACCCAGGTTTGGGTTTTGTTACTGGGTGGGGTTCTGGTTGCCTATGGACTCGATCGCTGGGCGGGACATAGCTTTCCGACGATTACCGTCATGGCGATCGTCGGCTCCTTCATTTCTTATATTTACTCCGCTCCCCCGCTAAAACTGAAACAGAATGGCTGGTTGGGTAACTATGCGCTCGGTGCTAGCTATATTGCGTTGCCGTGGTGGGCAGGTCAAGCCTTGTTTGGTGAGCTAACCCCGACCATCATGGGTCTAACGCTGGTCTATAGCCTGGCAGGACTGGGGATTGCGGTCGTCAATGACTTTAAAAGTGTAGAAGGAGATCGGCAATTAGGATTAAAATCATTGCCAGTGATGTTTGGGGTGCAAAAAGCCGCCTGGATCTGCGTTTTGATGATTGACATCTTCCAGGCTGGCATGGCAGCCTACTTGATCCACATTCACCAAAACCTGTATGCTGCCATTTTAATGTTGTTAATCATTCCTCAAATTACCTTTCAAGATATGTATTTTCTCCGCAATCCGCTGGAGAACGATGTGAAATATCAAGCGAGCGCTCAACCATTTCTAGTTTTAGGAATGTTAGTAGCCGCTTTAGCTCTAGGGCATGCCGTGGTTTAACACAACAGTTTTCTCTCCTAGGATCCATAGACTATTGGTACACCGCTATAGGAAAGTACTAGCTCTAACTAGTGGTTAGACATTACCTGTAATCCAAAAATATTCAGGGGTTCGGTTGTCTTCAAGGAGAATTAATCTCCTATCGTAAAATATGAGCGGGTGACGGTTCAGTGGCGGTGAGGTCTAGCGTGGACAATTTTATCTCAAAGCTTAAAAGTTTGTCGGTTAAGTCGGGTGAGGCTAGCTCATTTAAGAACAAAACCGATCAGCCTTCGATTGAAGGGGCAGCTTCAGCTTCAAAGAGTAAGGCTGCTAACGGTACAGCCAAGCAGCGACGGGTCTTACGATCGCGCCACCGTCCCAAAATCACGATTCCACCCAAACTGAAGCAAGTTGCCGAAACCCTGAAGCTGCCCCAAGCAGCAGGTGCGATCGCGCAAATCCCTAAGCTGTCCTACAAAGGTCGTTCTATCTATCGCTATAAACGGTTCTGGTTAGCCGTTTTGGGTGTTGGTGCAGGTGGTACGTTAGCGTGGGGCTACTGGACGATCGAGCAAAGTTTACCTAGTACAGGTGCGATCAACCAGTTCGTCCGCACCCAAACTCTGACAATTAAGGCGATGGATGGCTCGGTCATTCAGCAAACTGGACCTGCTACTCGGGAAACGCTCACTTACAAACAAATTCCGCCCTTGATAGTTAATGCCTTTGTGGCTGCTGAAGATCGGCGGTTTTATCAGCATAACGGGATCGATTATCAATCAATTCTGCGGGCAATGGCGACCAATATTCTGGCAAGGGATGTGGTTGAAGGAGCTAGTACCATCACCCAGCAGCTGGCAAGAATTGTGTATTTAAATCAGGATCGCAACCTTGATCGCAAAATCCGGGAAGCGATGATGGCACAAAAAATCGATCGAGAATTGAGCAAAGAACAAATTCTCGAACGGTATCTGAATCTGGTTTATCTAGGGTCAGAAGCCTACGGTGTAGCCGATGCTGCCTGGGTTTACTTCAGCAAACCGATTAATAAACTGACTCTAGCAGAAGCCGCTACGATCGCCGGACTTCCACCCGCTCCCAGCGAATATTCGCCATTGGTGGATAAAGAAAAAGCCCGGCAACGTCGGGATATCGTGCTCGGACGGATGCAGGAACAAGGCTTTATTACAGCCATAGAAGCCGATGCCGCTAAAGCTGAAGACATTAAACTCAAGCCGAGCATTCCTAAACGGCTATATAGCGAAGCGCCCTCATTTACCAGCTACATCCGTCAGGAATTACCGAAATATGTTTCTAAGGATGAATTGGAAGTCGGCGGGTTGACGATCGAAACTACACTGAATCCGAAGTGGCAGAAAAAAGCGGAAGAGGTGATTAATAGCACTGTGGCGAATGAGGGCTATTACGAAGCCTTTGGTCAGGCGGCATTAGTCACCATCGACTCAGGAACGGGCGAAATCCGAGCGATGGTTGGTGGGTATGAGTTTAAGGAAGGACAGTTTAACCGCGCCACCCAAGCTCAACGTCAACCTGGATCATCCTTTAAAGGGATTTTGTATACAGCGGCGATCGCAACTGGCTTGTCACCATACGATGGCTACCTGGATGCACCCTTCGTCGTCGATGGCTACCGCCCGAAAAATGCCAATCGCAAATACAGCGGCTGGATGTCCTTACGGGATGCTCTGACTAACTCAGTTAATGTCGTTTCAGTCAAAGTCTTAATTGATACTGGGTTTGATCCAGTCATCAAGCTAGCCCAGCAAATGGGAATTAAGTCCAAACTATTACCCACCTATTCTCTGGCACTAGGCGCGTCCGAAGTGAACCTCTTGGAATTAACCAACGCCTACGCCACTCTAGCCAATCAGGGTAAATATATTCCGGCTCATGGGATTCGGCGAGTGCTGAATCGTCAGGGTAAAGTGATTTATGATGCCAGCTTCAAACCAAAACAGGTGGTTGATAAAACAACTGCCGCCATTATTTCCTGGATGATGCAAAGCGTAGTGAATAGTGGGACGGGACAGCCCGCTCAGCTCGATCGACAAGTAGCAGGTAAAACTGGCACCTCGGAAGAAGCTCGAGATTTGTGGTTTGTCGGATTCATTCCGCAGCTCGCCACAGGAGTATGGTTAGGCAATGACGATAACCTGCCGACTTGGAGTGCTAGCACCACGGCTGCCGCTGTTTGGCATGATTTTATGGTCAGTGCTACGAAGGGAATACCCGTGAAATATTTCCCAGAACTACCAAATGTCGATGGCCGCAAGGGCAGCATCAAAGCTAAGCCTATCAGTCCATCAAGCTCCTATACCGCTAGTTATGACTCCGATGAATCGGCGGGGGGCTCACGATCGGGTTCCTCTGGGTCGTCCTATGACAATTCCTCATCCTATAGTTCTGGTGGCTCAGGCTCTTACTCAGACAGTGGTTCCTCCAGTTCCGATGGTAACAGCGGCGCCGCTTACCAGGATAGTGCACCTAGCGAGGCAGCTCCCCCTCCTGAAGCAGCTCCCCCTTCAGCAGCCGATTCAGCTCCTGTAGAAGCACCAGCTGGCTTAGATGCCCCCATTGATTCAACCGAGCCTGCCCCCCCACCAGCAACCGCTCCGGCTCCCCCACCGGCACCTGGCTCAGGCGGACAGTAGCTAGTTTCACTGCCTGAGAATGAGTAACTAAAACTCTAGGCAGATGTTTTACAGCTAGAAAGTTTTTATTCTGGCTATATTGGTTTTTTAGGATTTATTACATCAAAGGAGTGATACTAATGCATTTGTTAATGGACGTAGCGGCTAGCGGTCCCCATTTTCCCTATGCCTTTACAGCGGTTTATGTAATTGGCTTTATTGCTGCTGTCACGATCGGATCGATCGCCTGGTATAACTCCAAGCGTCCCGTGGGTTGGGAAGATAAGCAGCGCCCTGACTTTGTACCCGATGTGAAGAAAGAGGAAAATCCTGGACTGTAGTTACTCCAACCTTCACTCCCGCTTGGCTCGATCGGCTAAATCATGAACCATAGCCTCAAGGTAAAGTAGCAGTCAAACTCAGGACTAACTCTTCACCTTGAGGACTGCTAATTTATGGCTGTACTACAGCAGTAGATTAATTTTCTAATTTAGCGATCCAACGCTGGTAAACATTGCGAATTGCCCGCACCACCGAGTTCTCGCTCGTATTTGCCCCTTCGGTATTAGGGTCAAGTAACTGTAGGTTGTTTAACAGTTTGGCTTCCTCACTATCTACTGTGCCATCACTGTAAATCAACCCACTAATCGCTTCGATCAATTGTTGACAGGCTTCGGAAGTGGGATGATCACCCAGGTATTCTTTAACCCAGCCGTAACATTCTTCGGGGCTAACAGCGCGTAGCTCATATAACAACGGTTGAATCTCCGGATCATCGGCTACACCTTTCTCTTTGGCAACCCGATGCAAGTAATCTCGTTCCTCAGATTGCACTTTGCCATCAATCCAGGCAGTGCCAATCAGAATTTTGACGAGATTTTTGACCGTAGGATGGGCTTCCATAGTTTTTTCCTGCCGTTGTGCAAATCTGCGATCGCCTACACCCTATACCCTACCTCACATCATTCGGTTGGCAAGTAATTTCTAGCGGCATACATGAAAATTTGCAGCTGTTAACGAGTTTGCTGCAATTGCACCATAAAAAATCCATCCATGTGGTGCTGAACCGGTAAGACCTTGATCCAACCCTGGGGCAAGGCATAGGCAGCTGGTGGAGTATTAGGCGCGGGTGGCACAATTTTCCAGGCAGGTTGCTGCGCCAGAAACGCTGTAATCAATTGCTCATTTTCAGCGGGATGTAAGGTGCAGGTAGCATAGACAAGCGTCCCACCGGGCTTAACCCAAGTTACGGCTTGTTGCAGTAACTCTGCCTGCAACTGGACTAATTCCTGTACGCGCTCTGGAGTTTGCCGCCATCGGGCATCCGCATGACGGTGGAGTGTGCCTAATCCTGAACAGGGCGCATCTAGTAACACCCGATCGGCAAGCCCGACAAACTCTGGATTCTGCCGACTGTCTCCGGTATGAATCCGAATGGACTGTAATCCTAAGCGATCGCAGTTTTGACGCAATTTCTTTAAGCGCGATGGGGTTTTATCACACGCCCAAATGATGCCCCGATCGCCCATCAGTTCAGCAATATGAGCCGTTTTGCCTCCAGGAGCCGCACACGCATCAATCACCACTTCGCCCGGTTGCGGATTCAGCAAATGACTGACTAGTTGAGCACTACTATCCTGCACCATCCACCAACCCTGATCAAACCCAGGCAATGCCTGAATTGCCCCAACCGGCTGCATCAGCCGTAATGCTTGGGGACAAGAACCGACCTGTTGCAGAGCAATTCCTTGAGCTGTAAAAGCCGCAATTACTTGCTCTAAAGAAGTTTTTAGGGGGTTGATCCGGAGATCAATTGGGGGCGGTTGATTCATCCAGGCACAGAGTTGCGCTGTAGCCTCCCAGCCGAACTGTTCCAGCCATACTTGCACAATCCAGTCAGGATAACTATGGAGGATACCCAGTTGGGCGATTGGATCGGAGGGAAGTTGGAGGGGATCGGTAGGAGCGGCTAGGGAAGGTGAGGCAGATGAGAGGCTAACCTCGGCTGACCTAGTCAATCGGATATATTGGCGCAGTAAGCCATTGACCACACCCGAGAGACCGGCAAAGCCATTCTGTTTCGCCAGATCAACTGTGGTATTGACGGCAGCTGAGGGCGGCATGTGAGTCAGGTAGCGCAATTGATACAAACCTAAATGCAGAATGAGGCGCAGGTTAGGCGGTTGGTGCTGACTTGGCTTTTTGCCCAGTTGATCAATTAAGGCATCTAGGGTGCGTTGACGACGGACACAGCCATAGACTAATTCAGTGAGCAGGCGGCGATCGAGGTCGCTCAATTCAGCCTGGTTTAGCACCTGATCTAAGGCAATATCAGCGAAGGCACCCCGATCGATCGATTTCAGAGTCAGGAATGCGAGTTGGCGTGGATTTTGGCTCACAGAAGCACGGAAACAGAAGGCTCTTCATTTTAAGGCGATCGGTTTCCTAATGGGTAGGTACAGACAGCTCGACTCTGGGTGCCAATACGTTTAGCGGTGGGCAACTCGACCATACTCCGCCATCACTTCCTGCATTTGAGGATTGGCTTTGGCTTTGCCATTGACAAAGACGATCGGGGCATCCCCTTGCATGACTTCTTGCAATCGATACAACCCTTGCACATCGGCAGAAGCCGTCACCGAAAAGTTAGAAGCTTGCACATACGGAACCCGGGCTTGCGCTAGTTGCGCGATCAAGGCTCGAGTTCGCTGTCCAGCCGCACTGGAACAATTAGGACCTAGTACCACAACTTGAGCGGGATTAAAGCCCTCAGGATTAGTCACTGCCACAAAGCCTGAGCTACCAGCTTTAGCTGAACTTTTACCCAGCTTAAAATGATTTACCCCAATAGTAATCAAGCAAATCACAAAGACCAATTTCAACAATTTCATAGCAGGTCAAGACAGATGTAGGAGCTATTCTTATTTTGCTGAGAAATGATTTTGGCTGGTGCGATCGTTGCGTCAAAAGTGGGTGATTTTATCGCTTAATTAATGTGATCTGCCTCCATCGGAGTTGCCAAACTTGCCTGACTGTTTAACAGCCCCTGCACAACATTGACAATCCGTTGGGTCACTCCCGTTAAAAAAGCAGGGTCGATCGTGTCTGGCGTATCACTAGGCTGATGGTAATGCGGATTGCGAAAGTTGGCTGTATCCGACACTAGCACCGCACCAATATTTTTTGCCCAAAAGGGCGCATGATCACTCCGCAGCAAATCGGGAGTGAGCAAGCCTTTCAGTGGCACAGGCAAGGTTAACACTGACGGCAGATGCCCCTGCTCAGCTTGGGTCTGAAACGCGTGCAACAACGGCAGATGTTCTTGATCCCCAACTACAGCAATGAAGTCACCTTGAAAACTGGGTGGAGTCACAGGTAACCCTTTAGGATACTGCTGACATCCCGGTATGTAACAGGCATAGCCCAGCATATCCAAATTAATCACACCTTCAACCTGAGCTAAATTCGCCGCATCAGCAACAAACGCCAGGCTTCCCCGTAACCCCGTTTCTTCCTGATCAAATAATGCGAATTGCAACGATCGTGCCGTTGAGTGATTGGCAGCAAACAACCGAGCTAATTCCAGAATTGCCGCGATCGCACTGGCATTATCATCCGCTCCCAGCGAACCTCTCACCGTGTCGTAATGTGCCGTGACCAGAATCTTCCCCTTGGTTGGCTCACTGTCCACTTGCCGAGCCACTAAATTAACCCCAGCGTTAAATGACTGGGCTTCTGGTTGCCAGCCAAAACTCGCTAGAGTTTGTGCCAGGTATGCTCGCGCGTGTGCCCGATCGTCGGTAGTATAGCGCTGAAAGTTCAGCGCTTGGAGGTGTTGTAATAAGTGATCGGAGTTGACGGACGGCGGTGGGGATAAGGGGGATGGAGAGGGTGGGGAAGATAAAGGAGATGGGGAAGGTGACGGAGGTAGGACAGGTAGAGAGGGTGAGACAGATACAGTAGGGGGAGAAGAGGGGGTAGACGATCGAGGCGTGGCAAGCCAACAACTGGGCAGTACAAATAACGCTAACAGGACGATCGCCTGTACGAGCCAACGGTTTCGCCGCATTACCAAGCCTCTCCCCTATCTCCTCATCTTCCTCATCTCCCCTACGCTCCCTCATGCTCCACCATAAATACATTGGCGTATAGGCTAGCTGTAATCTGCTGCCCTTGTTGAGTTAGAGACAGATACCCCAGCGCTGGTTTGATATAGGGATAGACACTCTTCCAATAAAATTGAGCGTAGTTCCGGCGTAAATCACCCGGAGTTTGGTAATTCAGGACTTTGTTCACCCCTGTTTCCTCAAACTCATAAAACAGTGCCGTAATTTTCTTCAGGTAACGCGAATCACTGAGTTGCCCAATTAAGTCAGAGGCTCGTACTAAGCCAGGATAATTGACTGTATCCTGATGATCCTCAGCGGCAGGAATAGGAAACCGAGTCAGCTCAATATTGCGTTTAATCGTTTCGGTGTCTAGTAATTTGTGTCCGCCAAATCGCTCTTCAATAAATAGCTTGCCGCGATCGACATGATATGGCGTCAGGATAGCGTCCGTGCAGCCAGACGGTAAGGCAATCATGGCACCATCAATACCAGTAGCACAAAGGTTTTCCCGGTCTTGACGACAGACACCTCGCACGTAGCCAATATCGTGGCAGGCTAACGAAATCATGAAATGTAGCCAGTCTTCGGGGGACACCCCTCCCTCACGAATATGCTTACCCCGTAATACCTCTTGTCCGACTAAAGTCACTAAAATCGTATGTTCCACATCGTGGTATAGGGCATCACTATTAGCAATATTCTCCAATGCCATGCCACCGGCCCAGGCAATGATATCGGCATAATCCGTTTTTAGGTTGCCATACGTCCGGCGATATCCTGCCCGTAGTTGTTGAACAAAATCATCAATTAAGATTTCGGTGGCATTAAACATAAGGCATCAGGAGCTAGCAACAGGTCGCGATGAGTAAATAGCCGTTCTTCACCTTCTACTATGCCGTGACCGTAGAGCAGGTAGAGAATGATTGTAGATTTTAGCGATGGCATGAGGTCGGTGACGATTGACTTACCTCAGGGATGAATGATTCATCCACTTCCATGGGAAGAGATTCCTCCTCTTGAAGTGATTTCCATCCAGCCTGCCACAGTCGTTTGTCCTTCAGTAATTGGGCGTTAATCCAAAAACGAACCCCTGGATCACAGGCAGCCACTATTTCAGCAAACACCCACTGTCCTTCATTTTTGCGATTCACCACTTGAAAATGCCGCCAACCATCAACTTTTTGGTGTGCCGTCCATTTCGAACTAACCAGGTGAGGGAACTTTTGTTTACGTGGCATGAGCGTTGGACAATCATAAATTTCTTGTGCTGCGATCGCGAACTTGAGTTTGAATAGTGGCACCCATTACACCTTTAGTAAAGTGCCCAAATTACCGTCTATGTACAATAGGTTTTCAACTACTCACAAATCCATTCCGGCGATCTGTACAGCTTTTGTAACTATTTTAAGTTTTAGCTCTACCGCTCAGGCAGAAAATCTGGCTCACACTCAACAGTTGTTATCGACTCGGCAGTGCCCCCAGTGTGAGTTAAGTAATGCGGGGCTAGTGTTCGCCAACTTGAGTGGTGCTAACTTAAGCGGGGCCAATCTGGTCAGGGCAAATTTGAGTCAGGCCAATCTCAGTGGAGCCGATTTACGGGGAGCCAACCTGACCGGAGCAGCCCTCTATGGCGCCAATCTTAGTGGCGCCAGATTAGATGGTGCTAATCTCAATTCGGCAGATTTGCGCACCGCTTATGTAGTAGGAGCAAATTTAGAAGCTGCCGTCCTGAGCAACACACTGTTACGCCGGGCAATCGGCTTGCCCACCACATTAGTCAGCGCTACAGACTTTTACCATTGGGCATTGCAGGACACCGAACAACGGAATTTTGGAGATGCGATCGAGAACTACAATCAAGCCCTAATTCGCAAACCTGACTCTGCCTATGCTTACCTGGGACGGGCAGTTGCCAAATACCAAAACAGCGATCGCGAGGGTGCAATCAGCGATTTTGCCCAAGCCAAAGAGTTATTTAAGCAACAGGGCAATTTAGAAGCTGCGAAGGTTGCCGAGTCAGCCCATCAGCGACTGACCGAACCCGAGAAAAAACGAGGCATTGGGTTCGCTGAGGGATTTTTATCCGTAATCGGCACGTTGCTGCAAATTGCCCTCCCTCTGCTGTAGAATCAGTCGCCTTAGCGGGTCGAAACGATCGCACAGGTCGCGCTACTGGTCTCTGGGGCGGTGGGCAGCAGAGCCACAACATGAGGTACAGGACGCGGCTCATACCCCACCAGTGATTCCCCTTTGTATGCCAGCGAGGTACTTGCCCCCGAATCCAGCATCACTGCATCTCGAAAGCCTGCCTTGGCGAGAGCAATCCCTAAATTGACTGACCCGATCGGTTCTACAGAAACACCAATTTGTGGTTGTCCGGCTTGATTGATCCCCCAAAAAGCCCGATGGCGTTCAGCGTCAAAATCAAATAACTTGCCAAAGCTACTAGCAGGTTGTGGCTGACCACCTTTGACTAACCAAGCCGCCGCCACAAAAGCATCGGTTACAGCAGGCATCTCTGCCTGAATGCCTTCCAGGGTATTGTGCTTCAAATTATCAAATGGCACAAAGCGGACTTCTCGATCGCTGACTAAGACCAACGGGCGACTGTTAATCAACGGAATTTCTCCCTTCCGTCCGGGAATAAACTGACCATGGACCCGGCTTAATACAGGACCTAGCATCTCGTTTGAGTCAAGAAACTCTAGCGAGAAAAACCCCCCATCCACGGCTGCGATCGCCCCCGTTTTTGACCGTGCCAAAATCTCTGGCACTTGATAGCGACTATCAGCATGAATGGTAATCGGCTTACCACCCGCAATAAAAATGAATGGCGTGTTATCAATCACTGTCTCCATACGCCGGATCGGGCTGGTGAAGTCAAACCCCATGCTCCAGGAAGGCTGAGGATCTCCACCCCAGGCAACATCTACCATTTCACTGATTCGGGACTGCCCAATTCGCCCAATCTCCAGCAAGCTGTTTGATTGTCCAGCTAGGCGTTCATCCGCATCGTCCATCGTTAAGGCAGAAATATAGCCCGCTGCCTGCACCGCTTTTAATCCCCGCTGATCATATTTCCCTTCGGGATAGGTAAAGTAATGAATCGGGATACCCAGTTCCGCTTCTAAAATCCGTTTGGACTCCGATACTTCCGTTTGAATCTCAAGATCGGTCAGTTCTAGCATCACCCGGTGACTAACACTATGAGACGCGATCGTGACCAATGGATCTTTTGCCATTTCCCGCAATTGGTCCCAGGTCAGGCTAGAACGCCCCATTTGCTTACCGACCTTCGCGGTATAGATCGAAAATACAGCTGGATAACGATATTTTTTCAGCAAGGGATAAACATATTGATAATGTCCAGCATAACCATCATCAAACGTCAGCAAAATCGGCTTTTCTGGGAGCGGTAGCCCAGTCCGCAGATGGGTCACCAGTTGATCCATACTGATCGGAGTCAACCCCTTTTGTTGAATCAGTTGCAAATGCTGTTCAAATTCGGCTGGAGTGACGTCAAAAAACACCTGCTTTTCCGGCAGAATGTCGTGGTACATCATCACTGGCACTTTTGCCAACCGTGCCTGGGGGTGAATCTCTGGAAAGGGCATCGGATTCAGATAGGCGGCAAGTTGCGGAGCTAGTTGCCCCACCAACCTTCCCATTCCCATCTCCGGCTGCTCGACCAGGCTAACCGTTTGGCTCACATCACTGACTAATTGAGTTAACCCGGCTGCCTGGGGCGAGGTAGCTGGGAAACAATCGGTACTGAGCGGCGGAGCTGGCAGACCAGTTTCAGCGGGAGAGGGGGGAACAGCCGGATCGAGTTCTTGCGCATTCACCGATCGTGCCAATGCGCCTCCCAAAACCACCGATAGCCCTAGCGAAATTGCCAGATGGCAAGATAAACAGCCTGGTTGATTCAACCAACATTTTTTTTGAATCGCGCTCAATTGAAACCGCCGCTTACGAACTATGAGCATGACAACCCACAACTGCCACAAATTTTCCTAACTAGATCTACCCCACTCAGAGAGATTTGTCAGGTTTTTTGCAATCCTCCCTCCCCTGCAACAAACTATCACGGAATCCCCACTTTTTCTTAACATAACTTTATTTACTCTAGAAGTCTTTTAAACATTCCCAGAGTTGAACGTAATATTTTTCACCCCTCTTACCGTCTTTCCACGGAAGGTCAGCCTTAACAGGGTAATTTTTTGTAATGACGTATACAGAATCTAACTCCTCAGAATTGATGCAATCTGATATTGATTCTCCTGACAAGCATTCCTATTACGAGATTGCTAGCAGTCAGTACTTGCCTGAGATTTTCGAGGCATCCAGCCCTTTCGGTGACAGACTCAACCCTTGAACAACTGGGGCTGACTTGGCGCTAGATCGCAGCTTAGGCGACCTGACTCGGTTAATGGAGTTTTGCAACTGAATCGATACATTACCTTCACCGAGGAATGTCAAACATGATGTCGAACCCGATGCTCAAAAAGCAATCAAGACGAAAGCGAAAGCCTTCGTCCCTTGTCTTAGGCAGCAAGTGGCTCACCCCTAGCTGGTATGCCAAAAAGCTCACTCCTAGTTGGCAAGCTAGTATTCCTTTAGCACTGGTAATTGTCGGTGTTTGGGGATATGCTGCCTCAGCCCAAAATGCGCCCACTTTAGAAAGCGTAGCTGCTACCACAGAGGGTCTAAAAGTCGGACTTGATACCATGTGGGTGATGGTAGCTGGGATGCTGGTGTTCTTTATGAATGCTGGCTTCTGTATGTTAGAAACTGGCTTCTGTCGCCAGAAAAACGCCGTTAATGTGCTTGCCAAAAACTTGATCGTCTTTGCCTTATCGACGATCGCATTCTGGGCGATCGGCTTTGGCTTAATGTTCAGTAGCGACGGCAGCAACAGTCTGCTGGATAACCTGGTGGGCTTGGGCGGTGGCTTCTTCCTCACAGGTGCCGATAACAGCCCTGCAACTGGAGATGCTTACCAAGGGATCTTTGGCGCCCTCAACTGGACGGGTGTCCCCCTGGCAGCCAAATTCTTCTTCCAGCTAGTGTTTGCAGGAACGGCAGCAACGATCGTCTCTGGAGCCGTTGCCGAGCGGATTAAGTTCTTAGACTTTTTGATCTTTAGCCTGTTATTGGTCGGAATTGCTTACCCCATTACCGGTCACTGGATCTGGGGCGGCGGCTGGTTAGCAGACCTGGGCTTTTTTGACTTCGCTGGCTCTACCGTTGTCCATGCTGTGGGCGGTTGGGGAGCACTGATGGGTGCCATCTTCCTCGGTCCCCGTCTGGGTAAGTACAACTCAGATGGCAGCCCCAATGCTCTTCCTGGTCACAATATGAGCATTGCTACTTTGGGCTGCTTAATTCTGTGGCTAGGTTGGTTCGGGTTCAATCCTGGCTCAACGATGGCCGTAGGTGATGGTTCGCTGATTGCGCATATTGCGCTAACCACCAATACAGCGGCGGCTTTTGGTGGAGTTGCTGCTACTATCACCGCTTGGCTAGCCCTGGGTAAGCCGGATCTGTCGATGATCATCAATGGGATTCTGGCAGGATTAGTTGCGGTTACCGCTCCTTGTGCTTTCATCACCATTCCATCTGCTGCCGTGATCGGCGCGATCGGGGGTGTAGCGGTAGTCTACGCGGTTAGTCTCTTCGATCGGTTGAAAGTTGATGATCCTGTTGGGGCAATCTCCGTTCACCTCGTGAATGGGGTTTGGGGGACGTTAGCGCTAGGCTTGTTTGCCGTTGGACCTAGTGATGTGGCTGGAGCGCTCTACAGCGTCGGTCCCAAAGCTGGATTGCTGATGGGCGGTGGCTTTGACCAACTCTGGTATCAGATTGTTGGCACTGTTACCGTTGGTGCCATGACAGTTATTTCAACCTCAATCTTCTGGGTGATTCTGAAATCTACCATGGGGATTCGAGTTTCGGAAGAGGAAGAAATGCTCGGTCTCGACATCGGCGAACATGGCATGGAAGCCTATGCCGGATTTGTTAAAGAAGCGAATAGCATCATGCACTCATCAAGCATGTCTAGCAGTTCGTCTGGCATGAGTAGTACTCCTTACTAGGGAAGCAATAACCTGATGGTCACCGAAGCACTTTCATCGATCGGGTTCTCAGGTTACATTCCTTAAGTCCGTTCCCTCGCTTCAGAGCGGATTGAACTCCCGCTCTGAAGCTATCTCTGCTTCACAGCTCCCTTCACTAGACCCAAAATTTAACATTGAGGCTATCAGTAATCAGGGATTGGTTTCCAGACTATGCATTTTTTTCTTGTTACTTAAAATACAGAATCCATTGACCATAGGCTGATGCAATCACAATGATCTTGAACTGACAAATCCTCAGATCAGTCACCATCTTCCACCCCCATCTTGCTGGATGCGGTAGCCCTCAACCTGAACATTCTCAAGGTGTCTCGCGATTTGTCCACCTTGATGCTCGTTTCAATCGACTACAAACTCAGAAATGTCTAAGCCTACATACAACTCCAACCGACCTGGTTCCAGGAAATCCCAATCCCCTACATCCAGGTGGATGTCTTTCATCACCCGGACAGGGCAAAGCTTAATTACGCTCGATCGCCCACACAGCCGGGCTAGTTCTCGTGGCAAACTACTGCTCGGATTTTGCTTACCTCTACTCGGATTAGCCGCATTGGGTCTCCTAGTGGGACCCATGGCAAGTTCTGCGAGCGCCCAAGCTGCCACAGAAGCCACTAAACCGGCGATTGACTCTGGCAATACAGCCTGGGTACTGATGTCAGCGGCTTTAGTACTATTCATGACTCCAGGGCTAGCCTTTTTCTATGGTGGGCTCACCCGCTCACGCAACGTCCTCAACACGATGATGATGAGCCTGATTGCAATGGCGATCGTCGGGGTTACCTGGATTTTGTGGGGATATAGCCTCAGCTTTGCCCCGTTCGCTCTCAATCCGGGTGGTGAGCCAGCCTTCACGGCTAACCCCTTCATCGGTAGCTTGATGTGGTTTGGCTTAAATGGAGTCGCATTTGATGCTCCAGATCCCGTAGGGTATGCTGGCACGATTCCACACCAGGTCTTCATGGTCTACCAGATGATGTTTGCCATCATCACCATTGCCTTGGTATCAGGGGCGATCGTCGAGCGGATGAGCTTTAAAGCCTTTTTCTGGTTCGTTGTGCTCTGGTCTACCTTTGTTTACTGCCCACTGGCTCATATGGTCTGGGGTAAAGGCTTTTTAGGGGTAAATCTGGGAGCTTTGGATTTTGCCGGTGGCACCGTGGTGCATATTAGCTCTGGAGTATCTGCCCTCGTGGCAGCATGGCTACTAGGACCCCGGAAAGATTGGATGATTCGTCCGATCGTGCCGCATAATGTGCCCTTTGTGCTCCTAGGCGTAGGTATGCTCTGGTTTGGTTGGTTTGGTTTTAATGCTGGCAGTGCCCTCGCGGCTGATAGTCTAGCAACGGTTGCCTTTGTGGCAACAATGGTTTCCACAGCTGCTGCGGGGCTGGCTTGGACCGTTGTTGAATGGATCACTAAGGGTAAACCTACAGCTGTGGGCATTGGTAGTGGCTTTGTTGCTGGCTTAGTCGGAATTACTCCTGCTGCCGGATTTGTTACTCCCCTCTCCGCTATTTTGATTGGGGTCATCACATCTATTTGCTGCTTTGTCGCCGTCAATATCAAAGCGAAATTGCGGTTTGATGACTCGCTGGATACTTACCCAATTCACGGTGTTGGTGGTACGGTGGGGGCTTTACTCACTGGGATTTTGGCAACCAATAGTGTCAATTCTCTAGCCACCAATGGTTTGATCATGGGTGAAGGTGGCTGGAACACTTTCCGGGGTGGTCTAGTTGCCATTTTGATTGCCTATGCGATCGCGGCGATCGGGACAATCATCATCCTCAAAGTGCTCTCGCTGTTTATGGATTTGCGCGTCAAACCAGAAGTCGAAGAAGAAGGGTTAGATATCTACGAACATGGCGAAGCCGCTTATGGCGAAGAATTCCAAGGTGAAGTTACTTTTGCCAAGGTAGAATAATTTCTCCTAGTAAACCAGCGTTCAAAACTGAACGCTGCTACTACAATCAGATTCAACCTGCACTGAATCGGATGAGTGTTTAAGCGTTTCGCAACCTTTTCAAGTTGGGCTATGCTCTCGGCGACCACGGGCGGACTATTGGCGCTTGCCATTCTGCCCATGCAGCAAGAGCATAGCTTAACCGTTTCTTCTCAGGTAAATGCTTCCACCCTAGAACGCAGTCTGCCCCAAGCGGCTCCCGAGCCTGAACCTGGAGTGCGTTACCAATTCACCTATCAACAGTGGCTAGCTCAACTGCAACGGGAAGCCGAGCGATTTGCCGAAAAACCACCCAAGCGATTAATTGTCTTAGCCGGAGATTCTCTCAGTTTATGGTTTCCCTATGATCTCTTGCCTCGGGGAGTCACCTGGTTAAATCAAGGTATTTCTGGAGAAACCTCAGCCGGACTATTACAACGTCTAGACTTGTTTGACGATACTAAACCAGAAACCATTTTGGTGATGGTTGGGATTAATGACATTATTCGGGGAGTCCGGGATGCCACTCTCTTAGCCAATCAAGTTGAAATCATTCGCCATCTCAAGCGATCGCATCCTCGCAGCCGCATTGTCGTGCAATCGCTCTTGCCCCATGGTGGTCCACAAATCACCCAGCGCTATACCAAGTCTGCGGAACAAACTACTACGGCTAATCCGCCTTCACTCCCCGTTTGGGTCGATCGCTTACCCAAAGTGCCGAATCGCCATATTCGCTGGTTGAATCGTGAACTAGCCGCGATCGCCAAAGAAGAACAAGTGGAATATTTGGATTTGCACTCATTTTTTACAGACATTCGGGGCGATTTACGCGATGATCTCAGTACCGATGGATTGCATTTAAGTCCTAAAGGCTACCAGGTTTGGCGATCGCAATTGCAAAAGTTTAGTCAAGATCGCCCAAATTAGCCTTAAACTATACCCCCTGTCGTAACACGTTCGCCTGAGAGAGTGTCAAGATTGAAGCGGAGCTAGTTAACTCTTACCGTTTATGCCGGAGCCCACTGCGTCGATCGCCCAGCACTACCATGAGCGGACTAAGTATGACCCTCGAACGATTAACACGAA
The DNA here is from genome assembly GCA_016743235.1 of Pantanalinema sp. GBBB05. GTDB lineage: Bacteria > Cyanobacteriota > Cyanobacteriia > Leptolyngbyales > Leptolyngbyaceae > Pantanalinema. Next base: position 13,554 of record VRZD01000051.1, on the reverse strand, counting down.
AAGTAAACCCCTGGACTGGGAGCAACAGCCGATTCCGTTTAAGGAATACAAGATTGGCACAGCCTTTGACCTGAAAGCCTATTTGCCCGAAACTCCAGACAGTCTACCCAACAATGCTACAGAGGCATGGTGGCAACGCCTATCGCGGTTGTTGTTTTGTAGCTATGGGCTCACCGGCTTAATTCCGATGTTAGGAGAGCCTCACTACTTACGGGCTGCGCCCTCAGCTGGGGGTCTATATCCCGCAGAACTATATCTCGTATCCCGCGGGACACCAATGCTCCCTGCCGGACTCTATAACTATCAAGCTCGCAGTCACTCCTTGGTGCATTTTTGGGAAAGTGACATCTGGACGAAACTTCAGGTGGCATGTTTCTGGCAGCCGGTACTGGAAAATACCCAGCTGGCACTAGTCGTGACTGGAGTCTTCCAGCGATCGGCATGGCGGTATCAGGATCGAGCCTATCGTCGTATTTTCCTCGACTCCGGGCATCTGCTGGGCAATATTGAGCTTGCTAGTGCAATTAACGATTATCGTCCCCATTTGATCGGCAGTTTTATGGACGATGCGATCAATCAATTACTGTATCTGGACACGGAACAGGAAGGGGCGATCGCGGTCATTCCCCTAGCCGATTTGCTAGAAGTGAAACAAAATCTGCCCTTAACCAAAACGATTTTTCCGGCTCCGACGCAAACGACTTACCCCCATATTCCCGATGGGCAACTGTTGAACTATTTACATGAAGCCACGAAGTTAGCGATCGAGCCATCTGCCAAGGTCAATTGGAAACTGGGGGCTAGCGATGGTCAACGCACCGATAAATATAATTTCCCGTTTTGCTTGAAAGTGTCTACGGAAATGTCACCCATTGATTGGGGTGATCGGTTAGAAGGCTTAGAAAACACAGTTCTCAAACGCCGTTCAACCCGTGCCTACAGTGGCACTGCTCTAACCTTAGAAGAGCTGAAAGCCCTACTCGATTTCACCTATCAACCATCGCACTATAGCGACCAAGGCTTAGATGGTTCACCGGATTACTTTGATCTCAGTTTGGTTGAAACGTTTATTGCCGCCTCTTCAGTCACAGGCTTAGAAGAAGGCTGTTATTACTACGCACCAAAGGCGCAAGAACTGCGGCAAATTCGGTTCAAGAGTTTTCGTAAGGAACTCCATTTTCTCTGCTTAGGGCAAGAGTTGGGGCGTGACGCAGCAGCAGTACTCTTTCACACCGCTGATCTGAAAGCCGCGATCGATCAATACGGCGATCGCGTCTATCGCTACCTGCATCTAGATGCTGGACATCTGGGACAACGCCTAAACTTAGCCGCTATTCGCTTGGGTCTAGGAGTGAGTGGTATTGGTGGCTTTTTTGATGATCAAGTTAATGAGGTACTAGGCATCCCAGTAGATGAAGCGGTGCTGTATATCACCACGTTGGGTCGTCCACAATCGCAATAAAGGTTCGTTGTTAATCATGAACCTTTTTGGGAGTGGCGTAGTCTAAACCAGCAACTAACTGATTCGTTAGCCAAGTTCCATTTAGACTATCTCAACGAAAAGCTATGAACATCAAAGCTGCGCTCCTGCTACCTGCCGCGATCGCGATGCTGATTACCTCATTACCCATGACACCAGCACTGGCACAAACCCAGTCTCCTTCAGCCACCCCGTCTCAAGGAAAACCAGCGAGACCCAACAAGCTTAACCTGACTGATGCGGAAAAAGCTCAGATGCAGCAAGCCATGCAACGGATGCGCGATCGGGTGATGAACGAAGTCCTCACCGATGCCCAAAGACAGCAAGTGCAAGCGGCTAAGCAAACGGTGCAGTCTGGGCAAGCCACCAACGGGCGGCGAGACTGGCAAGGTATGCGCCAGATGTTTAAATCCCTCAACCTAACGGATGCCCAAAAACAGCAAATTCGGACTATCCGGGAGGAAGAGTTTAGTAAACTACCTGCCGACCTCCGCCAGAAACTGGATAGCCGTCGGGCAAATATGCAGCAACGTCGGAGTTCAGGGCAACAACGTCGCCAAAACCAACCCAATACTACCCCATCCAATTTGTAGACTCTGAACAGAGGGGCGATCGTACTTCGCCCCTCACCTATCTTCCTCATCTCTGTCACCTTCCCCATCCTTCCTCTGAGATAGACTGTAAGCATAAACACCAATGCTTATGGAGTTATGACCACGCAGCCAGAGGTTGTCCGGCATAGTGAACTACTGAACCAGTTAGTCCTCGATCGCAACACAATGGAAGAACTGGGTCGCATTGAGGTGTTGTGGATGTATCCCGAAGTTCATCGGGTTTTGGGATTTGTCTGCAAATCTGGCTTCCTGGGCAATAAAAAAACAGCCTTCAAACTGTCCCAGGTAGAGGCGTTAGGCACGAATGGCATCATCACCCACTCTCCCCCCGAAGATACTGATGCGGAACGCGTCCGGCAGTTAGAATCGCTGATTGGCTGCGAGGTTTGGAGTCGGGCAGGTGATCGGGTTGGTAAAATTATCGACTGTGTCTTTAATCTGCGATCGGGCGCAATCACAGACTACCTGATGGTGGCAGATCAGTGGGGTGGCTTGGTGGGCACAATTTATCGTCTACCTCCAGGAAAAATTCTTAGTTGGGGACGTAGACGAGTTTTAGTAGTCGAAACCACCATCCAAGCGTTTGATACCTACCGGGAGGGCATTCCCGAAAAATTGAGTAAAGTCAGTCATGAACTGAAAGAAGATTATACGCAGGTGACTCAAGAGCTGCGATCGTTTACCCATAAAGCCCAAAGCCTGACCGAGCAAGCCAAAGGTCAGTTTCAAACGTTGACGGCACGGGCTAAGGAACGGGCACAATTACTGGCTGAGCAAGCTAAAGAAACTGCCCATCTCCTGAATGAACAATTGTGGGAAACCGGAGAAGTTCTGATTGAGCAGGTAAAGGAACGGACTCACGATTTCAGTGAACAAGTGAAAGAAGGCACACAAACCTTTACAGTTCAGGCCCGAGAAGTAATTGACTCTGTTACGGGTAACGACGTTTTAGAGGACGATGACTTTTTTGATGAAGCAGATGAAATTACCATCCCATCCTCAACCACTGTTGCTACTCATCCTCAACAACCACCTGTAACGTCCGTTGGTACACCAGCAACACAGCCAGAAACAACACCAGATGATTATTGGATTACTGAGGATTTAGAACTAGTCAAGCGTCAATCTGCAGTAGCAACAGAGATTTACACGATCGAGACTACAGCGGATGACGATGATCCCTGGATTGACGATGAGCCAGTTGTTTCAACTCCACCCGAAGACACGATCGCGGCGGCTCGTAAGCCTGAGAATATCTGGATGCCCCAACCACCAACAGCGGCTACAGCCGTCACCCCTCCTCCAGCCTCTGACGTTGAGGAAGATGAGATTTGGTTGTTTGGGGATGAGCCAGTCGCTGACCCGCCTCTGACGCCGATCGTTGAATCGACCAATCAGGTCGCGACAGCGCAAACCGATGAGGACGATGACGAACCCTGGATTTAAGAGATGGTAGATTAGTTACACCGTTTATTCAGTGTTGGTCGTGTGTCTGCCAGTCAGTTTTCTGTGTTAGAAACCAAATCCAGTCTAGACATTGGTGGCTCGGTACAAGAGTACCGTTGGGTCTGGAAAGGTAAATCGATCACCGTAGCCTACGAAGTTCTCGGTGAAGGGCAACCCGTTTTACTACTTCCTGCCTTTAGTAGCGTCTCCACTCGGGGCGAAATGCGCGGACTAGCCACCCAACTTGCTGAACAATTTCAAGTCGTCGCTGTAGATTGGGTCGGGTTTGGGCAATCCACTCGTACCGCTTTTAAGTACCAACCTGCCATCTATCATGCTTTCCTCCGCGATTTTGTCCGATCGGTATTTACCTGTCCGGTCGTGGCGATCGCGGCAGGACATGCAGCAGGTTATGTGATGGAACTGGCTCGTCAGCAACCCTCTCTATGGGCGTATGTAATTCTGATCGCCCCTACCTGGCGTGGACCTCTGCCAACAGCCATGGGCGAACACCGTAGCGTCTACAAGTTCCTGAACAAGATTGTCAGATTACCGATTCTGGGACAATTGCTGTATTTCCTCAACACCCTTCCTCCCGTCCTTCGCTTCATGTATCAGCGGCATGTCTATGCTAATCCCCGCAATGTCACCTCTAACTTAATTTCCCAGAAGTGGCGGGCTACTCAGCAACGAGGTGCTAGATTCGCTGCCGCTGCCTTTGTGACAGGGGCACTGGATCCAGTTCGCAATCGCATGGACTTCTTAAGCTACTTCCAACCGCTACCTGTACCGTCTTTAGTGGTGATTGGCGAACAAACTCCACCGAAATCACGGGCTGAAATGGAAGTATTAGTGCATTTTTCTGGCGTACAAGTTTATCGGATGCCCGGTTCATTAGGATTACATGAGGAGTATGCCGATCTGTTACTCGAAGGCATTCTACCGTTCTTGAACAAATACCTATCCTAAATCACCATGAAACCTGCTGTTGTTCTGCTGGCTACCACGATCGCCCTCCTACCCCTAACAACTGTTTTGGCTGCCAATCCTGATCAAGTGAAGCAGCTGATTAACAAGCTGGAATGCTCGAAATGTGATCTAACGGCGGCTTCGCTCTACAGCTACAATCTGGAAGGCGCTATCATTAACGACGCTAACCTCACAGAAGCGGCATTACAAGGCTCCAATCTCGATCGAGCAAACCTAACCAACAGCGTTTTACAGAAAGCAAACTTAGCATTAGTCAGCTTTCAAGGGGCAAACTTGCAAGGAGCCGATCTGAGTGGAGCCTATCTATACGGCGCGAATCTACAAGGAGCAGATTTAACTGGGGCTAACTTGGAAGGCGCCACACTGGAGGGGGCAAATCTGCGGCGAGCCAACCTGACTGGCGCGAATTTAACCAAAGCTAATTTGCTCAAGGCGAGAATGGCAGGCGCAATTTTGGAATCCGTTACTTTAACCGGAGCTAGGATGCCGGACGGCAATCTCTACAAATAATGTCCTGCGTTCAGGCGGCACTCAGCTCGCTCCAATCTTTACAATGTATGAAGTAAGGTAGACAACCATTCAGCAATTCACGGTCAACACTCATGGTCTTATTTGGATTTGGCAAAAAGCTATCACTACCGACCCCGGAAACTGCTCTCCCCGGACGGTCTGAAGCCATGCCCGTTACCGATCGCCATTTTGTGAATGGCAACCCGTTGCAGCCACCCTATCCGGCTGGTCTAGAAATGGCGATGTTTGGTTTGGGCTGCTTTTGGGGCGCAGAACGGAAATTCTGGCAGCAAGCGGGGGTCTTTTCGACGGCTGTAGGCTATGCGGCGGGAGTTACGCCCAACCCCACCTATCAAGAAGTTTGTTCAGGCATGACTGGACATAACGAAGTTGTGCGCGTGGTGTTTGATCCCAACGTCATTAGCTACGAACAACTGCTCAAAGTTTTCTGGGAAAGCCACGATCCGACTCAAGGGATGCGCCAAGGGAATGATGTCGGCACCCAATATCGATCAGGCATCTACGTCTACTCAGAAACCCAACGGCAACAAGCAGAAGCGTCTCGGGACGCCTATCAGCAAGCACTCGGTCAATCCGGCTACGGCACCATTACCACTGAAATTCTGGATGCACCGGAGTTCTACTACGCCGAAACCTATCATCAGCAATATCTCGCCAAAAATCCCAATGGCTATTGTGGCTTAGGTGGCACAAAAGTCTGTTATCCAGCTACCGCTACCGCTGCTTCAGGTGATTAATTCCAATCACCCCAAAATCACGTCAGGGCAGGTTTAGCCGGTGGATTGGCTATCACCATTGTTGGTTACAAAACCTGCCCTTATCCGATGGTGCAAGGATTAACTTTGACCTGACTTGGCATATCGAGTCGCAACTACAGGTTGCCAGAGTTGTTCCAGTTCACTGGCTGGAATCGTCAAATACAAGACATCACCCGCACTCAGAGACACTTGTAATAAATCCCAGCCGTGGATTGTTTGACTGCGGGTTTCCAAATACAACGGAACAAAATCAGCCCCGATCGCCATATCCTGCACTCGTTTGCCACAAAACGGATGGGATGGCGTGATTAACGTGGCTAGGGCAACCCAGAGACTACCTGCCGTCATGCCATTCCCCAGCACCCGTCCTCCTAGAGCTGCCGCCGCAAAGGCAGGTGATACTAATTCGGCAGGACTTAGCACCGCCTTGAAATCAAATACCAGTTGCGCCATCCAGGCAAATTCTGGATCCTGGTAACGGACAATCACAGGCAACTTGGGATTCAGACTTTTAGCATTTAGGGCAATTTCCAGATTGGCAGTATCGTCGCTGGTGACGGCTAACAACCCTTGTGACTGTTCAAAATGAGCCGCTTTCAAAATCGCGGGTAGACTCGCATCGCCTTGAATCACAGGCACTTTCAAAGCGCGGACGGTACTGAGGAAGCGGCAATTGGGATCTTTTTCAATCACGACGACATCGTAGCCGTAACTGGTCAAGTGGTTAACAATTTGAACCCCAACTCCACCCAAGCCACAGACGACAAAATGATGTTGCTGGGGAACACGAACTGCCTCCCAAAAGTGATCAAACCGGGTGCCTAAAATAAAATCATTCAGTAGCGCATAGGACAAGCCAATAATTGCTGCCCCAACCAGCATAGTAAAAACAGTAAATAGCTTTAAGCTATCTGAGGTTTTACCCACATTAATTAAACTGTCTCCCGCCCCAGTAATCATGCTGACGGAAAAATACAGCGCATCGATCGGAGAGGTTTTCAGAATCGATGACACGTAGACCAAAGTGGAGATCAAGACTACTAATAACAACAGCATGGTGCTGCCAATCAGCGCCTGGCTATTTGCCTGAAGATAGCGCAGTCCCATACCGAGTTTCGAGAGACGTTGACTCAACGATCGCTGATGCGCCTGCCGAATGCTCGGCTTAGTGCCAATGATTAAGCGATCGCCAACCTGTAATACCTGATTACTTAAAACGGCTGATACCAGATTCACCTGTCCATTGGTGGGCAAGTAGTAAATCAACATGCGATCGCGGTCATCCCATAAATCACTCAAACGGCGCTGCAACCAGGGATGATTGTCATCGATGCATTCTTCATGGATGGGCCAGGTCTGGTTGAACAGCCGCAACTGCCCGATCGCGGCATTTCCTAAAGCGGCAAAGGCAAAAATAGGGGCAGCTAATGCCGCCACACTCATGGTGATGTGTTCGGGCAGCGTTCGATCCAGACGATCGCCCAGGTTGGTATTAAATAAACAATTGACAATGCGAATGCGGGGATTTAACACCCTTGCTTGCATTAAGACTGCTAGATTCAACCCATCTTCGTTATCGGTAAGTATTAACGTTTGGGCATCCCGAATTCCCGCTGCCAGTAACGTGGTTTCCGATCGCAAATCGCCCACAATGATGTCTTCGATTTCGCCCGGAATGGCTTGCGCATGGATACCAGTGACGAGCGCACCTTGCTGTTTCAGCAAACAAAAAATTTTGTAGCCTGTACAGTTCAAGCCACAAACAATGATTCGGGGTTTCATGTCTGAAGACACTGATGGTGAGGATTCAATGAGGAGTCAAATTCTCATTGTCGCCAAGAGCGATCGTCAGGACTGTAGCTGAAAGCACTAGTTCACCGTTTATCCAGAAGCCGGTTTACTGGAGAAAAACGTCCCTTGCTGATCTCGATTGATCATACAGGTGGCTAAACTTCGATAGAATTCGTCACCATAGAAATCAGCACCATTATTTAGGCTGTATGTATTACGTAATTTATGACGGTAACTGCAATCTCTGTACCACCCTGGTACAAACCTTAGAACAATGGGATCAGGGGCAGCAATTTCAATATATTTCCATGCAAGATCCTGATAAGTTGAGCCAACTCGGCATTACCCCCCAGGATTGCGAACTAGGCATGATTTTGATTAATGCTGAATTCCCTGAGCAACGCTGGCAAGGCAGTGCTGCCGCTGAAGAAATTGGTCGGTTATTACCGATCGGGAATCCCTTCGTTACCCTATATCGCTCCTTACCGGGATTAAAGTGGATGGGCGATCGGGTGTATGAACAAATCCGCGACAATCGCTACACCCTGTTCGGCAAACGTGACCAAACCTACGAACCCCGCTATCCTGCCTGCATTTCCGATGCCTGCCAAGCCATGTATAGCCAGCAGTAAAGCTAAGATCAAGCTTATCGCTGTACTATCCCAGGTCACTATGAGTATTGAAACAGTTGCGATCGCCAAGCTGAAAACACTCTCTCCTGAAAAACAGCAGGCAGTTTTAGATTTTATTGATTTCCTGCAAACTGCTGAGTGGGAACAGGTTTATCAGGGGCGATTTGAACAACTGCGGCAAGAAATTGCGATCGGGATACAAGCCTCTGAACAAGGTGAAGTTGTTGATGCCACAACTGTTTCTGCCCAATTGCAAGAGAAGTTACAGCAACATAGCCCTGCATTTCTTGAATAAAATTCTTGTGGCTCTACGCTTATATCTATATGCTGTCAAATAAAATTCATGCTTTTCAGCCAATCCATGTGATAGCGAAGCTGCTCTTCTGGACTTCCTACTTTGTTAGGAGTAGTTAGGTCAAATATTCTTACTTCATCATCCCGTGTGGGAAATTTTCCAAGAATGTAGCTAAATAGAACTCGACCGCCTGACATATTACGTGCAGCTCCTGATGAATAGGTATCTATTCTTGAGCCAGCACATAGTATGTATACATTGTGTCGCTCATGAAGAATTTGTCTCAATTTACACAAGCACTCAAAAATATCGACTCCTTCAACATGGTATGTCCCAAACTCAGGATGAAAGCAAGAAAGGTTACATAGTGGCTCATTCGCATAGGCAACATATTTGTCATATTTAAGTCGCGCTTGGCTTGGATGAACTAAGCGATTGCTTGCATCAATAATAGGCACCTCAGAGATCATGAGTATCAGCTCATCTATACAACCTATGTCTTATGCTTCGATCTCTAAACCAGTATGTAGAAACATCTATGGGTTCTGCTGCCACCATAGACTGTGGAGCAATACAACATATGAATGAGATTTTCTGGTAAACATCTTAACCAAGTTGTAAATGGCTACCAAAATTTAGAAGCGTTATTCTCAGATCCCGAATCAGGCTGAATACTGCTCATCTGTTCTTTTACAATACTTAAAGTCGTTGAAACGAGATGGGCAGAATGCGAGTTGCGATCGTTGGGGCAGGATTAGCCGGATTAGCGGCAGCTGTAGAACTGGCGGATGCTGGACATGAGGTTGAGATTTATGAAGCGCGTCCGTTTGTCGGCGGCAAGGTCGGCAGTTGGGTCGATGAAGGCGGCAACCATATTGAAATGGGGTTGCACGTTTTCTTTAACAACTACTACAACCTGTTTGCCTTGATGACCAAAGTGGGCGCCTTCGAGCATTTATTGCCCAAAGAGCATGTTCATACCTTTGTCAATCGTGGCGGTCAGGTCGAAACGTTAGACTTCCGCTTTCTGGTGGGTGCTCCATTTCACGGACTTAAAGCCTTCTTCACCACCGGACAACTCACCGTTCAAGACAAGCTGCAAAACGCGATCGCCCTGGGCACGAGCCCGATCGTGCCTGGTTTGGTGAATTTCGATGCTGCGATGAAATTGATTCGCGCTCTGGATGGTATCAGTTTCGCCGATTGGTTCCGGCAACATGGCGGCTCTCAGAATAGTCTCAAGCGGATGTGGGATCCGATCGCCTTAGCGCTCGGTTTTATTGATACCGAGAATATTTCGGCTCGCTGTATGCTGACGATCTTCCTGATGTTTGCCACTAAAACGGAAGCCTCTCGCTTAAATCTTTTAGCCGGTTCTCCCGCCGAATATTTGCATCAACCCATCCTCAAATACTTGGAAGCGAAAGGCACAAAAATCCATACCCGTCGGCAAACTCGTCGGATTTTGTTCGAGGAAAAGCAGGGACAGACTCAAGTTTCGGGTTTAGTCGTGGCGAATGGGGATACCGAAGAGACGATCGTCGCCGATGCCTACCTCGCGGCCTGTGATGTGCCGGGAATTCAGCGGCTGTTACCCCAGGAATGGCGGCAGTGGTCAGAATTTGACAATATTTACAAGCTAGAAGCCGTCCCCGTTGCCACTGTCCAATTACGCTTTGATGGCTGGGTGACAGAACTTAACGATTCAGCTCAACAACAACAACTGGATCATGCTGCTGGCATCGATAACCTACTCTATAGTGCCGATGCTGATTTCTCTTGCTTCGCTGATTTAGCCCTCGCTAGCCCCAAAGACTATTACCGCGAAGGTCAAGGGTCACTCCTCCAGGTCGTTCTCACGCCTGGTGATCCTTTCATCAAAATGAGCAATGAGGACATCGCCAAACATGCGTTGAAGCAGGTACATGACCTATTTCCCTCATCACGGGAACTGAATATGACTTGGTTTAATGTGGTCAAACTCGCTCAATCCCTATACCGCGAACTGCCTGGGGCTGACCCCTACCGTCCCCGCCAGAAAACCCCGATCGCCAACTTCTTCCTCGCGGGGAGTTACACCCAACAGGATTACATCGATAGTATGGAAGGCGCGACCATCTCCGGGAAGCAAGCGGCTCAAGCTATCCTGGAACCAACGGGCTATAAAGTTCAAGGCACCGGACTGTTTAAGTACTAACAATATGTCTAACTGGTTGGAACATACGGTTCAAATTGAGGTTGAAGTTCCGATTGATCTGGTCTGGAACCTTTGGTCTGACTTGGAACAAATGCCCCGATGGATGAAATGGATCGAATCCGTAAAAGTGCTAGACAATGATCCAGATCTATCTCGCTGGAAACTGGCATCTGGCGGTTTCGAGTTTAGCTGGCTATCTCGCATCACCAAAATGGTGCCACACCAAATCATCCAATGGGAGTCTGTAGATGGTCTACCCAACCGGGGGGCTATTCGCTTCTACGATCGGGGTGAGGCAGGCAGCATTGTCAAAATGAGTATTGCCTACTCCGCTCCCGGATTTCTGTTTCAGCTGATGGACAACCTATTTTTAGGACGCATTGTCGAATCCACCATTCAGGCAGATTTAGTCCGCTTTCATGACTATGCCTTAAAAGCTCATGCCCAAGCCTAGAGTGTGCTTGATCTAGCCCCAATCCCAATAAATTTCTTAGCCATGCATGAAAAAGGCTCCTGTGATTACATCAGGAGCCTTTTAGTTAAACCGGAGTCAACCGAAGATTAGTCGAGGTTAGGCATCGACAATACTGGTTCATCTTCGCGATCGATCCCCTTCTCGAAACCAGCCGCTGCTGCCCGAGCCCGACCAGCATGCCATAGGTGACCGATGAGGAAGAAGAAGGCCAACACAAAGTGAGAGGTTGACAACCACGAACGAGGCGACACGAAGTTAAAGGAGTTAATTTCAGTCGCTACACCACCCACAGAGTTCAAGGAACCCAGAGGAGCATGAGTCATGTACTCAGCTGCCCGCCGAGCTTGCCAAGGTTGAATGTCGTACTTGATCTTATTCAGATCCAGACCATTCGGACCGCGCAAAGGCTCTAACCAAGGAGCGCGGACATCCCAGAAGCGCATGGTTTCACCACCGAAGATGATTTCTCCAGAAGGAGAACGCATCAGGTATTTACCCAAACCGGTAGGACCTTGGGCAGAACCGACGTTTGCACCCAGGCGTTGGTCGCGCACTAGGAAGGTGAGTGCTTGGGCTTGCGAAGCTTCTGGACCCGTAGGACCGTAGAACTCACTGGGGTAAACGGTGTTGTTGAACCAAACGAAACAAGCCGCAATGAAGCCCATCAGAGACAGTGCACCCAGGCTATAGGAGAGGTAAGCCTCACCCGACCAGATGAATGCCCGACGTGCCCAACCAAATGGCTTGGTGAGAATGTGGAAGATACCACCAAACACACAGATCAAGCCAATCCAAATGTGACCACCAACTACGTCTTCCAGGTTGTCTACACTGACAATCCAGCCGTCGCCACCGAAGGGAGACCGTAGTAGATAACCGAAGATCACCGCTGGGTTCAGGGTGGGGTTCGTAATCACTCGAACATCACCACCACCGGGAGCCCAGGTGTCATACAAACCACCAAACGCCATGGCTTTAGCCACTAGCAAGAATGCACCCAGTCCTAACAGGATCAGGTGATAACCAATGATATTGGTCATTTGATTCTTGTCTTTCCAGTCATAGCCGAAGAAGCTGGAGTAGTCTTCCAACACTTCAGGACCACGAACAGCGTGGTAAATTCCACCAATACCGAGCACAGCAGAGGAAATCAGGTGCAGCACACCCACTACAAAGTAGGGGAAGATGTCCACGATTTCACCACCAGGACCAACACCCCAGCCTTGAGCCGCGAGGTGAGGTAACAGGATTAACCCTTGTTCGTACATGGGCTTTTCGGGGATGAAATGCGCGACTTCAAACAAAGTCATCGCTCCCGCCCAAAATACAATCAAACCAGCGTGGGCAACGTGAGCGCCCAACAGCTTACCAGATACATTAATCAAACGGGCATTACCAGCCCACCAAGCAAATCCAGAAGTTTCCTGGTCGCGACCGCTGGCGACCATCGAATTACTAGAGAGCGTTACCACGGGGGAGAACCTCCTCAGGGAAGACAAAGTGTTCGTGTGGCTGATCTTGGGGCGCCATCCAAGCCCGGATACCCTCATTCAGCAGAATGTTCTTGGTGTAGAACGTTTCAAACTCAGGATCTTCTGCCGCCCGAATTTCCTGCGACACGAAGTCATACGCCCGCAGGTTCAGCGCAATCCCGATAATGCCCACACTCGCCATCCATAGCCCCGTCACCGGCACAAACAGCATGAAGAAGTGCAGCCACCGCTTGTTCGAAAACGCAATCCCGAAGATCTGCGACCAGAACCGGTTCGCCGTCACCATCGAGTAGGTTTCTTCCGCCTGAGTCGGGCTGAAGGCTCGGAAGGTGTTAGCCGTATCGCCATCTTCAAACAAGGTGTTCTCCACGGTTGCTCCGTGAATCGCACATAGCAGCGCACCCCCCAGGATGCCTGCTACGCCCATCATGTGGAACGGATTCAGCGTGAAATTGTGGAACCCTTGCACGAACAGAATGAAGCGGAAGATTGCCGCTACCCCGAAGCTAGGGGCAAAGAACCAGCTCGACTGTCCCAACGGGTACATCAGAAATACACTGACAAACACCGCGATCGGTCCGGTGAAAGCAATGGCGTTGTACGGACGAATGCCCACCAAACGAGCGACTTCAATCTGACGCAGGCAGAAGCCAATCAGACCGAACGCGCCGTGCAGGGCAACGAATGTCCACAACCCACCCAACTGACACCAGCGAGTGAAGTCACCTTGCGCTTCCGGTCCCCACAAAAACAGTAAAGAGTGACCCAAACTGTCAGCGGGCGTGGAAACCGCAACGGTCAAAAAGTTACAGCCTTCCAGGTAGGAAGAGGCTAAGCCGTGAGTGTACCAGG
>VRZD01000050.1 GCA_016743235.1 Pantanalinema sp. GBBB05 | reverse complement strand
TTTGTTCAACGACTTCTGCCCCGATCATGCTGCTCTTTCCAACCCTGCTGCTCAAAGCATACTTGCTTGCTTCTATTCGAGTATAGGATCAAGGAAATGCTCAACTTATTGTTACAAGTTACCTAAGCAATTGCAAGCGGATGGATTAAAGCTGTAGGGGCGGTCACTGACTCAAGTTTGTCGATTAGAGGAGTGTTGAAATGTCTACAACCATGCATATTTCTAGTCAGGAGCTAATTCAACAAATTAAGCTCTCCTGTCAACTGCCCACGGCGATCGCGGGAATTGTGAATCGCAAAGTGATTGAATCTGCGGCAGCCTCCGCTGGCATCACGATAGAGTCAGATGAACTTCAACAAGCGGCGGATGTATTTCGGGTCACGAATCAACTGCTACGAGCGGATGACACGCAACTCTGGCTAGAAGAACATCACCTGACGGTGGATGAATTTGAAGACATTGTGCGGATTAGTGCGCTGTCGTCCAAATTAGCCAGCCATCTGTTTGCCGATCGAGTTGAGCCGTTTTTCGTCGAACATCAACTGGATTATGCTCAAGTCGTGATGTACGAAATCACTCTGGATGATGCGGATCTGGCAATGGAACTGTTCTACGCCATTCAGGAGAACGAAGTCAGTTTTCATGAAGTCGCTCATCACTATATTCAGGATGTTGAAACTAGGCGCTGTGGCGGGTATCGAGGTGTTTTACAGCGAACAGATCTCAAACCAGAAATTTCTGCTGCGGTGTTTGCAGCTAAACCCCCGCAACTCCTGAAGCCGATCGTCACCGCCAAAGGCGCCCATTTAATTCTGGTTGAGGAGATTATTCAACCCACATTGGATAAACCACTCTATCAAAAAATTCTTTCAGACTTATTTTTGCAATGGTTGAAACAGCAAGAAACGCAAATTGATGTCGTCGTTCTAGCTTCAGCCGAGACAACGAATCAGAATCTGCGATCGGAGAAAGTCTTAGATAGCGATCGAACCACAAAACTATGATTTTGCTTCTCAATAAAAATCGTTAGGTTTAGAGTGCTGGTACATGACTTTGTTGTTGCAGCCAGCCCTGGAACAGGGCATCAACTACTTCTACACGCACTGAATCATCCAGCTGCAACGGATACCATTTTTCTACTCGTAAGATGTGATAGCCAAACTTAGTTTGAATTGGTCCGATTACCTCTCCTGCCCTCGCCTGTGAAATCGCCTGGACAATCTCTGGCAGCAGTTTAGGGAGAAAGTGAACGCCCAAAAATCCACCCCGTTCCTTCGCTTGTTTACCCAACCCATATTCAACTGCCAGCGCACAGAAAGACGCGTTTTCTGCTTGTAACGCCTGCACAATCTTGAGAGCGGTTGGGCGATCGCGAACCAGAATTTGCGACAGTGCCACCCGCTTAAACTCCTTGCGGTTGTTCAAGTATTGGGAATCCACCTGCCCCCCAAATAACAGATCCTTCAGCTTGCGCTCCAGTAGCTTAACCCGAATACCCTCCGTCCACGCTTCTGCCGTAATCCGCTGCTGTTGCAACCAGGCAAAGGTTTCCTCTGCCCCAACTAGCTGATGCTGCAAGCGAAACGCATTCCCCGCTGATTGCAGTTCGTCATCACTGACGGTAATCTTCAAGCGATCGCATAGGGCTAAGATTAATGCCTCATGTTCAGCCAGAGCCGCAATTTCGGCAATTTGCGCCGAACGACGCAGATACGCCAGAATCTCCTCATCTGTTGCAGTGGGCACTTCCGGCAGGGCGGCTGACTGAAAGGCGGCTAATTCAGTGATGGCGATCGTGTCTGGCATCGGTTGATTCTCCTTGATACAGCAAACGGTCTGGGGGAATGTCTTCAAACCGGATGCGGTTGCGATGTAAGTCCCCATAGAACCTCAGGTACTCTAATTCCTCAGGAGTTAATTTGCCCTTTTGCACATTCGCGATCGCCGCATCGACTTCCTGCCGTTCTCTCAGTCCCGTGAGGCAGACATCGACACAATTCTGGCTGAGGGCATAGCGATACAGATCGGGCACCGAGGGTTGCCAACAGGTTGAGGGCAATTTCTTGTGACCCTCGCCCAGGAAGGTTTGCATTCCGGCTGACTTAAACGTGACAATTCCTGGCCGGTGGGGATTTTGCGGATCTAAATGCGGAAATATTCTCTGCTGCGCGGTGCGGTGAGCCGGATTGTGTCGCACCATCACCACATCTAAGCAGGAGCTATCTAACCATTGATGTGCCAGGTCAAAATCATGGAACGAAGCCCCCACGTAGCGCACAGCCCCCATTTGTTTCAACCGTTCGGAAATTCCAAACCACCGCTCGATCGCCCGTTGATACACTGAATTTGCCCCTCGCAAGTCATTCGAGAGTTCCAGGCAATCCTGAAACCGAGGTCCGTCATCGGCACCAATCCAGCCCCAGAAAAACACATCAATGTAATCAATCCCTAACTCAGCGAACTGGTCGTATAACGCCGCCAGTGCCATTTCTGGGCTTTTGTTGTAAGTGACGGTTGCCAGCACTACCTGCTCTCGCACGGCTGAACCGCGTCCACAAAGTTGCTTCAAAGCCTCGGACATGCGGCTATATAAGAAGTGATGCAGATCGCTAGAGAAGAAGAAATAGTTGATGCCCTGCTCAAAGGCATACAGCGTATCCTCGCTAGAAATGCCACTCCCTCCTCCTAACCCCAGACAACTCACAGCCAAATCAGTCCGTCCCAACTGGCGATAGAAAGGCAGCGCCGAGTCCGGAAATCGCGTATTCAGTTGGCTGATGCGATCGGGGGCAACGGCTGGTTCTGGTGATAAGTCCGTGATCAGCATAAGGTTAGCGGCACGTATATATCCTCAGAGTTTGCATTCAAATAGGGGCAACTTAAATCAATCCCCAGACGGGAAAAGTTGGTCAAAATCGATTGAATTCGGTGTTGCGGGGTATTGTTTCCGGTTTGCCAGGCTTCTAACAACCCATTGGCGACAATCCGGCAACGATGCGTCCCAAAACTCTCTTGAGCAGCAAACTTGTGATTCGGTTCTTCCGCCAGTCCTATCCCTGGTGCCAGGACTTTGGTAAACAGTGGTGTGGCTAATTCAACGTGTGGCTGCACTTCGGTATAAAGGGTCTGAAGCACTTGCCGCACCCGCTCATAATCCCGTTTTTGAATGTAAAGAACAGCTGCATCATAGCGATCGTAATCCGAGGGGTTGTAGAGGGCTTTGAACTGAAAGGGAATTTCTGCGGCATTCAAGTGCTTTGTGATCCCACTCATCAACTGTAAAGCACCCTCCGGACTGACATTGAAATAGATTCGGACGGTTTGAGCTTGTTGTTCAGCTTTAGATGGAGAACTCGTATTGCCAACGGCTAAATAAAACCCACTTTGCAGGCGGTTTTTAGGCAATCGAATGGCAACCACCTTACCAATAGAAGTAGCTAGGTGCCCTGGCATTAAATGGCGTTCTGGCTCAATATGTAGAGTTAATCCATCCTTGGTGACGACTAAATTCCCGTTACTCTCTTGACTCAGCACCTGCCATCCTGGCTCAAAGTTGCCTTCACCCCAATTGTGTTCGTGCAGCCGATCGTAGAATTGGAGATCTACACCCTGAAAGGTGTTGTTCTCCAAATTTTGCTGTAACTCTAACCCCGTCGAGTCGGCATCGATCGCTAACTTCTGGCGCAAAGACCCGTTGTAATAAACGCCATACAGGAATCCTTGTAACCGCGATCGCCAGAACTTCGTTTGCAGTTCTGCTGGCAACCGCTGAAAATGAGCTACCGCTTCCTCCGGTAACTCTAGTGATTTATAGGCAGGGTGGCAAATCCAAAAGTTGGATTGGAGCTGAACATGACTGGCAATATCGTGCAGCGCCTCTAAAACCCGGTTGTCTAATGATGTTGCAGCTTGATTAGGCAGAGAGTTCAATAATTGCATAACAATATCCGCTTCACGATAGACATTTAGGCTCAAGCCGGTTGTAACTCCGTTCGTGCAAACGTCGTAGCGCCAAATACAGTCGCGATCGATTGTTCAGGACGACACAACAAACCCTTCGCGACCTGGAGGCTACAAATTCCTGTGTTGCCAAACAGCTTGGCATGTTGGAGGGTTGCCTGAATTTGCAGAATTAACGCGACTCCAGCAAACTGCACCGATCGCACTAAAAAATTAGGACAGCGCTCAACAATCTCTGGGAACCGTTGCAAGTAGGTCGTCATTAAGGCTGCCATTGAGGGTTGCAGTTGCTCCAGCGGCGTGACGGCCATGCGCAGCGACTCCTCGATCGCAATGGTTTTACTCACGACTAGGCTGTTCAACCACAAAGACAGATAACTCCCGATCAGCATGCCTAAATCAAACGCTGGATCTCCCCAGGCGCATCGTTCCCAATCAATTAGTCGCATAGCACTCGGTGCTGAAGCATCTACTCCGAGAAGCATCTGTTCCCAATCATGGTGCAGCAAAATGTTGTTCAACTTGAGGTCGTTATGGGTTAAACAACACGGGGCATAGTCATCGAGGAGCTGTGCGATCGTCGATTGAAGGCTTTCATAGCGTTGGTAAAGGGCAAAAAATTTCAGTCCATCCGTAGGAACTGCCCCAAACACTTCAGGAGTAATCCGTTCTAATCGCCGAATCACGGTGAGCGGATGACCAGTGGGGATTCCCTGTGGCTGTTGAGTGAAAAATTCCTGATAGTCTCGCCGCTCGAAGGTTGTGCGATGAATTTCTGCCAGCACTTGCGCGATCGCAGAGGCAAGGCTGGCTGGGAACTGATTTTCTGTTCTGTAAAACTCGGTTAAATCGCGATAATTGGTTAAGTAACGAGCCACGATAATCGAGTTTTCTGGATCAAAGTGAATCACTTCTGGCAGAAATGCATGGAAATAATTTAACTCTGGAAATTGCTGCAAAAACTCCTGAATTCGCCATTCATTGCAAAACTCATCACTTGACCTGCCGCCAGGGCTGTAACGTTCCTGTTTGATCAGTAGCTTTTGCCCATTGGATAAACTGATGATCAGGTTGAAATTCTTTGCGATCGTCTGTTCAATCTGACTCTGTTTTGGCTCAGAATATAATCCGTGAGTATTTAGATAGTCGAAAACGTTTTGGGAGTTTAACCAAAATGTCATAGTTGAATTTTTAGATGTAATAGTAAATTAGGTTTGCAGTCAAGCGCGATCGCCGCCTGCAAACCCTAAACTCTCAAACCAAATGTAATCTTGACATTCAGTTCTTCCATTTCAGCAGATTACTGATTGGTAGAGATCGATGAATCTTGCAGGGAAACAAAGCTAATATCAAAAACTGATAGATTGCCTTGCTTGTTGTCGATCGACACAACTACATTAGTCCGACCACCCCAAACATCCAGTTCGTCTTCGCTGAGGTTGGCAAGATAGCCTTCATCATCAGCAAAAAACTCAGTCCCCGCAGGTCGTAAGTTATTCAAGTCGGTAATTTTAATCTCAGACATCTTTCTCTCCTGAACTTTCTTGGTTGTATGCTCTGGCTTAGTAGCCTCAAACGACTAACACCAGCTTGTATGAGTCACTTCCTGAGCTAAATCCAGTCTGGATTTAGTCTCTTCTCTATCAATTGGGCTACTACCGATTCACAGAAATGGAGGAATTTTCTAGGGAGATGAAGCCGATATCGTAGATTGAAACATTGCCGTTCTTGTTATCAACTGAGATAACAACATTCGCACCACCATAAACATTCATCTCATCTTCACTGAGATTTGCGAGATATCCTTCGTCGTCACTAAAGAATTCAGCCCCAGCAGGTTTTAGATTATTCAGGTCGTTAATTTTGATCTCAGACATTTTTTGTCTCCCTCGTGATTAGTCAAAGCTTTTAACGTGAAACCAATTCAATTTGCTTGGCTTCTATGGTTCTAAATTAACTGCCTTAACTAGCTTATTCAAGAGATGACGATGCATCTGATCGACCCAAGACAAGCACTCGTAAAAAGGTTGCGTCCTAAAGTCCAAATATCAAGTTTTGAAAATTAGACACATATCTACTTCGTATGGATGAGGCTTAGCTAGTCATTAATTAGTAGTTGATTCATCTACTTCTATCAAACAGTAGATAATTGCCTCAAGTTGGGTTATTTACTTAGGTATAAAACCCTGGACATAATTGGTTAAATTATGTCTTTTCTATGCCAGCCGATCGCAATAGTGCAGCAGCAGGTTTGTAGAGTCCCTACTGTATAAACTCCCCTAACGTATGGCGTATTTAGCAATGGCTTAGGTTAATAGGGCGTGTCTAAAAGCTGACAGCACTAACGATTTAGTTATTTTTCCTATCGCCGCAAAATTAACGACGCCAGGAGGCACTCTGGTCTTAATCCAAGTTCCAAAGGACAGTTAGGTAAATCTTGATGCAAAAAGGGCACTCTATGGCTTGTGGTTAATCGCCTAGAATGCCCTCTCGCTGTACTTTTGATTAAATCGGGATGACTGGATTCGAACCAGCGACCCCTTCGTCCCGAACGAAGTGCGCTACCAAGCTGCGCTACATCCCGTTGCAGCAATCCTGTACTAGGGTAACACATTCTTTCCGCAGGTATGGAAATTCAGACAGGTAAAAGTTTAATCTCCTATCGGTTAACTTGGGCGATCGACCGGTTTGTTCTCGGCTAGACCGCTCCCTTGATAGACTGAAACATATAGAGTCGTTCATGGGATACGCGTGTGGTTGTCAAACCAGAATGGTTACGGGTCAAAGCCCCCCAATGGGAACGGGTGGGCAATGTTAAAGAAATTCTGCGGGATTTGGGGCTAAACACCGTTTGTGAAGAAGCCTCCTGTCCCAATATCGGCGAATGCTTTAACAACGGTACAGCCACCTTTTTGATCATGGGACCCGCTTGCACCCGTGCTTGTCCCTACTGTGATATTGACTTCGAGAAAAAGCCGAAGCCCCTGGATCCGACCGAACCCGATCGCCTAGCGGAAGCCGTTCGCCGGATGCGGTTAAACCATATCGTTGTCACCTCGGTTAACCGGGATGATTTACCCGATGGGGGAGCGGCTCAGTTCGATCGCTGTATTCGGGCTATTCGGGCGGCATCACCGGGAACGACGATCGAGGTTCTAATTCCCGATTTATGTGCCAATTGGCAAGCCTTGGAAATCATTACCCAAGCGAATCCCGAAGTTCTGAACCACAATACGGAAACAGTTTCCCGCTTGTATCGGCGCGTTCGTCCCCAGGGAGACTATCAGCGATCACTAGACTTATTACGTCGGACCCGTGAGCTAGCACCCCAGATTTATACCAAGAGCGGCATTATGGTGGGCTTGGGTGAAACCGACGACGAAGTGAAACAGGTAATGCGCGATCTGCGATCGGTGGATTGCGACATTCTGACGATCGGGCAATATCTCCAACCTACTCAGAAACATTTAGGTGTGGTCGATTTCATCACCCCCGACCAATTTGCCGCCTGGACAGCTTATGGCGAATCGATTGGCTTCTTGCAGGTGGTGGCATCTCCCCTGACCCGGAGTTCCTACCATGCGGAACAAGTGCGTTCATTGATGGAACGGTACCCCCGCTAATGGTAGCTCAAACGATCGTGGTGATTGGAGCCGGAGCCTGGGGTTCGACGCTGGCAACGCTAGCAGGGAATCGGGGGCATACGGTACGAGTCTGGACTCGCCGCAGTGTCGCCAGTTTGGCGTCGGTGCTGGATAACGTGGATATTGTTATTTCTGCTGTCTCCATGAAAGGGGTGCGATCGGTGATTGAGCAGATTCCGCCCTCCTGCCTCCGTCCCGATGCGATCGTTGTCACGGCGACCAAAGGGCTGGATCCAGAATCGGTCACAGCGAACTCATTACCATTATTACCATCACAACTCTGGCAAGCGGCTTTTCCCCACCATACGATCGCCGTATTGTCCGGTCCAAATCTGTCTAAAGAAATTGACCAGGGTTTACCCGCCGCGACTGTGATTGGTAGTGATCAAATCACCGCCGCCGCAGCTGTCCAACTTGCCCTCTCGTCTTCCAGTTTTCGGATCTATACCAATCCCGATCGCTTGGGAGTGGAGTTAGGCGGCACTTTAAAGAATGTGATTGCGATCGCGGTGGGAGCCTGCGATGGCTTACAACTGGGCACAAACGCGAAAGCTGCCCTAGTGACACGCGGATTGGCAGAAATTATTCGGATCGGCAGTGTTTGGGGAGCCAAACCGGAAACCTTTTACGGGTTATCTGGCTTAGGAGATTTACTAGCAACTTGTAATAGTGCCCTGAGCCGCAACTATCAAGTCGGATTCGGCTTGGCTCAGGGAAAATCGCTGGATGGTGTCTTAGCGCAGCTTCAGGGAACCGCCGAAGGGGTCAATACGACCTCAGTCCTAATCCAACTGGCGACTCAACAAAATATTGTCATGCCGATCTCTCAGCAGGTGGCTCAACTGCTCAATGGCAGTATTACCCCCCAGGCAGCCGTTGAAGCCTTGATGCAACGGGAACACAAGCCAGAAATTCTCTAACAATTTGGCTGAACCATCTATGCCAATCCATCATCCCTTTGTTAGGGCAGACTTTGTTGAGAATTTTATAGTTCACCGGGTTAAACATGCAGTTCAACCCACCCTTCCATCCCCTCTCAGTTATTCCTTGAAAATAGGTTAATCCGTTCAGGGTAGCGACTTTACTAACCTGTAATTGAACGGAGTCTAGGAACAAAGACTTGATGAAGATGCTAGAAGTACATTCAAAAACGTCAGGAAATTACCTTAGAAGTGATGTAGGTTAACCTAGCACCTTGATGCAAGTCACCGACCCTCTATTACCTTGTCCTTACAATGGCTGCAAGCCCCTAAATGAGGAGTTTCTAAAGGCAACCTAATTTCGCAAGCTCAATTTGTCCGGGTGCATGATTCTACTGCGGGTCAAAGGTTGCTAGTAGACCTTCGAAATCATGATGAGTTTAAAACCAGACACATTACGGAACCGTAAGTGGTGTTCTTTAGTCCTCATTAAATGGGAACACTATCAGCAAGCAGCCGACGAAGCTATTCTTACCTGGAGCAACTGAGACGAGCATATGCCAGCATCATCTTTTTACGCTGAAGCCGGATACGACGAAGCCCTGTATGCCCAGGGTTTACCCTCAGATCTATCGAACAATCAAGGGCAGATGGTAGACGACTTAATGAGTCTGGATATGGAAGATGCCGATCCAGCCATACTCCAACGTAGCACAAGTCGTCGAACCACTGATCTCGTGCGGTTGTACCTCCAGGAAATTGGTCGGGTGCGCTTACTTGGGCGCGATGAGGAAGTATCAGAAGCCCAACAGGTACAGCGCTACATGGCATTGCTAGAACAACGTCAGCAAGCGGCGATCGACATGGGTGGTCCGATCCAACGTTATGTAGAACTGATTGACACCAAAGATCGCCTGACTGCCCAACTTGGACATCGTCCTTCGGTAGATCGTTGGCTGGCTGAAGTTGGCATTACCCGCGAGGAACTTAAGCAGATCCTGGCTGAAGGTAAACAGCATTGGGCACAAATTGCTGGTTTGGCGGTGGAAGAACTGGAAAAAATCCAGCGAGACGGGATTCGCGCCAAAGAACACATGATTAAGGCGAACCTGCGCCTAGTCGTATCCGTCGCCAAGAAGTATCAAAATCGCGGTTTAGAACTACTGGACCTGATTCAAGAAGGCACTCTAGGTCTGGAACGCGCCGTTGAGAAATTCGATCCGACCAAAGGCTATCGGTTCAGTACCTATGCGTACTGGTGGATTCGCCAGGGCATTACCCGTGCGATCGCCACTCAAAGCCGCACGATTCGCCTGCCTGTTCACATCACCGAAAAACTGAATAAGATCAAAAAAGCTCAACGTAAGATTTCTCAGGAAAAAGGTCGCACCGCTTCGATCGAAGACATCGCGGCTGAACTGGAAATGACCGCTCCCCAAGTCCGGGAAGTGTTGCTACGAGTGCCGCGATCGGTGTCTTTAGAAACCAAAGTTGGTAAGGAAAAAGATACTGAACTAGGTGATCTGCTGGAAACTGAAGAAGTGTCTCCCGAAGATACCTTGATGCGGGAAGCACTGCGGCGGGATCTGCAACAACTACTGGCAGACCTGACCAGTCGTGAACGGGATGTGATCCAAATGCGGTTTGGCTTAGGTGACGGTCAACCCTACTCGCTGGCAGAAATCGGTCGGGCACTGGATCTGTCGCGGGAACGGGTGCGGCAGATCGAAGCGAAAGCGCTGCAAAAACTGCGACAACCCAAGCGGCGGAATCGGGTGCGCGATTATCTAGAGTCCCTTAGCTAATAGCTGATACCGATTGAAGCAGTTGCTGGCTCAATTTTCAGGTTAACCAAAGTAACGATCTTCAAGAGTTCTTTCCCAATACGAGGAGAGAACTCTTTTAATTTGATTTAGTCGATCGCATGAAGGGCGGGTTTGCTGTTATCTGAACCGTTGAATCGATTACAGATTGGCAAAACCCGCCCCTACAGGGTTGATGTAGACTTTACGCCGTTGGGACTTTCGCCAGACTGCGACCTACCCCTGCTACAGCACCCGGTGCATAGAGATGAGTCACATAATCGGCAATCATCCGATGGGTGTTGAACGCCAGCGAATTGGTTCTAATCGATGCCTTCATCATCTTGATCCAACCGTGGGGAATACCGTTGGCATCCTGGTCGTAGTAGAGGGGCGCGATCGTTTCCTCCAGCAATTGATAGAGCGATTCAGAATCAATTTTGTCCTGAAGTTCTTGATCACTGGTATGGGCATCCTTGCCGATCGCCCAACCATTCGTACCCTTGCCAGTGGCATCAATTTGGTAGCCTTCACACCACCAGCCATCCAGCACACTACAGTTAATCCCACCGTTGAAACAGACTTTCTGACCACTGGTGCCAGAAGCTTCCAGCGGACGACGGGGATTATTTAACCAGACATCTACGCCTTGTACCAGCTTGCGGGCGGTGTGCATGTCATAGTCTTCGATGAACGCCACCCGATTGACGATCGCCGACTGCTTGCACCATTCCATCAGTCGTTGAATAATCCGTTTGCCCTCTTCATCCGCTGGGTGGGCTTTACCGGAGAAGATAATTTGAATCGGGCGATCCTGGTTGCCAAAGATCTTTAAAGCCCGCTGTGCATCCCGCAGCAACAGATCACCTCGCTTGTAAGGGCTGAAGCGACGGGCAAAGCCGATCGTCAGCGCCTTGGGATCAAGCATGTGATCGACCGCTTGGATCCAACCGGCATCTTCCCCCCGATCTTGGCGGGATTGCCGCAGCTTGAACCGGGTATGAGCAATTAACCGTTCTTTCAGCACTTGATGCCGCCACCAGATTTCTTCATCAGGAATCTGTTCGACTTTTTCCCATAGTTGCGGGTCTAGCACTTTGTTGTGCCAATCCTCACCCAGGTATTGACTGAATAGATCATCGAATAACGCCGATGTCCAGGTCGAGGCATGAACGCCATTGGTAATGTAACCGATCGGCACTTTCTCTTCCGATCGCTCTGGGTACAACACATTCCACATTTGGCGCGACACATGCCCATGTAGTTCGCTGACGCCATTGGCTGCCCGACAGAGGCGTAAGGCTAACACTGTCATGCCAAACGGTTCCCAGGGATCGCCGAGCCGCCGTGCCCCCAGTGCCAGGAATTGCTCACGGGATAGCCCCAACTGTGCCCAGTATTGGGCAAAGAAAGAGTCCATTAAATCTGCCGAGAACACATCATGACCCGCCGGAACTGGGGTATGGGTCGTGAATACGCAGCGATTACGCACCGAGGCTTCGATGTCGTAGAACGATTTACCAGTGCGTTGAATTTCCAGTCGCGCCACTTCTAGCAAGCAGAAGGCGGCGTGTCCTTCATTCAGGTGATAAATTCCCGGTTCAATCCCTAAGGCTTGTAGGGCGCGTACCCCACCGATCCCCAGGATAATTTCCTGAGCAATCCGGGTTTCCTGGTTGCCACCATACAAATGTCCGGTTAGCCAGCGATCGATCGGATCATTATCTTCGCGATCGGTATCCATCAAATACAGGCTGACCCGTCCGACTTGAACTCGCCAGATTTGAACCTTAACGTTGCGTTGGCGAACATGCACATCGATCGTCAGGGGTTCGCCCTGAGCATTCCGCATTAGTTCCAGGGGCATCCGCTCAAACGGATTGTCGATGTAGTAGTCTTCTTGCCAACCTTGACGATTTAAGCGTTGGTGGAAATAGCCCTGGCGGTACAGTAGACCCACACCCACCATTGGTACGCCTAAATCAGAGGCAGATTTGAGGTGGTCACCTGCCAAAATGCCTAAGCCACCGGAATAGACAGGTAAAGATTCATGTATACCAAATTCGGCACAGAAGTAAGCCACCGGGTGTTGGCGAGAAATTTGGGGAGCGACTTTACTGGCCCAGGTATTTTCACCTGCCATGTAGCGATCGAACTTTTCTGCGACTTTTTTCAAGCGCTTGGCAAACACAGGATCAATGGAAAGCTGGGTCAGACGCTCAAAGGAGACTGACTCCAATAGCATGACCGGGTTATGCCCGCACCGTTCCCACTCATCCGGATTAATGTTCTGGAATAGCGAAATCAGGTCAGGAGTCCAGCACCACCAATAGTTGTATGCCAAGTCTGCCAATCGGCTTAACGATTGCGGCAGGCGGGCACTCAAGCGATCGGCAGGCTTTACAGAAAGGGTATTCACCATATCACGTCAAATGCGTTTGGAATCACTGCAATAGAGTCTAGACAGACCAGAAAATTCGCGCAATATTTCACAACAGTTGACTGTCTACGCTCCGAATTCTTTGAACCTATCCCTGAATGGCAACCGCACGAATGTCTAACGATTCGAGAGAGCCAGAGTCAACGACATCTGCACTATAGCTTGCCAGGATTCCGACTTTGATCAGGCTTTCTTTAGATTGTTTGCAAGTTTTGCCCATCATTTTCCCATTTAAGCTGGCTAAAGCCCCAAATCACGCCGGATTCAGAGGTAACATTCTGAGACTTCCAAAATTTTGCAACGTTTTGTCTTGATTTATTGATATGGCAGTACCAAACTAAACGGTCAACCGCCAGATTCCATACTCCTGACTGACTCGCTCAAGCTAGGTGAGTGATTGCCTGTTCATTACTCTTGGGCGATCGCCGATGCTGCGGTCGGTACTGCGTCTGATGTCTCCTGGTCTGCTGGGGGGATCGGGTTAGTGCTGGTAGAAGTGGGAGCTTGCATCACTGCAATCACCTGGCGGGAATAGTCCACAAACCCAAACATGGGAGCCGGACCGTTTTCGCCACCATTACTAGTCCGCCACTCTTGCTGGTAGTCTTGTTGACCCAGGTGCAGGACTTTGAATTGCCCTAGCCGCTCGCGAAGTGCCACCTCTTCAGATTCCTGTTGCGTCAACGGCATGACAGCTACCTGAATTCCACTAGTTTCACGATCGGGCTGGAGCAGATTACGCACCGAGGGAGACATGTCTTCGGGAAGTTCAACGGGGGGTTGAGTAGCAGTCAGAGGATTGGACTGCGAATTAGCGACAACAGTTTGAGGAGGTTGACCTGAAACGGCTTCTAGTAAGCGGTCTCCTGGTGTTGTGATGGTGGCTGTATCGGACTTGAGTGCCAGTTCCGTACTGCTAGGGGTGAGATCTACCTCCGTTTGCACCGTTGCCATGGGGAAGTTACTGGCGATCGGCGTAGAAGTGGGTTGAGTAGGCTCAGGAATGAACGACTGACCAGAGTTGGTAGGATCACTGGCTAGAGGTGGGGTTGCAGATGTACTAGCCGCCTCAAAGGATGACAGTGGCGTTGTAAAGGTTTCTGGAGATGAAATATTATTGGCGATCGTCGGGTCGGGAGCTGAATCCATGGGACTAGCTATTGATGGCTGGGATAAATCCGCAGAGGCAGCATTCAGGAGGGTATTAGCGGATTCCGGTTCCAGATTATCGAGCTGACTGCTTTGAGCTAGGGCTAGAGCTGACGGGGTCTCTGGCTCAAGCTCGGCGATCGCAGAGGTGGTGGCTAGTTGGGGGGCAGGTAAAGAAAATGATGCTTGGGTCGCTTCGAGCTGAGGTGCTGATAGTTCTGGCAAGACCGGACTTGCGGCTGTTGATTGCCCGAGTTGGGTAATGGACGGGGCTGGAGTCAGCGAAAATTGTAACTGCGAAGTAGGCGTTACCCCAATCTGCTCGGGAGTGCTGGGTTTAGGCGCAGCTTTTGTACCTAAAGCATCCTGCTCCAGGCTTTGGCTCGTTTCCGGTGGAGGCAATGGCTGGTTAGTTTTGGCCTCTGGTTGCTTCTGATGCAGCGCATCCATGGTCGCGATCCCAGAAGCTATAGTGGCTAATATTCCAGCTCCTATTAGCCCACTGCGCACCATTTTTTGCTGAAGCGATCGAGGAGAGTGGGACGATCGCTGAACAAACTCGTCCGTATCTTCCAGGTAATAGCCTAAGTAAGTTAATGGTCCCTCCGCCCAAACATCATCAGGCATCACGGTAACATCAGCCGCCGAAGTAGGTAGAGGCTCGGAAACCTCTTTCGCCAGAGTCCCGGTGAGATTGGCAGGGCTCAAGCCGGTGGCGTCAGCTTTAACAATGGATGTTTCCTCAGAGTTCAGCGGTGCAATCATGCGGTTCAAATCCCCAGGTTACAGGTCACTACATCGGGTTGCTCGAGTCAGTTACTCCATCAGAGTCCAGGTGAGAAGTGATTCAACGGATGTACTTCCAGGTAATTTGGTAGCCAAAAGTGGTTTGTCTGACTAGTTATTCAGACAGACTGGAGTCAGTCAGGACAGTTTTGCGAGATATCACCCAGAACTCAGATCTTCTAGCGCTCAACGGAAAATCAGGATACTTCTGCCACGAATTCCCGATCGCCAGCCTTGCTGCTAAGGAGTTCGATTAGTCTGAGGACGACGGGTAAATAGGCTGGACATGCTCAACCCGGTTACCACCATCCCTAACAATCCAATCCCATTCAGAATTGGGTAAATTTTTTCTAGATGCAAAATTTCGCCAGTATGTAGTTTAAGTAAAAGGCTTCGAGACACTCCTAAGCTGAGTGACCATTCGCCGATTAAACTAACCGCAATTCCGGTTACTAAAGTCAACACCAATGGGATTGCCAGAATGATGGCAAGGGTACGGTGGTATTTCCGAAATGCTCGCTTCATATTCTGCTCCAACACATAGAAACTTCACAGGTTGGCTTGAAAATACCGCAATCAGCCCAATTTTGATACGGAGAAAATCGAGCCTTGCGCTGCAAGACCCGATTAGGTGTGAGGAGTCTAGCTGAATATCTTAGACTCTGAAAATTTACTTTACGTCACACTTGGTAAAGATCTAGGAAAGACCAATCAATCGCTTACACAATAGGTAACTGCACCCGAAAACAACTGCCTACTCCGACTTGGCTAGTCACTGTAATCTTGCCGTTATGCGCCTCGGCGATCGCTTGAGCAATGGCTAGCCCCAACCCTGTGCCATCTTCCCGCCAGGAACGAGCTTGATCGGCTTGCCAGAAGCGATCGAACACTTTGGATAAATGAGCTGAGGCAATCCCAATCCCAGTGTCCTCGATCGTCACAACTACATGGGCATCGCCAGGCTGCATCGTCACTCGCACCGTGCCACTATCAGGCGTATAGTGCAGGGCATTATCGAGCAAGTTGGCAAATAACCGCCTCAGTTGTGCCGCATCCCCAAGAACCAGCACTTCGCCTGACCAAATCGCTTGGAGACAGAGTTGTTTCGCGATCGCTTGCGGCTGGAAGAATTCCAGTAAATCTTCGAGGAGTTCATCTAGTGGAATTGGCAGTTTCGATGTCAGAGATGAGGAGTTAGCATCAGTGCGGGCAAGTAGTAGCAAATCTTCGACCAAATGGGTCATCTGATGGGTGGCACTCGCGATCGCACTTAGCTTAGGCTGATCCACGGGGTGAATGCGTTCTGGATGACTTTGCATCACCTCGATCGCCGTTTTGATTGCCGTCAGCGGATTCCGTAACTCGTGGGAAGCATCAGCTGTAAATTGCTGTAACTGCTGCATACTGCGTTCCATCGGTTGCAGCGATCGCCGGGTTAACCACCAGCCCGTGCCGCCAATTAAAATCACAGCGCTGACTCCCCCGACGCCCAATCCAGCCAGCAATCGATTCAGTTCAGTTTCAATGTCTTTGGTCAGAGCACTTACCTGAACATACCCTTGTAGGGCTTGGGGGCGATGGGCTGAATTCGCCGTATAAACTGGAATCATCAACGTCCGTACCCCTCCATATTGTTGAGGTTGAAAGGGGTGTCGCAGAGAAATGTGGAGCATCGGTTTACCCGAGCTGCCTAACCAGTGGTGTTGAGCATCAAACCATTCCACGCTTTGATCGTTTTCCCGCAGGTCTTGCCAGGGAATATCTAAATCCTCGTCATAATCAATTTGCTCGGGTAATTCCTGCCGCAACGGCAAGGGATGAGCTTTTAACGCTAATAAACTATGGGTGGCAGCATTGGCTAGCGTATAAAGTTGATGATCTAGTTCCTGATATAAACTGTAGGCAACAAACTGATACACCGCGATCGTGGACAGTCCCATCACGGTCGTCATAGCACCGAGATAGGATAGAAGCAACTGCCAGGACAGAGCCCGAAACGATCGTGAGCCTGGATGGAACCGCCACCGCCGCCGCCAAGATTTGTAGTGTTGTTGCCAGTAGTGATGCCAAGACATGGAGTTGAATAGGTCTGAAAAGACTTCTAAGCAGGTTGGTTGAGTCGATAGCCCAATCCATAGACCGTTTCAATTAAGTTGTCATTGGCTCCCGCCGCTTTCAGCTTTTGGCGCAGTCCCCGCACATGAACTTTCACGGTTTCCTTACCGGGGGGATCCTCCGATGACCAGAGATGATCCAGAATATCGTTTTGACTTAGAACACGACCACTGTTACGTAAAAATAACTCTAATAAACTATATTCTTTTGGCGTTAACGATAGCGGTTGGTCAGCATAGACCACTTCACATGTTGCCGGATTGAGATGTAGATCACCCCATGCTAGCACCGGCGGCAAAGCTGAATTACCCCGTCGGAGCAGGGCACGAATGCGCGCCAGCAGTTCTTTCAAATCAAAGGGCTTGACGACATAATCATCGGCTCCGGCATCCAGTCCTAACACCTTTTCGGCACTGGTATCTCTAGCCGTTAGCATCAGTACAGGCATGGAATAGCCCGATCGCCGAAGTTGCTGGCAGAGGCTAATGCCATCCAAATGGGGCAGCATGACATCGAGTACCACAAGATCGTAAGGAAAAGTTTGCAGTAACTCCCACGCCACCTGACCATCGATCGCGGTATCTACTGCATAGTGCTGATCGGTGAGCGCTTCTGCCAAGGAGCCCACAATCCGTTCATCATCTTCAACCAGCAAAATCTTCATTCTGTAACTCGATCGGGCATCTTTCCCAGTTCTTTACCGTTACCGTCCTATGGTTTGAGCTATCACGCGTAGTATGCCCAACCATTGCGGTGTAGCACTACACTATCGTTTTTCTCAGCAGATTATGAGTTATACCAACCGACTGATTGCTATTGCTGCTCTTTGTTTCCTAGCTCTAGCAGGTTGTAACACTGGCGAGCAAGCCAACACTCCACCCGCTAGTTCTACAGCTCCTACGGCAGAACAAAGCACAACGGCTCAGCCTAGTACCTCTCCATCGGCTACCTCGGGTAAAACGGATACCAAAACTGAAGCCTCTGCTAATCAACCCGGGTTTCAAGCCTTAACCAATGTGGTAGCCAAAACCAAAACGGCAGTTAATGCTGGTGACTTTACCAAAGCGAAGGATGAGTTTGACCAGTTTGAGGATTCTTGGTCGAAGGTGGAAGATGACGTGAAAGCGAAGTCTGCTAAGACCTATGACGCGATCGAGGAGGGGATGGATCAAACCACCGCCGCGATTAAAGCCTCAGATAAAACCAAGGCTCTAGCGGCATTGCAAACGTTAGATCAAAACATCGCTACTGCCGCGAAATCCTGATTCAACCTTAGCGATCGTCCTTAACGAAGTGGCGAAGACGAATCAGTAGGGATGGTCAATCGACGATCCCTAGCTTCAGCGTGGCGAGATGTGTGAAGGAGGAAATGATTTATGAACAGGCAAACATGGAAGATTGGGTTATGGCTGAGTCCAGCTGCATTAGGAGTTTTACTCGCTACATCGGTTTCAGCCCAGGAACCGCAAACTGCTTCATCAATGACGATCGCAGATAACAGCGTTTCAGCGTTATCCGACTCGTTAACGTCCGCGAACAGCGATGCCAGTGCCCCGATGGCACAAGTCACTTCAGTGTCGCAGTTATCTGACGTGAAGCCAACGGATTGGGCATTCCAGGCTTTGCAATCCTTAGTAGAACGCTATGGCTGCATCGTTGGTTATCCTGACAAAACCTATCGGGGCAACCGCGCCATGAGCCGTTATGAATTTGCGGCGGGTCTAAATGCCTGTATGGATAAGATTCAGGAACTTCTGGCGGCTGCCACAGCAGACTTGGTCAAAAAAGAGGATTTGGTAACGCTGCAACGATTGCAAGAAGAGTTTGCGGCAGAACTCGCTACCTTACGAGGTCGAGTTGATTCTCTAGAGGCTCGAACGGCCACCTTAGAGAAGCAACAGTTTTCCACCTCCACGAAGTTGAATGGGGAAGTGGTGATGGCTGTGGCTGGGGTGGCGGCTGGCAAAAAAGTCGATGGATTCGATGTCCAGAAAAATGCCGTATTTGGCGATCGAGTGCGGCTGAACTTTGATACCAGTTTCACCGGCGAGGATTTGCTGAGAACCCGGATTCAAGCCTCGAATCTTGATCCCTTCTCGCAAACTGCAACTGGCACTCCCCAAGGCGATCTACGGTTTGCAGCAGGCAATGATAGTAACTCTGCTAGCATTGATGCCCTGTTGTATCAGTTTCCGCTGGATGAAAAAACAGCCGTGATTGTAGAGGCTAATGCCGGAGCTGCGGACGACTTCACGAATACCGTGAACCCATTTTTGGATGGTGATGGCGGTACAGGAGCCGTTAGCCATTTCGGCACTCGCAACTCCATCTACTATCTGTTGGATGGTATTGGGATTGGCGTCCGACACCAGTTCAATGACAAGCTGGAATTGAGCGCCGGATATCTGGCTAGCGATGCCAATGATCCCAGTCCTGGTAAAGGTCTATTTAATGGGGCGTATGGGGCGATCGCGCAACTGACGTTTACCCCGAATGAAAAGACTACCCTCGGTTTAACCTATATCCACTCCTACAACACCGACTTCACCAATGCCAACGGTAGCACCGGCAGCACGAATGCCAGCCTCAGCAATTTAGACCTACCATTTGACAGCAATGCCTATGGTCTAGAAGCGTCGTATCAATTCAATCCTCACATCGTCCTTAATGGGTGGGTGGGTTACACCGCTGCTACAGTCCAGAAGGATCAGCAAGGGACTGCCAACATCTGGAACTGGGCGGTTGGACTCGCGTTCCCTGATTTGTTTAGTCGCGGTAGTGTCGGTGGCTTGATTGTAGGGATGGAACCCTATGTGACTAGTGCTAGCCACGATCTCAGTTTCCTGGAGGATAA
Source organism: Pantanalinema sp. GBBB05 (assembly GCA_016743235.1). GTDB lineage: Bacteria > Cyanobacteriota > Cyanobacteriia > Leptolyngbyales > Leptolyngbyaceae > Pantanalinema. The sequence goes on along the minus strand of VRZD01000050.1, from coordinate 21,632 downwards.
AGATAGTTCGTTGCATATTGAAGGCTTTTATCAATGGCAACTCAACGATCATATTGCAGTCACTCCCAGCGTGATCTGGATCACCTCCCCTAATAACAATAGTGACAATAGTGATCTGGTGATTGGGACAATTCGGACTACCTTCACCTTCTAATGCCTGCTTGCTTCATGCGACTGCCAGACCTGTTGAACTAAATGTCGCAACAGGTCTTTTTCTTGTGATTTGGAGTGAACAAATAGGTGCCTCTCGTTAAAAATTCGGATTTTATTAGCCTCCCAATCCGGCATAATCGGTTGCACTCCATTGAGGAAACATCCAATGGCAATAGAACTTCCAGTTCTCCGCTTTGGTGATGGGATTGATTACCCAGAGTATTGTGAAGATGTGAAGAAACTCCAAACGGCATTAGGCATTCTGCCAAGTCAAATTGATGGTTTATTTGGTCGCGGTACTGAGGATGCGGTCAAACTATTTCAAAAAAATAATGGATTGATTGCTGATGGGGTTGTGGGTGCTAAAACCTGGGCTGCGCTACTAAAACAACCGGTTAAATCACCCAATCCAGCAACGCCCCAAGCCAATACCCCGATCGTTAAAACCGCCGCCGGCGCATTTAATCTTGATAGAATCGTCGCTTCAATTCCCTATCCTGATGTGCGGACGATCGCTCGCACTACCCTGCCAATTATTCTGCACCAATGTCAGGCGGATGGCGTTACGAATCTGGCTCAGATGGCTTATATGCTGGCTACCGCTGAACATGAATCTCATTTAGGGGTATGGATGGAAGAGTTTGCCAGTGGCTGGGACTATGAAGGTGCGTGGGATTTAGGTAACACGGAATCCGGTGACGGACCCCGCTTCAAAGGACGTGGATTTGTGCAACTGACCGGACGCAAAAACTATGCTGCCTGGAGCGATCGCTTAAACATCGATCTGATCCGGTATCCTGAGCGAGTTATGCAGCCAGAAATTGCGGCTCAAATTCTTGTCCAGGGAATGCGGGATGGGCTGTTTACAGGTAGTAAGCTGAGTGATTTCATTCGAGTCGGAAATCGGGATTTCTATAGTGCCCGACAGATTATTAATGGTTTCGATCGAGCCAGTCAACTGGCGGCGATCGCCGAAGAATATCTCAAGGTTCTGCAATAGCAAGATCCAGCGATCGCTGTAAGCTAAAAGCTGACCGCTGATTGTCGATCGCCATGCCTAGTTGGGAAATTGATTTCTACCGCCGCCCCCTCCATGATCCGCAGGGCAATGAATTGTGGGAACTGCTGGTCTGCACGTCAGAGGGTACCTGGCAACATCATGCCTGCTGTCCGCAACCAGAGGTCAATGCCAAGTGGCTAGAAACTCAGTTACAGCAACTTGTGGAGATAGGACATGAGCATCCTGAGCAGATCCGGGTCTTTCGTCCCCAAACCCTCCATCTGTTAGAGCTTGCCTGTGAACCATTAGGGATTCCGGTAGAACCGACTCGCCATACTCCAGCTCTCAAACAGTGGCTAGTAGAACGATCTCACCTCTACCCTACCCTACCCAACTATACTCGTCAGCCTTATCAACCTTTAGACGTGGACAAACCGCCCCCCATGCCCCTGAGTGAGAATCTATGGGGCGATCGTTGGCGGTTTGCGGCTCTGTCTGCCGGAGAGTTAATCGATTTTGGCACAGGCTACCCCATTCCCATCCTGGAAATGCCAGAATTCTTGCTGCCCTTAAAGTTGGGGTTAGCCTCTACAGCCACTATTCCCGGAATTGTGATCGATGGGGGACGCCGATCGATGTCTTTAGCCCGATGGCTACAACAATCCCACCCGAGCGCCCTGAACTATGTCCCTGGTGCGCCCGATGGGCTGATTTTAGAAGCAGGATTAGTGGATCGTTGGGTCGTCGCGACCTTTGAAGATCCTGACGTTAAAGCTGCTGCCCAATTATTCGAACAACGCAAACAAACTGGTCGAGGTTTGCATTTCCTCTTAGTCCAACCGGATGACTCGGGTGTGACCTATACCGGGTTCTGGTTATTAAAGGCAGAAGGTTAATGCGATCGGGGTCTGGTTTCATTGGTAGAGTAGCTGAAAGTTGATCAACGGCTTCCTATGACTGACCCTCTGCTTTCTGTGAACAATCTGCGAGTTGCCTATCCACGCCAACGCCAGGGCAGCGATCAGTCAGGACAATCGGGTCAATGGGTCGTCGATGATGTTTCCTTCAATTTGCAACCTGGAGAACGGTTGGGACTAGTTGGCGAATCAGGTTGCGGTAAATCGACCTTAGGACGGGCAATCATGCGGTTGTTGCCGGACGCTGCCCGGATCGAAGGACAGATCATTTTTGACGGTCAACCTGTATTAAGTCTGAGTCCAGCGGCTTTACGACGATTTCGTGGGGAAGCGATCGCCCTAGTCTTTCAAGATCCCATGACGCGGTTGAATCCCTTAATGACGATCGGGGATCACTGTTTAGAAACTCTACGATCGCACAATCCGCACCTCTCCAAGCGTCAAGCAAAAGAACGAGCGATCGCCGTATTGGAAGCTGTTAAAATTCCCCCCAATCGCTGGTCACAATATCCTCATGAGTTTAGTGGTGGGATGCGCCAACGGGTGGCAATTGCCCTAGCATTGCTACTGGATCCCCAAATGATCATTGCTGATGAGCCAACTACCAGCCTGGATGTCACCGTGGCTGCCGAAATTCTGCGGGAATTGACTCGGCTCTGCACTGAGCGGCAAATGGCATTGCTAATCATCTCCCACGACCTAGCAATGATTGGGGAATATTGCGATCGCATTGCCGTCATGTACGATGGCAAATTTGTCGAAACGGGTACCACGGATTTTGTACTTCATCAGCCCCAGCATCCCTATACGCGATCGTTGTTGGAAGCGGCGTTGCATATTCAGGCAGTTGGTCGGGATGGGGGAGATCAGGGAGGTAGGGAAGATAGGAGAGATGGGGAAGAGCAAGCAATATACTCTGCCTCACCTTCCTTATCCCCCTCACCCCTCCTGCGGCTAGAAAACCTGAAAAAGCACTATACCCTGGAGCAAAATTTATTGACACGATGGTTCTCAAATGGGGGGCAGACGATTCGGGCGGTGGATGAGATTAACTTGGAACTTTATCCGGGTGAAACGTTGGGCTTGGTAGGGGAGTCGGGTTGCGGTAAGAGTACGTTATCCCGAACCATCTTGCAACTAATTCGACCATCGGCAGGTCGGGTTGAGTTTTTGGGGCGCAATTTGCCTGAGTTGTCCCGGCAAGCAATGCAGCAACAACGACGGCAGATGCAAATGGTGTTTCAAGATCCTCGGGCTTGCTTGAATCCGATGATGACGGTGGGGGAAAGTATTGCGGATCCGTTGCTGATTCATCAATTAGCAACACCAGTCCAAGCCAAGGTGCAAGTTCTAGCGATGTTAGAGCGCGTTGGATTACTGCCTGCTGAAGAGTACTATCGCCGCTATCCCTCCGAGTTATCAGGCGGACAGCAGCAACGGGTGGCGATCGCCCGTGCCCTGATCACCCATCCAAAACTGGTGATTTGTGATGAACCCGTAAGTATGTTGGATGCAACCGTACAAACCCAAGTCTTAACCCTGATGCGGGAACTGAAGCAGGAGTTTGAATTAACCTATCTGTTTATTACTCATGATCTGTGGGTGGCACGCTTTTTCTGCGATCGCATTGCCGTAATGAATGCGGGCAAAATTGTGGAATTGGGTAAGACAGAAGAGATTTTTACCCAACCTCGCCATTCCTATACGCAAACCTTGCTACAAGCCGCACCGTTACTCGCACGCCAATAAACTACCTGTATGGGGTATATCGGAATTTGGGCTGGAAGACCGACAATAGTAGATATGCTATGGGATAATCACTCAGACCTCAGATGACTCTCCCTCAACCAGCAGAACGAATTGCGGTGGCGATCAAAGCAGAACCTACCCGAGTGTTTATCAGCTACCGTAGCCAGGAGCCAGACCAAAGTTTAGCTCAGCAGTTGCATGATGCTTTAGTTACGGCTGGGTATGTGGCATTTATGGCTGGGGAAAGTATCCACATGGGCGAAAAGTGGGTACAGCGGATTGATCAGGAACTACAGGAGTGTGATTACTTCTTGCTGTTGCTATCCCCTCAGGCCGCCATTAGCGAGATGGTGATGGAAGAGGTGCGACGGGCAAAGCAGTTTCAGGACAGTCGCTCTAACCATAAGCCTGTGATTCTGCCGATTCGGGTCAATTTTCCTCTGAATTCACCGTTAAGCTATAACCTCCGAGGCTACCTCCAACAAATTCAACAACGGGAATGGCGATCGTTTGAGGATACCCCCAGAATTTTGGGAGAAATTTTGGGGGTGATGGAGAATCAGCAGTCCTTTAAGCCATCGCTGGAGGAACTAGAGACGCCAGTATTGTCTTATCCACTCTTCTCAACCTCCTTACCATTGCCCGTAGCGGAGCCAGAATTACCGGAGGGGCAGGTTGACCTGGCATCTGCGTTTTATGTGGAACGTCCCCCGATCGAGGAGCGCTGTTATGAAGCGATCGTTAAACCAGGTGCCCTGATTCGGATCAAAGCGCCTCGACAGATGGGCAAGACATCATTGATGGCGCGAATTATGCAACATGCTGGACAGCAGGGCTACCGCACCGTGCCCCTGACCTTTCAAATTGCGGATGCCGCCATCTTTAGTGATCTAGATAGGTTTCTCAAGTGGTTTTGTGCCAGTGTGACTCGGCGGTTACGGTTGCCGAATCAGTTAGCTGAATTTTGGGATGAGATTTTTGGTAGCAAAGATAACTGCACCGCTTACTTCGAGGAATATTTATTACCAGAGATCACCGATCCATTGGTGCTATGCCTGGATGAAGTAGACATGGTGTTTAACCATCCTGAACTAGCTGCCGATTTTTTCGGCTTATTGCGGGCATGGCATGAATCTGCCAAGAACAGTGATTTGTGGAAGCAATTACGGCTAGTCGTCGTACATTCAACGGAGGTTTATATCCCGATGAATGTTAACCAGTCGCCGTTTAATGTGGGTTTGCCGATCGAGTTGCCAGAATTCACGACTGAGCAGATTAAACACTTAGCCCATCGGCATGGTTTAGGCTGGACCACTGCTGACGTAGAGCAATTAATGGCAATGGTGGGTGGGCATCCCTATCTAGTTCGTACGGCTCTGTATCACATTGCTCGCCGTGATCTAACGTTAGAGGAATTACTAGAAACCGCTCCTACGGATGCTGGCTTGTATGGCGATCACCTGCGACGACATTTGTGGAATCTGGAACGTCATTCCGACATGGCATTTGCGGTCAAACGATTAGTGGCTGCTAAGTCACCGATCCGCTTAGAGTCAGTGCAAGCATTTCAGCTTTACAGCATGGGATTAGTGCATTTGCAGGGTAATGATGTCACCTTTCGCTGCGATTTGTATCGGCATTATTTCCGCGATCGCTTAGGTTCTAACTGGCTACCTTTTTTGCCTGCCTGCAATCTCAAGGAAGAAAATATTCTGGCAGCGATCGTGTTTACAGATGTAGTCAATTCAACTTCCCGCATGGCAGCTGACCAGACGCATACGCTGGAATTACTGAATCGAGACTTTCAGCAAATGATTGATTTATGCCAGGAGTTTGAGGGACTGGTACTGAAATCGACGGGGGATGGATTGCTGATGTACTTTGCCAGTGCGGTTAAAGCCGTCGCCTGTGCCTTAGAGATTCAGCGATCGCTGACTGCCAATGCCGCTAATCTGCCACCTGACGATGTGTTGATTCATCGGATTGGGGTGCATTTGGGCGAGGTCATGTTTAGTGGTATGGATGTGATGGGAGTGGGAGTCAATATTGCGGCTCGGCTCCAGACCCGGGCAGAACCGGGTAAAGTTTGTATTTCCCAAACGGTCTACGATGTGATCAAAAACCATTTACCGCTACAGGTGACGAGCCTGGGGAATTGCCAACTGAAAGGCATTACGGAGTCCATGCTGCTGTATCAAGTGGCCCCATGAATCCATCTCTTCATAGTGGTTATGAGTATCAGGTTGGTGGCAGCTTACCTGTTGATGCCCCGACTTATGTGATGCGGCAGGCGGATGTCGATTTGTATGAGGGGCTAAAAGTTGGGGCATTTTGTTATGTGCTCAATTCCCGACAGATGGGGAAGTCTAGCTTGCGAGTACAAACGATGCAACGGTTGCAGGCTGCTGGGGTCGCCTGTGCGGCGATCGATCTGACGAAAATTGGTAGTCAGAATATTACTGCTGATCAATGGTATGCCGGGATCGCCCGGGGATTAGTGAATAGCTTTGCTCTTGCCGAAGCAGTTAATCTACGCAACTGGTGGCGTGAGCGCGATTATCTCTCGCCTGTCCAGCGCTTAAGTGAGTTGCTAGAAACGGTGGTGTTAGCAAATCTATCCACGGCGATCGTCATTTTTGTAGATGAAATCGATAGTATTCTGAGCCTAAATTTCTCTACTGATGATTTTTTCGCGCTGATTCGCGACTGCTATAACGATCGTGCTGATAAACCCCACTATCAACGGCTCACCTTTGCCCTATTAGGAGTGGCGACCCCCTCCGATCTCATTCAAGACAAAAGCCGAACTCCCTTCAATATTGGACAAGCGATTCACCTGGCTGGCTTTCAACTCCAGGAAGCCCAACCGTTAGTCGCAGGATTAGCCGCTAAAGCCGGTGATCCCCAAATGCTATTAGCGGAAATTCTTCGGTGGACGGGGGGACAGCCCTTCTTAACGCAGAAGCTCTGTAAGTTGGTGCATTCAGTTCCAGGCTGCATTCCAGCGGGCACGGAAGTGGCTTGGCTCCAGAACCTGGTGATCGCGAAAATTGTGAATAACTGGGAAGCCCAGGATGAGCCTGAACACTTGCGCACTATCCGCGATCGCTTATTAAGAAACGAAAGCCAGCGCTCTCGCCTGCTCGGGCTATATCAACATCTGCTGCAATCTTCTCAACTCCCGATCGACAATAGCCGTGAACACATGGAACTACGGCTGTCGGGATTGATTACCGAACGCTATGGCTTATTGCGGGTCAGTAATCCCATTTATCAAGCGATTTTTAACCTTGCCTGGGTAGAAGCGGAACTGGCAGGTCTCCGCCCCTATGCCGAAGCCTTTGCAGCCTGGATTGCCTCCGAGGGGCAGGATGAATCCCGGTTACTCCAGGGGCAAGCGTTACAGGATGCATTGAAATGGTCAGCTTACAAAAGTCTGAGCGATTGGGATTACCAGTATTTACGTGCTAGCCAGGAACTGGACAAGCGCCAAGTCCAACTCGCATTAGAAACCCAACAACAAGCGAATCAAATTCTGGCTGAGGCTCAACGGCAAGCAAAACGCACCATTCGTAAGGGCTTTGCTGGTCTGGTGATGATGTTGCTCGCCGCGATCGGCATCATCGTTTGGGCAAATACTGTCATCCAAGAAGCTCAAACTGAGACAAAAGCCGCTCAAAAAGGGTTGGAACTAGAGAAGGTGAGCGGGAAGGTTTTACGGCAATTTAAAACAGAAGAAATTTCTACCTTACTGTTCGTGCTGAAAGCCGGACGGGACTGGCAAAGCAACCATAATCTACAGCAGTTTGCCAAAAGCTACCCTACTAGTAGTTTTATGGAAACTTTGCAGATGATCCTTGATGAGATTTATGAACAGAATCAATTTCTTGGGCATCGGGGACGAATTTACAGTGTTAGCCTCAGTCCGGATGGCAAAAGCATCGCTACCATCTCAGAAGATGGCACAGTTCGGTTATGGAACATGGCTGGTCAGCTTTTAAGGCAGTTCCCCATCAAGATCAATTGGACTGCCAAGATGACCATGAGTGTCAGCTTTAGCCCGAACGGTAAATATTTAGCCACTGCCTCGGAGCATGGTGTGGCTCGACTATGGGATCTCTCTGGTCGAGAACTGGCGCAATTCAAAGGCCATCAGGGACAGGTCTGGTCAGTCAGCTTTAGTCCCAATGGGCAACGATTGGTGACGGGAGGGGCAGATGGAATTGCCCGAATCTGGGATTTAACGGGAAAATCAGTGGGGCAATTGCGTGGACACCACCAGGATATTTGGGCTGCCAAGTTTAGCCCCAGTGGTCAACAAATTGCTACTGTTGGCGAAGATGGTACGGCTCGGCTGTGGAATTTATCGGGACGGCAATTGGTGCAGTTTAAAGGTCATCAAGGGGGTGTTTTTAGCCTCAGCTTTAGCCCCGATGGTCAACGATTAGCCACGGCTGGTGCAGATAAGACAGTGCGAATTTGGAGTTTATCTGGGCAACCATTAACTCAGTGGAAAGGCAGCCGAGACCTGATTTTTAGTGTTAGCTTTAGCCCCAATGGGCAAACTCTGGCAACGGCTGGAGCTGATAACATGATCAAAATCTGGGATTTATCTGGCGAACTGTTGGCTCAACTTAAAGGTCACCAAGGTTGGGTCTATAGCATTGGTTTTGCGCCCGATCGCCTGCATTTAATCTCAGTGAGTTGGGACAAAACCGTTCGGCTGTGGAACTTGTCCAATCTACAAGGGATTTCTCGCCAACAACTAGTCCGGATTAATGCCAGTCGGCAACCAATTTGGAGTGTTAATTTTAGTCCCGATGGAAACACGATCGCGGCGGCAGGTAAAGATGGAATTGCCCGACTCTGGCAGTCAGCGGGGCGTCAATTAGCTGCATTAAAAGGACATGTTCAAGGCGTGAATAGCATTAAATTCAGCCGGGATGGTCAACTACTAGCTACAGCCGGTCAAGATGGAACAATCCGGCTGTGGGATACAACGGGGCGATCGCTAGCCAAAGTCACTGGGCATCAAGGAGCCGTCTATGACCTCAGTTTTAGCCCGACGGAAAACCAGATTGCCAGCACGGGAAACGATGGCACTGTGCGAATATGGACAACTTCAGGGCAACAATTGGTTCAGTGGAATGCTAGTCAGAAACCGATTTATAGTCTGAACTTTAGTCCGGATGGAGCGCGGTTGATTACGGCGGGAGCCGATGGCATGGCTCACCTATGGAATGTGACTGGGCAGCCGATCGTTGAACTTGCGGGGCATCAAGGCAGCGTTTTAAACGCCATATTTAGTCCTGACGGAAATCGGATTGTTACTGTAGGAACGGATAGTACAGTGCGGTTATGGAACTTGTCAGGACAACAGTTAAACAAATTTAATACCGGCGGTAACACCTTAAATGTCAGCTTTAGTCCAGATGGACAGACTATTGCAAGCGCCCAACAGGATGGTACGGTGAAATTATGGTTAGTGGCGGCTGGACAACAGATCACGTCATTTCGCGGATTTCAAGGTCTGGTGTATAGTGTTAGCTTTAGTGCAGATGGACAATACCTCGTTGCGGCTGGAAAGGATGGAACAGTACGAACATGGCGGATTGAGCAACTTGATGACTTATTAGATCGTGGTTGTACCTGGCTGAAAGATTATTTTGCCCTTCGCCCCAAAGAGGCAATGATCTGCTCCAAATCTCCATCCAGTAGACCTTGATTTAGACTCTCCGGACCAAATAGCAACCGGGTGAAAATATCCATTAACCATCGTTAACCTCCTACTGGTTGATCTACATCGCTTGATGCAGCAGTAAAATAGTAGGTAGGTGGACCTACTAAATCTATTTCTTCTCTACCAGAATTGCAGAGGGAAGGAAGGGGAAACCAATGAACAAACTTGTACTTGTTTTGATATTTATTGCGTTTAGCGGAACAAACGTTCTGGCGGCTGGCTTACCTAGAATGGCGGAAGTCAAACTTGGGACAGATCTGTCGAAATGCAACAATGCTAATCATCTAGAGCTTACTTCAACCAACTTTGCCGATCCCCCGCCCGAACCCCCCAATAGAGAGGTTCGTAATTAAGAGAATTCTCGGTTGCTGGAACTAGCTTTAAAATGTATACACCATACGGATTGCCCATTCCCAAATAGTGCTGGAGCGATCGTTGTCTGGGTTTGTAACGATCATTAGCCTGGGACTAAAGCTAATATTGTCATTAATTAAAAAACTATAATAAGCCTCAAAGTTAGTCTGGGTCGCATTTCCTAGGTCGCTGGTTACAAACGGTTGACCTAGAGCAAGACCAACTGTAGAGCCAGGGATCACTAAATTGCGTACCGTCATCCCGATCACCCAGGTTTTAGGGGTCAAGTCGAGATCACGGTCGAGTCTGTCGTTAAATCCGTGATAGCCAGCAATTCCTAGCCGACCGAAGACAGCGAATTGGCGATTTAAAGCCCATTCCGTATTCAGCCCACCTGCCGAAATACTGATACCGTTAATCTTCGCTATCGTATATTGCAGCCGAACGACCAGATTTTTATTGAAGGCATATTCCAGTTCCGTGCTGCCTTGAAATTTGTCAGCGAATAAGCCTTGTTGCGGATCTTCAGCGTCCGCCGTTACATATAAAGCTCGCATAGTCAGCGATTGGTTGGGATACCAGGTTAATACTGCACCAGCGCCTCCTGGGCGATCGATCTGATTCTGGACAATTAACGGGTTATTGGCAAAGAAACTAGAGGCAAAATTGGTGGCTGAGTCATTCGCAAAGCGGTTGTAGTCAATGAAATCTCTGGGCGATAGCCGTGCCCCTATGGTCATGTTGAGATTAGTTCCAGCAGGAAAACTATAGTAAAGTTTGCGGATTTGGGCTTGAGGGTTAACTGCCACATAATCTAAACCCCCGCCATCTGCCAGCAATCCCTTCGTTCCTAATCGGTTCTGGCGGCGATCGTGCGCCTGGCCGATGGCATCGTTACCATTGTTGCCAACTTCTAGTTGCGTATACAGTGAATCCTGACCTGTAAAACTGGTGAGAAAGTTGAGACGAGTGCGGGTGACGATCGTCCCTACTGCCTGATCTCCATCGGTAAGCACCCCCACAGTTTGACCAGTTAATTTGGTAGTAGTAGAAAACTGCTGATGTTCCTGTTGAGCCAGCTGTCGATCGAGTTGAGTCGCTCGCTGTTGCAAATCGTTGGCAATCTCACCATAGGCCTGTTGTAACTGTTCTAGCGTTGCTAGATCTTCCTGTACCTGTTCTTGATCGACTCCTGTACGTTCTCTTAACAGCTCTAATGCTTGGCTAACAGCGGCAGCAAACTCGTTTCGGGTTAAAGCCCGATTGCCCTGAAATCTGCCATCCGGGAAGCCGACCAGTAGACCATACCGCTCAATCAGCGATCGTAAGGTTTGATAAGCCCAGTCTGTAGGTTGGACATCCTGGCTGAGGGATTCCAGACTTTGTATCTGTGCCATTGGATCATCGTCAGATGGCTCAACGCAGATTAAGGGGTCGGAACAGGGTGTTGGCTCATAATCAGCCGCTTGAGCAACGAGGGGCGACTGCATAGGAACAACGGCTTCAACTGTGTCTCCGTGCCAGCCTATTCCCAGACAGCTAATTCCCAGATAGCTGACCCCTCCAATCAACCAATTCTGTATGTTCACACCAGCACTCCTCGTAACCAAACACAGAGATCTTCAGAGACATGAAGATAGCCAAATTCAACCCTAGCAGGAGTGGCATCCTCACAAACATGAGTTAGTGAGTACGATAATTTATCCCTTCGAAAGGGAAAATACTTACCAAATTTGCGGTACTAAGAATCTTTATCAAAACTATATATATCTGTACTAAATCTTTAATTACTCAAAATCGAGATATAGAAGAATGACTGGCTCCAAGAGACCTTGAGAATTTGGAACCCTGATCGTTAGGTTAGCTTTGCCTGAAGGGCATGCTAGATTTGGGTAAAAACCGTGACATTTACCTATAAATCTGAGTAACATCATGGCGTAAACTGATCGACGTAACGAGTGGAATTTATTCAGTCAGAATTATGCCTGGGTGAATATTTTGGCTGGTTCTACACAATACTTAGGTCATGATTGGTTTAGCCGCATGTTGCGGTTTATTGTCTAGCCCACCTACATGAAGTCGAGCTTGATACTGTGGCTGAGTCAAACGATAACACCTGTCAGGTAACGATCGCGGAGCATATTTGTCGCATTCACTTACCTCCGGCGTTTACGGTGGTTCAAGCGGTAACCTTCAAACAGCAATTTCAGCAGGTTTGCCAGGATAATCCTGACTTAAAGCTGGTGATTTTGGATTTTGGGCAGACAAAATTTATGGACAGTAGTGGGATGGGAGCGCTGGTTGCTAGCCGCAAACTCACCCAAAAGCAGCAGTTAGACCTGATTCTGCAAAATGTGTCACCTCAAGTGATGACAGCACTTTCGCTGGCAGCGCTCGATAAGATGTTTGTGATTGAGTCACGGTCTGACGTTCCAGCCAAGCCATCGACTAGTCAAGGGACGGCTCAACCTGCGGCGGCGACATCAATTAAGTCGGCGCAGTTGTTAGCTAATCCGTTATCGGGGCGATCGATGCCTAAACGGTTAATCAATATCGTCAAGTCAGATCAACCGTTTGTCACCCATCCCTCCGTTAAATCGCTCCCGAAGCGATTGATTGATATTGTTGGGTCGATCGTTGGGTTAGGGATTACTGCGATCGTGTTTGTCCCCATTGCAGTAGCGATTAAACTGGACAGTCCAGGTCCGATTCTGTTTGGGCAAGTTCGCTGTTCTTCGATGGGCAAGCGGTTTCGGATGTGGAAATTTCGCTCGATGGTGACTGATGCGGAGAGGAAAAAGCATTTAGTGCAAAATCAAGCGAGTGGAGCGATTTTTAAGAATGCTAATGATCCCCGAATTACTCGGGTTGGTCGCATTTTGCGAAAGACGAGCTTGGACGAACTGCCCCAGTTTTGGAATGTCCTCAAAGGTGAAATGAGCCTGGTTGGCACCCGCCCACCCACTCCAGATGAAGTGGAACGGTATGAGATTCCCCAATGGCAACGGCTGGATATTAAACCGGGAATGACGGGTGAGTGGCAGGTAAATGGTCGATCGTCGGTGCTAGATTTTGAAGATATCGTCCGGCTGGATTTGAAATATCAGGAAAACTGGAGCCTGATGTACGACTTCAAGCTCATCCTCAAAACCATTTGGGTGGTTTTTAACAAAAATTCTGGTGCAGTCTAGCGTTGCCCACTTAAAGCCATCAAATTAAAACGAGGCATTGATGACAGTCAGTTGCTCGGGCTGTGGAGTTTGCTGGTAGGGCACCAGCCGAACTTCTTTGGCTACTTGCAGTTGCTCATCAGTAAACCAACTGTCACCGGGGCGAACCCCTCCTCCGATCGGGCATAGAGGATGCTGCACTAAAGGAGTGACCGCATCACAGGTGATGGTTATGGTGCTACCGAGATCGGTCGATCGGACAATGGAATCATTGCTGATGAAATCGTTTTTGCGACTGGGAGTGGGTTCGGCAGTTAGAGCGCGATCGCTAAAACTGAGACTCAGACTGATGGCAAGCAACGCACTGCAGCACAGTAAAGACCTAAAGCGGACAGAGCGTAATGTTTGCAACCAATTCCGGCATAACACAGGGTTCATCATAAAACGTGACTCCTGATTTAGCACAGTTAAAGGCAATGCTACTTCCTACCACTATTTTACCGTAGGCAATTGCGTCAAAAAATCTGTATCAAAAGCTACAGTTTGTATCGTTTTATTGCTGTGGGGATCAATCCGCCACCAGTTTTTTCAGACTGGGGAATTATGGAAATAGGACAAACATTTGTTGCTGTTACTAAAGTTTTTGTCCAACAAATAGGTAGAAATTCATATTAAGAAGGTGCCCTATATGGCAGGTTCACTCTTATCGGATGCCGGTCAACGGTTGGAACAAGCCCTGAAGTATACGACGGTTTCGGAAGATGCGATCGAGTCTCTGAAATATCCACAAACTAGTCTGAGTGTGTCGATCCCCGTGCGGATGGATGATGGCTCATTGAAGGTATTTCAAGGCTATCGGGTGCGTTACGATGACACGCGAGGTCCGGGTAAGGGTGGAGTCCGTTACCATCCCAATGTCAACATAGATGAGGTGCAATCCTTAGCGTTCTGGATGACCTTTAAGTGTGCAGCGTTGAACCTACCCTACGGTGGCGCCAAAGGTGGGATTACAGTCAATCCAAAGTCTTTATCTCGGATGGAATTAGAGCGGTTGAGTCGGGGCTATATTGATGCGATCGCCGATTTTATTGGACCTGATGTAGACATTCTGGCACCGGATGTTTATACCAACTCCATGATTATGGGGTGGATGATGGATCAGTACAGCATTATTAAACGCTATTACTGTCCGGCGGTGGTGACGGGAAAGCCGATCGGGGTCGGCGGCAGTCTAGGACGGGAAACGGCAACTGCGATGGGAGCCTATTTCGTGATCCAGTCCATGCTACCTAAATTTGACATGCCGCCGCAGGCAACCACGGTGGCAATTCAGGGCTTTGGCAATGCGGGTGGATATCTAGCAGATCTACTCTTTCAGGCTGGGTACAAAGTGGTTGCTGTCAGCGATTCGCAGGGTGGAGTGTATGCGAAATCAGGGCTTGATATTCCTAGCATCCGAAAGTTTAAGCATTCGACCCGTGGAATTAAAGCCATGTATTGCGATGGTAGTGTCTGCAATTTGGCGGAAGGTCATGAGTTGATTAGCAATGAGGATCTGTTGGAATTGGATGTGGATATTCTAGTGCCTGCGGCTTTAGAGAATCAGATTACGGAAGCGAACGCTGATTTGATTAAAGCCAAAATGATCTTTGAAGTTGCCAATGGTCCCACCACTTCGGCAGCAGACCAGATCTTAGAGCAAAAAGGTATTTACGTTTTTCCTGATATTTTGGTGAACGCTGGGGGGGTTACAGTTAGTTACTTTGAGTGGGTACAAAACCGGAGTGGATTGTACTGGTCACTGGGAGAAGTCAACCAAAAACTGCAAGTGCGCATGGTAGAAGAAGCTGAGTGCGTCTGGTCGATTACTCGTGATTTGTCCATTCCCCTGCGTACAGCAGCTTATGTCCATGCGATCAACCGCCTGGGAGAAGCGATCAGTGCCAAAGGCACCCGCGACTATTACATCAATGGGCATCATTAAGCGATGAACAGCAAGCTATGAGCCTTCTGCATGGCTTGCTGATTCTAATCACTTACCAGCTTGGATCGGAGAACAAATTTACAGTTAGGTGCGATCGATCGCCTGGTACCGCACTGATGCAACTACAGATGGTCTCGCCATCATCTAATTCGACCTCACAGGCATGACAGGAACCCATTAAACAGCCGGTAGGAATCGAAATTCCGGCTCGGGCAGCAACGTCGAGTAACGGTTCTCCCACTTGGGCTGCGATCGTCACATCGTCGGGTAGAAAGTGAATGCAAACATTCATGGCAGGATTCTAAAAAATGTCTAAACGTAGTCGGATTTTCCTGAGATAACCCTTACTGTATAGGTCAAGGACAAACGGGTACGTTGCACCGAAAGGGTTAGGGATATTTCTATAGGGTGTTTGATGATGCCCTATAGAATTTTTGTTTTAAAGCCTGAACATCATATGAGCTAGGAATGACTGGTTTTCCTGTTCGTCGAACTCCAGTTAGCCATCAGATCCTCAGACTGATTGCCCTATTTTTGACTGCAACAACAGCCCCTAGCTCTGTTCCGGCAAAAATGGTGCCAGATCTAAGTGAGGCTCGATCGTGCTAGCCAGATTGTCCAAACTCAGTTCCCGTTGTTCGCGGTAGTTTGCCACTCCAGTTGGTAGGGACTTTAGCCCCCGTTGTTGTCGTAACCGATTTAACCAGGCACGCCGCCAGGGACCATTATCGAAAATACCATGGAGATAAGTGCCCCAAACAGATTTGCTGTCATCGACCATACCCAAATTGGGGTCATCAAATAAGGCATGAGTGACTTCTGTGACCTCTTCCATCATGCGGGTTCTGCCCTGATGAATTTCGTAGCCTGTAACGGGTAAACCTTCCTGCGGAAAATTAGAACTGACTAGACGTTGACGGGCAATTTTCTGCCCTGCAATTACGGTTTTCACGGGCAGCAGCCCTAAGCCTTTGTAGCGCCCTTCCTGACCTTCAATCCCTTCTGGGTCTGCCAAAATTTTGCCGAGCATTTGGAAGCCCCCACAGATTCCCAGTACCGTACCGCCCGCCGCGACGTAGTTCTGAATCTCTTCTGCCATGCCCGTTTTATGCAACACAATTAAATCGGCGATCGTGGTTTTAGAACCAGGAATAATCACCGCGTCCGGGTAGCCTAACGATTGTTTGGGACTGACATATTTTAAGGAAACGCTCGGTTCTGCCTCTAGGGGATCAAAGTCAGTGAAATTAGAGATTCGAGGTAACCGGACTACGGCAATATTGAGATCGCCAGTAGGGGAACTGTTGTGGCGATCGAATAAACTGAGCGAATCTTCAGCCGGAAAGGCTTGATCCAACCAGGGAATCACACCCACGACAGGAATCCCAGTCCGTTGCTCTAACCAGTCGATGCCAGACTGTAACAACGATCGCTGCCCCCGAAATTTATTGATCACCACGCCCCGAATTAAGGCTCGTTCTTCCGGATCCAACAATTCCAGCGTTCCAATCACATGAGCAAACGCCCCGCCGCGGTCAATATCAACTACTAGAATCGTCGGTGCATTCAAATATTTCGCTACCCGCATATTAGTTAAGTCGCGGTGCTTCAGATTAATCTCGGCTGGACTACCTGCCCCTTCACAAATGAGTAGATCGTATTCTTCTCCTAAGCGATGCAGTGACTCTTCGATCGCTTGCCAGCCTGGCTCAAAAAATTGTTCATAGTAATCTGCTGCGCCTACTCGACCAACAGCCCGTCCTTTCAGAATCACCTGAGAGGTCATGTCGCCTTGAGGTTTCAGCAGGATCGGGTTCATTTCCACTGAGGGAACCACTCCGGCTGCCCATGCCTGCACAGCCTGAGCATGACCAATTTCGCCACCACTGGACGTGACGTAGGCATTTAACGCCATATTTTGCCCTTTGAATGGAGCAACCCGCCAGCCTCGCCGACTCAGAATGCGGCAGATAGCGGTGACGATTAGCGACTTGCCTGCATGGGATGTTGTTCCCACGACCATAATGGCTTTCATGCAAAACTCCCAAGCGGTGAAGGACGCAGCATCCAGGATAGCGTTCCCTGAAGCCTCTAGCCTTAAATACTCAGCCGTAACCAACGACTCAGTGCATTATAGAGGCGATCTTGCCAAGTCGGAGCGCGATCCTGAGCTGGATCGCGTTGCCATTGCTCAGCCAATTGCCGACCTAGGGGGGTGACCCGGAAGCTATCGGTTAAGCCCTGCCCATCTACTTCCCGCCGCAGCAACCCAACTTGAATCAACCAGACTAATTCCTGCTCAACCGCTAGTTCCGATAAGGGTTGGGTAGTGTATTGATGGTCGATTCCAGCTGTTTGCGCGATCGCCTTCAATGCCACACTTTGCTGAATCATCGTGGTGAATAGTTGGAGCTGAAAGGGAGCGCACCGCATTGCCCGTTCTGCCCGTGTAATGGTTCGGGCAGGATATTGCATCGATTGCCGAGAGTTAGGAGTGACGGTCATTGCAGATCTACGCTGTCATCGATAGGAATTGCCCGGAAACATGCCAGGTTAACAATCTTTATCTTATGCAAATTTGTGGGACACACGCTATAGGCTAGCGAATTCGGCGGCGGCGTTCCTCGTTTTTGCGATCGAACCAAAACCAATCGTGATCAGACAGTGGTTGCACTGTTTGCAGGCGTTGAATTGCCCATTGATTATATTCAGGAGAAATGTCGCATCCCAACCATCTTCTACCTAATTGCTCAGCCACCACTAAGGTCGTTCCTGATCCGGAAAAGGGATCAACAATTAAATCACCGCGATCGGACGAAGCTAACACAAATTTACGGATTAATTCCTCTGGCTTTTGGGTGGGATGCGGCGTTTTTTCTCGCATACCATTACATAGAGTTGGAATTTCGATCACATCCTTGGGCTTGGCACCCTGAGGATGTGGAGTCCATTGTTTTTCAGATTGTCCTTGGCTATACTGGCTCGTTATTGCCTGAGGATGAACTGGATATTTCAGAGTATGGTTGCTGTAAGGAATCCGAATATTTTCAATGTTCATCTTGGTGCGATTCGTTTTCCGCAATAACAAAATTGCTTCATGGGAACGCCCCCAGTCATTGCCTAAATTAGCTTTATTTTTGTAGTACCAGACTAACCAGCGACAACGATCGAAATATTGCGATGACGGATGTTTGAGATCAGCCAGAATCTCAGAAAATCCCATAACGTAAAGTGATCCAGTTGGTTTGAGAATACGAGCCGCTTCTTTAATCCACTGTAATGACCAGTCAATGTAGACCTGCTGAGAGGCAAATGTATCCCATTCTGCCTTGCTCAAGTTATAGGGAGGATCGGCAATGATTAAATCTACCGACTCTGTCTGGAGAGTGAGTAACCACTCCAAGGAATCACCACAAAACAGTGTGCCGTTGATAGGTTTATAGGCAATTGTGAGTGAACAATTCACATTCGCTAGGTAGCCAAATTTTTAGAACATTGGTGGCTTCAGCCAAGCGGTAACGCCAAATCTAGGGCTGAATGTATCTTACACTACTACTAGTACACTACTGATAAAACTGGGAATTTGCAGTATTAAGCCGAAATGTCATGAGGTTTTCTGAACACTGTAGCAAAATGTTGTGTTTAGCAATTTAGTGATACGAAATATGCCCCTCCGGTACTGTATACGGAAGAGATAGGTTTCTGATAGATTGGAAGTGATCTGAGGCAATTTATAAACATGTGCAACTGAGCGATGCACTAGTAAGGCAATAATCTCGATCGCTCATATCGAGATGTTCAAATCCATCACAATTAGGCGTTATTTCCCCTACTTGAAAGCCGTACTGCCATACGGCTGGCGAGAGGAATTAGTGCGCTGGCTGCAAGATGAACAACCTTACTAGGCTTCACTCAATTGGGCGGTTTTAAGATTGCCCGCTGCTTCGCAATTGCAGATACACTGCAATTTTTAGGCAGGTCATTCACCTTGATGGGGTCAACCACCCCAGTCGTTTACCTCACCATTAAATATGAAAACTTCAAATTTGGTGCACAGAGTTGTTGCCAAAATGTTGCATCGTCCCTGGACTGGTTTGGCAAGCCTCACGATCGCAGCCTTCAGCTTCAGTGTTATGGCTGACCAGGCAACGGCACAGAACTGTAACTTTGATAACTATGACCAATGCGGTACTTACAACCGCCCCGTTAGTTTCACAGGACGCCAGGGAGATGGTTTTGTTGAAACATCGTCTGGTATTGGGTTAAATATCCGCTCTGGTCCTGGGCTAGACTACCCCATTATTGGTGGTGCTACGGATGGAGCCTTATTGGAACTAACCGACCAGCGAGTGATTGCAGATGGGTATCGCTGGGGAAAACTGAGCAGTCCTGGTTGGGTGGCCACAGAATATGTGGCGGGGGGCAGAGTCACTGAAACTGGCTACACTAACGGCTGTAACACCGGAGATGGCACATACGATCGCCCGGTTTACTATACCGACTGCTATGGAGAAACAGCGGTAAATTATCCTGGAACGAATGGTAGCGTTCGCAATCCAGGCAGTACAGGCAGTACGGGTGGCGCAGGTGGCACATCTACACCAGTACAAGCTCGCTCTTATGTAGTGGTCGTTCCTGGTAATAGTCCTCAGCTTCTGAGTCAGGTCAGACGGATCGTTGGTGGGGCTTATCCAGATAAAGCCAGACAGGGGGTATTTATTAACGCCGGTTCCTATGTGAACTATTATGAAGCCCGAGCAATTTCCGATCGCCTCCGAGCCGCCAAACTGGATGCTCGAGTTGCTTATCGCCGTTTGACTACTTAAGCGGTCATCGGGCTAGATGTCAGATATGGTGAAGGGCAACCCTAAAGGATTGCCCCATCAATTTTGCGGGAATTCTTGTCTTCAAACTACATGATCGGCAGTTTGCCTTGAAGTAACTCTGTGGCTTTGAGGCAGCTAGAGCAAGCACAGCCTTGGTTGATCAAGGCATGATCAGAGGCTTGGCTAGGAACGAGGGGAAAGTTGGCGTGAACCCTGATCGATGCAGCTTGAGTGACGTTAGGTAAATCAGCTACGGTTGCTGCCTGCACAGGAGGTATAAGTAGTGATAAGGATGCCAGGATAGCAGAGCAGATCAGCAGGATTCGTTGGATCAGGTTCATAGTTGCATTGCTCAAAATTCTGGGATATCTCTAGCGACCTACTATAGCTCGATCACGGTTCTCCGTCATCCACTCCATCCGGGTCACTTCTGCAATCATTAATCCACCCGCTATTCTGAAAGTAGAACGGATTGTATCGGAAAAGAATTGCGCTGAACGATGGTTGGAACAGTTGAACAAATTGAACAAGATTTAGCGGCAATTGATAAATTAATTGCTGAACTGGCGGAGGAGTTTCATCAAGCCTATTCCAGCTATCTCACAGTCTTGGGGCAGGCAGCGCGGCAGCAGTTAATTCTAGCCAGCTATCATGTCTGTACTCAGGGCTACCCAACCCAGTTTTTAGACTTATCGTTTAGTCAACGGCAGCAACTTCAGCAGCAGATTCGGCAATTAGCCAACCAGCTTCAAGAGGACTTGCTGGCTCAACTCTACCCGCCAACTCCGATCGAACTGCTAGATGAGCAAGAATCCTCAGCCGCCACATCCCATTCTGCTAATCTGGATCCATTAACTGAGCTGCTGACCCCAACAGAGGCACTTCCCGTTGAGCCGTCGAGCGAGCCGCCCATAGAGGCAGAAGCAAAACTGCCCCGATCGTTAACACCAACCGATTTAGCCCATTGGCGAGAAGCCTTAGAACAAAGTATTGCAGAAGAATTGCGAACTGTTTCCCATGCTGTCAATCGCTTGTTACAACAAGCAGGAGTCTTGCCCAAACAGTTGCCAGAGCCTGTCTTACAAGCGGCTAGTAAAGCCGAAATGTCAGATGTGGCACCGCATTCTCCCAATTTATTAAATGTCTTAATTGCGTCTGCCAATGACTCGGCGATCGAGGAAGACGGTGAGGAGCCGCCCTCTCCCTCTCCCTCAGTGGTACATATTGTGGCAATTCACTTGCGATTGTCGGATATTGAGTTTGCCAACACTCCAGTAACAGCGGCTCGCACTCGCCTGCGAAATTTCTCTGCTCGTCTAAAAACGATTGGGCGAGAATATTACAAAAAGCAGCAGGAACGAGCGATCGCCCAAGCTCAAGATGCCTGGCGTGCCAGTTGGTTTGAGGAATAGCAGATTGCAATGATGGACTGGAATCGCCTACAAAAAGCGCTTTCCATAGAAGCAGAGCAGGGATTTAACGACCTGCAAGGCAATTACTATCGCTTTAGCGAATTTCTCAGCCTGACGTTAAATCAACCTGCCGGAGACTTTTCGTTCGATCAACAACGACGACTACAAGACTTCGGCAGCCAATTTACCACCTACTCAGAACTCACCTTCCACGAGCGACAGCACCTCGTTTCCGAAACCCGTCGCTACCTCCAGCAAATGCAACGGGTCTATGAACCCAAATCTAAATCTGCGGAATCCCCATCTCCTTCCCCTGCCCCACCCCCC
>VRZD01000049.1 GCA_016743235.1 Pantanalinema sp. GBBB05 | reverse complement strand
GCTATATCTATCGGGGTATTCAGCGATTTAAATGTCTTGAATTTTACAAGAAAAAGAGGCTGTAACCCTTACCAGACAAAGGTTTTAGCTTTAGCGTTGTTTATTGTTCCATTGCTAAACATACCCGAAATGCAAAGTTACCGATCGCATCTCTCCACAGCTCTGCAAATAACTTCTGATTTCCAGATGCTTTCAGCCAATCACTGAGAGCGTACGCAGAGATAAACTGTTTCTCACAGTTCACCTGATGATCTGTACACCAGTTTTCCAAATCATCGTGAAATATTGAAGAAATATTAAAACCAGCCGTATAGTTCTGTTCATCCCATTCCCAAACAAGTTGTTGGTGAAGTAAATCAGCAGCATTTTCTGCCTCTGCTCTAGAGATATGACGAGAGTGCCTCTGAGGTACGTAGCTCTGATAGTCATACAGATGATCCTCATAACAGTCCTCATAACTTTCATAGCCCATTTCTTGCCAGCCTAGGTTCTGAAGACTGCTCTCAAAACTCTCATATTCCTCAAAGAAGTCAGTTTCTAAATGAAAATATTCATCATCAAATGAAATGGCTGATTTATAAACACTGTAAATAGGATCGCCCGGATTCACTAAAATGCCGTTTGCGATCGCTGCTTCTACCTTGGCTGAATCTACTGATTGCAGCAATTGATATGCCGTCGCTCGAACTGATAAAACTGGATCACTATTCAACGTAGTGATTAGCAGATCAATGCCTGCTTCTCCGTAATTTAGCGCTGTTGCAAGAAGTTGCGATTGCTGTTCAGGCGATGCCATTGTTAGCTGTTGCTGGAGTCCCTCAATACCGCCCAGGATCACGCTATTAATGGGTGGTGAAACCTGCCCACCTAAAACGCCATCTGTTGCCTCAGGGTGTTTCATAAGTTTGGAAGTTTAGAGCGATCGGGTTACTTTGAAATAACAGTTGTGGTTAACGCTCTGTTCCTGTATGACTGCCAATCGACCGGCTGTATCTTTCCAGAGCTTACTAAGTAACTCAACTTGTTGTTGGGTTTTGAGTTCTTCAACAAGTTGATGCCCCATTTCCCACCAATCCTGCTCTGGCTGCTGGAGGGGCAAGCCGTTGGCAGCACACCAGGCATTCATATCAAATTCGATCATGCGAACCCAATCAAATTCAAATAGATTTGGTGTATGGCGATCGAGAATGTACTGCTGGTGAAGTAACTCTGCTGTCTCCTCTGCTGTCTCCCTCAGCAAATGTTGCGAGATCAACTTGGGAATTTCAGATTCCTCCATAAGAGCATCAAACTCCTCCGGATCTAATGACTCCCAATCAATTTCTTCAGAAGAAGAATGCTCAATGATATCTGTGTAATCCCCTACTCTAGCGGTGGCTTCAGGAATAGAATTACAGAGATAGTACGTTTCGTCATCATAACCAAAAGGAATTTCATAAACACAATAAAGCGTGTCACCTGGCTTTAGAGGAATCCCCATAGAGATTGCACTTTTTGCTTTTTCAGAATCTATATGGTGCAAGGATTGGTATGCTTGCGATCGTATTGCAATTGAATCATCATGCAGAATAGCGATCAGTAAGTCAATTCCCGGTTCTCCAAGTTCTAAAATACTTGGCATGACTGCAAGCTTCTGGACAACATCAAGATGTGGAAATCGTTGTTGCAATCCCTCTAAGCCACCCAAGATGGCTGAAGAAATAGGCGGCTCTGTCTGATTGCCCAGAACCACATCTGTATTTTGAGGTTGCTTAGGTTGTTTTGCCATGTGCTTCCACTAACTCACGCTTTTTAAGTAAGAGTTCCCATTACTGGAAAGTAACCCTCTCGATCGACTATTTCTTCATGGACAAACGTGAATCTGCCCATTCCAACCAAGTCGCAAAACTCTTCTAGAAGAGGATAGTTTTTCTGACTTTGAAGATGCTGCAAAACTTCTTCCTGTGCTTCCCACCAGTACCAACCTTCATCCTCATCATCGTCAAAAACTCCTTCATCAAGATAGTCACTGAGATCCACATCAATCTCGTGCGCCGTACACCACTCATGAACTGGTTGGCTACCGTTGCGGTAGAAATTACACAGGTCTTCCGTGATCTTGAGTAGGTAGTAGTCTAAGGGATTGAGCTTGAGTTGATGCCGTTGATTAAATTCAGCAAGATTTCCGTTTGATAGAATTATCCGATGCAAGTCGGCTGCAACCTGTTCTGCCTGCTCCTGAAAGATATAGCGTTCTACTGGATGTAACTGCTCCCCTTCGTAACAGAAATCATGAGCTTCATAAGCCTGTACAGAGTCTAAGAGGGTATAATACTCATCGTCGTAGTCGATCGCTGAAATGTGTACTCTGTAAAGTCGATCGCCCTGTTTCAGGGGAACCCCCTTCGCGATCGCCTGCTGCATTTCTCTGATATTGGTTGATGACTCAGCGATCGCCTGCTGCAAATGTTGATAGGCAGTTGCCCGAACCGTTAAAACCGGGTCATTGTTCAATAGGCTGATTAGTAGAGTAATACCCGCTTCGCCATAGTTCAACGCAGTTGGGAGAAGTTGCGATCGTTGTTCAGGTGATGCCAATGTCATCTGCTGGCGCAGTCCTGCAATGCCACCCAAAACGGCACTGGCGATCGGGGGTGGGGTCTGCCCACCTAAAATTCCATCTGTAGCTTTAGGTTGCTGCATACATTTGTACTATAAATTTTCTATTATTCTAATGTAAATTGACTCACTCGCAACTTCTTCATGAACAAAGGCAAGTTTGCCAGCCGCCTCTAACCACAACTGTCCCAGTAACTCGTATTGCTGGCTGGCTTTTAATAGCTCCACAATCTTACACTCCAGCTCATACCGGATTTCCCACCAGTCATCCACTGTGTAATCGTCCTTCTCCCACTCTTGCCAGATAAACTGTTGTTCTTTGCCAAGGGTTAAGCTATTTTGCACACTATAAAAAGTATTGATTCGCTGCTCAAATTCTGAACGATCTTCACCTGGTAAACGAACTAAAACATTATTGGTTTTACACCATTCAATTAAATCAAAATTCCCTCTAAAGTTGTGGTGTTGACCCGTTCCAGAAAAATCTTCTTCCATCGCTCGCCATTGGTGGTGAGTTTTAGCAACTGTTTCTGCATTCTCTTTAGAAATATGCTGAGAAACTAATATCGATTGAAATGCTGGTTTAGATTTACAATAACTAAGAATATCATTAATGGAATCGCATCCGAGCGAATCACACATTTTATCAATAGAGTCTACAAGGTAATACCAACAGTCGTTGTAATCAGAAAACGATGCGAAGACATAGTAAATTCGATCGCCTGGATTGAGCCATAATCCGTTAGCGATCGCTTGTTGTGCTTTGGGAGAATCAATCCTTTGCAGCAATTGACAGGCTTTGGCTCGAACGATCAACGCTGCATCATGCACCGCCTCCACTAACACATCAATTCCAGCCTCACCATAATTCAGGCTCTGTGGCAGTAAATCCACTATTTGATCGGGCGAGGCATCTGCTAATCGCTGACGCAATCCTTGAATGCCTCCCAAAACTGCTCCACTGCTGGGCGGAGGCAAATGTCCACCCAAAATTAAATCGGTCGGCTCTGGTTGAGATGCATCATTCGCCATAACACTATGTTTCAAGGGCTGCCAGACGGAGATAGCAGGGGCGATCGATCTCATACTCATGGACAAATGCAAGGGGGTGATAACCAAGCTGCTCCCAAATTTCACGCAATAAATCAAAGCGTCTCTGGTTGTGGAGACTGGTTAATACACGAGCTTGGTAAGCCCAGCCAGAATCACCCCAGCTTTGCAGCACATCTTCAACAAAAACTTCATTCGTTTCTACCCAAGCAATTAAATCAAATTCCTCTAGTTCATTATCTGGATAAATCTCAGAAATATTGCAATTCAATTGCCCAAACTTTCCTAAGAAAGCTGTTTGAGCTTCAGTTTCTGCTGCTTTTTTGTCGATGTAATATGTAATTAAATTAGGCGTTTTATATGCATCGCTGGAGTGCATTCGATTGTCACTGGATAAATCAGAAGTGTAACTAAATGATTCTCCCGACACATGCTCTTTATAAAATGGATAAACTTCGTGATACCACTCAGAAATCTCTGCATCAATGTAGTACCAATCATCCCCATAGGAAACAGACGATCGATACACAGCGTAGATGCGATCTCCAGCTTTAAGAGGAATTCCTCGTTGCAGGATAGGAGGCAAAGTAGGAAATATAGGTGCGATCGCCTTGAGTTGCATATAAGCTTCTGCTCGAACGAGTAGATTTTCATCCTCTAAGCCTCGATATAGCAAACTTAAGCCATCTTTGTGTTGTGCTGCTTGTACTAACGTTGCCAATTTTTGAGTCACATCACCTTGCTCAAACCGCTGATTTAGTCCTGCGATTCCTCCCAGCACTGCACCAGCAATGGGTGGGGGTTGCTCACCCCCTAGAACAAGATCTTGATTGTGTGGATATTGCTGAGAATGCATTAGGTTTCAAGGGTGTGTAAGCGGAGATAGCAGGGGCGATCGATCTCATACTCATGGACAAATGCCAGTGGTCGATAGCCTTCCTGTTGCCAAAGCTCCCGTAGCAAGCTAAATTGCTTTCGGTTTTGTAAACTCATCAACACTTGAATTCTGTAACTCCAATCATCATCTTTCCAGTTGTACGGTAACTTCGCATCAACAATGACTTGATTAGCTTCAACCCAAGCCTTTAAGTTAAATCCTTTTGATATATTGCTTTGGGGGATGTCCTCAGCATCAACATCCTGATCATCTTCCTCCAATCCATCCTCATCGGATTCAATACACATATCAAGCTCATAAATTTCACAGCCCAGTTTACCGAACTTCTCCTCGTAAACGATCTGTGCTTTCGCTTCTGCGGTAGCGGGGTTAAGACAGTAGGCAACCAAACTCGGATTGTAATCCTCATAGGGTGCTCGTTGATTGTCCTCTGGAGCATCCGCAACGTATTCCAACTTGTATCCGTTAGAATCTTGACTAGGCTGATAGAAGCCAGACTCTTCTAAAAAATTATCGTAATCATCCTCATCGATTCGAGCGTAGATATAGTACCAATCATCACCATAGGACACAGCCGATTCGTATACACCATAAATACGATCGCCCACTCTTAATGGAATACCACGCTCTAAATCAGGAGATGAAACTCCCAGTTTCCTCAGTTGTGAGTAGGCAGCCGATCGCACCGTCAGATCAGCGGATTCCAGTCCTTGCCGCAATAGCGGGATTGCCTCGGCTCCATAGGTTGCGGCTGCTTCTAACGCTGCCAGTTTTTGAGCCAGTTCCGATTGTTGGAAGCGTTGTTGAAGTCCAACCAAGCCACCAAGCACAGCACCACTAACTGGAGGCGGCATCTCACCTCCCAGAACCAGAT
This sequence comes from Pantanalinema sp. GBBB05, assembly GCA_016743235.1. Classification (GTDB taxonomy): domain Bacteria; phylum Cyanobacteriota; class Cyanobacteriia; order Leptolyngbyales; family Leptolyngbyaceae; genus Pantanalinema. The sequence goes on along the minus strand of VRZD01000049.1, from coordinate 36,054 downwards.
CTTGAGCCTTGGGTACTGATGACTCTGACATAGAAAATCCTCAAATCTGTGAATTACTGGTACGCGATCGGCACTCGTTCTAGAATGCCCGAACCAAAGACCCGATCTAACTCCAGGTAATCCAGATGCACATAGCCAATGTGGCAGTGGCAGGTTTCGTTAGTGCAGGGGCGTTCAAACAGAGCCGTTTCAAATGCTGGATCGTAGATATTGCCGATCGCGGTTTTGATGAAATGACAGCGACGGATTATGCCCTCACCATCGACTGAAATCACGGTTTTTCCGGCTCGACAGGATTTGCCCAGGCTGGGATAGTGATACGTGTTGAGATCATAGAGTGGATCGATCGACTGGAAGAATGCGCGATCGTCGGCTGTGAGCTGGGGCAGTTCTGCTTTCACCGCATTAATCCAGAGATAAACCGTTTGGGGAAGCTGTTGCCGCAATTCAGTGATCGCGGCTCTAAATCGCGGAAATCCCACAACCCCAACACTAAAGCGAATCCCGTGATCATGCAGATCATGGCATTGTGCCAGAAAGCGATCGAGCTTCGACCACTCTGGATGGAAGGTTGCCCATAAGGCAAGGCAATCTGGATTTGCCTGATCAATCCAACTGAATGAACAGGATAAATTCGTTTGAATCGCCACCTTACGCACATGGGGCAGCCGGGACAGCCAAGCCAGCGTTTGCTGATACCAGGAATGAATTAATGCTTCACCCCACGGTGTAAACAGAATCGAGAATTCATGCTGGGGATGTTCAGCAATCCAGTTCGCAAATCGTTCTAGAGACTGGCGATCGACGGCTAACTCAGCGGCAGACTGTTGGCGTTTCGCAAACGGACAATATTCGCAACCATAGTTGCAGCTGACAAGGGAACCGCGATAGAGAATGGTGAGGTGCATGGGGAAGAGGGGCGATGGGGATGATGGGGCGATGAGGGAGGTGAGAGAGAGGATTAGTTATTTGAGTGTGTATTGAGTCATGAGGGCATGAACGCGATCGGAAAATAGCCAGGGACCGATCGCATCCGAGCGCTCAAAGCCCAATTCAGTGAGTGCAAGTAAATTGGTTTGCCAGTCTGCTAAGTCCCAGTCAATGAGGTGTTGAAGTTGGGGAAAATCGGTGAGTGCATCACTACCAAAGCGATCGCAGTACGCCAAACAATTTAACCCCTCCTCAGAAAGAAGTGACAGTAGCATAAATCGTCGCTGTTGTTCTTCTCGATCTAATTCAAATCCATAATCAGCGCTAGCAAATACTGCCTCATCACAGGTCATGTAGTGTTCAATAATGCTGCGAATTTCCTTCGCATTCACCGCGTAATCATTGGAGTAATGCAACGATCGCGTATAAGACCGGGCTCCACAACCTAACCCCACCATGCCATCCGCTTGACAACAGTAAACGGGACCAGATGGCTTGATCTCCCGACTGCGGCGAAACATCCGCATTGACACCTGCGTGTAGCCTTCTGAGCGCAACAAATCTCGTCCTGCGCGATAGCAAGCTAACCGGCGATCATCCCATTGCTGATCGGACAATCCTAATCCCGTCAACGGACGAACATAGAGCGGATACAGGTAAATCTCCTCTGGCTGGAACTGGAGTGCAGTCTGGATGGAGTGCAACCAGGTGTCTACAGTTTGTCCGGGGAGTCCGTAGATTAAATCAAGATTGAGCGTAGGAAAGCCCATTTCGCGAATGCGCAGCAACGTAGCCTGCACTTGCCCAGAAGTTTGCCGACGCTGGGTAGCAAGCACTTCTCGATCGAGAAAACTCTGTACACCAATGCTGATCCGATCGGTGCCGCGATCGCGCAAAAGCTGCAATTTCTCAACGGTTGCCGTTTCGGGCGACACTTCCACTGACATGGGAATCTCTACCAGATTTGCACCCATTGTCTCCTCTGCCACATCCAGAACCGCTGCTAAAGCGGCGATCGGGAGTTGAGTGGGTGTACCCCCTCCAAGGGCAAACCGGGCAAATTGAGGCTCTCCCAATGCGGCCTTAACCTGCTGTGCCTGCCGTTGCACCGAACGAACATACTGATTCACAACCTCATCATTGTGGTTAACAGTCGTAAATAGATTGCAGAATCCACAGCGCATTTCACAAAACGGAATGTGGATGTATAAAAATAAGGCATCTCGGTTTTCTGTAGCCCAGATTTCGGAGAGCGATCGCGCTGCCAAGGGACGGTAAGCGGTTTTATGCGGATAGGAATAAACGTAAGCCTGGTAGGGAGATTGGGAGAGAAAAGGAGAGGGTGCAAGCGTAGTCATAGGGTAATCAGGGTAATGAGGTGAGAGCCGTTTGCGACCAGTACTTACTCGGCTGACGATCGCAGATCCCGCAATGCCTGTTTCAAGGTTTCAGCCGTTTGCTGCTGGTCAGTCCTTGCCGTCCTATCAATATCCTCATCAGTGACGAAACCAACCGAGGCACGATAGCCACTTTTAATGGCTTGCAGTCGGTGTTGCGCCGCTTCAATTTCCTCATAGTTATTCACCTTGACAGGCTGAATTCCCGCTTGACTCAATTCCCTCAGTTTTTCACGATGCCGAGTCAGCAGTTGCTCAGCCGAGGTGTTGTGCGGCAATTGCTGCCGATAGATACCAGGGACATCTGCCATCGTATCCAGTCCTAATGTGTTTGCCGTAACCAAAAAGCTGCCATCCGATAACTCACTCTCCAAATCAATAACTTTGCCACCTTTGGGAGCTAACCCAACCCACTGCAACAAACGCACTAACCAGGATAGGGGGAAGTGGTAGCAGGCACTCACCATTGTCCGATCGCCACTCAATAAAACTCGAATAAACGTGTGATGGGCAGGATTCGTTTGGGTAACCGTCACATCTTCAATATCGGTGATGTGGCGAAACCCTAGCTTCTCCAGGTTCTTTTGAGCCTGCTGATAAAACTTTTGATCTAGATGACGAAACGTGTTGCAGTCCACCTGTTGAAAGGTGTGCTGATCAGTGTAAAGTGCCTGCACTGTTTGCAGTAACTTCTGGGCGAGTTTTTGTTCTGTAGATGGCTCGTTGGACATGAGATTGAGACGCTGGTAGAAGTTTTAAAGGTATCCTGTATCCAGTATTCCCAGAATTGCAACCTCCATACGATCGCAGTGATCATTGCAGAAGCACCTCCGCGTAGGGAACTGTCCAGACATGGGGATGAGCAAGTCGATGTCCAGTGTAGCCATCTTCACCATAGGTGGTGCCATGATCCGAGCAGAGAATGCCAAAGGTGGGAGCCCGATCGCGTAAGGTCTGCCACAGAGGCACAAGGGCGTGATCGATGTATTCCAGGGCAGCAGCATGGGTTTCAATGGAATCCGTAGTCGCTCCGGGCAGATAGAAATAATTGGGTTGATGTAAGGCAGACAGATTGATAAATAGGAAAACTCGCTGGTTGGGAGGGAGTGCATTCAGGCGATCGCAGGCTAACGCCACTTGATGAGTGCTGGAATTGGGATCAGTGACACCCAGATCCGGTCTCCAATAGTGTTCTTGAAATAAACCAGGCAAAACCTTGCCAAGCGGATTGCGTTGATTAAAGAACCCAACCCCGCCAATGCAGATCGTGCGATAGCCCCAGTTTGCCAACCCTTCTGGAAGGCTGGCGGCATCAAGCACACAGGTTTCAGGCGCGATCGTGGTACTCCCCTCAAATTGCAGTGCGAATGGACGGGAATGGATACCGGGTGCGATCGGCGTGGGCAAAAATCCAGCAAAAAAAGCGTGGTGAGCGGCATAGGTGAAGCTACCGGGAGAATGCCGTTTTTCCCAGCCAGTATCGGGTAGAAGTGCCGCTAGATTAGGAGTACGTCCAGCTCGCCACAGAGATTGAGCAACATCATAGCGCAGTGTATCAAAGGTGAGAAAGATGATGTCATGAGTACCGACGATCAGATTGTAATTTATAGTTCGTAATTCATAATTCATAATTCATAATTTGTACTTGTTGATTCTGAGATTGATCCATAGTTGGGTCTACAATGAATTTGTAATTTATCGCTTCAACTCAAAACTTCTCTTCCAACAGCATAGCAATCTCTGTTGTATAGGTATCCCATCCCTGCCATGTAATTCCCTGGAGTAAATCGCCAAATGCATTCAGTTCCAGGATGTAGTGATCGCGCAAATTGGGAGCAATCAATAAATCAATACCGCAGTAAAAACTACGAGGAAAACAGGCAGCGGCTCGTTCACAGGTATGTAGCATCTCGCTCCAATACTGGGGTGACAGTGACTTTGGTAAAGCAGAGACTTCACGGCGATCGTTGCCCAAATGTAAGTTAGTCATCGGGCTATTACCTACCCGCAAAACCACCTGCCGCGCTTTGCCAGCAATCACAACTACCCGTGCATCAAATTCTCGTCCTTCCAAGCGCGCTTTGGGCATCCACGCTTCGACTTGCGCCGATTCGTTTAATAAAAAATTGATAATATCGGCAATCTCATGAGAATCACAATATTGGCGAATTTTGCGGGAGTTATAGAATCGCCGTTCTCCCTGTTCTATCACCCGCTCAACGGTTGTTACTGCCCGTTCTGCGGTTCCTCGCCGCTCATAGGCAACTACGCCAGAAGCAGAAGACCCATGCGCTAGTTTAACAAACACGCGCTGACAGTCTTGAGCATTCATTTGTTCACGCAAGTGCTCATAGCTGCGAATGGAAGAATGCTGATTCAGCGATCGTGGCACTGGAATATTGTGATCCGCTAAAATCCGCTGACACTGAACTTTGTCGAACATCGTGATGATGTCTGCTGGATGATTGAATACACGACCATGGATTTGTCCTGCCCAATCCTGCAATCGTTGTCGCCAGCCCAAATACCATTGGCGGGGATAGAGAATACGTCCTTTATCGGCTGGAAGGTGGTAAGCCGCGATCGCCCCAATGCGTTGATGTCGTCCTCCATCATTTACAGTGGCACCTGCGGCAATCAAGGCGCGATCGACAGTAAAATTCCGTTCTGGAGCATCAAAGCGAAACCAGAGATTAGGAGCATTCCATTTATCTAGAGCATACTGCTCGGTTAACAACGTTTCGTAGGAGATCAGTTCAGCAGGCGGTAAACCAAAGCGAGTCAATGCTTGCTGAAAAAGTTCTACTCGACGAGTTTCAGGATTGGCGATCAGAATAAGCTTGAGCATGAAATCATTCGTCTGAAAGTCCGTCTAAAAACCAGCGACCGCAGAGCCATATCTTTGTTTGATCAGCAATTTCAACCTGGCAAGGTAATTTCTGAAACTGGGCGACCATATATTCACGAATGTAATTTCTAGAGAGATCCAGGAATTTAAGGTTTGGCAATTGATCCTGATTTCGCCATAGCACTTCTGCTCCTACATCGGTGATGTCGTTTATCTTCAAATCAAGACCTATAAGCTGGTTCATGATCGGGCTTTTGATAATCCTTTTGATTAAAGTATCGCCATCTAGGCAACCACACATGCCTAGATATTTCAAGTTTGGATAACTCTCACCTACAAGAAGAGATGTCATTGCTCTGGCCACTAGCTCACCCGGTGCTCTGTCAGGGTATAGCCACATATCGAAATATTCCAACCTTGGTAATTTCATTGCACAAAACTGTTCAATCTCTCTTGGTCTTAAAGTCGGAACATGAATCATTAACGTTTTCAACCTGCTGTGGTGTAGACCTACCCAGTCTGAAATCGTTTGAGAATCAAAATTTGCACCATGGAGTTGCAACACTTCTAGATGCGGAAATGCCTTGAGCAATAGGTGAAAATCTGAAACAATCAACCTAGATGTAGAACAGTCGAAGTCTCCATCCTCACTATCTTTCACAGACAATGCCTTCAGACTGGGTAACCTGGCTTGAGCCTCACAAATGGCTGTTACCGCCACGCTAAATGGACGCTTTGGCTCCCGGATGTTGTAGTCGATTTCAAACACCAGAGCTTGCAGGTCTGCCACTCGTGGATCCTGAAGAAGTGCCTCAAACTGGCTCAAATCATAGGTATGCTCCCGTCCTGTATTCGCCATACGAACGGCATAGGCATTCATTTCGGGGTCAGTGATGCCCACCTGCGGGTCGTAGGGTTCAACCTGCCAGTCTACAAACGTTGTGAAATAACCCAGTGGTTGATGGTTGAGTAAAAAATCTTGTCCGCGTTCTTCTTGTCGCAGCAAACGGCAGGCGAGGCGGCGAACAGGTTTGGCTGGATCGTTCAATGCTTGAATTACTAGATCAATGCCACGATCACCGTACTGAATTATTTCCTTAAGAGCCGCTAATCGAGCCACGATCGAATCACTTTCCAGTCGTTGCTTTGCTCCCGTCCAACCACCCAACACGGCTCCTGTTAAGGGAGACAAAGTTTCTCCTCCCAAAACGGCATCGAATCTACGTGGTTGCGGTGTTAAGTCAAACATTTCAATCTCCTTTATTCCGCAACCGCACAATAGCGATCGTCCTCATCCTCGTACTCTTCTGTGCGTTGCCTGTCTGCAAGCACTTGAATGCCAAGAGATTGCAATTGATCAATCATGGCTCCCGAAAGATAACTTTCTGAAACATTGAGGATTTCTAAATCTCGAATCGCTGCGCATTCCAGTAGCTTAGCGGCCCCCTCATCCGAGAGTGTGCCGAGTGACAAATCGAGGACTTGCAGACCAGCTAGCAGGGGAGATTGAACCAAGCGATCGATCATATCATCGGCGAACTGACTATTACGTAGACCCAGGTAAGCCAAATTAGGGAATATAAGTTCATCTAGAATTGGGGCTAAATCTTGTTCCCAGCAGTCCCCACCATAATTATCACTACCAAACCAGAATTCCAAATGTTCCAGGGCTGGAAGATCCCATGCATAAATTTGCAGCACTGTCTCCCGGCTCAATCCGCCCGTTTCCAGAATGAGTGCCTTTAATTTCTTATGGAGCGCGTTTTCTGTGGGTTGAAACTCTAAACTCCCTCCGCCTCGCACTTGCAATACTTCTAACTGTGGGTAGGCTTGTAACAGGGGACTCATATCACTCTGGACTAGCCAAGAAATCTCACACTCCTCATAGGTGATATCGCCAATCAATAAGGCTTTCAAGTTGGGTAAGCGATCGCTCAACGATGCTAGCTGCTCCACTAACCCTTGTGAGGATGAATCTCCTGTACAAACTCCTTCCCCATCGTCCCACATCCCAAATACCAAGGCTTCAATTTGTTCAGCTTCTGGAGCATTGAGCAAGGCATTCAGCCCATTCGTCATGCCATTCTCATCCTCGTAATCGGAGCGCAAGGCGTAAGCCGTGTGTTGAGGATTGGATAAGGACTGTCCGCTCTGAAACTCTTGCACCTCTCGATTGGCAAAACGCGTGACATGAGTGCCACTGTAACCTGGATAGCCAGCCAACCGTTCTGTTAAGTTCCATAGGGGCAGAGGAGGCAGCAATGTGTCAGTGTTTTTGGACTGGCGTAAAAGCCAACGAGCCCGTCTTCGGACTGTCTTTGAGCGATCGCTGAGGGCTTGCTCCAAACAACTTCGTCCGGCATCCCCATACCTCCAGGCTTGCTCCAAAGCTTCTAACCGAATCGTCAGGTCAGGATTACTGAGTTTTTGCAAAATGCCTTCAATGCCGCCCAGAATCGCACCTTGACGAGGAGCAGGGTTGTTGCCGCCCAGCACAGCATCTGAGGAATGGGGATCAGAGTTGGAATGAGTCATGGTAATGGAAAGAGAAGAACAAGAGAAAACTTTGTGCAGGATTCCCAAAATTGCTCCCACAACCTGCAAAACAAAATTTTTCGTAATCCTAAACCGTTGATGGCATCCCCCATATTTTGATGGTTCCATCTCGGCTACCACTGACAATCCATTGTTTATTGGTACTGATGGTGACTGATAAAATGGAGTGAGTATGTCCGGTTAAGGTTTGTAGCATTTGTTTTGTCGGCACATACCAAATGGTTATTACAGGGCTATATGTCCCATCCACCAACGTTTGGCCATTGGGACTGACGGCAACTGCATTCACAACACTTCGAGTTTCGTGTAACGTACCCATCAAAGTTCCAGTATGGCGACTCCAAAGCCGGACTGTACCGTCATTGCCACCGCTAGCAACCGTTTGCCCATCTGGAAAGAACGCAAGATGAGAATCTGCGTATCCAGCTTGACGATCAATTTCTCCATTTCGGATGCTCCAAACCTTCAAGTGGGGATACCATTCGCCGATCGCAGCATTGACATCATCCGTTCTGATCGGTAACACGAATGTTGTGAGGATATGTCCTGTTTTCATGCTCAAGGCTTGAATGGTTGCCCCACTCCGACCAACTAACGTTTGCCCATCTGGGCTGAGAACCACCGATCGCACAAACGGCTCCGTCCCAAACAATCCCATTACGGCATCTCCACTATAAAGATGGGTATTCAGGCATGCAAAGTAGGGGTAAGGATTGTAGGTGCGGAGGACACTTTGCACGTTGGGTTCCGGACGATCGCGCAGGACATCGTAGGCAGCTTGTTGCAGTTGTTCCGAATTCAGAAATTCTGCTTCTAATAGGATTTGCATCAGCAAATTCAGTCCTGGTTGTCCATAATTCAGTGCATCAGCAAGGGTCGCTTGATGATTGCCTGCGGGGTTGGCTAACCGTTGCTTAATGCCTGCCAACCCACCTAAAATCGCTCCTGTTGGTGGGGCTTGACTACCCAAAATAGCATCAGACGATTGAGGCAAAGGGAAGGAATCTGTCATTGCGATTTTATTGATTGAGTCAGAGCGATTGCATTAGAAACAAATCATCATTTACAGAACAAATGTGGATTTTGTTTTATCTTCTGGAGAAGTTCCCCAGATATGAATTGTGCTATTTCTCCCGCTAGCAACTGCAAATCGTCCGTTGGGAGTGAAAGTAGCAAATAAAGATTGATAGTCGCATTTTGCTTGTATAGGATGTCCTTGAATTAGGCATAAAAGTTTTCCAGTTTGCCAATTCCATAGCTTCACTTCACCCTGGGTATAAACTTCAAGTAGGGTTTGTCCATCTGGGCTAAAGGCAGCACTAAAAGGATAACTTTTATGTACTGTATTGAGTTGTAGCTGATGCAATTGTGCTCCTGTTTCAAGATTCCATTGCTGCACAAGACTAGTGGTATCCACTCCTACAATTGTCCGTTTATCTGGGCTAATTTGGGCAGCAGACCAGGGTCGCCATACATGCCAAAGCAATTTAGAATGTAGTTCTCCACTTTCTAAATTCCGAACTCTAATAAACCGTTGTGGAGTCCAGCTTTCTACATGTTCAGCCGTTTCATACAGCAGCAGTTCCCCATCTAAGCTGAATTTAGGTTTATCTGTGTAGCCCCTTTCCAAGGGATACAATTTCTTCGTCTTCAAGTCCAGAGCTTCTAGACCCCCGATCGCAGCAATGATTAATGTTTGATGATCGGGACTGACCACAAGTGACTTGATATTAGAAACGTTACATTCAAGTTCTTCAATCGTCTCTCCAGTTCTCAAGTTTCTGATTTGAATATGATTTGATAAATATGCAATAAAGCAATACTCTCCATCAGGACTGATCGCAATGGCGTAATGACATTTTGTTGTTTCACTCAGGGGAAAGGAGCGTAGGAGATCACCCGTCTCTAAATCCCAAACTTTCAGCGCTGCTTCTGAACTATACGTTACAAGCTGTTTGGAATCGGGACTAATGGCAAAGAGATGCGATCGCCCGACATCGCTTGGAAATAACGTCAGAAGGTGTTGAAAGGAGCGGTAGGGACTATATTGAAAAACGACCGCTTCGATTTCAGGTTCCGTTTTGCGGCTCAGTACCTCATAAACCGCCCAGCGCAATTGGCTCGGCTCCGGTTGTTTGAGAACTTGTAAGAGTAAGTTGAACCCTACCTCTCCATATTGGAGTGCCTGGGTCGCGGCAGCAAGTTGTTGATCCCAAATACCACTGGAGAACCGTTGCTTGATCCTATCAAGTCCTCCCAAAACTGCACCTGTCGGTGGTGCTTGACCACCCAGAACAGCATCTTGATTCTGGGGTTGAGTTTGGTCATTCATGAGGTGATTTCTAATTCACAATAATCTAAAGGATCCCCAGGAGGCTCTGTAGAAGCAATCCGATTTTTGTAGTAAACTTCGGTATCTGTGAAAAAAGTAAGTAGAAATCGGATTTTTGGTAGGTAGTTAATTTAATTTAACTTCGCGATCGCCTCTCGTTCTACCAACACCACTCCTGTTAACAGATCCCGTACAGTTGCCATCAAAATTCGATGTTCGCTGACTTCAAACTCGACGGCTAAGCGATCGATACCTAACTGTCCGGGTGGTTCTAGGCGTGCCATACAGACTTGTTCGTGATTCCGCTCTAGCGATCGATAGGTTTCCTGCTGGCGCAGTGGTGTGCTGCTCATTCGCCCCTGTTCGTCATAGGTAACTTCAGCTTCCGTGACATGCGCGACCTCACCGATATCGAGATGAATTTCGGTTTGACTTTCTAGCGCCGCTTGCAACATCAGTGGTTCTACCCGTTTGCAGGGATATTTTGTGCCAGGTTCAAACAGTGAAAAGTAGTTGTAGGAACGAGCATAGGGTTCCCAGAGCCGAATGGCATAGCCGTGGCGCAAATAATCCTCCAGTCCGGCAATTTGGGTCAGCGCCAGTGCCCCATGCGAAACCGCCTCAAACGGCTTATGAAGCTGCACTCGCTGTCGGCCAAAATAGGAGATAAATAATTGCTGAATCGCTTGAATCTGGCAGCTTCCACCTACTAGCAACACCTGGTCAATGTCTGACTTCTGTACACCTTTGCGAAAGCTCAACGCCAGCACTTCATCGATCGCCTGTCGCAGTTGCTCAATTAATTGGCGATTTTCTAGCAGCGTTTCAAAGTGCGATCGACTTAAGCTGAGGTCGTGGTACATTAGTTGGTCTTCATCAAACCAGCTTTCCTTCGCTATCTCGCTGCTGGAGAGGCGGATTTTCAGCTGTTCAGCGATCGCCAGTAAATTTTGCCAGCCTACTTCTTCTAGGGAGTCGCGAGCTACACCGATCTGTTGTAAATAATCTTCCACAATCCAGCGATCGATATCCTCACCCCCCACATAGCTATCCGCCTTTGCCACCACTTCTGCTCGCAAAACTTCTTGTCCAGTTGCCATTGCTGAGGTGCGAACCAAACTGAGATCCAATGTGCCACCACCAAAATCCGCTACTAGCACAGTAGAACCCGGTCGTTGCACCGCGTATCCCAGTGCCGCCGCCGTCGATTCATCGACAAACTTGACATCGGGAAATCCCAATTTAAGGGCCAGATCTTCAAACCAGCTGAGATATCGCTCAAAGGCACCCACTGGCACAGTAAAGATTAACAGCGATGGCTCGATTTGCAGCGATCGAATTGCCTGCCAGATTTGCAGCAGAAATTCAATGGCAACACTCCCAGCATCATAGATCTGACCATCAAGGGTGCGGGCTGGAGGTTGAAAATCGGCGGCTAAGTCTCGTTTGAATGTGCGAAATAGCCGCCGGGGTTGCTGCAATCCCAATCGTTGCGATCGCACCACCTCTCCCAATGCTAGATCGCCAACTCCACGCACATACACCAGACTGGGCACGACCGCGACATCTTCAGCATCACTACCGCTGGTGCTAAACAGACGCGATAAGCCTGGAAACCTCAGCGTTTCGGGTGACTGAGTGTCGGGTTGCAGAATGCTGACAACTGTATTACTGGTGCCGAAGTCGATCGCAATAGCGGTCATGCGGTAGCTCCTGCGGGTAAGGTGCGGCTGACTTTTGCGGGAATGAGAATGCGATCGCCCTGCCGATAACCGACAAAGCGAATGTAGACCAACTCACCGGCTTGCAGGTCGGAATGATCGCCTTGATGCAATTGCGGGTCATAGGCTACAGTCTCCCACGGGCAACCGATCGCTTGATAGCCCCAAAACTGAATCAGGTTGTCCAGTGATGTAAACATTGCCACAACATTCCGGGCCGGTAAATCGGGCTTACCCTCAACCATGCGTTGCACCGTTGGATATTGGGTTAGCAATGCCTGAACTTGTCCAAACGCGGCTGTTTGAGTGTCTTGCTGCACTTGAGTTGTCTGCTGTTCTAGAGTACTCCGGAGCCGCAAACACTGCTGCTTCAAAGCATCCACTTGGTCTTCCAGATTTGCCTTCTCTCGCTGGGTTGTTTGGAGTGTTTCGCTAGTTGCTTGCAATTGCTGTTCTAAGTCGTGCTGAATCTGTTGAGAGGTTTGTTTTAGCGTTTCTAGATCGTGTTCAAGGGCAGCTTGAGTCGCTTGGGCAGTCCGGTGCGATCGCCAGAACATCACCGCTAGACCTACCAGTGCGGCGGCTAATCCATCGCTAAGAAACCATGCAGTATGCATAAGGTTAGCCCTGCTGGAGCGTTTGTGACTGTTCCGTTACAGCTTCAATTCCGACTGCATGTTCTGGATCGTCAGCATACTCTGGTAGCAGATCACGCGATTCGACTTCACCGAGCGATCGCTCCAAGCCCTCAGTCGCCAAGATACAGGTTTCGCCTTTGCCATTAAGAACGGTTTCAGTCACTTTTCCGTCTTTACCAATGCGATACTCAATCTTTTGATACTCTGCCATTGCTTCTACTCAACTTAATTTCTGATGCTGCCAGGGATAGGCAATGTGCGACAGCTTGAGAGTTGCACATTACTAGAAACTAGGATGCCCAAATTAGCCAGATAATTCTCAAGCCTTTAGACTGTTATAGTTCAAACGAACTATAAAGGCAAGGTCAAAGCACTGGAGTGAAGCTTTGCCAACACATACTCAGTGACCTTTGCCACACTCTCTTCCAGACTTTCCTGGGCAGTGTAGCAAGTAATCTCTGGGTTGAGCGGTACTTCGTATGGATCATCAATACCGGTGAATTGTTGAATTTCACCAGCCCTTGCCTGGCGATATAGTCCTTTCACATCCCGTTGCTCACAGATCTCCAGGGGAGCATTCACATACACTTCAATAAAGGAGCCAATTTTTTGCCGGATCTCCTGGCGAATCGCCTGATACGGAGAAATGGCTGAGACTAACACAATGACTCCATTACGGGTCAAAAGATGGGCAACGAAACCAATGCGGCGAATATTTTCCTCTCGATCTTCCCGGCTGAACCCTAACCCCTTAGTCAAGGTTTGACGCACTAGATCGCCGTCCAAAAGCTCAGTGTTGTAGATCTCACCAAGCTGCTCTTGAACCCGTTGACTAATCGATGTTTTGCCTGCTCCACTCAGCCCTGTAAACCATACAGTTACACCTAAAGGCTTCATGCTATATCTATTCCACTTTCAGCGATAAGATGAATTTCCAGTCTGTTCTTATGTAACCAATGCCTCCCAAAGCAACTCCCGATCGCTCCAGGCAGAGCGGATTAAATTCCAGCGAACTTCATTAGTAGTGTGACCAAATAAGTTCAGCATCGTTGGCAACATTTCAGGAGTAGACAGGGTATTTGCTAGAAAAGCACTCCACTGAGATTGGGGCAATCGAAAGAAGGAGGCAAAGAAATTCTGTAGTATTTGTTCATCAAATCGCATCAAATTTTCTAAGCCAAACAGATACAGAGCGCGTTTACGCATCTCATCGCTTGACCATAATATTTGCCATGCAGATGTCGCTATATTCGCAGGAGGATCGTTCAGATTTCCAACAGCGTGGGCGATCGACTTCGCCACCCTAGGCGCGCGTCGTAGCAACGCACCCACCATATAACCGGATGCCGGGTGCACCATACTTGCCGCCCCACCAAACCCCATGACCGCCTGTTCCAGGGACGGTAACGGCAAATTCATAGGAAACAAACAGTATTCAACATGCTGCACCTCTTTCACCTGTACACCCCGAAAGGCAAGCCGCTTCTCTAGGCGCTGCTGCAACACCTCAAACGTCACAGCAGGGCTGTTCGCCAATGAAGTCTCTTCGACAAAAAAGATATCATTGCCTAAATCCATAGCGTAGAGGAAGGTGGAAGGGGCTTGGTGTTCATCCGATGACAGGTGATCTGCTCGGTAGTCCATCAAAACAAACTGTTGGGATTCGATCGGCGGTGCAGAAAATCTGCCGACAATACCATAGGCTGCCTGGTAAGCGATGCGATCGCGTTTTGGTCTGTTTAACAGAGCAGGTTTGTGACCACTGGCATCAATCACAATTCTGGCGGATAAAGTCGTTCCTTCTGTAGTGGGGACACACGAACGATTGGCTAAATGCTCCACGGCAGCAGCAGTACCCTGATACCACACCATCTTGCCGCGATCGCAGCGTTCCAAGAAGTAGTTTTGCAGTCTGGTGTTATCAAATAAGCCATAGTCACGCTGAAGGTCAATTTTTTGTTGAGCCGCATAAACCACACTGTTCTGCCAACGGTGGCTCAAAAGATGTGTCAAGTTCATCGGCTCTAATTCATCGCACCAGATCCCATAGGTGTTTGACCACTCAACCGGAGGCGGAACGGGCGCTAAACCAGCAACGTTTAACCCTTCATCACAAAGAGCGGCGGCGATCGCCAGTCCGGCAGGACCAGAGCCAATGACTAAAGCATCAAACACCACAATCTAACCTCTATATTGGACTTCCTCATACTTACTTAAAATAAGTGTATGGAGCCAACCGATGCAAACTACCCACGATCGAGGAACCCAACACCAGAGCAACGGGGAGCGACGCCCGGCTGAATTGCTCAGGAATCAACCTCCTGGCTTATAACAAAAGTCTTTTCAAGCGAACTAAGATGAGCTGGAGTGATCAGCTCAGAAATCGATTGCTGGCCGGGTTAACGACGAAACAAGTAGCTTTTTGGAACTTTCGTCAACTAGCTCAATTACTGTACCGATTGTTGCGGATTGAGCTGCTCCTGAATCCAGTGCTCAAACAGTTCATTCATCAGCCGTTGGCGCATCGCTTGATCCAGTTGTGCAGGAAGTAATTTCTCCAAGCGGGCAATCACAACCCAGCTACCTAATGACATAGGGGTTAGGAGTTGACCTGGTTGGCTAGCCATCAATTGTTTGGTTAATTGTGGGTGCGGAACATTCAGTTCGACAGGACCAATTAAGCCACTAGTTTGGGCTTCTGGACCTTCTGAGTATTCTCCAGCCAGGTCAGCAAAGGACTGCTCTCCTTCCTGAATCCGTGAAGTAAAGCTCCTGCGCCATATGTGGATCTTTAACGCGAAGTAGGGAGTAGACGATACGATCGAGTTGTCCCTTCCGCTTCAGGAAATAAGACTCTAACTTATTTTCCCAGAACGCTTGTTTAAATTTCTCGATTTTAATGTTCCGGGTGATCGACTCTTGCCATTACCCCATAGTGAAATTGTTATGAACTAACCAGGCTTGCAATACCTGATCTGAAGTAATTTGATGACTCTGACAAAACTCATTGCATCCCTGAGTTAGTTCTTCCGCAGTACAGGTAAAGGGAGCGATCGTCTGATCAATTAACAATTCTCGCTGAAGTTGTTGCAATAATTTATATTTTTCTAGCAATGAAATTAATTCTTTACTACTAATAGTGTGTTGACATAACCTGTCTAGCTGCGACTGCTCTGGTTGCTCATCTGGAAGCTCCAAGGTAAATTGCTCTAATTGAGTAGAATCTGTGAATAGCATAGTAATAGAGTGTTTGCGATTACCTTTCACTTAGAGTTGCACAAAATTTTCTTATGTGAACCTTTTAGAACAGGGTGTTAAATGTAACTTGCTTACAAGGTTGTCTTACACAGTATCGATCGTTATAAGTAGGTAGGCGTAATTCAGCTTAAGGTGTTTTTCAGGCTGTGCATAAGAGCAACGTATATTGAAACGATACTCACATTGGTTTCTCCCTGGTAGGGTAGATTGAAATCCAACAACTAGCATCTCACAACTTCTACCGAATAGATCAGTGACGGCAAATGCTTTTGAACTCACTACCAACTGCTTGTAGTCCTTGACTACACTACTCTTGACGCAGGTCGAGATGCAAGCGCTGAAAGTATTGGAGACGAGTGAGGAGAATGCTCAATCTAAAGGATGGTCTGTCTCTCACTCTCAAGCAATAATTGCGATCGCTAAACTGGGAGGATTCTTGGCACACAAGCGTGATGGTACCTTGGTCCAACAGAGACTTGGAGAGGTTGGTCTGTGCCGTTCGTCTTGGTTCTCGCTTCTTCCCCCAAATCGAGCTTGCCCAGATCTGGCAGATCCTGAAGTTTGAGGAGAAGACTGATATTCGCGATCGCATCATTGTTGCAGTCCGCAGTCATGGGTTACGGGCGTCAGAGACAGCAAATTTGAATGTGGAACATTGGAACGGCAAAATTCTGAAGGTGCATCGCTCCAAAGGTAGAACGTGAGTGAGATGTCGTTGCATCAGGAAGCGAAACAGTACCTGGCAGTTTATCTGGAGTGGCGACGGCAGCAGGGCGGGAGGTTTGAACCATTGCCAGAGAGTTCGATGTGTTTGCCGTAAGACCCGAAGAGCGCCGGGAAACGGTTGAGCTACAAAGGCTTGCTGATATATGCATCAAAACCAATATTCAACTTGCTCAGCTAAATTGATTTTTCCGTAAATTTGTCTATGTTTGGATCTAGTAAATTTACTGATGCTAATGGTTCATTTCTATAAATAAAGAAATTTTCAGCTTAAACTTCAATTTGCCAGCGTAATTTTTCGGTAAAACCATTAATTTGGCGAACTAGAATGCTGGGTCTTCCTTATAAAATACTTAGACATAAAAGTTTATATCTCTAGAAAATACACGGTTGCCCACCTAAATTCAAAGTGTGATTAATGGTTTAGCACTAGTGTTTCTACTAAACGAACGTTGTGCGGCCAAGTAATCGCTCAGTAAAAATACTAATTCTCTTGCTTAAGCTACTTGGGCTAATTCCCAAGCAGTTTAACAGAGCGTTGTTCAGGAAAAATCGCCTTCAGGAATTGTAAGTTTTCCAGAGCCCTCTGAATTTCAAAACGCCCACTTCTATAACGCTAGAGAGAGCAGCAAATGAATACGTTTGATCAGCTATCTAAGCACCTCAACTGGCTCATGACTGAGCAGTATATCGCTGTCAACCAACAAAAAAATCCTATCATTATCTCTCTCGCTAAAGCAAAAGCTTTTCAGCTTGTCTATGTGATCCGGCAATACTCAATTTTCCCGAGAGAGCTAGTTGCGTTTGCCCAATCTGCTAGAAAAACAGCATTAAAAGCTGGCTGGCTGGAAGTTGCTGCGGAATTACAAGCTAATATTGCTGAGGAATTAGGTAGCACCACCCAAGGCATTTCCCACTACGATCTTTTAGCGGAGGGACTGGAAGCAGGATTACAACTACCGATCAAAATAACTCAGCCATCACTAGCAACTCTAAGATTACTGACAAGTCTTCAAACCATCTGTCGCCAAGATGCCTCTACTGTGTTTGGAGCAATGTATGCGATCGAAGCAACATCGATTTCAGAATTGACCATGGTGATGCAAATTATTACCAAGTTAATTGGCGGGAACTTACCTGACAATTTGCAGTATTTCTTCGATATGCATCTGAATGAATGGGAACCAGAGCATGAGGAGAAGTTAAGAAATACCTTAGCTCAATGCATTGATGTTACAGACTTTTCCAAATTTATAGTTGGCTTTTGCGCAGTCATGGAAGCAATGGATTTGTGGTGGACAGAATTGGCTTGGGAAGCCAACTTACAAGTAAATACACTGAAGCGGCTAGTCGCTTAAAAATTGCTTAACAGGATGCAGTTGTATGGGTTTATTGTTTGAAGCACCCTCTCCAGGTCAAGGTTTTAGCTTAACCAAACCTGGTGGAGGATTACCAAATCACTACTACTTTAGTGAGGAAATTTTTGCCCTGGAACGACGATCTCTGTGGTGCCAAGTCTGGCTTTGTGTGGGGCGCGAAGCAGATATACCAAATCCAGGCGATTATCTTACCTGTATGGTTGGTGATCAGCCCATGCTAGTTATCCGTAACAATGATGGGGGGCTGCGATCGTTCCATAATGTCTGCCCTCATCGAGGTGCCCGGATGTTGAAAGGGCAAGGTCATTGTAATCGCATCATTTGCCCATATCATGGCTGGAACTTTGACCGAGAAGGTCAACTCAGAGGCTTACCTCGGGCGGATTGCTTTCCTAATCTGGACCAGTCAACCACGCATTTATTACCAGGTCGAGTAGATACATGGGGTGGATTTATCTTTATTCATCCTGAGTCAACAGGTGAATCGTTATCAGACTACCTGGCTGGCTTTTCTGCCTACTTAGAGCAGTACGAACAGGCTTGGGAGGAGTTACAGGAGGTCGATCGCTGGTCTTATGAGGAGCCTGCTAACTGGAAATTTCCAATTGAAAACTATTTAGAGTGCTATCACTTACCCGTAGTACATGCCCAAAGCTTACAGTGCTTCGATCCTAGAGCAATTGAATATACGCCAACGGGGCAGCATTATCAGATTGCTGTACCCTGGACAGCCGCCGATTCTGTCGAGGCGCATCCAGCGTTTCCAGGACAACCAAAACACCGATCGTATCAGGGGTTTATCTTCCCTAACCTGATGGTCAATACAGCTCGAGAAATGGTTTCAGTATTCAAACTCACGCCATTGACCCCAGAAACAACACAGTTTGAAGTGTTAATCTATCAAACTCCGATCCAAATGACCGCCTTTCCCTACAAGCAGGAAACATTTCGTTCAGAGTTCGATCGCGTTTTACAGGAAGACTTCGCTGCTGTTCGTTCTCTCCAAGTAGGTGTGCACTCTAAAGCCTACCAGGTTCAACTTGCAGCAGACCTGGAATTTGGCATTACTCATTTTCATCAAGTATTATCTGCATACTTAATAGGTCAGTAATGACTATTAGTTGACTTATTAACCACTCAACTTACCATGATATTTGGTGCCTCGTTCAGCCTGCCGGAAGAGAAATCATCCTAGGGTGAAGTAACCGATTCCCTTCAGTAATGCGATCGCAAACCATTGCCAGTCGGCTTCGTGTCTCTGCGCTATCAATCCTCGTAATGCTCCGGCTCGGGGAGCCATGGGTAATAGCGATCTCGTCATTTAATACCGCTTATCTAGCGCTCAACAGGTACTGTTGTAACAAATAACAGTACAAATTTAACCATGCCCACAAGCTGTTGAACTTGTTTGATCAGGACAGAGTAACAGTGCTTAATCAGAGTCAGGGAAAACCTGACCCTAAAACTCAGGTTTTTCCCGATGGTAGCCCAATTAAGTAACAGGTAGATTGTATCTATGGATTTCGAGCAGGAACTACAAAGTCAATCCAAGTAGTAACAAAATACCTTGCTAGGGATTCATTAAGGGATAGCATCTAACGAGTTGAGATGATTTGAATAGCTTTGCAAAGCGATTTTCACTTCATTTTCTTCATCTTATTTTGATGCCAAATGTGAAAGGTTTACTCAAGTGCTTGTCATTCCCCTGTTTTCAAACAGCCATGAATATAGATCTAGCGCTGAGTAAATCTAGCTGATAACAGTCATTCTAGTGAAGCAATGACTGACTTGGAACAGCATCAAGTTCTACTGATTGTACTTGGGCTGATATCCAGATTCTGATTGCAATACTCATCTCCTAAATTTAAAAGGAAATTGATCATGGTACTTCAACCACTTCGTCGCACAATCATCATTTCTGGTCTAACTGCAAGCACTGCTGCTGCTGTTATGGTGGGTCTACTAGGTAATGTTCGCCCAGCTTCAGCGGGCGAAGCCGGTGCAGCTGGTTCTGCTGCTTTCACAATTGATGCAACTGGTCAAGTGACAGGTGCAGCTGTCTCTGCGGCTGTTGGTAAAAATGGTGCAACTGCCGCTTCTTACAATTCTGGTACCACTAATGCGGCTTACTCAATGGGCTCTGGTGGTGCCCTAAGTGTTGGCATGAGTAGCGGTGTTGTTAACTCTATTGGTGATGCTGCGGATGCTGCACCAACAGTTGCTCAAGCAAATAAATTGAGCCCGAATGCAGTAAAAACTGATGCTCCTGCGGGTACTGTTGATATTGCTGGAACAGGTCCCTAATTTTTCAATGGCTTTTCTCAACCTGAATTAGTTAGTTATCACTTCACGTTTCACTTAATGAGGAGATATATTCCATGTCTAAGTTTCCTTTTCATCGTGCTTTAGTTGTTTCAGGGCTGGTAGCAGGAACTGCATTTGGGCTAGGCTTATTTAGTAGTATGTGTCCAGCATTTGCAGGAGAAGCTGGTGCGGCTGGTTCTGCAGCCTTTACAATTACTGGTGGTCAAGTTCGGGGAGCAGCTGTTTCAGCCTCTGTAGGAAGTAATGGCGCAGCAGCAGGGTCTTATAATGATGGTGCTACTTCTACCAATGCAGCCTACTCTTCTGGAACCAGTGGTACAACCAATATGACAGTCACGTCTGGAATTGTTAGCGGTATGACCACGGCTAACCCCACTTCCACAAGCCAGGCAAATAGTTTGGATGCGACGGTAGTTCAAATGGATGCTGATGCGGGCACACTAAACGCAGCAGGTTCTAACTAACGTGTTTTGACTGATTTCCGTTGGGGCAGACCTGTAGATCTGCCCTTACTTTTGTTTAGGGACATCACTCACCCAATAATGGGAGAAAGCCGTCCTGTGTTGTCTTTTATTCCAAGCGATTTACACTATCTATCTCAACCAGTTTTGCAAGAGATTCGACAAGATGATCGCCCTCCAGAACGATCGCTCCTGCTTGCAGATCAGCCGATAGAAAGATCTACTAATTTAGTCCTGGAAGAGCATTTTATATCCCCAGTCTTTTCCCTGCAAACTTACACCCAAACCCAACTGTCTATTGCAGAGTCAGAAGCTATAGTAGATGGGGAGCTGTTAGATCTTACTCCGGTTCCAGGGATTGCGGATACACCTACAGATTTGCCGCAGCAGCCAGAGTTTAGTGCACCAGAATTTACACCAGTAGAGCACGAATTCATTCCTATAACTAGTACCTCTGCGGCATCTCAATTAGGGCTAGAAGTGAGTTCTCAACTGAATCGATCGCGATTTACTCAGATAGGACAAAGCAGTCCTATTTCTAATCCTATTACAGCTACCTCTAGTTTACTAGAGGCAATTAAAACAAGTGATCTAGCCTCTGAAGGCTTGTCATCTAGCTATAAAAAACCACCAAGAGTCATTCCTGATCAAAAAGTTAATCCATTTATTACTGGTGTTAGATTAAATGGCTCAATGCTCAGTCATTTAACGCAATGGGAAATAGCAACTGCGTATAACTTTGGTAGTAGTATTAGTTCTAATCTAAATGTAAATGGGATTTACAAATTGGATGGTAGAATTACACAAAGTCTATCTCGTAATAATGTTTTTGCTTCTGAGCAAACTGGCACATATCTTCAGGTACAAACTGTAAGAACACAGCGAGAACTGACGATTTTAAGGAAAGTACCTCAAACGCTTCAGGGCATAGAACTACAATTAACATTTTTAGGACCTTGTTCTGGGATTAATGATACTGCCCAACTTTGTAGCTTATCACCTAGCTTAATCACAGATAAAACTAGCCTTGATCCCAAGTTCTTGTTTCCGACTCGAATTTTTCAACCTGGAACAGTAGGAGAAGCTGTTTCTCCAGAAACACTATCTATTCTGTCGCAACCTGGCTTTCAGCTGGGTGGGCATGGTAAGCAAGTAGGCGTTGATCTCTATTTTCCTAATATTGGGGCTCTGCCAGGAAATGCTCAAACTGATGAAACTTCTGTTATCCGGCATGAGTCGATTGAAACTACACCAGTGACAACTATTTCGCGGATTCGGCAAATTATTAAGGCGAATCATAACCGAGCTGTATTAGGTCGAACGATTCGTGGGTTTCCCCTAATTCCCAATGATCAAAATCAAGGTGTTAATCTTGCTGTACAACTAGCTGCTGAGGTCTTACCTGATGTTGAGCCTAATCTTGAAGGAACATTAGAAGCTGCCAGTACTAACATCAACAAAAATCTATTTTTAGCTGCAAATAATGTTCGACTTCCAGGAAATAGTTTCACAATTTATCAGGCAGGCTTGGGTAGTGCCGTTCATCCTCATCAACAGGATCAGCAACTGATTCTGCCTAGTGCTAGTTTTAACAGTGTTTGGTTAGGTTTATCCCCTGTTACTACATTCTCTCAACGCGAGGATTTGCTTTATCAACCTACAAGTAAAGAGCGGGTTCTAGTTACCGCTGGTGGCGAAGGGGGGCGAGGATCCAACAATGCATTTTCTTCTACAGTCAATAATCAAACATTTTCTTCAGCTGAACTCGCTAACTTTTACACACAGATTTACATTACGTTTTTCAACCGAGATGTTAACTTTGTTACTGAAACTAAGATTACTGAAATAACTAAATATTATCCTCATCTTAGTTTGTCTGGAAATATCACAAGTTCTGATGCTATTTTTCGTTACTATGGTGGAGTGATTGCAGCCAATTCACCAAAATTCTATATTGGTGCAGACTATACTAAATTTCTTAAAACTTGGACCTTTAATTTAGAGGGAGTTCTCTACAATCGCTCTGACCAAGACTATTACAGCCATATTAGTGGAGCTGTTAGTAAAAATTTCCCTATTAGCTCTAATTCAAATTTAATTCTATCCTCTGCCTTTAACTATGCCTTTGGTCGGGATGAAACCCAACTAGGAATTTCGCCTGTCAATTTTGTCACCATTGGGGCAAGAGCTAACTGGGGTCCTATTTCGCTTGGTGTGACTAAGTTTCTTCAAGTATTGCCTCACTCCCTAGATAGTCTATTAACCGCTGATATTGGTATTCAATTAGGACAGCGGGGGCGCTTAAGTGCTTTTTGGTCACCTGGAAGAGTCAGCAATACCTATGGGGTGTTGGCTCAATACCGTTTTGGAGATGGTTATAACAGTCCGACAATCAGCTTAAGTTGGAACCGAGAAAGCTATTCGCTGGGAGTGGATCAATTTGATCGTCCCTTATCCGGACAAAATAACGTATTCTTAGTGCTGTTTCGCTTTGGTGCTCCTGCTCAGCCTTTCAGTCTAAATACAAATAATTGATCTGCTAAAAGTATTCAGACTTTGCAGCAAGGTTTTTGTTATAACCAGCGAATATGATGTCCGAAGGGGGCAGAACCCTCCGGACGAAATGAATCCTAGCCTGTTACAATCCGTTTAATTTGTTTGAGTCTTTCTGGCTTGTAGGGAGCATAGCGCCAACCTAGATCAAACCAGAGCGATCGCTTTAAGACACTTTTTGGATGCGAGAACACATCAAAACTCGCTTTGCCATGATAGCTACCCATTCCACTTTCACCTACGCCACCAAAGGGTAGTCCCAACACCCCAACTTGCATCACGGTGTCATTCAGACATACCCCACCGGATGAGGTAGACTGCAAGACGTGCTTTTGGGTTTGCTCATTGGTTGAGAAGAGATAAAGAGCAAGTGGTTTAGGGCGTGAGTTAATTTGAGCGATCGCAGTATTGAGGTCATCGTAGGTCAGGACAGGCAGAATAGGACCAAAGATTTCTTCCTGCATGATTGCATCATCCCAAGTGACGTTGTCTAGAATGGTTGGGGCAATATAGCGAGTTGCGGGATCAAATTGTCCACCCACAATCGGTGTTTGATCTTTCAGGAAACTAGTGAGGCGATCGAAGTGATGAGCATTAATGATCCGACCATAGTCAGGGCTGCTAGCTGGATCGTCGCCGTAAAACACCCCGATCCATTGTTTCATCTGTTCAATTAGGGTCGATTTAATCCGGCGATCGACCAGAAGGTAATCAGGAGCAATACAGGTCTGCCCGGCGTTGATTAACTTGCCCCAAATAATGCGTTTTGCTGTGTAGTCCAGGCGAACATCGGCGTCAACAATACAAGGACTCTTACCACCCAGTTCTAATGTCACAGGAGTGAGATGTTTGGCGGCTGCCGCCATAACAATCCTGCCGATGTTTGTGCCTCCGGTAAAAAAGATATGGTCAAATTTTTCTGCTAGCAGTTGTTGGCTCACACTCGCATCACCTTCAACAACCGCAATATAACTTGGATCAAAGGTGGCTTGGATTAACTCGGCGATGACTTGCGCCGTGTGCGGTGCATGTTCAGATGGCTTTAACAGAGCACAGTTTCCGGCTGCGATCGCACCAATCAGGGGCGACATCATCAGTTGGAAGGGATAGTTCCAGGGACCAATAATCAGAACAACACCTAATGGTTCTGGTTGTACCCACGCAGAGGCAGGAAACTGTTCGATCGTGGTCGCCACCCGCTGAGGTTTTACCCAAGTCTTCAGCTGTTTTAACGCTAAATTAATCTCTGCCAGGGTTGCAATTTCAAAGTAAGCCTCAAAAGCGGGTCTACCCAAATCGGCTTGTGCTGCTTGCAGAATTGCGTCTTGGCGATCGATGATCGCTTGCTTCAGCCGTTTCAGTTGCTCGAGGCGAAATTCTACTGCCTTAGTTTGTCCAGTGTTAAAAAAAATCCGTTGTTGCTGGACCCGATCGGGGATAGAAGGAGCGATTAACTGAGCCGTCATCATTTACCTCGGATAAGGAACTGCTGGAAAGCCTTACTTACCTGTTCATTATTATCGCTGTTGTGGCAGGTATTGGGGGATGAAGTATGCTGGATCTGCCCTCATAGCTTAAAATCCTCGATATTGGCTGTGGCAATAAGTACAAGTAGAGTGGGGTTCTAGACAAGGGAGTTGCATCATCAAAGGACGAAGAAACATAAAGGGGCTTGAGAAAGTATTGGCTAAGGATCGAATATGCAAGTTGCTAGGTTTTCCAGCACATCTCCTTCAGCCCTTGAATCAATCCGTTATTGTGGATAAGAGTGGATAAACTTCAGTAATGACCGGATTGAGCATCATAAACCAAACTTGGAAAGGGTCACTTGCGAAAAGCCCAACAGGGATTCAAGGACTAGATGAAATTACTAACGGTGGCTTACCCCAGGGTCGCCCAACCTTAATTTGTGGCAAAGCGGGCTGCGGTAAGACCCTGCTAGCAATGGAATTTCTGGTACGGGGAGCAAGTCAGTATCAGGAACCAGGGGTGTTTCTTTCCTTTGAAGAGTCGGTACAAGAGTTAGCCGAAAACGTTTACTCCTTCGGTTGGGATTTAGACACCCTCACTGCCGAGAAGCAACTAGCTCTGCGTTTCATTCAGATCGATCGTAGCCAGACCGGAGAAACAGGCGAATTTGATTTAGAAGCACTATTTGTGCGGTTAGGTCATGCCATTGACTCCGTACAAGCCAAGCGAGTGGTTCTAGATACTTTAGAAGTCCTATTTGGTGGCGTAAGCAATACCGCGATCGTGCGCTCTGAATTGCAGCGACTATTTTTGTGGCTTAAGGCAAGGAAGGTGACCGCGATCGTCACCGCTGAGAGTGGAGAGAATAGCCCAACCCGGCATGGGATTGAAGAATTTGTTTCAGATTGTGTCATACTGCTAGACCAGCGGACCTACAACGATCTCGCGACTCGTCGCCTGCGGATTCTCAAGTATCGTGGATCTAGTCACGGCAGTAACGAATATCCTTTTCTGATTGAGGAGAATGGGATCTCGGTATTACCGCTTTCTTCCGTTGGTATGGATTATCAGGCTTCTAGCGAACAAATTTCTACCGGGATTGCGCGGCTAGACCGCATGCTGGGCGGACAAGGGTATTATCGAGGCAGCAGCATTCTGATTTCTGGGACAGCTGGAACGGGTAAAAGTTCCCTCTGTGCGCTAATTGCGAGTGCAACCTGTCACCGAGGAGAGCGCTGCCTCTACCTGGCTTTTGAAGAATCTGCCAATCAAATTATTCGAAATATGCGATCGATTGGGGTTGACTTGGCAACCCCTGTGCAACAAGGCTGGCTCAAGTTCCAAGCGTTGCGTCCAACAGCTTATGGATTAGAGCTGCATTTGGTCAAAATCCATCAGCTTGTGAGGGATTTTCAGCCCAAGACCGTGATTATCGATCCTATTTCTAACCTGCACTATGCTGGGACATCCTTACAGGTGCAAGCCTTTATGATGCGCCTGATTGACTTTTTCAAAACTCAGCAAATTAGCACCATTCTGACCAATCTCACCTCTGGCAGTAGTGCTTTAGAGCAAACCGAGGTGGGAATTTCGTCCTTAGCGGATACCTGGCTGTTATTGCGTGATCAGGAAACTAATGGGGAGCGCAATCGTTTAATCTACGTGCTGAAATCGCGTGGGATGAATCACTCCAATCAAGTGCGGGAGTTTCGATTAACCAGAAACGGCATTCAACTGCTTGATGTCTATTTAGGAACAGAGGGGGTACTGACTGGAACCGCCCGTCTTGTCCAAGAAGCCCAAGAGAAGGCCAATGCTTTAGCCCAACAACAAGAGCTCGATCGCAAGCAACGAGAACTCAAACGCAAACGAGTTTTAATGGAAGCCCAGATTGTTGCACTCCAAGCAGAATTTGAGGCGGAACAGGAGGAGATTGAGCGGGCGATCGCCCAAGAGCAAAAACGCGAGCAGATCCGATTGCAAGACCAACGCGATCGGGCCCAGCTTCGGCAAGCGGATCACGAGGCTGAAGCAGACTAGGGAAGGAAGATAACGACGGATGCAGACTAATCATTCCCCTGAACCCCAAAATGACTGGGAACAAACCTACGACAGCATTGAGCCAGAGGCAAAAATTGATCCAGGACTAAAGCCGGAATTTTACCAATTACGCTTGTATGTTGCTGGGAACGATCCAAAATCAGTTCGGGCACTCCAAACCGTGATCGCTCTCTGTGAAGAAAACTTGCCCGGATGCTATGACCTGGAAGTGATTGACATTTACCAGCAACCCGAACGGCTCGAAACCGATCAGGTATTTGCGACTCCAACACTACTGAAAGAACGGCCCCTTCCCCATTACCGATTGATCGGTGATCTATCAGATACCGAGAAGCTCCGGAGTTGTTTAGGCATTTAAGCTTCAGACTTTTTTGCCAAGTCCTTTAAAGTCCTGAATTTCAGATCGGTTGAGGCGTGGGTTAGAATCCCAGGATGCAAGGGAAAAATGTAAGCAAGTCCCCATGATTCAATAACATCAGTTTAAGTGTGCCCCAGTGTCTGTTTGGGTATCAGATTTGGTATAATTGTACTATCACTGTTTGACTTCTCGCCTGATTGAAGGGATGAAATTTGATCAATAGTTGTCTTGTCTTAAATAGAATTTACCCAAGGTGATTTGTCAAGCTAAATCTTGAAAACAATCGGATTGCATCAACTGGCACCCTAAACGCCCTACGGCTTCACACATTGAGAGAATCCAGAGATGTTCAATAATCGCAACCATCCGACTAACCAGATTGGCGATCTTTACAGACATGGTGATGTTTTAATTACCCGGATTGCTAGCTTACCGATCGGGGCTCAACCACGGGAGGGGGTGACTCTAGCGTATGGAGAACTCACAGGACATAGCCATCGCCTTCAGCAGCCTCAGGCTGGACAATTGTGGGCGCGAGGAAGTGACTTATTTCTGGACGTGCGGGCTGTTAGTGCAACATTAGTCCATGAAGAGCATCAAGCAATTGAATTACCCCAGGGAATCTATCGCGTTTGGCGGCAACGGGAATATCGTCCAGATGCTTATGTTGAGGTGATGGACTAATGCTGAACATGATGTCAAATGGGCGTGTGCCCCGCAAGGTCGCTAAGTCGCATTTAACTGCCAATCACCATGAGCCTGTTTCTGTCGATCGCGCTCGCCAACTGATTCGTACCCATCGGGCTTGGGATGGCATGCGGGTGTTGGGGCATCTAGATTTGCATGGTGTAGCAGATCTCTATCAGTTACCTGACAATCTTACCTGTGAAAGCCTGGATATCAGTGATTGTGTCAATCTCACTAGCCTGCCCTCCGGACTTCATGTCACCCATTGGATTGAGCTAGCCGGTAGCGGCATTACTCAGCTCCCAGCCGGACATGGCTTTGTCTTGCGCTGGCGGGGGGTGCAGGTCAGCGATCGCATCGCCTTTGCATCCCAGCCCATGACAGGGCAGGACATTCTTAATACCGAAAATGTCGAACTCCGACGGATATTGATTGAGCGGCTGGGATATGAAACCTTTTTACAGCAAGTCGGTGGATTGGTGCGCGATCGCGATCGGGATGCGGGAGGCGAGCGCCAACTAGTTTGTGTCAGTTTTGATGATGACGAACCTTTAATGATTTTGAAAGTCATCTGTCCATCCACTGGGCATACCCATGTTCTACGAGTTCCCCCTTATATGCGGAGTTGCCGTCAAGCTGCCGCCTGGATTGCCGGATTTGACAACCCAGACGACTATCATCCCTTGATTGAGGCATAGAGCAGCTGACTCAGGCTCGCATCAAGTCGTCACCGTCGGTTGCACAAAGCGCTTAATTTCACCACAGGCAATATAGGACTTGCCATCGGGTGCCGTTTTGACTTCATCCACCACATACAACATACCCTCCTCCCGTACCGATCGCGGGAAGCGCATATTCCAGTCTGGCTCATAGGCATCAGAGACCACACGTGCCCGGAGTTTACTACCATCCTTAACACACTGCACTAAGATGCCATCTCCCACTGTGTCAGTTGTGGGGAGATCAGCGGCGCTGGCGGGACCAGTAGACGCTTTACCGCTGCTTCTGGGTCGGGACGATCGAGCGGCAACGAAAATGTCGGGTTCACCTGGTTTAGCGAGTCGGGTGATGCTGCCTTGTACGCGGTAGAAGCTACCATCGCTAGAGAGTTCTAACCCTTCAACGACATAACGTGCTCCCTCTGCCCGAATCGCGCGGGGAAACTGCACATTTTTTGCCGGATCATAGCCTTCAGACATCACTTTGACCCGTAGTTTACCGCCTTCTCGCACACAGGACAGTTCTACCCCTGAGCCAACGTCGCTGACCGTTGGCATGGCGTATACTTCATCCCCTGCCGTGACACCGCGACCTGTAAGATCACTGCGATTCCGGTTTAAGGTTTGGTAACTCTGATCTCGCAGTTCTTTGCGACCAGCATTGCCTAACGCTCCCTGAGCAATGCGGCTAGCGAAATACTCAAGCTGATCAATTTCCTCAGCAATTTCAAAGTTTTCGTTTAAGCCTTTTGCTTGTAACTCTTGAATCAAGGCTCGGAGACGCTGCTCTGCCTCTTGATGGTTGCCCTGTTCTGCTAGATCAAGGGCTGTTTCTTTTGCCTTAGCGATCGTCAGGTGGCTCAACTCAAACAGAATATGACTTGAAGCTGCACTGGCGGCTGCCTCGATCGTGCCAACTTGAGCTACCACTTCGGCGGTACCGGATACCGATCGAATCACTTGATCCTGCACCACATCAGCACTATAGTGCAGCTTCAGGACGGGTAACTCACCTACTGGAGCAGCTGGTAAGTCTAAGCTTAACCCCAGTAATTTATCCTCACCTTCGTATAGCTCTCCTAGCGTGATCACAGTTGCGCCAGCATCATTCTGACTAACCTGGGCCAAACTGAGGATATCAATCAGACTAACTCCATTGGCTAATTCCAGCGTGACAACCAGGTTTTGACCCACAACTGCCCGCAAGCTATCTAGCTCAATACTAAAAACTTCTGTGGCTTCATCGATACTTTGGATGAAGTAGAAGTTACCATTCGCTGCCCTTGCCATGCCAATTAGCAGATCTTCATTAAACCCTTGGGCAAACCCTAGAGTCGTTGTGACAACCCCTTCCTCGGCTTTTTGCCCGGCGGTACTGGTTAGAACACGGGGGTCTTGAATCCCCATATTGGCATGACCATCAGTCAGCAGTAACACTCGATTGATTTTCTGGGGATCAAGGTGTGCCTTGACATAATCACAGCCTTTCAGCCAGCCCCCTGATAAGTTGGTAATGCCACCAGCACGAACCCGCCCGATCGCGGCTTTCAGCGTTGCTTTATCCGTTACAGGTTGGGGTGAGACTGGAGTATCGACGGCATCGTCATAAACTACAACTGAAAGCGTGTCCTCTGGCTCCAGTTGATCCACTACAGACTCAGCTGCTTTGAGTGCATGATGCAGTGGCGCACCTGCCATAGAACCGGAGCGATCGATCACGAGTGACAGATTGAGATTGCGGCGGGGAGATTCAGGAATGTCCGCCCGAAACCGCAGCAGGATATTTGCCTTTAGTGCAGCCCCTGTAGGAAGAATAGCCTGGTCAAAGTCGTAATTCGTTTTCAGCATTTCGACTCTCCTCTGGGTTGGTGATGAGCAATTACCAACCTCATAATTCCCAGTTTAGAAATAAAATTTACTATCTCCAATAAACAGGTTGTGATCATTCGTGAAGCAGGCTAACTAGTGACATTCTCAAAAACTTTGATGCGATCGCTAAATTCCTGATTTTCAGAAACTTGTAGAGATGAACTAGCAGAAACAATTGAAGTACTATCAGCAGAAACAATTGAAGTACTATCAGTTTCCCAGATTGTTAAACTATCATCCAAATAACATTGATGTTTCGGCTTTGAAACAGGCTTAAAGATAACCAGCGATGTAGAATGGCTCTGGTTGATGCAGTTGGAGCTGCATCACTAATAATAGTCACCCTGAATGAAGATACGGAAGGATATTGTTGCAATAGGGTAAAGATATGTCCAGGTATTTGGCTAATCTTGTGAACTCGTTGTGAATTAATGCGATCGCGTTCCCGAGCAGATGATACTTGTTGTAGATCAAGCATTGCCCAGTCAGCTTTTAGAGTAATTTCGATATAACTAACTTCTGGAGGAGAAAGAATAACTGCATCAGGACGCGTCCGATCTTGTAAAACAGGTTCTCGATAATAATCACTAGTTCCAGTCGGTAATGCAGGCGGTAAAGTTGTCCGTCCACTGGGTCTTGGTGGTATGACCTGTGTTGTAGCTGTTCCAGTACGGACTGCTGCTTGTTGTAACATCCCTGGTCTTGACGCGCTACCACGTATAACGTTGTCTCGAACCCAATTCTCATAGCTCTGCCAACTATTGCGAGCAGCACTAGGAACAACTAGATTTGTATCACGAACAATCCAAATCTGGTTATCAACTTCAAGAACTTCAATTAGAGGACTAAATCCTCCACGGATTGTGAAATGCTCTCCTACTTGCTGTAGCTCAAGCGTACTCCAACGATGCTCTGTGCGTAGAGCATTGATCCTTGACTGAAGAGTTGTTCGAGAGGGATGAGATTGTAGTAATTGTCTTAAAACACTGCGAGTCCTCTCAATTGCTTGCTGCTGACGACGGTGTTCCTCTTCACTGATTGGTCGTGATGGTGAACCCGCAGTTTCTGCTCCAGTAGAAGATACTCCTAAATTTTGGGTCACTGTTGGGTTAATAGTAGCGCGTACCCACCATGTTCCTCCCTGTTGATAAGGTTCAATGCTTTGTAAGCCATAGCGTACCCGAATACCGCCTAACAGGGGAGTAAGCAGTGCTTGAGTGACCCGTCCACTTAACCGACGAGCGGCAGTTATTGCGGCTTGAGCTGCCAATCTCAGACGCTCGTTGGGGTCTTGGGGAACGCCTGCTTGGGCAATAAAGCGTCCGAGGCGGCGAGCTTGGGCGACAATCCAATCGATGACTCGATCGAGGGCGCGATCGATCGGGGCACGAACTCGGTTGATGATATTGGTCACAGCATCGCTGACCCGACCCAGCCCCGCAATCCGAGCCAGGAAGCTGATCACTAAGGTGAGTAAACCAGCCATAGTTTGTTCAACCCGGTTGGCGGCGGCGGCAAGACTACCACTCGCGATCGCGGAAATTGAATCAATAAATGACATTGCCACCTGAGCAATTTGCCGTAACCGTTCAACAAAGAACATAATCGTGTTGTAGGTCGCAATAATTGCCTGGATAAAGGCTCCCGCCGGGTTGAGGCTAGTGATTAAACGAGTGATGGCTGCTTGGACAATGCGATCGCGAACAAACGTCATGATCTGTTCCATAACCATCTCCCGTAAGTTGGAGAGGCTTTCCTGAATTTTCTCCCAAGCAGCGGCTGGTCCCTGAGTCACCAGGGTCATGACCAGATCAAATCCCGTTTCCAATGCTCGCACACCCGTTTCACCAACTACCCGTACCAACTTCTGGCGAAGATTTTGCCAGGTTAACCCTAAGACACTCAGGACAAATTTAATGATTTCCCGCAGGGTGAAGGCTTGGGGGATATAGAGATTAGCGCCACTCATGGCTCCAGTTAACCAACCGATCAATGAAGCCCGCAAATGGGTCAGGAAATTAGTCGCAAACTGGCGAAATCCGAGAATCCCAGCTCGTACCAGGTTACCAACAAAACCAATCGGATTTTGGATAATACTGCGAAACGCTCCCGCCGCTCGGCGAATATATGGCATGGCTCCGGGAGCCACCACCTCGAAGATAATTTGCAGCAGACTCATCACCTGCTGACCAGCCCAGGAGAAGAATTGTCCGAGAAAACCTGCAAAGACGCTACCAACTCGGGCAAAGGCACGTGGTAGTAAGACAATATCTGTGATTTCTAGCGATCGCACTGCTTGGATAAACAAGCTGGGAATTTGCCGCACAAAGCCTAATAAACCACTCAATGCCCCCTGGAACCATGTCCAGGCACGCGCGACAGCATTAGCTCGTTTGAGGTTGTTCCAGACCTCTTCTTGACCGATTAGCTTCATGAAGCCACCAATCAGGGTGTCGGCATTGCGGGGGACGGGATCACCAGTAATGGGATCAAATCCCAACACAGCTTTTAATAAGTCATACCCACGTGTGCCTTCTGCCAAGCGGGCTAAGGGACGCAGAATGGCATCTTTAATGAACTGAATAATGCCAGTTACCAGACCCTTGCCAAAATTAATGATGCGATCGATTGGGTCAGTGAAGATTCGCTTTGCCCGGTTCCAAACACCGCCCAGGTCAAAGATATCTGACCAGCCCAGAGAATCTAAAAATTGATTGATCGCCTCACGAATCACGCTGCCCGTCATCCCCAGGGAGCGGATCTGCTGCTCGACCCAGTTGCCTACGCGATCGAACACACCGTAATTATCCAGAGCTTGTACAATCAAACCACCACCGGGGATGAATTCAATCACTGCCCGCAGAATGTTGGCAGCACTGCGTTCTACCCGACTCATGTTAATTGGGTTAACTCCCAGGATGATCGTGAACATCCGAAAGCCAGGGATAATGTTTGCTTTATCCGCAAAGTAATCGAGGGCATCACTGATGCCCAGCCGTTGCACTTGAGGTGGAGATTGTTGGGTAATGCTGATGTCTTCGCGGCGCTGAATGGCTGCACCAGATTGGCTGATTGCACCCTGCTGAACCGTGTGGGTGATTTCGTGGGCGATCAGTTCCTTGCCATCCGGCGTATCAGGCTTAAATTTATCCTTACCAAAGAAGATATGGTTACCTATCGCGAATGCCTGGGCATTGAGTTGGCGATTGAGTTTTGCCGATCGCTCTCCCGTATGAACTTTGACAGGGCTGAAGTCTGCCCGGAAGCGGGGTTCCATGAAGCGACGAACACTGAGTGGCAGCGGGGACCCAGTTGCCATGCTGTTCTGGAGATCAGCAGCAACACTGGAAGCCACATTGGGTTGCCCTTCAGCTTTACGAAGGATGTGGTCACGCTGGGTAAATACGCCTGAATTAGCAAAGCGGGTAATGTAGGGGGATTGCAGTTGTCGCTGAATCTTTTTCTCTTTTTCCTCTGGCTTCACTTGGCGGAAGACATTACCTGATTCAGTTTTTACCTGCGCGATCGCTCCATCGGGAATCGACATCCGCATGATTTTCTTAGCCGTCGCCTCTGCTTCCTGCTCGGCTGGATCACGAGGAGAGGATACCTTAGGGGCAGTCTGTACTTGCATGGGCACTGTTGCCGTTACTGCTTGGCGCTGCACCACTAGAGGGGATGCTGCCGCTTGGATGACGGGAGCAGGACGGTTAACGGTTTTCGTTTGAATGGTATCCACAATCGCTCTAGCAGGGGATAGAGGTTTATAGAGTGCGTCCTTCTTTAAGAAATTCGCGGCGAATGCCTTCTTCGAGATCTTCTAGCAGGATGGTTTGACTGCGTCGGCTCAATGCTTTTAAGGATGAGTAGCGGACCGCATTCATGATTGTGCCACCGGATAACTCATAAGTTTCGGCGATGCGGTTAAGGTTAATGCGATCGTCGAGGATAGCTTTGGCAGAGAAGGCATGTTTCCAGATCCGGAGTCGTTCGGCAGCTTTAGGCATGGGAAAGGCAATGACGGATTGGAAGCGTCGGAGAAATGCATCATCGATATTGGTTTTCAAGTTGGAAGAAAGAATGACTACGCCGTTGAAGTCTTCAATGCGTTGGAGCAAAAAGCTAATTTCCTGGTTAGCGTAGCGATCGTGAGAGTCATCGACTTTAGTGCGTTTGCCAAATAGCGCATCTGCTTCGTCAAATAGGAGAATCCAGTTTTTGTGTTCGGCTAGATCAAAGATTTTCGCCAGATTTTTTTCGGTTTCTCCAATATATTTGGAGACAACTAGACTTAAATCTACCCGATACACATCACAACCGCAGTGCTTGCCCAGTAGACAAGCAGAAAAGGTTTTTCCGGTTCCCGGTGCACCATAAAACAAGCTAGTAAATCCAGGACGTAACTTGGCTGCCATATCCCAATCCTGAAGCAGTTCCCGTCCGTAGTAAATCCAGTGTTTGATTTCTTCAAGTTGTTCCAGAACAGCAGCGGGCAGCACCAGGGCATTCCAATCAAGTTGGGTTTCGATGCGGCGAGCCGGAAAATTACTGTTGAAGTTGGGTTTATGCTCAATGCCTGTAGTGAAGCGATCGCGATATTCCTGCGAAAGAAGTAGTGCTCCACTCAGTATCGGTTCGCCGGGAGCCACAGGGGCAAGGCTAAGGACATCCTGACGGGCAAAGGTCCGATCACCTTCAAACAACTGAGTCAAAGCGAAGCGATCGACTAGACTGTCTCCTGCTACTAAGAATGCGGCTGTTTCTCCCGTTGGTATGAAGCCGCTGTGGGTGGCTCCGTGCAGCCCGCCGAATTCGGTAAAGCCACGATCAATCGATTCATTTTTACCCCAGAGGACATCCAGCAGTTGGGGGCGGATATGAGGAATTAAAGCCAGCAATAGGATTAACCGTTCTTCAGTTGAAAGGTGGTGTTGCTGAAGAAATTGAGCATAGCTAGACACGCTCCGGCTGAGATCCGGTGGTGGCAGATCGGCGATCGAGGAACAGGACGTTTCTACGCCAAAATAGAGCTGGAGCCGCAGGTTAAGCACATCCGCAAACCAATGCAGTTCACGATCCAAATCCCTGGCGTTTGCCGCTAGGGGGTTTGCCATTCTGAGTAAATCGGGCGTTGCATCCATGGTAGTTTGACCACACTAATACTCCAGGGCAATTGATTCAGCAGCATATCGTAGGGTTTAGATTCAACCTGCACCCACCAACCGTTTTCACGCTCACGCAACAGTCCCGATCGGTGCAGAAAGGATGATCTCAGTCCATCGATCGAGGTGGTTTTTAAGGCACCCCAATAGTCGATCAATGCTTGGAGCAAAGCTGCTGTTTCGGTTTTATCGTCGGGTTGGAGCAGTCCCTCTGCCACTAATAGTGAGTGATTGGGAGTGAGTCCTAATAGCACTTTGATCAAGGTGAGTTCATGTTCAAACAGTGTGTCATTTCCAGTGACAAGGTAATGTAATAGGGCGGCAGCACGGGGAAGTTGTGCCTCGGGAATGGTCGGATGCTGAGGATGTTTAATTCCTGTGGTTTCTAACAGTCGGGGTAGGAAGGGATTGGTAAGTAACAGACCCGCGTCACGGGTAGCCAGCGGAAATTTGGAGTTAACCGCGATCGACGTTCCGGCAAAATGGGGTTTCCCCTCCAGTTCTGGTGGCGCGAGGAAAGGAACTGGGGACAGGGATGCTCCGGTGGCTGGGGCAGGGGAGTTGTCTGCACCTGCGGAGGCTTGCTGGGGTGGGATGACAGTTGATT